>NZ_JBFAHV010000001.1:0-1299818 GCF_040654375.1 Nocardia sp. NPDC050710 | reverse complement strand
CACATCCGTCGAAGATGATTTCGATCAGGGGCTGCGCATGCTGCTCGACGGGATCGCCGCGCGCGGTGTCAGGCGGCGCCGTCGTTAGCTCACGGTGTGACCGCGCCTTTCTTCCTGGTTGCGGTAATCGTCGGCCATCGGCGAAACCATGGCCCACCGTGGTGCCGAGCGCGATCAGCCGAAGCTCGCTGACTGGGAGACCTACCGCACCGGTGTGCTGGACTCGGAGCTCGCCCACAACGGCCCGCGCGTCGTCGACTACCTCGTCTCGAGCTGAGTCAGTTCTGACCGGCGATCCGGTCCTACCTCCGATGGCGGTATGGCTGGACGACGTCGGTGAGTTTCGGCGACGAACCCTGGAGTCCTTGCCCGCCGCGCAAGCGCGGAAGGCGCGAACCCTCGGCGCCGGTCGTTTCGAGCGGATTCCTGGCCTCTGAACCGCCGATCCAGGAATATCGATTGGTGATACACGTGTTGAGGATCCTGGGTAAATCGTAGAAAAATCGTAGAAAGCAGGGGTGTACCCGAAAAATGCCCAGGTCAGCGGTGGTATAGGCTTTGTCGGTCATGAAGTCGGCTTATTCGGGTCCGGTCAACGGTGCTGCGCCCCAGACGGTCTACCTCGATCATGCGGCTACCACACCGATGCTGCCCGCCGCTGTCGAGGCGATGACCGCTGCATTCCTGCGGCCGGGCAATGCCTCTTCGCTGCACGGATCCGGGCGGGCGGCCAGGCGGTTGTTGGAAGAGGCGCGCGAATCCGTCGCCGCGAATCTGGGTGCGCGACCCTCGGAGGTCCTCTTCACCTCGGGCGGTACCGAGAGCGACAATCTGGCGGTCAAGGGAATCTTCTGGGCGCGTCGCGATGCCGACCCGCGCCGTACCCGGATCGTGGCGAGTGCGGTCGAACATCACGCGGTCATCGACGCGGTGGAGTGGCTGGAGCAGCACGAGGGCGCCCGGGTGACCTGGTTGCCGGTGGACGCCGACGGTGTGGTGTCGCCGCGCACACTGCGCGAAGCGCTGGCCGAGGATCCCGACGAGGTGGCGCTGGTCACCATCATGTGGGCCAATAACGAGGTCGGCACCATCCAGCCGATCGACGAGTTGGTCGCGGTGGCGCAGGAGTTCGGTGTGCCCATGCACAGCGATGCCGTCCAGGCGGCCGCGCAGCTACCGATCGATTTCGGCGCGAGCGGACTGTCGGCGGCCAGCTTCGCCGCGCACAAGGTCGGCGGTCCGCACGGGGTCGGCGTGCTGTTGCTGGGTAGGCAGGTGCCGTGCGTACCGCTGCTGCACGGCGGCGGACACGAACGCGACCTGCGTTCGGGAACCTCCGATACCGCGGGCGCGGTCGGACTGGCGGCCGCATTGCGCCAGACCGTGGCCGAATTGCCCGCGCGCACTATCGAATTGAGTGCGTTGCGCGACGAAATGATCGCGCGGATCCAGGACGCCGTGCCCGATACCGTGCTCAACGGCCCGCTCGGCGCGCGACGGCTGCCCGGGAATGTGCACTTCACATTCCCCGGCTGCGAAGGCGATTCGCTGCTGATGCTGCTGGACGCCGCCGGTATCGAATGCTCGACCGGGTCGGCCTGCAACGCGGGTGTGGCCTCGCCGAGCCATGTACTGATCGCCATGGGCGTCGAGCCGTGGCAGGCGCGGGGTTCACTGCGCTTCTCCTTGGGGCATACGTCGACCCGCGCCGACGTGGACGCCCTGTTGCAGGTCCTACCCCAGGTGGTCGAGCGGGCCAGGGCCGCTGGTCTTGCCGGAGCGAAAGGTGGTGTGTGATGCGGGTACTCGCGGCGATGAGCGGTGGAGTGGATTCCGCCGTGGCGGCGGCCCGCGCCGTCGACGCAGGTCATGAGGTGGTCGGCGTCCATCTCGCGCTGTCCGCGACCCCGGGCACGCTGCGCACGGGTTCGCGCGGCTGCTGCTCGAAGGAGGATGCGGGCGATGCCCGGCGCGCCGCCGACGTGCTCGGAATCCCCTTCTACGTCTGGGATTTCGCGGATCGCTTCAAGGAAGATGTGATCGACGATTTCGTCGCGGCCTATGCGGCGGGCGAGACGCCGAACCCGTGTCTGCGCTGCAACGAGAAGATCAAGTTCTCGGCGCTTGCCGACCGGGCGGTGGCGCTCGGCTTCGACGCCGTGGTCACCGGGCATTACGCGCGGCTGTCGGACGGGGTGCTGCGTCGCGCGGTGGACGCCGACAAGGATCAGTCCTATGTGCTCGCGGTGCTGACCGCGCAACAGCTTTCGCGCGCCATGTTCCCGGTGGGCGATACCCCGAAGCCGGATATTCGCGCCGAGGCCGCCGAACGCGGTCTCGCGGTCGCGAACAAGCCGGACAGCCACGACATCTGCTTCATCCCCTCCGGGGATACCCGCGCCTTCCTCGGCGCGAAGATCGGCATCCGGCCGGGCGCGGTGGTCGACTCCGGCGGTCAGGTGCTCGGGCAGCACGAGGGTGTGCACGGCTTCACCATCGGTCAGCGCAAGGGGCTCGGCCTGCCCGGGCCCGCCGCCGACGGCAAGCCTCGCTATGTGACCGGTATCGACCCGGACTCCGGCACCGTGCGCGTCGGCTCGGCCGAGGACTTGCAGGTGTGGACCATTACGGCGGAGCGCGCGATCTGGACCTCGGGTGTCGCACCCGAAGGGCCGATCGACTGTGTGGCGCAGGTGCGCGCGCACGGCGGCACCGCGCCCGCGGTCGCCGAGGCGGTGGGCGACGGCCTGTCCGTCCGGTTGCGCGAACCGCTGACCGGGGTGGCCCGCGGCCAGGCCGTGGTGCTCTACCGGCCGGACGAGGCGGGCGACGAGGTGATCGGCAGCGGAACGATCAGCGGCACCGGCCGCGAGGTCGACACCGTCGGCAGTGATGTCACCGCCGACACCGCGCACTGAAATCCGCGCGCGAGCCGCGGGGGTCGGGCCTGCCGCGTATCGGCTCGGCCTCCCTCGGCGAGAATCGAGCCGGAATGCTCGAATCGCCGGGCGACCGACCCGCCCGGTCCGGTCCGAACCCGATCAGATGCATGAGCATCCGGTGCTGACCGGCGCGGCCGGGCGAACCGGCACGAGCGAGGAGACCGATAGGGGTTGGACGTGGTGAGCGAAACCGGAACCGACGCGGAGGGCGCCGCCGAAGCGGGCCCGTCGACTCTGTTGCCCGGCGGCATCGCGACGGCCGTCGGATCGTGGCCGGGAGCCGACCCGCGTGAGGCCGCGGGGACCGTCATCGGGGAATTGACCGAGCTGGCGCATCTGGTGGAACTGCCGGGTCGCGGTGCGGGCGCCGATATGATCGGCCGGGTCTCGGCGCTGCTGGTCGATATGCGATTCGACACCACCACCCGCGGATACCGGCTCGCGCCGCGACCGGGTGCGCTGTCGCGGCGCGCCCGAGATCTGCTGCGCGCCGACCTGGATGCCCTCGAAGAAGCCTGGGAGACATCGGGTTCGGCGGGCACCGGACGCGTCGTCAAGGTGCAGGCCACCGGACCGCTCACCCTCGCCGCCCAGGTGGAACTTCCCGGTGGACATCGCATACTCACCGATCGCGGTGCACTACGCGATATTTCGGAGTCGCTGGCCGAGGGACTTGCCCAGCACATCGCCGAGGTGCGCAGGCGTCTCGGCACGGAAGTCGTTCTCCAACTGGACGAACCGTCGCTCACCCGGGTACTCGACGGCTCGCTGCGCGGTGTCAGCGTGCTCGATACGGTGCGCGCGATGCCCGCCCCCGAGGCGCTGGCGGTATTGGACGCGGTGATCGCCGCGCAATCCGCCCCGGTGTTGGTGCACAGCTGCGCCGAACCGCCCGCGCTGGACTTCCTGCGCGGCAGCGCGGCCGCCGCCATCGGCTTCGATATCACCGCCATCGGTACGGCGGATCTCGACAGCATCGGCGAAACCTTGGACTCCGGAAAGCAATTGGTTCTCGGGCTGGTGCCGACCAGCGCCCCGGCGATTCCGGTGACCTGGCGCGAGATCGCCGAACCCGGTGTGCGCCTGATCGATCGACTCGGCTTCCCGCGCGCCGCGCTGGCCGCCGCCGTCCTCGTGAGCCCCGCGTGCGGTCTCGGCTCGGCTCCGCTGGAGTGGGCGCGCAGATCGCTCGGCTTGGCGAACGAGGTGGCTCGCGCCTTCGCCGAGGAGCCGGAGTCGCTGACGTTCGAGTAGCCGCCGCGTCGATGCGGGTGCGGACCGGCACGCGTGGAATCCGCCCGGAATACGGCGGCGACGTGCGGGAACGTCCCGGAAGGTGTCGGTGGGCTGGACTAATGTGCGTGTGGTGAGTGACAGCGAGAGTGCAACGATTCCGGCGACGGCAGAGCAGCGGGTGCGGTGGCAGCAGCTTGCGGACGAGGTTCGCGAGCACCAGTTCCGCTACTACGTGCGGGACGCGCCGATCATCTCCGACGGGGAGTTCGACACGCTGCTGCGACGGCTGGAGGCGATGGAGGAGGAGCATCCGGATCTGCGCACGCCGGATTCACCGACCCAGCTGGTCGGTGGCGGTTTCGCCACCGACTTCACCGCCGTCGACCATCTGGAGCGGATGCTCTCGCTGGACAATGTCTTCGACTTCGACGAGCTACGCACCTGGGCGAGCCGGGTCGAGGCCGAGACCGGGTCGAATCTGCACTACCTGTGCGAGGTGAAGATCGACGGTGTCGCGCTGAATCTCGTCTACGAGAACGGCAAGCTGGTGCGCGGCGCCACCCGCGGCGACGGGCGCACCGGTGAGGACGTCACCCTCAACGCGCGCACCATTGAGGACATCCCCGGTGAACTGACGCCGAACGCCGACTTCCCGATTCCGGCGCTGCTCGAGGTGCGCGGCGAGGTCTACTTCCGGCTGGAGGATTTCGAAACCCTCAACGCCGCCATCGTCGCGGAAGGCAAACCGCCCTACGCGAATCCGCGCAATACCGCGGCGGGTTCGCTGCGGCAGAAGGATCCCGCGGTGACCGCGCGGCGCAGGCTGCGGATGATCTGCCACGGCTTCGGGCGCATCGAGGGCTACACCCCGACCTCGCAGTACGAGGCGTACCAGGCCTTGGCCGCGTGGGGCCTGCCCGTCTCCGAACACACCCGCCGGGTGCAGGGCATCGACGCGGTGATCGAACGGGTCGCCTACTGGGGCGAGCACCGCCACGATATCGAGCACGAGATCGACGGCCAGGTGATCAAGGTCGACGAGATGGCGCTGCAACGCCGCCTCGGCTCCACCTCCCGGGCCCCGCGCTGGGCCATCGCCTACAAATACCCGCCGGAAGAGGCGACCACCAAACTGCTGAATATCGAGGTGAATGTCGGGCGCACCGGCCGGGTCACCCCGTTCGCGGTGATGGAACCGGTCTCCATCGCGGGCTCCACGGTCGCGATGGCGACGCTGCACAACGCCTCGGAGGTCAAGCGCAAGGGCGTGCTCATCGGCGACACCGTCACCATCCGCAAAGCCGGTGACGTGATCCCCGAGGTGCTCGGACCGGTGGTGGACGCGCGCACCGGCGACGAACGCGAATTCGTGATGCCGACGCACTGTCCCGAGTGCGCCACCGAGCTCGCGCCGGAGAAGGAGGGCGACGCCGATATCCGCTGTCCGAATCAGCAGTACTGCCCCGCGCAGCTGCGCGAGCGGGTGTATCACGTCGCGGGCCGTGGCGCGTTCGATATCGAATCGCTCGGCTACGAGGGCGCGATCGATCTGCTGAAATCCGGTGCGATCACGGACGAGGGCGATCTCTTCGACCTCGACGAGGCGCGGTTGCTGACCACATCGCTGTATTCGAACAAGGACGGCAACCTATCGGCCAACGGCAAGCGCTTGCTGGAGAATCTGCGGACCGTCAAGGACCGTCCGCTCTGGCGGGTCCTGGTCGGCCTGTCCATCCGGCACGTCGGCCCGACCGCGGCCCGTGCGCTGGCCGCCGAATTCGGCAGTATGGAACGCATCGAGGCGGCCACCGCGGAGGAATTGGGCGCCGCCGACGGCGTCGGCCCGACCATCGCCGCCGCGGCCGCCGAATGGTTCACCGTCGACTGGCACCGCGCGATCGTGGACAAATGGCGTGCCGCGGGTGTGCGCATGGAGGACGAGCGCGACGAGTCGATCGAGCGCAATCTCGAGGGCCTCTCGATCGTGGTCACCGGTTCCTTGCAGGGCTTCACCCGCGACGGCGCCAAGGAGGCGATCCTGGTACGCGGCGGTAAGGCATCGGGTTCGGTTTCGAAGAAGACCGCGTTCGTAGTGATCGGCGACGCGCCGGGTTCCAAGGCGGCCAAGGCCGAGGAACTCGGTGTGCCGATCCTGGACGAAGACGGTTTCCGACTGCTGCTGGAGGGCGGTCCCGACGCGGTGACTCCGGAAGCGGCGGCCGACGACGCCGCGGAGGATGCGGCCGCGCAGGAGTAGCAGCGTCCGCGATCCCCTCGCCGGTCGAGGGGATCGCTGCCCGAGTCGCGGTAGGCGGCAATCGGTTCGGTCGTCCCGGCGAGGGAATTCGGTGCGACGGATCGGGGGCACGGTGGGATCGGCGGCCGTCCGGGCCCGAAAATTCTCCTTGACCTCAACCTCACTTCAGGTACCACGATCGGTCTTGTAGGCGACTGTCTCGTGGTCCGGTGGGTTGCGGGCGACGGCGGTGGTCGCACCACGGGCGACTATCAGGAGATCGACATGACGCACCGCCGCACCGCCGTGATCACCGGTGCCTCGGCCGGATTCGGCCGGGCCCTCAGCCGCGCGCTGGTCCAGCGCGGCTGGCGGGTGATCGGTACCGCGCGCCGCGCCGACCGGCTCGAGCAGGTACACGCCGAACTCGGCGCGGCCTTTTTGGCCGTCCCCGGCGACATCACCGATCCGGAGCATCGCGCCCGGCTGGCCGCGATCGCACGCGATACCGGATCACTCGACCTGGTCGTGAATAACGCCAGCCGCCTCGGACCGAGTCCGCTGCCGCGACTCGCCGACTATCCGCTCGACGAACTCGAGCGCGTGTACCGCACCAATGTCATTGCGCCACTGGCGGTGCTACAGCGAGTACTGCCGGTGCTGGCACCCGACGGCGTGGTGGTGAATATCAGTTCCGACGCCGGTGTCGAACCCTATCCGCAATGGGGCGGCTACGGCTCGTCCAAGGCCGCACTCGATCAGCTCACCGCCATCCTCGGCGCCGAGCATCCTGACTTGTCGATCTACGCGTTCGACCCCGGGGATATGCGCACCGAGATGCATCAGGCCGCATTCCCGGACGAGGACATCTCCGACCGCCCCGAACCGGAGACCGTCGTCCCCGCGCTGCTCCGGCTGATCGAAGAAAGACCCAAGAACGCCCGCTACACCGCGGCCGACTTCGCCACCCGGATCATGCGATGACCGTTGTCATGGCCGACCGGTCCTTCACCCTGCCGCCGGAGCGCAATGCGACGGCCCCGCCCGAGGCGCGTGGACTGGCGCGCGACGAGGTGCGTCTGCTGGTGGCGGACGAGGGGCTGACGCACGCGCGATTCCGCGAGCTACCGCGGCACCTGCGTGCGGGCGACCTTGTGGTGGTCAACAATTCGGCCACACTGTCGGCGGCGGTGGACGGCCGGATCGGCGAACTGCCCGTCGCGGTGCACTTCTCGACCTGGTTGGACGACGGGAGTTGGGTGGTCGAGGTGCGATCGCCCGGGCGCACGCCCTTCCCGGACCGGGCGCTCGCGCCTGGTACGGTGCTGCGGCTGCCGGACGGCGCGCGAGTCGTCCTGCGTGCACCCTGGCTGCCGCGGGCGCGGCGCCTGTGGATCGCGGATGCGAACATCGACCCGCGTGTGTTGATGACGGCGCACGGCCATCCGATCACCTATTCGTATGTGCCGCACCGTTGGTCGGAGTCGTACTACACCACGGTCTTCGGGCGCATTCCGGGCAGCGCGGAGATGCCGAGCGCCGCACGCCCGTTCACCGATCGTCTGGTGCTGGACCTGCTCACCTCCGGTGTCGGCGTCGCCCCGATCACCCTGCATACCGGTGTCTCCTCACCGGAGGCGGGCGAACCACCGAGTCCAGAACGTTTCGCCGTTCCGGCCGCTACCGCCCGCTCGGTGAACGACACCAGGGCCGCGGGCGGGCGGGTTATCGCCGTCGGCACCACCGTCACCCGGGCGCTGGAGTCCGCCGCGGACCCGTCCGGCCGGATTCGGCCTGCCTCGGGTTGGACCGAACTCGTTCTCGGCGCCGATCACCCCGCCCGCGTGGTCGACGGCTTGATCACCGGCTGGCACGCGCCCGGGGCATCGCACCTGGACCTGCTGGTCGCGGTCGCCGGGGCCGATACCGTGTGCGCGGCCTACGCCGCCGCACTCGACACGGGCTATCTCTGGCACGAATTCGGCGACAGCGCGCTACTGCTGAACCCGCACTGACCCGGATCGACGGCCCGGCTCCTCGTTTCGGCGCGACAGGACCGCCTCGACAGCGCCGCTAGACGGGAATGACCTGGACGGTGGCGCTCTGCTGGCCGTCGAGCTCCAGGCGGGTGCAGTGGCCGGGGTCCAGCTCGATGTGCTTCTTATTGATCCGGCGCTTGCCGGTGGTGTCGATGACGACCTTGGCCGAGCCCATCGAACAGATCTTGCTGGCCCAGGGCTGCGAGTACTCGACGGTGCCCGCGCTCTGGCAGGTATTGGTGGAGTCGTTCAGGAAGACCCGCGCGGTCCCGTCCGGGCAGGGCGCCTCGGCGATCGCCTGCGGCGCGAGGAAAACCACCGAACCCGCGCCGAGTGCGGCAAGGGAGCCGCGGACCACTAGACGACGAACCGTATTTCCCATCGCTACCCTCATCCATTCGACATTCGCGGACCGCGCGGCAAACCTGCCGCGCCCAGCATGCTAACGCTCATCGAAACGCTTGTCCCAGCGTATGGCCGACTCGGCGGTCGGGAGGGGGTGATGTCGCTATCGCGCACCGCAGCCGGAAGTATGGCGGCATGCTGCGGAGTTTTCAGGTGACCAACCACAGATCGCTGGCCGAACGGCAGGAGCTGCGGCTGTACCGGGGGAGTGGGCCGGTCGCGGTACCGGTGACGGCGATTCACGGCGGGCCTGCCGCGGGGAAGACGAGCCTGATCGACGCGCTCGCGCAGATGCGCGACGCGGTGCTGCATTCGGTCACCGGATGGGATCCGTATGCCGGGCCGGTGCGTGCCCCACATCTCGGGTTCCCGGATCGGCCAACGGAATTCGTAGCCGGTTTCGTGGCCGAGGGGGTGCCGTACACCTACGGATTCTCGGTGGACAACGCCGATGTGACGGCGGAATGGCTGCATACGCATCCGCGCTCGCGCAAGCGGATCGTCTTCGAGCGGATCGGCGAACAGATCAAGGTCGGGCCGATGTTCGAGGCCGCGCGCTACGGCATTACCGCGCTGGTTCCGCTGGTACGCCCGAATGCGTTGCTGCTCAGCCTCGCCGGGCAGATGTACGCCGAGGCGCTGGTGCCCGCCTACCGGTGGTTCTCGTCCATGCTCGAGGTGCAGCGAGGCGCGCCGGAGCCGACCGAAGTCGCGCGCCGCCTCGGCGGTCACATCTCTCGTTCGCCGGAGAACGCCGCGCGGCTGTTGCTCTTGCTGCGGGCCGCGGAATTGGGCATCACCGATGTGCTGATCGCCGAGCACGATCCGATGTACGCCGACTATCTGCGCGAACTCGACGCCGATATCGCCGGGACCGCCGAACAGGTCGAGCTGTGCGCCGGTTCGCCCGCCCACGCGGACCGGCTGCTGCGGGACAACGGCCTCACCCCGCTGGTGCTCGAACGCGAGCTCGCCAACCTCCGCGCCGCCCGCGACGCGCTCTACTCCCGCATGGTCGCCCGCCGCGGTGTCGGGCTGAACCTGGTGCATACGGGCATCGACACACCATTCGATATCGCCGACGAGTCCGCCGCCACCGTCGCGCTGCTGCGCCTGCTGCCGACCATGTTGGACGCGCTCGATCAGGGTCTGGTGCTGGTGATCGACGATATCGGCGCGCAACTCCAGGCCGAGCAGACCGATCGCCTGATCCAGCTCTTCCAGAATCCGGAAACCAATACCCATGGCGCCCAACTGGTCTTCACCACCGACAATCGGGCCCTGATCGATCGCGGCAACGGTCGCTCGCAGCGCACCCGCACCGCGGTCTGGCAGGTCCGCCGCACCGAGGCGGGTGTCAGCGAACTCGCGGCGCTGTAGTCCCGGCGCCGCCCAATACAGTGGTGGGCATGCTGGAAATCGCAATGTTGGTGATCATGTCCATGGCGCTGGTCGCCTGGCTCGTGATCTACCTGCGCGGTCGCGGGCTCGGCGGATTCCGGACCGCGCAGCCGGAGAACGGTTCGCTCTACGTCACCGGTGTCAGCCCGCGGCCCGACGCCGAGGGCGAGCAGTACGTGACGATCACCGGAAATCTGACCGGGCCGTCGGTGCCGGGCCAGGTCGTGTACGGCCGCTTCGCGTGGGATGTGAACCAGTGGCCCACCATTGGCGACTACATCCCGGTGATCTATCCCGCGGGTAAACCGGATCGCTGGCAGATCATGCACCCGGGCGGCCGGCCCGGCCTCGGATCCTGATGTCGCACGCCGGGCGAATTGTCGGCCCGGGTCGCCGACCGATATTGGGCTGTGGCGTACGGCTCATCGGCTCTGGGCGCACGGCGAGCGGCGGTGCGGTGGGTGGCAGGATGCGGACATGGGTGAAATGGACTCCGCGGTCGTTGTCCGGACGGCCCGTCCCGAGGAATACGACGCGGTCGGCGAACTGACCGTCGACGTCTACGTGGGCGAAGGATATGTCCGGTCCGGCAGTCCGTACGCGGCGCAACTGGCCGACACCGTGCACCGTGCTTCCGCCGCGCAGGTGCTGGTGGCGGTGCAGGCGGACCGGATTGTCGGGTCGCTCACGGTGGCCCGCGCGGGCGCGCCGTATGCCGAGATCGCCCGCCCCGGTGAGCTCGAATTCCGGATGCTCGCGGTCTCGAAGCGGGCACGCGGTTTCGGCGCCGGAACCACATTGGTGCGCACCGTGATCGAGATGGCCGTTGCCGAAGGGCGCGATGCGGTCGTCCTCACGACGATGTCCGCCATGGTCGATGCCCGCCGCATCTACGACCGCTACGGTTTCGTCCCCGCACCGGACCGCGATTGGATTACCGATGCGGGCGAACTCCTCACCGTGCTGCGCCTGGAGCTGCCGCGCGGCTGACAGGCATGCGAGCTGTCCGATGCGACAACTGATATCGACAGCGCGGCGGTCGGGGCGGGCGCGGTGTTCTCAGCCGAGGACGGTGGCGACGATCCCCGCCAGATAACCCAGGCGCGCCACCTCGGAGGGGCGGAAATCGGGTCCGCCGGGTCGGCCGAGCAAGAGCACCTTGCCGGTGTTGCCGAGGGGTGCGGCGGCGAGCTTGGTGTCCATATCGCGCCAGATCTGCGGGACCCAGTCGGCCTCGGGGTCGAGTACGACGGGCTTCTCGAGCGGCATCCACGGAGCCGAACCGGCCTGGGTCTGCGGGGCGCTCTGACTGCCGACCAACCGGTAGGCGCCCTGCGGACCCATATCGATGACCGTGCTCCAGCCGACACGCAGCACCCGGGGCACGCCATCCACGAGCACCTGTAGGCGGTCGTCACGGGCGCTGGCGACGTGGTCGATCAATTCGAGTTCGCGGTGGGTGTCCAGCACGCCGGAATACGGGCGGATGGAGTCCACATGCACATCACCGAGCGATTCCGCGGCGGTGATCAGGGTATCCGGCAATGCGTTGGGTGGCACCTCCACGACGAGATCGTCGACCGCGAAGCCTGCCCCGCGCTCCACCACATCCAGCGAAAGGATGTCTGCGCCGACGGAGCCCAATGCGAGCGCGAGTGCGCCGAGGCTTCCCGGGCGATCCGGAAGTTGCACGCGGAGCAGGTATGACACGCGCGTTCCTTTCCTCTGGCCGGCCGAGCCTGGTGAACGGATACCCGGGTCTGGCAATATTTACACCCCCCAGCGTCCGTTATCGACTCGAAGGGCGTCCAGTGACGAACGCCACGCGGCGATTTCGCTTCGAAGCGGCGTGTCGCTCTAGTTGCGGGGGTGTGTCGTCGGATTCCGAGCGCGATCGAGGTCGGTCGGGCGTCGCCCGCTAGGCTGTCCGGTGGCCGATTTCTTTACGCTCAACCATGCCGAAAGGGGTCCCGCGGTGCCCGCCATCTCCCGCGACGAGGTCGCACACCTCGCCCGGCTGTCCCGGCTCGCGCTGTCCGATGCCGAACTGGATCAGTTCGCCGGTCAGCTGGATTCGATCCTGAGCCACGTGCGGACCATCTCCGAGGTCGCCGCCGCGGATGTCCCACCCACCTCGTCGCCGAATCCGGCGACCAATGTCACCCGCGCCGACGACGTGCAGCCGTGCTTGACCCCGCGGGAGGCGCTGTCCGGTGCGCCCGCGGTGGACGAACAGCGGTTCATGGTTCCGCAGATCCTGGGAGAGGGCGAATGAGCGCGGCATCGGGTAGTGATTCGACGGGTGGGCAGGACCTGACGCTGCGCACCGCGGCCGAACTCGCCGACCGGATCCATGCCCGCGAGATCTCCTCCGTGGAGGTCACCCAGGCGCATCTGGATCGGATCGCCGAGGCGGATGGCGAGATCCACGCGTTCCTGCACATCTCCGGTGAGCAGGCGCTGTCGGCCGCCGCCGCGGTCGACGCCGCGCTGGCCGCGGGCGAGGCGCCCGCCTCGCCGCTGGCCGGAGTTCCGTTGGCGCTCAAGGACGTCTTCACCACGACGGACGCGCCGACCACCTGCGCTTCGAAAATCCTCGAGGGCTGGGTCTCGCCGTACGACGCCACCGTCACCGCGCGTCTGCGCGCCGCGGGCATCCCGATTCTCGGTAAGACCAATATGGACGAGTTCGCCATGGGCTCCTCCACCGAGAACTCGGCCTACGGCCCCACCCGCAACCCGTGGGACACCAGCCGGATCCCGGGCGGCTCGGGCGGTGGTTCGGCGGCCGCGTTGGCCTCGCACCAGGCGCCGCTGGCCATCGGCACCGATACCGGTGGCTCCATCCGTCAGCCCGCCGCGGTGACGGCGACTGTCGGCACCAAGCCGACCTACGGCACGGTGTCGCGTTTCGGTCTGGTCGCCTGCGCGTCCTCGCTGGATCAGGGTGGTCCGTGCGGTCGCACCGTGCTGGACACCGCGCTGCTGCACGAGGTGATCGCGGGCTACGACCCGCGCGACTCGACCTCCCGCAATGTGCCGGTGCCCCCGGTGGTGGCCGCCGCGCGCTCGGGAGCCGAGGGCGATCTTCGTGGAGTGAAAGTCGGTGTGGTCAAGGAACTGCACTCCGACAGCTATCAGCCGGGCGTGATCGCCTCCTTCGACGCCGCGGTCGCGGTGCTACAGGAGCTGGGCGCCGAGGTGGTCGAGGTCTCCTGCCCGCACTTCGAATACGCGTTGTCGGCGTACTACCTGGTGATGCCGAGCGAGGTGTCCTCGAACCTGGCCCGCTTCGACGCGATGCGCTACGGCCTGCGCGTCGACGACGACGGTCGGCACAGCGCCGAGCAGGTCATGGCGGCCACCCGCGCCGCCGGATTCGGCCCCGAGGTCAAGCGCCGCATCATGATCGGCACCTACGCGCTGTCGGCGGGCTACTACGACGCCTACTACGGCCAGGCGCTCAAGGTCCGCACGCTCATCACCCGGGACTTCGACAAGGCCTACGAGCAGGTCGACGTGCTGGTCTCGCCGACCAGCCCGTTCACCCCGTGGAAGCTGGGTGAGAAGGTCGACGATCCGCTGGCCATGTACCTGTCGGATCTGTGCACCCTGCCCACCAACCTGGCCGGTCATCCGGCCATGTCGGTGCCGTCCGGGCTGAGCGAGGACGACGGTATGCCGGTCGGCTTCCAGATCATGGCCCCCGCGTTGGCGGATGACCGCCTGTACCGGGTGGGCGCGGCCTACGAAGCGGCCCGCGGCGCCATCGCCTGACGCGACGTGCCCACCTGCCCGCGGTGCCGCGGGCAGGTGGGCATACCGGCCGACTCGCCGCGGATATGTCAGTCGGTCGCCGACGCCGCACCCGGGTCCGGCTCGAGGTCGCGGGGAGTCGAACCGGGCCAGGTGAATTCGGGATCGGTCAGATAGTCCTGGCGACGCTGGTCGAGTGCCATGGCCACCATCTGGTGCGCGCCGGGACCGATCACCTTGCGCAGCGGTGGATTCGGCATCTCGATCAGTGCGATCAGGCCCTGGGCCGCGACTTCCGGGGCCGCCTCCTGCCATTCCGGCTCCGCCTCGGTGGATTCGGTGGTGTCCTCGGTGGATTCGAGTAGCGCGGCGAGAATCTCCGGGGTCGGGTAGTCCGGCATGCCGAGGATGGCGGACCGCTGTGGCTCGTAGGCGGGTAATCCGGCGCCGAATTTCATACTCGATTTCGCCCAATCGGTATCGAATCCGCCCATCTGGGCGAGGGTGACGTGGATACCGAAGGGTCGCAGTTCATCCGCGAGTGAGGCACTGAAGCCCTCCAGCGCCCACTTACTCGCGTTGTACATGCCGAACAGCGGCAGGCTGCCGACCGCCCCGACCGTCGAGATCTGCACGATATGCCCCGTGCCCTGCTTGCGCAGATGCGGTGTCGCGGCCTGCGAGACCCAGAGGGCCCCATAGAAATTGGTCTCCATCTGATCGCGGATCTGGGCCTCGGTGAGCTCTTCGATGGCGCCGACCATGCCGTAGCCGGCATTGTTGACGATCACATCGATCGTGCCGGCCTTCTCGAAAGCCGTATTCACGGTGGCGAATGCCTGATCGCGGTCGCGGACATCCAACGGCAGCACCGTCAGCCGGTCGTCGACCAGGTCGGCCATGGTCCGGGGGTCACGGGCCGTCGCGACGACCCGGTCGCCCTGCGCCAGAGCGGCGGTGGTGAAGGCGCGGCCGAGGCCGCGGTTGGCTCCGGTGATGAACCAGGTTCGGGTCATTGCGATGTCCTTTCGTCGCGAGACGCTGCGTCTCGTTTGAAGATGCTGCCAAGCCGTTGCCCTCTTGTCAAGACGAGACGTTTCGTCTTGTTTAAGGTACTGTCGGGATATGCCCGAAACACCCAGCGCGGCCCGGCGCAGCGAACGCGCCCGCGCCGCGATCCTGACCGCCACCGCCGAACTCATTCGCGAGCTTCCGTACGGCAAGCTGAGCGTCGAGGCGATCGCCGCCCGCGCCGGGGTCGGCAAGCAGACGATCTACCGCTGGTGGCCGTCCAAGGGTGCGGTGGTATTCGACGCGATGCTCGAACTCGATTCCGGCCCCGACGGTTTGGCGCTGCCGGATACCGGCGATATCCGCGCCGACCTCCGCGACCTGATGCGTGGTTCGGTCGCCGCGGTCACCGATCCCGGCTTCGAAAGCTTTCTGCGCGCCATGTACATCGAGATCCAGCAGGACCCCGACCTCGGCGCCGCCTACCGGGAACGCCTGCTGCTCCCGCAGCGCGCCGCCATCGCCGAGCGTCTGGCCGCCGGAGTGCGATCCGGCGAGCTGCGCGCGGATCTGGATCTGGAACTGGCTCTGGATCTACTACTGAGCCCGATCCAGAGCCGCTGGTCGCTGGGCCTCGGTGGACTCACCGAGGCCTACGCCGACGCGGCCCTGGATGCCGCACTGGACTACCTGCGTGCCCGGCCCGGGTCGATCAGCGGAGATCGCTGAGGTTCACCGCGGCCGCCATCGCGTGATATCCGGCATCGCTGGGGTGCAGGTGGTCGCCGCTGTCGAAGGCGGGGGCCAAGCTGCGGGGGTCGACGGGGTCGGCCAGTGCGGCGGCGAGGTCGACTACGGCGTCGTATGCGCCGGAGGTGCGGATCCATTCGTTGAGCGCGTCGCGTTTGGCCTCGGCCTCTTCGGAGTAGTAGGGCGAACCCTGGAACGGCAGCAGGGTCGCGCCGATGACGCGCAGACCCTTGGCGCGGGCGCGCTCGATCAGGCTGCGGTGCGCGGCGATGAGCTGCTCGGCCGAAACCGGCACCGCGGGCTCATCCATTTCCGGCGCGCCCGCGCTGAGGCCGATGTCATTGGTGCCCTCCAGGATGATCACCGTGCCGACGCCCGGCTGATCGAGTACGTCGCGCTGGAAGCGGCGCAGTGCGCTCTCACCCAGCCAATCGGAGTCCACGGTCACCCGGTTGCCGCCGATGCCCTGGTTCAGCACCGCGCGGGGGTTGCCGCTCGCGGCCAATCGCTCGGCCAATTCGTCGGGGAATCGGTTGTCGGCGTTGGTCGTCGATCCGACGCCGTCGGTGATGGAGTCGCCGAAGGTCACTACGCTCCGGCGGCGCGGCACCAGATTCAAGACGTCGACACCGGCCAGGTAGTACCACGTCTGGGTGGTCTCGGTGAAGGCGTCGGCGGTCGGGTCCGCGCGGTGATCGCCCTCGGCGCGATAGGTGGTCGCGATGGCCTGTGCGTGCTGGGTGGCCGGGCCGGTCGGCTCGGCCAGGTACAGGGTGATGGTCACCGATTCCATCGGGGCCAGTGCGAGTGCTACCGGATCGGTGGCGATATCGGCGCCGGGTGCGATCCGGAATGTCGGTGACAGCCTGACCGTCAGGTTCCGCACGGACTCCGGACGAATACCGCCGTCCGCGACACTGCGCGCGATGGTCGCGCCCGCCACCGCCAGCGGAGTGGTTCCGTAGCGGTTGGTCAGGCGCACCCGGACGGCGGCGCCCGTCTCGGCGACTCGGATGACCTGCCGCAGTGTCTGATTCGCGAATCCGGTCTGGGACCAGTTCGGGGCGAAACTCTTGCTCGGCAGGTGCGGGGAGGTGGTCCATGCCGCGCTCCATCCGGGCGGCTCCGGTGGGTTCACACCGGCCGTCGCGATGGTGGTGGGCAGCAGGACGAGCAGCAGTGCCAGGAGGGCGCGAAGAGTGCGCACGGCGAAATCCGTTCTCTAGCGGTCGAACCGATCCGGTTGGCACCGGACTCACTCGCCAACCTCGCCGCTGGCTCTCGCATTCCCGGTCGAAGCTGGCTCCTGCCAGGGTTCACCGTCACACGAGATTCGGCTGTTGTCGAGGTCGAAGCGAACAGATCCTGCTCGGCCACTGGCGGTGAGTACCACCCCGTCCTGGAAGACATCCGGACTCATGCTTGTCACTATGGATGTACGGATTTCGCCCAAGACGATGTCGAACTGGTCCGCCAGGCGCTGATAACCGGCAACTTTCTGATCACGCTGCCACCGATCCGATTCGTGCGTCGTTCATTCCCACTGTGGGACTGCGTGGATGCCCATGAGGTACTCGTATTCGAGCCGGTGGTGGGTAATGAATCGCTATGCGTGGGGAGTATCGGGTGCGAACCGATCTTGCCGATGGCCATTCGCCGGATGCGGCGGTTGAGTGTGCTCGACGCTTTCGTTATCGCTGGCCAGTCCCAGGCGGAAGGTTCACCGAGTCGGGGGAGGGTTGCCGCCCATTTCGCGGCACGTGTGGCCGTGTTGTGATCCGTGTGGGTCTGGCACAGCCCTGCTGGCCGCCGTACGGGAGCTGTGTCGGTCCCCAGCCCTCGCAGACGTAGCGAAATTTGGCGTCGCTGATCGTATCCGAGGTGAAATCCATTCGCCTCGCCACGGGTTGCGCCGACCGCTCATGCGCCGCTACGCATCGCCCTGGGCGTCGGTATGCAGAAGCTTGGCGGCGTACGCGGTAGTGATGTCGTCGTCCTCGGCCAGGCCGAGAACTCGCGCTGCGGCGGCGAAGTCCCAGTCGGTCAGGCGCCTCTGCACATCGACGCGGCCGAACATGTTGTGGCGCTCGAAATCGACGAGCACACCCCCGCTGTAGGTCTGTGCGCGCGAGGAATAGTCGTTGTTCCAGAACAGAAAGGTCCCGGGGCATCGGATGGCTTCCACGGCAAGCACCTCGCCCGGGGTCACTCCGTCGCGACAGGCGATGTCGCGGGCGCCGATCATCGAGTAATCCGCCCCTTCGGCAACGAGCGAGCCGGTCACGGTCAGGCGGCCGAGCACGAACACCATGGCCTGGTCCTCCAGGATCAGGTCCCCGTCGATGTGCACGTCGCCGGCGATGACGGGGGCGCCCGATGCGGGCACCACTACACGACCGGCGAGCTGAAGCGCCTCGGTGGACATCGGCTCGTAGGCGTCGACGAGCACGGACAGTGCCGCCCACCGATACTGGTCGGGGCCGTCGAGCCAGGCCCACAGCGACTCGCCGTCGAGGCTGTCGGGTGCGTTGGCCATCCGCCGGTCGAGGTCGTCGAAGGAGAAGCCGACCTCAGCCGCGTCCGTGACGAGCAGCGGACTGCCGGCGAGGGTATCTCTCACGCGCCGATACGCTTCGGTCACCAACGTCCGGTCCAGCGCGAAGTTCGCCTCCGGCCATCGACTCATTTCGGCCTCCAAAGTTGACCAACGGCGTCGCGGCAGCGTACCTGTCGTCAGCAAACGAACGACAACCTTCGGGTACCCGTGGGTGAATCCCGTCGCGACCGAAAAGTGTGCGCTCAGGCCGGAAATGGACGCGGCCTCACCGCGTGCGCAGTGCCTCCGCCTGTCGCTGAATCCCCGCGGTCATCCCTTCGAAGCCGCGGCGCAGGTTCGTGCCGAGGACCGCTGCGACCACCGGATGGAACCATCCGTTCAGTTCGAAATGCGACTCGTACCGCGTGCGGTTGTCATTGACGGGTGTGACGGTGTGTGAGCGCAGACTGTGCAGGGTGCCCAGCGGTACCGGCTTCATCGAGTAGCTGAGTTCCCGCCCCGGGGTGTGGCTGCGGATCCATTCCCGTTGCTTGCGCGGACCGGAGCCGGAGACATTGACGAGCATGTCGATCGGCTCGCCCGGCACCAGGCTGCTCTTACATTCCGGCACGAAGGGGTTCCACTCGCCGTAGCGCGGGAAATCCGTGATCACCTGCCACACCAGGTCGGCGGGGGCGTCGATGTAGACCGCCGCGTCGATGACAAAGCCCATGAGAGCAAACTAGAACAAGTTCTATCCGCGGGCAAGGTGTCAGCAGCCGCCGAGTGCGCTGCCCTGATCGGTGCCGTAGCGATGGCCATGGCCCGGCGGCGCATTCAACGCGGCGAGCAGATCGGCGGTGGTCTGCACGAAGCTCACGACCGGCAGCCACCGGGGGACCGGGGCGTCTACCCGAACGCCGGTCGGATCGGGTGCGCGCCACAGCAGGGCGGGGGACCAATGCACCACTGGGTCGGAGCTATTGGCCAGTACGGTCGCGCCCGCGCGGTGCACCCGGCCCGCGGGCGGTCCCGCCCAGAGCACGGCGCAGGTACGGCGATCCTGGTCCGCGTCGTCGGTGAAGATCGAACTGCCGCCGAGTGCGCCGAGGCTCTGGCCGTAGACGAAGAGCCGGGGCCGATGGTCGAGGGTGGCGATACGGGCCTCGACGGCGGTGAACAGGGCGCGCGCGGCGGCGACCGCGTCATCGCGCCCGAAAACGAAGGTGACCCAGCTGGGCGCGTACGAGTATTGCAGGCCGACCAGTGCGACATCGTCACCGAAGCGTTCCCCGAATCCGATCGCCGCGTCACCGTCGATCCAGCCCGACCCGGTCGGCACCGCGACGACGATATTCGATCGTTCGAAGCCGCCCGAGCGCTCCATCTCTCGGATGGCCAGTGCGACACGGGAATTCAGATCGGGTGCGGAATCCAGCCCGACGTAGACCCGCACCTGGCCCACGGGCGTGCCCGCGATGAACTTGCGGCCCTGCGCGCCCAGCGAGGACCAGCTGACCGCGGACTCCGGACTACCCGATCTGGCATCCGAAACAGGCTGTACCAGACCGGGATCCAGCTGCGCGTTGGCCGCCGCGTAGGCGTTCTGCCGCCAGCCGGTCACGGCGGGCACCAGCACCAGATAGCCCGCCGCCGCGGCCGTCACGGTCAGCGCGACCCCGCGCGTCCGGCCGATCTTGCGACAGATCCACCGCGCGCTCCTGGCCACCCCGGTGCCGCAAGCGAGGATCAACGCGGCGCCGAACGCGCAGCGCAACCAGTACCCCGGACCGATCGGCGGGGTGCCCATGGCGGCGCGCAGCCCGTTCTGCCAGTGGCCCGCCTGCGCGGCCGCGCCGATGATCAGCAGTGCGGTGACCGCCAGCAACGGGCGCCGGTAGGTCGCGAAGCGGTGGTTGACCTCGAAACTCCGGCGTCGCAACACATATCGGAGAATTCCCGCGATCCCCAGCGACACCGCGACGAGCAGACCGGTCAGAATCGCCTGGGCGCCCGCGGTGCGCGGAAGCAGACTCGGCGCCAACGAGATCAGCGCGCCGATGCCGATCGAGAGTGTGGTTCCGATGCGTGGACGCACCGAATCGGCCGGCCAGGTCGACGCCCGTCCGGCTCGCATCGGCTCACGCCGGACGGCGCGGGCGGAATCCGTGGCGGCATCGAGCCGTTCGAGGGCGGTGGTCATCGCGCGCCGCTGGTCTACCGTCGCCTCGCTCATGCCCGGGCCTCGCAGACGCTCGGCTTCGGCGTGCGCGCGGCGCGCTGGGACGTGATTCGTTCACTCATGCCCGGGCTCCGGCCACGCGTGGGGAATTCGGGGTGATACTCCAGCGCCACGTGCCGGTCGCCGCTTGCGCCCCGGGGCCGCGGCGGAGCGATCCGAGCAGGAATGCCAGCAGTGTGGCGAGCCCGGTCACGCCGAGCCCGATGCTGCCGATCAACCATCCGCTCACGCCGGAATCGGCTGCGCCGAAAAGTGATTCGGCCACCGGTGTGCCGTAGTGCTGGCGCCGGGAATTCAGATCCACCACCGTATCGGCGATAGCGGCCATGGTGAAGCAGCCTGCCCGATGGAAGGCGTCGCCGCGAGCGACGCAAGCCTCCTGCATCCGGCGGTCCAAGGTGGCGTCGATGGCTTGGCGGGCCCACGGACCCAGCGGCTCGCCCCGGCGGTCCGCGTAGCGCAGCAGGTCGTAGCCGAGATCGTGCGCCTTGCATGGGGTATCGAACTCGGCGGGTAGCGGCACCGGTGAGGAGCAGTCACCACTCGGATTCACCAGTAGTCCGTCGACGGTGCCGGGCCGGTACCCGAGCACGTCGGCGAAGTCGGCGGGCAGCACCGCGGCCGCACCGGGAACATCCGCGGTGAGCGCGGCGACCGCGCTTGCGGCCGAGGGATTCTCGACACCCGGCTGCTCGACGGTCGCCGCCCGGGTCGTCGGCGCCAGCGTGACGGTAGCCGTCATCACGGTCAACGCCACCGCCGTCGCCGCGGCACAGCGGCGCAGCATCGCGATCCGGGGCGTGGCGGAGGTGGGGCGAACGGGGGAATGCGCGGCCGCTGATCCGGCGCCGGCCTGCCGTGCGGTGATCGGGGTGCTCATGATCGTCGACGCTAGGAATCGGCCGCGCCCACCCGCCTCCCGCCGAGGTCCGGTTTACCCCGCCGTGCCACCGGGGGAGCGGTGGCACGGCCTCACCCCGGGGTACGGGGTGCGAATTCATCCGTGGGTATGAGTGCCGAGACCGACGGGGGTTTCTACTGTCGTAGGCATGGAGCAGAAGAGGCGTGCCTGGTACAGGCGGATGACCGTACGCATGTGGATCGATGTGCTCACGGTGATCACGGCCACAGTGTTCTACTCCGTCGCCTGGCCGACCCTGCATGTCACCCACGTGGTTCCGCCACCGGTGCAGCCGTTCATCGCCGCGCTGGCCGCGTTCCCGATCCTGCTCATCCGGGTCAACCCGGCGCTGGGCTGGGCCATCTCGGCGGGATCGGCGCTGGTCATCGCGCTGGCCATCCCGCATCAGCCGGGCAGCGACCTGCCGTTCCAGGTGGTGCACATCCTGTCGCTGATCGCCCTGCTGTTCGCGGTCGGACTACGCGCCTCGATGCAGATCGTCGCGGTCGCCTGGGTCGCCACCTCGCTGCTGTTCGCCACCACCATCGCGGGTGACGGTGTGAGCGCGGCCTGGGGCTGGCCGATCGGGTTGGCCGCGGTGGTGCTGTTCGCGCTGCTGGTGCGCTGGCTGGTCTCCTCGCGCGTGCAATTGCTGCGCCAGGAGGAGGAGAACGAGCTGGAGCGGGCCCGCCGCGCGATCCTCGAGGAGAAGGCGCGCATCGCCCGCGACCTGCACGATGTGGTGGCCCACCACATGTCGCTGGTGGTCGTGCAGGCGCAGACCGCGCCCTACCGGGTCGACGGCGTCACCCCGGCGGCCCGCGCCGAATTCGACTCCATCGGCGCGACCGCCAGGGAGGCGTTGAACGAGATCCGCGGCATGCTCGGCGTGCTGCGCAGCGACGGGCAGTTGCCCGAGCACGCGCCGCAGCCGAAGGCCGCCGACATATTCGGCCTGTTCGAGGGTGCGCGCCGGGCCGGTGTCGCGATCGAATGGACCGTCGACGGTGATCTCGCCGCCATCCCGGAGACCACCGGCCTCGCCCTGTACCGCATCGCCCAGGAATCCCTGTCGAACGCCTCCCGCCACGCACCCGGTGCACCCGTGCGGGTCCACATCACCTGCGGAATCGAACTGCACCTGCGCGTCGTCAACGGCCCCGGCGCCACCCCCGCCCGGCCCGTCGGCAACGGCGGTCACGGCATCGCGGGCATGCGTGCCCGCGCCCTCGCGGCGGGCGGCGAGGTCACCGCCGATCCGAGCCCCGACGGCGGTTTCGAGGTGCGGGCCCGCCTGCCCCGCACCCCTGGAACACTGGACCCGCTGCTCGCGGCCGGCGACGACGGGCTGCCCGCGGCTCCGCGGTAACCCGGGGCGCGGGGGAGATTACCCTGGGCGCGTGGCTATTACGGTTTTGATCGCCGACGACCAGGCGATGGTGCGCCAGGGGTTCGGCGCGCTGCTCGCCGCCCAACCGGATATCAGCGTGGTAGGGGACGCGCCGGACGGGAAGATCGCGGTGGCGGAAGCCAAGCGGCTGCGCCCGGATGTGGTGCTGATGGATGTCCGGATGCCGGAGATGAACGGACTCGACGCGGCCCGCGCCATCCTGGCCGCCGGATTCGACCCGCCGGTGCGGGTGCTCATGCTCACCACCTTCGATATCGACGACTACGTCTACGAGGCGCTGAGTCTCGGCGCGAGCGGATTCCTGTTGAAGGACGCGCCCGCCGAAGAACTGGTGCGCGCGGTCCGCGTGGTCGCCGACGGGCAGGCGCTACTGGCGCCCACCGTCACCCGTAGGCTCATCGCCGACGTCACCCGCCGCCGCACCGCGACGCGGGCGAAACCCGCACCGGCCCTTGCCTCGTTGACGCCGAGGGAGCGGGAGGTGCTGGAGTTGATCGCCAAGGGCATGTCCAACACCGAAATCGCCGAATCCCTGTTCGTCGCCGAGCAGACCGTGAAAACCCATGTGTCCAAGGTCTTCTCGAAACTCGAGCTGCGTGATCGGGCGCAGGCGGTGGTGCTCGCCTACGAATCCGGGCTCGTCACACCGGGCTGATCGTTGGCGCCGCCGGGCGCCGCGGCGGGCGGATCAGTGCGGGCACTTGCCGCCGCGCAGCTCGTCCAGATGCCGATCCAGCAGCCGGGCCAGCCGGTTCAGCAGCACCGTGGCGTCGTCGTAGGTGCCCGAATCCGCCTGCGCGGCAAGGGCGATGGCGACCTGACCGGAATTGGTCGGCACCAGGCCGAACTGGCGCACCAGGTAGTCGCCGGTCTCATCGTCCGGCCCCCAGCCGCCTTTGAACTCGGCGCCGGAGATGGTGCCCAGGCCCCAGCCCTGTTCCGGTGTGATCTCACCCATCAGCCTGGTCACGGTGTCGGTCTGCGCCAGGCACGGCAGCTTCGAGGCGAACCGGACCTGTTCGGTGAGCGTCCACACGGTCTCGCCGAACGAGTTGTAGTCCAATCGCGTTCGCGGCCCGGCCACACCGGTACTGAGGTCACCGGCCTCGTCCAGCACATCCTGGACCGCCTGCGCCGCTTCGAGGCCGTTGCCCAGCGACTGCCACAGCGCCGCCGCCGCACCATTGTCGGAGACGGTGATCGCCGCCTCCGCATCGCCCATCGCGCCCTCCGGGTCGTGCCGCAGCGCGGCGATGGCCAGCGGCACCTTGATGGTGGACCACGCGATGCCGGTGGTCCAGTCACCGAAAACGGTCATCCGGCCGCCGCCGACCGGCATGATCGCCATACCGACCTGGCCGGGCAGATTAGGCTGCAGCTGGGTGAAGTCGGCCGCCAGCGAATCGGGACGGGCGACCGTCCAGCCCGAACGCCACTTCCCGCCGGTGGCGACGGTGACCGTCGGCGCGCTGGACGGTTCGTGCCGTTGCGGCAGCAGCGCACAGGAGGCCAGCGCGAACAGCGCCACGACGGCGACACCGCGCATCATCGATCTGTACCCCGGAACCGCACCCACAGACTTCACCACCGCGTCCTCCCCACCACCAGCACGTGATCCGCTGCCCGTCGGCGGTGCAAAACTACCTGTTACGCCGATCCGGGCGAACGCCGGGCGGCGGAGACAACCCTCGGTCGCGTCATGGACGGTGGCGCGAGGATGGACGTCTCGGAGATAGTTTCGCCGATTTTCGCGGAGAATTCGAAATCCGGTGGCCAGACGGCCACCGAGTAGGCTCGGAGATGCTGTTGGAGTCGATGAGGAGGCATTGTGCGTGCACCTCACTCGCTAGGCTCATTCCGGGTGCTGGTTCACGGAAGGGGGCGGCGTTGCTGAACAGCGGTGAGGTGTTCGCGGGGTACACCGTCGAGCGCCTGCTCGGGCAGGGCGGCATGGGCTCGGTGTACCTGGCCCGGCATCCGCGCTTCTCCCGGCAGACCGCACTCAAACTGCTGAATCGGGAGCTGTTCGCGGACGCCGAGGTGCGGGCCCGATTCGAGCGGGAGGCCGATCTCGCCGCGCACCTCGACCACCCGAATATCGTCACCGTGTACGACCGCGGCTCCGAACACGATCAGCTGTGGATTGCCATGCAGTACATCGACGGCGTCGACGCGGCGGCCGTGAACCCGATGACGCTGCCGCCGGAGCGGGCCGTGCAGATCATCGAAGGAGTCGCGGAAGCGCTGGATTACGCCCACGGCCAGGGTGTGCTGCACCGCGATGTCAAACCGGCCAACATCATGCTGGCCCGTTCGGTCGGCGGGCAGGGCGAACGCGTCTTCCTCACCGACTTCGGCATCGCACGGCTGCGTGAGGACTCGACCCACCTCACCCAGACCGGCATGTTCACCGCCACCCTGGCCTACGCCTCGCCGGAGCAGATGACCGGCGCCCACCTCGACCACCGCTCCGACCAGTACTCCCTGGCCTGCGCGCTGTACTGGCTGCTCGCCGGTGTCGGGCCGTTCGATGCCGACAACCCCGCCGACATCATCCGCGGCCATCTGCAACTGGCCCTGCCGCCATTGGCCGTCCGCCGCCCCGGCCTGAACCCGGCCCTCGACGCGGTGCTCGCCGCGGGTATGGCCAAGCGCCCCGAACACCGATACAACACCTGCTCCGAGTTCGCCGCGGCCGCCAAACATGCGCTGACCACCACATCCGGCCCGCGCCTACCCGTCCCGCCGCCCCAACCTCCGGCCGCGACGATGGCAGTCAATCCCGCCTATCCGCCGCCGCAAACCGCTCCTTACCCGGGCCCGATTCCACCACCCGCACAACACATTCCGCCGCCTCAGCCCATCCCGGTGCACCCGGTGCCCGGATACGCCGCGCCACACGGACCGGTACCGGTGTCGGCGGCCCCCGGCTACCCCGGGGCAGTTCCGCACGGCCAGGTGGCCGCACAACCCGCATCGGGGTATGCCGGAGGTACGCCGCAGAATCCACCGGTGCGGGGTTATGCCGGTGGCGTACCGGCGAATCCGGTGGCCGCCGGGCACGGAACCGCCGGACCCGACGTGGGACAGCAGGACCCGATCGCCGCGGCCGAACCCGGATCGGGTGGTCCCGATCTCGTGGACGAGCCCGCTCCCGGTCCGGGCGTCGGGCAGCGGCCGTCCGCGGGCGCGGGGACACCCGCGCCTTCACCGCCCGATGCCGTACCCGCGGTCGAGGCCGGTTCGGCGGTCGGCTCGTCCCCGCCGGCTCGGCCCGCCGATGCTCCTCCACTACCGGTCCCCGTCGGGGCGGGGCAACCGCCGGTGGTGCCGCCGCCGGGGTATCCACCGCAGTACGGCCCCAATCACGGTGCGCCGGCACCGAGGCCGTCCCGTGGATACTCGGGGCTGATCGCGGTACTGGTCGTCGGGCTGACCGTCATGGTTGTCGTCGCGGTGGGTTTGATCGCGGTGCTGGTGATCGACTCCGAGCCATCGGCCGATACCGCCGCCTCGCCCGCGACATCGATGCCGCCGGCGGCTTCGCCCGTACCGGACGCGGATTCGTTGGCGGCGAGCCGGCGCGCGTTCCCGAACTTGCTGCCGCAGGATTCCGGGCTCTGGGGCGAGGGGTATCAGGACTCCGAATGCACCGCGCGGCGGCCCGCGGACGGTATCCGGCTGAAAGATGAACCGCTGCGGTCGAGTTCGTGGGTCGTCGCCTGGGAGTGCGAGCGTGAGGTGAACGATGCCGACCACATGAGCTACACCATCCTCGGCTACGAGTCACCGGCCGCCGCACGGGCCGTCGTCGCGAGGCTGCCGCTGAGCACCGCGACCCAGGGCCACAAGGCCGGGGCGCCGCACACACAGCACACCTGGATCGTGGCGGATCCGCTCGGCCCCCTGCAGCCCTATTACTACACGGCGAAGATGGTCGTCAGTTTCGAGAACGACCCCACCCGCGCCAACTATCTGCTCTACGTCAGCCACGCGGGCACCTCGAAGCACCCGCAAGCCGCCCAACCCTCCGCCGATGTCCGGCTCGCGGACTGGTGGTCCCTCGCACCGTTATAAGGTCCACCGCCGCAACCACACTCGAGTTCGTGGGTGCGTCGTTCGGCCCGCGCACCACGCGATGTACGGGCCGAGCGGGCGCTCAGTCGACGGCCAGCGCCTCTACGATCGGCATGCGGGCCGCGCGGAGGGCGGGTGGAATGGATCCGAGCAGTGCCAATCCGAGGGCGGCGGTGCCGTAGATCAGTAGCAGCGGGCCGGGCTCGTAGACGATGTCGATTGTCATGGCGTGGCCGATGGCGACGGTGGCCAGGTATTGGACCGCCGCGCCGATGACGAGACCTATTGCGGCGCCGACGAATCCGATACCCGCGGCCTCGGCGAGCACCGAACGGAGCAGGAATTTGCGGCCGGTGCCCATGGCGCGCAGCACGCCCAGCTCGCGTCGCCGCTCGAGTACCGACAGCATCAGCGTGTTCAGCAAGGCCACGGTGGCCACCAGCACCACGATCCACAGGATGGAGGCGCTCATCGCCGAACCCTGCCGCATGCTGGAGGAGATCGCGACGACCGCGTCCCGCCCGGTGTCGACGTGCATCTCCGGGGGTGAGATCGCGCGAATCGCCGCCTGTACCGTGCTCAGGTCGGCACCCGGTTGGATATCGATCGCGAGGATCGTCTCGCCCGGCCGCTCGTACCACGAGCGCATCAGATTCAGGTCCATGATGACCACACCGGCGATCGCGGTGAAATACGGAATCACTTGCAGCACTTCCACCTTGTGGTCGCCGGTGGGAGTGGGCAGCGTAACCGTCGAGCCAGGGCCGACGTTCAGCGAGCGCGCCACATCGCGGGATATGACCACGCCCTCACCCGCCGCCACGCGCGGCAGCAGCGCGCGGTCCACCGCCTCCAGCCGGACATCACCCTGCGCGGCGGGGAAGCCCTGCACCATCACCCGTCCGGTGCCGAGGGTGGCGAACGCCATCTGCGCGGGGTTGACGCGGGCGACCCCGGGAACCGCGGCGATCTTGTCCGCGAGTCCGGTGGGCAGCAGCGGACCGGTCGGGAACTGCGCCATCGAACTGGGACCGACGTAGATATCGGTCTTGGCCAGATCTTCGAAGGTGACGGTGGCCGAATCGACCATGTTCCGGGACGCGCCGCCCATCGCGACGGTGGCGGCCACCCCGATCATGACGGTCATGGCGGTCGCCCACACCCGCCGTGGCGCTCGTTCCAGGGTGGTGGCGCCGAGCGCGCCGGGTGCGCCGAACCGGCGGGCGATGGCCGCGGCGGTCCGCACGATCGGCCCGGTGGCGGCATAGCAGATCAGTACCGACGCGGTAAAGGACATCGAGATGGCGGCCAGCGATATCCGCCCCAGATCGGCTTCGGCGACGACGATCGCCGCGCCCGTCAGCCCGATGCCGAGCACCACGGCCACCCAGCGCAGGACCGGATTGGCGGCATCGGTGCTGCCCACCCCGACCGGAACCAGTGCCTCGATGGGTTCGACCTTGTACACCTGCCGTGCGGCGATGGCGGCGGCCGCGACGCTGGCCAGCACGCAGGCCGCGATCGCGACCGGAATCGCGTAGCCGGGCACCAGATATTCGGTGCGCGCCTCCACCGACTGCATGATGGCGGCGGGTAGCCGGTCGATCGCGATCTTGCCCATGAAGACACCGATCACCGCGCCCACCGCGCCACCGAGCACACCGAGCAGCGCGGCTTCGGCCAGGAGATCACGCACCATCGGCCCGCGTTTACCGCCGATCGCGCGCAGTAGCGACAGCATCGGTCTGCGCTGGGCGACGGCCATACTCATCGCGTTATAGATGAGAAATCCCGAAACAATCAGCGCCGCGGCCGAAGACATCAGGGTCGAGTACCGCACGATCTGGACCGCGCCGCCGGCCTGTGCGGTGCGCAGATCGGGATCGGCGACCACGGCGCGGCCCTCGACCGCGCTCGTCAACGCCGCACGCAGCGCGGCGATATCGGTGCCTCGGGACGGGATGATCTGCACCGAGTCCAACCGTCCGACGCGATCGGTGAGCTTCTGCGCCAGACCCAGCGGCGCCGCGACGATATGCCCGCCGTTGAGCTTCTCGGAGGTCTGTTCATCGAGAACACCCGCCACGGTGACGGTTCCGGAACCGAGCTGGAACCGCTCGCCTTCGGCGCGCCCCATCGCACTGCCGACGAGCACGCCGTTCGGCACCGTGATCAGCTTGCCGGTCTGCGCGGCCATCGGTCCGGCCAATTCGCTGCCGAGCGCGGCCATGCTCGCGTCGGCGCCGATCAGCAGTGCGCGGTCGGCGCCGCTGCCGAGTTGGGCGCGCAACATCGGCACCGCCTTGTCGACCCCCGATGTGGTCGCGATGCGTTGCAGCAGTTGCTGATCGAAGCCGGCATCGGTGATGCCGGTGATCTCCAGCTCGGCCTTGCCGCCGAGCCCCTTGGTCAGCCGGTCCACCGACCCGGTGACCGAACCGGAGATGCTGAGCACCGCGACCAGCAGAGCGGCCGAGATGCCCATGACGGTGAGGGACATGAGGGAGCGGCCGCGATGGGCGAGAACTTCGCCGATATTGAACAGCCGCAGCCGATCCCAGGCTGCGCCGATCATGCCCGCACCGTCCCCTTGTCGAGCCCGGCCTTGCGGTCGACGGTGTCGTTGGAACCGATCTTCCCGTCGCGCAGGGTGATCACCCGGTCGCAGTACTCCACCGCGCCCATATCGTGGGTCACCATGACCACCGAATTGCCGTTGCCCGCAATGCCGCCGAGCAGTTCGAGGATCGACGCGCCGGTCTTGGAATCGAGATTTCCGGTGGGCTCGTCGGCCAGGATCAGCGGGGGATCCATGATCAGCGCCCGCGCCACCGCGACCCGCTGCATCTGCCCGCCGGAGAGTTCGGCGGGCCGGTGCTCGGCCCGGTCGGCGAGTCCGACCCGTTCCAGCAGTTCCAGGGCGCGCGGCTTGGCCTTGCGTAATCCGGTGCCGTCCAGAAGTTTCGGGATGGCGACGTTCTCCCACGCGGACAGCGTCGGCAGCAGGTTGAAGAACTGGAAGACGAAACCGACACGGTGCCGCCGGAATTCGGACTGCCGCTCCTCGTCCAGCGCGCCGATCTCCTCGCCACGGAAGCGGATCGAACCCGCGTCGGGGCTGTCCAGCGCGCCGAGCAGATGCAGAAGGGTGCTCTTGCCGGACCCGGACGGCCCGATGATCGAGGTGAATTCACCCGCCTCGATCCGCAGATCTATCCCGTCGAGCGCGCGCACCGTCTGGCCCCCGACCCGATACTGCTTGACAATGTCCGACAGTTCCAGCATGGCCGGATCCGACATATATAGTCCCCCACTCTCTTTCATCAGGTGTCAGCGCGCCAGTACCTCGACCGCCGAGTTGCGGTGACGATAATGGGCATCGAGCAGCGCGCGCAGCGCTGGTTGCTCGGCGGCGAGTTCGAGGTAGGCCTCGATACCGGACTGGCCCTGCACCAGCGCCTGATCCATCTTGGCGGCGAGGTGGTTGTTCCAGCGGTAGCGCAGCGCGAGCAATAGTCCTTCGGGTCCGCCGAACAGCCGTTCCAGTTCCGGGATCCCCGAAAAGAGGTCCGGACGGTTCGGGTCGGCTGCCGCACGGGTGAGCACGGTATGCACGATTTCGGTACGAATGTGCTGATCTTCCCAGGACATGGCGTCGGTCCTTCCGTGATACGTCCGCGGCGCCGCCGGTCGTACCGGGGCGGGGCGAGGAGTGCTGCCCACGCTACGTCCGGGCCGGGGGCGGTGTCTTCGTTCCTGGGGCGCGAATCGATCTCCTACCGGGGTAGGAGACCCGGCCCGCTTCCGGGACGATGTGGCCCACTGGACCCGGCGTCTAGCCTTACATCATGGATGTGATCCACGCCATCCCGTCGCCGGTGGGCGCCCGACCGGCGATACCGTTCCGGGAGAGCGGGCGAGTCCGGGACCGATTCGCGGCATTCCTGCGCAATCCCATCGCGGTGGTCCGGCGTAGCCTCGAGGAGTTGCCGTTCGACTACCCGCCCTCGGTGATGATCAGCGCCGACGCGGCGCTGGTGGTGGTCGCCGTCGGCGCGACGATCCAGCGACACGACTACTTCCCGACGGTTCTGCCATTGCTGGCGGTGCTGCTGGTCTTCGCCTCGGTGCCGCTGTTCTGCTTCTTCGGCGTGACCCCGAGCCCGATTCTGCTCGCCGCGTCCGGACTGGGCGCGACGGCGATCTTCCTGACCCAGCCGGTCTCCGCGGACTTCGCCCCGTTCGTCCTGGTGGTGATGGTCGGTGAAGTGGCGGCGATCGTGTCGAAACGCTGGAGCGCGGTCTTCGCAGTCCTCGCCGTGCTCGAATTGATCGCCTTCGATATGGCCGGACACCTGCAATGGAGCGTGAGCGGCCAGCGCCTGCAAGGAATCCAGATGTACACCGTCGGCATCGCGCTGGGCTGGCTGGTCGGCGTGATGCTGCAATACCAGCGCAAATTCCTCTATCAGGAACGCGAGAGCCAGGCGATCCGCGAGGCCCAGGCCGCGGGCGAGGAACGCCGTCGGATCGCCCGCGAGGTGCACGACGTCATCGCGCATTCGCTGAGCATTACCCTGCTGCACCTGACCGCGGCAAGGCACGCGCTGCAAACGGACCGGGACGTCGACGACGCGGTCGAGGCTCTGGTCGATGCCGAGCGGCTCGGCAGGCAGGCCATGGCCGATATTCGTCGCATTATCGGGTTGCTCGACACGGGGCCGTCGAAGACGGTGCCGGAACCGGGCATCGGCGATATCGAGGACCTCGTGGGTGACTTCGTCCGCGCCGGCCTCGACGTCCGCGCCACCTTCGCCGGCGATCTCGATACGGTGTCCGCCGGGGTCGGGCTCGCGCTCTATCGCATCGGGCAGGAATCGCTGGCCAATGTGGTGAAGCATGCGCCGGGTGCGACCGCGACAGTCCGGTTGACGGTCGACGAGGCGGCGGTGCGACTCGATGTCGACAACACGCTTCCCGCGGGTCCCGCCCGGGATCCCGGCGGTGGGATGGGACTGTCCGGCATGCGTCAGCGCGCCGAACTGCTCGGTGGCCGTATCGCGGCCGGACCCTACGACGACGGCTGGTCCGTGCGCGCCGAATTCCCGCTGGCCGCCTCCCGCGCGCGGCTGTCGTGCCCGCTGCCCGGCTTGGTCCACGGTGCCGCGACGACGGCCCGGGAGGGTATGTGACGACAATGTCTTCGGCGAGTGGCGAGGACACCGTCGCCGTGCTGGTGGTCGATGATCAGGAACTGGTGCGCGGCGGGCTGCGGCGCATTCTGCGGCGCCGAGACGGCTTCCTGGTCAGCGAATGCGCCGATGGTGACGAGGTGCCCGCCGCGGTCGCGACCGCGCGCCCGGATGTGGTGCTGATGGATCTGCGGATGAAGCGGGTCGGCGGCATCGACGCGACCCGGTCGCTGCGCGCCGACGAGGGCGCGCCGCCGGTGCTGGTGCTCACCACCTTCGACGACGACCAGTTGCTGTCGGGCGCGCTGCGAGCCGGGGCGGCCGGATTCATCCTCAAGGATTCACCCGCCGAAGACCTGATCCGCGCGGTGCGGACGGTGGCCGCGGGCGGCGCCTGGCTCGATCCGTCCGTCACCGGACGGGTGCTGTCGGCCTATCGCACCGTGCGCCCGGCGCCCGTGCGGGGCGGGGATCGGCTCGGCGAACTGACCGCGCGCGAGTACGAGGTGCTCGAATTGATCGGCCGCGGCCGCAGCAACTCGGAGATCGCCACGGAGCTGGGCATCTCCGAAGTAACCGTGAAAAGCCATGTCGGACACATATTCGGCAAGCTCGACCTGCGAGATCGGGCCGCCGCGATCGTCTTTGCGTTTGACCACGGGGTGGTCGCACCAGGAGAATCCACTGTTTGACGGGTCGGCCCGGTACCTCGAAGCCGCCCGGGAAGCGGAGGTTTCACGGGGTGGACGGACCTGGATGGAGGGTCGGCAGTCGGTTCGGGCCGTACGAGTTGCGCTCGCTGCTGGGCAAAGGCGGCATGGGCGAGGTGTACGAGGCCTATGACACGGTGAAGGACCGGGTGGTAGCGGTCAAGCTGCTGCCCGAGGAACTCGCCAAAGACCCGGTGTACCAGGTACGTTTCCGGCGCGAATCGCAGGCTGCCGCGCGGCTGGCCGAGCCGCACATCATCCCGATCCACGACTGGGGCGTGATCGACGGGGTGCTCTTCATCGACATGCGCCTGGTCCCGGGCGTCGATCTGCGCTCCATCCTGCGCGGCCAAGGACCGATGAGTGCCGAGCGCGCCCTCGGCATCGTCGAGCAGATCGCGGCCGCGCTGGACGCGGCGCACGCCGACGGACTGGTGCATCGCGATGTCAAGCCCGCCAACATCCTGGTCACCGACGCGGATTTCGCGTACCTCGCCGACTTCGGCATCGCCCACACCGAGGGCGACAGCACGGTAACCCAGGTCGGCATGGCCGTCGGCTCCTACATCTATATGGCGCCGGAGCGTTTCGACGTCGGCACGGTGACCGGGCGCGCCGATATCTATTCGCTCGCCTGTGTACTGCACGAATGCCTCACCGGAGCAACACCGTTCCCGGCGGGGAGCATGAATGTGCTGATCCGGTCCCATCTCACCGAGCCGCCGCCGCGACCCAGCGTGCAGCGACCGGGAGTTCCGCCCGGGCTAGACGAGGTGATCGCCCGCGGCATGGCCAAGGATCCGGGTGACCGGTTCCCGACCGCCATCGCGCTGGCCCAGGCGGCCCGGGCCGCGCTGAGCACCGGACCGGCCCCGTCGGCACCGACCTTTGTGGTGCGCGCACCGGACCCGTCTCGCTTCGGGCAGTCCGATTCGGCGACGGCGCAACGGAGCGCGGTGATCCCGCCGGAAGCCACCGGGGAAATTTCGATCATCCATCCGACCGCCCCGACCGTGGTGCGTCCCAGCGATATCCAATTCACGCCGCTGCCGTCGCAGTCGGCACCGGCCGGGCCGACCCCGCCCACCCCGGTGCGGCCGTTCCCCGACGAGCATCTGTATCCGGAGGGGCAGCGGTATTCGGAGGCGACCGAGCCGCCCCGGTACCCGGCGCCGCAGACGCAGCGGTACGGGCAGATTCCGGCCGTCTCCGAGGGTGTCGCGCCGCAGACCCAGCGCTACGGCGAGGTCGCGTCCGTGAGCACGCCGTATGGCCAGGACGTGGAGCGATTCGGCGAGGTCGGGCCCCTGGCGCAGCAGTATGCCCCGGATGTCGAGCAATTCGGTGAGGTCGCCGCGCAGACCCAGCGGTACGGCGCGCCCGAGCGGCGTCCCGGAGCGCCGGGCCATCCGGGGACGCAGGCATATTCGGAGTATCGCCAGGAACCGGCAGCGCAGGGACAACCGTTCCCGGCCGCCGGGGGCTACGACGGCTACGACCCGCACGGCAACCAGGGCTACCGGCCGGGCGAATACGACGAGGACTACGGCCGAGGCGGCTACGAATCGCCGGAGTCGCAGCGTTCGATCGTGCTGCCCATCCTCGTCGCGGTGCTCATCATCGTGGTGATCGCCGTCGGCGGCGCGGTCGGCTGGTCGGTGCTCGGCTCACCCGACCAGGGCTCGGGTGCCGACAACCGGGCGGGCGCGACAGTCACCTCGGCGAGCCCGCGCGGCACCACGCCGGGCGGCGCCGCCGCCACCACCGCCGCACCCACGACGACCTCGTCCGCGCCCACCTCGGTGACTCTGCCCGCGGGCGCCAAGTCGTGTTCGACGGGGCAGCCGGCGCCCGGCACCTTCACCCAGTCGGCAGCGGGTAGCGAGGTGACGAGTTGCCCATTCGCCGAGGCGGTTCGGCAGGCCTACGCCCAATCCGCTGCCGCCGCCTCCTCACGCGCACCCCGGTCGGTGGTAGCGACCAGCCCGGTCACCGGCCGGACGTACACAATGAATTGCGTCGCCGAGGGCCAAATGGTCGTCTGCACCGGCGGCGAGAACGCGGTGGTTTATGTCTATTGACCGTATCCGGAAAGCCTTGGGCGGCGGCGTACTCGCGCTTGCCCTGGTGACGTCGTGCGGAACCGGGGCGGGCTCCGATACCGCCGTGGAACCGACGACCATCACCGAGGCCGCGGCGCGTTCGGAACCAGAGCTATCGATGACCCTGCCCGGCACCCTCGCGGCCGGATTCCAGGAATTGCAGACCGCGCTGGGCGGGCATTTCGGCATGGCCGTGATGGCGGTCGGCAGCGACAAGATGGTGACCTTCGGTGACTGGACCACCGGCCCGGCCTGGTCGACCATGAAGGTGCCGTTGACCATCGCCGCGGTCCGCCGCAGCTCCGCGAACAGCACATATGCCGCGACCGCCGCGATCACCCAGTCCGATAACGCCGCCGCGGACGTGCTGTGGCAGTCGCTCGGGTCCGGTCAGGACGCGGCCAAGGCGGTGGAGGCGGTATTGCGCGAGGGCGGGGACACCAAGACCACCGTGCCCGCCACCCGTTCCCGGGCCGAGCATTCGGCCTTCGGGCAGGCGGAATGGTCACTGGCCGAACAGGTTCGGTTCGCGTCCCGGCTGCCGTGCGTGCCGCAGAGTTCCACGGTGATCAAGCTGATGGAGCAGATCACCCCGAGTCACCGCTGGGGTCTCGGCGCGTTCAGCGGCGCCGAATTCAAGGGCGGGTGGGGGCCGGACACGTCGGGCTCCTACCTCGTGCGCCAGTTCGGGCTGCTCTCCGTTCCGACCGGTCAGATCGCCATCGCCATTGCGGCGCAACCCGAGTCGGGATCATTCGCCGACGGAATGGACGCCCTGGACAAAATGGCGACGCTGATCTCGGAGCACCTCGGCGAACTCGCCGCGGGCAAGTGCAAGCCCTGAGCGGATGTACGGTGTCCGAGCCGTATCCGAATGCGCCGATCGGGCAGCTGATTCGGTGCGTGCGCGGGTAATCCATCGGTGCGCCCACACGCCCGCCGGGGCCCGATGCGCAACGCTCGCGGCGCGCGCGTCGGGCACCGGATATGGGTTGTCGGAACACGAAACGGCGGACGCGCCGAGAGCGAACAATGTAGGTGAGGTCGCGGGGACCCACGCGTGCGGTCCGACCGGCCGCGCCCGCCAGGTGGAGGTAACGGGGTGGATGACGCGGAGTCGCGGGTCGGTTCCCGGTTCGGACCGTACGAGTTGCGCTCACTGCTGGGCCGGGGCGGGATGGGCGAGGTCTACGAGGCGTACGACACGGTGAAGGATCGGGTCGTCGCGGTGAAACTGCTGCCCCCCGACCTCGCCGAAGACCCCGTATTCCAGCAGCGGTTCCGCCTCGAATCGCAGGCCGCCGCGCGGCTGGCCGAACCGCATGTCATCCCGATCCACGACTGGGGCGAGATCGATGGCGTCCTCTACATCGACATGCGGCTGGTCCGCGGCAGTGATCTGCGGTCGGTGCTGCGCCAGAAGGGGCCGCTGAGTCCGGTGCGCGCGGTCGGCATCATCGAACAGATCGCCGCCGCCCTGGACGCCGCGCACGCCGAAGGTCTGGTGCATCGCGATGTGAAGCCGGCCAACATCCTGGTGACCCCCTCGGATTTCGCCTATCTCGCCGACTTCGGCATCGCCCGCTCCACCGGGGATCCGAATGTGACCGCCACCGGTACCGCCGTCGGCTCCTACAACTACATCGCGCCGGAGCGCTTCGATACCGCACCGGTCACCGGCACCGCCGACGTCTACTCCCTGGCCTGCGTCCTCTACGAATGCCTGACCGGCGCACAGCCTTTTCCGGTCGACGCAATGAGCGTGCTGATCCGCTCACATCTGACCGCCCCGCCCCCGCGCCCGACGAGCAAACGCGCGGGTCTACCCGCGGCACTGGACGACGTCATCACCCGCGGCATGGCGAAGGACCCCGCCGACCGCTATCCGAGCGCCAGCGCCCTCGCGGCCGCGGCCCGCGCCGCCGTCACCGCGCCACCCCCGACCCCGGATTCCGAACTCCCGACCCGGCGCATGTCGACCGTGTCCACGCCGCCCGCCCCGCCGACCGTGATCTTTCCGGCCGTGGAAACCACACCGGCACAGCGTGATTCCCGCCCACCCGGGGGTGTGCCGAGCGAAGTCGCCGACCGGCGGATCACCGGCGGCCCCGCGCCTCGGCCACACCCGGTGCCCCATGCCGCCGGAGGCGGTGTGCGGCCGGGCCGAATCGCCGAGTCCGGCAAGCGAACCGGTGGGGGATCGGTCGAACCATCGGAACTCGCGCGGCCGCACTTCGCCGGGATCGGCCCCGCCCGCCCCGGGCCTCAGGGTGCGGCGGCGCCCACCGTCGATCTCGATGCCATGGCGGAGGGACCCGCCGAGCCATCCGGTAGGGGACCAGCCGAGCCGAGCCGGACGCGGTCCGCGGGAGATGTGCTCGCCCGCGAGACTCGTTCCCGTACTTCGGAAGACGATATTCCCGGCGACCCGCAACGCGGTAATGCGGCGACGGTGGACCTCGCCGCGGTGGGGGACGAGCCCACGGTGTCCGGAGCGGTACTTCGAGCGCGGACCGGGCGGTCCGCCGAGCCCGCGACGTCAGATGTTTCCGGCCCGGCGGGTGGTGCGCACCCCTCGGGAGGCGAGGTCCCGGGAGCGCGGCCAGGAGCCGATGCGGCCACGGCCGACCTCGCCGCGGTGGCGCGCGCGGTATCCGGTAAAGGCCCGGATATGACCAAGGTGCCCGGCAAGGGTGTTCGCGCTGGAACGCCGGACGGGGCCGTGACCGGGAGGTCCCCCGGGATCGACGGACGGAGTGGACCGAGGTCCGATCAGCGGTCATCGGGACTCGGTCGGCCTGCCGGGACCGGTTCCGCTCGCCCGGAGGCCGCAGCCACCAAGGCGGCGGCCGGACAGACACCCGGTCCGCGCGGGCCCGCGGGTGCGGTGGGGATCCCGGATGCCGGAATCGCCGCGCCCACCATGGAAATCGGCCGGATCGGCAGCGCACCGATCGACCGGTCGTCGACGGCGCTGTCGTCGCCCGGCGGCGATCGGGCGCGGCCGGATAAGGCGGCCGGACGATCCGGGCTGTCGGGGCACGGCGTCGCCGCACCGGAACCCTCGATCGCCGGATCGGCCGCGGCCACCACCCGGCTCGGCCGCATCGATGACGCCGCCGTCACCGTCCAACGGTCGGCCATCGCCGCACCCGTGCCCGCTGGCGATGACCCGCCGTCGGGCAAAACCGGCAGATCCAGACGTGGCAGGTACTGGTTCGGCGCACTCCTCGTGGTCGCGATTGCCCTCGCCGGTCTCATCGGCTGGCAGGTGCGCAGTGGGTCGCCGGGCGGTGACCCGACCCCGCCGAACATCCCGGCGACATCGGTCGCGCTGCCCGACGGCGCGCAGAGGTGTGCGCAAACAGAGCAGCCGATCGGGCGGTTCACCGCGTCGGCGGCGGGTACCTCGGTGACCAGTTGCCCCTTCGCCGAAGCGCTGCGCACGGCCTACGCCGAGTCGGCCGCAGATGCGGGCGTCGGTGATCAGCGCACCGTGACGGCGACGAGCCCGATCAACGGCCGCGAGTACTCGATGCATTGCACCGCAGGCGCCGAATTCGTCACCTGCACCGGCGGTGTGAACGCCATCGTCTATATCTACTGAGCCGATCCGGAGACCCGCCGTGCGTGCAGCTGGTTACCCAAGGTTCACGGGGGCGCAGGTCGCAGGGTATGCCGCGAGGGGCAAGATATCGGCCATGCGCATCGGAGTCTTGACCGGAGGCGGGGACTGTCCAGGACTGAACGCGGTCATCCGCGCCGTCGTTCGCACCGCGAACGGACGCTACGGAGACGCGGTCGTCGGCTTCGAGGACGGTTGGCGCGGTCTATTGGAGGATCGCAAGATCCAGATCCTCAACGACGACCGCACCGACCGGCTGCTCACCAAGGGCGGCACCATCCTCGGCACCGCTCGCACCAATCCCGACGTGTTGCTCGCGGGTCTGCCCCGGATCAAACAAACCCTCGACGACAACGGCATCGACGCACTCATTCCGATCGGCGGCGAAGGCACCCTGACCGCCGCCAGCTGGCTCTCCGACGAGGGCGTGCCGGTGGTCGGCGTCCCGAAGACCATCGATAACGATATCGACTGCACCGATGTCACTTTCGGCCACGACACCGCGCTGAGCATCGCCAGCGAGGCGATCGACCGCCTGCACACCACCGCCGAATCGCATCAGCGCGTCATGCTGGTCGAGGTGATGGGGCGGCACGCGGGCTGGATCGCCGTCAACGCGGGCATGGCGGCGGGTGCGCACCTCACCCTGGTGCCCGAGGTGCCATTCGAGGTGGATGAGGTCTGCGCCATGATCAAGCGGCGTTTCCAGCGCGGCGATAAGCACTTCATCTGTGTGGTGGCAGAGGGATCGCATCCGGCGCCGGAGTCCGATTTCTCCTTGCGCGAGGGCGGTGTCGACGAATTCGGCCACGAGCGTTTCACCGGTGTCGCCCAGCAGCTCGGGGCCGAGATCGAACGCCGCATCGGCAAGGAGGTGCGGACCACCGTGCTCGGTCACGTGCAGCGCGGCGGCAGCCCGACCCCGTACGACCGGGTTCTCGCCACCCGATTCGGTCTGCACGCCGCGGAAGCCGTGCACGCGGGCCGCTTCGGCCAAATGGTCGCGCTGCATGGCACGAATATCGACCTGGTTCCGCTGTCCGAGGCCACCAAACAACTCAAGCGCGTCCCCGAGGCCCGCTACCGAGAGGCGGAGGCCTTCTTCGGCTGACCTCGGACTTTCGGGGCTATCACCGAGGGCGGTGTCATTCCCGCGGCGTACGGCGGGGCGACTCGCGGTTGATCCGGATCGTGGTGTCCGCTCGGTAGGGTTCGGCTATGCGTACCGGTCGACTGATCGCGTTGACACTGTCCATCGTCGCCGCCGTGATGGTGGCGGCGGGATGTTCGTCGGATTCGAATCCGCCGGATCCGACGACAGGGGACTGGCACGGCGCGATTCAGGTGCCGGGACAGCCGCTCGAGGTCGGCGTGACCTTCGCCGAGGACGGCACCGCCACCATCGATATCCCGGAGCAGGGGGTGCGGGATGCGCAGCTGAAGGATGTGAGGTCGGATCGCGAGGCGGTCGAGTTCCGGCTCGCGGATATACCGGGGGATCCGATGTTCCGCGGCCGGTACGAGTCCGACCGAATCACCGGCGATTTCACCCAGGCCGGGCAGAGCTTCCCGCTGACGCTGGAGCGCGGCGGGATCGCGGGCACCGAACGTCCGCAGGAGCCGAAGCCGCCGTTCCCGTACCAATCCGAGGACATCACGTATCGCAGCGGCGATATCACCGTGGCGGGCACTCTCACTCGGCCCCAGGGCAATGGCCCGTTCCCCGCGGTGCTGATGATCACCGGCAGCGGCGCGCAGAATCGCGACGAAGAACTCATGGCGCACAAGCCCTTCCTGCTGCTGGCCGACACCCTCACCCGCGCGGGTTACGCGGTGCTGCGCACCGACGACCGCGGCGTCGGCGGCACCGGCGGCATACTGGAGACCTCGAACTACAACGATCTGGCGGGTGATGCGGCGGCGGGCGTGAGCTTCCTGCGCGGTCGCCCGGATATCGATCCGGCTCGGGTCGGGCTGTTCGGTCACAGCGAGGGCGGCTACCTGGCCCCGCTGGTCGCGTCCAAGCCCGATAGCGGTGTCGCATTCGCCATTCTGATGGCCGGTCCCTCCGTCCCCGGCAGCGATGTGCTGGTGGAGCAGACCCGGGTGATCATGGCCGCGAACGGCTCGGCGGCCGACGTCATCGACAAGCAAGTGCGCGATACCGCCGAAATGGCCGCGATGCTGAAAGCGGGCGACCTCGCGGGCGCCAAGGAATTCGCCAAGCGCGCCAACGCCGCACTGCCCGAGGACCAGCGGGTCCCGGAGTCCGAGGCGGGCGCGGACATCACACCGTACTTCGCGTCCCTGGTCGCCTACGATCCGGCACCCGCGCTGTCGTCCCTGCGCATCCCGGTTCTCGCTTTCTACGGTGGCAAGGACCTCCAGGTGCTCGCCTACCAGAACGAGCAGCCCGCCCGCGACCTGCTCGCCTCCGATCCGGATGCCACCGTGTACACCTTCCCCGGTCTGAACCACCTGATGCAGCCCACCGAGACCGGCAAACCCAGCGAGTATTCGACCATCGCGACGACGATCTCGCCCGAGGTCCTCACCTACATCACCGGCTGGCTCACCCAGCGCTTCCCGACGAAGTGATCACGGCCTGGCAGGTGCGGCGCCGGTTCGCCTGCCGGGGTCGCATGCACCAGGGACCCTCGACTCCCGGTGGTGATGTTCACCGGGCCGGGTAGTTCAGCCGCCATCGCCTATCGACCGGACCGACAGCGCGCCGTGGCGATCGTTTCGCGGTGCGCGACGGGCTCGGAGGTCGGCGCGGTACACCCTTACATAGACTGATGGTCATGAGTGCACCCACGGTCGAGTTGATGGATTACGCCGATGTCATCTCCCGGTACGAGCCGGTGCTGGGCATGGAGGTCCACGTCGAGCTGTCCACCGCGACGAAGATGTTCTGCGGCTGCCCGACCGAATTCGGTGCGCAACCGAATACCCAGGTGTGCCCGGTCTGCCTCGGTCTGCCCGGCTCGCTGCCGGTGGTGAACGAGAAGGCCGTCGAGTCGGCCATCCGGATCGGCCTGGCGCTGAACTGTTCGATCACCCCGTGGGGCCGTTTCGCGCGCAAGAACTACTTCTACCCGGACCAGCCGAAGAACTACCAGATCAGCCAGTACGACGAGCCGATCGCCGTCAACGGCTACCTCGACGTGGTGCTCGATGACGGCAGCACCTTCCGCGTCGAGATCGAGCGCGCGCATATGGAGGAGGACACCGGCAAGTCGTTGCACGTCGGCGGTGCGACCGGCCGCATCCACGGCGCCAGCCACTCGCTGCTCGACTACAACCGGGCGGGTGTGCCGCTGATCGAGATCGTCACCAAGCCGATCACCGGCGCGGGGGAGCGGGCGCCGGAGGTGGCGCGCGCCTACGTGACCGCGCTGCGCGAGGTACTGAAGTCGCTCAACGTCTCCGATGTGAAGATGGAGCAGGGCTCGCTGCGCTGTGACGCCAATGTCTCGCTGATGCCGGTGGGCGCCGCGGAATTCGGTACCCGCACCGAGACCAAAAATGTGAACTCGCTCAGGAGTGTCGAGGTCGCCGTCCGCTTCGAGATGCGCCGCCAGGGCGCGGTGCTGGCCGACGGCGGCACCGTAGTGCAGGAGACCCGCCACTTCCACGAGGCCGACGGCTCGACCTCGCCGGGCCGGGTCAAGGAGACCGCGGAGGATTACCGCTACTTCCCCGAACCCGACCTGGAACCCGTTGCGCCCGACGCGGACTGGGTGGAGGAACTGCGCGGCACCATCCCCGAATACCCGTGGCTGCGCCGCGCCCGCATCCAGTCCGAGTGGGAGTTGTCGGATGAGGTGATGCGCGACCTGGTGAACGCGGGCGCGCTGGATCTCATCATCGCCACCGTCGACGCGGGCGCCCCCGTCAACGAGGCGCGCTCCTGGTGGGTCGCCTACCTGACCGAGAAAGCCAAGGAGCGCGAGGTTTCCCTGGAAGATCTGCCGATCACGCCCGGTCAGGTGGCCGAGGTGATCAAGCTGGTCGACGCGAAGACGGTGAACAACAAGGTCGCCAAGCAGGTCGTCGACTTCGTGTTGGCGGGTGAGGGTGATCCGGCGCAGATCGTCGAGACCAAGGGACTCGGCATGGTCAGCGACGACAGCGCCCTGCAGGCGGAGGTCGAGAAGGCGCTGGCCGCGAACCCGGATATCGCCGAGAAGATCCGTTCCGGCAAGGTGCAGGCCGCGGGCAAGATCGTCGGTGACGTCATGAAGGCCACCCGCGGCCAGGCGGACGCCGCGCGCGTCCGCGAACTGGTCCTTACCGCCTGCGGGTAGTCACTCCCGAACTCCGGCCGCCCGCCACACCCGTGGCGGGCGGCCGTTCGTGCCATTCGTCCGCGATCAGTCCGGTCCGCCGCCGCCACCGGCCTGCGGCAAGGGAATCCGCACCACCCGATCGTCGTTCGGGCCGGGCTGCCCGTCGGTCTTGTTGACGGTGCCGACCCAGAAAGTGCCGTCCGGACCGATGGTCGCGCCGCCGAGCTGCCCGTACCTGTCCTGGGCGAGCAGGCTGGGCGCGGCGGTGATGGCATGGGTGTTCTCGTCGGCGGCGGCCAATGCCAGTGCCTTCGCGTAGGTCAGCGACACCGCCACGCCGTCGACCGCGGCCGCGCAGCCCGCGACCCCGGGACGGTCCGGCCAGGTCCAGGCGGTGGTGACCGATCCGTCGGGGCCGAGTCGCTGCAACCGGTCCTCGACGGGGGTGCGGTCGGTGAACCAGACGCTGTCCTTGCCGTCGCGGCACAGGTCACCGGCGACGCCGATACCCGAGGACGCGATCTCGGCCGATGCCCCCGGCGCGGGTGCGTTCACTCGCAGCAGCTTGCCCGCCAGCGAGGAAGGGGTGGAGGCGAGGCCGGGATTGCCCGCGTCCCCGGTCAGCACCAGCAGCTGGTCCGGGGTCGCCCATTCGATCGCGCCGTGATTGCCGCTCGGTCCCTTGGGGATTCCGGTCAGGATGTCCTTCTGCGAGCCGTTCTCCGCGATGCGTACCACCCGGTTGTCGCTGGCGGTGGTGATGTAGGCGTATATCAGCCCGTCCTCGCGGAAGGTGGGGGACAGCACGATATCGCTGAGCCCGCCGTCGGACGAGCCGTCGACATTCACCTTCGCGACCTCGACGGGTGGGATGTCCGGATCCACCACCTCGAGGATGCGGCCGGTCCGGCGCTCGGCCACCAGCGCGCCCTCGCCGGTGGCGATGATGCCGCCGGTGGTATCCAGGCAGGTGGCGACGACCGCCGGATCCGGGTCGATGCACGGTCCGCTCGGCCGGGTGGTCGAGGCGGGCGTCTTTTTCGGCGCTTTGGGGTCCGCGGGATTGAATGTCGGTTCCGGTGTGAACGGGCTCGACGCGGAATCGTCGAACCGGGCGCATCCGGCCACCAGAACGGAGCCGAGCGCAAGACACATCGCGACGCGACCCACGACAACCAAACTCATGGTTCAGACGTTACGGAAATACCGGCGACCGCGCCCCTCCCGGGTCGGTGTTGCGGCGTCGACGGGCGCGCCGGGGCGATTGACACGCCGTTGCGTTGCGCTGCCGAGACCATGAGGGTCGGCATAGGGTGTGGCGGTGAGTGAGTGCAGCGATCGAACCATCGACACAGTCCCGTCGGGCCCGGCGGAGCCGAGTGACAGCGAGGCGCGGCGGTGAACGAGAAGTCATCGATCGACACATCCGGGCCGGCTACGGCGTCGATAGACGCGCAGGAGGCGGTGTCGACCACCAGCCGAGGGGTGACCAGCCCCTACGATTCACCGACCGGGCAGCTACCACGCGTCGATATGTCGAAGGCTCCCGCACCGCGCAAGGACGTGCCACGGACGGATGAGGAACTGGGCCTCGACCCCGACGTGCCCACGGTGTCGGAGAGCGCGGATTCGGCCTACGCCTACGCCAGCATCCCGCCCGCCATGAATCCGCCGGGCGAGCCGAGTAGGTCCCTGCGCCGCCGCAATGCCGAAAACCGGCGCGGCACCCTGGATCTCGGCCTGTTCCTGTTGCGCCTGGTCGTCGGCGGTACCTTCATCTACCACGGCCTGCAGAAGCTGACCGGATGGTTTCACGGCTCCGGCCTGGACGGCACCCGCGACATGATGGCCGACGGCGGCTGGGATCACGCCACCGTGTGCGCCCTCCTGGTCACCGCCGGCGAACTCGGCGGTGGCGCACTCCTGGTCCTCGGCCTGATGACCCCGCTCGCCGCGGGCGCGGTGCTGGCCGTAATCCTCGATGCCTGGGCCTGGAAGCAGGGCATGATTCCCGGCTTCCAGTACCAGGGCAGGGTCCCCAGCGGTGTCGAACTCGAAAGCGTCCTCGCGGGCACCGCCGCCGTCATCATCTTGACCGGCCCCGGCCGCTGGTCCTTCGACCGCAACCGCGGTTGGGCCAGCCGACCCGCCTATGGATCCTTCGTGGTCCTGCTGCTCGCCGTCGCGGCCGCCGCCGTCACGTACTGGTACCTGCACGGCGGCAACCCCCTTACCGGCATCGGTCCCTTCGACTGACGAGGCCGACCTATGAGCGACGCCCCGTAACCCGCGGGGCGTCGCTCTTCGGTTCTTCCGGCTATGGCACGCGGCGGACGGCGCCCTTGTCGGCGGACGTGGCCAGCGCGGCGTAGGCACGCAGCGCGGTGGTGACCGTTCGCTGGCGGTCCACCGGCTGCCAGGGGCGTTCGGACGCTTCCATTTTGGCGCGGCGTTCGGCGAGCACGGCATCGTCGACGACGACCTCGAGGGTGCGGGTGGCGACGTCGATGCGGATCTGGTCGCCGTTCTCGACCAGGCCGATCACGCCGCCGCTGGCCGCCTCGGGTGAGATGTGCCCGATGGACAGGCCCGAGGTGCCGCCGGAGAAGCGGCCGTCGGTGATCAGCGCGCACTGCTTGCCGAGGCCCGCGCCCTTCAGGAAGGCGGTGGGGTGCAGCATCTCCTGCATGCCGGGGCCGCCCGAAGGACCCTCGTAACGGACCACGATCACATCGCCCGGCTTGATCTGCTTGCCGAGGATGACCGAGACGGCCTCCTCCTGCGACTCGACCACCACGGCCGGGCCCTGGAAGGAGAACAGTTCCTCGTCGATGCCCGCGGTCTTGAGGATCGCGCCGTCCGGAGCGATGTTGCCGCGCAATACGACCAGACCGCCTTCGACGGTGTAGGCGTGCTCCTTGTCTCGGATGCAGCCGCCCGCGGCATCGGTATCCAGCGAGGACCAGCGGTTCTCGGTGGAGAACGGCTCGGTGGTCCGCACGCCGCCCGGCGCCGCGTGGAACAGTTCGATGGCTTCCTCGGAGGCCTTGCCGGAGCGGATATCCCAGGTGTCGAGCCACTCGTCGAAGCCGGCGGAGTGCACGGTGGACACGTCGGTCTCGAGCAGACCGGCGCGGCGCAGCTCGCCGAGGATGGCGGGGATGCCGCCCGCGCGATGCACGTCCTCCATGTGGTAGTCCGAGTTCGGCGAAACCTTGGACAGGCAGGGCACCCGGCGGCTGATCTCATCGATGGTGGTGAGATCGAAGTCGATCTCACCCTCCTGCGCGGCGGCCAGCGTGTGCAGCACGGTGTTGGTGGAACCGCCCATCGCGACATCCAGTGCCATCGCATTGCGGAAGGCCTTTTCGTCGGCCACATTTCGCGGCAGCACCGACGCGTCGTCCTCGCGGTACCAGCGGTTGGCGATATCGACGATGACCGTGCCTGCCCGCTCGAACAGTGCGCGGCGCGCGGCATGCGTGGCCAGGGTGGAACCGTTGCCGGGCAGCGTGAGGCCGAGCGCCTCGGTGAGGCAGTTCATCGAGTTGGCGGTGAACATGCCGGAACAGGAACCGCAGGTCGGGCATGCGCTGCGCTCGACCTCGGACAAACCCTCCTCGGAGACAGCCTGATTCGCGCTGGCGGCGATCGCGGTGATCAGGTCGGTCGGCGCCTGTGCGACACCACCGACCACGACCGCCTTACCGGCCTCCATCGGACCGCCGGAGACGAATACGGTCGGGATGTTCACCCGCATGGCGGCATTCAGCATGCCGGGAGTGATTTTGTCGCAGTTGGAGATACAGACCAGTGCGTCGGCGGTATGCGCGTTGACCATGTATTCGACCGAATCGGCGATGATCTCGCGCGAGGGCAGCGAGTAGAGCATGCCGCCGTGACCCATGGCGATACCGTCATCGACGGCGATGGTGTGGAATTCGCGCGGCACACCACCCGCGGCGCGCACCGACTCGGCCACGATCTCGCCGACATCCTTCAAATGCACGTGGCCAGGGACGAACTGGGTGTAGGAGTTCGCGATGGCGACGATCGGCTTACCGAAATCGGAGTCGGTCATACCGGTGGCCCGCCAGAGGGCGCGAGCGCCCGCGGCATTGCGGCCGATGGTGGTGGTGCGTGAACGAAGCGGTGGCATGAAATGGTCCTCGATGGGGTCGCGGGGGCTGATGTGCGACTGCGCAGAGTTGGCTCGGCGGCGTCCCCACGGTACTCCCGGCGGGCGTTGGCGCTGTCGGCGGGAGCAGCGCGGATGAGCCGGTCGCGGAGCCCGTTCGGCGCCGCGGCGCGCGGCGCTGTGCGGACCGCGCGGCACCGTCGCGGCATACGGACCGGTGCACCCGGCGAACTACTGTGCGGTCGCGCACGCTGTCGGTGTCGCCGCGAGGGTGTCGTCGGCGCTGGCGGTGTCATCGGGGAGGTGTCGGTACCCGAACCGTCTGGGCGGCACGCGGATCGGAGTGTGTCGCCGGATCCGAGCACCTGATTGTGGAGCTGTACCGAGTCTATCGGGGCCGCGCCACCGGATATTCCCTCGGTGTAATCGGTCACAGCTCGCTTGCCGCGCGCGCCCATCGATGCCGATCGCCCCGCTCGCGTCGAACAGCGTGCGCGCGGGGTCGGTGCGGCCGTCGCTCGGCGACCCGCGGTCCGCGGTGAGGTCAGGCGTCTTTGGTCGGCCGCTGCTCGTCGCCGGATGTGTCGTCACTGGATGTGGCGTCGCCGGGTGTGGCGTCGTCGCGGTTGTCGGCCGATTCCTCGGACGCGACGCGTTCGGCGTAGGCCCGATCCTCGGCTTCCGCCGCCGCCGCGAACAGATCCGGGATCCGGCCCTTGGACGCGGCGATCAGGTCGCGCAGCCGGTCGTAACTCACCGCGGGCAGCTTCACCTCGGAATCGTCGGCGAGATGTGCCCGGACGAAACCGCGCTTGGGGATGCGCACGCCCTTGACCTGCGCCCAGTCCAGGTGCCGGGAACCGAAGACGGTCCGCAGATCCAGCCCCTTCTCCGAGACCGTCGTCTGCGTGCGCGTCACCCACACCGCCACCGCGACCGGCAGTAACAGCAGCCACCACAGGAAGGTCGGTGAGCCGACGAAAAAGAAGAACACGCAGAACAACAACACGACCACGCCCAGGTAGGCGAGCCGCGGGATGCGAATGATCTTCACGTCGGCCTCCGGCCGCGTCGGGGCCGACTCGCTACCCGTATCCGATCCCTCGGGTGCGGTATGGGACGATTTAGCCGGTGGCACGGACTGATGCGGTGATGACACACCACCATCCTCGCATCCTGGTGAACGGACACAAGCAACCGCACTGTCCCACATAATGGGACGCAATGGGTCATCTGTTTGACTCTTCGGTTCACGCCCGCTTAACGTCGTGCGCGTGAATCGGAACGAGTTGCTCGTAATCGGCCGGCGCGTCCAGCGTTGAGCCTGACTACCTGAGTCGAATACGTCAGCTCGCGTTGCGACGCGCCACCCTCGATCAGCCATGCGCTGACGGGGGCTTTTTTGTGTTCGGACAAAAGTCCGCACGTGGCGACTCGCAAGGCACCACGTGTCAATCACACGAAGCAGTGTTGTCCGGGGTCTAGTACGAACAGTTAGGAACGAAGACGGTGAGTGCACCAACCGCACGGCCCGGGCCATCGGCCCGCAGGCCAGCGCCTTCGGCGAGTCAGCAGGCCACGCCCGCTGGTCACACGACGTCCGCGGCGAACCGCCGCCAGGTCCCGCCCGAGCGGGTCACCGGCGCGCAGTCCGTCGTCCGCTCGCTCGAGGAGCTCGGCGTCGACACCGTATTCGGCATTCCCGGCGGCGCGATTCTCCCGGTGTACGACCCGCTGTTCGACTCCACCAAGGTGCGCCACGTGCTGGTGCGCCATGAGCAGGGCGCGGGCCACGCTGCCACCGGTTACGCCCAGGCCACCGGCAAGGTCGGTGTGTGTATGGCCACTTCCGGCCCCGGAGCGACCAACCTGGTCACCCCGATCGCCGACGCCCAGATGGACTCGGTCCCGATTGTCGCGATCACCGGCCAGGTCGGTCGCAGCCTGATCGGCACCGACGCGTTCCAGGAAGCCGACATCTCCGGCATCACCATGCCGGTCACCAAGCACAACTTCCTCATCACCGAGGGCACCGACATACCGCGCATCATCGCCGAGGCGTTCTACCTGGCGGCCTCGGGCCGCCCGGGCGCCGTGCTGGTCGATATCCCGAAGGACGTGCTGCAGGCGCAGACCACCTTCAGCTGGCCGCCGGAAATGCGGCTGCCCGGCTATCGTCCGGTCACCAAGCCGCACGGCAAGCAGGTGCGCGAGGCCGCCCGGATGATCCTCGAGGCCAAGCAGCCGGTGCTCTACGTCGGCGGCGGTGTGATCAAGGCCGACGCCTCACCCGAACTGCTCGAGCTGGCCGAACTGACCGGCATTCCGGTGGTGACCACCCTCATGGCCCGCGGCGCCTTCCCGGACAGCCACCAGCTGAATATGGGCATGCCCGGTATGCACGGCACCGTCGGCGCGGTCGCCGCGCTGCAGAAGTCCGATCTGCTGATCACCCTCGGCGCGCGCTTCGACGATCGCGTCACCGGTCAGCTGGACTCCTTCGCGCCGGACGCCAAGGTGATCCACGCCGATATCGACCCGGCCGAGATCGGTAAGAACCGGCACGCGGACGTGCCGATCGTCGGTGACTGCCGCGAGGTGATCGTCGAACTGATCGAGACGCTCAAGGCCGATCCCTCCGGCTCGCCCAAGCTGGACCTCACCGACTGGTGGGAGTACCTCGACGGCATCCGCAAGAGCTACCCGCTGGGCTGGTCGCAGCCGAGCGACGGCTCGCTCTCGCCCGAATTCGTCATCGATGCGCTGGGCAGGCTCGCCGGACCCGACGCGATCTACTGCGCGGGCGTCGGCCAGCACCAGATGTGGGCCGCCCAGTTCATCAAGTACGAGAAGCCGCGCACCTGGCTGAACTCCGGTGGTCTCGGCACCATGGGCTACGCCGTCCCGGCCGCCATGGGCGCCAAGATGGGCGCGCCGGACCGGGAAGTCTGGGCGGTCGACGGTGACGGCTGCTTCCAGATGACCAACCAGGAACTGGCCACCTGCGCCGTCGAGGGCGTGCCGATCAAGGTCGCGCTGATCAACAACGGCAACCTCGGCATGGTCCGCCAGTGGCAGACCCTGTTCTACGAGGAGCGCTACTCCAACACCGATCTCGGCACGCACACCCTGCGCATCCCCGACTTCGTGAAGCTCGCGGAAGCGCTCGGCTGCCACGGCATCCGGGTGGAGCGCGAGGAGGATGTGGAGGCCGCGATCCGCGAGGCGCAGTCGATCAACGACCGTCCCGTGGTGATCGACTTCATCGTCGGCAAGGACGCGCAGGTGTGGCCGATGGTCGCCGCCGGCACCAGCAATGACGAGATCATGGCCGCGCGCGGCATCCGCCCCCTGTTCGACGAGGACGAGCAGGCCGCCGAGCCCGCCGTCATCCACGAGGCCCTCTCGCACGACCGAGAGAAGGCCGAGCACGAGAAGACCAAGGTGAGCGAATGAGTACGACCCACACCCTGAGCGTTCTCGTCGAGGACAAGCCGGGCGTGCTGGCGAGGGTCGCGAGTCTGTTCTCGCGCCGCGGCTTCAATATCGAGTCACTGGCGGTCGGCGGTACGGAGCTCCCCGAGATCTCCCGCATGACCATCGTCGTGACCGTCGACGATCTGCCGCTGGAGCAGGTCACCAAGCAGCTCAACAAGCTGGTGAACGTCATCAAGATCGTGGAGCAGGATGCCGACGCCTCGGTGGCTCGCGAACTGATCCTGGTGAAGGTGCGCGCCGACGCCAGCGTGCGGACCCAGGTCATCGAGGCCGTTACGCTCTTCCGTGCGAAGGTCATCGACGTGTCCCCGGACGCGCTCACCGTCGAGGCGACCGGAACCCGGTCCAAGCTCGACGCGCTGCTGCGCATGCTCGAACCGTATGGCATTCGCGAGATCGTGCAGTCCGGTGTGGTGGCGGTGGGTCGCGGTCCCAAGTCGATCACCGCAACCCGCTAACCAAAGAATCAGCCTAAGAAGAGAATCCGAGAAGGGACCAACAACAGTGGCAGTCGAGATGTTCTACGACGACGACGCCGACCTGTCGATCATCCAGGGCCGCAAGGTCGCGGTGATCGGCTACGGCAGCCAGGGCCACGCGCACTCGCTGAGCCTGCGCGACTCCGGCGTGGACGTCCGCGTCGGCCTCGCCGAGGGTTCGAAGTCGCGTCCCAAGGCCGAGGAGGCGGGCCTGACTGTCGGCACCCCGGCCGAGGTTTCGGCGTGGGCCGACGTGATCATGGTGCTGGCGCCCGACACCGCGCAGGCGTCGATCTTCACCAACGACATCGAGCCGAACCTGAAGGACGGCGACGCGCTGTTCTTCGGCCACGGCCTGAACATCCACTTCGGCCTGATCAAGCCCCCGGCGAACGTGACCATCGGCATGGTCGCGCCGAAGGGCCCGGGCCACCTGGTGCGTCGTCAGTTCGTCGACGGCAAGGGCGTTCCGGCCCTGATCGCCGTCGAGCAGGACCCGAAGGGTGAGGGCCAGGCGCTGGCGCTGTCCTACGCCAAGGGCATCGGCGGCACCCGCGCCGGCGTCATCAAGACCACCTTCAAGGAAGAGACCGAGACCGACCTGTTCGGTGAGCAGGCAGTGCTCTGCGGTGGTACCGAGGAACTGGTCAAGACCGGTTTCGAGGTTATGGTCGAGGCCGGTTACGCGCCGGAGATGGCCTACTTCGAGGTGCTGCACGAGCTGAAGCTGATCGTCGACCTCATGTACGAGGGCGGCATCGCGCGCATGAACTACTCGGTTTCCGACACCGCCGAATTCGGTGGCTACCTGTCGGGCCCGCGGGTCATCGATGCCGACACCAAGAAGCGGATGCAGGACATCCTGAAGGACATTCAGGACGGCAGCTTCGTCAAGCGTCTGGTCGCCAACGTCGAGGGCGGAAACAAGGAGCTCGAGGCACTGCGTAAGCAGAACGCCGAGCACCCGATCGAGGTCACCGGCGCCAAGCTGCGCGGCCTGATGAGCTGGGTCGATCGCCCGATCACCGAAACCGCGTAGGTTTCGGCAGAACCGAAAGGGCCCGTTCGTCATTCGACGAACGGGCCCTCGGTGTATCAGCCCTGGTACTTCTCTACGGTGAATGCGACCTGACCGGATTCGCCCAGATGCGCCGCGCCCACCGTGACGGTGCCGACGAAATTGCCGAATCCCGGTTGGAAGATCGACGATTTCGGATCGCTGACCCAGGAACCGGGACCGGTGGCATGTGCCGTGCGGGTCCCGGATTCGCCGGTATCGACATTCTTCCAGTGCAGCGTGACGTCCAGGCCACAGGATCCGAACCCGATCATGTTGGTGCTGACCGTGAACGACGCCGAATTCGGGTATCCGGGACCGTGCACCGACGAATCGACCACCGCGACGCACGCTCCGTCGGTGAGCGAATAGATCGTCTGGAACTTACCGCCCGATGCGGCGGATGCGGGTCCGGCGTTGACCATGAGCAATGCCGTTGCGGCGAGGGCGCCGGTCGCGGGAAGCACGAATACTCTGCTGACCGATTTCATCTGAACCTCTGTCGAGTGGGATGAACCTATCCGATGACGAGGTCGAACCATACCCGCTGTGATGGTGCGCCCGCGTCGAATCCGGAACCCTGTTACGCGGAAACGGGTTGCGCTCCCGCGTGATCGGCGACTCGTGGTCGGCGGTTATGGATTGTGCGTGCCCGGGAAGGCCGGGGTCTGACCCGCACGATGCGGGCTATTGGGATTCGATGGATTCAATGGATGCATCGGATTGAGCGGGCTCGCCGGGTTCGTCGGATCATTGAGATCGTTGAGCCTGTTCCGGTTGTTCGGGTGGTGGGGACTCAGCGGATTCGCCGGATTGGCGAGGCTGGACGCCCACCGGATCCGCGCGCATTCGGCCTGCACCTCCGCATCGGAGATCCACTCCGGCTGGTCGCATTCCGCGAGCTGACCCGCCCGGATCTGCGACAACACCACATCGCGCGACAGGTGATCGGCCGCGGCGGGAATCGCCGAGAACACCAGGGGAACAGCGGCGATCGTGCCCGCTATGGCAGCGCGGGTCAGCAGCCGAGGTGACATCGTCAACGAGAACATCGAGGGACCTTTCTCATCGGCGGTTGGCGGGCAGACCAACCGGCCCGCATGGCGGGCCAACGACGGTGTGCCGCAACCGAACCGGTTGCGGCACACCGAGTAATCCCCGACCTCCGAGGCCCGCCGTGTCCGGGGCCGTATCGCTGCTAGCTGCTGCCGAACAGGCCGCGCGGACGGTGGTGACGCCAGGGGTTACGCCACGGATCGTGGCGGTCCCACCGATCGCAGTCATCCCAGAAGCTGTCCCACGGGTCGTAGCGGCGGTCGTCCCAGAAGTCCTCCCACGGGTCGTTGCCGCGGCAATCCCACCTGTTATGCCTGATCTCGGTGGCTTGCGGACCGGTGGCCTCCGGGGAGGCCGCGGCGGGGCCGGCCGCGACCAACGGGACCGCGGTGATCGCACCCGCGATCGCGACCCCCGCCAGCATCCGGCGCGAGGCGGCGGACTTTCTCGTCGTGAACAACGTAAATCCTTTCAACTCTTCGATATCCGGCGCGCGTCACTCGTGACGGACCGCCCGCGCAATGACGCGGGCAGGTCGGCATCGGTGTGCCCGTCGTCGCCGACGGGCCGCGACCGAATCTGCCGACGAAGCAGTGACCGCACGACCTACACTGTGCCGCACTCGGATTGAATGGTCACGGGTGGTAACACCACTCGCGGGAAGGTTCATCCGAAGGTATGACAGTGCGGCTTCCCCGGATACGGTGAAACCCCGAGTGGCGTGGGTGTGACCCCTCATGGTCGAAATCCGCTGCGGCGTAATGAAGCCGGGTGCTGTCTCGCCGCCGAGATCGTGGTTCGCGCGTCGGCCTTCTCGGGACGTGAGTCGGACGTCGGGGTCGCGCGAACATGCGGCGGAGCCGTTGGCGAGAGCAGACAGTCTGCGAATGGCTCAGCGAACTATTGGCAATTCTTCAGAGGCTGCCCGGGGTCGACATCGATGACACGCATACGGCCGCCGGGGGGAGATGTCTTGCGATGCCGCATCCGGAGCGCCAGACTGGGCAAATGACGAACGTGATCGAGGTAGCGAACGATCGTCCCGCCTCCGGCATCGGCCGCGAGGTCCGCAAGCGAGTCCCGCGTTCGGCACTCGGTGAATGGCGGGCACCGGCCGACCGCATCGATCCGGTTACCATCCTGGAGCAGCAGGCCAGGACCCGGCTGCCCGATCTGGTGCCCATCCGGTACGCGCGAATGGCCGCCGCGCCCTTCCCCTTCCTGCGCGGCGCCCCGGCGGTCATGGCCGCCGATCTGGCCGCGTCCCCGAGCACCGACCTCGGGGTGCAACTCTGCGGCGACGCCCACCTGTCGAACTTCGGGCTGTTCGGCTCGCCGGAACGCACACTCGTCTTCGACCTCAACGATTTCGACGAAACCCTGCCCGGCCCGTTCGAATGGGATGTCAAACGTCTCGCCGCCAGCGTCGCGGTCGCCGCGCGCGCGAACGGCTGCGATGACGCCCAAGCCATGCGCGCGGTGCTCGATGGCGCCCGCGGATATCGGGAATCCATGATCCGGCTGGCCGGGCTCGACGGTATGACGGTCTGGTACGAACAGGTCAACGCCGATGCGGTCGCCGAACTGGCACGCAAAACCAAGCGTCGCAAGGATGTCGAGAAGACACTGAATACGGCCCGTTCCAACACCAGCCTCCAGGCCTTCGTCAAACTCACCGAGCCGGGCGCGGACGGCAACCCACGTATCCGGCACAAGCCGCCGCTGCTGGTACCGATCGAAGAGCCGGAGGCGCTGGATGTCTCGGCGGTGTTCGCCGCCTACCGCAGCACCCTGCCGGAGGAGCGCCGGGTACTGCTGGACCGGCACCGCTTCGTCGAAGTCGCACGCAAGGTGGTCGGCGTCGGCAGTGTGGGCACCCGGTGCTTCATCGTCCTGATGGCCGACCGCGATACCTGCAGCCCGCTGTTCCTCCAGGTGAAAGAGGCCGAGGCCTCGGTGCTCTCGCCGCATCTCAGGCCGAGCAAATTCAAGCATCAGGGCCACCGCGTGGTGCAAGGGCAACGTCTCATGCAGGCCGCCAGCGACATCTTTCTCGGCTGGGCGACCGGTCCGCAGGGCCGCCACTACTACTGGCGGCAGCTGCGCGATATGAAGGGTTCGGCGGTACTGGAGAATTTGTCGCCGGGCGATCTGGCGAAATACGCCACCCTCTGCGGGCATACCCTGGCCCGCGCCCACGCCAGATCGGGCGACCGCGTCGCCATCGCCACCTACCTCGGCAGCGGCGACGCATTCGATCGTGCCATGGCACAGTTCGCGATCGCCTACGCCGACCAGACACTGATAGACCATCGGGCACTGATCGAGGCGATCGAATCGGGTCGAGTCGTCGCCGCGACATCGGGGTTCTGAGGATACGAACGCGGCCCGTGATGGACGTCACACTGTCCGTGCCGCGCGCGACGTTCGGCAGCGCGGAACAGGCTGCGGCGGTACTCACGGCGTTGTCGGGTACGACTGCGGGCGCTGCTGGCCAACCACCGTGCGGCCACCTACCGGCGGTGCCGGACGTCCGCGCGATACCGGAGCGAGTGCTCTACTACACTAGCTACTGATGAGTAGGTTCTTTGATTCGGTAGACCAGGTGACTCAGCGGCTCACCACCGCGGGCTATCTGCCGTCCACCGACATCGCCACCGCGGTCTTCCTCGCCGGTCACCTGGGCAAGCCCCTGCTGATAGAGGGACCGGCGGGCGTCGGCAAGACCGAACTGGCGCGCGCGGTCGCGACCGCGACCGATGCCGCGATGGTGCGCCTCCAGTGCTACGAGGGTATCGACGAGGCCCGCGCCCTCTACGAGTGGAACCACGCCAAACAACTGCTGCGCATCACCGCCACCGAGAACGAAGGCTGGGACAGCACCCGCGACCACGTCTTCACCGAGGAATTCCTCCTCCAGCGCCCCCTGCTCGCCGCCATCCGCAACCCTGACCCGACCGTGCTGCTCATCGACGAACTCGACAAGGCGGATGTGGAGCTCGAGGGACTACTGCTGGAGGTACTCGGCGACTTCCAGGTGAGCATCCCCGAACTCGGCACCATCACCGCCGTCCGCAAGCCGTTCGTCATCCTCACCTCCAACGCCAACCGAGACCTCTCCGAAGCCCTGAAGCGCCGCTGCCTGTACCTGCACATCGACTATCCGACAGCGGAATTGGAACGCGCGATCGTGCGCCTGAAGGTGCCCGAGCTGGATGCGGTCACCGCCGCGGCCGCTGTCGAGGTGGTCGGTGCGCTCCGACAGTTGTCGCTGCGGAAATCGCCATCGATTGCCGAAACCGTGGACTGGGCACGGACTTTGGTGACACTAGGTGCCCGCAATCTGACCAGCGGTGTTGTGCGGTCCACGCTGGGCGTGCTGTTGAAGTATCAATCCGACCACCGCATCGCCGTCGAACGTCTCGCGCTTGGTGCGGATGTGTTGCCCGGCAAGGACACCGAGCAGTGACGTCGGCATATCGACTCGACGCGACTTACACCTGCGCGGATATCGCTGCGTTTGACGGGCGGTCGACTGCGCGTGCTTGCGCCGCTCAGGTCCCGTTGTCGCAGAAGCGCTTCGGCCTGCGCGCACCTGCCGGTCGCCGAATGACTACACGAGGAATCGTGCCGATCCGTGAAGTCCGCGAGATCGACCGGCAGTTCACCGGTGTCTTGCATGCATTCGCTGCGCGGCTGACGCGGCGTACCTGTGCCGCTCGGGTCCCGTTGCCGCGGACTCGCTTCGGCGTTCGCGCACCTGTCGGTTGTCGGAGGGGTGTACGAGGAGTTGTGCGGATCTGCGATGACTGTGAGGTCGACCGGCGGTTCACCGGCGTCCTGCCTGTATATGCCGCGCGGCGGATGGCGCGCGCTCGCGCTGCTCGGGCGATGCCGCGTGCCTGCGTCGCTCGGGTCCCGTCTTCGTGGGAGCACGTGCGCGACGCGATCGGCCATACCGGCGAGGGCCGGACGAGCGGGCCTATGGGCCGCCGACCGAGCGGCCAGGTCCGGAACCGGCATCGGGGCGGCAAGGAGCCTTTCACACCCACGGGAATTGCGCCCATTCCGCTGGTGCTGGAGGCCGCGTGGACGTTTGCGGCGGGGGCGTCAGCCGATCACGCTGGATCTGAGCCGCCTTTCGCGCCCATACGAATTGCGCTCATCTCGCTCGCGTTGGAGGCAGCGGGGGCGTTTGCCGCGGAGGCGTCGGCTGATCACGCTGAGTCTGAGCCGACGCCGGGATCGATGGCATCCGCGCCCTCGCCCGCCTTGCGGAGGATGGACCGGGCGCTGGATGGCGGCGCCGAGTGGCGTCCGAGCTGTCCGGTTCTCACGCCCACCATGTGGCTCACAGCTCGGCGTGTCACACCGCAATTCTCTGCGCGCGAGGCAAATCCGTGTGCGGTATGCCGGAAACAGCACCCAGCGGGGCTGGACGAAAGATGGCTCGGTCACGTGGTGCGGCCCGGGAGCGCGCGATGACCGCGCCGCCCCGGCGTGAGCAGCGCGCCACCGACCAGCCGGTCCAATCGATGACCGACCGTCTCGTCGACTTCGTCAGCATCCTGCGCGAGCACGGCATCACCGCGGGTCCCAGCGAAACCGTCGACGCCGCCGAAGCGATTCGCGCGCTCGGCCTATCCGATACGAACCGCCTCCGCTCCGGCCTCGCCGCAACCCTATTGCGCCGCAATGGCCAGCGCAGCGTCTTCGATCAGCTCTTCGACCTCTACTTCCTGGGCCCGGGGGAGACCCAGCCGATGCTGCCCGAGACACCGGAGTCTCTCGATTCGCTCCGCGACCGTCTCGTATCGGCCCTCACCCAGGATGACCGTGCTGCCACAACCGAACTCGCCCGCCAGGCCCTCACCGAACTCGGCGGCTACGGCGGCGCGGGCACCGGCCAAACCTCCGGCCCCGTGTCCGCTGCTTCCGGCATGGGTTGGTCCTCCTACTTGACCATGAAAACCCTTGAGCCAGAAGACCTCATCGATCGCATCGTCGACGGCATGGGCGGCACCAGCCAACTCGACACCACCGTCCACACCATCGAAGCCCAACGCCGCGTCGACGCCTTCCGCACCGCGGTCCAAACCGAGGCCCGCCTCCGCTCGGCCCAACTCCGCGGCACCGACTACATCGCCCGCCGCGGCATCGAATCCGCCACCGACCAGGTCGACTTCCTTGGCGCCCGCGAACAGGACCTCGCCGAAATGCGCCGCCTGGTAACCCCTTTGGCTCGCAAACTAGCCACCCGCCTCGCCGCCCGCCGCAAGAAATCCGTCCGCGGCCAGATCGACATGCGCCGCACCCTCCGCCGCTCCATGGCCACCGGCGGCGTCCCCATCGACCCCGTCCTCCGCGCCCGCAAACACGGCCGCCCCGACCTCGTAGTCCTAGCCGACCTCTCCGGCTCGGTCACCGGCTTCGCCGAATTCACCCTCCAACTCGTCCAGGCCCTCCAAGACCAATTCAGCCGAGTCCGCAGCTTCGGCTTCATCGACACCTGTGACGAAATCACCTCGTACTTCACCCCCGGTGAACCCCCCACCCCCGGCCTCTCCACCCGCATCATCCGGGAATCCCGGGTCGCCCGCTTCGGCAGCAGCAACTACGGCGAAGCCCTCCAAGGCTTCACCGACCACTACCTGGACGCCCTAGGCCCCCGCACGTCGCTGTTGATCCTCGGCGACGCCCGCACCAACCGCACCGACCCGAATCTCGAAGCCCTCCAACTCATGTGCGACCGTGCGAAGCACACCTACTGGCTCAACCCGGAGCCCGCCCGCTCCTGGTCCACAGGCGACTCCGCCGCTGGGGTGTACGCCGAGCACGTCACCATGCACGAATGCCGCAACGTCAAACAGCTCACCGAAGTAGTCGCCCGCCTATTGCCTGCTTGAGCCAGGTATATGGCAGCAATCTGACCCCAGGACGTTCAGCGATTCGGTGAACGGACAGTCACTATTGCGTCGGGGAGCCGTCGGCGGGGTCGAAGGCTTGCTGGACCCGGAGCACCGAAACCGGCTGGGCCGGCCAGGACTGATCGTAGGTAGCCCCGCTGTTATTGGTTTCTTCGAAATCGGCAAACCGCTCCGCCAACCGTTCCGGCGAAGGCTGATCGGCCTGTCGACGGGGCCTGAAGATGTCCGCGCCATCCATTTCTTTCAGGGCGTATTTGAGCGTCGGACTGTCGCCGGGATCCGCCATGAGCTTGGTCCCGATATGGATTTTGCCCGCGGGTGATATGCCGAGCAGATTTGCATCGTAAGCAGCATGGTGGATCTTGCAGAGGCAAAGCCCGTTGTCGACCTCGGCTGTGCCGCGCTCTTCGGTATCGCCAATGATGTGTGCAGCGTCGAGGAGTTGCCCATGCCCCAAGTTACATACGGCGCATCGGGTCTCGTAGGCGAGGAGGACTCGGCCGCGGAACTGGGGCTGGTGCAGGCGCTGTCGGGCGGTCCGTTCGGCGTATGCGCGTTTGATCGGGTCTTGGTGGCCGTCGGCCACAGGTTGGAGATTCGGATCCAGTGCGAGGATGAATTGTGCATTCGCAGAGTCGTCCGCGACGACGTAGACCGGGTACACGGGAACGAAGCGGATCAACGTTCCAACCTTGATCCAGCGCAGCCAGATGATGGGGAGTTCCAGCTCGAAGGCGCGCCGCAACTTCGCGTTGTCACCGTTATGGTTCCCTTCCCGGTATGCGTAGGCGTAGCGGGACTCACCTACTTCCTTGTCGTGATAGTTACTGTCAGGCTTCGTGAGGATGGACACGGTTGCCGCGAACGCTCGAGGATTCCATATCCCCTTGTTGCGATCGATCAGGCGGTACGCAGTGCCATCGACGTCAAAACTGGTGAGCTGATCTCGGGTCAGCGAACCCTTCTCGGCGACTTCCTCATCCAGTCGCTCGAAGATCCGCCTCCGCAGCTCCTTTTCCTCCCCAAGGTCCACAAGTGGAGTGTGCCATGTTCACAGGGGCAGTGAGTCGCGGAGGATCACATTGGGCGGTTGTGGGCTGGTCTGCGCGGACAGTTTCGACGGCCGCGGACCGGGAATCGGGCAATTGGGCGTGGGACTGTCCGCTCAGCCCGGTCGGGATGCTCGCCGCCGCCGGACCACCGCGGCTACCTCGTCCGCGCAGGCGTCGAGCGCGGTGTACACATCCGCGGCGGCGTAGCGGAGAATCAGCCATCGGTCGAGTAACAGTCGGTTCTGGCGGCGGCGGTCACGGCGGAATACTCCGGGCTCGCTGTGGAATTCGCGGCCATCGATCTCGACGATCGTGCGTGAACGTTCGTCTACCAGATCGCAGACGTAGGGGCCGATCGGATGGTTGGGCAGCAGGTGTACGTGTCGTCGGGCCAGGGCTCGAGCGAACAGTCGTTCCGGTTCGGACGCGGCGTGGATGGCAGCTTCGCCGAGTTGCTTTCGTGCGGCGGGGGAACCGCGCCGACCTGCACGGCAGAGCTCGAGGATGTCGCGGGCCGCGACGGTACGGCCGACGTTGTCGTCGATCAGCCGGGCCGCGTCGTCACAGGGTAGGACCGCCGCGCAATCGAGCAGCGTTTGGGCCGCACTGACGGTGGGCAGGTCCCACATCTCATCGTGGACCTCGAAAGGAAGATCGCGACGGTACAGCGCGAGCCAGTCGGGAGTCTTGCGATGTATCGCGGGGGGCACCGTGGCCTCGAGGATGTCGGGTTCGGGCAGCATATTACGGAGCCAGGCTGCTGTGCGGTGGCTCAAACGGGCCGCCGGTAGCCATGCGACGATCGCCGTACACCGTGCCAGCGCGGTGGGAGCCCCGAGACAGTATGTGCGGGGCAGCAACCGGGTATACATTCCGCGACGACAGCGCTCATCGATCGTCGCCGAAGGCACCCCTTCAGCAAGCAGCTCGCTTCGGGTGCGTATGTAGCTCATGGGTGCACGATGCCGTAGCGGTGCGGGTGCACTTCAGAATTGACCAGGGGGAAGGTTCGCCTGTGGAAAGGTTCGGGGCTGGGGAGAACTGTAGTGGGCGGACAGTTTTCATGCGAAGTCCCCGAAAACTGTGGAAGTGGCGTCAAAACTGTCCGCGTAGCCCAATGCGCCCTACTTCCGAACCTCCGCCACCCGCACCGGTCGGCGCTCACGGCGTGAGAGTTCGCAGGCTTCGGCGATGTAGAAGGCCTCGAGCGCGTCGGATGGACTGCACGGGCTTTCCAGATCCCCGGTCGCGACGGCGACGAAGGCGGCCAGTTCGTCGGTGTATGCCTGCCGGAAGCGCTCCATAAAACTGGGATAGGCGGGGAAGACGGATCCGGAGTAGTCCGGTTCGACCGAGCGGAGGGGTGCGCGGTCGTCGAGACCGACGATGGCGTTGCCTTTGGAGCCCAAAACCTCCAGCCGGACGTCGTAGCCCGCCCCGTTGTATCGGGTGAGGGAGATAGTGGCGAGGGTGCCGTCGTCGAGGGTCGAGACGACCGCGGCGGTGTCGACGTCGCCCGCGTCGACGAAGAATTGGTCGCCGCGGTTGGCGCCGACGGCGTAGACCTCCACTATCTCGCGGCCGGTGACCCAGCGGATGATGTCGAAATCGTGGACGCCGCAGTCGCGGAAGAGGCCGCCGGAGCGGGGGATGTAGTCGGCGGGTGGGGGTGTGGGGTCGAGGGTGGTGGCGCGCAGGGTGTGCAGCCAGCCGAGGTCGCCGGAGGTGACGGCGGCGCGGGCGGCGCGGTAGCCGGCGTCGAAGCGGCGTTGGAAGCCGATTTGGACGGGGACGGTGGAGTTTTCGAGGTGTTCGAGGACGGCGAGGGTGCCATGGATGTCGGCGGCGACGGGTTTTTCGCAGAAGACGGGGATGCCGCGGTCGACGGCGCGGGTGATGAGTTCGGGGTGGGAATCGGTGGCGGTGGCGATGACGAGGCCGGTGAGGTCGGCGGCGAGCAGGGTGTCGATGTCGGGGAGGGCTTCGACGCCGAGTTTGGCGGCGGCTTCGCGGGCGCGGGGAGCGTCGATGTCGGCGACCAGGACTCGGTCGATATGGGGGAGATTCTTGAGGGTTTCGGCATGTGAGGTGCCAATGCGCCCGGTACCTGCCAGGCCAAGGGTGACGGTGCGGTCGTGTGTCATCGACTCTCCTCCTGCTGGTGTGGTGGTGATCGGTGTGCCCACCCGCGAACGGCGGTGGGACCGGTTCAGTTGGTGGGTGCGGCGGTGGTCGCGCGGACGACGAGCGAGGGTTCCACGCGGCGGCGGACCGGGTCGGTGCGGCCGTCGCGCAGGCGTTCGGCGAGTGCTTCGACGGCCAGTCTGCCCATCTGGATGCGGGGCTGGTCGATCGTGGTGAGGGAGATGTGGCGGAGTGCGGCGAGCGAGGTGTTGTCGTAGCCGACGATGGAGACGTCGTGCGGCACCCGCAGACCCGCTTCTTCGAGGGCGGACATGGCGCCGACGGCGTTGAAGTCGTTACCGCAGATCAGTGCGGTGGGGAAGGTGTCGCGGGAGAAGAGATTGAGCAGCTTCCGCACGGCGGCCATGCCCGCGGAGTCGGTGTGCTCGCTGGGGACCACCATCGGTTCCAGGCCGTGTCGTTGCATGGCGGTGCGGTAGCCGCGCCGGCGAGCGGCGGAGGTGAAGGCGGCGCCGCCGTCGAGGTGCACGATGCGGCGGTGGCCGAGGGCGACCAGGTGGTCGACGGCGAGCGCGGCGCCGATATCGCCGTCGTCGTTGACGGTGTCGATATCGGCGACGGTGGAGCTGCGCGACACCAGCACGACCGGACCCTGTTGTGCCGCTTGCCGAATGGCCGCGGCGGGCAGTACGGGCGACAGCAGGATGATGCCGCCGGGGCGGAAGGCGAGCAGGCTTTCCAGCGCGGTGCGTTCCCGGGCGGCGCTGCGGCGGCCGGTGTTGAGGATGAGTTCGAAGCCCGCGTCCTGTGCGGCGGCGTCCATCCCCTCGACCACATCGGCGAAGAAGGCGTTGCGCAGGTCGGAGACCATGACCCCGACGATATTGGAGGTGCGGCTGGCCAGCGAGCGGGCCATGGTGTGCGGCTGGTAGCCGAGATCTTTCGCGGCGGCGAGGACGGCGCGGCGGCGGTGCGCGCTGACCTTGGGGGAGTCGCGCATGACGAGTGAGACCAGGGCCCGTGAGACGCCTGCGCGAGCGGCGACGTCTTCCATGGTCGGTCGCGCCATTTCACCTCCGCTCCTGGTCCGGTCCTGCCTACCGTGACGGACGTTACAAGGTTGGCGCGTGCCAATCAATAGAGCGCTCTAATCGGACGAACTCGCCACTTCGGTCCGGCGGCATTTTGCCTGTAGGTCAACATTTTCCGAGGTGAGAGGAGGCAAATCGCCGGTGATCGACCCCCTTGACACACTGTGGCCTTCGTTACATAGTTGGAGCGCTCCAATAGTCCTGAGTCACACTCCACGTCGAAGGTCGGAGAGTCCCGATGAACACAGCGCCGCGCAGTGACTCGATGACGGGCGGGCCCGAACCGCTCACCGCGCTGCGCATCGCGGCCGCGCCGATCTCCTGGGGAGTCTGCGAAGTCCCCGGCTGGGGTCGTGTGCTCGACCCGCGGACCGTGCTGTCGGAGATGGCCGCGCTCGGGCTCACCGCGACGGAGCTGGGCCCACCGGGTTATCTACCCCGCGATCCGGTCCGACTGCGCACCCTGCTCGACGGCTACGGCATCGCGGCGATCGGTGGGTTCCTCGCCCTCACCCTGCACCGCGAGCCCGCGGGGGCGGTCGATACCGCACGGGACACCGCCGCCCTGTTCGCCGCGACCGGCGCCGAGGTGCTGGTGCTCGCGGCCGCGACCGGGCTGGACGGCTATGACACCCGCCCGCGGCTCACCGACTCCGAGTGGCGGACCCTCGTCGGTACCGCGGCCGCCATCCGTGACGTCGCCGCCGAATACGGACTGCGCGCCGTGCTGCATCCGCATGTCGGCACCCATGTCGAACGCGAGGACGAGGTCGAGCGCTTCCTCGCCGACTCCGATCTCGATATCTGCCTCGACACCGGGCATCTGCTGATCGGCGGCACCGACCCGGTCCGATTGGCGCGGCGGCACGCCGTTCGCATCGGCCATATCCATCTCAAGGATGTTCGTGCCGCCGTTGCCGATGAAATACGCGGGGGCGGAATCGAATACAGCGAGGCCGTGCGCCGCGGACTCTATGTCCCGCTGGGTGACGGCGATGTCGACATCTCCGCACTGGTGCGCGAGATGCACGCGGGCGGATACCGCGGCTGGTACGTCATCGAGCAGGACACGGCCTTGGGCCCGGACGATTCGGGGCAGTCGCCGAGCCGGGACACCAGCCGCAGCCTGCGTCACCTCGCGGACATCGGTGCCGCGCTGATCTCGGCACATATTCGGTAGGGAAGTGATGACAACGATGCCTGTGCGATCACAACGTGGTCCCGGATCCGGTAGAAGAGTTTGGATTCCCGGGTTCTCGGGACGCGTGGGTGCGACCGCGCAATCGAATGGCATAGCACCGCACGGCAATCGGCGTTTCACTACCGGAAGGTCGAGTGCCGCACGTCTGCTGCCGTGGCTGGCGATCGCCGCGCTGCTCGCGGCATGCAGCGGACCGGGGGCCGATGTTCCCGCCCCGACCCAATCCCCGGTTGCCGCAGGGAAATTGGAGTCGGTCGCGGTGGTCACCCACGGCAGCCCCGGCGACGCGTTCTGGAATGTGGTGAAGAACGGCGCCGAGGCGGCGGGTAAGGAGTTGGGTGTCGGCGTCGAGTACAACTCCTCCGGTGACCCCGGCCAGCAGGCCAAGCTGATCGATAACGCGATCGCGCAGGGCGTGGACGGGTTGGTGGTATCGATGGCCAACCCCGAGGCATTGCGCCCCTCGATCGAACGGGCCGTCGCGGTGGGCATTCCGGTCATCACCATCAATTCCGGCGAGAGTGACAGCGCGAAGTTCGGCGCGGCCGCCCATGTGGGGCAGAGCGAGGCGCTGGCGGGGCAGGCCGCGGGTAAGCGACTCGCCGACGCGGGCCGCACGAAGATGTTGTGCGTCATCCACGAGGCGGGCAATATCGGCGCCAACCAGCGATGTGACGGCGCCACAAAGGCTTTCGGCAATGCCGCCACATTGCAGGTCGATATCAACAATCCGACCGACGCTCAGTCGCGGATCAAGGGCGCGCTGGAGGCCGATCGGTCCATCGACGCCGTACTCACCCTGAACTCCCAGGTCGCCGCCCGCGCGGTGGATGCCGTGCAGGAATCGCGTTCGGCCGCGACGGTGGCCACCTTCGACCTCAATACCGATGTGGTCGAGGCGATTCGGGCGGGCAAGCTGCTGTTCGCCGTGGACCAGCAGCAGTACGAGCAGGGTTATCTGCCGATCGTGCTGTTGCAGCTGTATCGAACCAATCTGAACACCGTCGGTGGCGGCGCACCGGTGCAGACCGGGCCCGGGTTCGTCGACAAGAACAATGTCGACGCCGTCGCCACGCTCGTGGCCCAGGGCACCCGGTGAGGCCAGGAGCGGATGAAATGACCACTGCCACGAAAACCTCGGAAACAACGCCCGTCCCGGAGCCCGCGGGACCCGCGCTGCTACAGCGGCTGGCGGTGCGGCCCGAGATCGGCGCCGCACTGGGCGCCCTGCTGGTGTTCGTCTTCTTCTCGATCATTACCGACCGCTTCCTCAGCCCGCTGGGCGTCGCGACCTGGTTGGACGATTCGTCCACGCTGGGCATCATGGCGGTCGCGGTGGCGCTGTTGATGATCGGCGGTGAGTTCGATCTGTCGGCGGGCGTGCTGACCGCGTCCACGGCGCTGGTCACCGCGCTGTTGGCGGTGGAGGCGGGCTGGAACGTCTGGTTCGCGCTGCTGGTCTCGCTGGTGTTCGCGCTGACCGTGGGCGCGTTCAACGGCTGGGTCGTCGTGCGCACCGGGCTACCGAGTTTCATCGTCACCCTCGGCACCTTCCTGGCGTTGCAGGGCCTGAATCTCGGTGTGACCCGGCTGGTTACCGATACCGTGCAGGTGTCCGGGGTGCGCAGCGCCGACGGCTACGAATCGGCGGGCTGGGTCTTCGCCTCGACTTTGAATATCGGCGACGCGCGTATTCAGGCGTCGGTGGTCTGGTGGATCGTGCTGACCGCACTGGCCTCGCTGGTGCTGGTGCGCACCAAGTTCGGTAACTGGATCTTCGCGGTAGGCGGTTCGCTGACCAGCGCGCGGGCGGTAGGGGTCCCCGCGGACCGCACCAAGATCCTGCTGTTCATGACCACCGCCTTCGCCGGTTGGGTGGTCGGCTCCTGCAATATCCTGCGCTTCGGCAGCGTGCAGGCGAATCAGGGCGTCGGACTCGAACTGCACTACATCATCGCGGCCGTAGTCGGCGGGTGTCTGCTCACCGGGGGCTTCGGCTCGGCGATCGGCGCCGCGATCGGTGCGCTCATTTTCGGCATGGCGCGGCAGGGCATCGTGTTCGCCCGGTGGGACAGTGACTGGTTCATGCTGTTCCTGGGCGTGCTGCTGCTGGCCGCGGTGCTGGTGAACAACAGATTCCAGAAGCGAGCCGAAAGGGTACGCCGATGAATGCGGTATCGCGCGATTCGATAGGGGGCGGTGGCCGGGAGGCGGGCGGGCATGTCCCACTGATCGAAGCGATTGATATCGGCAAGAGCTACGGCGGTGTCGTTGCGCTGCGGGATGTTTCCACGGTGGTGAATGCCGGGGAGGTCACCTGCGTGCTCGGCGACAACGGCGCGGGTAAGTCGACGCTCATCAAGATTCTGGCCGGGGTACACCAGCACGATCGCGGCGAGCTGCGCATCGATGGTGAGCCGGTCCGATTGTCCTCGCCGCGTGCGGCTTTGGATCGTGGCATCGCGACGGTCTACCAGGATCTCGCGGTGGTGCCGTTGATGAGTGTGTGGCGCAATTTCGTGCTCGGCTCGGAGCCGACCGTCGGCTACGGCCCGTTTCAGCTGCTGGACCGGCGCAAGGGCCGCGAGATCGCGCGGCAGGGTTTGGCGGATATGGGAATCGATATCCGCGATATGGAGCAGCCGGTCGGGACGCTGTCCGGCGGTCAACGCCAGTGCGTGGCCATTGCCCGCGCGGTGCATTACGGGGCCAGGGTGCTGATCCTGGACGAGCCGACCGCTGCGCTGGGCGTGAAGCAAGCGGGCGTGGTGTTGCGGTATGTCGTGCAGGCTCGAGATCGCGGGCTCGGCGTCGTGTTGATCACCCACAACCCACACCACGCCTATCCGGTCGGCGACCGCTTCCTGCTACTCGAGCGCGGCAGTGTGCTCGGTTCCTATGCGAAGTCCGACATCGATGTGCAGGAGCTGACCCGGCAGATGGCCGGTGGCGCGGAACTCGATGCGCTGCGGCACGAACTGGAAAGAGTGGTGGCCCCGTGAGCAGGTGCGCAATGGCGGTGGTGCGATGACCGGCTTGGAAGCATTGACCATCGGCAGAGTCGGCGTGGATCTGTACCCACAGCAGAGCGGCGTCCGGCTCGCCGAGGTCGAGACGTTCGCAAAGTCGCTGGGCGGCACGGCAACCAATGTCGCCGTCGCGGCGTCGCGGCTCGGCAGGCGCAGTGCGGTACTGACGAAGGTCGGTCCCGATGGGTTCGGCGATTACGTCCGCGGTGCCCTGGAGGATTTCGGCGTCTGCGCCCGCTACGTCGGCACCGCGCCGAATCTTCTCACCCCGGTGGTCTTCTGCGAACTGACCCCGCCCGCGGATCCGCCGTTGCTCTTCTATCGCGCGCCCATCGCGCCGGATCTCACGCTGGAACCGGGCGAAGTGCCATGGGATGTAGTGGATTCGGTGCCGCTGCTGTGGGTGACCGGCACCGGTGTCAGCGCCGAACCCGGTCGTACGACGCAGCGCGCGATCCTGGAGCGCCGCGCCCGCCGGGGGCATACCGTCTTGGACCTCGACTACCGGCCCATGTTCTGGCCGGACGAGACAACCGCCCGAACAGAGATCGGCTGGATGCTCGATCACGTGAACGTGGTGGTCGGCAACCGCACCGAGGCGCGGGTGGCCGTCGGTACCGCGGATCCGGATGCGGCGGCCGACCGGCTGCTGGGTCGCGGCGTGCGCCTGGCGGTGATCAAGCGCGGCGCCGAGGGGGTGCTCGTCGCCACCGAACACGAACGCTGGACCGTGCCGCCGTGCCCGGTCGAGGTGGTGTGCGGGCTCGGCGCGGGCGATGGATTCGGCGGCGCACTGATCCACGGACTGCTGGCGGGCTGGGGTCCGCATCGCATCGCGACCTTCGCCAATGCGGCGGGTGCACTGGTGGCGTCGCGACTCGCCTGCGCCGACGCGATGCCGACGAGCGCGGAGATCGAGGAGTTGCTGTGTGGATGAGCCGGTGGACCGCGCTGGGCGGACATCATTCGGCAGAACTGTCGGATTTTCGCACGTGAGGGCGAAAAGTGGACGCGTAGAACAGAGGCCGTGCCGCGCATGACCGATCGAGACCGAGGAGGTGCGATGTATCTGACCGATGAGCGCTGGCGGGAGCTGTTGCGCGTCCGCGCGACCGATCCGGCGGCGGTGGACCGGGCCTACTCGAAGCGGATCCGTCGCCGGACGCTGCTGGCGGACAAACAGACACTCTTCCTGGTTGCCGCCGACCATCCGGCCAGGGGCGCGCTCGGCGTCGGTTCGGATCGAACGGCGATGGCAGATCGGAGGACCCTGCTGGAGCGGCTGCTGGTCGCCCTGGCCGATCCGGCCGTGGACGGTGTGCTCGGATCCCCGGATGTGGTAGAGGAATTGCTGCTGCTGGACGCCTTGGACGACAAGGTGGTGATCGGTTCGATGAATCGCGGTGGCTTGGCCGGCGCCGAGTGGGAGATCGACGACCGCTTCACCGGCTACGACGCCGACGCCCTGGTGAAGTTCGGCCTCGACGGCGGCAAAATGCTTCTGCGCCTGGTCGATTCCGATCCGGGCACCGTCCCGACCCTGCACGCATGCGCCCAGGCCGTGTCGGAACTGGCCGCGCACGGTCTGATGGCCATGGTGGAACCGTTGCCATACCACCGCGACGACTCCGGCCAGCTGGTCATGAGCAAGGACGCGCCTTCGCTGTCGCGCGCCATCACGGTCGCTTCCGGGCTCGGTGTCACCTCCGCCTACACCTGGCTGAAAATCCCGGCACCCGAGGACAGCTCGGTGCTGGATGCGACCACGCTGCCGGTCGTCGTGCTGGGCGGCATCCCCTCCGGCGACCCGGCCGCCGATCTCGCGGCCTGGGGCGGCGCGCTGACCCACGACGTGGTCCGCGGTTTGGTCATCGGTCGCACGCTGCTCTATCCGCCGGACGGCGATGTCGCCGCGGCCGTCGATGCCGCGGCTCGCATGCTGAAGGAGGCCCGATGAGCCCCTGTCGCGCACGTCCGATCCCCGCGACGGTGCACCGCTGCTTCCCGAGCCGAACTGCCGGGTTTCACAGTTCGGTCGCGGGCGTAGCGCGGGAGGAGATCGGATGAACCTTCATCGACCCGCCGGAACACTCGGCGACGGAGCGGATCCGGTGCTGCTGACTCCCGAGGGCGCCGGATGGAGCTACGCCGGGCTGCGGGTGGTCGTCGTTGCCCCCGGTACCTCACGCGCCCTGCACACCGGCGAATTCGAGGCCTTCGTGCTGCCGCTGGCCGGTTCGGGCACCGTGCGCGTCGATGGCTCGACGTTCGAATTGCGGGGCCGTGAATCAGTTTTCACGAGGGTGACCGACTTCGTGTATGTACCGCGCGACGCCGAGGTCGAGCTGTCGAGCATGACCGGCCTGGAGGTCGCCCTCCCGATGGCCCGGTGCGAGCGCCGTCTCGCACCGAAATACGGCCCGGCCGAAGAGGTTCCGGTCGAGATCCGCGGTGCGGGCAGCGCGACCCGCCAGGTCACCAATTTCGGCGTTCCCGGAGTCTGGGAGCATGCCGACAAACTCAACGCCTGCGAGCTCATCACCCCCGACGGCAACTGGTCCTCCTATCCACCGCACAAGCATGACGAGGCGAGTGAATGCGAGGTCGTCAACGAGGAGATCTACTACTTCCGTATCGCGGGCCGCGACGGAATCACCCCGTCCCGGGAGGGTTTCGGCCTGCACCGGACCTACACCGTCGACGGCGCACTCGACGAGACCGTCGTGGTCCGCGACGGCGACGTCTTCCTGATCCCGCACGGCTATCACGGCCCGTGCGTCGCCGCACCGGGCTATCCCATGTACTACCTCAATGTGCTCGCCGGTCCGGCGCCGCAGCGCTCCATGGCTTTCTGTGACGACCCCGCGCACGGCTGGATTCGAGGACAGTGGCGCGACGAATACCGCGACCCGCGCTGTCCGGTCACCGATCATCACGGCAGGCGAGTATGAGCGTGGCTCTCGCCCGGCATGCGTCCACCGACTATCGAGGACGGGTCGAATGAAGCTGACCACCGCCCAGGCCCTGGTCGCCTGGCTGATCGCCCAGCGTTCGGAAACCCTGGACGGTCGCGAAGTCCCCATGTTCCCGGCGGTTTTCGCCATTTTCGGGCATGGCAATGTGCTCGGTCTGGGTACCGCCCTGCAGGAACGGCGTACCGAGATCCCGGTCTGGCGCGGACATACCGAAGAGGGCATGGCCCTGGCGGCCGTCGGCTACGCGAAGGCCACCCACCGCCGCCAGGTGGGCGTGGCGACGTCCTCGATCGGTCCCGGTGCGCTGAATATGGTCACCGCCGCCGGTGTCGCCCACGCCAATCGCCTCCCGCTGCTGCTGCTTCCTGGTGACACCTTCACCGGTCGCGCGCCGGATCCGGTGCTGCAACAGGTGGAGAACTTCGGCGATGCGACCGCCACGGTGAACGATGCCTTCCGCGCGGTGAGCCGGTACTTCGACAGAATCACCCGCCCTGAGCAGCTGATCGCGACCCTGCCCCAGGTGGCGCGGGTGCTCACCGATCCGGCGGAGACCGGACCGGTGATCCTGGCTCTGCCGCAGGATGTCCAAGCCGAAACCTTCGACTACCCGGACGCGCTGTTCGAACCGGTGCTGCATCGAATCCCGCGCCCCCGCGCGGATATTCATGAGGTGGCCGCGGCCGCACAGGCGCTGGCATCGTCGCGGCGGCCGTTGCTGGTGCTCGGTGGTGGCGTCCGCTATTCCGGTGCGGCCGCGATAGCGGTGGAATTCGCCGAACGACACGGCATTCCGATGACCGAGACGACCGCGGGCCGGACCCTGGTGTCGCACGACCATCCGCTCTACGCGGGCCCGCTCGGCATCACCGGCTCGGAATCGGCGAATATCCTTGCCGCCGAAGCGGATACGGTACTGGCTGTCGGCACCCGGTTGCAGGACTTCACCACCGCGTCCTGGTCGCTCTTCGGGCCCGATGTCCGGTTGATCACCGTCAATACCGCGCGTTTCGACGCGGTGAAGCACGGCGCCCTAGCCGTCGTCGGTGATGCCGCCGCTACGGTGCCCGAGCTCGCGCCTGCGCAGTGGCGGGCCGACCCGGAGTGGACGCGCCGCGCGGCCGAACTACGCGGCACCTGGGACGCGTACATCGATGAACTCCGGGCGGCCACCACGGGGTCGCCGACGTACGCCCAGGTAGTCGGCGTCGTCAATGAGCTCAGTGCCGCGAACGATTACGTCATGACCGCCTCCGGAGGATTGCCCGGTGAGCTGATCGGCGGTTGGCGCGCATACGGCGGGGCGCCGACGATGGATGTGGAGTACGGCTTCTCCTGTATGGGCTACGAGTTGGCGGGAGCCTGGGGCGCGGCCATGGCGCACGACGGGGGTCTGGTCACCACCATGCTCGGGGACGGCTCGTATCTGATGCTGAATTCCGAGCTCTTTTCGGCCGCCTTCGCCGGCCATCCATTCGTGGCCGTGGTCTGCGATAACGACGGCTACGCGGTGATCGCCCGGCTCCAGGAGAGCCAGGGTGGCGCTCCCTTCAACAACTTCTACCCCGACTGTCGCACCAACCACACCGCGCCGCCCCGGGTCGATTTCGCCGCGCATGCCCGCGCACTGGGTTGCTCGGTCTTCTCCGCGCACGATCTCGATGGCTTCCGCGACGCCTACGCGGGGGCGCGGGCCGCGGCGATCACCGAATCGCGTCCCGCGGTGGTTGTGGTCCGCACCGCCCCGGCCGCCTGGACCGAATCCGGAGCATGGTGGGAAGTCGGTGTGCCGCAACATCTTTCCGGCCGGGCCGGATACGACGCGACGAAGCCGTTACAGCTACGCTACCTGCGTCACCGATGAATCCGAACCGGTGAAAAGGCGCCCGCGAGGCCGGTCACAACGATGGGAGGTAGCGCATACAACCGGCACCCGGAGAGTGATAGCTCACAGTGGGGGGTGCCGAATGTGGAGGAATTCGTCGGATCATGGCATCGTTGATCTACGAGACCAGGACATTCCGTTGTCAGAATCTGGCTCGTCTACAGAAAGTATGAAATGGCTCAAGGCATTGTGAAGTGGTTCAACAGCGAGAAGGGCTTCGGCTTCATCGCGCAGGACGGTGGAGGCCCCGACGTCTTCGTGCACTACTCGGCTGTTAGCGGCTCGGGCTTCCGGTCCCTCGACGAGGGTCAGCGCGTGGAGTTCGAGATCGGCCAGGGTCAGAAGGGCCCGCAGGCTCAGGACGTCCGCGTCCTCTGATTCTGACGGCCGCGTTCTCTGAACGCGACTAAGCTTCGACGGCCCCCGCACCGACACGGTGCGGGGGCCGTCCCCTTTTTCGCCGGTTGTCTCCCGACCGATCAGCCGTAGGCTGGTTGTATATTGCAAGCAGTAGTTGCTGTCGGAACGAAGGAGCACCATGCGCGACGACGGACGCTCGGGCTGCCCGATCAATGCCACGATCGAGGTGATCGGCGATCGGTGGACCCTGCTGGTGCTGCGGGACGTGATGTTCGGTAATCGTCGCCACTTCCGGGAACTGCTGGCCGGGTCCGAGGAGGGTATCGCCAGCAATATCCTGTCCGACCGGCTCAAGCGCCTGGTCGCGGCGGGCCTGCTCAGTCGCGAGGATGTGGGCCGGGGCCAGAAGGCCGAGTACCGGCTCACCGAGGCCGCGATCCAGCTGGTCCCGATCATGGCGCAGCTGGGCGCCTGGGGATTGCGGCACCGTCCGACCACCAAGCGATTGCGGGTTCGCGCCGAACTGCTGGAGGAGGGCGGATCCGAATTGTGGGCGGATTTCATGGACGAACTCCGCGAATCGCACCTCGGCATCCCGCGCCCCGATCCGACCCGGCCGACCGCGGCCGACCAGCTGGCACAGGCCTACGCGAACGCGGTCGCCGAAGGGTAGTCGCTTGGGGCACAGCCGGATGCGGCCACGCGATCGGCGCATGTCACCATGGACCGATCGGGCACGGCCGCAGTGGGCGGTCGGCGCCGGGTACGGAGGAAGCGCGACCGATGATCCACGGCACGGTGAAGTGGTTCGACACCGAGAAGGGGTTCGGATTCATCGCACAGGACGGCGGCGGCCCGGATGTATTCGTGGATTACCTCGAGCTGGAGGGCTCGGGCTTCCGCGCGCTGGTGGCGGGACAACGGGTCGAATTCGAGCTGCGCCAGGTCAAGGCCGGGCCGGAGGCCGTGGGCGTCCGGATCGTGGACTGACTACCCGGCCGCGCCCACTGTCATCGCCTCACCACGGAAGAACTCCGCGGTCAGCGCCTTGACCTGATCCATATCCCGGTCCGGCGTCTTCGGGAAAGCGTCGACGGCCGAAGCGAATTCGGCCGTGATGAACGTCGCGATCGGACGCGGAGGCTCGCCGCCGCCCATTTCCCTTGTGCGCGACTTGAGTTCGGTCAGCTCTGCGACGGAGGCGACGAGATCGCCTGGCAGCTCGCACTGTTCGAGCAAGGTAGGCAGATGCATCGGCGCCACCGCGGCGTCCGGGTGTTCACGTAGCCAGCGCAGCGCCATGGCCGGACGCAGCGAGTAGAACACCTTCTTCAGCGACCGATGGTGTTCGGCCAGCTCCCATTGCTTGACGCCGAGGTGCAGGTAGTGCCGCGCCACCTTGTTCCGGTCGGCGACCCGATTCGCCAAGTCCCGCAGGTCTTGTCGGAAGTTCGCGTCGCCCCGGTACACAATCGGCGACATCAGCCACTCGATGAGCACGGCGTTGCCGTTGACCAGCAGCCGCAGCGCCTTGGTCAGATCCCAGCCGTTGACATCGAGCAGGCCGACCAGCGGCGTCTCGATCACGTCGCGTTCCCGCCACGGTGTCAGGTAGCTGTCCAGGCTCGCCACGTACACGAACCGGCAGTCGTAGTCCGAGTCGGGGGAGGGGAATCCCCAGGCGCGGCTGCCACTTTCGATGGCCAGCCGCACCGATACCCGGTAGTCGCGCTCGATCCGCGCCAACTCGTCATCGATGGAGCGGACAACGGTCGGGTCCATCGAATCGGGAATCGCGCGCAGAGCCATGGCAGTGATGCTAGGCGGCACGCCGCCCCGCGTGCAGCTCGATTTCAGGACGCGGGAAGCAGGCCGACGCTCATGCCGTCGTCACCCGGGACGGGTGTGTGACGATGAGCGCGTGCCGGACTGGACTTATCACCCATTGCGTCCGCTGGCGAACGCCGTACTCGGCGAACGTCGCGCGCAACGGGCCGCCCTGCGATTTCTCGCCATGTTGAACGCGCTCCCGGGCGGGTCGGCGACCATTCGGCGGGTATTCGACCATCCCGAACTGCCCGCGGACTGGGCAGGCCGATTCGGTGCGGCGGTGCCGGTATCGGTGGCGCGCAACGCGATCCGGGTACTGCCGGTGCAGGGCGCGGGTTTCGTCGAGGTCGGCCCGGTCGGCCCGGACGATCTCGCGACGGTGCGCGCCGCCGCGTCGGGACGCCGCTGCCGGGTGCTGGCGCGGGTCACCGATGCCGAGGTCGGCGCCGAACTGATCGCCGATGTGGACGGCGTGATCGTGGGGGAGTCCGAGGACAGGCGCTATCTGACCGATCCTTCGATCGCGGATGCGGTGGCCGCGCTCGCGGACCCCGCTATGACCGTGCTCGCGACGCCCACCGTGCTGATCGCGGCGGGGCCCGGCTGGTTCCAGCGGGTGATCGAGGCGGCCGCCCCCGTTACGCCGCCCGGGCCGACGCTGCGCGATATCACGCTGGATCCGCGCCGGTGGCCGGCCTGGTTCTGGGGTGTACTCGTCGGGGTCGGGATGATGGTGGCGGGCCTGGGCGCCGCCGCCATCACACTCGGCCCGGTGCTGCTCTGGTACGACCGCGACTACCTCGGCACCGATCTGGCGGGCCTGCACCGGATCAACCATCACCTGGTGCATTTCTTGCAGCACGATCGGATCACCATGGCGGGCAATATGATCGCCCTCGGCGCGCTGTACACCGGATTGGCCTGGGGCGGCATCCGACTCGGCCGCGTCTGGGCGCGCAACGCATTGCTGCTCTCCGGGCTGGTGGGGTTCCCGACGCTCTTCTACTTCCTCGGCATCGGTTTCGTCGAGCCGCTGCACACCGCGGTGACGGTGGTGCTGTTTCCGATGTTCCTGCTCGCGGTATGGCGTACGCCGGGGCCTGCGCGTCGCCGGGCGCCCGCGGACTGCCCGGAGCCGGTGCGCAGGCGGGCGTTGATCGGTCAGTTGTTGATGATCAGAACCGGCGCGGGCGTGATGGTCGGCGGCATCGTCATCTCAGTGGTCGGGTTGACGGTGGTGTTCGTACCGACCGATCTGAGCTTCCTGCGGACCGATGCCGCCGCCCTGCGCGCCGCCAACGCGCATCTGCTGCCGTTCATCGCACACGACCGGGCCGGGTTCGGTGGGGCGCTGGTGGCGACGGGGCTGGCGATCTTGCTGATCGGATTGTGGGGGTGGCGACAGGGCGAGGCGTGGGTCTGGTGGGCGTTGCTGGCGGCGACCATCGCGGGCTCCGCCAGCGCGCTGACCGTGCATTTCCTGATCCACTACACCGCTTTCATACATTTGCTGCCGGTGTATTTCGGTACCGCGCTGCTCGCCCTCGGCTTGTTCCTCGCGCGGCCGTTCCTGTTGTGGTCCCGTGATGGCGTCGACGAACGTCTTCCGGTCGATTAGCGCGGGAGTCCACCCTGAATTACTGGTATATCGATCGATGTTTCCGTGAGTGGTCGTCCTGTCTTCTGTATCCGGTCGATAATTCGTCTACCTCGGGTTCCTCAGGCGTCTGCCATATTTCCTTCAGAGAATTCTCACAATTGCGTGTTGGTCGTGCGTCCAGCCGTAGTATTCGGCATATTGCGAGGTCAGAGCATGATTTTGGGTCTGGGTGCAACGGGTATGACGTGCCCTGGCTCACAGCTGGAGCTCCGACGTGTCCTGCATCACTAATTCCCGGAATTCCGTAACCGAATTCGTCGAGGTGCCGATGTGCCACATGTCAGCCAGTTCGACTGGATAATTTTCGAACGAAGAGGAATTCATATGATCCCCGTTATCATCGACACCGGTTCCGCTGCCCTGAACGGCCTCCTGGACACTGCCGGTGCCGCTCTGCACGGTATTTTCAATACCCTGTGGACGGGATCCTTCGGCGGCTGAGTCGCTTAACGGTCGAATAATTCGATCGGGTCCCGACCACATGAGTGTCGTGACCACCGTGGAAGGCCTCGCATCCGATGGTGCGGGGCCTTCCGTTGTCCCGGCGGACGCGGGCCACCGACACTGACGGCGGGTGCCTACCGGGGGGTAAAGGGGCCCGAAATCGTGCCGACTAAGCTGGTCGGCGGTAATTGCCGACCCCCTTCCCCAGGAGTAACCCACAGTGAGCCAAGCAGGCCGTCCTGTAGTTCTGATCGCCGACAAGCTCGCCCAGTCGACCGTCGACGCGCTCGGTGACGGTGTCGAGGTTCGGTGGGTCGACGGCCCCGACCGTCCGGCGCTACTCGCCGCGGTTCCGGAGGCCGACGCACTGCTCGTGCGTTCCGCGACCACGGTCGATGCCGAGGTGCTGGAGGCCGGGAAGAACCTGAAGATCGTCGCCCGCGCCGGCGTCGGCCTCGACAATGTCGACGTGCCCGCGGCCACCGAGCGCGGCGTCATGGTCGTCAACGCGCCCACCTCGAACATCCACACCGCCGCCGAGCACGCGGTCACCCTGCTGCTCGCCGCGGCCCGCCAGGTTCCGGCCGCCGATGCGACCCTGCGCGAGCGCACCTGGGCCCGCAGCAAGTTCAACGGTGTCGAGATCTTCGACAAGACCGTCGGCGTGGTCGGCCTCGGCCGCATCGGCCAGCTCTTCGCCGCGCGCCTGGCCGCCTTCGAAACCAAGATCGTCGCGTACGACCCCTACGTCTCGCCGGCCCGCGCCGCCCAGCTCGGCATCGAACTGCTGAGCCTGGACGAGCTGCTCGAGCGTGCCGACCTGATCTCCATCCACCTGCCGAAGACCCCGGAGACCAAGGGCATCATCGGCAAGGAAGCCATCGCCAAGACCAAGCCGGGCGTCATCATCGTCAACGCCGCGCGCGGTGGCCTGGTCGACGAGACCGCGCTGGCCGACGCGATCAAGTCCGGCCACGTGCGCGCCGCCGGTCTCGACGTGTTCGACACCGAGCCCTGCACCGACAGCCCGCTGTTCGACCTCCCGCAGGTCGTGGTGACCCCGCACCTCGGCGCGTCCACCTCCGAGGCGCAGGACCGCGCGGGCACCGATGTCGCCAAGTCCGTACTGCTCGCGCTGGCAGGCGAATTCGTGCCGGGTGCGGTGAACGTGACCGGCGGCGCCGTGAGCGACGAGGTCGCGCCGTGGCTCGAAGTCGTGCGGAAGCAGGGACACCTGCTCGGTGCGGTCTCCAGTGAGCTGCCGGTCTCCATCGAGGTGCAGGTGCGCGGCGAGCTGGCCGCCCAGGATGTCGCGGTGCTGGAGCTTTCGGCGCTGCGCGGCATCTTCTCGGCGCTCGTCGAGGACCAGGTCACCTTCGTCAACGCGCCCGCGATGGCCAAGGACCGCGGTATCACCGCGGAGGTCACCACCGCGTCGGAGAGCCCGAGCCACCGCAGCGTGGTCGACCTGCGCGCCGTCTTCGGCGACGGCCGCACCCTGAACGTGGCGGGCACGGTGACCGAGCCGCAGCAGGTCGAGAAGATCGTCAACATCAACGGCCGCAACTACGACATGCGCGCCGAGGGCCTGAACCTGGCCGTCCTGAACTACGAGGACAAGCCGGGCGCGCTGGGCAAGATCGGCACCAAGCTCGGCGAGGCCGATATCGACATCCTCGCCGCGCAGCTGAGCCAGGACGTCGACAAGGAAGGCGCCACCGTCGTCCTGCGGGTCAACCGCGAGGTTCCGGCCGAGGTCCAGGCCTCGATCGCCGAGGCCGTCGGCGCGGCCAAGATCGTCTTGGTCGACCTGTTCTGATCCCCGCCCGCGGGCGAACGGACCGACGCCGCGCGTGAATCGGCGCGCCGCGCACGAGATCTCCGATGATCACGTGCCCGGCCGCCGGGGAGCGCGCGGCGTCTCCCGTCCCGGGCTTCGTCCGCGGGTCCGCCCACCGGCTGTGTGCCCGCCGCCACCGAGTACGGTGGCGGTGCTGCTGTTCGCGCGGCGGGTTGGCCGCACGGACTCACGGATAGGCGCAGGTCCGCGCGACACCCGGGGCGGACGCATCACCGGCCGCGATTGTGCGCCGACCGTTGTCGGCACAACTGAACGGAGCATTGTTGTCATGAAGCTTGCTGTCATCCCGGGCGACGGGATCGGTCCCGAGGTCATCGCCGAGGCGCTGAAGGTGCTCGACGTGGTCGTGCCCGGCGTCGAGAAGACCCACTACGACCTGGGCGCCAAGCGCTACCACGCGACCGGCGAGATCCTGCCCGATTCGGTGCTGCCGGAGTTGAAGCAGCACGACGCCATTCTGCTCGGCGCGATCGGTGACCCGTCGGTCCCCAGCGGTGTGCTGGAGCGCGGGCTGCTGCTGCACACCCGCTTCGCGCTGGACCATCATGTGAACCTGCGCCCGTCGAAGCTGTATCCGGGCGTCACCAGCCCATTGGCGGGCAACCCGGATATCGACTTCGTGGTGGTGCGCGAGGGCACCGAGGGGCCCTACACCGGCACCGGTGGCGCGATCCGTGTCGAGACTCCGCACGAGGTCGCCACCGAGGTCAGCACCAATACCCGCTTCGGCATCGAGCGCGTGGTGCGCTACGCCTTCGCGAAGGCGCAAGCCCGCCGCAAGCATTTGACCCTGGTGCACAAGAACAACGTGCTCACCTTCGCCGGCTCGCTGTGGCAGCGCACCGTGAACGAGGTTGCCGCCGAATTCCCCGAGGTGCAGACCGCCTACCAGCACATCGACGCCGCGACCATCCATATGGTCAATGATCCGGGCCGGTTCGACGTGATCGTCACCGACAACCTCTTCGGCGACATCATCACCGATCTCGCGGCCGCGGTCAGCGGTGGCATCGGCCTGGCGGCCAGCGGCAATATCGATGCCTCCGGCACCAACCCGAGCATGTTCGAACCGGTGCACGGCAGCGCGCCCGACATCGCGGGCCAGTCCAAGGCTGATCCGACCGCCGCGATCCTCTCGGTCTCGCTGCTGCTCAACCACCTCGGCAACACCGACGCCGCCGCTCGCATCGAAGCGGCTGTCGCCAAGGATTTGGCCTCGCGCACCGGCGCCGCCTCCACCGTGGAGATCGGCGACCGGATCGCCGCCGCGGTCTGAATTCTGTTTCCGAAGGCCCCGCGTTCGAGCGCGGGGCCTTCGGCGTTTCCAGGTCGGGGAGCTGTAAACCCAGCCTTGACATGCTCCTGGCGTCAAGACAGACTTGACATATGACCGAAGAGCAGCACACTGCCGCCGAGGATGAACGGGCAACACTGGGAATGTTGTTGTCCGCCAATGCGGAACTCGTCGTCGGGGTCCTGCGCCCCGCGGAAGGCGCACCCGCGGTGCCGGTACTCGCCGCACTCACCGCCACTCGAAATCTCGGCCATCTGGTCGACGACATCCTGCACACTCTGGCTCGCCAAGCCAGGGAGGAGGGCCACACCTGGGCCGAACTCGGCGACCTGCTCGGAACCTCCCGACAGGCCGCCTTCCAACGCTTCAGCGGCCCGATGCCGCCGACCGGTCCCTTCCCGCCCCCGCCGCAGTTTCCGCCCCCGCCCCCGAATATGCCGCCGCCCCCGAATATGCCGCCGCTTCCGGCAATGCCGCCGCCCCCGAACCTGCCGGGCGGTCCCGACCTGCCCGGTCCGCGCGGTCATCACGCGCCGCCGAAGTTCGGGCCCCCTCCGGTTCCCCCGACCCCGCCCGCGCGATAGCGGCACACCGCCGAACGGGTAGGGCCGCCGCGGATTCCGGGTTGCGAGTCGACCGTGCGGTGGCCCGATGCGCGCTCGGACGTCAGCTCATCGAGTCGAGGGGGTAGCGGTCGGCGATCCGGGTGTGGTCGTGGAGAACGAAGTTCACGATCAGGTCGTCGGCGATCTGGATCAGCACATCGCGGCCTTCGACCGCGGCGGCCCAGGGTCGTGGCAGGGCGGACAGGCCGTGGATGGCGCCGAGCAGGTTTCCGGTGACCGCGCCGGTGGAGTCGGAGTCGCCGGAGTGATTCACCGAAAGGAGGAGTGCCGCACGCACATCCCCGGATTCGGCGCGCAGCGCGCAGTGGACGGCGATGGCGAGGCACTCCTCGGCGGTCCATCCGGCGCCCACCTGTTCGACGACTTCCGGTGTGGCCGGTGCGGTATCGGCCAGCGCGCTTGCGCGTTCGAGCGCGACCACGGTCTCCGCGCTGTCCGGTACGGCGGTGAGTTGAATGATGGTTTCCCGTAACGCTGTTCGCAAGTCCGCCCCACTCACGATCCGATCGATCAGCGCCGCGAACGCGCCCGCGGCCAGGTAGCCGGTGGGATGGCCATGGGTCAGCTGGGCGCAGCGGGCGGCCGCGTGGAAGGCTCGCTCGGGACCGAGACCGGCCAATCCGAATGGCGCCGAACGCATTACGGTGCCGCACCCCTTGGATCCCGAGTTCACCGGCCCCGCCTTGCCGAGCGGCACCGGTGCGATATAGCCGCGTTTCTGCTGCTGCAGCCCGCTCATGCACGCATTGCCGGGTGCTCGGACCGCGTAGAGGAATCGCTGATCCAGGAGCCAGCCATCCGGTGTCGTACCGGGGCCGGACTCGTGCTGGGTGTGCAACCAACGCAGATACGACCGCCGCAGTGCCGGTACGGGATCGGCGCCCGGCGGACAACGCAGTAGACCTTCCGCGGTGAACAGCGTCATCTGCGTATCGTCGGTAACCTGCTGCGGCGCACCGTACTCGGGCAGGAAGTCGGTCACCCCCGCGTCGCCGTGCCCGGCTCGGATCTGCGCCGAACTCAGGAACTCGATCGGCCAACCGAGTGCGTCTCCGATGGCCCCGCCCAGCAGCGCGCCACGAACGCGATCGACAATCTCCCCGTACTCCCTCATGGCAGACGATCTTGTCAGACCCGGGAGGACGATGACCAGCAGCCCCGATCCCGTTGTGGGGCAGCGTCGACGAGTGCCCGCGGCGACAACGCGGCCTATTCCTGTTCGCGCACCGACCTGGCCCCTGGTACCAGGGGAACCGCTGCCGCCGCGAGGATTCCGGCGACCAGGTAGGCGGCGGGAAAGCCGCTGGTGGTGATCAGGGCGCCGAAAGCCGGTGGGATGGCGGCCATCGCGAGGTTCTGGCCGGTGTTCTGAACACCCAGGCCTCGCCCGCTCCAATATGGTCCGGCGATCTCGGCGACGGCGGTGAATGCCAGTCCGTTGTCGGAGACGGTGATCACCGAGGCGGCGATCAGCAGCGGGATGGCGGCCCACCACCAGTGCGTCCACGCGGTGAGTCCCAGTGCGCCCATGGAGATCACGGCCGCGACGGCCACGGTGCGCAGCGGACCCAACCGGCTGCCGACCCGATCGGACCAAGCGCCCGCCCCGATCCGGCCGAAGGCGCCCAGGATCTGGGTCGCTGTGACCAGCGCGCCCGCCACCGGCAGCGACCAGCCGACATCGCGGTGCAGCCACAGCAGCGCAAAGGTCCACACCACGCCCTGCGGGATGCACAGCAGTACCGATACCGCGTGAATGCGCCACAATGTGGAGTCCCCGCGATACGGGTTCGTGCGGTCGGCGGCCTTTCCTTCCGGCCGGGGTGGGTCGACAATCCCGAAGAAGCATCCGGCCGCGGCGATTCCGGCCATGACCGCGGGCACCAGGATGGCGGCCGAAACGCCGTGCGCCGCAGCGACGGCGGGGATGGCCAGGGCTCCGACCCCGACGCCCAGCGGCTGCGCGGTCTGCCGAATCCCCATGGCCAGCCCGCGTCGCTCCGGTGGGAACCAGCCGACGATGACCCGTCCACTGGCGCCGTTGGTGCTGGCCGCACCGACGCCGCCCAGCAACAGCAGCGCACCGAGCGCGACCGTATTCGTCACGGTGGCCGCCGCGCTGCCCGCGGCCAGCATGACCAGCGGTCCACCGACCAGCACCTTGCGCTCGCCGATGCGGTCGACGACATATCCCCAGGCGATCAGGGTGCAGACCAGGCCGACGGTGGGCATGGCGACCAGCAGCCCCGCCGTCGGCAGCGACATGCCGCGATCGGTCAGTGCGGGCAGCAGGAAGGGGACGCCGTGGATGAAGACCGCGCTGGAGGCCTGCGCGAAGACGCCGAGGCCGAGCATGGACCACCGCCGGACGTCGGGCATCAGTGTCACGGTAGCCATCGGCCTCACCCCTGATCTCACTCACCGAATCTCAATTAAGAATCTCAATATGTGGAATTCGGTTCTCACTGTATGAACATCGTTGCCTACGCTACACCGTGCGAGCAAGACGATTTCGCGTCCGAGTTGTCGAACTCCTCACATCTGGCGGTATTCGGGCATGCCGGTCGGCCTGGTTCGCGGCGGTGGTGCGGGCCCCGGCGCCGATCGTGGTGTCCCAGTGGCGCTCACCCGCGCGGCCCCGCATTCGGCGCCGCGCCCACCGCGCGGTAGCGGACCGCTCGGTCGGGCGCGTTCGGGCAGGTCGAGGCCGGTCGATAGACTGCCGGGCATGCGCTTAGGTCGAGTTGCCAGTCCCGATGGGGTCGCGTTCGTCAGCATCGAAGGGGAGGGAAGCGACAGCATCGCCAAGGAGATCGCGGAGCATCCGTTCGGTACTCCGACGTTCACCGGGCGGAGCTGGCCGCTGGCCGATGTCCGGCTGCTCGCGCCGATCCTGGCCAGCAAGGTCATCTGCATCGGCAAGAACTACGCCGCACACGCAGCAGAGATGGGTGGGCCCGCACCGGAGGATCCGGTGATCTTCATGAAGCCGAGCACGTCGATCGTCGGCCCCAACGCCCCGATCATCCTGCCGCCCAGCTCTTCTCAGGTCGACTACGAGGGCGAGCTGGCCATCGTCATCGGCAGGCCGTGCAAGGACGTACCCGCCGCCCGTGCCAAGGATGTGATCCTGGGTTACACCGTCGCCAACGATGTCACCGCCCGCGACCAGCAGCGCAAGGACGGGCAGTGGACCCGCGGCAAGGGCTACGACACCTTCTGCCCGCTCGGTCCGTGGATCGAAACCACGATCGATCCCTCGGATCTGGAGATTGTCACCGAACTCGACGGCGAAGTGCGTCAGCGCAGCCGCACTTCACTTCTGCTGCACGATATTCCGAAGCTCATCGAGTGGGTGACCACGGTGATGACGCTGCTGCCCGGCGATGTCATCCTCACCGGCACCCCCGAGGGCGTCGGCCCGATCCGGTCCGGCCAGCAGGTATCCGTGACCGTGGAGGGCATCGGCACCCTCACCAATCCCGTTGCCGCCAAATCTCGCTAGCGACCGATTCGAAAGAGAGCCATGACTGAAGTACGGGTCCGCTTCTGCCCGTCACCGACCGGAACACCGCACGTCGGCCTGATCCGAACGGCGCTGTTCAACTGGGCCTACGCCCGCCACACCGGTGGCAAATTCGTCTTCCGGATCGAAGACACCGACGCCGCACGCGATTCCGAGGAGTCCTACCGCGCGATCCTGGACGCGCTGCGCTGGCTCGGCCTCACTTGGGACGAGGGTCCCGAGGTCGGCGGCCCCTACGAGCCGTACCGGCAGTCACAGCGTCGTGATCTTCATCTCGACGTGGTCCGCAAGCTGCTCGAGGCGGGTGAGGCATACGAATCCTTCTCCACCCCCGAGGAAGTCGAGGCACGCCACCGCGCCGCGGGCCGGGATCCCAAGCTCGGCTACGACAACTTCGACCGCGATCTCACGCCCGAGGCGATCCAGGCATACCGGGAGGCGGGGCGCCCCGCGGTGATTCGGCTGCGGATGCCCGACGCCGACCTCGGCTGGCACGACCTGGTGCGCGGCGAGACCACCTTCAAGGCCGGTACGGTGCCGGACTTCGCGTTGACCCGCGGCAATGGCGACCCGCTCTACACACTGGTCAATCCGGTCGACGATGCCCTGATGCGGATCACCCACGTGCTGCGCGGCGAAGATCTACTGTCGTCGACCCCGCGTCAGCTCGCCTTGTACGCGGCATTGCAGCGGATCGGCGTCGCCGAGTTCACCCCGGAGTTCGGTCACCTGCCGTTCGTCATGGGGCAGGGCAACAAGAAGTTGTCCAAGCGTGATCCGGAGTCGAATCTGTTCGCCCATCGCGATCGCGGATTCATCCCCGAGGGTTTGCTGAATTACCTGGCACTACTCGGCTGGGGCATCTCGGATGATAACGATGTGTTCTCTATGTCGGAGATGGTGGCCGCGTTCGATATATCGAAAGTAAATTCGAATCCGGCGCGTTTCGATCAGAAGAAGGCGGATGCGCTGAACGCCGAGCACATCCGATTGCTGAAACCCGGTGATTTCGCACATCGGTTGCGTGAGTTCCTCACCGAACACGACCACATCGGCGCCGACATCGATGACAAGTTGTTCGCCGCGGCGGCGGAGTTGGTGCAGACCCGGATCGTGGTGCTTTCCGACGCGTGGGAACTCCTGCGATTCCTGTTCGCACCCGCCGAAGAGTTCGCGATCGACCCCACGGCGGGCGCGAAGAATCTGGGCGCGGATGCCACTCCGGTTTTGGATGCCGCCATTGCCGCGCTCGAGCCGCTGCCGGCCTGGACCACCGCCGCCATCGAGGAGGCGCTGAAAACGGCGCTGATCGATGATCTGGGGCTCAAACCGCGCAAGGCCTTCGCGCCGGTGCGGGTCGCGGTGACGGGTTCGCACATCAGCCCGCCGCTGTACGAGTCGCTGGAACTGCTCGGCCGGGAGACCGCCCTGGACCGGATGCGCTCGGCGCGGGAGTGGACGGCAACCGCCTGATCGTCTGAAAAGAGCCAAAAACATGGCTCTGAACAGGCGATTTGTAGTTTACCGGCGGAGGTTTGGTACTCTTCTTCTCGGCCGGAACGCGGCCCTCGAGCCAGCCAGGCTCGAGGGTAAACGTCCTGGTCATTGGGGTATGGTGTAATTGGCAACACAGCTGATTCTGGTTCAGCCATTCTAGGTTCGAGTCCTGGTACCCCAGCGGAGAATGTTGTTCCTCTCTCGGTGCGCGGCCGAAAGTTGTTCAGCATCCGGCGATTTGGTCGCCGGGCTTCGGTCAGCTAAGCTAACCGAGCTTCCAACGATCGAAAGATCAACCGGTTGATCACCGCAGAAATGCGGGAGATCAAGTCCTGGCCCCGTCGTCTAGCGGCCTAGGACGCCGCCCTCTCAAGGCGGTAGCGCGGGTTCGAATCCCGTCGGGGCTACGCAAGATGGAAGGCCCATGCTCACACAGAGCGTGGGCCTTTCTTGCTTCGCAATGTCTTGTGGGGGTGCAACCCCCACACCCCCAGCCCGGCGGGCTTTGCCCCCGGACCCCCTGCGGGGCGGCTTCGCGCCCCGGACCCCCTGATTTTCTCGGTTGCGTTGGGGGCGCATCGTGCGGCTTGTGTGGGGTGGGGGGATTGTAGGGCTGTGTGGGATCGGGGCATGTGCGGCTGTGTGGGGTGGGGCATCGTGCGGCTGTGTGGGGTGGGGGCATGTGCGGCTTGTGTGCGGATCGTGGGCTTTGAGGCGGGGATTGTGTTGCGGTCACCGGGAAGGCTGCCGGAAGCGGTTCGGCGAGGTGCGGGGGGCATTTTGGGGCTTGTGTTGCGGGCGGTTTCGGGCGGCTTATGTTGTGGGGCTTGGGGGATTCCCTTGGTTGTTCTCGGGGGATCTGTTGGGTGGGGGGATCGGGTGGGTTTGTTTAGTGTGATGTGTCACGTCTTTGTGGGCTTCGGGCTGTGATCTGGGGCGATGGCCTCACTTGATGCCTACGCGGTGATCTAGATTTGCTGCCGAAAAAGGCCCCCCAGTTGGCTGGGGGGCCTGATTGTTCCGAGGGCTATCCGCTCTTGCGGCGGAATTCCCGCTTGTGGCTGGCGTTGCCGTGGGCCGAGGACGCCTTGGAGCGGCCGTCCAGGTGGTCGTTGGCCCGGGCGTGCTGGGAGTTCTTGCGTTCCAGCGCCTCTTTGAACTTGCGCTTCACCTCGTCAGCACCGCCATTGGAACTACCCGATTCCGTCATCGCCTGCTCCTCGTCGTCGCGGCCGCGCGCGGCGCCCTCGCGGGCGGCGGCGCCCGGCCGATTCGTGTCGAACTCCTCGAACGCTAATCTGCCCGCGCGACGCTGTCAGTTGGATATCCAGCGCGTCGCGCCTCGAATGCGTCCGAACGGGGCGTGCGCCGGTCGAACGGGCCCCCGTCGTGCATGATCAGTCCAGGGCGCCCGCGGTGGTCCCGCCGAGGGGGAGTGCGGGCAGGCCCAGCTTGCGGTGATCCCAGCTGCGCACGCGCTCGGGCACCACGCGGACGGCGACGCGCTTGTGCAGCATCGTCTCCACCATCGGGCGGACCTCCTCGCTGTACGGCCCGGTGTAGCGCTCCCAGACGCTCACCCCGACCGCGAACAGCTTCTCGGGGTCCTCGACGATCTCGGCGTGGCCCTCGATGGCTACACCGCGCAGCTGGTCGTAGGTCTGGCCTGCCTCGAGCATGCACGTGACGCGCGGGTCGCGTCGCAGGTTCACGGCCTTCTGCGATTTGGCTTTGGTTTCGAACCAGATCTCGCCATCGAGCACCGCGTACCACATCGCCGTCAGGTGCGGCGTCCCCTTCGGCCCGATGGTGGCCAGGGTTGCGATGCGGCTGCGCTGCATGAACTCGGAGATCTCGGTATCGGACATCACGATCTGCGCCCGTTGGTTGACACCCATGGGCCCACTGTAGAACGCATCACATAGAACGTGTTACAGACGCTTGTGCAACGCCTCGGCCGCGGCGACCAGATCCGCGGCCCAGCGGGCGCCCGGCCTGCGGCCCATTCGGTCGATCGGCCCGGAGACCGAGACCGCGGCGACCACGGCGCCCGCGGCATCCCGCACCGGCGCCGAGACGCTGGCCACACCGGCCGCCCGCTCGGCCGCGCTCTGCGCCCAGCCGCGTTTGCGCACCTCGGCCAGCGCGCGCTCGCCGAAGACGGCGTCGGCCAGGATGGTGCGCTGCAATTCGGGATCGGCCCACGCCATCAGCACCTTGGCCGCCGAGCCCGCGGTGAGCGGGAGCCGGGCGCCGATCGGCACGGTGTCGCGCAGCCCGACGGGCGGCTCCAGCGCGGCGATGCAGACCCGCGCGTTGCCGTCGCGGCAGTAGACCTGGACGCTCTCGCCGGTGATCTCGCGCAGCCGGGGCAGGATGGCCGCCGCTGCCTCCTGGAGTGGATCTGTAGCGCCCGCGGCGAGCTCGGCGAGGGCGGGGCCCGGTCGCCACAGTCCGTTGTTGTCGCGGGCCAGTAGGCGATGCACCTCCAGGCCGACGGCCAGGCGGTGGGCGGTGGCGCGGGGCAGGCCGGTGCGGGTGCAGAGTTCGTTGAGACCGCAGGGGTGCTCGGCCACGGCGTAGAGGACCGCCACTGCTTTGTCGAGTACGCCGATACCGCTATGCTGTCTCATAGAACGATACTAGCGTCTCGGATACTGGGAAAGTCAACGCAGCGCCCACCCCCATCGCGGGTCGGCATCGAGTGGTTCGGCTCGACCCCGGAATTCCGATGACGTCGCTATCCCCAACTTGTGCAGCAGGCGCCGCGCTCTCAGCCCGGATCGCGGCCCGGTTGCTCGTCGGAAAGGTGATCGAAAAATGGCCGACCGCCCACGCACCCTGGCAGAGAAGGTGTGGGAACAGCACGTCGTCGCCCACGGAGCGGGCGAGGGCGCCGCGCGCGAACCCGATCTGATCTATATCGACCTGCATCTCGTGCACGAGGTGACCAGCCCGCAGGCCTTCGACGGCCTGCGCGCGGCCGGCCGCCCGGTGCGCCGCCCCGATCTGACCATCGCCACCGAGGACCACAACGTCCCCACCATCGATATCGATAAACCGATCGCGGACCCGATTTCCCGCACCCAGGTCGAGACGCTGCGCCACAACTGCGCGGAATTCGGTGTGCGCCTGCATCCGATGGGTGATCTCGATCAGGGCATCGTGCACGTCGTCGGCCCGCAACTCGGCCTGACCCAGCCCGGCATGACGGTGGTCTGCGGCGACAGCCACACCTCGACCCACGGCGCGTTCGGCGCGCTGGCGATGGGCATCGGCACCTCCGAGGTGGAGCATGTGCTTGCCACCCAGACGCTCTCGCTGCGCCCGTTCAAGACCATGGCGATCACCGTGGACGGCGCCCTGCCCGCCGGCGTCACGAGTAAGGACCTGATCCTGGCCGTGATCGCGAAGATCGGCACCGGCGGCGGTCAGGGCTACGTCTTGGAGTACCGCGGCGAGGCCATCCGGGCAATGTCCATGGAAGCCCGAATGACCATCTGCAACATGTCCATCGAGGCGGGCGCGCGGGCGGGCATGATCGCGCCGGATGAAACGACCTACGAATTCCTGAAAGGCCGCCCGCACGCCCCGCAGGGCGACGATTGGGACGCCGCGGTGGCCGCTTGGGAGGCGCTGAAGACCGACGAGGACGCGGTTTTCGACGCCGAGGTGCATATCGACGCGACGCAGCTGAGCCCGTTCGTCACCTGGGGCACCAACCCGGGTCAGGGCGCCCCGCTGGGCCAGACCGTGCCGAATCCCGCGGAGATTGCCGACGAGACGGCACGCGAGGCCGCGGAGAAAGCGCTGCGGTACATGGATTTGGAGCCGGGAACTCCGCTTCGCGACGTTGTGGTGGACACCGTATTCGTCGGTTCCTGCACCAACGGGCGCATCGAGGATTTGCGCGCTGTGGCCGACATTTTGAAGGGGCGTCGCGTCGCCGAAGGTGTCCGAATGCTGGTTGTACCGGGCTCGATGCGGGTGCGCGCACAGGCGGAAAAAGAAGGATTGGGCGAGATTTTCGACGCGGCCGGAGCCGAATGGCGGCAGGCCGGTTGTTCGATGTGCCTGGGAATGAACCCCGATCAGCTGTCGCCGGGCCAGCGCTGCGCTTCGACCTCGAACCGCAACTTCGAGGGCAGGCAGGGCAAAGGCGGCCGTACGCACCTGGTTTCCCCGCTCGTGGCGGCCGCGACGGCGGTCCGTGGAACTCTGTCCTCGCCTGCGGATCTGGACTGAATCCGGCCGAATACCTCTACTTACTCAGGAGAATCTGATGGAAGCCTTCACCGTGCACAAGGGCACCGGGGTGCCGCTGCGCCGATCCAACGTCGATACCGACCAGATCATCCCGGCCGTGTACTTGAAGCGGGTGACCCGAACTGGATTCGAAGACGGACTGTTCGCTGGTTGGCGAACGGATCCGGACTTCATTCTGAACACTGAACCCTTCAATCGGGGCACCGTGCTGGTCGCCGGTCCGGATTTCGGTACCGGATCCTCACGTGAGCACGCCGTTTGGGCGCTGTCGGACTACGGCTTTCGGGTGGTCATCTCCTCTCGATTCGCCGACATCTTCCGCGGCAATGCCGGTAAGGGCGGGTTGTTGGCCGCGCAGATGTCACAGAACGATGTCGAATTGCTCTGGAAGATGATCGAGGAACAGCCGGGTCTCGAATTGGTTGTAGACCTCGAAGCACGCACCGTGACGGCTGGAACCGTCGTGTTGCCGTTCGATATTGATGACTACACCAGGTGGCGTCTGCTGGAGGGTTTGGATGACATCGGGCTTACGCTGCGGCGTAGTGACGTCATCACCGAGTTCGAAAAGGCAAGGCCGAGTTGGAAGCCCACTACCCTGCCCGCACATATTTCGCAGGCGTAAACACTCCGGACTGATAGCTGAGTACCATGGTGAGCGGTAGCTAGACGTGTGCTAAACCACCATGAATTTTGGCGTGGCACATAGACTCTTGCCCAAAGTGGGTTTACCGTGGTACCTAGTCGGTCCGACGACGGGCCATTAGTCTGCGGAGGATTCAATGAACAAGGCGGAACTGATCGACGTTCTGACCGAAAAGTTGGGTACGGACAGGCGCACGGCTACCGCGGCAGTCGAGCATGTTGTCGACACCATCGTGCGCGCGGTGCACAAAGGCCAGAGCGTCACGATCACCGGATTCGGTGTCTTCGAACAGCGCAAGCGTGCCGCCCGTGTCGCCAGGAACCCGCGCACCGGTGAAACCGTCAAGGTGAAGCCGACTTCGGTGCCCGCGTTCCGTCCGGGAGCCCAATTCAAGGCCGTTATCGCCGGCAAGCAGAAGCTTGCCGCGAGCGGTCCTGCGGTCAAGCGGGGCGTGAATGCCCCTGTGGCGGCTAAGAAGGCCGCTGCGAAGAAGACGGCGGCCAAGAAGACCGCCGCCAAGAAGGCGACCGCCACCAAGGCGCCCGCCAAGACGACGGCGAAGAAGGCCGCGGCCAAGGCCCCGGCAAAGACTGCCGCACGCAAGGTGACTGCGGCCAAGACGGCCGCCAAGAAGGCGCCCGCCAAGAAGACGGCGGCCAAGGCCGCGGTCAAGAAGGCCGCCCCGGCCAAGAAGACGACCGCGGCCAAGAAGACCACCGCCGCCAAGAAGACCGTCGCCAAGAAGGCGCCCGCCAAGAAGACGGCGGCCAAGAAGGCTCCGGCTCGCCGCGCTCGCTGATTCGAGCGTATGCGGCCCACTGCCGCCAGGTGATTCACCCCTACGCAGCGGAATCACCTGCCATACGGCATCGAAACGGCCCTGGGGTTCGCCCCGGGGCCGTTTCGCGCTGTCAGGCCAGGATTTCGGCCGGGCGAATCAGCTCAGGACTTCACCACATCGGTCGAGAGCGAACGGTCGAGGTGATCGGCGGCCACCAGCCTGCCGTTCACGAAGGACAGCACCCAGGCGCTGCCCTTGCGATTACGCGCCGGCTGCAGTGTGAGACCGTCCTTCTCGGCCCACCAGGCCAGCAGATCGGGAATCACCTTGCCCTGGCTGCACACAACCCGCACCGCGCGCTCGGAGACGAGCGAGACGATCCGCTCACGGGCTGCGTCCGGCGCTGCCGCATAACCGATTTCGGACAGCAGCGGCTCCCGCACGATGGGGGCGCCCAGCTTGTCGGCGAGCGGCTGCATGGTCTGCAAGCAGCGCACCGGATCGGCCGAATGGATCTCGCTCGCGCCGAATGCGAGCATATTGGGGACCAAAGCCCGGGCCTGGGCTTGTCCGGGCCGATCCAAGGGCCGCAGGTCGTCGGGGCCGTCGAAGCGATCCCGGCGCCCGGCTTTGGCGTGGCGGATCAGCAGCAGGGTGCTCGTACGCGCGGGCAGCCGGGTGAAAGCGCGCACGACCTGCCGATCCATCGGATAGGACAGCTGGTCCATCACCCGGTCCAGCGGCTGCCAGGTGAGCACGTCCACCTCGGAATTGGCGCTGAATTCCCCGCCCGCCACCTGTGCGGCCCAGTAGTCGACCCGCTTGAGCTTGCGATGACCCGGAATCGGATACGTGATGTGCCCGAGGTAGCGGCCGAGCGTGCAATCGAGGCCGGTTTCCTCCCTGACCTCACGCGCCGCCGCGATGACCGGCGTCTCACCGGGATCGAGCTTGCCCTTCGGCAGGGACCAATCCTGGTATTTGGGGCGGTGCACTACGGCGATCTCGACGACGCGCGGGTCCTTCGGTGATGGCCGCCAGACCAGCGCACCCGCGGCGTGAATATTGGCTGTGACTCGAGGATCCCAGAACGGCCCGCCGTCCATCTCGTATCCAGTCGAACCGCTCACTGCTGATCCGGTCTCCGTAGTCGCATGAGGAACTCTTGGTGATCTCTGACCTGGACGCCATCGGTATCCGCATGGTCCGGCCAGGCGTGCCAGCCGCCATCGGATTGGAGTACCCAGCAGCGGGTATCCGGATTCAGCGCCGAGTCGAAGACCCCGCTCAACTGCTCGCTCAACCGCGGATCCTTCACCTGCGCCATCACTTCCACGCGCCGGTCCAGGTTGCGGTGCATCATGTCGGCGCTGCCGATCCAGTACTCGTTCTGAGCCTGGAAGTGCATGATCCGCGAATGTTCCAGGAAGCGGCCGAGAATCGAGCGCACCTCGATGTTGTCACTCATACCGGGAACACCGGGGCGCAGACCGCAGATGCTGCGCACCACGATCTGCACCGGTACCCCGGCCTGTGAGGCCCGGTACAGCGCGTCGATCACCTGTTCGTCCACGATCGCGTTGGCCTTCAACCGGATTCGCGCGGGCTTGCCCTCGCCGGCCAACTCGATCTCGCGCTGGATCCGTTCGATGATGCCGGCCCGCACACCCTGCGGTGCGACAAGAAGGTTGCGGTAGTTGGCTTTTCGCGAGTAACCGGTCAGCGAATTGAACAGGTCCGTCAGATCGGCCCCGATTTCCGGTGCGGCGGTGAGCAATCCGACGTCCTCGTACAGGCGCGCGGTCTTCGGGTTGTAGTTGCCGGTGCCGATATGGCAGTAGCGGCGGATGGTCGAGCCCTCGCGGCGCACCACGAGGCAGGTCTTGCAATGCGTCTTGAGACCGATGAGGCCGTAGACCACGTGCACGCCCGCCTGCTCCAGTGCGCGGGCCCATTTGATGTTGGCCTGCTCGTCGAAGCGGGCCTTGATCTCGACCAGCGCCACCACCTGCTTGCCCGCCTCGGCGGCGTCGATGAGCGCATTGACGATCGGGGAGTCGCCAGAGGTGCGGTACAGGGTCTGTTTGATCGCCAGCACCTGCGGATCGGCGGCGGCTTGTTCGATGAAGCGTTGCACGCTGGTGGAGAACGAGTCGTACGGGTGGTGCACCAGCACATCGCCCTCGCGCAGCGCCTGGAAGACGTTGCGCGGGGTTTCGCGTTCGCCGAAGGCGGGCGGGGTGGCCGGAACGTAGGGTGCGTCCTTGAGTCCCGGCCGGTCGACGCCGTACACCTGCCACAGGCAGGACAGGTCGAGCAGACCGGGCACCTGGATCACATCACCGGGGTCGACGTCGAGTTCGCGCAGCAGTAGATCGAGCATGTGCTCGGTCATATCGTCGGAGACCTCGAGGCGCACCGGGGAACCGAAGCGACGGCGGGCGAGTTCGCGTTCCAGCGCCTGCAACAGATCCTCGTCGCGGTCCTCGTCGACCTCGAAATCGGCGTTGCGGGTGATCCGGAAGGAATGGTGCTCGACCACCTCCATACCGGGGAACAGCATATGCAGGTGCGCCGCGATGAGCGCCTCCATCGGCAGGAACGCGGCGATGGGGGAGCCGGAATCCGAGCGCCGCACGCGCACGAACCGATCCACATTGTCGGGCACCTTCACGCGCGCGAAATGCTCGCCGCCGGTCGCGGCATCCTTCACCGTCACCGCGAGGTTGAGGCTCAGGCCGCTGATGTACGGGAACGGATGTGCCGGATCCACCGCGAGTGGCGTCAGGACCGGGAAAACCTGATCCTGGAAATGCCCCGAGAGACGCTGGCGCTCATCGTCGTCCAGATCGGACCAGTCGATGATCGCGATGCCCTCCGCGGTGAGCGCGGGCAAGACCGAATCCAGGAAGGCCTTGGCGTGCCGGTCGGCGATCTCCTGGGCACGGGCCGCGATCAGCTCCAATTGCTCGGTGGGCGAGCGACCGTCTGCCGAGCGGACCGAAAGCCCGGTTTCGGCGCGCCGTTTCAGGCCCGCTACCCGCACCATGTAGAACTCGTCGAGATTGGAGGCGAAGATCGCGAGGAACTTCGCGCGCTCCAACAGGGGCAGCGACGCGTCCTCGGCGAGGGCCAATACTCGGGTGTTGAAGTCGAGCCAGCTCAGCTCGCGATTCAGATAGCGATCACGTGGCAATCGTTGCGCAGAATCGGCGGACGACGGCGTCACGGCGGGCGGCGGCATGGGAAGCAGTTGCTGCTGCTTGACAGTTTCCGTACCGCTCACGACCGTGCCTCGCTGGCGCTCAGCCTCGTAGTGCGCGATGACGCGCTGTGCTGTTGCTTCACTCGCTGACGCTCGTTCACGATATTGATCATCCCCCACTTGCCGGTCGAAATGCACGTCGACGACGGGATTGCCTGCCACATAACCATCGTGTGGCGATCGGCTAGCACACGCGTCGAACGGCCTCGTGAACGCGGCCGGACCACCCGATGTCACGCAGGAGAGCGCGGGTGGAATCGCCCGCACCGAGTTCCACGGCCCGGTCGAGATCCGCCGCGGTGTCGACGTCGAGCCGCAATCCCGGCCAATCCCCGATCAGATCTATTGCACCCGCGGCGATATGCGCGCGGGCCGAATCGGGGCCGAAGCGCGGATCCAGTGCGATGGCGCCGCCGCCGATATACAGCGCCGCGGTACCGGTGCCCGCGTGATCGACCACGATCGAGCGCCGGCCGACAGGTGCGGCCGCCAGCATATCGGCCAATTCCTCCGGGCGCAGCGCGGGCAGATCGGCCTGAAGGGCCAGCAATTCGATCGGCCCGTGCCGGTCGCGCAGCGCGGCGGCGGCATCGCCGAGCGCGGCGTTCAGGTCGGAGATCCGCGGCTCGGGGTGCACCTCGGCGCCCAGCGCGCGGACCAGTGCGGACACCGCGGGATCCGGGGTGACCACGGTGACCGACCGAACCCGCGGGACCGCCAGTGCGGCGGTCACGGTATCGGCGAGCATGGCCAGCACCAGTCGCGCCCGGTGTTCCGGGCGCAGCCGATCGGCCAGTCGGCTCTTGGCCTGATCGAGGCTCTTGACCGCGATCACGGCATGCACGGCGTGCGGGCGCATGCGCCCAATCCTTCCACGGCGCGATGAATGCATCGCGATGCGAGTCTTTCGGGGGTATCGCGGAACCGGGCAGGCGACGGATGGCATATTGGGCAGATGACGAGGGCGGCGGTACTTGGTGCGGGGTCATGGGGCACGGCGTTCGCGAAGGTGTTGGCCGACTCGGGCACCGACGTCACGATCTGGGCGCGCCGGCCCGAGGTCGCCAAGGCGCTCGCCACCGAACACCGCAATCCCTTCTACCTGCCGGGCGTGCAGTTGCCCGCGGTCGCGGCCACCGATGATCACGTTCAGGCGTTGCGCGGCGCCGAGATCGTGGTGCTCGCGGTGCCGTCCCAATCCCTGCGGGCGAATCTGGAGAAGTGGAAGGGCGCGATCGATGATGCGCTGACCCACCACGACGCCACACTGCTGAGTCTGGCCAAGGGCATCGAAACCGGCACGCTGCTGCGGATGAGCCAGGTGATCGGCGAGGTCACCGGCGCCGACCGGGACCGCATCGCGGTCTTGTCCGGCCCGAACCTGGCCAAGGAGATCGCCGCCGAGCAGCCCGCGGCCACCGTGATCGCCTGCACGGACGCCGCCCGCGCGGTGGTGTTGCAACAGGCCAGTGCGAACGGCTACTTCCGGCCCTACACCAATACCGACGTCATCGGCTGCGAGATCGGTGGCGCCTGTAAGAACGTCATCGCGCTGGCGTGCGGGATCGCCGCCGGAATGGGGTTGGGCGACAACTCGATCGCCAGCCTGATCACCCGCGGCCTGGCCGAGATCATCCGGCTCGGGGTGGCACTGGGCGCCGAGCCGGTGACGCTGGCCGGACTGGCCGGGGTCGGCGATCTGGTCGCCACCTGTACCTCGCCGCTGTCGCGCAATCGCTCCTTCGGGCATGTGCTCGGGGCGGGCGGGTCCATGGAGGCCGCACAGGACGCGACTCATGGCCAGGTCGCGGAGGGTGTGAAGTCGTGCACATCGGTGCAGGCGCTGGCGGCCGCGCACGATGTGGAGATGCCGTTGACGAATGCGGTGCACCAGGTGTGTCACGAGGGTGTGTCGGTGGCCGAGGCGGTAGGCAATCTGCTGGGCAGGCGCATCAAGCCGGAGTAGGCGGGGAGGGGTAGCGCATCGCATAACGGGTACGGTTCCGAACATGACGAACCGGATCAGGGTGGCCGTAGTGTTCGGCGGGCGGAGCGATGAGCACGCCGTGTCGTGTGTGTCTGCCGGCAGTGTGCTGCGCAACCTTGACCCGGAAAAGTACGAGGCCGTCCCGATCGGCATCACCACCGAGGGCAGCTGGGTGCTCGGCAGCGCCGACCTGGCCGCACTGGGGCTGCGCGACACCGAACTGCCGTCGGTGGACGCCACCGGTACCGCGCTGACCCTGGCCGCCGACCCCAACCGGGCGGGCAGGCTGGTCGCGCTCGACGATCCGAGCGCCGCGCTCGGCTCGGTCGACGTCGTGTTCCCGATCCTGCACGGCCCGTTCGGTGAGGACGGCACCGTGCAGGGCATGCTCGAACTCGCGGGCATCCCCTATGTGGGGCCGGGCGTGCTGGCCAGTGCGGCGGGTATGGACAAGGAGTTCACCAAGAAGCTGTTCGCCGCCGAGGGCCTCCCGATCGGCACCCAGGTGGTGCTGCGCTCCGGCACCGCGACATTGACCGAGGCAGAGCGGGCACGACTGGGACTGCCGGTATTCGTCAAGCCCGCACGAGCCGGTTCCTCGATCGGCATCACCAAGGTGAGCGACTGGGCGGAGCTGGACGCGGCGATCGCGGCGGCGCGCGAACACGATCCGAAGGTCATTATCGAAGCCGGCATCGTCGGACGCGAAGTCGAATGCGCCGTACTGGAATTCCCGGATGGGCGGGTCGAGGCCAGCGTGGTGGCCGAGATCCGGATGCCGGACGCCGAAGCCGCCGGGTTCTACGACTACGACACCAAATACGTCGACGACGTCTGTGAATTCGACGTCCCCGCCAAGCTCGACGACGACATCACCGAGCAGATTCGCGAACTCGCGGTCCGCGCCTTCCGTGCCCTGGACTGCCAAGGTTTGGCCCGCGTCGATTTCTTCGTGACCGCCGACGGCCCGGTACTCAACGAGATCAACACCATGCCCGGCTTCACCGCCATCTCGCTGTACCCCCGCATGTGGGAGGCCAGCGGACTGGAGTACGGGAAGCTGGTCTCGACGCTGATCGAGACGGCGCTGGCCCGGGGGACCGGCCTGCGTTAGGTGCAAACCGGCTGGCCCGCCGCCGCCTTGGGTAGCCTCGGAACATGCTTGTAGCGACAACAATTCCCGGACTGGCGCTCCTGCTGATCGCCTTCGCCTTCGCCGAGATGCTGTGGCGCCAGGTGGCCGGCAAAACGCTGGTGCCGTGGATGCGTGGCGACGGACGGCCGGTTTCGGCGGTCGGCCTCGAACAGTTCGACGCGGTGTTCGCCGCCGGTCGCCATCACGAATTCGCCCAGCAGCAGTCCACCCTCATGTACCGGGAAAACCCCGGGGACGGTGCGCCCGGTGGCGTCGAGGTAGACCTACGCTCCGGCACGGCGACGCTGGCGCAACGTCAGGCGTGACGCGTTACCACCGGCGGCTCGGCAGATCAGTTCGGTAGCGGTCCCGGATCCAGCGGTCGCTCCGGGAGATTCGCGGTGATGGTGTCCGAGACCTCCTGCAGAGGTGTCGGGCCGGAACCATCGGGGACGGTCAGCGCGATATAGGTCTCGCGGTCGACGGCGAACCAGGTGCTCGCCTTGGCGGCCGGATCACGGGCCTCGAACCACTGCACATTGTTGACGATCTGCAGGGGCGAGGCGCGGTTGAACTCCAGTGGGCGATCCAGTCCGCAGCGCAGCACGACCGCATCACCGCCGTCCTTGCGCTGCCAGGCGCGGGTGGCGGGCGGGGCGGGCTCGACCAGTTGGGACTTGGTGTAGTCGCCGAGGTCGGCCGGGAGGGCGGGGAGCAGCGTGGTGCAGGCGGGGCCGTCCGCGGCGGGCGCGGGCACGGGGCCGAGCACCAGGGGCTCGCGTTCGACCGGCGCGCGCCGGGCCAATACCGCGGCGACCAGGATGGCGACGATGAGCACGACGGGCAGCGCGACGGCGGTGGCGATCAGTGCGGGCGGGTAGCCCGCGGTATCGGCCTCGGCGGGGTTGTCCGCCGCTGCCTTCGACGAATCGCTGTCCGACGATTCCGCCGCCATGTATCGACCTTCCTCTTCGCTCTCGCCGAGCCGATATCCGGCGCTGGCGCGACGGGTACCGCGCAGCGGCTCGGTAGTCTCGATTGCCCTGGACAGGGTACCGTCGACCCGATTTCAGCCAGCGCAGTGTCTTGTTCGCCGAACGTCTTATTCGTCGAACGGGGCGGCCAACCACGTCGGGAAGGATCGGTCATCAGCGAGAGCACGGGGCCGCGGACGGTAGGCGAGCTGGGGGAGTTCGCGGTGATCGAGCGCATCAACGCGGGCCGGGTGCAGGCGCGGGGTGTGCTGCTCGGTCCCGGTGACGACGCCGCGCTGGTGGCCGCGCCGGACGGCCGGTTCGTGGTGACCACCGACATGCTGGTGCAGGGGCGGCACTTCCGGCTCGATTGGTCGAGTCCGCACGATATCGGCCGCAAGGCCATTGCCCAGAACGCCGCCGATGTGGTCGCGATGGGTGCGGTCCCGACCGCGTTCGTGGTCGCGCTCGGCTGCCCGGCCGACACCCCGCTCGAAATGATCGACAGTCTGGCCGACGGTATGTGGGTCGAGGCGGGTCGCGCGGGCGCCTCCATCGCCGGCGGCGATCTGGTGCGCAGTCCCGAACTCGTCCTGTCGGTGACGGCCTTCGGTGACCTGCGGGGCCGGGCGCCGATCACCAGATCCGGTGCGCGTGTCGGCGACACGGTCGCGGTGGTGGGCAGGCTCGGCTGGTCGGCGGCCGGGCTGGCGGTGCTGAGTGCCGGGGCCGATACCGAAGCATTCGCCGATGTGGTTGCCGCGCATCGGGTTCCGCAGCCGCCCTATGACGCCGTCCTCGACGCGCTGCACGGCGGCGCCGAAGCATCCACGGCGGAGGACGGCGCAACCGCGCCCGGGTCACGCGGTGCCGCCGGTCCGTCCGATGTCGAGTCGGCGTGTGCCGCCACGGGATCCGGTCGCCCGGCGCCGAACGCTCTGACCGATGTATCCGACGGTCTGCTGGCGGATTTGGGACATATCGCGGCGGCGTCGGGAGTCGCCATCGACCTCGATTTCTCCGCGCTGCGCGATCCGGTTCTGGAGGCGATCGCCGAGCAGTTGGATGCCGATGCGGCGCAATGGATTCTGGCCGGCGGCGAGGAACACGCCTTCGTCGCCGCCTGGCCGGACGCGGCGGAGTTGCCCGCGGGCTGGCGGCGGATCGGGCGAGTGTTCGCAGGTCACGGTGTCACCGTCGACGGTGCGGTGCGGCCGGGCAATGGGGGCTGGGAATCGTTCGGCGGGGCGGACTCGGCGGCGAACGCCGAGCCACGATAGGTTGTGCGGTCATGAGCGCGAAACCACTGTCGGAAATCATGGATCCGGGCTGGGCGCAGGCACTGGAACCGGTCTCCGATCAGATCACAGCCATGGGCGAATTCCTGCGGGCCGAGAATGCCGCGGGCCGAGGCTATCTGCCCGCGGGGGAGAATGTGCTACGCGCCTTCCAGCGGCCGTTCGACGCGGTGCGCGTATTGATCGTCGGCCAGGATCCGTATCCGACCCCCGGTCATGCGATGGGGTTGAGTTTCTCTGTCGCGCCGGATGTTTCGCCGGTGCCGCGCAGTCTCGTCAATATCTTCGCCGAGCTGGCCAAAGACCTCGGGCACCCCACCCCGTCCTGCGGTGATCTGAGCCCGTGGTCGGATCAGGGTGTGCTGCTGCTGAACCGAGTTCTGACGGTGCAGCCCGGCCAGCCCGCCTCACACCGCGGCAAGGGCTGGGAAGCGGTCACCGAACAGGCGATCCGCGCGCTGGTGGCCCGGGACGAGCCACTGGTCGCGATCCTGTGGGGCAAGGACGCGTCCACGTTGAAGCCGACGCTGGCGGCCGCCGAGGTCCCCTACATCGAATCCGCGCATCCCTCGCCGCTGTCGGCCTCGCGCGGATTCTTCGGTTCCCGGCCATTCTCCCGTGTGAACGAACTGCTGGACGAACTGGGCGCCGAGCCCGTCGATTGGCGCCTGCCCTGACCACCGACCGTCCGGCGCCCGCCGGGCATGCACGACCGCTAGACCGGAAACAAGTGAGGAGCACTTCCATGCATAACAAGACTGTTCGCGGCGCGCTGCGCGGCACCACCGCCACCCTGGCCTTCTGTGCCGCGTTGGCCGGAGGCGCGGCGAGCGCCGGTGCGGCGCCGCTGGCGTTGGAACCCGCCGCGGACACCAGCGCGACCCCGGTCGGCGAGGAATTCACCTCCACCGGCTCCTCCACCATCTCCTCTTCGGTCAATGCCAAGGTCGCGTGCCTGTTCCAGAACACCTTCAGCGGCACCAAGCTGAACTGCTGAAATCCTGATCAGCGAGGGCTCGCGCAGGGCCGAACTTGTTACTGTGCGATCCTCGGATCGTGAGTAATGCGAACAATCTGCTCGAACCGGTCCGGCTGCGGCTGCGAGGTTCGGGCGGGATCGAGCTGGCCGCCGACCAATTCGGCCCGGTCGACGGCCCGCTCGTGGTCTTTCTGCACGGTGGCGGTCAGACCCGGCACTCCTGGAAGCAGACCGGCGCGAAGCTGGCCGCCTCGGGTATGCGGGTGGTCACCCTCGATGCCCGTGGGCATGGCGACAGCGCGTGGGCCGAGGACCGCGACTATCGCCGCGAAACCATGGTCGCGGATCTGGTAGCCGTGCTGGCACAGCTCGGCGCCACACCGGAGAACGGCGCCGTGACGGTCGGCGCGAGTATGGGCGGTATCACCGGCCTGCTCGCCACGGCGGTTCCGGAAGGAGCCGCGATCAGCGCCCTGGTGCTCGTCGATATCGTCACCCGCCCCGAGACCGAGGGCATTACGCGAGTCATCGACTTCCTCACCAAGCACCGCGACGGCTTCGACAGCGTGGAGCAGGCCGCCGACGCCGTGGCCGACTATCTACCGCACCGGCCGCGACCCAAGTCCACCGACGGGCTGCTGCGCAATCTGCGTCAGCGCGACGGCCGCTGGTACTGGCACTGGGATCCGGATATGCTCTCCGACCGGCTCGACGATCCGGCCCGGATGACCGAGGTGATGGAGGCGGCCGCCGCTACCCTGACGATCCCGGTGCTGCTGGTGCGCGGCGTGCAGTCCGATGTGGTGAGCGCGGAAGGCGCGGCCGCATTCCAGCGATTGGTTCCGCACGTGCAGCTCGTGGAGATCGGCGGCGCCGCGCACACCGCGGCGGGCGACGATAACGATGCCTTCACCGACGCGGTCGCCCAGTTCGTACTCGAGGCGCGAGACTAGCGGCGATCCGCGTCGGCGGCACTCAGCCGAGGTTCCGGTAGTCCGGCTTACGCTTCTGCGCGAAGGCGTCGACACCCTCGCGCCCGGCCGGGCTCTCGGCGGCGGCCGCGATGGAATCCCGTTCGCTGTCGAGTTGTTCGCTCAGTGTGGCCGAAGACGACTGCGCCAGAAGGGTTTTGATGGCAGCGTAGGTGGATCGCGGTCCGGTGGCGAGGTCTCGGGCCAGCTCGAGTGCCGCATCGCGCACCTCCTCGTCGGCGACCAGTCGGCTGAGGATGCCGAGACGCACCGCCTGCTCGGCGTCGAGAACCGCGTCGGTGAGCAGGATTTCGCGGGCGCGCCCGGTGCCGACGATGCGCGGCAGCGTCCAGGACATGCCGCCGTCGGGGCTCAACCCGATCCCGGGATAGGCCGGGCGCAGCTTGGTCGACGGTCCACCGAGGGCGATGTCGGCCGCGCAGACCAGGCTCATGCCCGCGCCCGCCGCCCAGCCCTGGACCCCGACGACCACCGGAACGGTGGCGGCGTCGAGTGCGCGCACGAAGTCGTGCAGATCCGTGGCCAGCCCGTGGATATGCGCCGAGCGGTCCGCCGCGGCGGCGAATCCGCGGACATTGCCACCCGCGCAGAAGTTCGCGCCCGAGCCGGTCAGCAGGACCGCGCCGACCTCGGATCCGAGTGTTCGCAGCGCCGCGGCCCCGGCATTGATGCCGGCGAAGTCCATCGAGGTGCCGTTCGCGGCGGTGGCGATGGTGATCTGGAGAACGCCGTCGACGGTGGTGACGTAATCGGTCTGCTCGGTGGAGGTCATAGTTTCGCACCCTATCGTTTGCTCGGGCGCGGACCAATCCGCTTCCATCGGAGCCGAGACGGTGAGCGTCAGGGTAGGGGGACAGCTGCCGCCCGTACCATGCGCACCATCAGCGCCGGGGTGAACTCCTCGATCTTGCGGGCGCCGTCGAGTTCGAAACCATGTTTGCGGTAGAAGGCCTTGGCGCGTGGGTTCTCGTCGAAGACCCACAGCGACACCGACTCTTCCGAGGACAGCGCGGCCCGGATGAGATCATCCGCGACCCCGCTCCCGTACCAGGGGGAGCGTACGTACAACGCGTTCAGTTCGACGGCCGCGACGGGTGATTCGTCGTGGGGCGCACCCGCGCTGGCGAACCCGATCACCGTCCCGTCGGCAATGGCCACATGGGTGCTGTCCGGATACCGGACCCGGTTGCGCTCCCACTGGTCGGCGCGTCGCTCGATATCGAAGGCGTCCAAGACATGGTCGGGGACCAGCCCCCGGTACGCCTCCCGCCAGCAAGCGATATGGCATTCGGCCAGGCCGCGGGTGTACTCGGCGGCAAGCCGCTCGATCCGCCAGCGCTGCTGCGCGATCATCTCTGCTCACCTGGTGGTCGAAGGGCGCCAACTCGTCTCGCCCGTACCCGGGCCCGCACAAGACAACGCCCCGGATCACCCATCAGGGTGCCGGGGCGTAGATCTGTATTACCGATCGGCCGGGGCCAGCTCAGCCGCGGGCGACCTTACCGGCCTTCAGGCAGGAGGTGCACACGTTCATCCGACGGGTGTTGCCCGGGGCGACCTGCGCACGAACGGTCTGGATGTTCGGGTTCCAACGACGGTTGGTGCGCCGGTGCGAGTGCGAGACCGACTTCCCGAAGCCGGGGCCCTTGGCGCAGACGTCGCAGACGGCAGCCATAGTCGCGAACTCCTTCATGTCAAGTGGGGACCGCTGCACGCGGCAGCACGTCCGGAAACAATGTCGTGATGTGCCCAACCGACTGACGTCGGCCAGCGCAAACCGGCGAGGCCGCGCGAGGCAACCCTGCAAGGGTAGCTAACCGCAACCCGATCCGCCAAACCGGTGATCCGGAAGACCGGGCCGAGACGATCCGGCACATCGGTGAGCCTACTCGGTCGGTATAGCGGGTCGCGTGTCGGGATGTCCCGCTAACCTGGCGGACGGTGGGTGATGTGCAGGTGGCGACAGGGAGTGAGGTGACGGTGCCCGGAGTGCGGGAATCGATCGATGGCGCGGCGCTGCTGCGCTGGGGGCGGACCTGTCTGGAGGGTCTGGAATACCGGCGCGAGGAGATCAACGCGCTCAATGTCTTCCCCATCGCCGATTCCGATACCGGCACCAACATGCTGGCAACCATGCGTGCGGCGGTGCGGGCCGCGGACGTGATGGTGCGTGCCGCGGCCGGTGGAGCCGAGTCGGCCGGCGTTGTTCCGTCCGCGCACGCGGTGGCCGCCGCGATGGCGCGCGGGGCGACCGTCGGCGCCCGCGGCAATTCCGGGATCATCCTGTCGCAGGTGCTGCGTGGCGTCGCCGAGGCCGTGCGCGAAGGCCCGCTCACCGCCATTACCCTGCGCGCCGCGCTGGCCGGAGCCTCGGTGCTGGTGCGCGATTCCCTGAGTGTGCCGGTCGAGGGCACCATTCTCACGGTTCTGGAGTGTGCCGCGAACAGCGCGGCGTCGTGCCCGGATGATTCGCTGGCCGAGGTGGCACTGGCGGCGGCCGACGGCGCCGCGAAGGCGTTGGGCGATACCCCGTCCCAGCTCGGGGTGCTGCGCGAGGCCGGGGTGGTCGACGCGGGCGCGCGCGGACTGGTGGTGCTGCTGGACAGTTTGGTCTCGATGACTCGCGGGGAGGCTCCGTCCAGGCCGGACTACGTCCCTGGGGATCTCGACGCCGGGGCGGGGGAGGCCGTGGCGGCCGCCGAGGATGGCCGCCCCGATGTCTCGGATGCGCACTTCGAGGTGATGTATCTGCTGGCCGATACCGATGATGAGCGAATCGCGCGGTTGCGATATCGCCTCGCCGAATTGGGCGATTCGGTGGTGGTCGTCGGCGACGGCGCGGGCATCTGGTCGGCCCATGTGCACTGTGCCGACGCCGGTGCCGCGGTCGAAGCGGGCCTGGCCGCCGGGACACTCGCTTCGATTCGTATCGAGAGCTTCGTGGTCACCGCCCCGCTCGCGCACCGCGAGCCGCGGTGGGACGGCGGCCCCGCGGACCGCGTGGTCCTGGCCGTGGCGGCGGGCGAGGGCGCCGCCGAACTCTTCGAGGCCGCAGGCGCGGTCGTACTCGGTGGCGGCGAAGGGCTCACCTCCGCCGCGCTGCTCGCCGCCATCCGGCGATTGCCGAACCGCGAGGTGCTGGTGCTGCCGAATGGTGCGCTGCCCGCGCACGAGCTGGTCGCGGTCGGTGTCGCCGCTCGCGACGCGCATCGTGACGTGCTGTTGCTGCCGAGCGGTTCGATGGTCCAGGGTCTGGCCGCGTTGGCGGTGCACGATCGCGGGCGGATCGCGGTGGACGACGCCTTCGCCATGTCCGAGGCCGCCGCCGCGACCCGGTGGGGTTCCTTGCGTGCGGCCACCCAGCGCGCGCTCACCATGGTCGGCACCTGCGAACGCGGTGACGGTCTCGGTCTGGTCGGCCAGGATGTGGTGGTCATTGATTGCGAGGTCCGGGCGGCGGGTCGCACCCTGCTGGATCGGATGCTCGGTTTCGGCGGCGAATTGGTCACCCTGCTGATGGGCGCGGACGCACCGGATGAGCTCGCCGCGGAGTTGGCCGCGCATATCGCGCGGGGCTTCCACGGCGTCGAGGTCACCGTGTATTCCGGTGGGCAGCACGGGGATCTGGTGCAGATCGGGGTGGAATGAACCGGCGTGCGGACAAAGGAATGAGGCATGGCGACACTCGGTGACCGGCTGGACCACATCCTCGGCGCGAAGGCGGCCGACTCGCTGGCCGAGGCGTTCGATATGAGTACGGTCGAGGATCTGCTGCGGCACTACCCGCTGCGCTATGCCACCCAGGGGCAGCCGCTGACGGAGGAGGCGCCGGAGGACGGTTCGCATATCACCGTCATCGGCCGGATCACCAAGACCGAGCTCAAGCCGATGCGCAACCGCCGCGGTTCGTTGCTGAAGGTACTGCTCGACACCGGTTCTGGCCGTCCCGTCGATGTCACGTTCTTCAATGGCGACAAGGTGAAATATGTTGTCAAAGAGGGACTTCGGGCGATGATGTCGGGCACGGTCAGCTATTGGCGGCCCGGCACCTGGAATCTGAGTCATCCCGGTTATCTGATTCTGCCCGAGACCGAGGACGATTCGGTCGGCACTTTCACCCGGGTGCGCGGCGGCGGTGATCTGCGCGGTCTCGCGGAGAGCGCGAAAGGCGCCGGGGGCGTGGATGTCTCGTTCATGGAGCGCGAGTTCATCCCGGTCTATCCGGCGACCGCGAAGGTGCAGAGCTGGGATCTGCTGGCTTGTGTGCGGCAGGTGCTGGAACAACTCGATCCCATCGATGATCCACTGCCGGAGGCGATTCGGGACGACCGCGCATTGCTGAAGGTTTCCGACGCGCTGCGGCTGATCCATCTGCCCGAGCGCAAATCCGATATCGACCAGGCCAGGGAGCGGCTGCGTTTCGACGAGGCGCTGGCACTGCAACTGGTGCTGGCCGAGCGCCGCCACGAGGTCGCGGGCCGGACCGCGCGGCCGTGCCCGCCGCGCTCGGACGGCATCGCCGCCGCCTTCGACAAGAAACTGCCGTTCGAGCTCACCGCGGGTCAGCAGCAGGTGATCGCGGAGATCGCGGCCGATTTGTCCCAGCCGCAGCCGATGCACCGGCTGTTGCAGGGCGAGGTGGGCTCGGGCAAGACCATCGTGGCGCTCCACGCCATGTTGCAGGTGGTGGATGCCGGTCAGCAGTGCGCACTGCTGGCGCCGACGGAAGTCCTTGCCGCCCAGCACTATCGGTCGCTGCGCGGCATGCTCGGAGAGCTCGGGACGGCCGGTGAGCTCGGCGCGGCCGATCAGGCGACGAAGGTGGTGCTGGTTACCGGGTCCATGTCGGCCGCGGCCAAGAAGGCCGCGCTGCTGGACGCGGTGACCGGCGAGGCGGGCATCGTGATCGGCACGCACGCCCTCATCCAGGACGCGGTGGAGTTCTTCGACCTCGGCATGGTGGTCGTCGACGAACAGCACCGCTTCGGTGTGGAACAGCGGGACGCGTTGCGCGCCAAGGCGAAATCCGGTACCAGCCCGCATCTGCTGGTCATGACGGCGACCCCGATTCCGCGCACCATCGCGATGACCACCCTCGGTGATCTGGAGACCTCCACGCTCACCCAGCTACCCAAGGGTCGTTCGCCGATCACGTCCAAAGTGGTGCCGCGCAAACAGCATCCGAACTGGGTCGACCGGGCGTGGGAGCGGATACTGGAGGAGGTCGGGGCCGGGCGGCAGGCGTATGTGGTCTGCTCGCGCATCGGTGACGACGAGGAGAACGGCTCCGGCAAGGGTAAGGGCAAGGGCAAGTCGAAGGCGCCGGAGGAGAAGGAGGGCCCGACCACCCAGGCCGCGCTCGAGGTCTTCGACACGCTACGTACCGGCCCGCTGGCGAGCGTTCGCGTCGGCCTGTTGCACGGTAGGCTGCCCTCCGATGAAAAAGACCAGGTGATGCGCGCTTTCAACGACGGCGCTATCGACGTGCTGGTCTGCACCACGGTCGTCGAGGTCGGCGTGGACGTGCCGAATGCGACGGTGATGGTGATCGTGGACGCCGACCGCTTCGGCGTCAGCCAGCTACATCAGTTGCGCGGCCGGATCGGCCGCGGCAAGCACGCGGGTCTGTGCCTGCTGATCACCGACGCCGCCCCCGCGGGTTCGGCCATGACCCGCCTGGAGGCGGTCGCCGCCACCACCGACGGCTTCGAACTCGCCGTTCTGGACCTGCGCCAGCGCCGCGAGGGTGACGTACTCGGTGCGGCCCAATCCGGCACCGCCAGTTCGCTGCGCCTGCTCTCGCTCCTGGACGACCTCGAAGTCATCACCGCGGCACAGGATCTCGCCCGCGAGCTGGTCGACGCCGACCCGGGTCTGGTGAAGCATCCGGGTCTGGCGAGCATGATGCATGCCGCCGTCGACGGCGAGCGCCTGGAGTACCTGGCCAAATCCTGAGCCGATGCGAGGCCGGGCGCGCACCGGCCTCGCGGCGGATCGGTATTACGCGGCAATGGTGGGCGCCGGTTCGCCGGAATCCGCTGTCTGCTGGGCGCTGCGGGAATCGGCGGTCCACAGCCCGATGACCGCGGCGGCGACGGTGATGAAGCCGCCGATCAGCAGTGCCCACTGGAAGCCGTTGGTCATCGCTTCCAGCGGCGGGCGTCCATCCTCCAACTGGCCGGTGGTGCGCGAGGTGGCGATCGCGGTGAGTACCGCGATGCCCAGTGCGCCACCGATCTGCTGCGCGGTATTGAGCAGTGCCGCGGCCAGACCGGCCTGTTCGGCGGGCACCCCGGCGTTGGCCGCGGTGGTGTTCGCGACGAAGACCGCGCCCGCGCCGACCGACAGCACGAGCATTCCGGGCAGCACATGGATCAGGTAGGAGCCGTCGGCCGGGATCCGCGACAGCCAGAACAGGCCGATCCCGGTGACCAGCGACCCGCCGACGATGAAGGGGCGGGTTCCGGTGCGGACGAAGAACTTCGCCGCCAGCCCGGCGGCCAGGCCGATGGTGAGGCTGACCGGAAGGTAGGCGTTACCCGCCTTCAACTCGCCGTAACCGAGTACGGACTGCATATAGAGGGTCACGAAGAAGAACATCGCGAGCAGGCCCGCGGCGATGGTGAAGTGTGTCAGGTTCGCCGCGGCAAGCCCTCGGATACGGAAGATCGACAGCGGCACCAAGGGATCGGCGGTGCGCCGCTCATTGACCACGAACGCGATCAGCAGTGCCACGGCCACACCGAGCATCCCGATCGTCCGTACCGAGCCCCAGCCGTGTTCGGGCGCCTCGACCAGGCCGTACACCAGCAGCATCAGTCCGCCGGTGGCCAGTGCGGTGCCGGGCAGATCGAATCCGCCGCGGATCTCGTTGCGGCGATCGTTGGGCACCAGTGCCGGGACCGCGGCCAGCACCAGCAGGCAGACCGGCGTATTCACGTAGAAGACCCAGCGCCAGCCGGGACCTTCGCTGAGTAGACCGCCGAGGAAGACTCCGGCGGCCGAGGCCAATCCGGCGGTGCCGCCCCAGACGCTGAGCGCGGTGGTGCGATCGGAGCCTTCGCGGAAGGTGGTGGTCAGGATCGAGAGTGCCGCGGGCAGCATCAGCGCCGCCCCCACTCCCTGTGCGAGCCGAGCTCCGATCAATACCGCGCTGGTATCGGCCAGGCCGCCGATGGCCGCGGCGACACCGACGATCACCGTGCCCGCGATCAGGATCCGGCGTCGCCCGAACAGATCGGCCAGCCGGCCGCCGAGCAGCATCAGCCCGCCGTAGGTGAGCAGGTAGCCGCTGGTGACCCATTGCAGGGTCGACACCGACAGGTCGAGCTCGCGCTGGATGGTCGGCAGGGCCACATTGACGATCGAGCCGTCGACGAAATCGAGGAAGGCGACCGTGCACAGCAGTGCCAGCGTGAGCTTGCCACGGCGGGTTGCCAGATACGAGGGTGCTTCGATGGGTGGATGCACGGTGGTGTCTTTCTCTCGGGTCCGACGGTGTGTCGTCCGTTCGCCAACCCAGAGCCCGTATTGCCGCGCGCCGTGACATCGGGCGGGCGATCCGAGATTCAGATCACAATCCGGGCCTCGGATGTCACCTTTGAGCGGCTGATTCACTCTTGGTGAGCGAGACCAGGGGCGCGGCCCACGCGCACGGAACAGAGGAGTCACGATGATCGACAAGGTGGAGGATCGCGCGACCAGGATCTTCGCCGACCATCGGGAACTGCTCTTCTCGATCGTGTACAACATGCTCGGCACCGTGGCCGACACCGAGGACGTATTGCAGGACACCTGGCTGGCGTGGGTGCCGCGCAACCGCGCGGACCTGGACGAGATCATCAATCCCCGCGCGTATCTGGTACGGATCGCGGTCAACAACGCGCTGGCCCGGCGTGCCGCGATCAATCGCCGCCGCGAAACCTATGTCGGACCGTGGCTGCCCGAACCGCTGGTCGCCGACGCTCCGGTGCGGCAGGACAATGCGGACGCCGCCGATACCGCACTGCGCGCCGAGTCGGTGTCCATGGCGATGCTGGTCGTGCTGGAAACGCTGACCCCGCTGGAGCGCGCGGTCTTCGTCCTGCACGAGGTTTTCGGCTACCCGCATGCCGATATCGCCGAGATTCTCGGCCGCCAGATCAGCGCGATCCGTCAGCTCGCGCACCGCGCCCGCGAACACGTTCATGCGCGACGCCCGCGCTATCAGGCCGACCCGGAGGTTCAGCGGGCGGTGACCGAGAAGTTCCTGGCGGCTCAGATCGGCGGTGACGTGACGGCCCTGTTGGAGTTGCTCGCGCCGGATGTCACCTTCTGGTCCGACGGCGGCGGCAAGTCACGGGCCGCGCTGCGCCCGATCCACGGGCCCGGCAAGATCGTTCGCCTGCTCACCAGCCCGATGGTCGTCGACGGGGTACCGGATTTGGGCATCCAGTACCGCTGGGTCAACGGCGATCCGTCCGCGGTGGTGCTGTCCGGCGGCGCGCCCTACGCGGTCGTCGTCCTGGATATCGATCCGGAGACCGCGAAGGTTCGTGGCATCTACGCGGTCCGCAATCCGGATAAGCTCAGCCACATCGACGCCCACTCACCGTAGGGCGCGCGGGTACGGCAGATCGACGCTGGTGTGCTCGGAAACCGCGAGCGGGCTGCCGATCTGCGGGAACGCGCGTTGCGGGCAGGCGGGTCGTTCGCATACCTTGCACCCCGCGCCGATCGGCACCGCCGCCGCCGGATCGTCGAGCTGCAATCCGGTGGAATACACCAGCCGGTCGGCGTATTCGATATCGCAGCCCACACCGATCGCGAAGTTCTTTGTCGCCGTGCCGAAGCCGTGCGGTGCGGTCATGGCGGTGCGGGCGATCCACAGATAACGCCGTCCATCCGGCATGGCCGAGACCTGGGTGAGGACGCGGCCCGGATGCGCGAATGCCTCGTGTACCACCCACAGCGGGCAGCTACCGCCGACCCGGGAGAAGTGGAAGGCGGTGGCGGACTGGCGTTTCGAGATATTGCCCGCGCGATCGGTGCGGACCAGGAAGAACGGCACGCCGCGCTGGCCCTGGCGTTGCAGGGTGCTGAGCCGGTGGCAGATCGTTTCGAAGCCGACCTCGAAACGCAGGCTCAGCAGGTCGATGTCATAGCGCAGTTCCTCGGCCGAGCGCAGGAACCTCCCGTAGGGCAATACCAGCGCACCCGCGAAGTAGTTCGCCAGGCCGATCCGCGCCAGCGCGCGGGATTCCCCGGTGAGCGAGGGGGCTTCGTCGAGCACCGCGTCCAGATCGGCTCCGTACAGCAGGAAGCCGAGGGTGGTGGCGATCTGGAACGCGCGCTGCCCCGGGCGCAGCCGCCGAGCCAGGGTCAGTGTGCGGCTCTCGGCCTCGTAATGCCGCTTGGGAATCGACGGATCCGCACCGTCACCGCGCACCAGCACCGTGACCCCCGCGCGCTCCTCGGCGATCCTGGCCAGCTGACGATCCAGCGACCCGATGGTCAGGCCGCACTCGTCGAAGAGTTGTTCGGCGGCCATATCCAATTGCGGAATGTGGTTGTGGTGGTCGTAGAAGAAGTCCCGCACATCCTCGTAGGGCATCGGCACGCCGGGGGCGCCCGTCGGCGCGGACACCCGGGACGAGAGCAGATCGAGCTGGTCGGTGGCCGCGCGCAGCCGCCGATGCATCGCGACCAGGATTCGAGCGACCTCCGGCTGCCTGGTGGCGAGTTCCTCCACCTCGGTCAGTGGCGCACTGTCACCGCCCGCCGCGTCCACCAGCACCTCGTGCAGGTCGGAGACGAGCCGAGCGTCCGAGTCGGCGGCGAAGAACTGCACGTCGAGGTCGAAGGTGGAGTTGAGCTTGAGCAACACCGGAATGGTGAGCGGCCGCTGGTCGCGCTCGAGCTGGTTGAGGTAGCTGGGCGATAGGTCGAGGGACTTCGCCAGTGCCGCCTGGGTCATCCGTCGTTCTTCGCGCAGTCGCCTCAATCGGGCGCCCGCGTACATCTTGCGCACGGGCGAAATCCTAGCCGTCCGGCTTCGCAAACATTGCAAAATGCGCAGTTCTCGCCCGCGGAAATCTGCTAGTGCAAGGTGTTTTGTGGCAGATGTGTCCTGCGTAGCGTGCGAAGGAACGGATCAGCACCCGTCACGAACTCCGGAGGATGCATGAAGACCCATATCGTACGCGCCCGCGGCGCCGCCGAGGACTTTCCGCGTTCAGAACATCTGGCAACGAAAGTTGCCGAGGTGGCCGTGGATCCGGTCGAGGTGACCGAGGAGGTCACCGAGATGATCGTGAACCGCATCATCGACAATGCCGCGGTCGCGGCGGCCGCGCTGGTCCGCGGCCCGGTGACCGGGGCTCGGGTGGACGCGGCGCTATCACTCGACCGATCCGGGCGAAAAGGCCTTCGGCGCACGAGCGGTGGTGACGCTGAAGAGCGGGGAGACCATCGTCGACGAACTCGCCGTCGCCGACGCGCATCCGCTCGGTTCGCGACCCTTCGCGCGGGCGCAATACATCGAGAAGTTTCGGACGCTCGCGGACGGGGTAGTTGATCTTGCGGAGCAGGACCGTTTCCTCGACGCGGCGCAACGCACCCCGGAGCTGGGTGCGGGCGAACTCGATCAGCTGACGTTCACCGTGGCGCCCGAGGTTCTAGGCCGGGCACCCGAGGCTCGTGAGGGGATCTTCTGATGCCCGGTCTAGTGCCCGCCCCACACCAGCGCCTGCGCGGCGATCACCTGGGCGCCGTTGTACGTCACCGCGGGGCCACCGTGCAACGCGTAGCCCTCGTCGAGCAGTGCGCTGATCCGCTTGCAGAATTCGTCGTCGTCGACGCCGGTGATCAGCCGGTATCGCAGTGGATGGTCGTCGGTCATGGCTTCAGCCTAGGAGACGCGCGATGACCGGACTGATAGCGGCCGCGACCAGCGCGGCGGATAAGCGGATCGCGCTGCGCGCCGGTCTCGGGTCCGGGCGCATCCAGCGGCTGCCCGGCGCCTTCAACCCCTTGGTGGCCAAGGTGGTGCAGGAACTCGGCTTCGACGGCGTCTATGTCTCGGGAGCGGTGGTGTCGGCCGAACTCGCGCTGCCGGATATCGGGCTGACCACCCTCACCGAGGTGACCGCCCGTGGGCAGCAGATCGCTCGGGTCACCGATCTACCGGTGCTGATCGATGCCGACACCGGATTCGGCGAGCCGATGAACGCCGCGCGCACCGTGCCCTTGTTGGAGGATGTGGGGCTGGCCGGATGCCATATCGAGGATCAGGTGAATCCCAAGCGCTGCGGACACCTCGACGGCAAGGCGGTGGTGCCCGTGGCCGATATGGTGCGGCGGCTGCGAGCGGGGGGAGTGCGCCGATAGCGGGTTCGGCACCGGATTCCGACCGTGTTGTGCGGCCGGAATTCGGTCCGATGTTCGGAGCCGGACTTCGATACCCGCCGCGTGCGTCGGCCGGACGGGCCGGTGACGACGCGGGCCGCGAAATTTCCGGCGATTGCGGGAACCGAAGCGGGGGGCCGTGCGTCGAAGATTGCAAGCCGGGAGAGATGGTCGACGTGTGAAAAGGGGTGGCACATGGATCGTTGTTCGGGAAGTCACGGGTTCAGGCGGCGTGGGATCGGTGCCAAGGTGCGGATGCGGCCGGTGCTGCGGGCGGGGGAGGCGTGCGAGACGTATACGTCGCGGCGCAGGCCACGTCCCGGTCCGAAACCTGAGACCGATGACGGGCGGTGACGAGGCCGCGCGACTAACCGGTGGCCTCCTCCGGGAGTAGGTGCGCGAGGAGGAGTTTGATCAGCAGCACCGGCGCGAACCAGGCGACCGCGTGCGGCACCGTAAGCACGCTGGTGACCACCATCAGCCCGAAGGCGGTGGCGCCGAAGGCGATCGGGCGACGCAATGGCCGTGGCGCGGTGGTCACGACCACGGCGCCGGTCAGCGCCACCGCGTATATGGTTGCGGCGGTGAGCCAGCCGAAACCGGGCACGACCGATGCCAGGATGAACGGTTGCACGTGGATCGCGACGAAACCCAGGTGGTGCACGGAGGTGCGGCCGGGACGATGAAACCAGCGTTTGGCGGCGCCGGTCGCATTGACCACGGCGCCGCCGAACATGTCGAAGGCGACCAGTGCGATGACGGCGACGCACAGCATCGACAGGTTCGCGTGCACCGCGAGAGCGAAAGCCAGTGCGGCACCGGCACATGCGACCGACAGGCTGGCCGTGACCTCACCGCGGGTGGCATTCGGCGCAATCAGTCGATCGGTCAGCGTCATCGCCGGATCCCCTCGACGCAGATCTGTAGCACGGGCTCGACCAGGTCGAGTAGTGACAACTCCGGATCGACCAGACCCTGCACCAGGCAGCCCTCGATCGTCCCCACGAGGACTGCCGCGTGCCGCTCATCGATGCCGTCCCGCAGTTCTCCGTCCTCCGCCGCCTCGCGCAGCAATTCCGCAATGGACCCGCGGTATTCGCGATACATCGCGGCCATATCGATGGGTGGATTCGACGCCCACACGTCCAACAGAACCCGCGCGTGGTCGGGGTATTCGGCCAGCATCTCGAGGGTGCCGCGCACCAAACGACGCAGCCGTTCCAGTGCGGTGCCCTCGCCCAGTTCGGCGGGCACCCGCGCCGCGCGTGCGGCATAGCTGTCGAATACCCCGGTGAGCAGCGAGTCACGACTGTCGAAGTACAGGTACACGCTGCCCTTGGCGATCCCCGCCTCGGCGGCCACATCTTCGATGCGCGACGCGGCGAACCCCTTGCGCGCGAACACTCGTGCCGCCGCATCCAGGATCTCCTCCCGACGCGCGGCCCTGTCGACGATCTTCGGCATGCGCTTTATTATGAATGACTGGTCAGTCATAAACAACCCCTTGCCGAGCCCGAACCGGTTCCGCGCGGATCGCCTGCGCGGAACCGGTGTCGATCAGCGGACGGCTCGGGTGGCCGCGACCATATTGCGCAGCGACGCCTCCACCTCGACCGGTCCGCGGGTCTTCAGTCCGCAGTCCGGATTGACCCAGAGCCGTTCGGCCGGAACGGCTTTCAGCGCGGCCCGCAGCGAGGCGGTGATCTCCTCGACGCTCGGCACCCGCGGCGAATGGATGTCGTACACCCCCGGTCCCACACTCAGGTCGAAGCCCGCGGCATTGAGGTCGTCGAGCACCTCCATCCGCGAGCGGGCCGCCTCGATCGAGGTGACATCGGCGTCCAGGCCCGCGATCGCGTCGATGACCTCACCGAACTCCGAATAGCAGAGGTGGGTGTGGATCTGGGTCGCGTCGGCGACACCCGAGGTGGCCAACCGGAAAGCCCGCACCGACCAGTCCAGGTACGCGGGCTGTTCGGCGGCGCGCAGCGGCAGCAATTCGCGCAGCGCGGGTTCGTCGACCTGGATGATCCGGATGCCCGCGGACTGCAGGTCCACCGTCTCGTCCCGGATCGCCAGCGCCACCTGCTCGACCGAATCGGCCAGCGGCTGATCGTCGCGCACGAACGACCAGGCGAGGATGGTGACCGGCCCGGTGAGCATGCCCTTGACCGGTTTGTCGGTCAGCGACTGGGCGTAGGTGATCCAGTCGACGGTCATCGGATTGTGCCGGGTCACATCGCCGTACAGGATCGGCGGCCGCACGCAACGGGTGCCGTAGGACTGTACCCAACCCTGTTCGGTGGCGGCGAAGCCGCCGAGCTGTTCGGCGAAGTACTGCACCATGTCGTTGCGTTCCGATTCTCCGTGCACCAGCACGTCCAGCCCCAACCGCTCTTGCAGCGCAACGACATCCGCGATCTCGGCGCGCATCCGGCGCAGGTACTCGGCCTGATCGATCTCGCCCTTGCGCAGCGCCGCGCGGGCCAGCGGGATCGCCGAGGTCTGCGGATATGAGCCGATCGTGGTGGTGGGCAGTGCGGGCAGGTGCAGGCGTTCGGCCTGCACGGCGCGCCGCTCCTCGGCGGGCGCCCGCCGGGTGGCGCCCGGGCCGAGCGCGGCGAGCCGGGCCCGCACCCGCGGGTCGGACAGCCGGGGATCGGTGCGTCGCGCGGCCAAAGCCGCACGGACCGCATCCAATTCGTCGCTGATCGCCGCCGGTCCCGAGCCCAGGGCCGTTGCAAGCAGTCGCACCTCGGTGACTTTTTCGGAGCCGAAGGCGAGCCAGGACCGCAGCTCGTCGTCCAGCTGGGTTTCGACGGCCAGCGAGTACGGCACGTGCAGCAGTGAGCACGAGCTCGAAACCGCGACCGACGCCGCGGAGCCGAGCAGGGTGCCCAGTGTGGCCAGCGCCCGATCCAGATCGGTGCGCCACACATTTCGCCCGTCGACGACACCCGCGACGAGCAGCTTATTCGCCAGTGCGGGCACCGCGACCACGTCGGACAGGTCGCTCTCATAACCGATATCGAGTGCGACGCCCTCGATATCGGTGCTCGCCAGCGCGGACAGCGCCGCGCACGGCCTGCCGAAATACGTGGCCACCAGCAGCGCTGAGCGCTCGGTCGCCGCCGAGAGCTCAGCATAGGCGCCGCGCACCAGCTCGATCTCGGCCTCGGTGAGGTCGGTGACCAGCACCGGCTCATCGATCTGCACCCACTCGGCGCCCGCCGCGGCCAGCAGTCGCAGCAGTTCGCGGTACAGCGGAATCAGCTCACCCAGTCGATCCAGGGCCGGGCCGCCGGTCGCCTTGGCCAGCTTCAGGAAGGTGACCGGGCCGATCACCACCGGCCGGGCGGGTACGCCGAGCGCGAGCGCCTCGGCCAGTTCCTCCAGCAGTTTTCCGGATGCAGCGAAAACGTGGTCTCCGGACCGATTTCCGGCACCAGGTAGTGGTAGTTGGTGTCGAACCATTTGGTCATCTCCAGTGGTTCCACCGTGTCCGTGCCGCGGGCCGCGGCGAAATACCGATCCAGTGGATCGGCAATTCCGGCCACTCGGGGCGGCAGCGCGCCGAGCAGCACGGCGGTGTCGAGCACCTGGTCGTAATAGGAGAAGGTACCCACCGGCACCGAATCCAGCCCGGCCGCCTGCAATTCGGCGAATTGGGTGCGGCGCAGGTCGCGGGCGACCCGGTGCAGTTGCTCGGCGTCGATGCGCCCAGCCCAGTAGGACTCGGTGGCGCGCTTCAATTCCCGGCGCGGTCCCACCCGTGGCAGCCCGAGAACCGTTGCGGTGAACTCGGGGGCTGGCGATCGGCGGGGTGAGTGAACCCGGTATGCGAAGAAACAGTCACGATGTTTGCTCCAGTGCTGTGAACGTAAACCATCGCCATACGGGTACGCGGCAACCAGTCGACGACTCGGCGGTCCGCCACGATGGTCGGAGCCCGAGAAGTTCAGCACTGGAGGTCCGCGCGCCCAATCCACGAGGCGGTGGCCGCCGGATACGGCGTATCCGGCACAACCGGCAGGTCTTCGGACTCGCAGGCACGGGCCTTCTGGCCGGCCCCGGCGTCCGGGGCTCCCCTACTGGCCGTCGCTTCCCAGGCTTGCGCCCAGTGCGTATGACGGCGGTCGTTCCTGCATACCGCTGCGGGACAGTCCCGGATTCCCACCGGGTTCCCTCTCACCCGCGCGCCGCATCGGCGGACGGGCTTCGACTCCGGTACGCGACGTCGGGGCTCCAACTCGTCGGCGCACCGGAGAAACCAGCTGCCTCGCCAGTGTATGCGGTGCGCTCGATCGCGTCGCTCATCGGTTGCCCGCGTGGGCGAAGCCGCCCGCCGATGGCAAGGATCCGTTCCGCACAGCGGAACGGAGGCTACGGTGATATGTGACCGCCCGATGAACACAACTTCGCAAGCCTGCTACATCTCGTTGTGAAGATTTCTGCGAAGGGGACTTCCGTGTCAGAGCCGGGTTCGGGGGCGGGTACCTTAGTTCAATGTTCTCGAAAGTCTTGGTTGCAAATCGCGGCGAGATCGCCATCCGTGCCTTCCGCGCGGCCTACGAACTGGGCATCGGGACGGTCGCCGTCTTTCCGCACGAGGATCGCAACTCGGTCCACCGGTTGAAGGCCGCCGAGTCCTACCAGATCGGTGAGCAGGGACACCCGGTGCGGGCGTACCTGTCCATCGACGCGATCATCGATGCCGCCAAGACCGCGGGTGCCGATGCCATCTACCCCGGGTACGGCTTCCTGTCCGAGAATCCCGATCTGGCGGCGGCCTGCGCCCGCGAGGGCATCACCTTCATCGGACCCTCGGCCGAGGTGCTGGAGCTGGCGGGTAACAAGGCCCGCGCCATCGAGGCCGCCAAGGCCGCCGGGCTGCCGGTGCTGCGGTCCAGCGCGCCGTCCGCGGATGTGGACGAATTGCTCGCCGCCGCCCAGGAGCTCGATTACCCGATCTTCGTCAAGGCGGTCGCGGGCGGCGGCGGGCGTGGCATGCGCCGGGTCGCCGCCGCCGAGCAGTTGCGCGAATCGATCGAGGCCGCGTCCCGCGAAGCGGAATCGGCATTCGGCGATCCGACGGTGTTCCTCGAGCAGGCCGTGGTGAATCCGCGCCACATCGAGGTGCAGATCCTGGCCGACCAGCACGGCAATGTCATGCACCTGTTCGAGCGCGACTGTTCGGTGCAGCGCCGCCACCAGAAGGTGATCGAACTCGCACCCGCGCCGAACCTGGATCCCGCACTGCGCGAACGGATCTGCAACGACGCGGTGGCCTTCGCCCGCCAGATCGGCTACAGCTGCGCCGGCACCGTGGAGTTCCTGCTCGATGAGCGCGGCAATCACGTCTTCATCGAGATGAACCCGCGCATCCAGGTCGAGCACACGGTGACCGAGGAGGTCACCGATGTGGATCTGGTGCAGTCGCAGCTGCGGATCGCGGCGGGGGAGACCCTGGAGCAGCTCGGCCTGAGCCAGGACAAGATCACCGTCCGCGGCGCCGCGCTGCAGTGCCGGATCACCACCGAGGATCCGGCCAACGGTTTCCGCCCGGACACCGGACGCATTACCGCCTACCGCACCCCGGGCGGCGCGGGTATCCGGCTCGACGGCGGAGCCAACCTCGGCGCGGAGATCGGCGCCTACTTCGACTCCATGCTGGTGAAGCTGACCTGCCGTGGCCGCGATCTGCCCGCCGCGGTGGCGCGCGCCGGTCGTGCCCTCGCGGAGTTCCGCATCCGCGGTGTGTCGACGAATATTCCGTTCCTGCAGGCCGTGCTGGACGATCCGGATTTCAAGGCGGGGCGGGTCACCACCTCGTTCATCGATGAGCGCCCGCAGCTGCTGACCCTGCGCGGTTCGGCCGACCGCGGCACCCGGATCCTCAACTACCTGGCCGACGTCACCGTCAACAAGCCGCATGGTGAGCGTCCGACCACGGTGTATCCGCACGACAAACTGCCCGCCATCGACCTGAGCGTGCCGCCGCCGTCCGGCTCCCGGCAGCGCCTGCTGCGGCTGGGCCCGGAGGGTTTCGCGCAGGCGCTGCGCGACCAGAAGGCGGTCGGTGTCACCGACACCACCTTCCGCGACGCGCACCAGTCGTTGCTCGCGACCCGGGTGCGTACCAACGGCCTGCTCGGCGTCGCCGGGCATGTGGCGCGGCTGACCCCCGAACTGCTCTCGATCGAGGCATGGGGCGGCGCGACCTACGATGTGGCGCTGCGCTTCCTGTACGAGGACCCGTGGGAGCGACTGGCCGCGCTGCGCGAGGCGGTGCCGAATATCTGCCTGCAGATGCTGCTGCGCGGCCGCAATACCGTCGGGTACACGCCCTACCCGGAGCAGGTGACGCGCGCCTTCGTCTCCGAGGCCGCCGCCACCGGTATCGACATCTTCCGCATCTTCGACGCGCTCAACAATGTCGACCAGATGCGTCCCGCCATCGACGCGGTACGGGAAACCGGCACCACCATCGCGGAAGTCGCGATGAGCTACACCGGCGACCTGTCGGATCCGAACGAAACCCTGTACACCCTCGACTATTACCTCAAGCTGGCCGAGCAGATCGTGGACGCGGGCGCGCATGTGCTGGCCATCAAGGATATGGCGGGTCTGCTGCGCGCGCCCGCCGCGGCGACGCTGGTCACCGCGCTGCGCCGCAACTTCGACCTGCCGGTACATGTGCACACCCACGACACCCCGGGCGGTCAGCTGGCCACCTACCTGGCCGCCTGGCAGGCGGGTGCGGACGCGGTCGACGGCGCCAGCGCCGCGATGGCCGGAACCACTTCTCAGCCCGCCCTGTCGGCGATCGTCGCGGCCGCGGCCAATAGCGAGTTCGATACCGGCCTGAATCTGCAGAACGTCTGCGATCTGGAGCCGTACTGGGAGGCGCTGCGAAAGGTGTACGCGCCCTTCGAATCCGGTCTGCCCGCGCCGACCGGCCGGGTCTACACCCACGAGATCCCGGGCGGTCAGCTGTCGAACCTTCGCCAGCAGGCCATCGCCCTCGGCCTCGGCGATCGCTTCGAGGAGGTCGAGGCGAAGTACGCGGCGGCCGACCGGCTGCTCGGCCGCCTGGTCAAGGTGACCCCGTCCTCCAAGGTGGTCGGCGACCTGGCCTTGGCGCTGGTCGGCACCGGTGTCGACATCGAGGACTTCGCCGCCGACCCCGGCCGCTACGACATCCCCGATTCGGTGATCGGCTTCCTGCGCGGCGAACTCGGCACCCCGGCCGGCGGCTGGCCCGAACCCTTCCGCACCCGCGCTCTGGCCGGCCGCGGCCCCGCCAAGCCCGAGACGGCGCTCACCGCCGACGACGAGGCCGGGCTGGCCGGTGATTCGAGCCGGCGGCGCGCGACGCTGAACCGGCTGCTGTTCCCCGGCCCGACCTCCGAATTCCTGGCGCACCGGGAGAAGTACGGCAATACCTCGGGGCTGTCGGCCAATCAGTTCTTCTACGGGCTGCGCCGTGGCGAGGAACACCGGGTCCAGTTGGAGAAAGGCGTCACCCTGCTCATCGGCCTGGAGGCCATCTCCGAGCCCGACGAGCGCGGTATGCGCACCGTGATGTGCATCCTGAACGGGCAACTGCGCCCGATCGCGGTGCGGGACCGCTCGATCTCCAGCGAGGTCCCGGTCGCCGAGAAGGCCGACAAGACCAACTCGGGCCATCTCGCCGCCCCGTTCGCGGGCGTGGTGACGCTGTCGGTCTCCGAAGGCGATACGGTCGCCGTGGGCGACACCATCGGCACCATCGAGGCGATGAAGATGGAGGCGGCGATCACAGCGCCGCGCGCGGGCATCGTGGCCCGGATCGCCATCGGCAAGGTGCAGCAGGTCGAGGGCGGTGACCTGCTGGTCGAGCTGGCCGGGCGCGAGTCCGCCGCGGAATGACGCGGATCGTCGCGGGAACGGCGGGCGGGCGACGTTTGCGGGTGCCGCCCGCGGGCACCCGGCCCACCTCGGATCGGGTGCGCGAGGCGCTGTTCAGCGCGCTCGACGCCCGGATGGATTTCGACGGCGCCCGGGTGCTCGACCTGTACGCGGGCTCGGGCGCACTCGGCCTGGAGGCGTTGTCGCGCGGCGCCGCCCGTGCCCTGCTGATCGAGTCCGACCGCAAGGCGGCGGCCATCGTGCGCGGCAATATCGCCGATCTGGGTCTGCCGGGCGCGGAATTACGCGTCGGAGCGGTCTCGGCGGTATTGGAGCAGGCCGGGGCCGGGGAGTTCGACCTGGTCTTCTCCGATCCGCCCTATGACGTCGAGACCGGCGCGGTCACCGCCGATCTGCGTGCCCTCGCCGAACGCGGCTGGCTGACGCCCGACGCGGTGGTCGTGGTCGAGCGCTCCATCCGCTCGCCCGAAATCGACTGGCCCGCAGGCTATATCCCCGCCAAGGCGCGCAAGTACGGCGAGACCAGGATCGAGCTCGCGGAGTTCGCTCCGGACAGCTGACCCGGCACAGCTGTCGGTGGTCGGCGCTACCGTGAGGGCGTGAACCGCACGGACCGGTTGTACGCCATCGTCGAAGAACTACGGGCGATCGCGCCACGGCTACGCACCGCACGCGAGCTGGCCGAACGATACGAGGTCAGCGTGCGGACCATCGAACGCGATATCGGCGCGCTCCAGCAGGCGGGCATCCCGATCTACGCCGATGTCGGCAGGCGGGGTGGTTACGCGCTGGAGAAGAGCATGTCGCTGCCACCGCTCAACTTCACCCCGGCGGAGGCCGTCGCGCTCGCCGTCGCGCTGCAACAGAGCACGGGCAGGCCGTTCGAGCGGGCCGGGCACAGCGCGTTGCGCAAGATCGTGGCGGCGATGTCGGAGCGCAATGTCGCGGCCGCACGCGATCTGGCGACCCGGGTGCGGTTGCTCGATTCGTCGGATACGCCACGCGCCCAACGGATTCCCTCGGTGATCGAGCAGGCGATCGAATTGCGGCGCGTGCTGCGGATCGAGTATCTGGACCGATTCGGCGCACCCAGCGCACGAGAGGTCGAGCCGATCTCATTTCTGCACGGCGCCAACGGGTGGTACCTGGTCGCCTGGTGCCAGCTGCGCGACAGTTCCCGATGCTTCCGGCTCGACCGCATCCGGTCGGTGACGATGACCGAGCATCCGGTGTCGGGACGCTCATGGGAGGGCAGCGTGTCCGACCCACCGGCTCTCGCACTCAGGAGTGTCGCGTTGTAAAACACCGACAGGGGGTTGTCGCGGCGTCGGGCGATCGTGATCGGGCAAGACGTGATCCCCGATATTTGGAGAAGACAGATGAGTACACCCCTGGAGAACACCGTGACCTGGTTCCAGGTCGGTAGTGACAAGCCGGAGGAGGTCGAGAAGTTCTACGGTGGCCTGTTCGGCTGGAACTTCACCCCCGACCCGAACAGCGACGGCTACGACCTGATCACCTACCCGGGCAGCGACACCCCGAGCGGCGGCATCGCACACGCCCCCGATGCCGCCGCCAATCACGCGACCTTCCTGGTCTTGGTCGCGGATGTGGCGGCCACCATCGCGGCCGCCGAGAGTCTGGGCGGCAAGGTGCTCGTGCCGCCGACCACGAGTAAGGACGGGCTGGTCTTCGCCCACATCCTCGACACCTCGGGGAACAACTTCGGTGTTTTCACCCCCGCGCCGCGCTAGCCGGTAGCCGAGGTGACGGCGGCCCCGGCTCTCGAGGCCGGGGCCGCCGTGTCCCGAGCCGAGGATCCCGGGCCGGATGCGTCACCCCGCGAAGCCTTCCGGCTGATACCGTCAGCCCATGGCTGGAGCACTGTGCCCCGGGTCGTTCGATCCGGTGACCAATGGACATCTCGACGTATTCACCAGGGTGGCGGCGCAATTCGACGAGGTCGTGGTGACCGTCATGATCAACCCGAAGAAGCAGGGCATGTTCACCGTCGAGGAGCGGATGGAGATGCTGCGCGAGGCGACCGCGCATCTGCCCAATATCCGAGTGGAATCCTGGCAGGGTCTGCTGGTCGACTTCGCCAAGCAGCAGGGTATCGGCGCCATCGTCAAGGGCCTGCGCGATGCGGGTGACTTCGGCTACGAACTGCAGATGGCGCAGATGAACAAGAAGCTCTCCGGCGTCGACACCTTCTTCATCGCCACCAATCCGTCTTTCAGCTTCCTGTCGAGTTCGCTGGTCAAGGAGGTCGCCTCCTATGGCGGCGATGTCACCGACATGCTCCCGCCGTTGGTGCACAAGCGCCTGCTGGCCCGCTTGGCCGAGCTGCGGGGCTGAACGCTGAGGAATTCTTGCGTAACAACCGATTTCACAAGAACATGGGTAACTCGCCGGGTACGGGCTAACGCGACCACTTACCGGCCGTCGGCCGCCAACGCTGGCTGGCGTACTACCTGAATCTGGCCTGAAGACGCGGAGAGGCGGCTCAGAAGACCAGACCGCGCAGTGCCAGGAAGCGCATGCCGCCGACCGCGGCGGTAATAGCGAGGACGGCCGTGGCCTGCATGGTGCCGCCGAGTCCTGGCGCCCAGATTTCCAGTGCGGCCAGGCCCGCGGTGGTGATGCCGAGGCCGACCAGCGCCAAGCCGCCGCCCTCCCACTGTGCGGTGAACCAGCCGACCCGGCCCGCCGCGTGGAAGGTGAGCTGGCGGTGCAGCTCGTTGGCGATGACGGTGCTGACGATCGAGCCCGCGACATTGGCGATCAGCGGGCCGATGCCGTGCATGGCAAAGAACAGCAGGACGTAGGCGATATTGCTGGATCCGCCGACCAGGGCGAACCGGACCAGTTGCGCGAAGGCGTGATCGCCGCGCAGGTACCCCATCAGCTGACCGAACCGCTCGCCGACCGGCGCGGAGCGCAGCACCGGGTACGGGCCGGCCCACGGCGTGTACATGCTGGCGGGCAACACGGTCGTCCGCGGCACTTCCAGAACGGTCATGGTCTTTCCGATCCAACGTGAGCCTTCGGTATGGACAACAGCGATGGACATCGCTTTCCTTCCCGTCGACTGATCAGTTCCTCATGTATTGCGTGTTCAGTATGTACTGAACAGTTGGAACAAGTCAATCGGTATTGGAAAGGGTGATCCGACCGACGGCCTCCTCTCGGCTTCACAGTCCCGGGCGGGGCCTGTAATCCGCTTATGAAGATCTTGTTCCGACCCTCATCAAAAAATGTAGCACGAAGCGGAGGGGGGTTCTCCACTTGATTTCTGTGGTCTGCGAGACACTGGCCACGACACACCGGAAGGTGACTCGGCGTCAGCCGTGATGAGGGGCACACTGGGCTCGGCGGAAAGTTTCGCCGTAGGTCTGCAGGAGAGCGGGGTAGTCAGCATGTATCGCGTATTCGAAGCGCTCGACGAGTTGGTGGCCATCGTCGAGGAGGCGCGTGGCATCCCGCCGACCCGCAGCTGCATCGTGCCGCGCGGTGACGTGCTGGAACTGCTCGACGATGTGCGCGATGCGCTACCCGGCGAACTCGACGACGCCCAGGACGTCCTCGATCACCGCGATAAAATCGTCACCGATGCCCGCAATGCGGCCGAGATCGCGGTGACCGGCGCCAATGAACAGGCCGCCGAAACCATCGGATCGGCGCGCGAGGACGCCGACCGCATCCTCGCCGACGCCAAGGCGCACGCGGACCGGATGGTGGCGGAGGCCAGCGCGCACGCCGATCACCTGGTGAATACCGCGCAGGCCGAGGCGGATCGGGTCGTCGCCGACGGCAAGGCCGAGTACGAGGCGATCGTCGGCCGGGCCCGCGCCGAATCCGAGCGCGTGATCGAGGCGGGCAAGGCCTCCTACGCCGCCTCCGTCGCCGAAGGGCAGGCCGAGCAGGCCCGTCTGGTGGCGCAGACCGAGGTGGTGCGTGCCGCGCACGTCGAATCCGCCCGTCTCATCGACGGCGCGCAGGCCGAGGCGGACCGGTTGCGCGACGAGTGCGATCACTATGTCGACTCGACGCTCGCCGACTTCGAGGAGACGCTGAACACCACGCTGCGCACCGTCGGACGGGGCAGGCACCAGTTGCGTTCCGGTGCGGGCGCCCCCGATTACGCGAGTGAGTACCGCCGGTAGTCACCGCGCCCGGGTTTTGGTTCGCCCGGTGGACCTCGCGTATTGTTGAGTGGTTGCCCATTCCCCTTCGATCGTGAGTGAGTTCGTGATGTCCGCCGGTTCCGGTTCTACGTCGCGTTCGCGTGCGGCCTCGCACCGCCAGCCGGACGCGGCCTTCGTGCTGGACGTCCGCAGCCTCGGTCGCCGTCCCGGCACCATGAAGGAGTTGCGGCGCACGGTGATCGCGGCCGATCGAATCGGCCTGGAGATGATCGCCGTTCCGGTCGGCTCGGAGGTCGAACTCGATCTGCGCCTGCAGGCGGTATCCGAGGGTGTGCTGGTCACCGGCACGGTCTCCGCGCCGACAGCCGGGGAGTGCTCGCGTTGCCTGGAGGCATTCACCGGTGAGGCGGAATTGAATCTCACCGAACTATTCGCCTACCCCGACAGTGCCACCGAGCAGACCACCGAGGACGACGAGATCTACCGCATGGTCGACGACACGATCGACCTGGAACCGGTGATCATCGATCAGCTCGGCCTCGAGCTCCCGCTGCAGCCGCTGTGTACGCCGGACTGCGCCGGCCTGTGCCCGGAATGCGGTGTACGGATGGCGATTGCGGGTTCTGATCATGGGCATGAGATACTTGACCCTCGCTGGGCCGGGCTGGCGAAGTTCGCCACCGAGTCGCCCGGCAGCGGCAGCCCCGATTCGGGCGCGGCCGAGCACCCAGACCACTGAGAGCAAGAGCAGTCAGCCGCCATGGCAAACGATGTCATGGCAAGCAATAGGACAGAGGAGAAGTAGTCGTGGCCGTTCCCAAGCGCCGGATGTCCCGTTCCAACACCAGGTCGCGGCGCAGCCAGTGGAAGGCCACCGCGCCGACCCTGATCACCTGCCCGAACCGCGCCTGCGGCGAGAAGACCCTGCCGCACATCGCCTGCCCGTCCTGCGGCACCTACAAGGGCCGTCAGGTTACCGCCGCTGTCTGACAGTTCGATCTGTCGTATCGACGTGACCGTCAGCAAGGACGAAACCGGCCCGTCCGGTGAACACGCGAGTCTGCTAGAGGCGCTCGGCGTCGAGGTGGGGCCGGAGTTGCTGCGGCTCGCGCTGACACACCGGTCCTACGCCTACGAAAACGGCGGGCTGCCGACGAACGAGCGCCTGGAATTCCTGGGTGACTCGGTACTCGGCCTGAGCATCACCGAGCGGCTGTACCACGAGCACCCGGATAAGTCCGAGGGCGAACTGGCGAAGCTGCGCGCGAGCGTGGTGAATATGCATGCGCTCGCCGAGGTGGCGCGCGGGCTCGGTGAAGGCGGACTCGGCGTGCATCTGCTGCTCGGCAAGGGCGAAGAGCTCACCGGCGGCCGGGACAAGCCGAGCATCCTCGCCGACGGCATGGAATCGCTACTCGGCGCGGTGCACTTGGAGCACGGCATCGACGTGGCGCGCGAGGTCGTGCTGCGTCTGTTCGCCGAACTGCTCGAGCGTGGACCCCGGATGGGCGCCGGTCTCGACTGGAAGACCAGCCTGCAGGAGCTCACCGCCGAGCGTGGTATCGGCGTGCCCAGTTACGAGATCACCTCGACGGGCCCCGACCACGACAAGGAATTCACCGCCACCACGGTGATCGGCGGCCGGTCCTACGGGCAGGGCGTCGGCCGATCCAAGAAGGAAGCCGAGCAGAAGGCTGCGGGCGCCGCCTATCAGGCGTTGACCGCCGAATCCTGATATGCCCGAACTCCCCGAGGTCGAGGTGGTCCGGCGCGGGCTGGCCGAGCATGTGGTCGGCCGCACCGTGGAATCGGTGACGGTGACGCACCCCCGGTCGGTGCGTCGTCATCTCGAAGGCTCCGCGGATCTCGCCGCCCGGTTGACCGGGCGGCGAGTCGAATCCGCCGAGCGGCGCGGCAAATATCTGTGGTTCACCTTCGACGAGCCCGATATCGCGCTCGTCGTTCATCTCGGTATGAGCGGTCAGATGCTCGTACAACCCGCCGACGCTCCCGTGGAGAAGCACGCCCACATCCGTGCCACCCTGCACGACGGAGCCGAACTGCGTTTCGTCGACCAGCGCACCTTCGGCGGCTGGGCACTCGCCCCATTGGTCGAGGTGGACGGTTCGCTACTGCCCGAATCCGTCGCCCATATCGCCCGTGATCCGCTGGACCCGCACTTCGAACTCGACGCCGCGGTCGCCGCGCTGCGCGCCAAACAGTCCGAGATCAAGCGTGTGCTGCTGGATCAGTCGGTCATCTCCGGGGTCGGAAATATCTACGCGGACGAATCGCTGTGGCGGGCCCGGCTCCACGGCAACCGTCTCGCATCCGGTCTGACCCGGCCCGCGCTGCGTACCCTGCTCACCGAAGTCGGTGCGGTCATGGGTGACGCGCTCGCGGCGGGTGGTACCTCGTTCGACGCGCTCTACGTGAATGTCAACGGTCAATCCGGCTATTTCGAGCGGTCGCTGGCGGTGTACGGCCGCGAGGACGAGCCATGTCGCCGCTGCGGCGCGCCGATCGTGCGCGAGCGCTTCATGAACCGTTCGTCCTACTCTTGTCCACGCTGCCAGCGGAAGCCTCACCACCGCTGAGCCGAGCGAGCTAACGTTTCCCTAGGCGGTCGGGAGACCACTGCGGCCGTGGAGGAAGGACATATGCGCAAGCTCGCACGATATGGATCATCAGAACCCTTCGGAGGGCGGTGACCGATGCGAAAGCTGACCTATTACGTCGCGTCGACGATCGACGGATTCATTGCCACCGAGGAGGGGTCGGTGGACTTCTTCCCGGTCGGTGGCGATCACGGTCCGGCGATCACGGCGCAATACCCCGAGACCCTGCCCACCAAGGTGCGGGAGGCCCGGGGGATCACCAAGCGCAACGCCAACTTCGACACGGTGCTGATGGGACGTAAGACGCATGATTTCGGGGTGCGTACCGGAACCTCCAGCCCCTACGCGCATCTGCGGCAGTTCGTGGTCTCCACCACGCTGCCGGAGAGCCCGGATCCGGCGGTCGAGTTGATCTCCGAGGATCCGCTGGCGAAGGTGCGTGAGCTCAAGCGGGACAGGGGGCTCGGGATCTGGCTGTGCGGCGGCGGGGAGCTGGCGCAGGTGCTGCTGCCGGAGATCGACCAGATCTTCCTCAAGCTGTATCCGATCGTGCTCGGCCGCGGCAGGTCGCTGTTCGGAACGGGGCCGAGGTTGCCCGAGGCGGCCCGGTTCCGGGTGATCACCAGCCGGGTGTTCGAGGACGGCGTGGCCTTCGTGAAGTACAGCAGGATTCGATAGTCACTGTGCCGGAACAGGATCCGACAGCGGCGCCGAGTCCGGCCGCGGTGCCGGGCCCGGTCGGGGCGCTGCGTGAGATCGGATTCTGGCTGGAACGTGCACGAGCGCAATCCCATCGGGTCAAGGCCTACCGACGCGCCGCCGATATCGTGGCGGCGTTGCCGGAGGACGAGCGCGCCGCGCACCGGGCGGCGCGCAGCTGGCGTGAGATCGGGGGGATCGGGCCGAAGACCGCGGCCGTGATCGAGCAGGCGTATTCCGGCGTGGTGCCGGAGTATCTGACCGAGCTGCGGGCGGCCGCGGAACCCATCGGAGCCGTGGGTAAACCGTTGCGCGCCAGGCTGCGTGGTGATCTGCACACCCATTCGAACTGGTCCGATGGCGGCAGTCCGATCGAGGAGATGATGGGGGTCGCGGCAGCGCTCGGACACGAATACTGTGCGCTGACCGATCATTCGCCGCGGTTGACGGTGGCCAACGGCCTGTCCGCGGACCGGCTGCGACGCCAGTTGGATGTGGTCGCCGAGCTCAACGAGCGGATGGCGCCATTGCGGATCCTCACCGGTATCGAGGTGGACATTCTCGACGACGGCACCCTCGATCAGCAGTCGGATCTGCTCGCCGAGCTGGATATCGTGGTGGCGAGCGTACATTCGCATCTGCGGGCCGACAGCGATGTGATGACCAAGCGCATGGTGTACGCGGTGGCGAATCCGAATGTGGATGTACTCGGGCATTGCACCGGCCGACTGGTGGAGGGGCAGCGCGGCACCAGACCGGAGTCGAGCTTCGACGCCGAGGTGGTCTTCGAGGCGTGCAAGCGGTACGGCACCGCCGTCGAGATCAACAGCCGCCCGGAACGCCGTGACCCGCCCGCGCGGCTGCTGCGCCTGGCGGTGGAGATGGGCTGCTTGTTCGCCGTCGACACCGATGCGCACGCGCCCGGCCAATTGGACTGGCAGGGTTACGGATGCGAGCGTGCGGTGATGAACGGCGTTGTGGCGGAACGGGTTATCAATACCTGGCCGGTCGAGCAGCTGCTGGCATGGACGCGATCGACGGATCGGTGAACCGGCGGGGGATCGCGCTGTGGCACTGGTCGGTTGACTTTTCGTGAACTGTTGCCGAACACTGGCGCCGGGTCCGGGCATGATCGCGATCGCGTCCGAAAATGATGGGCACACAGCGGTGGCCGAAGGTCGCGCCGTGGCCGCCGAGTAGGGGAGGGGAATAGCGGATGGGTGGGTTTCCGGTCGATACCGTGCTGGCACTCATCGGTATCGCGGTGCCGATCGCCGCGTTCTTCTGGGAGTTCGTCTTCGTCGGACGCCGTCGCCTCGGCTACCGGGTGCAGATGGATACTCCGGTCACCGGTGAGGTCGAGGCGGTGTTCCCCGGCGTGCTGACGCGGCTGCGTGAGGACCGGGGCACCGAACTACGTGATCTGTCCATCGTTCTGGTGCGCATCGAGAACAGCGGCACCTCCACCATCGAATCGGCCGACTATCTGGCCCCGGTCCCTCGGGTCGGCTTGCACCTGCGCTTCCCGCAGCGTCGGGTGGTCGGATTGGCGGTGACCGAGCTCAGCGATCAGGATCTGGCCGACAGCCTGGGCCCGAATTCGGGCATCGGCGTCCGTGAGGACACCGGTGGGCATATCGGCGTCATCGATCTGCCCAAGGTGCCGCTGAACCGCGGGGATCACTACAAGATCCTCGCCATCCTCCAGCGCTCCGAGGGCAACGGCGAGTACCCGGCGCCCGTGCTGCTCGGCGGGATCAAACGCGGGCGGGTCACCGAAACCGAGAGCCGCACGGGGGTGTCACGAATAATGCTGGCGCTCATCACCTTCCTGGTGCTGGTGATCGTGGTGCAGTTCGTCGTCGCGGCGGTCGAGCCGCCGCCGAACCCGTTGGATTGCGCCACCGGGAAACTCATGGTGGTCGGATCGTCCGCCTTCGAACCGGTCATCCGCGATGCCGCATCCCGGTATGAGAAGCGTTGCGCCGGAGCCGAGTTCGCCTTCGACTTCGCCGGGACCGAACGGGGTCTGGATCGGGTGGCGGAGGCGGGCGCCGATCCCGAGCTGCTGACGATCAGCGACGGAGCCAAGGGCAGAGGGTATCCGGCGCTGTTACCGCGTCCGCTGGCGCTATCACTCTTCACGGTGATCGTGCACCCGGATCTGGGTATCACCGACCTCACCGCGGCGCAGATCGCCGACCTGTTCACGGGCCGGATCACCAATTGGAGCCAGGTCGGTGGACCGGATCGCGCGGTGGTGCTGGTGAACCGCACGCCGGGCTCCGGGACCAGGAATATCTTCGAGCGCAGACTGCTCGGCGGTGCGCAACCCGAACGCCCGCATCAGAGTTGCACGGCGATCAAGGACACCGCGGGCACCTACTGCGACGTGCCGGTGACCAGGGATATGCACAAGGCGGTCGCCGAGATCCCGGGCGCCATCGGCTACAGCGAATTCTCCGAGGCGCGCGAGGCGCGTATGCGGATCGTCACCATCGACCGGATCGCCGCGGGCCGGCAGCAGGGGATCGACCGCTCGTATCCGTTCTGGGGGGTCGAATACGCATACAGCAATGGCGATTTGCCCGCGGACTCGCTGGCCGCCGGGTTCCTGCACTACCTGACCGGAAGTATCGGTGCGGAGGTATTGCGGGCGCATGGGAACGAGCCGTGCGGCAGCGACCTGATCGAGCCGCGACGGTGCTATCCGGAATCGTGATGTCACATTCGGCGCCGCCGAATCGTCCTGTGTGGTGTATCGACCACCCGATGAAAGGACGAAACCGTGGCGCGAATGAATCTCTCCGAGATCGCCCCCGAGGTTTATCACGCGTGGTACGCGGCGGAGGTGGCGATCCGGCGCGGCCCGCTGGACGCGACGGTCAGGGAACTGGTCAAGATCCGCGTATCCCAGATCAACGGCTGCCTCTACTGCGTCGATCTGCACACCACCGATGCCCGCCTGGCCGGTGAGACCGAACAGCGCATCTACCACCTCAGCGCCTGGCGCGAATCGGTGAAGTTCACCGAGCCCGAGCGCGCCGCCCTCGCCTACGCCGAGGCCGTGACCACCCTCGGCGACCACGGCGTCGGCGACGAGATCTGGGCCGAGGTGGAAAAGCACTTCGACGAGGGCGCGCGGGGCGGGCTGGTCGCGGTCACCGCGATGATCAACCTGTGGAATCGCATCGGGGTACCGCTGCGAATGCAACCCGCCGCGGTGTGAGGACGGCCGCGCCGCCCGGCCGCGCCACAGCGGATCTGTCGGTGGCATCGGCGAGGATTGCACCATGACGGAGCTATCGTTGCGTGAGCTGAACCGAACACTGCTGGTCCGCCAGATGCTGGTGGAGCGGGTGGCGTTGAGTCCGTTCGAATTGGTGCGGCATCTGGTGGCGGTACAGGGTCAGGAGCCGAACTGGCCCTACGTCGGATTGTGGGCCCGGCTCACCGACTTCGCGCACGACGATCTGGCGGTGCTGTTGCGCGATCGGAAAGTGGTGCGTTCCACCATGATTCGCCGAACGGTGCACCTCGCCGACGCTTCCGATTTCCGTTGGCTGCGGCCCACCGTGCGGCCGATCGTCCATGCCGCGCTCCAGGCGCCCTACTATCGCGAGGAGATCGCGGGCCTGGATTTGGACGAGCTCGCGGCGGCAGGGCGCGAGGTGCTCGCGGGGAAGACATTGAGTCGCAGTGACTTCGGGAAACTACTGGGTGAGCGCTTCCCGAATCGCCTGCCGCGCAGGCTCGCCGAATCGGTGGAGCTGATGGTGCCGATGGTGCACGGTTCGGAGACCGGCGAATGGGGTCGCTGGCGCAACCGCTATGTCACCATCGGCCTCGCCGAGGAGTGGATCGGCGCGCCGATGTCGGACGCCCCGGACCCGGAGCAGCTGATCCTGCGCTATCTGGCGGCCTTCGGCCCCGCCACGGTGGCCGATATGCAGGCATGGGCGGGCGTCACCCGCTTGGCCGAGGTCATCGACGATATGCGCGACCGTCTGCGGGTATTCACCGACGACAAGCACAAGGTGCTTTTCGACCTCCCAGACGCGCCGCTGGCCGACCCGGACCTTCCGGTGCCGGTGCGCTTCCTGCCGGCCTTCGACAACGCCCTGCTCGGCCACAAGGACCGCCGCCGGGTCATCAGCGACGAGGACCGCGGCCGCATCGCCAAGGAAGCCTCAGCCGGTGTGCCGATGTACCTCGTGGACGGTTTCGTTCACGGTCGCTGGGCGCTCGAGAACGAATCGACTATTCGGATCACCCCGTGGCACCCGATGTCGGTCGCGGATGAGGCCGCGGTGCGTGCAGAGGCCGAGCATTTGCCGCTATTTCTCGCTCCGGATGAGGACGGCAAGATCGTGCTCGACGCCTGATAGTTGGTCCGCTGACCAGGTAATTTAAGACCGAGTGACTGGTTTTAGGGACAGGAAACGAGGTACCTTTCTGACGGCCCCCCTGTTCACACTTCGGTGTGACCAGGCCAACCAAGCCCCATGGACGGCGGTGCTGCTTCTCGCTCCACCTCCGCCGCGGCGGCCACCTTGCTAGGCGCCCGGTGCTCCGAGGTGCTGGGTGGATACGAGTGCTGATGGTTGTGCCCTTGGAAGGACGGTCATGAACACTGCCTTAACGGTGCCGATGACGGCGCCCGAAAGCTCTTCGGATCTCTTGTCTCTCGGTCACAGCGGCGAACGATTCCGCATTGCCATGGTTGTCCCGCCCTACTTCGACGTTCCGCCCAAAGCGTACGGAGGCGTCGAGGCGGTGGTCGCCGATCTCGTTGACGCACTGGTGGATCGCGGTCACGACGTGACCCTGCTCGGCGCGGGTGAGCCCGGAACCAAGGCCAAGTTCGTACCGGTCTGGGATCGCGCGATGCCGGAACGCCTCGGCGACCCGTTCCCCGAGGTCGTGAACGCGCTGCGGGTGCGCCGCGCGATCGAGCGGCTCGCCGCCACCAGCGGGGTGGACCTGGTCCACGACCACACCTTCGCCGGACCGCTCAACGCACCGGCGTACCGGGGTCTCGGACTGCCGACTGTGGTCACCGTGCACGGGCCGGTCGAGGACGATTGTTACCACTACTACCGGGAACTGTCCTCGGACGTCGCACTGGTCGCGATCAGCGACCGCCAGCGCCAGCTGGCGCCGGATCTGCAGTGGGCCGGACGGGTTCACAACGCCCTGCATGTGGACCAGTGGCCCTTCCGCGCCGACAATGACGGCTACGCGCTGTTCCTCGGCCGCTTCAACGAATGCAAGGCGCCGCATCTGGCCCTCGAGGCGGCCCACGCGGCGGGAATTCCCTTGGTGCTGGCCGGCAAATGCAGCGAAGCCCCGGAAAAGGCCTACTTCGAGCGCGAGGTCGTTCCGCGGTTGACCGATAGCGACCATGTCTTCGGGCTCGCCGATGCCACGGCCAAGCGCAAGTTGCTGACGGGTGCGAGCTGCCTGCTGTTCCCGGTGCGCTGGGAGGAGCCCTTCGGCATGGTCATGATCGAGTCCATGGTGTGTGGCACCCCGGTGATCGCACTGCGCGGTGGCGCCGTGCCCGAGGTGATCGTGGACGGGGTGACCGGGCGCATCTGCGAGGATCCCGACGAACTGCCCGGCGCGATTGCCCAAGCGGGAGAACTGGATCCGGCGGCGTGCCGCGCGCATGTCGTGGCCAACTTCGGCTCCGACACACTCGGTCGCGGCTACGAAGAGGTATACCGCAAGCTGCTGCGGGAGCGGCGCAAGCAGCGGGTTGCCCGACTACTGGAGGTCACTGCCCCCGTCCCGGTGGGTGCGAGCGGGTTCGCGTGACACCCGAGGGCAGCCCAACGCCGTTCAACTCGGGCGAGCCGACGGGGCTCGGCGGGTGCGGCGGGACGGTAACCCTGGTCGAGGGCGGCACTTTCTGCCTGTCCAACCGGCTCGGTGATGTCGAGCCGGGCCGCCCGCACGGCCTGTTCTTCCGTGACGCGCGGGTGCTGTCGCGCTGGGAGCTCTTGGTGGACGGTAAGCCCGCCGAATCGCTCTCGGTGCTCAGCCCCGAGGCGTTCGCGGCCCGGTTCGTGCTGCGAAGGCCCCCGCAGGCGGGGCTGGCCGACAGCACGCTGCTCGTGGTGCGCGAACGCCTCGTCGCGGACGGGATGCACGAGATCCTGACCCTGGAGAACATGGGTAGTGAGCCGACGGCGGTCAGTTTGGAGCTGCACGTCGACGCGGATTTCGTTGATCTGTTCTCGGTCAAGGAGGGTCGGGCCGGGCATGGACGCGCCGAGGTGATGGTGACCGAGGGCGAGCTGGTGTTGCACGATCGCTCCGATCGGGTGCGCGGGCTGTCGGTCTCGGCCACCATCGAACCTGCGGTGCTCCCGAATACGCTGGTGTGGCGGGTCGTGGTGCCGGTGGGCGGTGTCTGGCAAACCGACATCACCGTGCAGCCGACTCTCGGCAATCAGCGGATCCAACCGGCGCTGGCCCCGGGTGAGCATTTCGGGGTCAGCGCGCCGGGTCGCAAGATCGAGGAGTGGCGCGATAGCGCGACGAATGTGGACGCTTCCGATCCACTGCTCGCCACGGTATTGCGGCGCACCGAAAGTGATTTGGGCGCCTTGCAGATTCGCGACGATACCGGCAGCGGCAGGCCCTTCGTCGCCGCGGGCGCGCCCTGGTTCATGACCCTGTTCGGCCGCGACAGCCTGCTCACCGCGTGGATGGCGCTGCCGCTCGCGGTCGATCTGGCCGTCGGCACCTTGCAGCAACTCGCCGAATTCCAGGGCCAGGTCGTCGACCCGCTCACCGAAGAGGAGCCGGGGCGGATCATGCACGAGATGCGCCGCGGTCCGGCCAGCGGACAGGTGCTCGGCGGTCAGCGGTACTACGGGACCGCCGACGCCACACCGCTTTTCGTCATGCTGCTGGCCGAAAGCAGGCGCTGGGGCGCGGATCCGGTGCTGATCGCGGAGTTGCTGCCTGCCGCCGACGCGGCGCTGCGCTGGATAACCGAGTATGGGGACCGCGACGGTGACGGATTCGTCGAATACCGCCGGGCCACCGACCGCGGCCTGATCAATCAGGGCTGGAAGGACAGTTTCGACGGTATCAACGACGCGACGGGACATCTCCCGGAAGCGCCGCTCGCGCTCTGTGAGGTCCAGGGTTACGTCTACGCGGCCATGCTGGCGCGGGCCGAACTCGCCGAGGAGTTCGGGGAGACCCGCATCGCGGGACGGTGGCGCGAACGCGCCGCCGAGCTGCGCGGCAAATTCGCCGAGCAGTTCTGGTTACCCGACAAGGGTTGGTACGCCGTCGCATTGGACGCCGGGAAGCGTCGCGTCGACGCGCTCACCTCCAATGGGGCGCACTGCCTGTGGTCGGGGATCGCCACGGACGAACATGCCGCCGAGCTGATTCGGCATCTGTCCGATCCGAAGATGGACAGCGGATTCGGGTTGCGCACCCTGGCCTCGTCCATGGGCGCCTACAACCCGATGAGCTACCACTGCGGATCGGTCTGGCCGCACGATACCGCGATCGCGGTAGCCGGGCTGCTGCGCTACCAGCATCTGCCGGGAGCACTCGCGCTGGCGCACCGGCTGACGGACGGATTGCTCGACGCGGCAGCGAATTTCGGTGGCAGACTGCCCGAGTTGTACTGCGGATTCCCGCGCTCGGATTTCGGCACACCGGTGCCGTATCCGACGTCCTGCTCACCGCAGGCGTGGGCGAGCGCCGCGCCGCTACTGCTGCTGCGATCCTTTCTCGGATTGGAACCGGACGCTCCCGGCCGTGTCCTCAACGTGCAGCCGAATCTGCCGCCGAGGTGGGGCCGGGTCAGCCTGGAGAATCTGCGCCTCGGTAGGGAGACCATTTGCCTACAGGCCGAGGGGGATCAGGTGCTCGACGTTCGGCTGCCCGACGGCTGGCAGCTGCGCGGCCCGGAAAAGCGAGCATGATCGGGATGAATTGCCACTGACCGGGTACCCCACGGATGTAAAGACATTGGGCATGCCTCTCGGAGCGCTATACGCAGACTGGAGGTGCACGATGCAGACATCGTCGGATACCCGGGATCTGTGGAGCTCGACATATCGGGACTGTACGGCGGAACCCGATACCGACCTCGATATGGATCGAGCCCAATTCATCCGCAGCGTCCACGCCGGACACGGACCCGACTGCCGCCAGTATCTCGCGGCCGCTGCCTACTGTTTCGGCCACGCGAGCGAGGACGACCCGGCTACGGCCGGTCGAGCCGGGTAGCCGCGGCGCCGGACTCACTGAAGGCCTTCCACGGCGACTGGCATCCTCTGGGCGTCAGCAGATTTGCATCCGGTGTCGAGGGCTGGTCGACTCGCCGGGATACGACGGCGCGGCCGGTGACACCGTGGTCACCGGCCGCGCCGTCTCATTAGGGTGTTTCAGCCTCGGAACGGGTACCGGCTGTCGAGGTCGAGGTTCAGTTCGACCACATTGACGGCGGGCTCGCCGAGGATCCCGAGCGCCCTGCCCGTGGTGTGCGCGTCGACCAGTTCACGCACCTGGTCCGCGGAAATGCCGCGGGCCTTGGCGATGCGCGCTACCTGGATCTCGGCGTAGGCGGGTGAGATGTTCGGGTCCAGCCCGCTACCGCTGGCGGTGACCGCGTCGACGGGCACGGCCGGGTCGGCGGGGGCATCGCCGCGGATCGGGACGATCCGGCCCTCCGCGTAGCCACCGAGCTGTTCGGCGCATTTGACTTCGACGCCCTGGTAGCGGTCCAGGAACGGCTTCGGGTGCTCCGAGCACAGCTCGTTGACGCTGAATACCGCCGTCGGATGCGCGACCTCACCGTTGGTTTCGCGCGGGCCGATCACCGAGAGCACCGCACCGATACCGTCCGCGGTGCAGAACGGGCGGGCACCGTCGACCCCCTCACGGTCGGCGATGTCCTTGCTTCTGGTGCAGACCTGGGTGAGCAGGCTCGGCACGACCTCGTCCTTGCCGTCCTCGTCCTGGGTCATCGTGTCGATGATGCTTTCCGGGCCCAGGTTGGAGGCGGCGGTGGACAGCGGGTCGTATCCATCGCCCGCCGCCGACGGCCTGCTCTGGAAATACTGCACCAGGACATTTCCGTCGGCGTCGGTGAACGACTGCCCGATCAGGCTGCTGCCCACCGTCTTTCCGTCGACGGTGATCAGCGATCCGTCGGCCTTGTCCTTCAGTCCGGGAAGCTGGCCGACCGCGAAAACCGCCACCGGATAGACGATTCCGGTGATGACGGTCAGCACGAGCAGGGCGCGCAGCGCCGCCAGATGCTGCCGGATCCACGTTGACATACGCATATCAGGACATCCCAGGGAGGAGTTGGACGACGAGGTCGATGATCTTGATGCCGATGAAGGGCGCGATGATGCCGCCCAGCCCGTAGATCGTCAGGTTGCGGCTCAACAACTTCGAGGCGTTGCTCGGCCGGTAGTTCACACCGCGCAGTGACAGCGGGATCAGCGCGACGATGATGATCGCGTTGAAGATGACCGCCGACAGAATCGCCGACTGCGGACTGGACAACCTCATGATGTTGAGCAGGTCGAGGCCAGGAAACAGCGTCACGAACAGCGCGGGAATGATCGCGAAGTACTTGGCGATGTCATTGGCGATGGAAAACGTGGTCAACGCACCGCGGGTGATGAGCAGTTGCTTGCCGATTTCCACGATCTCGATCAGCTTGGTCGGATCCGAATCCAGATCGACCATATTGCCGGCTTCTTTGGCCGCCGAGGTACCGGTATTCATCGCGACGCCCACATCGGCCTGGGCCAGCGCGGGCGCGTCATTAGTGCCGTCACCGGTCATGGCGACCAGCCGACCGCCGTCCTGCTCCTTCTTGATCAGCGCCAGCTTGTCCTCCGGAGTGGCTTCGGCGAGGAAGTCGTCGACACCGGCTTCATCGGCAATCGCCTTGGCGGTCAACGGGTTATCGCCGGTGATCATCACCGTGCGAATGCCCATCCTGCGCATCTCGTCGAAGCGCTCGCGCATGCCCTGCTTGACGACGTCCTTCAGGTGGATGACGCCGAGCAGCTGAGCCTTGCCGTCTTTGACCTCGCCGACGACCAGGGGCGTGCCACCGGAGGCCGAGATGCCGTCGACGATTACGCCGATCTCGCCGGGTACGGCCCCGCCTTGGGCGCGAACCCAATCGGTGACGGCATTGGCCGCACCCTTGCGGAGTTGGTGGCCGTCGGCCAAGTCGACACCCGACATCCGCGTCTGCGCCGTGAATTCCACCCAGGTCGCCCCGGTCAACTCGCCCGGGGTGCGCTCGCGCTTGTTGAATGCCTGCTTGGCGTACACCACGATGGAGCGGCCCTCGGGGGTCTCGTCGGCGAGGCTGGACAACTGGGCGGCGTCGGCCAGTTCGTCGTCCGCAACACCGGGAACCGGCACGAATTCGGAGGCCTGACGGTTGCCGAGGGTGATGGTGCCGGTCTTGTCCAGCAGCAGGGTGTTCACATCGCCCGCGGCCTCGACCGCGCGCCCCGACATGGCCAGCACATTGCGCTGTACCAGCCGGTCCATGCCCGCGATACCGATCGCCGAGAGCAGCGCCCCAATGGTGGTGGGGATCAGGCAGACCAGCAGCGAGACCATCACGATGCCGGTGATGCCGTGCAGGTCGAGTGCCGAAGTGTCCGGCACACCGGGGTTGTTCGCCTTCGAGAAGATCGCCAGCGGCTGTAGCGTGACCACCGCGAAGACGAAAATGATCGTCAGCGCGGCGAGCAGGATGTTCAGCGCGATCTCATTGGGCGTCTTCTGCCTGCTGGCGCCTTCGACCAAGGCGATCATCTTGTCGATGAAGCTGGCGCCGGGCTCCTGGGTGATCTTGACGACGATCCGGTCGGAGAGCACCGTGGTGCCGCCGGTCACCGCCGAGCGGTCACCGCCGGATTCCCGGATGACCGGCGCGGATTCGCCGGTGATGGCCGACTCGTCCACCGACGCGATGCCCTCCACCACGTCACCGTCGCCGGGGATGATCTGCCCCGCCTCGACCACCACATAGTCGCCGCGTTGCAATTCGGGAGCGCCGACGCGTTCCTCGACCACCCGGCCGCCCGGTGTCCAGTCGACCAGCCGCCGGGCGATGGTATCGGTTTTGGCTTTGCGCAGGCTATCGGCCTGCGCCTTGCCGCGTCCTTCGGCCACCGCCTCGGCGAGATTGGCGAACAGGACGGTCAGCCACAGCCATACGACGATGGCCCAGGCGAAGAACGTGGGATCGGCGATGGCGAGAATGGTCGACCAAGCGGCGCCGATCTCGACGATCAGCATTACCGGATTGCGCCACATCTGGCGCGGGTCGAGCTTGCGCGCGGCCTCGGGCAGCGAGGTCACCAGCATCTTAGGGTCGAGCGCGCCTTTCGGCACGCCCTTACCCCGGTGTTCCGGCTCCAGACCGGACTTGTCTTCGATTGCGGCACTGGACATATCAGTGAATTCCTTCGGCGAGCGGCCCGAGTGCGAGTGCGGGCAGGAAGGTGAGTGCGACCAGGATCACCGTCACACCGACGACCATGCCGACGAACTGCGGCCGGTGCGTCGGCAGCGTGCCGATCGACTCGGGGGTGGTGCCCTGCTGCGCCAGCGAACCGGCCAGTGCGAGCACGAAAATAATCGGCAGGAAGCGACCGAAGGCCATGGCCAGACCCAGTGCGGTGTTGTACCACTCGGTATTGCCCGACAGGCCCGCGAACGCGGAACCGTTGTTATTGGCCGCGGAGGTGAAGGCGTACAACACTTCAGAGAGTCCGTGCGGCCCGGAATTGAGCATGCTCGCGCGCTGGCCCGGCAGCGCCATCGCGAGTGCCGTGCCGATCAGTACGATCAGCGGGCTGATCAGGAAATAGGAAGCGGCGAGCTTGATTTCGCGGGGTGTGATCTTCTTCCCGAGGTACTCCGGGGTGCGCCCGACCATCAGACCGGCGACGAAGACGGTGATCACCGCGAGGATGAGCATGCCGTACAGGCCGGACCCGGTACCGCCGGGCGCGACCTCACCGAGCTGCATATTGAACAGCAACATCATGCCGCCGAGGCTGGTGTAGGAGTCGTGGAACGAGTCCACCGCGCCGGTCGAGGTCAGCGTGGTCGAGGCGGCGAAGGTCGCCGAATTCGCCACGCCGAAACGCTGTTCGACGCCTTCCATCGAGCCGCCGATCGCGGTCGGCACGGTGCCGTGGTGCTGTAGCTGGAACAGGTTGGTCAGCGTCACGCTGATCAGTGCGATCGTGCCCATCACCGCCACGATCGCGTACCCCTGCTTGCGGCTGCCGACCATGCGGCCGAAGGTGCGCGGCAGTGAGAAGCTGATCACCAGCAGCAGGAAGATCTCGATCCAGTTGGTCCAGGTGGTCGGGTTCTCGAACGGGTGTGAGGAGTTGGCGTTGTAGAAGCCGCCGCCGTTGGTGCCGAGTTCCTTGATGACCTCCTGGCTGGCCACCGGGCCGCCGGTAATGGTCTGCGTGCCGCCGTTCAACGTCTGCGCGACCTGGTCGTGCAGCTGGAAGTTCTGGATCACGCCGCCCGCGATGAGCACGATCGCGAAGACGAACGAGATCGGCAGCAGGATGCGTATGGTGCCGCGCACCAGGTCGACCCAGAAGTTGCCGAGTTCGCCGGTATGCCTGCGGGCGAAACCGCGCACCAGCGCCACTGCCACCGCGATGCCGACCGCCGCGGAGACAAAGTTCTGCACCGCGAGTCCAGCCATCTGCACCAGGTGGCCCTGGGTGGATTCGCCGGAGTAGTTCTGCCAGTTCGTATTGGTCACGAAACTGACCGCGGTGTTCCAGGCCAGAGCCGGGGTCATCTCGGTACCGGGGTCATTCAGATGCAGCGGCAACTTGCCCTGGATCAGCTGGAAGAAGAACAGGAACAGAATGCTGACCGCCGAGAACGCCAACACGCTGCGTGCGTAGACGCCCCAGGTCATTTCCACCTGGGGCTCGGCTCCGATGGCCTTATAAATGAGGCGTTCGGCGCGGGAGTGCTTCTCGCTGTTGTAAACGCGGTACATGTAGTCGCCGAGTGGGACATGCACCAGGGCCAGCGCGATGATCAGGGCCGCGATGAACGCGATCCCCGCCGTTGTCGTGTCCACTTAGAACCTCTCGGGGAAAAGCAGAGCCGCGATCATGTAGATCGCGACGAGAATGGCCAGCACGAGACCGATCAGGTTCGCGATCACAGCTTCTCCACCCCCCGCTGGACCAGGCCCAGCAGTGCGAACACCGCCACGGTGAGCACCGTGAACACCACGACAGACATGAATCAACAACCTCCTTGCGCTCCTATGGTGGAGCGCGCCAGGCGAGTCAAGCGTCAGATCGGGCCGCCGCCGAGGCTTCTAACGAGTCCTTAGCGCCGTCGACTCGTGCATTGACGGTTCTTTGACGCCCTGCCCCAGATAGCTGGAATGATGCCGTCAAGGTCGGTGGCCAGGCCGTCAACACTCCGTAAAGATCGGCGTCGAGTCGCATCGCGGCGGTAGAAACGACAGGTCCGGCCAGGCGGAAACACTCCAGCGCAACCGGGTGTACGCATGGTCTGAGGGAAGGAATGTCATGTCGACTGTCACTGTCGCCGTGGTTACCGGTTTTCCGTGTTGCGCGCTGATCATTCGCGCCTTCGCGGTCAAGGGGGCGGCGCGGGTGCCCGCCCCGGGGCGCGGTGGCGCGCGGATGCGCCCGGTCCGTCGGATGGGGTTCATGCGGGCCGATGTATAGGGCCTCCATAACGTTCCCCGTGCCGGTTGGGCCTGCGGAGTGCGCGGGCGCGCGATGATGAAACAGTGAAACGCGGACAACTTCGCATCTACCTCGGTGCGGCGCCGGGAGTGGGCAAGACCTTCGCCATGCTCGGCGAGGCGCACCGCAGGCTGGAACGCGGCCGCGATGTGGTGGCCGCGCTGGTGGAGACGCACGGACGGGCCAAGACCGCCGAACTGCTGTCGGGTATCGAGCGGATCGCGACGAAGCCGATTGCCTATCGCGGCGCCGAGTTCCCCGAACTCGACGTCGAGGCGGTGCTGCGCCGCCGCCCCGCCGTGGTACTCGTCGACGAACTGGCCCATACCAATACTCCCGGTAGCAAGCACGAAAAGCGCTGGCAGGATATCGACGAGCTGCTCGACGCTGGCATCGATGTGATCTCCACGGTGAATGTGCAGCACCTGGAGAGTCTCAATGATGTGGTCGAACAGATCACCGGGATCCAGCAGCGGGAGACCGTTCCGGACGCGGTGGTTCGCGGCGCGGATCAGGTCGAACTGGTCGATATCACCCCGGAGGCGTTACGGCGCAGGCTGTCCCACGGCAATGTCTACGCCGCGGAGAAGATCGACGCTGCGCTGCGCAACTACTTCCGGCCCGGGAACCTCACCGCGCTGCGCGAACTGGCGCTGCTCTGGCTCGCCGACCAGGTCGACGCGGCGCTGGCGAAATACCGCGCCGACCACAAGATCACCGAACTCTGGGAAGCCCGCGAACGCGTCGTCGTCGCGGTGACCGGAGGTCCGGAATCGGAGACGGTGGTGCGCCGGGCCAGCCGCATCGCCACCAAAGCCAGTGCCGACCTGGTGCTGGTGCATGTGGTCCGCGGTGACGGGCTGGTAGGCGTCTCCGCGCAACGGCTGGCCCGGCTGCGCGACCTGGCCGCGAGTCTGGATGCCAGCCTGCACACCGTCACCGGTGACGATGTGCCGACGGCGCTGCTGGAGTTCGCGCGCGAGGTCAACGCGACCCAGCTGGTACTCGGCACCTCCCGGCGTTCTCGCTGGGCCCGGATGTTCGACGAGGGCATCGGGTCCACCGTCGTGCAGCGATCCGGCAAGATCGACGTGCACATGGTCACCCACGAGGAGGCCCATCGCGGGCTGCGCTGGCGCCGCTTCACCCCGCACCAGCCCTTGCTGGCCTGGCTCGCCGCGGTCGTGGTGCCCGGGCTGGTGTGCGCGATCAGTGCCGCCTTCTTGGACGGACTGCTCCAACTCGGCGGCCTCAGTGCGATGTTCTTCATCGGTGTCGTCGCCGTCGCGCTGCTGGGTGGCGTAGTGCCCGCGGCGTTTTCGGCCCTGTTCTCCGGGCTGCTGCTGAACTGGTTCTTCGCCGATCCCCGGTACAGCCTGACCATCGCGGAGCCGGACAGCTTCGTCACCGTGGTGGTGCTGCTCATCATCGCGGTCGCGGTGGCCGCGCTGGTGGACCAGGCGGCGAAGCGAACGCGGCAGGCACGTAGGGCATCCCGGCAGGCGGAGCTGCTGACCATGTTCGCGGGCGCGGTGCTGCACGGCGCCGATCTGCCCAATCTGCTGGAGCAGGTGCGCGAGACCTACGGCCTGCGCGCGGTCAGCATGGTGTGCGGTGAGACGGTGGTCGCCGCGGTCGGCATCGAGCCGCCGCAGCGGTCTGCCGACGCCGAGACCGCCATCGAGGCGGGCGACACAACCAGCTGGCTGCTGCTTTCCGGGCGGCCGCTGTCCGCGGGCGATCGGCCGGTGCTCAACGCCGTCGCGAATCAGGCGGCCGGACTGGTCCGGCAGGCCGCGCTCGCGGAGGAGGCGAGCGCGGCGGCGGCGCTGCTCGAGGCGGATCGGCTGCGCAGGGCCCTGCTGTCGGCGGTCAGCCACGACCTGCGCACCCCGCTGGCGGGCGCCAAAGCGGCCGTCTCCAGCCTGCGCAGCGACGATGTCGAGTTCTCCGCCGAGGACACCGCCGAACTGCTCGAGGCCATCGAGGAATCGGTGGACCAGCTGACGGCGCTGGTCGGCAATCTGCTCGACTCCTCCCGGCTGGCGGTCGGGGTGGTCTCGCCACAGCTGCGGCGGGTCTACATGGACGAAGTGGTGCATCGCGCGCTGGTGAGCGTCGGGATGGGCACCCGCGGGCTGCGGCGCGCCGCGATGGACCGGGTGAAGGTCGAGGTCGATGAGGTCTCGGTGCGGGCCGACGGCGGTCTGCTGGAGCGGGTGCTCGCGAATCTGATCGATAACGCGCTGCGCCACTCCGGACGTGACACGCCGGTTCGGGTCACCGCGGAGAAGGCCGGTGACCGGGTATTGATCACCGTTGTCGATGTCGGACCCGGGGTGCCCGCCGGAGCTGAGGAACAGCTGTTCGAGCCGTTCCAGCGGCTCGGCGACCGCGACAACACCACCGGGGTCGGGCTCGGCCTCGCGGTGGTTCGTGGGTTCGTGGAAGCGATGGGCGGCACCGTGCACGCCGAGCCGACACCTGGTGGAGGATTGACGATGATCGTGGATCTACCGGCAGCCGAAGGCCCGCAGGCACTGCCGGGCACCGCGGAATCGGCCGTGCTCGCCGATCCGGCGGTTATCGGTGACTCGAACGGTGAACGGACCTCGGCAGGCGCGTCGACGGCCGAGCATCTGGCTGACGAAAGTGAGGCCGGTAGCCGATGATGACAGCACAGGCAGAGAGGCGGACCGAAGTCGCGATGACCGACAAGAAGCAGGACGCTCCGAGCATAAAGGTTCTCGTGGTCGACGACGAACCACAGATCGTGCGCGCGCTGCGGATCAACCTCTCGGTGCGCGGCTACGAGGTGATCACCGCGGGCAATGGGGCCGCCGCTCTGCGCGCCGCCGCCGATAAGCATCCCGATGTGGTGATCCTCGACCTCGGCCTGCCGGATATGGACGGCATCGATGTGCTCGCCGGACTGCGTGGCTGGACCTCGAAGCCGGTGATCGTGTTGTCGGCCCGTACCGATTCGGCGGATAAGGTCGAGGCGCTGGACGCGGGTGCGGACGATTACGTCACCAAACCGTTCGGCATGGACGAACTGCTGGCCCGGCTGCGGGCCGCGGTGCGGCGTGGCACGACGGCCACCGATACCGCCGATCCGGTGGTGTCGACCGCTTCGTTCACGGTCGATCTGGCGGCCAAGAAGGTCACCAAGAACGGCGAGACGGTGCATCTGACACCCACCGAGTGGGGCATGCTCGAGATGCTGGTGCGCAATCGCGGCAAGCTGGTCGGACGCAAGGAACTGCTGCGTGAGGTGTGGGGGCCTTCGTACGCCACCGAAACGCATTATCTGCGGGTGTATCTAGCTCAGCTGCGGCGCAAGCTCGAGGACGACCCCTCGCATCCGAAACACCTGCTGACGGAGGCGGGGATGGGGTACCGCTTCCAGGAGTGAGCGGACCATCGCCGCGACGCCGCGACGGTCGGGTTCGGATGTGCCCGAGACCGGGTTCCGGCCGGACACTCTGTGCGGGCGCTCGAAGATCACACGGACCGGCGGTGCGGTAGCGACTATCGCCGGTCCGTGAGTGTTCGACCGCGCGGCTCAGATACAGATACTGAAGCTGAAGAACCCCAGCGGAACGGTGAAGCATATGGCCACCGAACCCACCGCGGGGGTCGATGCCGGTGCTACCGGATCTGCCGATGCCGCGGGAGCGCCTAGCGTGGCGGCGGACAGAATGATGCCGATTGTGACGAGTGCACTAGCGATCTTGGTGGTCATTTCAACGTTCCTTGCTGGGTGACGACGATGAGATCCCGACCTGGTGATGCCTGATTGCTATAGATACAGATGGTCCATCGATACCGCGACCGCCACAAGACTTGACAGGGCAGTATTGCGGGATATTTGCTAGTCGATCGCGTGTCGATAATCGTCACCGATGCGGGTCGGCGCCGGTGGCTGCCGGCCGGTGCCCGCTCCCACGGTGGCGTCGGGCGCGGAATGCCCACGCCTACCCCTGGCGTTGGCAGGCGTGAGTTGTTTCCGACCAGGATGGCAGGATCGAACCATGGTTGACCAGATCGCACCTGTGACTACCGCCGCCGCGACGAACGGCGCGGAGCCCACCACGCTGTGGGCCGAGCGCACCGGGACCCGCGAGTACACCGGCCGCAGCTCGCGGGGCGCCGAGGTGCTGATCGGGTCGCAGGGGGTGCCCGGCCGGTTCACCCCGGGTGAGCTGCTGAAGATCGCGCTGGCCGCCTGCTCGGGTTTGAGCGCGGACTTCGCGCTCTCGCGCAAACTCGGCGACAATTTCGACGCGACGATCCGGGTTTCCGGCGACGCGGACCGGGAGAACGAGGTCTATCCGCAGCTCGACGAGATTTTCGAGCTCGACCTCAGCGAACTGGACGATGAGGCGCGGGAGCGGCTGCTGGTGACCGTGCAGCGCGCGATCGACAAGGTCTGCACCGTGGGGCGAACGCTGAAGGCGGGGTCGAAGGTCACGCTGTCCTTCGACACGGAGGCATAGCGCGCATTCGGTGCGCCGATGGACTCCGGGAGGGGTGGGCCGGTGGTTCCGATCGTGATCCCGGGAGGCACCCGTTAGGGTCGGCCCATGGGCGATACACCTGCTTCCGGCACCGAACCTCCCGACGCCGTCCGCCTGAGCGCCTGGGTGCACGGCGTGGTGCAGGGGGTCGGTTTCCGGTGGTGGACGCGATCGCGCGCGCTGGAACTCGGACTCACCGGACAGGCCAGGAATGCCCCCGACGGCCGGGTGCACGTCGTCGCGCAGGGGTCGCGGGCGGCGTGCGAGAAGTTGCTGGGTCTGCTGCGTTCGGGCGAGGCCCCTGGCCGGGTGACCTTGGTTGTGGAAAGCTGGGAGCCCGCGCGGGGTGATATGTCCGGATTCGAGGAGCGGTAGTGGTGGTTTCGACGACGCAGGGGAGTGATCGTTGAGCACGCGGCCGCCGGAGGACCCCGGCCGGGACGAGTCCGAATCCGGCGTGCCCGCGCAGCCATCGGTGCCCGAGCAACAGCCCGGCGCCGAACCGGCGGGTACGCACCCGCCGGACCGGTCCGGCCCCACGCCGCCCTCCGGCCCGGAACAGCTACCGTCGGCCGCGACTCCCGGTGTGCCCCCGCAGGTTCCACCGAGTCCCACCCCGCCGCGGCAGGGCAGTATCCAGCGCCAGGAGCCCGGTGTCACCCAACCGCGACCACCGACGGTCGCCGAGGCCAGAGCCAGGGATAAGGCCCGCAGACGCGCCGAGGAGGCGCACCGTGCGGCCGTAGCGGCCGCGGATGCCAAGCGGCGCACCCGGAATCGGGTGCTCATCGGCGGTGTCGCCATCGTCGGCGTGGCCGGACTGGTGGGCGGCGGCTATCTGGCGTACCGCGCGCTCACCGCACCGGACGAGGTCACCGCCTCCTGTGTGCAGATCGACGAGAACGGCCAGGAGGTCGTGGTCGAGGACAAGTTCTGCCAGCCGGGGCAGGCGGGTTTCGTCGACGACAGCGGTTCCGGAGCGAGCAGCGGGCACAGTCACGGCGGCGGCATCATCGTGCTCGGCGGCTGGCCGCAGTATCGCTACTACTACGGCGGCAACACGACCGTCGGCAAACCGCCGACCGGCGCCACCACGGTGCGCCCGAAGAACGCGGAGATCAAGACCAAGAGCGGCACCACCGTCCAGCGCGGTGGACTCGGCAGCAAGAGCAGCGGGGGTGGTTCGTAGTGCGGCGCATACGCGGGACGCCCCGACCGGGATGGCAGCAGATCATCGAGGGTCAGGGCCTGGTCTACGGTGCACCGGGGCGCGACGCCAGCGGACTGCCCCGGCCGTACTGGGACGAGTCGGTGCACTATGAATTCGACATGCCGGAGATCCTCGCGCTCGAGGCGGATGTCGAACTGTTGCACTCGATGTGCCTGCACGCCGTCGAACACGTCGTCCTGACCGAGCGGTTCCGGGATTTCGGCCTGCCGGAATGGAGTTGGGAGCCGATCGCCGAATCCTGGCGGCGCGGCGACCCGCACGTGTACGGCCGCTTCGATCTGCGCTACGACGCCCGGCGTCCGGCGAAGCTGCTGGAATACAACGCCGATACGCCGACCTCGCTGCTGGAGGCGGCCATCATCCAGTGGCATTGGCTGACCACGCTCTACCCCGACGACGACCAGTGGAATTCCTTGCATGAGAAGCTGGTCGAGCGCTGGACCGAGTTGCGCGACCGGTTGCCGTCGACGCAACTGCATTTCAGCTGGTCCGGGGCCGACGCCACCGGCGAGGACAACGTCACCACCGCCTATATGCAGGAGACCGCCGCCGAGGCCGGCTTCGACACGATCGCGCTACCGATCGAGGAGGTCGGATTCGATTCGGAGCTGGAACGTTTCGTCGATCTGGCGGAGGCGCCGATTGATGCGGCGTTCAAGCTGTACCCGTGGGAGTGGGTGCTCGACGACGATTTCGGCAAGCGGGTCGTGCAGAGTCTGCCGCAGACCATGTGGGTGGAACCGCTCTGGAAGACCCTGCTCAGCAATAAGGCGATCCTCGCGGTGCTGTGGGAAATGTATCCCGGACATCCGAATCTGTTGCCCGCCTACCTCGATCAGCCGAACGAGCTCACCGAATACATTCGTAAGCCGAAGCTCGGGCGTGAGGGCGCCAATATGACCATCGTCGGCGCGGGTCTGGAGACGGCCACCGGCGGTGTCTACGGCGCCGAAGGGTTCGTGTACCAATTGCTCGACCCGCTACCGGAATTCGACGATATGCGCCCCGTACTCGGCGCCTGGATCGTGGGCGATACCGCCGCCGGTCTCGGCATTCGCGAGACCGCGGGGTTGATCACCGACGACGGTGCGGCCTTCGTCCCACACCGCATACCCACGAACTAGACATTCAGTTCTCAGGAAGGACCATCGATGACCGCAGTCGCCCTCGAATCGGGTTACTGGAGCTCGCTCGGCGAAGGCGTAGGGGCCATCCTCCTTTACGCGATCATCGGCCTGGTGCTGATGCTCATCGGCTTCTTCGCCATCGACCTCACCACCCCCGGGCGCCTGCGGGCCCTGGTGTCCGAAGGTAAGCCCAACGCCATCATCGTCACCGCCGCGGGCATCGTCAGCATGGCGTTGATCGTGGTGCTGGCGATCTACTCCGCGGGGGGCAAACTCTCCGAGGGACTGATCGCCGCACTGGTGTACGGGCTGGTCGGCATTGTCGCCCAGGTCATTTCGGTGCGGGTGCTGGAGCGCGTCCTCGGCATCGATATCGGCGCCGCCCTGCACTCCGACGTCTACACCACCGAGGTTCTGGTGGTGGCCGCCGCCCACTTCGCCCTCGGTTTGGTCGTGGCCTTCGCGATCCTGTAATCCTCCTGGGACCGCACCGTCCCACCGAGGCGTCGCATGAACGGCGTGACCGCGCGATGCCGGTGGTGCTAGTGCCCGCGCGCGATCCAGTCGGCCAGTGACGGCTTTTCGGCGCCGATGGTGGTGCCGTCGCCGTGGCCGGTATGGACCACCGTCTCCTCGGGGAGGGTGAGCAGGCGGTCACGGATGGAGTCGATGATGGTGTCGAAGTCGGAGTAGGAGCGGCCGGTGGCGCCGGGGCCGCCGTGGAAGAGGGTGTCCCCGGTACACAGGGCCGCGAGCTGCGGAAGATGGAGACTGACGGAGCCGGGGGAATGGCCCGGGGTGTGCAGGATATCGATATCCGTGCCCGCCACCGAGATTCGCGTGCGGTCCGCCAGCGACTCGTACTCCACGTCGGGGTGGGTCATGCGCCAGAGCGGATCGTCGCCGGGGTGCAGCAGGATGGGGGCGTCGAAACGCCTGCTCAACTCCGGTGCGACGGTGACGTGGTCGTTGTGGCCGTGGGTGCACAGCACGGCGATCACGTTGCGGCCCCCGACCCCGGCCTCGATCGCGTCCGCATCGTGTGCGGCGTCGACGACGAGCACCTCGGTATCGTCGCCGATCAGCCAGACATTGTTGTCGACCGCCCAGGTGCCGCCGTCGAGGGAGAAGGTGCCGGAGGTGACGACCCGGTCGATGCGCGCCGTCACAGCACCACCACCGAACGCAGGACCTCACCCGCGTGCATGGCGTGGAAGGCCTGCTCCACCTGGTCGAGTGCGATGCGTTCGGTGACAAAGCGTTCCAGCGGCAGCCTGCCCTGCCGGTAGAGGTCGATCAGCATCGGGAAGTCGCGTTCGGGCAGGCAATCGCCGTACCAGGACGACTTGAGCGCGCCGCCGCGGGAGAACAGGTCGATCAGCGGCATCTCGATGGTCATTTCGGGGGTGGGCACGCCGACCAGCACCACGGTGCCCGCCAGGTCGCGGCCATAGAAGGCCTGCTTCCAGGTCTCTGGGCGACCGACGGCGTCGATGACGACATCGGCGCCGAAGTCGCCGGTGAGTTCCTGGATGCGCTCGACGACATCCTCGACACTGGCGTCGATGGTGTGGGTGGCGCCGAAATCGGTTGCCCAGTCGAGCTTCTTGGGGTCGCGGTCGATGGCGATGATGGTCTTCGCCCCGGCCAGTCGCGCCCCCGCGATGGCGGCATCGCCGACACCGCCGCAGCCGATTACGGCCACGGTATCGCCGCGGGAGACGTTTCCGGTGTTCATGGCGGCGCCGATACCTGCCATCACGCCGCAGCCGAGCAGTCCGGCGATGGCCGGATCGGAGCTGGGATCGACCTTGGTGCACTGCCTTTCGTGGACCAAGGTCTTATCGGCGAAGGCGCCGATACCGAGGGCGGGGCTGAGTTCGGTGCCGTCGGTCAGCGTCATCTTCTTGCTCGCATTGCTGCTGTCGAAGCAGTACCAGGGGCGGCCGCGCTTACACGCACGACACTCGCCGCAGATCGCCCGCCAGTTCAGCACTACGAAGTCGCCCGTCGCTACATGGGTGACTTCGGCGCCGACGGTTTCGACGATGCCCGCCGCCTCGTGCCCGAGCAGGAACGGGAATTCGTCGTTGATTCCGCCCTCGCGGTAGTGCAGATCGGTGTGGCAGACCCCGCAGGCCTGGATGCGCACCACCACATCGCGCGGTCCGGGATCGGGAATGACGACGTCGACGATCTCGACCGGCGCACCTTTGCCGCGGGCGATGACGCCCCGCACGGTTTCCGACACGAATGCCTCCTCGGAGTCTGGCCTTGCCGAACGACAGCAGGACCCATCCTGCCGTGCGGACCGCCGGTACGTCACGAACATCCGGTATCGGCCGGGGCGGTACTTGACATTCCACATTGGAGGGTCCATAGTGGTGTGACATTCCAATGTGGAACATTGCGTCATAAGGAACTGGATATGGACATCACTACTGGTACCCGGGCGTCGGACGCGGAGCGGGACACGGTGGTGCGGCTGCTCAGCAGGCACCTGGCCGACGGCAGGCTCGACCTCGCCGAGTACGACCAGCGAGTGGCGCAGGTCTACGGCACCGCCACCCGGGACGACCTGCAATTGGTGCTCTCCGACCTCCCCAAGCTTTCGAAAGAAACACCCGCCGAAGGTAAGTCGCCGAGCCGGATGCCGATCTGGCAGCGCATCGAAGGCACCACGTGGCTCGGGGTGAGCGTGCTGGTGCTGGTGATCTGGGCCGCGATCTCGATCGGCGTCGGCGAATTCACCTACCCGTGGCCGGTGTGGGTGATCGGTCCGTGGGGCGCCGTCCTCGCCTTCCGCATGGCGGCCGGATTCGAATCCGGCCGATTCCGCCGCCGCACCAGCTGCTGAGGCTTCGCTGCCCGGACCGCGCGGGGGCGCTCGGGCGTTGGCGGTCTACCAGTTGTGGCGCGACCGGGGTCGGTCGTCGTAGTGGGTGGCGTAGTCGGATCCCGACGGGTCCGGGTCGTCCTCGATGAAGTGGCGCGCGGGAACGTGGTCGGGCGATGTCCGGGAGCGGCGCTGACGGGGGTGGGATTCGGCCGGTTCGGGCACGGAGTGCGCGGAACGGCCGTTCCGGATTCGTTGCGGAGCGGAGGCGGGATCCGCGCGCGGGGCGTACTCCTCCCGCGCGGGTCGGCCGGGAACCGCGGGGGACCGGTCGGATGAGTTCGGCGGGCGGCGGCCACCGCGCATCGGATCGGGTCGGTCGACAGTGCTGGGCGCGTAGGGATCCGGATCGGGCGGTACGGGACGCCGAGTGTTACCGGAGGTGGATCGACCGGCGGCTGGAGAGGCGGGTCGACCGGGCGTCGGGGAGTAGCGCGTCGCCGGATCCGAACGATCGGGAGTGGTCCCCGCATGACGATCCGATCGGGGTGATCGGTCGGAGGCGTTCTGCACGTAAGGATTCGAGGCAGCCGACGCCGAGCGCGCGGGCATCGCTGGGCGGTGCGACTCGTCGACCGACCGACGTCCACGGGTATTCGGGGTAGGTCGGTCGAACTCGTCGTGTTCCCGGTGCGTCGGCCCGGGTTGAGGTGTGTTGCGGGTCGGTGGGATGCGGCGGCCCGGGATGGCCGGGGGCTCGCCCGAGGTGCGTTGTCCGCGTGTGGATTCGCGATGGTTCGGTGCGGAATCGGCCCCGTCGTCGGTGATCGGGGTGCGGCGGTTCGAGGCAGGCCGGGTGGGTGTGTCCGGTGCGCGCCGCCCGTGCGTGGCCCGGTCGGATCGGTCGAACTCGTCGTGTTCCCGGTGCGTCGTTCCGGGCTGGGGTGTGTTGCGGGTCGGTGGAATGCGGCGGTCCGGCATGGACGCGGGCTCGCCCGAGGTGCGTTGTCCGCGTGTGGATTCGCGATGGTTCCGTGCGGAGTCTGCCGCGTCGTGGGTCGGCGGGGTGCGGCGGTTCGGGGTGGGCCACGCGGGCTCGGCCGGTGGTCGGTGGCCGGAGGCGATCGGGCCGGAATGCGGGGGTACGGATTCGGTGGTGGGACGCCGTCGTGATCCGAGTCCGTCGGACTGCGCGGGGGTACGCCGATCGGATGATGTGTGCGTACGACGGTCGCGGCGAACGGGCTCGTCGTAGTCGAGGTCAGCGGAATCGGCGGGATTGTCGTAGTCGTCCTCGTCGTATTCGTCGTCCTCGTAGTCGTCGTCGAACTCGTCGTCGAGGTCGGTGTCGCGATTCGGCAGAACGCGCGCGAATAAGCTTCGGGCCTGATCGAATCGAGTCGCGATGGAATGTCCGCGCTCGCCGTGTTCATCGGAATCCGGTGCGTGCGAGGCCTGCTCATCGGAGGCCGAGCGTCGCATCGAGGTGCGCAAGCGCGCCGATAACGATCCGACAAGCCCGATTTCCGGCTCATCGGCCGGTGCCGCGACGTGAGCGGTGCGTGCGGACGCGGACGACCGACTGCCGCGAACAGCGGACATCGGCGCTGAAAGCGCGGGTTCCGCATGGTCGGCGCCCGACGGGGACGGCGACGGGCGGCGGCCGGAGGACAGTGCCGATCGAACTCCTTCTCGCTCGGCCGGGGTGCGGGCCAGTCGCTGTTCGCCGTGGCCGATGCCTCGGGGTAGTCCGCGTTTGAGGATGGGGAGTTTGCGGGTGGTCTGGCTGGGGTTGTCGCCCTTCTCGCGGTAGGTGGCGGGGATGCCTTGGGCGCGCAGCCAGGCGCCGGGGTCTCGACGGCTGTGCTGATCCAGTTGCGGGACAATGTGTTCGAGCAGGAGCACCAGATCCTCGGTGCCGCCGCCGAGGGCGGCGCGGATGGCGGGGAAGGTACCCGGCCGGAAGGTCCACGACCATTCGTGACCAGCGGCGATGCCCTCGGTTTCGCGGCCGTGGAAGACCAGGTTCCCGGAGGGCGCGATGCGGGCCCGGACGGTCCGGTCCTCGGATTCCAGGAGGAACTCCCCGGTTTCCCCGGTTTCGGCGGCCTCGAGTTCCGCGGCGCGATTGTTGAGCGTGATCTCGAACCACGCCGCGGCGATCCCGGCGATGCCGAGTCCCGCCGCGAGTACCACCTCACCCCACACATCGGACAGCATCGAGCTCCGGCTGCGCTCACAGGCATAGAGGAAAACGAGGCTGCCGACCACCAGTGCGGTGATACGGGCAAGCCGGTAGCTGGTGCTGGTCCCGGGCCTAGGGGCTGGCATCGGCGTTACTCCCGAACAAACATTCCGCTGGCGAATCAGGTGGATGGTATTCGGAGCGGGCCTTTCATGGCGGAGTTTGCTCGTTCGGGTGGGCCGTGGGGTGAACCCGAGTCGACGCTCGGACGAATTCGGCGACCGCGCCACCACGCCGTGGCGGCGTCGCGGACCAGCACGGTGTCGACGACGGTGATCAGCGCGGCCTCGGCGGCGTCCGGGGAGTCGGCTCGTGGCCGGTTACTTGCTGTTCTCGCACCCGGTTGCGGTGCATATAGTGGAAATAGAAATCGGTGCCGGGTGCTTCACGGTTGTTCAGCGAACGAACGTGGTCAAAATGGGACAGCAACAGAAGGCGTCGATCCGGCCCATCCGGATTGCTCCGCTACCGGGCGAGTCGCCGACGCTGGAATCGACCTCGCTGGCGCGCATGCGGGAGCGCGGTGGCGCACGGGAGTTCCGCGACCCTCAGCGCCTCGATTTCGACCTATTGATGCGGATCGAGCACGGGCACGCGACGCATACGGTCGACTTCACCGACTATCCGCTGGTCCCCGGCGACCTGCTGTGGATTCGAGCGGGACAGGTACACCAATGGGGTCGGATCGGCGATATCGAGGGAGCGGTCGTGCTGTTCTCGGCCGCGGCGCTGGACGACCGAACCCGTGACCTGGTGAAAGCGGTGGGCTGGCGGTTGCGTAATCACTGGTCCGGCGCGGACCTGCGTGACTCGCCCGCCGGACTCGGCTGGGACCTGCTGCGCGCATGCCTCTCGGCCACCCCACGGGCTCCCGAACTGCACCGAGCCGTCGCCATCCATGCGCTGGGCGCGCTGGTTCTGCTGCTCGCCGAAGAGACCACCGACCGCGTCGATCGGCAGGTGCCGACCCATGAGGCGTATCTGTGGCTGCGCGACGAAATCGAGGCGCAGTTCACCACCATGCACAAGGTCACCGAATACGCCGCCCGCCTGGGCTATTCGACCCGAACGCTGAACCGACTGGCCCGTGAGCACACCGGCCGCACCGCCAAACAACTGATCGATGACCGGATCGTGCTGGAGGCCAAGCGGCTGCTCACACATGCCCAGGACCCGGTGACGCGGATCGCTGAGCGGCTCGGATTCGATGACGCGTCCAACTTCTCCAAATACTTCCAGCAGCGGACGGGATCGACCCCCGCGGCCTTCCGCGGCGCCGTGAGGGGCGCTCCGGCAAATCTCAGGCGTATCGAAATACCCGACATCACCAGCTGACTCGATAACCTGGAGCGGGACTGCCGACCGCCTGCGGGGTGCCCGGTCACCGGCGGATACCATGGCTGGTCGCTCCGCAGTACTGCCGGCCGGGCAGAACACGGCAGGTCAACCCCGAAAGGTCGTCCGAATTTGCACCTGAAGAGTCTGACGTTGAAGGGGTTCAAATCCTTCGCGTCCGCGACGACGCTGCGGTTCGAACCGGGCATCACCTGTGTGGTCGGCCCCAACGGTTCGGGCAAGTCCAATGTCGTCGACGCGCTCACCTGGGTCATGGGTGAGCAGGGTGCGAAGGCTTTGCGCGGCGGCAAGATGCAGGACGTCATCTTTGCCGGGACCTCCGGGCGCGCGCCGCTGGGCCGCGCCGAGGTGACCCTGACCATCGACAACTCCGACGGTGCGCTGCCCATCGACTACGCCGAGGTGTCCATTACCCGGCGCATGTTCCGCGACGGTGCGGGTGAGTACGAGATCAATGGCAGCTCTTGCCGTCTGATGGATGTCCAGGAACTACTCAGCGACTCCGGCATCGGCCGGGAAATGCACGTCATCGTCGGACAGGGTCAGCTCTCGGCCATTCTGGAATCCCGCCCGGAGGATCGCCGCGCCTTCGTCGAAGAGGCCGCGGGCGTGCTCAAGCATCGCAAGCGCAAGGAGAAGGCGGTCCGCAAACTGGAGGCGATGCAGGCCAATCTAGCTCGTCTCACCGACCTCACCACCGAACTGCGCCGCCAGCTCAAGCCGCTCGGCCGTCAGGCCGAGGTGGCCCGGCGCGCCCAGACCGTGCAGGCCGATCTGCGCGACGCGCGACTGCGCCTTGCCGCCGACGACCTGGTCACCCGGCGCGGCGAGTTGGAGAGCCAGCAGAGCAAGGAAGCGTACGCGCGCGAGCAGCAGATCACGGTGCAGTCGGAACTGGACGCCGCCAATGCCGCACTCGCCCAGCAGGAATTCCAGCTCTCCCGGCTCACTCCGAGCGCCGAGGCCGCGGCCCAGATCTGGTTCCAGCTCTCCGCGCTGGCCGAACGGGTGAACGCGACCATTCGCATCGCCGGTGATCGCGCCCGCCACCTCGATACCGAAGCACCGGTCGGCACCGGTCGCGACCCGGATCAGTTGGAGGCCGAGGCGGCGCGGGTCGAGGCGGAGGAGGCCGAGCTGCGCGAGGCGGTGGAGATCGCAGCCGAAACTCTCGAGGCGGCCCGCGATGCCCTGGCCGAGCGTGAATACGCCGCCAAGGCCGCCGAGCAGGCGCATCTGGCGGCGGTGCGGGCGATCGCCGACCGGCGCGAGGGGCTGGCGCGGCTGTCCGGGCAGGTCGACACGCTGCGTACCCGGGCGCAGTCGGTGGATGCCGAGATCGCACGGCTTTCGGTGGCGATCACCGAAGCCAGACATCGCGGCGAGGCGGCCCAGGCCGAATTCGATACGGTGCAGACCGAACTCGGCGAGCTCGACGCGGGCGAGGAAGGCCTGGACGCGCAGCACGAGCATGCGGTGCAGGCGCTCGCGCTGGCCGATCAGCGTGTCACCGAATTGCGCGAACAGGACCGCGACGCGAGTAAGCGGGTCGCCTCGCTGACCGCGCGTATCGAGGCGCTCAGCATGAACCTGGCGCGCCGCGATGGTGCGGCGTGGCTCGTGGAGCATCAGGCGCAGGGGCTGCTCGGTCCGCTGTCGGGGATGCTGCGGGTGCACAGTGGTTTCGAGGCCGCGGTCGCCGCGACATTGGGGCCACTGGCCGATGCGGTGGCGGCCGACACCGGCGATGCGGCGCACGCGGCGGTGCGGGCGCTGAAGGAAGCCGATGGTGGGCGGGTCGCGCTGGTGTTCGGCACCGGTGCGGCGGTGCGCGCACCGGGTGCGGCGCTGCCGGGTGCGGCGCGCTGGCTGGCCGATGTGGTGGACTGCCCGGATCAGGTGCGTGGCGCCGTCGCGGCGCTGACCGCGGGCGTGGCGGTCGTCGAGGATCTATCCGAGGCGACGGCCCTCGTCGCCGCTCGGCCCGAGCTGCGGGTCGTCACCCGCGACGGCGACCTCACCGGCAGCGGATGGGTGCTCGGCGGCTCCGATCGCGCGCCGAGTCAGCTGGAGATCCAGGCCGATATCGACACGGCGAAGGCGGATCTGATCGCGTCCCAGCGACGCGCCGAGGAACTGGAGGCGGCACTCTCGGGTGCGCTGGCCGAACAGACCGACCGCAAGGAGGCCGTGGACCAGGCGCTGCTGGCGCTGCACGAATCCGATCAGGCCCTGTTGGCGATCTACGATCGGCTCGGCCGGTTGGGCCAGGCCGCCCGCGCCGCACAAGGCGACAGCGAACGCCTCACCCATCAGCGTGCCGAGGCCGAGGCGGGCCGGGAGGAATCCCTCACCGCGCTGGCCGAATTGGAGGATCGGCTGCGCGCGGTCGAACTCGAACAGGGCGACGACGCCGACGGTATCGGCGCGGCCGGGACCGAGTCCGCGGGTCGAGATCGGGAGGAGGCCGCGGCCGCGCTGGCCGAGGCCCGCTCGATGGAGGTGGAGGCCAGGCTATCGGTCCGTACCGCCGAGGAGCGTGCGGAATCGGTCCGTGGCAAGGCGGATTCGCTGCGCCGGGCGGCCCGCGCGGAGCGCGAGGCCCGCGCGAGGGCCGAGCGCGCGCAGGCGGCGCGCAGGCAGGCCGCGGGGGTCGCCGCCGCGGTCGCCGAATCCGGCGCCAAGGTCGCCGCCGAATTGGAAAAGGTTGTCGCCGAGGCGAGTACCCGCCGTGACGAGCTGGTGCGCCGCCGTACCGAGGCCGCCGCCCAGGTCGACCAGGTCAAGGAGCGGGTACGTGCGCTGACGGCGCAGCTGAGCCAGCTCACCGACGCGGTGCACCGGGACGAGGTGGCAAAGGCCCAGGCGGCGTTGCGAATCGAACAGCTGGAGGCGAATATCGCCGAGCAGTTCGGCATCGCGCTGGCCGACCTGATCGCCGAATACGGCCCCGACGTACCGCTGCCGCCCTCGGATCTGGAGTGGCAGGAGTACGAGCAGGCCAAGGAGCGCGGCGAACAGGTCACCGCGCCCGCGCCGATGCCCTACGACCGGTCCACCCAGGAGCGCCGGGCTAAGCGCGCGGAGAAGGACCTGTCCACCCTCGGCAAGGTGAATCCCCTTGCGTTGGAGGAGTTCGCGGCGCTGGAGGAGCGCTACAACTTCCTGTCCACGCAGCTCGAGGACGTCAAGAGCGCGCGTAAGGATCTGCTCGACGTAGTCGCCGAGGTGGATGCTCGGATCCTGCAGGTGTTCACCGAGGCCTACGAGGATGTGGAGCGCGAATTCGTCGGCGTGTTCTCGAAGCTGTTCCCGGGCGGCGAGGGCAGGCTGGTGCTGACCGACCCGTCCGACATGTTGACCACCGGCATCGAAGTGGAGGCCCGGCCGCCGGGCAAGAAGGTCAAGCGCCTGTCGCTGCTCTCCGGCGGTGAGAAGTCACTGACCGCGGTGGCCTTGCTGGTGGCCATCTTCCGCGCCCGCCCCTCGCCCTTCTATGTGATGGACGAGGTCGAGGCCGCGCTGGACGACACCAACCTGCGCAGGCTGATCGGTCTGTTCGAGCAGCTGCGGGAGAAGAGCCAGCTGATCGTCATCACCCACCAGAAGCCGACCATGGAGATCGCCGACGCTCTCTACGGCGTCAGCATGCGCGGCGACGGCATCACCCAGGTGATCTCGCAACGACTGCGCGGGGAGAATTTGGCTCCGGTGGGCGCGGCCAGCTGACATCCGGTTCCGGGCGACGTGAACTCAGTACGACCGTGCCGGATTCCAGGTCCACCAGCGGATCGTCGCCGGATTCGCGGTCGTCGAGTTCGGCGACCGCGATCCAGTCTTTGTGTTCGTGAATGTGCTTGCGCGCGGGGCCGAAGATCTCGTCCATCTCCGCGCCGACCGGATCTCGCCGTTGACGGGATGTCCAGCGCTCGAACAGGTTCACCGCATCGAGCGTACGCCGCGGGCCAGGCGCGCGGCGCGCTCCGCTGCACGGTGTCAGCGTGTTGTGGGAACCGGGTCGCCGATCAGTTCCCGGATTCGATCGGCGCCGGATTCCGCCAGCCAGGTGTCCAATGTGCGTAGGCCCGGGTGGATTTCGCGAAGAGCAGGGATATCGGCCTGCCAGCCGCCGGTTTCGCGAATCAGACGCCAGGTGTTGCCTATCTGGGCGCCCAGCGCGTCCGCCTCGGCCTCCGATATTTCGCGATACCGGACCGGCTGTCCGATGGCCCGGCCGACCGCGGCCGCCGCGTCGACGGGGGTGCCGGAGTCGCTCGCCAGCTCCAGGGTTCGGCCGTGGAAGCGATCCGGATCGGCGAAGGCGAGCGCGGCGAAGGCGGCTATATCGGCGACCGCGACACTCTGCAACGGGCGGTCCGCCGGGAACAGGTGCTGGTGCACGCCGTCGATGATGCCGTCCATCGGGCTGCCCCGGAGCAGGTAGTTCTCGAAGAAGCGAGCCGGGCGCAGCAGGGTGTAGCGCAGGCCGGAGGCCGCGACGGCGTCCTCGATCAGTCTCTTGCCCGCCATACCCCACGTGGCGTCCTTGCCCAGCGAGGCGACTCCGGTGAAGACGATCTGCTCGACGTCCGCGCGTTCGGCCGCCCGGATCACCGCGACGCCACGGTCGGCCTCCAGCTCGGAATTCCAGCCCTGCGGTCCGAAAGTAGCCGGGGGAATGAGAAATACACCGCGTGCGCCCGCCACGGCGGCATCCAGCGTCTGGGGCGTGTCGAAATCGCCGGCCACGAGCTCGGCGCCCGCGTCGGATAGCGCGCGTGCGGCGGGCGCCGCGGTATCGCGGACCAGCGCGCGTACCGGCACCCCGGCGTGCAGCAGGTGCCGCGCCGTCGCGCCGCCCTGGGTGCCGGTGGCGCCGGTGACCAGAATGGGGTGGTGCTGAGGAGACATGCTCGCCTTCCGTGCCCGATCGGAGATGTCCGGTGGGGCGTTCTCGTTAGAATCGGGTCGGTCGACCCGTATTCGGACGATATGGGCGCACGAACCCGCTTGGCCAGCAATGAAAATGGAAGGCCGTAACGAATGTCAGGTGTTCCGGCACTGCCAGTCGGTGCGGCTCGCGCCGACGCCCGCCGCAATCGCGCGCTGGTGCTCACGGCCGCGCAGCATGCCTTCGCCGAATCCGGTACCGCGGTATCGCTCGCCGAGATCGCCCGGCGGGCCGGGGTCGGCGCGGGCACCGTTTACCGGCATTTTCCGACGAAAACCGATCTGCTGGAAGCGGTCATGCAACAGCGCGTCGACCGGTTGGCCCGGTTGGCGACCGACCATCTCGGTGCCGCCGACCCCGGTGCCGCCTTCTTCGCCGTCTGCACCGAAGTGGTCACCAGCGCCCCGGGCAACCAGGCACTCTGCGATCTGGTGCAGTCCGATGACGGCTGGCCCAAGGCCCTGCTGCGCAGCGCGGGCGCACGCTTCCACCACGCGCTGGGCGCGCTGCTGGAGGCCGCTCAGCATCAGGGCGCCGTGCGCGCCGACCTCGTGCTGGCCGATGTGCTCGATATCTTCACCGGATGTGTTGCCATCCAACGACATCAGCGCCAGGGCGCGGAGTTGGTGCGCGCCGCGGTCATCGTCATGGATGCCATGCGCGCGACGGCGGCCCCGGTGACCGTCACGAAACTCGCCCCGGCCGCCGGTATCCATAACGAAACCGGACCGCGTAACGAAACGAATCCGAACCCCCACTGCCCGATCTGCCGCACCCCTCTCCGCCGCTCGGGCATGGGGCGACCAGCCCGATACTGCTCCCCGGCCTGCCGCCAGAAGGCCCATCGCCGACGCACCGCGGTTCCACCCGTGCGCTGAGCACCGGGCCGTGTCCGTTCCCGGTGGAGCGGAGTGCGGTCGGGCGGGGCGAGCAGTACACCGCCGAAGAACCGGGACGTCGACTGCGCCATGTATACGGTGTGGCCGAGCCCCGGTCGACGCAGCGCCGCGCCCGGGCCCGACAGCCGGAGATTCCGCCGGGCTGCCTCGGGTGGGTGCGTCGGGTCACGGGAGGGTCAGAGCAGGTCGCTGACGTCGTCGGGGACGTCGACGGCGTATTTGCGCAGGATATCCATGGAGACCACTTCCAGGGCGTTCTCGTGGGTGGCGGCGAGCACAACGGGGGCGGCGACGCCGTCCTCGTGGGCGTGCAGCCAGCGCACGGCCACCACACACCAGCGGTCACCCGGTTGCAGGCCGGGGAAGTTGTTTTCCGGGCGCGGCGTGCTCAGATCGTTGCCGATGGACGCCTGATGTTCGAGGAACTCGGCCGTGACGACGGTGCACACGGTGTGGCTACCGAGATCCTCCGGCCCGGTACTGCAGCAGCCGTCCCGGTAGAAGCCGGTGAGAGGATCGGCGCCGCACTCTTCCAGCGGCCCCCCAAGCACGTTTCGATCGGTCACGTCGCCGATCCTATTGTCACTTCGCGAGAAGTTCCGCAGGACAAGAAATCTCGGGGGCTGTGTCGGTACCGGATTCGCGTCGCTCGGTCCCGGCGCGCGTGCCGTTCGCAGGTGCGGCGACCTGCGGCGCGACGCGGCGACCTGCCTCCGGATGGGGTTCTGCAAGGATAGTCGGCGTGAGTTCCGAAGCCTGGATTCTGATTGCCGCGGTCGCCGCGCTGCTGCTGGTGGCGTTTGTGGCCGGATTCGTCCTGTACAAGCGTCGCCGCGTCTCGCTGACGCCACCGACCCCGGACAAGGAGCTGACCGACCGGTCGGGTGGATATACGGCATCCGGCGGCTTCAACTTCAGCCAGGGCGGCACGGCGACGGCGACACGTCCGGAACCCGCGCCGATCGAGCGAACCGATACCGAGGGACAGCCGCACGTCGGCGACGACGCGGCGATACCGCGCGACGCGCCGCGGCGGGGGATCACCAATATTCCGCTACCCGAGACCGATGTCGAGGCGGTGACCACCGACGTCGCCCCGGAGACCGCCCCGACGGACTCGGCCACCGCGCCCGCCCCGGCCGAAACCGGCCCGTCGGATACGGCCACGGCTCCGTCGGATACGGCCGCGATCGACACGCCGACGGCAGGAACTGTCACGCCGGAGATCGCTCCCGCGGAAACCGCACCGGAGTCGGCCCCCGAAACCGCCGCCCCGCCGACGACGGCCCCGGCCGAACCCGCCGAGGAAACCGCGGCTGCCGCCGCGGCCGCGCCTCCCCTCGAGGAGATCGAGCCCACCGCCGGTCGCCTCGTCCGCCTGCGCGGGCGTCTGTCGCGCTCGCAGAACGCCGTGGGCAAGAGCCTGCTCGGTCTGCTCGGTGGCGGTGACCTGGACGAGGACTCCTGGGAAGAGGTCGAGGACACCCTGGTGCTTGCCGATCTCGGCACCGCGAGCACCGCGGCCGTGGTCAACCGCCTGCGCGAGGAGATGGCGGTCCGCAGCGTCCGCAATACCGAGCAGGCCCGCGAGGTGCTGCGGGATGTGCTCATCGAAGCGCTGCGTCCCGAACTGGACCGTTCGGTGCGTGCGCTGCCGCATACCGATCACCCGTCGATCCTGCTGGTCGTCGGCGTCAACGGCACCGGAAAGACCACAACCACCGGCAAATTGGCCCGCGTGCTGGTCGCCGACGGCCGTCGGGTGCTGCTCGGAGCGGCCGATACCTTCCGCGCCGCGGCCGCGGATCAACTGCAGACCTGGGGTGAGCGGGTCGGCGCCGACACCGTGCGGGGTAAGGAAGGTGCGGACCCGGCCGCGGTCGCCTTCGACGCCGTGGCGGCGGGCATCGACCGCGGCGTCGACGCGGTGCTGATCGACACCGCGGGCCGCCTGCACACCAAGACCGGCCTGATGGACGAGCTGGGCAAGGTCAAGCGCGTGGTCGAAAAGGCAATAACGTCTGGTCGCTCCGCAGGCTCCGCTCCTGGCGAAGTAGACGAGGTGCTGCTGGTGCTGGATGCCACCGTCGGACAGAACGGCCTGATGCAGGCGCGCGTCTTCGCCGAGGTGGTCGATATCAGCGGCGTGGTGCTCACCAAGCTGGACGGCACGGCGAAGGGCGGCATCGTCTTCCAGGTGCAGCACGAACTGGGTGTGCCGGTGAAACTGGTCGGTCTCGGCGAGGGCGCGGACGATCTCGCGCCGTTCGAGCCGGGGGCGTTCGTGGACGCGCTACTGGGTTGAGTTCGAGGCCGCAGCCGCAGCGTCGACGAGGAAACAGAACAGCCGAGCGAATATTCGCTCGGCTGTTCGCGTTTCGGGTCGCCCCGGATTTGCCGCAATCGGATGTGCCCCGGTCGGTCCGCGTGCCGGTGGATGTCGCGCCGCCAATAATTCCGGCGCGTGGCGCGGCCGCCGAAAACATGACGAAATGGCCGCCGCGCGTTTGCCGAGGTCCTACCGGTCGGTAACCGAATTTTGGGTCGCGCGACACGAGCCTCACACCTGCGGGGAAACGTGCGGTGTACGTCACGAAACGTGGTAGCAACACAACTGCTCCATCCGTTCACCCAGGCGAAACATCGCAGCATGACAGATGAAACACCGAGTGAGGAACCTTCTGTGCAGGTCCATTTGCCGGAGTCGGCTGGGCCCGAGATGAGGAGGACATTAAGGTGGCATTTCCCGTAATCGGCGCGCCGGACGCCGGTGACACCGCATGGATGCTGGCCAGCTCAGCACTCGTGCTGTTGATGACACCCGGACTCGCGTTCTTCTACGGCGGCATGGTCCGCTCCAAGAACGTGCTGAACATGATCATGATGAGCATCAGCGCCATGGGATTGGTCACGATCCTGTGGGTGCTGTACGGCTTCTCCATGAGCTTCGGTGAGGACAAAGGCAACCTCATCGGCGACCCGGGTCAATATTTCGGTTTGAAGAGCGTTTTCGGCGGTAGCTACCTTGCCTCCACCGATCCGGCGGCACCTGCCGCGGTTCCCCTGAACGGAACCATCCCGCTGTCGGTATTCGTCGCGTTCCAGCTCATGTTCGCGATCATTACCGTCGCACTCATCTCGGGCGCGGTCGCCGACCGCCTCAAGTTCGGCTCCTGGCTCCTGTTCGCCGGCATCTGGGCCACCGTCGTGTACTTCCCGGTCGCGCACTGGGTGTTCGCGTTCGACGGCTACACCGGCGAGGCCGGTGGCTGGATCGCCAACAACCTGAAGGCCATCGACTTCGCCGGTGGTACCGCTGTCCACATCAATGCCGGTGCCGCCGGTCTGGTGCTGGCCATCATCCTCGGCAAGCGCAAGGGCTGGCCCACCACGCCGTTCCGTCCGCACAACCTGCCGTTCGTGATGCTCGGCGCGGGCCTGCTGTGGTTCGGCTGGTACGGCTTCAACGCCGGTTCGGCCGTCGGCTCCAACGGCATCGCGGGCGCTACCTTCCTCACCACCACCATCGCGACCGCGGCGGCCATGCTCGCGTGGCTCGTGGTGGAGAAGTTCCGCGACGGCAAGCCCACTTCGCTGGGCGCCGCCTCGGGCATCGTGGCCGGTCTGGTCGCGATCACCCCGGCGTGTTCCTCGGTGAACGTGGTCGGCGCGCTGGCCATCGGCGTGGTCGCGGGTGCGCTGTGCGCCCTGGCCGTGGGTCTGAAGTTCAAGTTCGGCTTCGACGACTCGCTCGACGTGGTCGGCGTCCACTTGGTCGGCGGTCTGGTCGGCACCCTGATGGTCGGCCTGGTCGCCGCGCCGGAAGCACCGGCGGCGGTCGAAGGCTTGTTCTACGGTGGTGGCATCGAGCAGTTGAAGCTGCAGGCTGTCGGAGCATTCACGGTGCTCGCGTACTCCCTGGTCGCCACGGCTGTGATCGCGTACATCATCAAGTTCACGATCGGCCTGCGCGCAACCGAGGAGGGCGAGTCGGTGGGTCTGGATGAGTCCGAGCACGCGGAGACCGCATACGATTTCGCTGCTGTGGGTGGCACGGCGCGCGCGCTCGTCAAGGAGGCATGACGACAATGAAACTGATCACCGCAATCGTCAAACCGTTCACTCTCGAGGACGTCAAGTCCGGGCTCGAGCAGGCGGGCGTGCTCGGCATGACCGTCAGCGAGGTGCAGGGTTACGGGCGGCAGAAGGGCCACACCGAGGTTTACCGCGGTGCCGAGTACTCGGTCGACTTCGTGCCGAAGGTCCGGGTCGAGGTCGTCGTGGACGACGCCTCGGTCGACAAGGTCGTCGAGGTGATCGTCGAGGCCTCTCGCACCGGCAAGATCGGTGACGGCAAGGTCTGGGTGACTCCGGTCGAGGCGATCATCCGGGTCCGGACGGGCGAACGCGGTACCGACGCTCTGTAGTCAGCAACGAATCGAGCGGCGGCCCCGCTCCCACCGGTTTTCTCCGGTCGGGGCGGGGCCGCAAGCATTGGATGGGCGGTGTGGGTTGTGGGTAGTCAGTACGAGCATGACAGTGGCAGACAGGTGACGGACAAGGTCTCCAATGGGGCGGCCGACCTGGTCCGGGCCCGCAAACAACTGCTCGACGGCGGGCTGCCCCGCAATCCGCGACTGGATGCCGAGGCGCTGCGCTCGGCCCTGGTCGATCTCTACGAGCTGTGGCTCACCAGTAAGGGTGCCGAACTCGGCATCACCGCCGACAGCGGCCTCGCCGTGGTGGCGGTCGGCGGATTGGGCCGCCGCGAGATGCTGCCGTATTCGGATCTGGATCTGGTCCTGTTGCACGACGATGTCGACCCCGCCCGGGTGGCCGAGGTCGCCGACCAGCTCTGGTACCCGCTGTGGGATGCCCACATCAAACTCGACCACAGTGTCCGGACCGTCCCCCAGGCATTGCGGGTCGCCAACGACGATCTGATCGCCGCCCTCGGCATGCTCGAGGCCCGGCACATCGTCGGCGATGTGGAGCTGAGCAATCTGCTGATCGGCGGGGTGCGCCGGGAATGGCGGACCGGAATCCGATCCCGGTTCGACGATCTGATCGCCCAGGCCACGGCGCGCTGGCAGCGCAGCGGTGAGATCGCGCATCGCGCCGAGCCCGATCTCAAGAACGGGCGCGGCGGGCTGCGCGATATCCAACTGCTCGACGCCCTGTCGATCGCCCAGTTGACCGACGCCATGCCCGGTCTCGGTCCGGATGTGCCGGGCGGTGGACTGAAACAGGCCCGCCGACGTTTGCTGGACGTTCGCACGGAACTGCATCGGGTGGCGGGCCGTGCCCGCGACCAGCTGCGCGCCCAGGACGCGGACGAAATAGGCGCGGCACTGCGGATCGGCGATCGATTCGATCTCGCGCGTACCCTGAGCGATTCCGCCCGGACGGTGAGCTACTCCGTCGACGTCGGGCTACGGACCGCCGCCAACGCGCTGCCCCGCCGCGGACTCGCGAGACTGCGCCGCATGCCGGTGCGTCGACCACTCGATGAGGGGGTGGTCGAGCATGCGGGCGAGGTGGTGCTGGCCCGGGACGCGCGGCCGCAACGTGATCCCGGGCTCATACTGCGGGTGGCGGCGGCATCGGCGCAGACCGGACTGCCGATGTCGGCCACGACGCTGAACCGGCTGTCCGAGGATGCGCCCGAACTGCGCGAGCCGTGGCCCAAGGACGCGCTCAACGATCTGCTGGTGCTGCTCGGTGCGGGCCGCGGCACTATCGCCGCGATCGAGGCGCTGGATCGAACGGGGTTGTGGGGCAGGCTGCTTCCGGAGTGGGGCGCGGTGCGCGATCTGCCACCGCGCGACGCCCTGCACACCTGGACCGTCGATCGCCACCTGATGGAGACGGTCGCGTATGCCAGCGCGCTGAGCACCCGGGTCGCCCGCCCGGACCTGCTCATGCTGGGCGCGCTGCTGCACGATATCGGCAAGGGCAGGGCCGGTGACCACAGCGTCGTCGGCGCGGAACTCGCCACCCACATCGGACGCCGACTCGGCCTGTGGCCGTCGGATGTGCGCACGCTCAGCGCCATCGTCCGGCATCATCTACTGCTCCCGGATACCGCGACCCGCCGTGACCTGGCCGATCCCGGCACCGTGCAGTTCGTCGTCGACGCCCTCGGCGGCGAGGTGCAACTGCTGGAACTGCTGCACACCCTGGCCGAGGCGGATTCGCTGGCCACCGGGCCCGGGGTGTGGGGTGAATGGAAGGCGTCGCTGATCGGCGATCTGGTCCGCCGCTGCCGCCTGGTGATGGCCGGCGATCAGCTACCGACCCCCGAACCCATCGCGTCCGAGCTACAGGCCAAGGCCGCGGCCGGTGGCGTGCACATCGATCTGCGCCCGGGGGAGGGGAAGTACACCTACATTGTGACGGTGATCGCGCCCGACACCCCGGGCCTGCTCTCGGATGCGGCGGGGGTGCTGGCGCTGCACGCGTTGCGCGTGCTCTCCGCTTCCGTCGGCAGCGAAGGCGCTTCGGCCGTCAATACTTTCGTGGTGTCGCCGAAGTTCGGTGACCCGCCGGATGCCGGGCTGCTGCGGCAGGAACTGATCCGGGCCTCCAACGGCGATCTCGACCTGCCCGCGCTGCTGGCCAAGCGAGAACGCGAGGCGACCGGCGCGGGGCCGAGCCCGTACGCGCAGGCACCGCCCCGGGTGATCTGGTTCGACACCGCCACGCCGGGCCAGGCCATTCTGGAGTTGCGCGGCGAGGACCGGATCGGGCTGCTGAGCCGGCTCGCCGCCGCCTTCGCCGTGGCCGGTGCCAATGTGCGGTGGGCGAAAGTGGTCACCATGGGGTCGGCGGTGGTCGATGCCTTCTGTCTGGATCTCGGTGCGGACGATGGACCCGGTCGTCGCGCGACTATCGAGAAGGCGGTCCTGGAAGTGGTGCCCCGACCCGCGCCGAAGAAGCCGGAAGACGCCGCCGCGCCAGGCGCCGGTCCGGTTTTCTGAATGTTTACCGAGTGCCCAGTTTGCTGGCTATCTAGGCAGATCAACTAGCAAAAATGCCTGGCAATCAATCTGTTGCAGATTATTTGCTGGATCTCATATGCGCGCCGCCGAGCGCCCCCTACTATCAGAGCGTCTGGCTATCGCGAGCATGAGGGGAGCAGTCGGTGGCAATTGAAGTTGTTTCGGCGTCGATGATGACGAGTGACGAGACGACGCATATGGCGCGGTGTGTCGGCGGCGACCGCTGGGTTGTGTCCTGGCTGCCCGGACGCACGCTGACGGGTCGTCAGGCGGTGACCGCGATGACGATCGCCACCATGGTCGCCAACCATGAGATTCCGACCGGAACCGAATGGGCCACGCTCGACGACCTGGCCTTGGAGCTGGGTCTGACCGCCCGCGAGGCGGTTTTCATGGTGGCCGAGGAGAATCACGACTACCGCAGAACGGCCAAACCGCGCCGCCGTTCGCTCGAATAACCGTCCCGCGTGACCTCGGAGGACGCACCGGTTGCGCGCCGGTGTGGACGATCCCATTACCCTGGGAGGGCGTTGTTTACCCACCCCGCCGGTTCAGCCGGCGGCCGTCCCAGTGACGTCCCCCGAGATCAGGAGCGCGATCGGTGTTCGAATCCCTGTCCGACCGGCTTACCGGTGCCCTCAAGGATCTGCGTGGTAAGGGGCGACTGTCACCGGCCGACATCGACGCCACCTGCCGCGAGATTCGGCTCGCCCTGCTCGAAGCCGACGTCGCGCTGCCCGTGGTGCGCGGTTTCATCGCGAAGATCAAGGAACGCGCCAAGGGTGCCGAGGTCTCCGCGGCACTCAACCCGGCCCAGCAGGTCGTCAAGATCGTCAACGAGGAACTCGTCAATATCCTCGGCGGCGAGACCCGCAGGCTGACCCTGGCCAAGAACCCGCCGACGGTGGTCATGCTCGCCGGTCTACAGGGTGCCGGTAAGACGACTCTGGCGGGCAAGCTCGCGAAATGGATGAAGGGACAGGGGCATCAGCCGCTGCTGGTCGCATGTGACCTCCAGCGCCCCGGCGCCGTCACTCAGCTGCAGGTGGTCGGCGAGCGCGCGGGCGTGCCCGTCTTCGCGCCGCACCCCGGAACCTCGGTCGGCGGTGGTGACAACCCCCTCGGCATCTCCGCGGCCGACCCTGTCGAGGTCGCGCGCAATGGTGTCGCCGAGGCCAAGGCCAAGCAGTACGACGTGATCATCGTCGACACCGCCGGTCGTCTCGGTATCGACGCCGAGCTGATGCGTCAGGCCGCCGGCATCCGCGATGCGGTGCAGCCGGACGAGACGTTGTTCGTGCTCGACGCCATGATCGGCCAGGACGCGGTCAGCACCGCCGAGGCATTCCGCGACGGCGTCGGCTTCACCGGCGTGGTGCTCACCAAACTCGACGGTGACGCCCGCGGTGGTGCGGCGCTGTCGGTCCGCAATGTGACCGGTGCGCCGATCATGTTCGCCTCCACCGGCGAAAAACTGGAGGACTTCGACGTCTTCCACCCCGACCGAATGGCCAGCCGCATCCTCGGCATGGGCGACGTACTGACCCTGATCGAGCAGGCCGAACAGGTCTACGACGCGCAGCAGGCCGAGGAGGCCGCGCGCAAGATCGGCAGCGGTGAGCTCACCCTCGAGGACTTCCTCGACCAGATGCTGGCCATCCGCAAAATGGGCCCGATCGGCAACCTGCTCGGCATGCTGCCCGGCGCGGGCCAGATGAAGGATGTGCTGGCCCAGGTCGACGATAAGCAGCTGGACCGGGTGCAGGCCATCATCCGCGGTATGACCCCGGCCGAACGCGACAATCCGAAGATCATCAACGCCTCCCGCAGGCTGCGCATCGCCAATGGCTCCGGTGTGCAGGTCTCCGAGGTCAACCAGCTCGTCGACCGCTTCTTCGAGGCCAAGAAGATGATGGCGATGATGGGCCGCCAGATGGGCATGCCCGGTGCGCGGCGCGGCAACGCCAAGAAGGGCAAGAAGGGTAAGAAGGGCGGCCGCGGGCCGACCCCGCCGAAGGTGCGCGGCGGTTTCCCGGGTATGCCCGCCGGTATGCCAGGACTGCCGCCCGGTATGCCCGACATTTCGAATATGCCCGCCGGTCTCGATCAGCTGCCGCCGGGTCTCGAAGGTTTCGATCTGTCCAAGCTCAAGTTCCCGAAGAAGTAGGCCGCTCACAACGTGCGCGGTGACCGGCCCCGTGCGGGGTCGGTCACCGGTCGCCGGTGAGGGTCCTCGGGCCGGGCATTCGAGGGGTCGGCGGTACTCGTTGAGCGGTGTCGCCATAGAGCGACCTCGCGGATGGTCGAGGTAGGTTGATCCAGTCGCCCGACCAGGAGGTGGGTATGCGTCTGCGGGGTGTGATTCTCCCTGACGACGAGGTGCGCGACCTGTGGGTGCGCGACGGACTTGTATCCTTCGAACCGGTGCCCGGCGCCGAAACCCTGTGCGCCTCAGGGTGGATCGTCCCAGGACTGGTGGATGCGCACTGTCACGTCGGAATCAGGTACGGCGGGGGACACGAGGACCGCGACGGTGCGATCGCCCAGGCCGAGATCGAACGCGACGCGGGTGCGCTGCTCCTGCGCGACGCGGGTTCACCCATCGACACCCGGTTCATCGACGAGCACGAGGAACTGCCGAGGATCATCCGCGCCGGCCGCCACATCGGCCGCCCGAAGCGCTATATCCGGGAGCTCGGCATCGAACTCGACGACGAACGCGACCTGCCGGAGATCGTCGCCGAACAAGCGCGCTTCGGCGACGGATGGGTGAAAATCGTCGGTGACTGGATCGACCGCTCGGTCGGCGATCTGCGCCCCCTGTGGAGCGATTCGATCCTGAAAGAGGCCATCGACGCCGCTCATACCAATGGTGCCCGCGTCACCGCGCACGTATTCGGCGAGGATGCACTGCCCGGCCTGATCAACGCGGGCATCGACTGCCTGGAACACGGCACCGGCCTCACCGACGACACCATCGAATTGATGGCCGAACACCGCACCGCCCTGGTGCCCACCCTGATCAATATCGACACCTTCCCCGAAATCGCCGACGGCGCGGGCAAATTCCCGACCTACGCCGCCCACATGCGCGACCTGCATCGCCGTGTCCGCACCACGGTCGCCAATGCCCACGACGCGGGTGTCCCCATCTACGCGGGCACCGACGCGGGCGGCTCCATCCGCCACGGCCGCATCGCCGACGAAATCACCGCCCTGGCCGGTGCGGGCCTCTCCGCCCACGATGCCCTCGGCGCCGCGTCCTGGAATGCCCGCACCTGGCTCGGCCGCCCCGGCATCGAACATGGCGCCCCCGCCGATTTCGTCGTCTACCGGGAGGATCCGCGGACCAACCCGGCCATGCTCACCGATCCCGAATGGGTCATCCTCCGCGGCCGCGTCAGGAAAACCCCGAACCCGGTGACCGGACACCGCTGAGCCCGACGGGGACGGACGGGGGCGCCGCACCTTTCCACGGTGATCATGCGGCGAATCGCGGATATCCGCAGCCCATCGGTGCAGTGGCGTAGCTACAGTCGATCTCGGGTGTCTCCAAATGGAGATTTGGAGACATCCGATGTGGAACGATGTTCGAATCGGGCGGCGGCACGCGGCAAGGGCACAGGCCCAGGATCGGACGGAAATGACGATGAGCGCCGAGGTTTCGATGATTCACCCCTTGGGTCCCACGACCGTGGAAGACTGGCTCGCCGAAGAGCAGCCATCTGATGGATCTCGACTCGAACTCATTCTGGGGTACCTCTACATGACGCCAGCGCCCGGCGGTCCGCATCAGTACGCGGCAGGTGAGCTGTTTGTTGCGCTGCGCAATGCGATCCGTGCCGCAGATAGGACTGATTTGCGGGTCTTGCCTGCGGTGGCCGTGCGGATCAGCACGGCCTTCCGTACCGGGGTGATTCCCGACGTCGCAGTCGTCGATGTCGACATCAACCACACCAGCTTCGCGCCGGAGGATCTCGTACTCGCCGTCGAGGTGTGGTCGCCCGGTAATACCCAAGCGGAGCGGGATACGAAGATCGCCGGTTACGCGGCGGCCCGTGTCCAATTTCTGTGGATCGTGGAGTTGCCGGACGAGAAACCGGCACGCTTCATGGGGTATCGGCTGGGCGAGACGGGATACCGCCAAGAGGTGTATGCGGGGGCCGGGGAGACGGTTGCGGCTCCGGGCCCGGTGCCGGTCGAGATAGACACGTCTCAGCTGCGTTGACCGCACGGAGTTCACGACTCAGCCGGGTGGACGTCGTCGCTGCGGCTGGGTCGCGGCCGGTTCGTTCACAACCGACGCGATTTCAGGAGAGCCCAGCCCATCTGGCACAATGGACCACCGTCCTTCCTGGACAGTGTCAGCCCGTCTCCGGTTACGTACCGCGCGGCGGTCACACACTCCATGCGCGAAACCGGGCTCGCAGACCGTGCGAGTCGCTGAATCGCGCCGTGACCAACTATTGAAAGAGGCAGATCAGCATGGCTGTTCGCATCAAGCTCACCCGTATGGGCAAGATCCGCAACCCGCAGTACCGCATCGTCGTCGCGGACGCCCGCACCCGCCGTGACGGCCGGGCTATCGAGTCCATCGGCAAGTACCACCCGAAGGAAGAGCCGTCGCTCATCGAGATCGATTCCGAGCGCGCTCAGTACTGGCTGGGTGTCGGCGCGCAGCCGACCGAGCCCGTCCAGCGTCTGCTGGAGATCACCGGTGACTGGCAGAAGTTCAAGGGTCTGCCGGGCGCCGAGGGCACCCTGAAGGTCAAGGCCGCGAAGCCGTCCAAGCTGGACCTGTTCAACGCCGCGCTGGCCGCCGCCGACAACGAGCCGGTCGCCGAGGCCGTCACCCCGAAGAAGAAGGCCGCCAAGAAGGACGAGGCCGCCGAGGCGCCCGCCGAGACCGAGGCTGAGTAAATATGAGTGCCGTCGTCGCCGATGCCGTCGAACATCTGGTTCGCGGCATCGTCGCCAACCCCGATGACGTCCGTGTCGAGCTGATCACCGGCCGTCGCGGACGCACCGTCGAGGTGCACGTGCACCCCGAGGACCTGGGCAAGGTCATCGGCCGCGGCGGTCGCACCGCGACCGCGCTGCGGACCCTCGTCGCCGGTATCGGCGGCCGGGGTATCCGGGTCGACGTGGTCGACACCGACCAGTAGATGGAACTCGTCGTAGGACGGGTCGCCAAGTCGCACGGTGTGCGCGGCGAACTCGTCGTCGAGATCCGCACCGACGAACCCGAAGCGCGTTTCGCGCCGGGCGTCACCCTGCGGGGGCGCCTGGCGCGGTCGAATGAGGTTCGTGACTTCACCGTGGAGTCGGCCCGGGAGCATTCGGGCCGACTTCTCGTATTTCTCGCCGGAATCTCCGACCGCACCGCGGCCGACGCGCTGCGCGGCATGCTGTTCGTCGTCGACACCGCCGACCTGCCGCCATCGGAGGATCCGGACGAGTACTACGACCACGAACTGGAGGGTTTGACCGTCCAGCTCACCGACGGCACCCTCGTCGGCTCCGTCACCGAGGTACTGCACTCCGCCGCGGGTGAACTGTTGTCGGTGCGCGCCGCACAGGACAAGCGGGAGATCCTCATCCCGTTCGTCACCGCGATCGTGCCGACGGTCTCATTGGCCGACAAGCTCATCGTCATCGATCCGCCCGAGGGGTTGCTCGATCCGGAGTGAGGGTGCGGCCGCCGTTGCCGGGCTAGCGCTGAACACAGGAGAGTCGATGAAGCTCGACGTCGTCACGATCTTTCCGGAGTATCTGGAGCCGCTGCGCACCGCGCTGCTCGGCAAGGCCATCGAGAAGGGCCTGATCTCGGTCGACGTGCACGACCTGCGCCGTTGGACGCACGACGTACACAAATCCGTGGACGATTCGCCGTACGGCGGCGGCCCCGGCATGGTCATGAAGCCGACCGTGTGGGGCGACGCCCTCGATGCGGTCTGCCCCGACGATGCCCTGCTCGTCGTGCCGACTCCGGCGGGTGTGCCCTTCACCCAGGCCACCGCGCACCGCTGGGCGGCCGAGGAGCACATCGTGTTCGCCTGCGGCCGCTACGAGGGCATCGACCAACGCGTCTTCGACGACGCCGCCCGCCGGGTCCGGGTCGAAGAGGTCAGCATCGGCGACTATGTCCTCATCGGCGGTGAGGCCGCCGTCCTGGTGATGACCGAGGCGTTCGTGCGTCTCATCCCCGGCGTTCTCGGCAATCAGCAATCCCACCAAGAGGATTCGTTCTCCGACGGTCTGTTGGAAGGCCCCAGCTACACCCGCCCGGTCAGCTGGCGCGGCCTCGAGGTCCCCCCGATCCTGTTGTCCGGCGACCACGCCAAGGTCGCGGCCTGGCGGCGCGAACAGTCCCTCGCTCGTACCCGCGAACGCCGCCCCGACCTGCTGCCCGACACGGACTGATCCGCGCCGGGTGCGACCGCCACCCCAGCATCACCGGTGACCGAGGAGAGCTTGTCCCCCCGGTCCGGTACGCCCGACATCGGACGTGTGTACGTCAGGATCAGGGCAACAGGCCGTGGCGGCGGGCGAGGACCACGGCCTCGTGGCGGGAGTGGGCGTCGAGTTTGGTCATGGCGTTGCGGAGGTAGCTCTTGACCGTTTCCGGTCCGAGGGAAAGGCGTTGGGCGGCTTCCTGATTGGTGCAGCCGAGGGCGATCTGGGCGAGGACGTCGAGTTCGCGGCGGGACAGGCGAGGCGCCTCGGGGGACGGGTCGCCGTTGAGGGCGCGGGTCATGCGTTCGCACAGGTCGTGCAGGCGGGTGCGCAGCTGCTCGTCCCGGGCGGTACGCGCCATACCGCGCAGTTCGGCGTGGATATCACGGAGTTCCTCGGCGACCGCGGGGGCGGTATCGAGGGTGGGGGGCGTGAGTTCGAGCAGGCGCAGGCGGCGGTCGACCTCGTCGCGGATGGCGATCTCGGCGGCGAGGCGACGGCCGGCCCGCACCATCAGATCGGCCGTGCGGTCGCCGAGCGGGGTACCGCCGCGGTTGGCGGCGTAGAGAACGGCTCGGGAGCGGTTGTCCACCAGGACCGGCACCGCGAGAACCGAGCGGATGCCCTCGCCGCAGACCGGTCCGTCGTAGTGGTGGGTGATCGAGGAGGCGCTGCGGTAGTCGGCGACCGAGGCGGGGCGTCGCATATCCATGACCCGGCCGCCGAGGCCGGAGGTGCGCAGCACGGGCAGCCCGCGCAGGCCGTTGGTCATGGTGCCGACGAACTCCGACAACAACAGGGTGTCGTCGTGCACCTCGCCGCCGAAGACCACCGGCACCCCGGCCTCGGTCGCCACCCAGCGGATCTCGGCGCGTAACGCGTCGCCGTCGCGGGGACGCAGCAGGGAGGCGGTGGTCAACAGACTCACCCCTTTTCGGGGGTAGTGCGGGTGCGGGTGTGACCCACATCCTATTGGACACTGGAGTGGCCTGGATCACCGATCGGTCACCGCAGACGGCACCACGGATGAGGAGACGAGATGGATACAGACCTGACGCAGCGGGTGAACGAACTGCTGCGGCAATACGACAGGCCCGAGGCGAGCGCGGCGGACCTGCTCTGCGATCGGCATCCGGCCGACCGGGTCGCCTTCACCGTCGTCGACGCCGATCTGACCGCCACCGACCTCACCTACGGTGAACTACGCGAGCGTTCGACCCGATTCGCGGCCGCGCTCGCCGAGTTGGGTGTGGAGCCCGGCGACCGGGTCGCCACGCTGATGGCGAAGTCGGCCGACCTGGTGGTGGCGCTGCTCGGGATCTGGCGGCGTGGCGCCGTCCACGTCCCGTTGTTCACCGCCTTCGCCCCGCCCGCCATCGCTTTCCGGTTGGAGACGAGCCGGGCCGTGCTGGTGATCGCGGACGCCGACCAAGCGTCCAAACTCGCCCCCGGCGAGGACATCCCGGCCGACCCGAATTGGCGCCTGGTGGTGACCGGAGCCCACGCGCGGGCCGACGATGCCGTCGCCGACGCCCTGTGGTTCGACGAACTGGTCTCCGCACACACCGCCGATGATCCGCGGGGCGCGGCGGCCACGGTCGGCGGTGACGGTCTGCTGGTTCAGCTGTTCACCAGCGGTACCACCGGCACCCCGAAGGGCGTGCCGATTCCGGTGCGCGCGTTGGCCTCCTTCCACGCCTACCAGGAGTTCGCGCTCGATGTGCGCCCCGATGACATGTACTGGAATGCCGCCGATCCGGGATGGGCGTACGGGCTGTATTACGCCATCCTGAGCCCGCTGGCTTCCGGAACCCGCAGCCTGCTGCTGCACGCGGGGTTCTCGGCCGGACTCACCTGGCGGGTGCTCGAGCGATTCGGTGTCACCAACTTCGCCGCCGCACCGACGGTGTATCGCGCGCTGCGGGCCGACGAAACGCCGGTGCCCGCGGGCGTCGCACTGAGGCGCGCCTCCTCGGCGGGTGAGCCGTTGACCCCGGAGGTGGTCGCGTGGTCGGCGCGCGATCTCGGGGTGGCGGTGCGCGACCACTACGGTCAGACCGAGCACGGCATGGTGATCTGCAATGCCTGGCACGACGAACTCAGCGCCGACGTTCCGCTCGGCTCCATGGGTAGGCAACTGCCCGGCTGGCGGTGCGCCGTGCTCGCCGACGATTCCGATACCGAAGCGGCCCCGGACGAAATGGGCAGGGTCGCCATCGACACCGAGAACAGCCCGCTGCTGTGGTTCCTCGGATACCTCGACGCCCCGGAGCGCACCGCGCAGCGCTACACCGAGGACGGTCGCTGGTATCTGACCGGTGACGCCGGATCACGCGACGCCGCGGGGTTCTTCCGCTTCTCCTCCCGCGACGACGATGTGATCATCATGGCCGGCTACCGCATCGGCCCGTTCGAAGTGGAGAGCGTGCTGGTATTGCACGACCAGGTCGCGGAGGCCGCGGTGGTCGGTATGCCGGATGAGCTGCGCGGTGAGGTTCTGGAGGCGTTCGCGGTGCTACGCGACGGATCCGCGGGCAGTCCGGAGTTGGCGGCCGAACTACAGCAATTGGTCAAGGAGAAATTCGCCGCGCACGCCTATCCGCGCCAGGTGCATTTCGTCACGGATCTACCGAAAACGCCGAGCGGTAAGGTGCAGCGTTTCGTGCTGCGGCAGCAGGGGGTTCGGTGATGTCGATCGAAACACGGCCCAGCTACGCGTCCGGCATCTCGGATACCCCGCTGCTCGGCGACACCATCGGCGGCAACCTCGACCGCACCGTCGCGGCTCATCCCGATCGGGAAGCGTTGGTGGACCGGCCGTCGGGCCGCCGCTGGACCTACCGTGAACTCGCCGCGGCCATCGATGCGGTGGCCACCGGACTGGTCGCGCTCGGTATCGGCAAGGGCGATCGGGTCGGTATCTGGGCGCCGAACTGCGCCGAATGGTTCTTCGTCCAGTACGCGACCGCGAAAATCGGTGCGATCCTGGTCAATATCAATCCGGCCTATCGCACCAGCGAATTGGAGTATGTGCTGCGCCAGGCCGGGGTGTGCATGCTGATCGCGGCGCCGGAGTTCAAGACCTCGAACTATGTCGCGATGATCGCGCAGGTCCGGCCGAACTGTCCGGGCCTGGAACAGGTGCTGGTGCTCGGCTCGCCAGCGTGGGAAGCGCTGGCGCGCACCGAGATCGACGCGGACCTGCTCGCCGGACTCGGCGCGGCGTTGTCCATGGACGATCCGATCAATATCCAATACACCTCCGGCACCACGGGTTTCCCGAAGGGCGCCACGCTCAGTCACCACAACATCCTGAACAACGGCTATTTCGTCGGCGAGCTGTGCCGGTATACCGCACAGGATCGGATCTGCGTGCCGGTTCCGTTCTATCACTGTTTCGGCATGGTTATGGGCAATCTGGCGGCCACCACCCACGGCGCCGCGATCGTGATTCCCGCCCCCGCCTTCGACCCCGAGGTAACCCTGGAAGCCGTTGCGGCGGAACGCTGTACCTCGCTGTACGGGGTCCCGACGATGTTCATCGCGATGCTTGCCGCACTGGATTCCGGTGCCGCACCCGATCTGTCGAGCCTGCGCACCGGCATCATGGCCGGATCCCCGTGCCCGGTCGAGGTGATGAAGCGGGTTATCGATCGGATGGGCATGACCGAGGTCAGCATCTGCTACGGCATGACCGAGACCAGTCCGGTGTCGACCCAGACCCGCCACGATGACAGCATCGGCCGCCGCACCGCCACCGTGGGGCGGGTCGGCCCGCACCTGGAGGTCAAGATCGTCGATCCCGCAACGGGTTCGACAGTGTCCCGCGGCGAACCCGGTGAACTGTGCACCCGCGGTTACTCGGTCATGCTCGGCTACTGGGAGCAGCCGGATAAGACCGCCGAGGCCATCGACGCCGCCCGCTGGATGCACACCGGCGATATCGGCGTGATGGACGCCGACGGCTACCTCGCGGTGACCGGCCGGATCAAGGATATGGTCATCCGCGGCGGCGAGAATATCTACCCGCGCGAGATCGAGGAGTTCCTCTACACCCACCCGGATATCCTCGATGCCCAGGTCATCGGAGTCCCCGACCCGAAATACGGTGAGGAGCTCATGGCCTGGATCCGAATGCGCGAGGGCGCACCGCCATTGGACGCCGAGACACTGCGCGCCTACTGCGCCGGCAAGCTCGCGCATTTCAAGATCCCGCGCTATGTGCACGTGGTCGAGGAGTTTCCGATGACGGTCACCGGCAAGGTGCGCAAGGCACAAATGCGGGAGATGGCGCAGGCGCTGCTCGCGCAGGCGGAGGCGCCGGAGGCGGACTGAGATCGGATAGCGGGGAATCCGGGAAACGGCTGTGAACACAGCCGTTCACCCGGGTATGAACCGCTTGTCAGCGGACAGCGGTAGTGTCTCGGGTCGTGACGACAGCGCCCGAGATCGCCAGTTCAGTGACGAACACCGACACGACCGCCGCCGCACCGGCCGGCGCCGCGACCACAGCTCTGGCCAGCGTCGGCCGGCGCATCGCCGATGAGCTCGGCGTGCGAGAGAGCCAGGTCCGCGCCGCGGTGGAGCTGCTCGATGCCGGTTCGACCGTGCCCTTCATCGCTCGATACCGCAAAGAGGTCACCGACGGTCTCGACGATGCCCAGCTCCGCCAACTCGACGAACGTCTGCACTACCTACGTGAACTCGACGAGCGCCGCGGCGCGATCATCGAATCCATCAAAGGGCAGGGCAAGCTCGACGACACACTGCTCGGGCAGCTGATGACCGCCGAGACCAAGGCTCGGCTCGAGGACATCTACCTGCCGTTCAAGCCGAAGCGGCGCACCAAGGCGCAGATTGCCCGCGAGGCGGGGCACGAGCCGGTAGCCGACGCCCTGATCACCGACCCGTCCACCGACCCCGCCCAGTACACCGCCGAACAGCTGGACGGCGCGCGCGCCATCCTGGTGGAGCGTTTCGCCGAGGACGCCGACCTGGTCGGCGAACTGCGTGAGCTCATGTGGAACCGCGGCCAGGTCACCTCGACGGTGCGCGCGGGCAAGGAGGAGGCGGGCGCGAAGTTCGCCGACTACTTCGAGTTCCGCGAACCCTTCGACAAGCTGCCCTCGCACCGGATCCTGGCACTGTTGCGCGGGGAGAAGGAAGACGTCCTCTCGTTGCAGCTCGAGCCCGACACCGAGGAACTCGAACCCGGTGAGCGCTCGATCTACGAGGGCCGCATCGCCGTCCGGTTCGACATCGCGGATAAGGGCCGCGCCGCCGACACCTGGCTGTTGGACACCGTGCGCTGGGCCTGGCGCACCAAACTCCAAGTGAGCCTCGGCATCGACACCCGGATGCGGTTGCGTCAGGCCGCCGAGAAGGACGCGGTCGACGTCTTCGCCGCCAATCTGCGTGACCTGCTGCTCGCCGCGCCCGCGGGCACCAGGACCACGATGGGCCTCGACCCGGGCTACCGGACCGGTGTGAAGGTCGCGGTGGTCGACGCAACCGGCAAGGTGGTCGCCACCGAGGTCATCTACCCGCACAAGCCGCAGGGACAGACCGAGAAATCCCTCGCGGTGCTCGGTGCGCTGGTCGCACGCTTCAATGTCGAGCTCATCGCCATCGGCAACGGCACCGCCTCACGCGAGACCGATGCCCTTGCCGCCGAACTCATCTCGCGCATCCCGGAGAACAAGCCCACCAAGATCGTGGTCTCGGAGGCGGGCGCCTCGGTGTACTCCGCCTCCGCCTACGCCTCGCAGGAACTGCCCGATATGGACGTGTCGTTGCGTGGCGCGGTCTCCATCGCGCGCCGCCTGCAGGATCCGCTCGCCGAACTGGTGAAGATCGACCCGAAGTCCATCGGTGTCGGCCAGTACCAGCACGATGTATCCGAGACACTGCTGGCCCGCTCGCTGGGCGCGGTGGTCGAGGACGCGGTGAACGCGGTCGGCGTCGACGTCAACACCGCGTCGGTGCCGCTGCTGTCGCGGGTGTCCGGCATCGCCGGATCGGTGGCGGAAAGCATTGTCGCGCACCGCGACCAGCACGGGCCGTTCCGCAGCCGCACGGCGCTGCTCGACGTGCCTCGGCTGGGTCCGAAGGCCTTCGAACAGTGTGCGGGCTTCCTGCGCATCCGCGGCGGCGACGACCCCCTCGACACCTCCGCCGTTCACCCCGAGGCCTATCCGGTGGTGCGTCGCATCCTGGAGAAGACCGGCAACGGCGTCACCGAGTTGATCGGCAATACGGGCGCGTTGCGCGCCCTGCGGCCCGCCGAATTCACCGACGAGAAGTTCGGTGTCCCCACTATCACCGACATCATCTCCGAACTGGAGAAGCCCGGCCGCGACCCGCGCCCCGAATTCAAGACCGCCGAATTCGCGGCGGGCGTGGAGAAGGTCGCCGACCTGAAGCCGGGCATGGTGCTGGAGGGTGTCGTCACCAATGTGGCGGCGTTCGGCGCCTTCGTCGACGTGGGTGTGCACCAGGACGGTCTGGTGCACGTCTCGGCCATGTCGCACAACTTCGTCAAGGACCCGCGCGAGGTCGTCAAATCCGGTGACGTGGTCAAGGTGAAGGTGCTGGAGGTGGATGTCGCGCGGCAGCGCATCGGTCTGTCGCTGCGCCTCGACGACGAACCCGGCGGAGCCGCCAAGCCCGAGCGCGGCGGCAACCGCGCGCCCGGCGCCCGCGGACAGGGTGGCGACAACCGGCAGCGGCAGAATGGTCAGGGTAGGCAGCAGGGCCAAGGCCAGGGCCGGAACCAGGGGCAGGGCCGGAACCAGGGCAACCAGCGGCGCAATGCGCCCGCGCCGAGCGGTTCGATGGCGGATGCACTGCGACGGGCCGGATTCGGTCAGTAGGCGGACGACAGGCGGAGGTATGTAGGCGGCCATGCGCAGGTGGCTAGAGGACGATGTGATCGCGAACGGCCGCCTGCCGCTGCTGTGCTTCCTCTTCGGGTTCATCATCGGATTCCTGTTCATCCGGATCAGCGTGCGGCTGATCCGCAAACAGGTGCGCTGGTGGCCCGGGAACCTGCGCGCGGGCAGTACGCACATCCACCACATGGTCTTCGGCGTGATCCTGGTGCTCGGCTCCGGGCTCGGCATGGTCGCTGTCTTCGATAACGCCGACAATCTGACCGCCGGGCTGCTCGCCACCACCTTCGGGGTCGGCGCGGCCCTGGTCCTCGACGAGTTCGCGCTGATCTACTACCTGCGCGACGTCTACTGGGAGGAGCAGGGCCGCACCTCGGTGGACGCGGTCTTCGTGGCGCTCGCGGTGACCGGGCTGCTGTTGCTCGGATTCCACCCGCTATCGCTGTTGGAGATCAATGATTTCCGCGCCTCGATGGGGACCGAGGCGCGCATCGTGGTGAGCTCGTTCGCCGTGCTGAATCTGATGCTGGCCGCGATCGTCATCGCCAAGGGCAAGATCTGGACCGGCCTGTTCGGCATGTTCTTCCCGCCGTTGCTGATGGTCGGCGCGTTCCGGCTCAGCAGGCCGGGCGCGCCGTGGGCCCGCTGGCGCTACGGCGGCCGGCGACGGTTGATGTATCGCGCCATCGTCCGGGAACGCCGGTATCGCAGGCCGGTTATCCGCGCAAAGATCTTCATTCAGGACCTGATCGCGGGCAAACCCGATGTCGAGCATGTGCGGTCCGCCGCCGAGGCCGAATTGACGCGGACGGTCGTGCCTGCTCCGCCCGCGCCGCATCCGCTGCATCTGCCGTGGGAGCCGGAGTTCAAGTCCGACCACTGACCATCGACAACGCGGATACGCCGGACGCGAGATGTGGTGTGTATCACGGATTTCGGGCGAGTGTTCACACTTTCGGCGCGCGGCCCATCTACAAGAGAGCGCGTCGCGGGGGCGCGCAGTGTGGAGAAGGGACATCCAGGGTGCGTTATGAAGATGTGCGCGGGGTTGTGCGGGGCCGGGTGCTGCTGGCCGGGGACGCGGGATTCGAGGCCGCCGCCTTGCCGTGGAATGTGACGGTCGCGCAGCCGGTGGCCGCGGTGGTCGAGGCCCTGGATGCGATCGATGTGGCGGCGCTGGTCGCCTACGCGAGGCAGGCCGGACTCACCGTTGCGACCCAGCCAACCGGGCACGGTGCCTCCGGTGACGTCGACGGAGTGATCCTGCTGCGCACCGGCCGCCTCGACGACGTCGACATCGATGCCGAAAGTTGGGTGGCGCGGGTCGGTGCGGGCGCGAACTGGGCACAGGTGCAGACCGCGGCGAGTGCACACGGACTCACCGGTCTGCCGGGCAGCAGCGCGGTAGTCGGCGTGACGGGATATGTCCTCGGCGGTGGGCTCGGCTGGTTCGGTCGCAGGCACGGCTTGGCCTCGGATACGGTGCGCGCCTTCGAGATCGTCGATGCGCACGGCAATGCCACGCGCGTCGACCCCGGCACCGACCCGGAAATGTTCTGGGCACTGCGTGGCGGCGGCGGCGACTTCGCGGTGGTGACCGCGCTGGAACTCGACCTGTTGGCGGCCCCCGGTCTGTACGGTGGCCGGGTGCTGTGGCCGGGCGACCGGACCCGCGATGTGTTCGATGCCTTCGCCGCTCTCACCGCGGCCGCGCCCGATGCGCTCTCCCTCTGGTTCCAGCGGGTCCAGTTCCCGGACGCGCCGCCCATGGTGGGCATCGACGCCGCCTATCTCGGTGATCCGGCCGAGGGTAAGTCCTTGCTCGCCGCCCTGGACACCCTCGGCGGCGCGGTGCTCGACACGCGCGGCGTATTGCCGATCGACAGCGTCGGTGATATCTGTGCCGAGCCCACCGACCCCAGCCCTGCGTTGTGTCGCGGTGCCCTGCTCACCGACCTCGACAGCACGGTCACCGATCTCCTGATCGACGGCCCGGTCGCCCCGCTCACGGTCATCCAGATCCGCCATCTGGGCGGTGCCTTCGCCGAACCGGTGGCGGTCCCGGGCGCGCGTGGCCCGATCGCCGAGCCCTTCGTGCTCAATCTGCTCGGCCTCGGACTTCCGCACCTCACCGACGCGGTACTGGCCCGGCAGCGCGAGATCCTGGGCGAATTGCGCGGCCACATCGGTGCTACCAAGCCACTAACTTTCCTCGCCCCGGGGGAACGGGCGGCCGAGGCGTTCGACGAGCCGACTCTGGCCCGCCTACGTGAACTCAAGCGAGTTCGGGACCCGCACAACGTGTTCCGATCGAACTTCCCGGTCCTCGGTTAGCGCGAGCTCGACGCGGGTCGGACACGGTGACGGGGTCATCCCGGAGGCCTCGACACGGCCTCCGAATCTGCGCTCGTCAGCGAGTGATCGAATCCCCGTGCGTCGCCGGGACGATCCGGGTCAGGCGTGCGCGGTCGGAGATCAGGTCGATCGCGACAATGAGGCCGTCGACGATGGTGAAGGCGATCACCGAGATCGGCTGACCGTCGACGGTGTTGAGCAGGCCCGGGGCGCCGTTCAGCAGAATCGGGTGCGACACACTGGCATTGGCGGAGCGGCGGAACACCGCGAGGTTGCCCGCGACCGCGGCGTCGCCGCGCAACAGCAGCAGGCCGTTGCCCGCGTCGCCGCGCAGCACCACTTCCGGGTCGAGGATGGCCAGCAGCGCATCGAAGTCACCACCGCGGGCGGCGGCCAGGAATGCGTCGACCACCCGGCGCTGTCGTGGGCGATCCGAGTCCGCGCGGGGCGTACTGCCCTGTACCCGGCGGCGGGCGCGGCTGGTGAGCGTGCGCGTCGCGGTCGAGGTCTTGCCGATGATCGGCGCGATGGTCTCGAACGGCACCGCGAACATGTCGTGCAGGACGAACGCGATCCGCTCGGTGGGGTTCAATGAGTCCAGCACCACGAGCAGCGCCATTCCGACCGAATCGGTGAGCACCGCTTGCTGTTCCGGATCGGTCGGATCGTCGCGGCGAATGATCGGGTCGGGCAGCCGGGTGTCGAGGGCGTCCTCGCGGCGGATGGCGCGGCTGCGCAAGAGGTCCAGGCAGATCCGGCTGACCGCGGTGGTCAGCCAGCCGCCGAGATTGTCGATACCCGCTGGATCGGTGCGGGCCAGCCGCAGCCACGCCTCCTGGAGCACGTCGTCTGCCTCGGTCAGCGAGCCCAGCATTCGATAGGCCACCGCCGTCAGGTGCACGCGATAGCCCTCGAACTGCAGCAGGTTCTGCGTGTCCACGTCTTCTCCTTCGCGTCGTCCACAGAGACGACGACGAAGGCCCGGCCGGTGTGACATTCCCGCGTGGTCCGCGACCCTCGCCGCGCTACATTCCGCGGCCACCGACCGCGGGTGCTGAAGGCCTGCCGAACCAGGCCGATTTTTCCGGCGCACGCCCGGTCTGGCACAATGCACAGGTTGCCCTGGGTGCATGTCGGCCCCGGGAGCACCCTTTATTCGGAGCATGAACCGGTTGAGCACACAGGTGCCGCCAGGGTCCTCTGTTCGCGCGAACATCAGAAGGATGGACATGAACACCCTTGACTTCGTCGACGAAAAGTCGCTGCGCAGCGACGTCCCCGACTTCCGGCCGGGTGACACCCTCAACGTGCACGTGAAGGTCATCGAAGGCTCGAAGGAGCGCATCCAGGTCTTCAAGGGCGTCGTCATCCGGCGCCAGGGCGGTGGCATCCGCGAAACCTTCACCGTCCGCAAGGTGTCGTTCGGTGTCGGCGTGGAGCGCACCTTCCCGGTGCACAGCCCCAACATCGACCACATCGATGTGGTGACCCGCGGTGATGTCCGCCGGGCCAAGCTGTACTACCTGCGCGACCTGCGCGGTAAGGCCGCCAAGATCAAGGAAAAGCGCTGAGCGTACGGATCCTTGATCCGGCGTAGCGCCTGATCGACGGCGTTCGCGGTGCCCTCGTGGCTACGCTCCGCTACCGCCTCCGAGCCCGTCGCTCACGCCGCGAATGATCTTCGTAGCCCGGCACCGGACGAATAGTCATGGTGCCGGGCTACTCTGTTCCGCGTGGCAGACGAAAGTGGGTCGGTGGCGATGTCCGGATCGGACGAGGGAGCGGGGCGCGGCCGCGCCAAGCGGCGTGGGAAGAAGGCCAAGAAGCAACGGCCATTCTGGCAAGAGTTGCCGATCCTCATCGTCATCGCGGCCGTAATCGCCGCGCTGATGGTCAGTTTCGTCGGGCGTCCGTATGTGATTCCCTCCCAGTCGATGGAACCCACCCTGCACGGCTGCGCGGGCTGCACCGGCGACCGCATCTATGTGCAGAAGCTCACCTCCTACTGGAGCGATCCCGGACCCGGTGACGTCGTGGTCTTCGTCGGCCCGCCGTCGTGGAACACCCGCTACCAGTCGATCCGCTCGGATAAAACCGTGGTGCGCGGTGTGCAGAATTTCTTCTCCTTCTTCGGCCTGGTGCCGCCGGATGAGAACGACCTGGTCAAGCGCGTGATCGCGGTCGGCGGCCAGACCGTTCAATGCTGTGATGCCGAGGGTCGGGTCCTGGTCGACGGCAAGCCGCTGGACGAGCCGTACGTCAAGAACGACTACCGGTGGATCCCCGGTCAGCAGAACGCCACCTACCCGGCAGGTCGTGTCTTCGGCCCGGTCAAGGTGCCCGAAGGCCATCTGTGGGTGATGGGCGACAACCGCGACCAGTCCGCCGACTCCCGCGCCCACGTCGGCGACGAGCTGCAGGGCACCGTGCCGGTGGACAACGTGCGCGGCAAGGCGGTATTCAAGATCTGGCCGCCGAGCCGGATCGGGCCGATCAAGTCCGAAAATCCCCAGACGAATTGATCGGCGCGGCAGCGGCATAATTGGACGGTGGGGCAAGGGCGAGTGGCTGAGATGCCGAGCACTGGTTGGCCGCCACGTGTCGTGATGCGCCGGGCCGGCGGGTTGCGGACGCTGGAGGCGGCATTGATCCGCAGCGGCCTCGGGCCGGTCGCCGGGGTCGATGAAGCCGGACGCGGTCCCTGTGCGGGACCGCTGGTGGTGGCCGCCTGCCTATTGGCGCCCAAGGCCTACGACAAGCTGGCCGGGCTCGACGACTCCAAGAAGCTCACCGAGGCGACCCGCGAGGAGCTCTTCCCGGTGATCACCCGGCTGGCGCTGGCCTACAAGGTGGTCGTCATACCCGCGTGGGAGATCGATTCGATCGGTATCCACGTCGCGAATATCGAGGGCATGCGGCGCGCCGTCGCCGGGCTCCGACACACCCCGGGGTACGTGCTCACCGACGGATTCCGAGTGCCCGGCATTCCGGTGCCCTCGTTGCCGGTGATCGGTGGTGACGGCACGGCTGCCTGCATCGCGGCCGCCAGCATCCTGGCGAAGGTCACCAGGGACAGGATGATGGTCGAGCTGGACGAACGATTCCCCGGCTACGGTTTCGCGGCGCACAAGGGCTACAACACGCCCGAACACACGACCGCGCTGCGGCAGTTGGGGCCGAGCCCCGAACACCGCCGATCGTGGAAGAATGTTCGTGACACGGTGGGGTTGCGGCCGATCGACGCGGCGATCGAATACGCCGATGCGGCGCTGGCGGAGGGCGCGGCGGACGGCCGAGTGGCTACCGATGCCGCACATGCGAGATGATGTCCGCATACGACCCGGCGGTGTGAGCGTCCGGCCCGGAAGCGGTAGCGCACTGTGACCACCACACGTGACCACACAGGGCCGAGCGAACGCCGACGATACGAAGCAATGCCGCGAGAAGGAGGACGTCCCACCCGATGAGTGCCGAGGACCTCGAGAAGTACGAAACCGAGATGGAGCTCTCGCTGTATCGCGAGTACAAGGACATCGTCGGTCAGTTCTCGTACGTGGTGGAGACCGAGCGCCGTTTCTATCTGGCCAATTCCGTCGAGCTGCGGCCGCAGAACGCCGACGGCGAGGTGTACTTCGAAGTGCGCATGAGCGACGCATGGGTGTGGGATATGTACCGCCCCGCCCGCTTCGTCAAGCACGTCCGAGTGATCACCTTCAAGGACGTCAACATCGAAGAGCTGGAGAAGCCGGACCTGCGGCTGCCGGAGTAGCCCACGCGGGCACGGGACACCGACAGCTGAGCGCCCGGTAGGGCGGTCGCGACCGGGAATTGTCCACAGCCGGACAGATATCCACAGGGCTGGTATTCGCCCTGGTCGGCCCCGCGCTCCCCGGGCCGGCGACAGCCACGCTGTGCGGGTGGCAGATAAACAGGCGCTCGGCGCACAAGGGGAAGAGCTGGCGGCACGGTTCCTGGAGGCCGCCGGGATGGAAATCGTCGACCGCAACTGGCGGTGCAGGTACGGCGAACTGGATCTGATCGCCCGCACCCCCGAGGTCACCGCCTTCGTCGAGGTGAAAACCCGCACCGGTCTCGGCTACGGGGTCCCCGCCGAATCCGTCACCTTCGCCAAACAGCAGCGCATCCGCAGGCTGGCGCTGGTCTGGCTGACCACACAGGACCGGCCATGGCGGCATATCCGTTTCGATGTCGTCGCGGTTCTGCTGCGTCGCGGCTACCGTCCGGTCGTCGAACACCTGGAGGGGGTGTTCTGATGGCGCTCGGTCGGGCCCATTCGGTAGCGGTCACCGGGGTGGACGGGCAATTGGTCGAGATAGAGGCCGATATCGGCCAGGGCCTGCCCTCGGTGAACCTGGTCGGACTGCCCGATACCGCACTGCAGGAATCACGCAATCGAGTCCGCTCGGCGGTGGCCAATACCGGAGAGAAGTGGCCGGACGGCCGGGTGGTGCTCGCACTGTCCCCGGCCACCCTTCCGAAGGTCGGCAGTGTCTACGATCTGGCGCTGGCGATAGCCGTACTGGATGCGGCGGGCACGGTGCCCTCGGAGCGGCTGGCGAAGACCGTATTGCTCGGCGAGCTGGCACTGGACGGGCGGGTGCGCCGGGTACGCGGCATCCTGCCCGCGGTGATCGCGGCGCGCAATGCGGGGTGGGCAACCGTCATCGTGCCCGAATCGGCACTGGCCGAGGCGGGTCTGGTGGAGGGGATCGAGGTATTCGGCGCGATCAGTCTGCGCGCCGTGGTCGCATGGCTGCGCGGCGAAGGCGCGCTCCTGGAGCCGGATGGGGTGCCGCCCGATACGGAGCGCCGCGGCGGCGACCTGAGCGAGGTGGCGGGGCAGGACGAGGCGCGATGGGCGCTGGAGGTCGCCGCGGCGGGCGGACACCATCTGCTGTTGACGGGTCCGCCCGGCATCGGCAAAACCATGTTGGCGCAACGCCTTCCGGGTTTGTTGCCGCCGCTCAGCGAGTCGGAGTCGCTGGAGGTGACGGCGATCCATTCGATGGCGGGTGCGCTATCCGGCGACCATCCGCTGATCACCGTGCCGCCGTTCGTCGCGCCGCACCATTCCACCTCTGTCACCGCGATGGTCGGTGGCGGCTCGGGGTCGGCGCGTCCCGGTGCGGTGAGCCGCGCCCACCGCGGGGTGCTGTTCCTCGACGAGTGCGCGGAGATCGGCACCAAGGTCTTGGAGGCCATGCGAACGCCATTGGAGGAGGGTGAGGTCCGCATCGCGCGCCGCGACGGCGTGGCACGCTATCCAGCGCGCTTCCAACTGGTGCTGGCCGCCAACCCCTGCCCGTGCGCACCCGCCCGCGATGTCGACTGCATATGCGCCCCGCTCGCTCGCCGCCGCTATCTGGGCAAACTCTCCGGCCCGCTGATGGACCGCATCGACATCTGGGTCCAGATGCACGGCCAGGCGGGTGCGGCCTTCAGAGCCGAAACCGCCGAGAGCAGTGCGGTGGTGCGGGAGCGGGTGGCCGCGGCTCGCCAGGCCGCCGCCCACCGCTGGCACGAATACGGCTGGCGTACCAATGCCGAAGTGCCAGGCCATATTCTGCGCCAGCGCTTCCGACTGCCCCGCGAGGCCGTCGCCCCCGTCGAAGCCGCCCTCCGCCTCGGCCGCATGTCGGCCCGCGGCGCCGACCGCGCCATCCGCGTCGCGTGGACCATCAGCGACCTGCGCGGCACCGACCTACCCACCGCCCAGGATGTACTGCTGGCCTTGAACTTCCGCCAGCGAGGTGCGCAGTGAGCGCGGCGCATACCGGCGGCCCGCCACACCGGACCCCGGCTACGCCGCCCGTGGTCGCCGGATTCGGTCCGGAGGGCTCCGCGGCGGACCGCGGTGCGACCAGGTGCGGCCGCGGGTCGTCCATCGCGGGAGCGCCGAACGCCGTTGCCGGGTATGGGTCGAGCACGGCGGGGGGTCAGCTCGACGGAGCTGCGACGGTGGACGAGAACGGTATGGGGCCTGGGGGTTTCACGGGGGACGGGGATGCGTCGGAGGACGGCGGTGCGTCGGGTTGCGTGCGAGGGGTTGGGGACTCGGAAGAGTCGAGCGCTGCCGCTGAGGTGGGATCGAGCGCTGTGGTGGCGGAGGTGGAAGCGCTCGATGCCGTCGTCGGCATCGGCTCGGGGGCCGTGGCGGCGGGTGGTTGGTCCGACGGAGCCGCGGTGGCGAACGGCATGCGAATGGTGGAAGCGGCTGCGCAGGACGATGAGCGGCGGCTGGCGTGGGTGTACTTGTCGCGGGTGGTGGAGGGGCCGTGCGCGGCGCTGTCGGCCTTGATCGAGTCGGTGGGGGTGGTGGAGGCGGCGCGGGCGGTGCGGGAGTGTGAATTGCCGGAATCGTTGCGCGGGCCTACGGCTCTGCGGCGCGAGAGTGATTGTGCGGCAAGAGATATGGATTCGATACGGCGAATGGGTGGGCGGGTGGTGACGCCGGATGATCCGGAGTGGCCCGCCTGGCGGATGCTGGGATTGGCGCAACTGGAGGCCGGTCGCGATCGGGACGGGGCGGTTCCGCTGGTGCTGTGGGTGCGCGGCCCCGGATCTCTGCTCGCGTGGAGTGAGCGGGCGGTGGCGGTGGTGGGTGCACGTTGCAGCACCGGGTACGGCGACCAGGTCGCGGGGGAGATCGCCGGTGATCTCGCGACACAGGGGTGGACCATTGTCTCCGGTGCGGCCTTCGGGATCGACGTGATGGCGCACCGTGCGGCGCTGGCCGTCGGCGGCGCGACCATCGCGGTGCTGGCCTGCGGGGTCGACCGCCCCTATCCGGCTCAGCACGAGCGGCTCCTCGACGAGATCGCCGACGCGGGACTGGTCGTCAGCGAGTATCCGCCGGGGACGGTTGCGCGCAAGCATCAGTTCCTGGCGCGGAACCGGCTGATCGCGGCACTCGCCGATGGCGTACTGGTCGTGGAGGCCGGGTTACGCAGTGGCGCACGCAATACCGTGAAGTGGGCGCGGCGACTGGGGCGTCCGGCGCTGGCGGTGCCCGGACCGGTCACCTCGGCTGCCTCGGTCGGCTGTCACCGCATGATTCGCGACGGGGAGGCTGTGCTGGTCACCCGTGCCGAGGAGGTCATCGATGAAGCGGGCCCGCTACGGCTGTCGTTGCCCGGCGCCGCGGGCCGGACCGCCGATCCCACCGACACCTTGATCGGTGACTCGGCCGCCATATATGCCGCGCTCCCGGCGATCGGTTCCCGCCTGCCCGTCGCGCTGGCCGAGCAGACCACACTGCCGCTCTCGGTGGTGCGCGCCTGCCTCACCGAACTCGAGTTGGCGGGCCTGATCGGCACGGGAGATACGGGCTGGTACCGAATACGTCGCCCTGGCTGAGCCGCTGCAATCGCCCCGGAGGCATGGCAGTTCACAACTGGGCGAACGCTGCGGGGGCGGGTGGTGACCGGCGCGGCAACTTGCCAACCTTGGGACCACGGGCGACGGTGGTGGGGTGGAGGAGTTGCCGGAGGACATGGATGCGCTGCTGGAGGAGTACGGGCGGAATCTGCGCCTCGGGCGGAATCGGTCCGCACATACCGTGCGGGCCTATCTGGGGGACGCGCGGTCGCTGTTGGCCCACCTGTACGCCCGGTCGGCGGATTCGGCGATCCGGGAGCTGGATCTGACGTTGTTGCGGTCGTGGCTGGCGGCGCAGTCGGCGCGTGGTGCGGCGCGCACCACGATGGCGCGGCGGGCCTCGGCGGCGCGGACCTTCACCGCCTGGCTGACCAAGACCGGCAGGCTCACCGCCGATCCGGGGTTGCGGCTCGGCTCGCCCAAAGCGCACCGGGTACTGCCCGCGGTATTGGGTCGCCAGCAGGCGGTCGGCGCCATGGAGGCGGCGGAGTCCGGTGCGGCGCAGCATGATCCGATGGCGCTGCGGGACCGATTGATCGTCGAGCTGCTGTACTCGACCGGAATCCGGGTCAGCGAGCTGTGTGGACTCGATATCGACGATATCGATCGCGAGCGGCGGCTGGTGCGGGTGCTCGGCAAGGGCAATAAGGAACGTTCGGTCCCGTTCGGCGGACCGGCCGACGCGGCGCTCGGGGACTGGCTGCGTTTCGGCAGGCCCGCCTTCGTGGTCGCCGCGTCGGGTCGAGCCCTGCTACTCGGCCGGCGCGGCGGCCGCCTCGATCAACGTCAGGCCAGAACGGTTGTACACGAGGTGGTCTCGGCCATCCCCGGTGCACCGGATATGGGTCCGCACGGCCTGCGGCACAGCGCGGCCACCCACCTGTTGGAGGGTGGCGCCGATCTGCGAGTGGTGCAGGAGTTGCTCGGCCACGCCAGCATGGCGACCACCCAGCTCTACACCCACGTCTCCATCGAGCGCCTGAAGAAGGTGCACGACCAGGCCCATCCGCGTGCTCGAGGGTGAGCCGAAAGGGGTGTGACGGGCACAACAAGCTCGTACTCTGAAACGAGTTCTAGTTTCGGGAGGATTTGTCCGGATGAGCACGCATACCGTTCTCGGTCAGGAAATCCATATGCCGGTGCGGATCCGGCAGGCGCGCGCGTTCATGGCGTCCTACCGGGTGCCTGCCGCCGCCGCACAACGCCTCATCGACTACTCGGGCCTCCAGGTCATCCGGGTGCCCCGTGACAGCGCATTGTGCACCCTGGTCTTCGTCGAATACCTCGACGGAGACCTCGGACCGTATAACGAGTTCGGTGTGTCTTTTATGGTCCGCCACCACACGGCCGAAGCTGTCGGCGGCGCCGCCGATCTCCGTGCCCTCGCCGCGGGCAATGCGGGTGTGTTCATTCATCGGCTGCCGGTCGACGGCGACTTCACTCTCGCCGCCGGTCGTGGAATCTGGGGATTCCCCAAGGAACTCGCCGATTTCGAGGTGGACTACACGGGCCGCGTGCGGCGGGGAGTGCTGCGCCGGAACGGTCGGCTCGTCGTCGATCTCTCGGTGAAACCGGGAATGCCCACCCCCGCTCGGCGAACCGCGGGTACCTCTTTCGACGCTTATTCGCATATCGACGGCGTCACCCGGTGCACCAAGTGGGATATGGAGCCATCCGGCATGCGTGCCCGCATAGGCGGCGCGGAGTTGACGCTCGGCGAGCACCCCTGGGCGGCCGAATTGGCCACCCTCGGGCTGCCCACCCGGGCGCCGATGACCTCCACGGTCGATCGACTTACGATGATCTTCGAGGATGCCGTGCCGGTGTAGGGCCGTGTCGGGGCGCCGGTCGACGCGCGTAGATCGTGGACGGTCCCACTCCGGGCGGTTAATCTGACGTAGCGGTTTGTTTGCCTACGACACAGAAGCCGACCGGAGGTGGAGTGGTGTCCGTGAACCCCGAGGATCGGCCGCTTTCCGCAAATCTCTCCTCTGAGCTGGGTGGACAACATCGAATGATGGCACATATGGGGGAGAAGTGCCCCGCGAAGCACCACCTGCCGATCGCCGCATCACCCGCGATCCAGCTCCTTTCTGGTTACTTTTCAGACAACAATGAGGTGTTCCGGGTACGAAGCGCGAGGCCGCGTCATGCGGTCGGAACCGAGTGGGTATGACACTGCCCAGTCCGGAGGCGGAGTCGGAGGAGGGCGAGGAGGAACTCGACTACCGATTCACCCTCGCGAACGAACGCACCTTCCTGGCCTGGATGCGGACCGCGCTCGGCCTGCTGGCGGGTGGCGTCGCCGTGCACACTCTGGTCCAGCCGTTCCACCGGGAGGGTTTCCGGCGCGCCATCGCAATGAGCTGCCTGGCACTCGCGGTGATCGTCGCGGTCGGCGCCTACCTACACTGGCGTCGCATTCGGAAGGCCATGCAACTCGGTGAGCCGCTACCCGGCACCCTGCTGGTGCCGATCCTGTCCGGGGGCATCGCGATCGTGTCGGTGGTGGCCTGCGTGGCGGTGCTGATGCGATGAGCGAGGACGGTACCGGTCGGCGGGAAGGCGGACGCGCGAGCTCCGACGGTGACGTCGGCCTGGCCGCCGAACGCACGGCTCTGTCCTGGCGGCGCACGGCGATCAGCGCGATGGTGGTCGCCGTTCTGTTCCTGAACCACGTCGCCTCCGGCGGCTGGCACGAGGCGGAGATCGCTCCGATCGGCGCGGCCGCCACGATGGCGACGTTGGCCGCGCTGTGTTTCGCGCGCAATCGGAGTCTGCACCAACGCCGCCACGGGGCCGGGCAGGCCGCGGTCGCCGCGACGACGGTGGCGGTGGCCGCCGTCGCCTGTGTCTCGGTCGCAATAGTCTTCACCGATCCATAGTCATGATGCAGTGTGGGCCAAGCACTTTCGGCGGATACCTAGGAGGATGGAATGAGCACAGCGACCGAGCCGAGTGACTTCATCGCCGCAGGACAGCAGCGCGCGGCGGCCACCCTGCCCTTCGCGGATACCGCGGACCTCGCCGACGCCGACCGCGGGTTCCTCGCCGCGCCGACGTCCGGTGTCATCACCACCTCGGATGGAACTGTGGTGTGGGACAACGACTCCTACGATTTCCTTGGTCAGCCGTGCCCGACATCGGCGCATCCCGGCTTGTGGCGCCAGTCCGGCCTCGTGGTCAAGCAGGGACTGTACGAGGTCACCGAGGGCATCTATCAGATCCGCGGGTTCGACTTGTCGAATATGACCCTCGTCGAGGGTGATTCGGGTGTGATCGTCATCGATCCGCTGATCTGCATGGAGACCGCGGCAGCTGGGCTCGCGCTCTACCGGGAGCGCCGCGGCGACCGCCCGGTGACCGGGCTCATCTACACCCATTCGCATATCGACCATTTCGGCGGCGCACTGGGTGTCACCACCGCGGAGGAGGTTGCCGCGGGCCGGTGCCCGGTGCTGGCGCCCGCCGGATTCCTGGAACACACGGTGGCCGAGAACGTCTACGCGGGTACCGCGATGGCACGGCGCGCGGCATATATGTATGGTGCGGTGCTGCCGCGCGGTCCGCTCGGTCAGGTGGGTGCGGGCCTGGGCCAGACCACCTCGTCCGGCACGGTGACCCTCATCCCGCCCACGGTCGATATCACCGCTACCGGGCAGCAGGAGACGATCGACGGCGTCCGGATCGTCTTCCAGATCACTCCCGGCACCGAAGCGCCCGCGGAGATGAATTTCTATTTCCCGGATCACCGCGCACTGTGTATGGCCGAAAACGCGACCCACACTCAGCACAACCTGCTGACCCTGCGTGGCGCCCTGGTGCGAGATCCGCATATCTGGGCGAAGTATCTGACCGAATCGATCAATCTCTTCGCCCGCGACTCCGACGTGGTTTTCGCCTCGCACCATTGGCCTACCTGGGGCACCGAGCGGCTCGTGGAATTCCTTTCGCTGCAACGTGATCTGTACGGCTATCTGCACGATCAGACGCTGCGGCTACTCAACCAGGGCTACGTCGGCGCCGAGATCGCCGAGCAGCTGCAACTTCCGCCCGCCATCGAAAATGCCTGGCACACAAGCGGTTACTACGGTTCGGTCAGCCACAATGTCAAAGCGATCTATCAGCGCTATATGGGCTGGTTCGATGGCAACCCGGCGCACCTGTGGGAGCATCCGCCGGTCGAATCCGCCCGGCGTCATGTGGAATTCATGGGTGGTGCAGAGGAGGTGTTGCGCAAGGCGAGGGCCTCCTACGACGCGGGCGACTACCGGTGGGTCGCACAGGTGCTGAACTACGTCATCTTCGCCGATCCCACCAACGATGCCGCAAAAGAATTGCAGGCCAGTACCTTCGAGCAACTCGGCTACGGAGCCGAGAACGGCACCTGGCGCAATTTCTATCTCAGTGGTGCCTACGAGCTGCGCTACGGGTCCTTCGGCACCCCGACCGCGACGAATGCGCCGACCATGCTGGCCTCCCTCACCGTCGAGCAGATCTTCGACGCGATGGCGCTGCGGGTGGACGGCCCCAAGGCATGGGATAAACGCGTGGTGACCGAATGGCATATCAGCGACGAGAAGCGTGTGCACCGGCTGGAGTTGCGCAACGGTCTGCTGACGCATTACGACCGGCCCGACGGTGTGGCGCTGCCCGAACCCGACGCCACCTTCACGCTGACCCACGGCACCCTGATCAAGGTGCTAGTGATCGGGGAGGACTTCGGGGTAGCCGTCGCGGCGGGCGATATCGCCATCGAAGGCGACCCCGCCAAACTCGCCGACCTCGTCCAGGTCTTCGACCAGCCCGATCCGGATTTCGCCATCGTCACGCCGTAACGGATGGACGCCCCGCGCCGCACGGCCGCAGCGGAGTACGACGGACTCGGCCGCACCGATCGCGGCGATATGCTGCGCGCCGAGGCGGATGCGCTGGCGGCGCAGCGGTAGGCGACGCCACGCGGGGATTTCGCTATCCTGACGCTGCCGGTCATCACAGGCGGTTCGTAGGATGGACGTGGCACAGTTCGAACTCTTGGCCGAGCGCTTTCGCTCGGCGTTACGTCTCGATGGGGGCGACATCTCCGCCGCGTGCCGCGCCTGCGTCCGGGTGCTGCCGGTGCAGCGGGTCGCGATTCTGGTCGACGAACCGTATCTCGGCGCGCAACCCTGGTCGACAAGCGATGCGGTCACCGCCCGGATCGAGGCCGTCCAGACGACCGTGGGGGAGGGCCCGGCCTTCGATGCGGTCGTCACGGGCGTCCCCGTCGCGGTCGCCGATCTCGCGACCGACTGCGAAAGGTGGCCCGGATTCGCGGCGGCACTGCGAGAATCCGGGGTGGTCTCCGCGGCAGCGTCGTCCCCCGGTGCGATGGTAGCGGTGCCGCTGCGGCTGGGTCTGGACCGATTGGGTGCGCTGGATCTGTATCGCAGCGCACCGGCGCCGTGGGGGCCGGCGGCCGTCTCGGCCGGGCGGCATATCGCGGATATCCTCGCCGCGCATCTGCTTTCGATCGCCGCCGATCCGTCCGCATCGCCGCCGCCGCTGACCAGTGCCGTCATCCATCAGGCGGCGGGTATGATGATCTCGCGCGGCCACCCGAACCCGGCCGACGCCTATCGCAGGCTGCGCGTCGAGGCGCTGCGGCGTGGGCTGTCGCTCACCGAGGTCGCCCAACGGATCGTGGACCGCCGGATTCGTCTCGAGCGCGGCGACATTCGCTGATTCGCACAATCACAATGGTCCGAGACTGTTCCGTATCCGGACCCGGGGTCCATACCATGGTGAGTTGGGCAGGTGCGGCGCAGGATCTCCGTGGCGGACGCCGATCGTTCGCCGGTACAGGGGTGGTTCGGATGTCTGACAGCGAGCTGCTGGTAACAGCTGTGTCGAAGCTCGCCCAGCTATTAGCCGACTCCGAAACCGCGGCCGTGCTGTACCAGGTGATCGACAGTGCCACAGATATTTTGGATCTCGCGGGCGGAACCGTGCTGTTGATATCGGACGGCCGTACCGGCGTGATCACCGCGACCCCCGAGGAACTGGCCGAGATCCCGCGTCGCCAGCAGGATGTCGCCAGCGGGCCGGGGATGGACGCCATCCGGCGCGGTGAACCGGTGGTGGTCACCGATCTCCGCAGTCAGCATCGGGTGTGGCCCGAGTACGCCAGTGCCGCACTGCGGCACGGTGTTTCGTCGGTGGCCGAGATTCCGATGCGATCCGGTGCGAAAACCGTCGGCGCGCTGGGTCTGTACGCCACCGCGCCGCGGGCCTGGACGGGTTCGGATCTGGCGGTGGGCGCGTTGCTGGCGGGCATGGCCGCCGGACATCTTGTCGCCATGGAGCGACTGCGCGAACAGCAGGTGCTCGCCGCGCAATTGCAGCACGCCCTGGACTCGCGCGTGCTCATCGAGCAGGCGAAAGGTGTGATCGCCAACGCTCGCAACATATCTCCCGACTCCGCGTACAAGCTGATCCGGGCCCATGCGCGGCGCAATCGGATCAGTGTGCACGCGGTCGCGACGGGGATCGTCGAGCTCCGTTTGCGAATTTGAGTGATCTAGATATTCCGGCAAATCCGCTCCCGGGCCGGGCCCACTCGGTAGTCTGGCGAATGGCGGATTTCGAAACCCATGCCCCCGGAGCGGAATCCGAGCGCCGACAGCAACATCCCTGTTCTCGATGGTCGGCAACCACACCACCTTTCGCAGCCATGGGGGCATCATGGTTTCGCTTGTCTCTCCCTCTCGTACGCGCCGGAACCGGTGGGTCTGCCGACCGATCCCGGAGGCGGTCACCGATGCCGAGCTGGTGCACCGAATAGGCACCGGTGATCGCGAGGCCTACGCGCAGTTCTATCGCCGGACCCACGGCATGGTCTTTCGTCGGGTGCTCTCGATCGTCCGTGATCACGGTTATGCGGAGGAGACGTGCCACGAGGTCTACCTACAGGTCTGGCGCAGCGCCGCGAATTTCGACGAACGTCGCGGCTCGGTGCTGACCTGGCTGTCGATGCTGGCGCACCGCCAGTCGGTGGACCGGGTCCGGCATGAACGGGCAGCCGCCGACCACGATCACGCCTGGGCGGTGGGCGATTGCGGTCCCTCGGTCGACGTGGTCGCCGAGGAGGTGCTGCGCAGGCACGAATACCGCAGCGTGCGCAGCGGTCTGGTGGCACTGACCCCGCTACAGCGGGAATCGGTGATCCTCGCCTACTACCACGGGCTCACCTACCCGCAGGTCGCCGAACAACTGGGGATCGGACTGGCCACCGTGAAATCACGGATCCGGGCGGGCCTGGCGCAACTGGAGTCGGCGCTGGCCGGGGATCTGGTCTAGGCGTGGGCGAAGGGGTCAGGCCGAGCGGGGCAGCGTGCCGATGTACCGGCCCGCGATGAAGTGCTGGATGAGCCGGACCACCGGACCGCCCAGCCGGGTGTACCAGGATCCGGGGCGCGAGAACGCGGTGACCAGTCCGTACACGCTGTCGTCGGCGGGGTCGTACTCCACCGCGAACAGTTCCTCGCCGATCTCCGGATGCCCGGACAGGGTGCCGTAGGCGAATCCGCGCCGATCGGTGTCGTCGAGGACGTACACCACGCGGCAGGGCGCGGTGATCGCCAGCGGTCCGAGACCGAGACGTACGGTCAGATGCGTGCCCACCTCGGCCGTCGGCGTGCTCGCGTTCCGAAAGATCCCGGTGCCCTTCTGCATTCGATACGCGAGGATCTCCGCTCCGGCACGGTCGAATAATGCGCGCCCGTGCCCGATTCGCCGCCGCAGCCGGAACCGGTGATATCCCTCCGGCAGTTCGCCATTCGTGGCGCCGACCTCGGTATAGGTGAGGGCCGCGTCGTCCGGTTCGTTCCGCATGCCCCGATCCTTGCCGCGTTCGGCCCGGGAGGGAAGTACCCGTGCGGTCGGGTTCGATACATCGGAACGGGCCGCGCCCGGATGCGGTCGCGGGACAGCGGCGGCGCGGTCGCTCGCCTCGATCGAGACACGCGCGGTCGGCCGTGTGGAATTCACGGGGGGCGACTGCGGGTCGCGGCCGCATGTGATAGGCGTACGGGGTGGACGGGACTCCCTTCGGTCGGTATCGGCTCGTCGAGTTGCTCGGCGCGGGTGGAATGGGCCAGGTCTATCGGGCCTACGACACCGTCACGGACCGAACCGTCGCGCTCAAGGTGCTGCCGCCGGAGTTGGCGCACGATCGAATGTTTCGCGAACGGTTCCGCCGGGAGGCGCAAGCGGCGGCCCGGCTGAGCGAGCCACATGTCATTCCGATCCACGATTTCGGCGAGATCGATGGGCGGCTCTTCCTGGACATGCGGCTGGTCGAGGGCACCGACCTGGGCGCGGTGCTGGCGACCAGCGGGGCGCTGACGCCGAATCGGGCGATCACCTATCTCGAACAGGTCGCCGCGGCTCTGGACGCGGCGCACCGATCCGGGCTGGTGCACCGCGATGTGAAGCCGTCGAACATACTGATCACCCGGGACGGTTTCGCGTACCTCATCGACTTCGGGATTGCGCGCGGCGCCGGCGACACCAGCTTGACCACCACCGGCGCGACCATCGGCACCTTCGCCTATATGGCGCCCGAACGGCTCGCGCGCGGGGACATCGATGCTCGATCCGATGTCTACTCACTCGCCTGCGTTCTGCACGAATGCCTCACCGGCAGTCAGCCGTTCCCCGGCGACAGCGTCGAGCGGCAGATCGCGGCGCACCTGACAGAGCCGCCGCCGCGGCCGTCCACCTCGAATGTGGACGTCGCCTTCGACGCGGTGATCGCGCGCGGCATGGCGAAGGATCCGGCGGATCGTTATCCCTCGGCCGGTGCGCTCCTCGACGATGCCCGCGCGGCACTGACAGGAGCCGCATCGACGTCGAGATCGGCTGTCACCCAGCTCAATTCGGTGCATGCGTCGCGCGGCCGCCGCACCCCGCTGGTCTGGGCGGCGGTCGCGGTGATCGGCCTGCTTGTTCTCGGCGCCGTGGTGTTCGGCCAGCGCTGGGGCCGGGAGTCGGCATCGTCCACCACGAGCGCTGGTCCCGGCGTCACCGAAGCATCGCCCGCTGCCGTGCCGTCGCCGATCACCACATCGCGCGCCCCGGCAGCGGCCACGACGACCGTCTCGATCAGCACACTCACGGCTGTACCGGTGGCCGACCGAATCGCCGACTATGTGCGCACGCACTACGCGCAGCTGCCCGGCGACACCGCGGCCGCGTGGGCCCGTCTGACCTCCCGGTACCAGAACGAGATCGGCGGCTTCGGTGGCTACCAATCATTCTGGGGCACAGTAAGTTCCACCGCGGTCGAGATCGTCGCGCCGAATCCCGCCGATCTGACGGTTACCTACCGGCTGACGCTGCGCTACCGGGACGGCGGTGCCGGTGTCGAAACCCGTCGCATCCACCTCGTCGCCGTCGGCGCCACCTATCTCATCGATCGCGCGGAACTGCTGTCCTGACGGTCCGCTGGCCCGGCGGTCACGGCGCACCGATCGGTTTCAACCGCAGCGGGACCACATGCAACAGTCCGAGCGGGTCCAGATACTCGCCGCGGCCGCGTACCCCGGCCTCCCGCCGCAGGCCCCAGTGCAGGCAGGCCGCCGACGCGCACCCTTGGTGCCCGGCCTCCAGAGTCCCGATCCGCATACCCCGCCCGACGCGCAGCCCCACTGACACCTCGGCCCGCACAGGCTCGTACGTGGTGCGCAGGCCACCGGGATGGTCGATCGACACCACCGGTTTGCCCGCGACCTCCCCGGCGAACACCACGATCCCGGCCCCGGCCGCCAGCACGTCCTGGCCGGGCGCACCGCCCAGATCCACCCCGCGATGCCCCGGCAACCAATCCCGCGCGGGTTTGTCGAAGCGCCGTTCGATCGTCGGACGAGGCCGCAGCGGCCAACCGAACTCCCCGGAGGGACCGGCCATCGCGGGCACCTCCGACGACAGGGTCATCAGCACACCGAGGAATATCGGCGCCCACCACCGGTTCCGGATCGATCCATGGAACCGCCGGGCAATACGCGGACCGGCGCGGCCTTTCCGCGCCGGTCCGGTGCGATCAGGGTGCACCGGACCGAACCGTGGCAACAGACCCGGACAACGGTGGGTCGGAGTCGACCGCGACAGCCGACCCGTCGGACGGCAGCCGTGCGCTCACGGCGCGCCCCATACCAGCGGGGCGGCGCCCGGCGCGGTCATCGGAACGACAGGGGCTGGACGGAGGGGCAGCGGCGCAACCCGGACCACGCCCGGTGCGAGCTTGCGCCAACCACTCGGCAGACATACCGACCCCGTGCACGCCCCTGCCACGGCGTCCGACTCGGGTGTCCCCGGTGGCGCGGCGCTCGCCGGATATGCCAGCACCAGGGACAATGCGAACAGCAGGGGGATGCTCATGGTCATCGACAGCGATATGCGATTCATGCTTGAACTCTCGGCCCGCCGAGGCGCGCTCGGTACCCCCGATTCGCCCGATGTGGACAACTTTCCCAACTGTGGAGATTTCCTGTTTCGCCTGGCCATGGCCCCGTAGCGCTGGCGATTTAGATACCGGGGCCCATACGCCGTAGACTATTCGAGCGGTCTATGCCTGGCGTGGACCGACTTCGCGCGCCACCCGTGCTTGTTCGTCACGGCGCTGTCCGAACCGAATCTCAATATCCGAGATCGATCGCGGCGGCGCGGGTACGAAGCAGGGAGTCGTCGGCTGGTCCTGATCCATGTGATCGGGTCCGACGATTCGGAGGCGCCAGGGCAGTGGGTCGCCGATCCGCTGCGTCAACCGGCAACGAAAGAGAGATACGGGAGCTATGGCTGTCGTAACCATGAAGCAGCTGCTCGACAGCGGCGCGCACTTCGGACACCAGACCCGGCGCTGGAACCCGAAGATGAAGCGGTTCATCTTCACCGACCGCAACGGCATCTACATCATCGACCTGCAGCAGACGCTGACCTACATCGACAAGGCCTACGAGTTCGTCAAGGAGACCGTTGCCCACGGCGGCACCGTGCTCTTCGTCGGCACCAAGAAGCAGGCCCAGGAGTCGATCGCGGCCGAGGCGACTCGCGTCGGGATGCCCTACGTCAACCAGCGCTGGCTGGGTGGCATGCTCACCAACTTCTCCACCGTGCACAAGCGTCTGCAGCGCCTCAAGGAGCTCGAGGCGATGGAGCAGACCGGTGGTTTCGAGGGTCGCACCAAGAAAGAAATCCTCATGCTCACGCGTGAGATGAACAAGCTGGAGCGCACCCTCGGTGGTATCCGGGATATGGCCAAGGTGCCCTCGGCCATCTGGGTCGTCGACACCAACAAGGAGCACATCGCGGTCGGCGAGGCGCGCAAGCTGAACATCCCGGTCATCGCGATCCTGGACACCAACTGCGACCCCGACCTGGTCGACTACCCGATCCCGGGTAACGACGACGCGATCCGTTCCGCCGCGCTGCTGACCAAGGTCGTCGCCTCCGCGGTGGCCGAGGGCGTGCAGGCACGGGCCGGCGTTTCCACCGGCGACGAAAAGCCGGAAGCCGGCGCGGGCGAGCCCCTCGCGGAGTGGGAGCAGGAGCTGCTCGCGCAGGCCACTCCCGCCGCCGAGGCTGCCCCGGCCGAGACCTCGGCCGAGGCCTGAGACTCGTTAACTCGCTGTTCCAGCGGTGATCACGGGGCTGTGCCATCGTGATCACCGCTGCCCAGTACTCAGGAGCGCTCGGGCGCGGAAATCGCGCCCGCCGCATACTTTCTCGAAGGAGGCTCGCCACCCATGGCGAACTACACCGCTGCCGATGTGAAGCGGCTCCGGGAGCTGACCGGCTCCGGGATGATGGACTGCAAGAATGCGCTGGCCGAGACCGAAGGTGATTTCGACAAGGCCGTCGAGGTGCTGCGCATCAAGGGCGCCAAGGACGTGGGCAAGCGCGCCGAGCGCACCACGGCCGAGGGCTTGGTCGCCGCCAAGGACGGCGTCATGATCGAGATCAACTCGGAGACCGACTTCGTCGCGAAGAACGCCGAGTTCCAGGCCCTGGCCGACCAGATCGTCACCGCCGCGGCTGCCGCCAAGACGGCCGATCTGGACACGCTGAAGGCGCTGGCCCTGGACGGCCAGACCGTCGATGGCGCACTGCAGGCTCTCGCCGCCAAGATCGGTGAGAAGCTCGAGCTGCGTCGCGTCGTCGCGCTGGACGCGCCGGTCGCCACCTACCTGCACAAGCGTGCCTCGGACCTGCCGCCCGCCGTCGGCGTGCTGGTCGAGTACAAGGGTGACGGCGAAGCCGCCGCCGAGGCCGCTCGTGCCGCCGCCATGCAGGTGGCCGCGCTCAAGGCCAAGTACGTGACCCGCGACGAGGTTCCGGCCGACATCGTGGAGAACGAGCGCCGCATCGCCGAGCAGACCGCTCGCGAGGAGGGCAAGCCCGAGGCCGCGCTGCCGAAGATCACCGAGGGTCGTGTCAACGGCTTCTTCAAGGACGTCGTGCTGCTGGAGCAGTCGTCGGTCACCGACTCGAAGAAGACCGTCAAGGCCCTGTTGGACGAGGCCGGTGTCACCGTGACCCGCTTCGCCCGCTTCGAGGTCGGCCAGGCCTGATACGCCTGTCGAAAGGCCCTTCACACACCGGAACCCGTTGTGTGAGGGGCCTTTTGCTTGCGGCTGCGTTACCTACCCGGTGGGACCACAATCGGGATCACGGGCGGGCAGTCCGCGCTACCGCTCGGCGCCCGTCTCAGCGAAAGCACCGGCGGCATCGGCGTTCATCCGAGCGTGGCATGCCGAGGGCGGCGCTGTCGGACGCACCGGCGACGGGCCGGTTATGGGGGCCTTCTGTGTCCGCCGAATCGCTATGAGGCAGGATAGGTTCGCCTTGTGTTGCGGGATCGCAGAACATATCCGCTGTGCCCTGATGCCTCGCCTTGCTGAAAAGACCACCATTGCCGAAGGAGAATCGCACCCATGACGGACCCCGGGACCGAACGCCCAGGATATCGCCGGGTGCTCCTCAAATTGGGTGGGGAGATGTTCGGCGGCGGTGAGGTCGGGCTCGATCCGGACGTCGTGCAGACGGTCGCCGAACAGATCGCCGAGGTGGTCGAGGACGGTATCCAAGTGGCCGTGGTCATCGGCGGCGGCAACTTCTTCCGCGGCGCCGAGTTGGAGGAGCGCGGCATGGACCGCGCCCGCTCGGACTATATGGGCATGCTCGGCACTGTGATGAATAGTCTTGCGCTGCAAGACTTTCTGCAGAAGCAAGGTATCGAGACCCGGGTGCAGACCGCCATCACCATGGGCCAGGTCGCGGAGCCGTACCTGCCGCTGCGCGCCAAGCGTCACCTGGAGAAGGGCCGTGTGGTCATCTTCGGCGCGGGTATGGGCATGCCGTACTTCTCCACCGACACCACTGCCGCCCAGCGCGCGCTGGAGATCGAAGCGGATGTGGTGTTGATGGCCAAGGCGGTGGACGGCGTCTTCACCGCCGACCCGCGGCTCGACGAGAGCGCCACCATGTACACCGAGATCACCCACAAAGAGGTGATCGAGCGCGGACTGAAGGTCGCCGACGCCACGGCCTTCAGCCTGTGCATGGACAACCAGATGCCCATGCTGGTGTTCAATCTGTTGACGAAGGGCAATATCGCCCGGGCGGTCGCCGGTGAGAAGATCGGCACATTGGTTCGGTCCTGAGCCCGCGACCCGCGGATCATGACGATGACGACGCTGTGGAGGAAACGGTCGTGATTGATGAAGCGCTCTTCGATGCCGAGGAGAAGATGGAGAAAGCCGTCTCGGTAGCGAAGGACGATCTCGGGACCATCCGGACCGGCCGGGCCAACCCCGGCATGTTCTCCCGGGTCGTCGTCGACTACTACGGGTCGCCGACTCCGATCACCCAGATGTCCAGCATCACGGTGCCCGAACCGCGCATGGTGGTGATCAAGCCCTACGAGCAGAGTCAGCTGAACGCGATCGAGACCGCGATCCGCAACTCGGACCTCGGGGTGAATCCGACCAACAACGGCGACATCATCCGGATCTCGGTTCCTCAGCTCACCGAGGAGCGCCGCCGCGAACTGGCCAAGCAGGCCAAGGGCAAGGGTGAGGACGCCAAGGTGGCGATCCGCAATGTCCGCCGCAAGGCTATGGACGAACTCTCGCGGATCCAGAAAGATGGCGAGGCGGGTGAGGATGAGGTCGGGCGTGCCGAAAAGGAGCTCGACAAGACCACCGCGAAGTACGTCGGCCAGATCGACGAATTGGTCAAGCACAAAGAAGCCGAACTGCTCGAGGTCTGAGGCCAGATCCTGGGGCCCGCCCGGGCGGGGGACGAACGGAACGACGAGTTGAGCGACGGGACAATCGTGGCCGAGAACGCCGCCGCGACCGGTGCGGCAGAGGAGCCGATGCCGGGTAACGGCACATCTGAAGCGCCGAACAGGCATTCTGGCGACGCCGCGAGTACCGGGCACAAGATAGACAGGTACCCGGGTCGGAGCACCGACCCGGTCCCGCCCGCCACCGCCGAACCGGAATCCGCCGCTCCCGCGTCGCCCGGCCCCACGGAGCCCGCATTCGCCGTTCCGGCGCAACCCGCGCACCCCGCCGAACCCGAGCCCGCTCCCGCGGCGTCGGGATCGCGGGCGGGTCGCAATCTGCCCGCCGCGCTCGCCGTAGGTTTGGGTCTCGGCCTGTCGCTCATCGCGATCCTGCTCTTCGTGCCGAAGGTATTCATCGCGGTGGCCGGCGCCGGTGTCGGCGTCGCCACCTGGGAGGTCGCCAAGCGCCTGCGTGAGGCCGATGTGCTGGTGCCGCGGATCCCGCTCATCGTGGGCGGCCAGGCGGTGTTCTGGCTCGGCTGGCCCTACGGCGCCAGCGGTGTCGCGGGTGCCTTCGCCGCCACCGCGCTGATCTGCATGGTGTGGCGGCTGTTCGACCACGGTCTACAGACCGCACCGCGGAACTTCCTGCGCGACACCGCCATCACCATCTTCACGCTGGCCTGGATCCCGCTGCTCGCCTCCTTCGCGACGCTGCTGCTGTTGGAGCCGGACGGCAATCTGCGGGTGCTGACGTTCATGATCCTGGTGGTCTGCTCCGACGTCGGCGGTTATGTGGCCGGTGTGCTCTTCGGCAAGCATCCGATGGTGCCCTCGATCAGCCCGAAGAAGTCCTGGGAGGGTTTCTGCGGCTCGCTCGTCTTCAGCATCATCGGCGGTCTGCTCACGGTGACCCTGCTATTGCAGGCGAATTCGATGATCGGCGTGGTGCTCGGCATCGGGCTGGTACTGGTCGCCACTGTCGGCGACCTGATCGAATCCCAGATCAAGCGCGAGCTCGGCATCAAGGATATGGGCACCCTGCTGCCCGGCCACGGCGGCATCATGGACCGCCTGGATTCCATGCTGCCTTCCGCGTTCGTCTCCTGGCTGGTGCTGTCCACCCTGATCTGATGCTCCGGCGAAACGACCCCGTCACCGTGGCTCGATGACGGGGTCGAATGCCGTCCGGGGTCAGGCCAGTGCGCGGGCGGCTTCCTCGATGAGGTCGCTGACCGGGCAGGGCCGCCAGGCTCGCGTCCAGCTCGATCGTCTTGCGCGGGTTCATCCGCTGCACCGCCTAGCCGCGGCTATCTCTTGGCGGCTCGGCGCAATTGCAGGATGCGGACGCCGCCGACCAGCGCCATCACCAGTGCGCCCGCGATCACCGACAGCAGCACCGCGACGCCGATCGGCAGGTTGAAATGCCAGAAGAAGAGACTGACCTCGATGGTCTCCAGGTTCTGCAGAATGAAGATCAGCAGGATGACCAGGATCAGCGCCCCGGTGACCAGCGCGACCCAGGCGTAACCGGTGCGCGAGGAGATCGACTTCTTGGCGCCGGTCTTGGTAGGCCCGGTCACAGGTGGCGGCTCGCGCCGGACCGGTTCCGGATCGGGCGGTTGCTCGGCGTTGGTGGACATGGTCCGATCATGTCCGATTGCTATGGCAGGTGGGTGTATTTGACCGCATGCGGGTGGTCGCGCTTTCGGCCGGTTCGGCGGGAGGATCCCTCGAATGAGAGAATGTCTGGATTATGACCGTCTCCCTGCCCCTCGTTTTCGATGCTCCGCGCCGTGGCATGCCGCCACGGCACCTCGCCGATCTCGATGCGGACGGACGGAAGGCGGCCGTCGAGGAACTGGGCCTGCCCAAATTCCGGGCCGACCAGATCGCCCGGCAGTACTACGCCCGGCTCGAAGCCGACCCGGAGCGGATGACGGATCTGCCCGCCCCGGTGCGCGAGAAGATCGGCGCAGCGCTGTTCCCGCCGCTACTGTCGGTGGTCAAGCATGTGGCCTGCGATGCCGGTGAGACCCGCAAGACGCTGTGGCGGGCGGGCGACGGCACCCTGCTGGAGAGCGTGCTCATGCGCTACTCGGACCGCAATACCCTGTGCATCTCCAGCCAGGCTGGCTGCGGTATGGCCTGTCCGTTCTGCGCGACCGGTCAGGGCGGGCTGAACCGCAACCTGTCGACCGCGGAGATCGTCGATCAGGTGCGCGCCGCCGCCGCCGCGCTGCGCGACGGCGAGGTCGCGGGCGGGCCGGGCAGGCTGTCGAACATCGTCTTCATGGGTATGGGTGAGCCGCTGGCCAACTACAAGCGGGTGGTGAACGCGGTTCGCCGGATCACCTCGCCGGCCCCGGACGGTCTGGGCATCTCGCAGCGCAGTGTGGTGGTCTCCACCGTCGGCCTCGCCCCGGCCATTCGCAAGCTCGCCGATGAGGGTATGTCGGTCACCCTGGCCGTGTCGCTGCACACCCCCGACGACGAACTGCGCGACACCCTGGTCCCGGTGAACAATCGCTGGCCGGTGGCCGAGGTGCTGGATGCGGCCCGCTACTACGCGGATAAGACCGGCCGCCGGGTCTCCATCGAATACGCGCTCATCCGCGACGTCAACGATCAGCCGTGGCGCGCGGACATGCTGGGGCAGAAGCTGCACAAGGCGCTCGGCTCGCGGGTTCACGTCAATGTGATCCCGCTGAACCCGACCCCCGGCAGCAAATGGGATGCCAGCCCGAAACCTGTTGAAGCCGAATTCGTTCGGCGAGTGAACGCCCAAGGCGTGCCGTGCACCGTCCGCGACACCCGCGGCCAGGAAATCGCCGCCGCCTGCGGACAGTTGGCCGCCGAAGGCTAGCTCGTCCGCAGGAGTACCACTGCGCGCCGGACATCCGTTGCCATCTTGAACGGTGGCCCGCAATGTCATCGTCGACGTCGTGCCCGCGATTCCGGGCTGCCTGCTCTATTAGGAGTACAGTCCTTAGGGGTGCATTCCTAACACCGGGGGTCTTTGATGACGGCGAAGCCAGACCACTTGTTCGACCGAGTTGCGGAGTGGGGCGCTCTGGTGGCGTTCGCGTCGCGTCCGACGCAGACGGCGCAGCTGGGAATTGTCAGTGGTCGGCGACGGATGGGAAAAACCTACCTGCTGCGGGCGTTGGCTGAGCGGGTCGGAGGTTTCTACTTCGGTGCGACGACGGCAACGGCTGGGGAATCCTTGCGACAATTCGGGGCCGCATTGGCCGAGTTCACCGGTGCAGAGGTGCCGATTGTGTTCGATAGCTGGGACCATGCGGTGACCTACCTGTTCGGCCTGGCTGCGCGTGAGCGCGCCGACAAACCGTTGCTGTTGGTGATCGATGAGTTTTCGTACCTGGTGAAGGCAGTTCCCGAGCTTCCGTCTCTGGTGCAACGGGAGATTGATCGATATCAGGTCGAGCCGAGTGGTGCTCGGCTGCTGGTGTGCGGGTCGGCGATGTCGGTGATGGGCGGATTGCTGGCCAGCAATGCACCTCTGCGAGGGCGCGCTCAGATAGAGATGGTGGTCCGCCCATTCGGATATCGTGACGCCGCGGCGTTCTGGGGAGTGGATACGGACCCAGCGTTAGCGATGCGGCTGCATGCCGTGTTGGGCGGAACCCCTGCATATAGACGCCAATTCTTGGCCGACGACGTCCCTTTATCGCTGAACGACTTCGACCAGTGGTTGTCTCGGACAGTGCTGTCGCCGTTGAGTCCGCTGTTCCGGGAGGCGCGTTACCTGTTGGCCGAGGAGGCCGAGATCCGCGATACCGCCCTCTATCATTCGGTGCTCGCCGCGGTCGCGCAGGGCAACAACACTCGCGGCGGTATCGCCGGCTACATCGGCCGCAAGGCGGTGGACATCTCGCACCCACTCGCTGTGCTGGAGGACTGTCACCTGTTGACGCGCGAGCGTGATGTATTCCGGGCAGGGAAGTCGGTGTACCGCATGACCGAGCCGCTGATCAACTTCTACGAAGCTGTTATGCGTCCATCCTGGGCGCGGCTGGAAAGCGGCCAGGCGCAACAGGTGTGGGCTCGGTCGAAGGAGCGGTTCGCCGCACAGGTCGCTGGGCCGCACTTCGAGGCAATATGCCGAGAATTCATGCTTGGCGATGGCATTGAAATGCTCGGCCCGGATGCTGGATTCGGTGAGATCGGCTGCGGGATCGTCACCGACTCGACTGCCCGCAAGCAGATTCAGATCGATGTGGCTGTGGTGCAGCCGGGTGGTGGTGGGCACAAGTCTGCGGTGTCGATGATCGGTGAGGCGAAGTGGGGTGTGACCATGGGCCTCAACCATTTGGATCGACTTGTGCGCGCACGTGAGTTGTTGGCCGGTAGCGGGGTGGATGCATCGAATTGTCGCCTGGCGTGCTTCAGCGGCGTCGGATTCAGTGACGCGCTTCGTGAGCGAGCCGACCGAGACTCGAATGTGCTACTCCTCGGACTCGCTCAGCTGTACGGCCACCATGCGATAGGCAATCGGGGCTGACGTTATGTCGGCGTGTGTACCGCACTGCATCCGCTCGAGGCCGAAGAGCTATCTCGCAGCACAATGTGGTCGGGTCTCGATCGAGTACGTGCGCATTCGCGATGTCGATGATCAGTCGTGGCGCGGACATGTTGGGATAGGAGCCGGTCGGCTCGCGTATCGGTCTTCAGCGGAAGAGGTGGGGGCGTGACCCGCCGCGGAAGGTGACGCCGTAGTACCTGTGTGCTCGGCGGTACTCCATGACCGCGAGTCCGGTGATCGTCACCGAGCCGCCGAGTACCAGCATCAGGTAGAAGCCGTAGGGCAGCGCCGACGGAGAGGCGTCGGTGATATCGATGACGGCCACCGTCCACGTGACGATGACGGCGACGATCGGTCCCAAGAGCAGATGACCGTCCGCGGCCGCGAACCAATGCTTGGTGATCAGGAATGCCGCGCGCACCGCGAAAGGAGCCATGGCCACGACCACGAAGATGCCGATGCATGGGATCAGCAACAGCGTCCCCAGCGCGAAAATTGCCAGCACACCGACCCCCATTGTTCGCAATGGCTGCCACAGGTGCCGGGCTGTGTCGCCGCGTCGCCCGGACTTGGTACACACGAGCAGTGCCGCCATGGCCAGCAAGCACACAGGGAAGCCGACGGTCGCGGACAAGATGATCCGCAGCGCCGCGTCGCGAGCGAAGAACTCGGCCCAATCCGGTCCGGCATACCTGGTCAGCAGCAGCGCGGTGATCCCGACGCCGAGCAGTGCGCGCAGCGTCCCCAGTCGATCCACTGCTACGTCGCTGGGGGCCAGATAGTTCTTGGGGGCGAAGAGTTCACCGGCCAGTGTCCAACCCGCCTGCCAGGATTTGATCAAACCGACGATGGCATCTACCCCTGATGTCCCCACCCGGAGAACCGTATCCCATTGGGGCGCAGCTCATCATGAGGCCATGGCGGGTTGCCGCGGCGTCGGAGTCGGCCAGCGACGGTGGTCGGTGTCGATGACGAACACGTGGGTGTGCTGGTAGTGGCGTTCGTCCACTCGGATGGCATCGGCGGTCGGGTCGATGGTGCCGATCTCGTGCAGGTGTGTCAGCTCCGCGGGGTCGTGGCGAGGCCACAGGCGCAGTGCCGCGGTGATTCCGGCACCGGCGACCGCGGCCAGCGTCACCCAGGTGGTGGTGAAACCGGCGGCGGTGGTCAGCCATCCGGCGATCGGGTAGGTGATCAGCCACGCCAGGTGCGATAGCGAGAACTGTGCGGCGAACAGCGCGGGCCGGTCGGCGGGCCGCGACGAGCGCCGCAGTACCTGACCGGTCGGGGTGAGTACCGCCGCGGTGCCCGCGCCGATGACGGCCCAGACCGCGATCGCGGCGCCCCAGCGCCATTCGCCGGTCTCGGCGGTCGAGAGGGCGATGCCCGAACCGAGTCCGGCGACCAGGGTGGCGGCGCCGGCCAGCATGACCGGCCGGGCGCCGAGGCGATCGAGGACCCCCGGCAGCGACAGCGCGATGATCATGGTGCCGAACCCGTTGGCGGCCAGCAGCATTGCTACCCCGGACTGGGTGCCCCCGAGTGTGTCGCGGACGTAGTTGACGGTGTTGACCATGATCACCGAACCGGCGGCGGCGACCACCAGGTTCAGGCCGAGGAGGCCGCGCAACCGCGGTGTGGCGGCGAAGATGCGCATACCCACCACGATCCGATCCCGGAACGTGCCTTGTGGGGCGGCGTGGGCGTCCGGGATCCGGGTGGTGATCACGAGGACAGCGGAGATCACGAATCCGATCGCGGTACCGACGAACAACCAGTGGAAGCTGATCAGGGTCAGTGCCGCCGCCGCCAGCATCGGGCTCAGCAGCGTCTCCATTGTCGCGGCCAGTTGCGCGGCCGACAGTGCTCTGGTGTATTCGCGCTCGTCGGGCAGGATGTCGGGGATCACCGCCTGATAGGTGGGGGTGAATGCGGCGGAGGCGGTTTGCAGGACCGCGATCAGCACATAGATCTGCCAGATCTGGTCGATAAACGGTAGCGCCATCACCACCACGGCCCGGATCACGTTGAGTCCGACCAGGAAGAACCTGCGCGGGAATCGGTCGGCATAGGCGGCGACGATGGGGGCGACCATGACGTAGACGAGCATTTTGATGGTCAGCGCGGTGCCGAGTACAGCCGCCGCGTCGGCGTCGGCGAGTTCGTAGGCGAGCAACCCGAGTGCGACCGTGGTCAGTCCGGTGCCGAACAGGGCCGACACCTGGGCGGTGAACAGTCGCAGATAGTCGCGGTGGGTGAACAAAGAGGTGATCATCGGGCTGTCCTCCTGCCCTGCCTACGGCACAGATTCTTATCTGCGTATGAATGCAGATAGCAATAAACGGTGCCCGGGTATTCCCGATGACGAACCGGAGTCGCACACACCACACGCGCCGAGGAGGCGGGATCCGCCGCCGGGCAGCGCGAAGCCCGTCGAGCAGCGTCGATGGTGGTGTCGACCTTCAGCGATGACGCGCACTCCCGCTGCGTCCTCACCTTCCGTCCGGCCGTCCTGGGCGAACAGGCCCTCACCAACCTGATCCAGCAGGTGCAGGCCGCCCAGATCGGCGGCTAACCGCGGTTCTTGGCGGGGCGGTTGGTGGCAGCCCGGCGTTCGGCTTCCTTCGCCTTGACGCGTTCGTTCTCGGCGCGCACGGCCGTGTAGCTCTCGCGTTCGCGCAGCAGCCAGGCCGGGGGATCGGCGAGCAGGGCGGCGATCTCATCGGCGGTGAGTGCGTCGGAGACCTCGGCGCGGACCAGGCCGCTATTGGAGATGCCGAGTTTGCGTGCCACGACATCGCGGGGGAACGGGCCGGTGCGGCGCAATTCGGTCAGCCACTCCGGGGGATCGGTGCGCAACTTCTCCAGGTCGGCGCGGGAGATGGTGGAGTTGCGGAATTCCTCTGGGGTCGCCGGAAGGTAGATGCCGAGCTTATTCGCCGCCGTCAGCGGCTTCATGGTCTGCGGTTTCTGCTCCTGGCTCACCGGCCAAGCTTAATGGACGCGGCGGGCCGGTCGTGCCACCGCCTGTGCGGTTCGCCGCAGGTCGAAGCGGCTAACCTTCATGCAATGAGCCGGTTCGAGTCGATCGACGTCACCCGCCTGCGCTGGTTTGTCGCGGTAGCGCGGGAATTGCACTTCGCGCGGGCGGCGAAATCGTTGAACATCTCGCGGCAGCGACTGAGTCAAACGGTCATCGACCTGGAGCACGAGCTCGGCACGAAACTCTTCGTGCCCGGCGCCCAGCCGACTCAGCTCACCGATGACGGACACGCGCTGCTGACCGCCGCGCCCGAGCTGATCGCGGCGGCCGAAGCGATCAGCGCCGAGCCGAGCTCCGACGCGCCCGCCGCGCTGCGGATCGGCTTCGTCCCCGGCGTGACTGTCTCCAAATGGACCCGGATCTGGGGTGAGCGTTTTCCCGAGACCCCACTCGAGGTTGTCGCCCTGACCGCGGCCGACCAGCACGCCGCGCTCCGCGACGGCCGCGTCGATATGTGTTTCGTGCGCCTCCCGATCGATCGGGACGGCCTGAGCGCCATCCCGCTCTACCGTGAGCTCCCCGTCGTCGTCGTACCCAAGGACCACCCGATCTCGGTCTTCACCGAGGTCAGCACCGCCGACCTGGCCGATGAGCGGATGCAGGACACTCCCTCCGTCGACGATGCCGCGGTCACCCTGGAGATGGTCGCCGCCGGTGTCGGGCACGTCATCGTCCCGCATTCCATCGCCCGCCTGCACGCCCGCCGCGACCTCGTCTACCGCACCGTCACCGACGCCCCCGACACCGAGATCGCCCTGGCCTGGCCTACCGCCGCGACCACCGACCTGGTCGAGGAGTTCATCGGCGTCGTCCGCGGCCGCTCCGAACGCAGCTCCCGCTCCCCGGCCGCCGCGCCGCAACGCAATCAGCCCGCCGCCCGAACCGCGGCCACGAGGTCCGGCGCCGCCAAGAAGTCCGGTTCCGCCAAGAAACCGGGCAAGCCCCAGCCCACGGCCGGGAAATCCGCCAAACGTCGCGGCCGTTAGCCTCCGGAACCGGGTGAATCCTTTTACTCGGCGCGCGTCTCTCATACGTGTGCCGATAACAGGGTCGGCACGAGATCGGGAGGTTGCCGTGCTCATTGCCGGGATTGTCGTTGTCGCACTGCTTGTCTGCGCCTGCGGCATCACACTGCTGCGCCGTCGGAACCGGTCCCGTGGCTGAGCGGGGATGGCCCGACGATCAACTCGTCGGAGCCGCGCAATCCGGGGATATCGCGTCCATCACGGCGTTGGTCTCCGGCTCGCATCCGCATGTGCGCCGGTTCGCTTACTCGCTGTGCGCCACCCCGGAGGACGCCGAGGATGCCGCGCAGGAGGCGCTGATCATCCTGTATCGCAAGGTCGGAACGGTCCGCGCGACCGGAGCCCTGGCGTCCTGGATGTTCCGGATCGTTCGCAATGAATGCCTGCGGCAGCTACGGCTGCGCGCCAGCGGCGGTGCGCCGGTCCGCGACCTGCCGATGGTCTCGGCCGAGGAGGAGGCCATGCGCAGGTTGGAGGCCGAGCGGGTTGCCGAGGCGATTGCCGCGCTGCCCGAGGATCAGCGTCGGGTGCTGATCATGCGTGACGTGCAGGGCTTCAGCGGGCCGATCGTCGCGGCTCGGCTCGGGCTCGGTACCGCGGCCATGAAGTCGCGGCTGCACCGGGCGCGGGCCGCTGTGCAGCAGGCGTTGCGAGAAGGAGATGTGTGGTGATCGACACCGATTTCGCCGACGCGACGGTACCGCGGCACCTCGTGCGCGGCGCGCTCGGATTCGGTTTCCTGACCGGCGCGTTCGCACTGTTGCCGGTATTCGGTCCGGCGAGTCTGCTGCTCGCGCCGATCGGACTGGTGGCGTTGCGCGGTTGTCCGATGTGCTGGGCCATCGGCCTGGTGCAGGCCATCTCGCGGGGGCGGCTGCAACGCTCCTGCGCGGGCGGGAGTTGTCGGCTGACGGTGGCCGAACACCCTGCGGAATAACGACTTTCGCCGTCCCGGCCTGGAGCTGGGACGGCGAAAGGGAAGGGGTGCGGGGCTTGGCCGTGTCTGCCAACGGGTCGATGCGAGATCGGGAGGCTGCCGGGTTCATCGCCGCGAATGTCGGGTCAGGGAAGATCGTCGGGCAGTACACGAAAGGCCGCGTGCTCGGTGAGTGGTGTCAGCGCGCGGAAGTCTCGTCGATCGAGCGTGAGGATCGCGTCGGTCTCGTACTCGGCGGCCAGAGCGACCTCGACGGCGTCGGCGAGATCCAAACGCAGATCTGGATACAGCCTGCGGATCGCACCCGCTTGATCGAGAACGTCGGGTGTAATCGCCGCGATTTCGAAGTGCCCGGTGCGCGCTTGAGCGGCGAGATCCTCGATCATCTGGATGGAGACTTGCCGCCCGAGCGCGCGCCGGGCGACGTGGTCGAGTTCAGCGAGTACCAGCGGCGAGATGACTACAAGTCCGGCCGTTTCGAGAACGCGAAACGCGCCATCGCTCTCCGGTGACGAGGTGTCGAACGCGGCAATCAAACCGGACGTATCAGCGATGACAATTCCCGGGCCTTCGACGCCCGCTGTCACGGGTTTTCCGGGGCGCTGCCGAAATCGTCGGCGAGGTAGTCATCGACACGTTCGGCGAGCGTGGGATCACCACTGGCGAAACGCCGTAGCCGCAGCGGCTCGGATCGGCGCCGAACTCGCATAGCCGCCAAATGAATCGCGTTCCTGATTATTTCGGCTTCACTGACATTGCTCCGAGCGGCGGCCTCTTTGATCGTCGACAGATCATCGGCGTCGGCGTATACCATCGTGCGCTTGAGAGGCATATGAGTATTGTGGCATATATGCGTCGTGCTGACCGCGGGATAACGACTTTCGCCGTCCCGGCGCGGTGCTGGGACGGCGAAAGGAGGGGTGCGGGGACCTAGCGCGGCTTGCGGCTCAGGAACCAGTCGCGGACCACGATGCCGACGAGCACGGCCGCGAAGCCGACCAGGAAGATGTCCTCGACCCTGCCCTTGTGGTTGCCGATCGTCATCGCGACCAGAGACAACGCGACGACGATGGCCGCGATCTTGAAGGTGCGGGGTGACTCACCGCTCCAGCCCCATTCGGCCGAAGGAACCTCGGCGGTGTCCACGTGAGTGACGACGGCGCGCTCGGTGTTGGCGGGTTCGAGTTCCGTGGCGGCCACGATCGCTCCTTAGCTCGAGGTTCGGGTTCCCACCCGATATCCGGATACTGACCGATATCGTGGCATACGACCGTTCGTCGTAGCCAGCGACCCTGTCACAATGGGGCCGTGTCCGACATCGTGAGAGTCCTGCTGCTGGGCAGCACCGGATCCATTGGTACCCAAGCGCTCGAGGTGATCGCCGCCAACCCCGACAAGTTCGAGGTGGTCGGACTGGCCGCGCGCGGCGGCAATCCCGAGCTGCTGGCCGCGCAGATGGCCGCCACGGGCACCAGCAATGTCGCGGTCGCCGATCCCGCCGCCGCGCGGGCCATGGATGTGCCGCTCGGCGGTCCCGACGCGGTGACCGAGTTGGTGCGCCGCACCGAGGCCGATGTCGTGCTCAACGCCCTGGTGGGCTCGCTCGGCCTGGAACCGACCCTGGCCACCTTGCAGTCCGGCACCCGGCTGGCACTGGCGAATAAGGAGTCATTGGTCGCGGGCGGCTCGCTGGTGACCCGCGCGGCGGCCCCCGGTCAGATCGTCCCGGTCGATTCGGAGCATTCCGCGCTGGCCCAGTGCCTGCGCGGCGGGCGTGCCGAGGAGGTGGACCGGCTGGTGCTCACCGCGTCCGGCGGCCCGTTTCGCGGCTGGACCGCCGCGATGCTGGAATCGGTGAATCCGGCCGAGGCCAAAACCCATCCGACCTGGTCCATGGGCCCGATGAACACGCTGAACTCCGCCTCGCTGGTGAACAAGGGCCTGGAACTGATCGAAACCCACCTGCTGTTCGGGATCCCGTACGACCGCATCGATGTCACGGTGCATCCGCAGTCGATCGTGCACTCCATGGTCACCTTCACCGACGGCTCCACCCTGGCCCAGGCCAGCCCACCCGATATGAAGCTGCCGATCGCGCTGGCACTCGGCTGGCCAGACCGGGTGCCCGGCGCGGCCGCGGCCTGTGATTTCGGCACCGCCTCGACCTGGACCTTCGAGCCGGTCGACCACACCGTCTTCCCCGCGATCGAGCTGGCCAGGCAGGCGGGCGAGGCGGGCGGCAGCGTCACCGCCGTCTACAACGCCGCCAACGAGGTCGCGGTCCAGGCATTTCTCGACGGGCATATCCGCTTCCCGGACATCGTGCGCACGGTGGCCCGAGCGGTCGAGGCGGCCGATCGGTGGCGGGCCGAGCCGGAGACGCTGGCCGATGTCCTCGCCGCCGACAGCTGGGCCCGCGACCACGCTCGCGGCCTGGTCGGCGCCTGATCGCGCCCGAGGCGGGGCTCGGCGGCACGGTCCGGCGCACCGGGGCTCGGCGCGGTGGGGGAGCGGGTTGTTCGAATCGATACGACGCGCGGTCCGACCGTGGCCTGGCAGACTGTGGCGTGAGGGTCGATCGTCGTCCGGTTACTGTGGTCGGGGGTGCGCGCGACCGGAACCGGACGCGGGTGTCCGCGGAAGTCGTGGCCGATTCGGCGGCCGCTATGTGTCGAGGCGAGCTGCGCAACGCAGGAGGGCTGTACATCAATGGTGTTCGCGTTGGGGTTCGCGTTGTTCGCCCTCGGTATCACGATTTCGATCGCGCTGCACGAATGCGGACACATGTGGGCCGCGCAGGCGACCGGCATGAAGGTGCGCCGCTACTTCATCGGCTTCGGCCCGAAGGTGTTCTCGTTCCGTCGCCGTGAGACCGAGTACGGGCTCAAGGCGCTGCCGCTCGGCGGGTTCTGCGATATCGCGGGCATGACGGCGCTGGACGAGTTGGAGCCCGAGGATCTGGACCGCGCCATGTACCGCCAGGCCACCTGGAAGCGACTGCTCGTGATGTCCGGCGGCATCGCGATGAACTTCCTGCTCGGCTTCATCCTGGTCGTGGTGCTGGCGATCGGCTGGGGGCTGCCCCGCTTCGATCAGCCGCCCGCCACCGCGCTCGGCACCATGGGTTGTGTGCCGCAACAGAATCCGGACGGCACCACGCAGCCGTGCACCGGCGCCGGTCCGGCGCAGCGGGCGGGCCTGCAACGCGGTGACGTGGTGAAGGCCGTGAACGGCGTCCCGGTGGAAACCTGGAAGCAGTTCCAGGTCGAGACCCAGAAGCAGAACGGCCCGTTCACCTACACCGTCGACCGTGACGGACAAACCCTCACCATCCCGGTCACCCCGGAGCGGGTGATGCGCTACCCCGAGGGCAGCACCGAAGGCAAGGAGGTCGGCGCCGTCGGTGTCGGCGCGGACTTCTACGAGCCGGTGCAGTACAACGTGCTGGCCGCGATCCCGGCCTCGGTCGTGTTCACCGGGGATATGTTCGTGCGCACCTTCGAGGCGCTGGCGCAGATGCCACAGAAGGTCTCGGCCCTGTGGACCGCGGTGACCGGTGGCGAGCGCGACCCGGAGGCCCCGATCAGCGTCTACGGCGCCAGCCGGATCGGTGGCGAAACCGCCGAGCGCGGGCTGTGGAGTGTCTTCATCCTGATGCTGGCGAGCCTGAACTTCTTCCTCGGCGCATTCAATATCCTGCCGTTGCTGCCGCTGGACGGTGGTCATATCGCGGTGGTGCTCTACGAGAAGATCCGCAACTCCATCCGTGGTTGGAAGGGGCTGGCTCCGGGCGCCCCGGTGGACTACCTGAAGTTGTTGCCGGTGACTTATGTCGCGGTGGTGATCGGCGGCGCGTATATGGTGCTCACGCTGGTCGCCGATATCGTGAATCCGGTCCAGCTGTTCCCATGACGCGATAGACCATCGCCGGGCACGCCCCACCGAGAGCGAGTCGAATTTCCGCGCTCGCGGAGGCTCGGGCGCTGTTGGATGCCTGCAAGCGAGATGCCTGCGAGCGAGATGCCTACGACAAGCGGTTGAGCGAACCGGGGAACCAGCGCTCGACCCTGGCAGCGGCCGAGTCGGCCTTTTCTCGCGCGAGTTCCACCGAGGGCGCGGAAAATGGCGCGACGGGTGCGGGACCCGACAGGAAATCCGCGTCGACCTTGCCGACGAGCCCGCCTCCGAACTCGATGTGGCACGCGCCCCGGCCCCGATACCGCTCGGTCGACTCCGATCCGAGCAACGTCGCCGCGATGCCCGCGGCGACCGTGCGGGCGGCGTCCTCCGCGAATACCCCCGCCCGCGGGACCGGGGCATCGGCACAGTCACCGAGGGCATAGACGCCCGGGTAGGGCGTCTCGAGGGTGCGCGGATCGACGGCGATCCAGCCGTCCGTGCCGCCGACGGTCAGCCCCGATGCTTCGACGACGGCGGGCACCCGGTGCGCCGGGATGCCGACGAACAGGTCGTAATCGAGATCGCCCGCACGGGTGACCGCCACGTGGCGGCTCGGATCGAGGGCATGGACCCGGCGTCCGGGCGTGTACTCCATGCCGCGCCGGGTCAGCGCCTCGACGAGAGCGGCCGAGGTGTCCGCCGACACCGGGATCGGCGAATCCATCGGACTGATCACGTGGATGTGGGTGCGTTCGCCGACACCGCGCCGGTTCAGCTTCTCCTGTAGGAGCATCGCGCCCTCGTAGGGGGCCGGGGGACATTTGAAGGGAACACTGAGGATCGCGAGGACGACGGTGCCGCCGTCGAAACTGTCGAGCCGGTCGCGCAATCTGCGGGCGCCGTCGATCGAGTAGTACTCGTAACCGTCGTCGACGAATCCCGGGGTCGCGGCGGGGTCGTAGTCGGCGCCGAGCGCCACGACAAGGATGTCCGGTGCGTATTCGGATCGATCGGTGACGACGTGGCGAGTCCTCGGATCGATCGCGGTGACTTCCTCCCGCCGGAATTCGACTCCCGGGTGTGCGAGGCCCGTATAGGGAATACGAAAGGTCTCCGGCGGTACATCCCGGAACGCGATCTCCAGCTTGGCGAAGCCGAAGGTGAAGAAGTCGCTGCGGTCGATCAGGACGACCCGGACCTCGTCGGACAGCGAACGCGACAGGCGGGTGGCCAACTCCAACCCTCCGAACCCGGCACCGAGGATGAGCACGGTTCGCATTGGCCCATCTTCCACCCGGTTGCCCCGCGTTCGCTAGCGAATCACGCTTTGCGCGCGCGGGCCTCCCGCACCTGCCCGGGTTGCACTCCGTACCGCTTCCGAAACGCCTCTCTGAACGCGCTCAACGAGCTGAATCCGGACGCGAAGGCGATGGCGTCGACGGTGCCCACGGTGAACGGGTCCCGCAGTCGTCGCCGCGCCCGCTTCAATCGGGTCTCGCGGAGGAACAGCGCGGGGGCGGTGTTCATGGTCCGCAGCGCGAGTTCGAGTTGACGCCGCGAGCAGCCGAGATGATCCGCGATCGCCGCGGGCGTGAGGGCGGGGTCGTCGGAGTATCTCTCGATATGGGCCGCGGCGTCCTTCGCGATCGATGCGAGACGATCCTGGTATGGCGCTCGGCGCTCGTCGAGGGCCTCTGTCAGTAGATCGGCCAGTCGTGCGTTGATCCGGACGAATTCCCAGCCCGACATCGTATCGCGGTGAGTGGCAAGTTCTTTCGTCATGGCGAGGACTGTCGCCAGGATCGCGCGACGTGGGTCGAGGCTGAGCGGTATCCGATCTCGGAGCTCGGACGGGATGTCCTCCGCCGGGATGGTGAGAATCCCAGCAGGGCGACCCGGAGGCGCCCGATCAGCGTCTCCGGCTGTCGCTGGACGGTAGCCACAGCGCGGTGGTGAACGGCGGCGCGTATAGGCTGTTCACGCTGGTCGCCGATATCGCGAATCCGGTCCGGCTGTTCCCCGGCGCGATAACCTATCGCGGGCGCGCCGCGATAGGTTCAGCGTGGGCAATGGGGGGACAGATTTGTGTCAGCGATCATGTCATGGCCGTCACAGGGTGACCGTTCGGCATGCGCGGCTAAGCTTGGCAGGCGAACGGCACGCTCAGAACGCAGGAAAGTAGGCAGCCGAAAGTGACCAGCACAATCGGATTGGGGATGCCGACCGCGCCGGCGGCCGTTCTCGCGCCCCGGCGCAAGACTCGTCAGTTGATGGTGGGTGGTGTCGGTGTGGGTAGCGATCACCCGATCTCGGTGCAGTCGATGACCACCACGAAGACCCATGACATCAACGCGACATTGCAGCAGATCGCGGAGTTGACCGCGTCCGGGTGCGACATCGTGCGCGTGGCGTGTCCCCGCCAGGAGGATGCGGACGCGTTGGCGACGATCGCCCGCAAATCGCAGATCCCGGTGATCGCCGACATTCATTTCCAGCCGCGCTACATCTTCGCCGCGATCGATGCGGGCTGCGCCGCGGTGCGGGTGAACCCGGGCAACATCAAGGAGTTCGACGGCCGGGTCGGCGAGGTCGCCAAGGCGGCCGGTGCGGCGGGCATTCCGATCCGCATCGGGGTGAACGCCGGTTCGCTCGACAAGCGGATGCTGGAGAAGTACGGCAAGGCCACCCCGGAGGCGCTGGTCGAGTCGGCGCTGTGGGAGGCGAGCCTGTTCGAGGAACACGGGTTCGGCGATATCAAGATCTCGGTCAAGCACAACGACCCGGTGATCATGGTCGAGGCCTACCGACAGCTGGCCGCGCAGTCGGATTACCCGTTGCATCTCGGCGTCACCGAGGCCGGTCCGGCGTTCCAGGGCACCATCAAGTCCGCGGTGGCCTTCGGTGCGCTGCTCAGCGAGGGCATAGGTGACACGATCCGGGTATCGCTGTCCGCGCCGCCCGCCGAGGAGGTCAAGGTCGGCGGTCAGATCCTGCAGTCACTGAACCTGCGCCCGCGCAAGCTGGAGATCGTGTCCTGCCCGTCCTGCGGGCGTGCGCAGGTCGACGTGTACACCCTCGCCAACGAGGTATCCGCCGGTCTCGAGGGTATGGAGGTGCCGCTGCGGGTGGCCGTCATGGGCTGCGTCGTAAACGGTCCGGGTGAGGCCCGCGAGGCCGACCTCGGTGTCGCTTCCGGCAACGGCAAGGGCCAGATCTTCGTCAAGGGCGAGGTCATCAAGACCGTGCCCGAGGCCCAGATCGTGGAGACCCTGATCGAGGAAGCCATGCGCATCGCCGAGGAGATGGGCGAGGACGCCGCTTCCGGCGACCCCGTCGTCACCGTCGGATAGGTCCCCGCCACTGCGCGCCCCGATCCCCCGGGTCGGGGCGTTCGGCTGTCCGGGTACAGCCGACTGCGCCCGTATCCGGCGAATTACCCCTGTGCTCGCGAGATGAGCCGTCACCTTTCGCCGCCGCAACCAGTACCGCATCCCGTGAGTTCGTGGCAGGCTGTCGATGTGCGGAGTCTGCTGGAGCCGACGCGACGGGCGAAATTCGCGCCCGCGCGTCCGCTGGCGAACCGGGACCTGGCGCAGGTCCTGCGTGTGCTCGATGCCGATCCGGTGGCTTCGTGCATGGTCGCGGCCCGATTGCAGGAATTCGGCCTCGATACGCGTGCCGGATACGGCGAACTGTGGAGCCGGGGTGGGCCCGCCGAGTCGTTATGCTTCTCGGGCGCCAATTTGGTGCCGCTGCGCGGCGACCGTGACGCGCTGCGCGCTTTCGCCGACCGGGCGGTGCGTTGGCCGCGGGTGTGCTCGTCGGTGGTGGGCAGACAGGAACTCGCGCTACCGCTGTGGGAGTTGCTCTCCGCGCGCTGGGGCCCGGAGCGGGAACTGCGCGGTGAACAGCCGCTGCTCGCGTTGGCCCAGCCCTCTCCGGCCACCCCGGACCCGCGGGTCCGGCGAGCCCGGCCGGACGAGTTGGACCGCTATCTCTGCGCCGCGATCTCGATGTTCATCGAGGAGGTGGGCGTGGACCCGCGCGCGGGCGACGGTGGTCGCGGCTATCGCCGCCGTATTCAGAGCCTGATCGAATCCGGTCGTGCCTGGGCGCGTTTCGAGGACGGCGAGGTGGTCTTCAAGGCCGAGGTGGGTTCGTTGTCTCGCCGCACCGGCCAGATCCAGGGCGTCTGGGTACATCCGGACCGCCGAGGCCAAGGCTTCGGTACCGCGGGCACGGCGGCGGTGGCGAACGCGGTGGTGGCCTCCGGGCGCACCGCCAGCCTGTACGTGAACGACTACAACCGGGTCGCCCGCCGGGCCTATGGCCGCGTCGGATTCCGGCAGATCGCGACATTCGCCACCGTCCTGCTCGATTGACGGGTCTCCCGCCTGTCCGTGTCTTCGGACCGGGCCTGGCCGCCTCGTGCGGCGTGTCTGCGGATGGCGCGGGTGGTAGGGATCCGGTGAGCCGCCCGGGCATGCGTGAAAACTGTTGGTACCGAGGGTGGATCTGAGCGCGCCGCGCGGGTTTGCTTGCCGTTGGCTACTACGATCACAGCCGATGTCGATTCGGATGTATGCCCCGCTGTTCGTCGCGGCGCTCGGAGTGGCCGCCGCCGGTTGCTCGGCCGGTTCGCAGGGGCCGGTGCCCGCCGCCGACGCGTTCGTGGCCGCCTTCGCCGATCGCGATCTGGACCGCGCCGCGCAGCTCACCACATTGCCCGAGAGCGCCGCCGCCGCACTGGATTCCGCGTGGACGCAATTGCAGGCCGAGGAATTGTCCGCGCATACCGGTGCCGCCCGGGTCACCGGCGATACCGCGACGGTCGACTACACCTACGAATGGAAGCTGCCGAAGGATCGGATCTGGCGCTACACCGGCCAGTTGCAGATGGGCCGCAGCGAAGGACGCTGGATGGTCCGCTGGACCTCCTCCGATATCCACCCCAAGCTCGGCGACACCCAAACCATGTCCTTGCGCGCGAACCCGGCGCCGCGGGCCCGGGTGAACGAGTCATCCGGTAGCGATGTCCTGGTGCCGGGCAAGGTCACCCGGGTGGCGTTCGCCGCGACCGACGCGGCGGACGCCGGGGCGGTCTCGAATGCGCTCGGTGCGGCGCTGGGCCGTTTCGACAAGGAGTTGACGCCCGAGAACATTGTCGCGGCCGCGCGGGCCGCCAAGGGCGCCCACACGGTCGCGCTATTGAACGAGGTCGAATTCAATGAGGTCAGCGGTGATCTGATCGGGTTGCCCGGCGTCACGCTGACCCAGCAGTGGGATCTGGTTCCCGCCGACCGGGATTTCGCCCCCGATCTGCTGGCGCAGGTGCGTAAGACGGTCATCGCGGAGGTCGACGGCAAGGCGGGCTGGAGTGTGGTCACCATGAATGCCTACGGTGTCGACACCGATGTGTTGAAGGAGGTGCCATCCCAGCCCGCGCCGTCATTCGCGCTCAGTATCGACCGCTTTGTCCAAGGCGCCGCCCAGCGCGCCGTCGACGCGCCCGAAGAGCAGACCATGATGGTGGTGTTGAAGCCTTCCACCGGGGCGATCCTCGCGGTGGCGCAGAACAAGGCGGCCGACCGGGACGGTCCGGTGGCGACCGCCGGACAGTATCCGCCGGGGTCGATCTTCAAAACCGTCACCGCGGCCGCGGCCATGTCGAACGGCCTCGCGACGCCGGATACCGTGGTGCCATGCCCGAGCCGAATCATTATCGGGGAGCGCACGATTCCCAACTACAACCTGTTCACCGTGGGGGATGTGCCGCTGGCCACCGCCTACGAACGCTCGTGCAATACCTCGTTCGCGAAGCTCGCCAGCCAACTGCCCGGCGACGCGTTGCACACGACGGCCGCGAAATTCGGGTTGGGACCCGGCTACACCGTTGCCGGGCTGCCGACCATCTCCGGTTCGGTACCGCCCGCCGATGATCTGGTGCAGCGCACCGAGGACGGGATCGGCCAGGGGAAGGTGGTGGTGAGTCCGTTCGGTATGGCGGTCATGGCCGCGACCATCGCACGGGGTTCGGCGCCGGTGCCGTATCTGATCGCGGGTCGCCCCACCATCGTCGAGGGCGATCGGCCCGCGCTGGATCCTGAGGTAATCGACGGCCTTCGTGTGATGATGCGCAAGGTTGTTACCGGGGGCACCGCCGAGCGGATCATCGATCAGGGCGAGGTGTACGGCAAGACGGGTGAGGCCGAGGCCGACGGCGGGTCGCACTCGTGGTTCGTCGGGTATCGCGGGGATATCGCCTTCGCCACCCTGCTGGTGAAGGGTGGCAGTTCGGACAACGCGGTGGCGGTGACCCGCGATATGTTCGCCGCGCTGCCGCCCGGCTACTGACGACGCAGGGGGTCAGGCGGGCGGCGGAGGCGGTGCGCTGTCGCGCATTTCGTAATACAGGATGGTCGAGCCCACCCGGATGACGTCGCCGTCGGAGAGTGCGGTGTCCGCACCGATCGGCGCCCCGTTGACGTACACCCCGTTGGCCGAATCCCGATCCCGGATGAAGACGCCGTCCTCGCGGTGCAGGATCCTCGCGTGTTTGCGGCTGACCCGGGAATCCTCGATGACCACGTCGTTGTCCGGTTCACGCCCGATGCGCAGACCGGTCGGCGGAATCGGAATCGGCGCGCTGTCGCCGACACGCAGCCAGGCGCGCCGCCGGATCCCGGGAACATCGCGGGTGGTCGCACCGGGTGACACCCCGCCCTCGGGCAGCGCCTGCTGATTGCGCACCGCCTCCTCCAGCGCCACCGTTCTCGGATCGGGGTCGATGCCCTGCTCCCGCACCAGATTTCGGCGGATGCGCAGACAGGCGGCCAGCGCGTCGGCCTGTCGTCCCGCGCGGTACAGCGCGGTGATCAGCAGTCGCCACAACCGCTCGTTCACCGGATGCTCGGCGGTGAGCGCGGTGAGCTCGCCGATCACCGCGCCCCCGCGGCCACACGCGACATCCGCGTCGAGCCGGTCGGCGAGCGCATTGAGCCTGCGCTCCTCCATATCGGTGGCGAAATTGGCGGCGAAGCGCAGCTCGTGCAGACCCGCGACGGCCTCGCCGCTCCATTCCGCCAGTGCGGCGGACAGGAAATGTGCGGCGGTGTCCAGATCGCCGGTGGCCGAGGCGATGGCGCCCTTGGCTCTGGCCTGCTCGAAACGGCCGACATCACACTGCTCGTCGCGGATGTCGAGCAGGTATCCGGCGGGCACGGTGCGCAGTACCGCGCGATCATCCACCCCCGCCCCGCGCAGCACGGTGCGCAGATTCGAGACATAGGCGTAGAGTCCGTCCATCGATCGCGCGGGTTGATCATCCTCCCAGATGGCCTGCACCAGAGCCGTTTTCGCGACCGCGCGGCGGCGGTTGATGACCAGGACGGCGAGCAGTGCGCGCAGCTTCGCGCCCGGGACGCCGAGTGCCCGGCCCCCGACCAGTAACCGCACCGGACCGAGCACGCGCAGGTCGAGCAGCGGCTCGTCCGAGCCGGTGGACTCCACTGCACATCCCTCCAACCACACTCGCGCGCGAGGCTGCCTCGCGAGTCCGCTGTTATACGAGTGCGTTCAGCATACGCATGACCGGTTCGGTGGCCCCGAGGCCCGTGCGCACCGAATTCGACACGCGGATCCGGTGTTTCGGCGCTATCCTCGGCACAGCGGACTTCGGGAGGAGGTGCGCTGAGGTTGTCTACCTCGGAGCTGACCGCGGGTGCTATCTTCGCCGGACACCTGATCGAGCGTCGACTGGGTGCGGGCGGAATGGGCACGGTGTACCTGGCGGAGCACCCGAATCTTCCGATGCGGGTCGCGCTCAAGGTGCTCGGGCCCGGGCGCTCGGATCTGGAGTACGCCGCGCTCTTCCGCCGGGAGGCGCGGCTGGCCGCCGGGCTCGATCATCCGAATATCGTGGATATCAAGGATTTCGGTGACGAAGACGGCACCCTCTGGATGTCCATGCGCTATGTGGCCGGTGGCGATGCCGCGGCGTTGATTCGGTCCAGTCGATCGGGTATAGATCCGCGGCGGGCTGTGCATATCGTCACCGAAGCGGCGAAGGCGCTGGACTACGCCCACGAACACGAGGTGATCCACCGGGATGTGAAGCCCGCCAATATCTTCGTCGGCCCCGGGGACGGTGGCGCCGATCGGGTGCTGGTCGGTGACTTCGGTATCGCTCGCAGCACCGACGCCGCCGCTACCCGGACCGATATCGGGATCCGGGCCTTCTCCGAAGGTTACGCACCGCCCGAACAGCGCACCGGCGGACGGGTCGATCGACGCGCCGATGTGCACGCGCTCGGTGTCACGCTCTACGAACTGCTCACCGGACATCTGCCCGGCGCGGTGCTCGCGGCGGGTCAAGACCGGCTGCCCCCGCCATTGCACCCGGTGGTGGCCAAGGCGACCGCCGGTGATCCGGCCGACCGGTACCCGACATGCGGGGAGCTGGCGCAGGCGGCGTCCGCGGCCCTGCGGCGGAGGCGCAGCTCCGGCACGCGGATTCGGCAGGTCCCGCGGCGCTGGGTTGCGGCGGCTGCCGCCCTGGTCGCACTGCTCGTTGCGGTGGCCGTCTTCTGGACCACGCGCTCGGACTCCGGCTCCGACGCAGTCGGCGTGGTGGGTGCGCACACCACACCGGTCATCGCCACCCCGCGCTGCCACTTCTCCGCCAGAGTGCCGGTCGATGCCGGTCGGTACGCGGTGCTGCCCGCCGCCAGCGACGGCAACCGCGGTTGTCTGCTGTCGAACTCCGATCAATTCACGGCGGTCACCGGTGTCCGGATACTGCAGGACGCGCTACGCCGCTGCTACGACAGCCATATCACCGATCAGGACGGAATCTTCGGTGATCAGACGCGCAGCGCGGTTCTCTACGTCCAGGCGCTGCACCAGATCGGCCAGGATGCCATCTTCGGCCCGAAGACCTCGGGCGCGATGCGCTGGCCCGCATTCCGTGACAGCGATGACGCATTCGAATCCTGTGTCCAGCTCGGCAGGCGCTGACCACGCAACAGTTGTCGACCACGGCCGACGCCGCGGTGTCCCCGCCGTTGGGAGTACGCCGATGGCGAAACAGCTACGCCCCGTGCTGGATTGGTGTCGATAATGGAGCGCTCGGGGTGGCGGTTGCCGCGCCGAATCGTGCGCGGCGATCGCCGCACGGATGTGCCGGAGTGTGGACTTGATGGATGACGTATTGCTGACCCCGCCGGATGCCGACGAGGTGACACTGCTGGCCCGCGGGGTGGTCGCCGCGGCGCGCGGGGCGGACGGCCTGACACCGTTGCAGCAGTTGCTGATTCCCTCGCTGTTCCTGTCGATGACGGGACATCGGGTCGATCTGGAGGCGCTCGCGCCGATCGATGCCGCGGCCTTCGCGGACGGGCTGGCCCGCCGCAACCGCATCTTCCGCGAGCGGATCGTGCAGACCATGTTGCTCGCCGCGCTGGTGGTACGGCCGCTGCCGCCCGCGGTCGCGACCACATTGCGTGAGTTCGCCGACGCGCTCGAGGTGGACGACGACATGATCGAGGTGGCGCGGAAGTACGCCGAGGGGGCGGTCGATCTCGCCGCGGTCGATTTCGCGCGCAACGGCTATCTCGGCGGGCTGGATACCGGAAGGCTGGCCGCGCTGCACACCGACAGCCTGGATGATTCGTGGGGCACCGTCTGCGACGATCCGGCGCTCGCCGCGCGCTGGGCCACACTGCGCGAACTGCCGGTCGGGACGCTCGGACGCGGTGTCGCCGATTTCTACCGTGACCGCGGCTTCGTCACCCCGGGCCTGCCGGGTTCGGCCCCGCCGCTGCTGGCCCAGCACGACTGGGTGCATGTGCTCGCCGGTTACGGCACCACGCTGGAGAACGAGATCGAGGTCTTCGCGTTCATGGCGCGCGCGAATGACGATCCGCGCGCATTCAGTCTGCTGGCCATGGTGATCTCACTGTTCGAGACCGGCTATCTGCACGCGGGTGCGGGGCTGTTCGAGGCGAACGAGGGGCATATGCGTTCGGCGGGTATGGCGACGCGGCTGGGTGACGCCATGCGTCGCGGCGCGCTCACTCGCGGCAGCCACGACTTCCTGGACCTGGACTGGTTCACGCTGGCCGATCGGCCGATCACCGTGGTGCGCGGGGAAGTCGGGCTGGTCCCGAAGGCGTCGGAGGCGATCGTGGCGGGGGCGGTCGGGCCGTGGGAGGCGGGCGGCATTACGCCGTTCCAGCTGCATTCGGCCGAATCCGCCGCCGCATCTTCGGGAGTGCCGTATGTCCCGTGGCGGCCCGATCCGTCCCGTGGGTGAGGTCGGCCCTCAGGCGCGACGCAGTGTCGCGGCGAGGTGGTGGGTCAACGGCTGACCGACCGCCGCCATCCGCAGCGTGTAGTCGATCGTGTCGCCGGTGAGGGTGAACGAGCGGCCGAGCGCGGTCACCACTTTGGCGGTGCTGCTGCGGCCGATACTGGTCGAATCGAACTCCATCTGCAGGTCGCCGTCGGTGATGCTGAGCCTGCCCTCGCAGATCTCGGTGATCCCGGTCGGATGCGCCAGGATCAGTTCGACGCGGTCCGGGCGCGGGCAACGCAGGTAGCCGGTCTCGGCGTGCATCGGGCGGCTGCCGTCCGCCGCGCGAGTGCGCTGCCGGTAGGTGAGGAAGGGGCGGCCCAGGTGGCCGAACCGGATCTCCTCCAGGTAGTCGAACGACTCGATGGTCGGGTATTCGCCGTGCCCTGAGCCGCGCCAGATGCCGAGCAGGGGCGCGAGCGGAGCGATATCGGGATGGGGCGCGACGGACGGTTGGGGTTCGACCACGCGCGACAGCATAGTGTGCGCGACCGGATGGGGTTCTCCTTTGGTCGCATCAGGTCCGGGAAATGGCCGAACAGCCGGTCATGAGAACTTCCGATACCGCCGAAAATCGCTCAAGCTAAGGTTAGCGTCGCCTAAGAGGCACTGTCGGCGTGCGGGTGGAAAGGACAGTATGTTGAACGGACACATGAATGAGGTGCGTGCCCGGCGGTCGCGGACCAGGAACGGGCTGCTCCGCGTCTCGGTGCTCGGCGCCGCATTGATCGTCGCCGCCGCATGCTCGGATTCGCAGCCGGCAACCGACGATATTCCCGCGCTCGCAGGCAATAGCTACGTCCAGACCAACCTCGCCGGCAACAAGGACGAGTACAAGGCCCAGTTCACCTTCCCGGACATGGTGAACGCCTGGGGCCTGGCCGATCGTCCCAAGGGTGCGGGCGGCCACTTCTGGGTGGGCGCGGGCGGCAAATCGTTCCAATTCGTCGGTGATGTCACCGCGTCGCCGGACCCGAAGGCGCAGCAGCTGTTCCAGGACCAGCTGAAGATCGTCACCATTCCGGGCGCGGACGCCGACACCTCCGACGCGAGTATCGGCAAGACCACCGGCGTCGTTTTCAACCCGGCCCCCATCACCTCCGACCTGTTCGTCGTGCGTGATCAGCCGGTCGAGGTGAACGGCGCGCGGCAGCTGCTGACCGGATCGTCGCGATTCATCTTCGCCACCGACTCCGGCAAGATCTCCGCCTGGACCGAGCAGGACGCGCAGGGCGCCATCGTGCGCCACGACGGCCCGGCCAATCTGGTCTTCGACGGCCAGCCGCAGGGTATGCAGTTCTTCGGTATCGCGCTGACCCCGTCCGGCGACAAGCTGATGGCCGCCGACTTCGGCGCGGACCCGCAGGTCCGCACCTTCGACAAGAACTGGGCGCTGATTCCGACCACCGGCTTCGCCAACCCCTACGCCACCGGTGACGCGGTCGATCCGGCGGATCCGGCGAAGGGTAAGAAGGCCAAGCCCGGCGACCCGGCTCCGTTCAACCTGACGACCATCGGCAACCGGGTGTTCGTCTCGTACGCCACCACCCAGCCCGATGAGCAGGACGCCACCAAGTTCGATGCGGGCGAAGAGGATTCGCTCGACGCGGATCAGGAGAAGGACGCGAAGGGTAAGCCCGCGAAGGGTAAGGTCGCCGAATTCGACGCCAAGGGCGCGTTCGTGCGCACCCTCGACGACACCGACCGCCTCAACGCGCCGTGGGCCGTCGCGGTCGCTCCGGCGAACTTCGGTCCGCTCGCGGGCAAGCTGCTGGTCGGCAACTTCGGCGGGGCGGGCAAGATCCTCGCCTTCGACGACGCCTCCGGCACGTTCGTCGACTTCGTGCGCGACGCCGACGGTAAGCCCGTCGAGATCGAAGGGCTGTGGGCGCTGATGTTCGGCAACGGTGAGAGCCTTGGTGACGCCGATTCGCTCTACTTCACCGCGGGTCCGGATGACGAGAAGGACGGCCTCTTCGGCAAGTTGCGGCTGAAGTAGTCCCGGCGACGGTACAGGCGGTGCTCGATTCGGCCGGGCACCGCCTGTGTTGTATTTTCTTACGGCTCAACTAAAGTCGGGGCCCATGGGGTCCGAGGCCACGAAACGCTTCCTCGTTCTGCACGACTACGGCATGGGCGGGCTGTGGTGGTGGGTGCACGCCCAGTCGCCGCGCCACGTGCTGGAGACCTTCGCCGAGGTAGAAGTGATCGATGACGTCGATACGGTCGAGCGCGCCGAGTCCTGGGCGCTCGACGAGGTCGCCCACGACGCCACCGACCTGCCCGCGGGCCTCGACGATCTCCGCGCTCAGCGCGATCGCCAGCGCGCGCACCCCGGCTTCGGTGCTCTCGCCGACCGCGACATCGTCTACCTGCGCCGCCGCTGGGACGGCGCCGAGGGGGTCGACCCCGCCGACTACTTCATGGAGGTCGGCCACGACGGCAGGCGCACCCGCCAGGTGGAAGTCCGCGACGACGGAACGGCATTCAAATCCACCCCCGACGACTGGGCCTTCAACCCGCCGGTCGTCGACCTCTTCGATCCGGAGCTGCCGAACGAGGAAATCACCCGCGGTGCCTTCGAAACAGCCTGGGCCCGAGCCGCCTACGAAGACGAGTAACACCCGGAGAATATTCGGGTGACCCGACCCACACTCGTTGTTGTCAGCGGACCGCCCGGTGCGGGCAAAACGACCCTCGCGCACGCCCTCGGCACGGCCGTGGGCTGTCCCGTGATCAGCCGGGACGAGATCAAGGAGGGAATGGCCCATGCGACACCGGGATTCACTCCGGATCCCGTCGACGACCTGGCGTTGCCCACCCTGTCCGTCTTCTTCGACGTACTGACCGTGCTGTTGCGCGCGGGGGTCACCACGATCGCCGAAGCCGCTTTCCGGGACCGGCTCTGGCGTCCCGGCCTCGAACCCCTGCTGACCTCGGCCGACCTCCGGATCGTGCACTGCGTCGTCCCCGCCGCCGTGGCCCTGTCTCGAATCGGACTGCGCCGCAAAGACAACCCCCTTCGCCGCGTCCACTCGGCCCCCGTCGAGCCAGACCCCATCGCCCACGCCCACCGGCACAACGCCTTCGATCGCATCACCCTGGACGCGCCCACCCTCGAAGTGGACACCACCGCCGCCTACCACCCCGCTCTCCCCGAAATCGTCTCCTTCATCAATTCCCGGTCCTGAAGAGCCCCGCGCACCAGTCGCGAAGCCGCACAACCGATAGAGGATTGTCCGGCGATGCCGGGGCGGCCATTCTGGCCTCGGTTCAGTCGGCGGGGGAAGGCTGGGGTGGGGTGTGTTGTTGGGACCAGGCCCAGACGGGGTGTAGCGCGGCGGTGAGTTCTGTTCCGGCGGAGGTCAATTCGTAGGACTTGTCGGGCTTCTTCACAATCAGGTCGGCGGCTTGCAGGTTGTGCAGGCGGACCGAAAGCATGCTGGACGAGCATTGGCCCATGCGGCGGCGCAGTTCCAGGAAGCCGAGGGGGCCGGGTTCCAACTCCCACAGGACGCGCAGCATCCAGCGTTGGCCGAGCAGGTCCATGGTGGTCAGCATCGGCTCGTTCGCCGGGTCGTCTCGGCCCCGCGGCGGTTTGGCCCCACTTGCGCTTCTCATTTCGAACTACCATAGTGATTCTAAATTAGAAGTAGAACTATGGGATGGCTGCCGAGGATGGGGAGACAGTGGAAGCGACCGAGCAGCGAATCGTTCTGATCACCGGCGCGTCTCGGGGTATCGGCGCTGAAACGGCCCGCATCCTCGCTGCGGGCGGCGACCATGTGGTCATCAACTATCGCGAGAAGCGCAAGCGGGCAGACGAACTCGCCGAGCAGATCCGAGCGGCGGGCGGCAGCGCCACCACCGCGGGAGCCGACATCGCCGATTCGGATGCCGCGCGTACCCTGATCGACGGTATCGCGGCCGAATTCGGCCGCCTGGATGTTCTGATTCTCAATGCCTCGGGCGGTTTGGAACGGCAGGCCGGACCCGATTACCCCATGGCGATAAACCGCGATGCCCAGGAGCGGCTGGTGCGCACGGCTATGCCGCTGATGACCTCTGGCGGCCGGATCGTCTTCGTCACCAGCCATCAGGCGCATTTCCACGGCCGCAAGCCGGTGCCCGCCGACTACGTCCCCATCGCCGAAAGCAAACGCGCCGGAGAGGATGCGCTGCGCGCGATGATCCCGGAACTCGCCGCGCACGGTATCGGGCTGCGGGTCGTCTCCGGCGACATGATCGACGGCACCATTATCGTGAGGCTGCTGGAACGCCGGAATCCCGACGCGGTTGCGGCCCGCAAGCACCACGGCGTACTGCCGACGATCCAGGAATTCGCTGCCGCCGTCGCCGCCGCGGCGGACGGTGACGCCGCATCCGGTCACACCACGTATGTCGGCGGCCCGGACTACCTCGGGGATGCCGAACACGCCTACGCCCCAGCCTGACCCGCCTCGCTGTTACCGTGCCCATTCCGGGTCGACCCGCGTGAGCATGTCCAGCATCCACCCGGTACCTCGGTGTTCGGCGGGCAGCGCCGCGTAACCCTGCTCGGCCTCGTGAACGGCATCGCGCCTGAGCCCCGCGGCGGCGAGCACGATGGCGCGCTCCACACCCCAGAATCCCGTGGTGTACCAATATCCCTCGGCGGGCAGCGGTTCGTCGGCGACCGCGTCAGCCGCTCGGTCGGCGACCCGGAGCAGCGTCCGCGCCCGGCAGCGATCGCCGGTGAGTGCCGCCAGTTCGGCCGCCTGGTAGTGGTCGTACACCGCGAGCACCGGATGACGGCCGGGCACCGCGAGCGCGGCCTCCGTCAACAGCACCGCAGCGGCCGGATTCCCTTGGCGGCGAGCGGAATAGGCGCGGAAGCTGAGCGCGTGCGCTGCCAGCATCGGATCGCCGAGGTCGGCCGCGAGTGCGGCGGCGCGGTCGAAGCAGCGGTCGGCGGTGGCCGGGTGCCGGGTATCGAGTTCGAGCCAGCCGCGGTAGCGGGCCAGATGAGCGGTGAGATGAGCGGCGCCGGTGATGTTCTCGGCGGTGAGGGAGAGAGCGAGTTCGTCGAGCCCGCGCACGATCGGCAGGCACCAGGCCGAACCGGTGCTGTCCTCCAGATGCCGGACCCGGTGCAGCACCACCGCCAGGTCGGCGACGGTCGCCGCGCCCGCACCCTCGGGCCGGGTGAGTGCCGAACGGAGACGCCGGGTGTCCACATTGATCGTCAAGGCGCCGAGGTGACTGCGCCCCGCCGCGTCGGCGGTCAGCGCGGCACCGAGTTCGCGCTGGTAGGCCGCGATCACCTCGGCGGGGATCGGTGCCTGTCCGCGCTCGATCCGTGACAGATAGGCCGGGCTGTAGTGCAGGCGACGCGCCATAGCCCGCAGGCTGATTCCGGCGGTCTCCCGGGCTTCACGTAATTCGGGGCCGATGGTCATCTCGCATCCCGCCACGGTCAACGACAAGCAACAGCGAATACGGTGGATCAATCTCAACGCTGGCACACCGTGGGCGTTATGAACAGACCTGGACGCGGACTCCATGGTCGCCGCCCGCGTGGCGGACACGAGGGGACGATGGTGTTGTCCGCCTCCGTTCGCTCCCGCGCTCGGAAAGTCTCGAGGGAGGATTGGTCGTTGGTCGGAGGCCGATGAAATGGCGGCTCGTGCAATGACGGAACTCGGAGACAGGTGGAAGGTGCCCGGTAAGGAGTTGCTGCTCGCGGCCTGCCGGGGGTTGCCGCACGACGATCATCCGATGCTGGACGCGGCGGGGGAGTTGGCTCAGCTGCACGAGATTCGGGAACGAGCCCCCGCGTCGGAGACCGCCAAAATCGATCGGCGGCGCCTCCAACTGGTGCGTGCCATCGATCGGTGGATCGCGCTGGCGACCCCGGTGCCGTACGGAATCGTCGGCACGCACAGCGAGACCGTCGGCCGGTTGGTCGACCGGCTCGCCGAGCTCACCACCCAGGCTTTCGTGCCGCTGGCGTATGCCCCGGACGCCGTCTTCTACGACGCCTGGCTCCGCGTCAACGAATTGGCCGATAGCTACCAGGATCTGGTGGACGAACTCCGCGCCGGGACGCTCGGGATACCGGATGTCTGCTAGCGCCCGCGGCCGAAGAGCCGGAAACCACGCCCCTGTTTGCGCGGCAGTGTGGCGTAGACCATGGTCATATCGGCGAACACCTCGGCCTCCTGTTCGCGGTCGGCACCGAACTCGATGCGGCCCAGGACACGCTGTGCCGAGAACGAGGGTAGTAACGCGGCGAGGGTGGGCGGCATCGGTGTATTCGGCTCGGTGTCCTCCTTGCCGTGCCCGAGCAGCATATGGCCGACCTCGTGCAGGATGATGTGGTCGGCGTTGCGTCCGGTGGCGTCGGCGTCGTAGACGATGATGTCGTCGTGCTTGCGGGCGACCCACAAACCCTTTCCGCGACAGCCCTTCTCCGCCAGTATCTCGCCGGGCACCGGATGCAGCGAAATGGAGCGACCTCGGTGCGCGGCGACATCGGCGAGGTAGGCGTTGAGGTTCCACGGACTCGGGAGCGGCACCGTTCGGGCAGCGTCACCGAGGCGGGCTTCCATGCTGGTCATCGCGGCACACATTACCCATCCGGTCGCCCGGCGTCATCTCCGCATATCGGACATCACAGCCGGGTCGAGTTCCGGCGCTGGGTAATTCGCCGTGTTCACACCTCGGATGTCGGAACGTCGGTGGTGGCCGGTGGCTCGCGGTGCAGCAACCGGATGGCGACGTAGTTGATCACCCAGAGCCCGACGCCGATGGCGAGCAAGACCCCCGCGATGACGTACTGATCCGGATTCCGGTCGGTCCACGGTGTCACCAGGAACCCACAGCTCAGGGCGCCGAGCACGGGCAGGATCGTCGGGGTGCGGAAGTGACTGTGCGCGACCGGGTCCCGGCGCAATACCAGCACCGCCACATTCACGACCGTGAACACCGCGAGCAGCAGCAGCGCGGTGGTGCCGCCGAGTTCGGGTACCTCGCCGACGAAGAAGATCAGCCCGAGTGCGAGCACTGTGGTGAACGCGATGGCCAGGTGCGGGGTGCGCCGACTGGGGTGCACATTCCCGAGCGGACGCGGGATCACCCCTTGGCGGGCCATGCCGTAGAGCAGCCGGCTCGCCATCAGCATGTTGATCAGTGCCGAATTGGCGACGGCGAACATGGTGATGAAGGCGAAGATATGGGTCGGGAAGGCGGGCGCGCCGACCTCGACAACCTTCAACAGTGGTGTGTCGCCCTGGCCGAGTTGATCGGCCGGCACCAGGGCGATGGCGGTGATCGAGACGAGCACGTAGACCATCCCGGTCAGCAGCAGACCAGCCAGCAGGACCTTCGGGAAGATGCGTGTCGGCTGTTTGCACTCCTCGGCCATATTCACCGAGTCCTCGAAGCCGACCATCGCGTAGAAGGCCAGTGTGGTCGCGACGATCACGCCACCGAGTGCGCTGCGGTCGCCGGTCTCGAACTCGGTGATGCGGCCGAAGTCGCCGTTGCCGAAGCCGAGCGCCCACAGCCCGATCGCGATCACGATGAGCAATCCGGTCAACTCCACGCAGGTGAGCAGCACATTGAGTTTCACGCCCTCGCTGACGCCGCGCAGGTTGATCGCCGCCACCACGGCCATGAACGCCAATGCGATCAGAGTGATGCCGATCCCGGTACCCGGATCGAAGTCGAAAGCCTCCGCGAAGTTCGCGGCGAAGGCCCGGGACGCGGTGGAGGCCGAGGTGATGCCGGAACTCATCACCGCGAAGGCGATCATGAATGTGAAGAAGTGGATGCCGAACGCCTTGTGGGTGTAGAGCGCGGCGCCCGCGGCGTGCGGGTATTTGGTGACCAGCTCCAGGTAGCTGAGGCCGGTGACCAGCGCGACCAGGAAAGCGACCACGAACGGCACCCACACCGCACCGCCGACCTGGTTGGCCACCTTGCCGGTCAGCGCGTAGATGCCCGTGCCGAGAATGTCGCCGACGACGAACAACAGCAGTAGCCCCGGACCCATCACCCGCTTCAGGGTGGGTTCGGAGGTGGTTCCTGACTCCGTGCTCGCATCGGCCATGTTGTGCTCCTACGTTCGGAAACGGGAAAGAGGAATACCCATTTCTCCTGCGAACTAGTCGCCGCGCGGCAACTCGTGACGGCATCGAATCCGTCTCGATGTGAACCCGACCTACTACCCGCCGCGTTTATCTGGAGTCCGGCTCGCCTCGACATGCCGTGGTGCGGGCGGCCTCCCGGACAGCGGCGCGGACCTCGCGCAGGATGGAAAGGTGCAGATGACCAGCGATCAGCGGGCAATACCCCGTGCGCACGCGGTGGCGCAGTGGTGGGTGCTGGCCCGCCGGCTGATCCGCCCGTCCTGGCGCAATGGTGAGGTGGTCACCGCGATCCTCGCGCCCACCGTCTTCACCGTCGGCTTCTATGTCCCGTTGAACATGGTGATGACCATCTACGGGCACGGTCTGAGCAGTTACGCGCAATTCCTGATGCCGATGATCGTGATGCAGTCGGTCTCGTTCTGCGCGACCTCGGCCGCGTTCCGTGCCGCCACGGATGCCAGGGACGGTCTCAACGCCCGTTTCGGCTCGTTGCCGATGCCCGTGGTGCTGCCGCTGACGGCGCGCATAACCGCGGCCATGTACCGGGCCGCGATCGCATTGGCGGCGGCGCTGGTCTGTGGCAGCGTGATCGGGGTCAGATTCTACGGAAGTATCTGGGACACACTCGGTTTCGTCGGATTCGCGGGTCTGATCTCATTGGCGTTGTGTCTCGGCGCCGATCTGCTCGGCAGTCTCTCCAAGAGTCCGGAAGCGACCACCCAGGTGTTGATCATGCCGCAGCTGATCCTCGGCATGGTCTCCACCGGATTCGCGCCCGCGAGTCAATTTCCGTCCTGGATCCAGGGTTTCGCGCGCAATCAGCCGATATCCCAGTTCGTCTACGCACTGCGCGCACTGGCGGGCGATCCGTCCGGCAATGCCGGTGTGGTGGGCTGGCCGGTGCTCGGCCCGGGGCTGGCCTGGGCGGTCGGGATGCTGGTGGTATTCGGCGGACTCGCCGCCCTGGTGGCAACGTGGAGGTCGGAATGACGCGGGTGCTGGCGCTGCCGACGGTCTGCGGTCCGACCGAGACCTGGCGTCGGCTGGTGCCGCAGACCCTGATCCAGACCCACCGGCTGCTGCTGCGCTCGTGGCGTGATCCGCTGACCGTGGTGCAGTCGCTGGTCTTCCCGGCGCTGCTGCTGGTGGTGCTGAATATCGTGATCGGCAAGCAGGTTTCGGCCGTATCCGGGGTGGACGCACTGTATGGATCGGTGCCGATGGTCGCGTTGGTCGGGGTGATGTCGGGATCGCTGGCCGGTGCGGTAACCCTCGGCCGGGAGCGGGATGCCGGGCTACTCGCCCGATTCTGGGTGCTGCCGGTACATCGTGCCTCCGGCCTTGCCGCGCGGATCCTCGCCGAGGGCACCCGCATTCTGCTGTGCACCGCCGTGATGTTCGCGGTGGGCGTCGTCCTCGGCTTCCGCTTCGAGCAGGGGCTGCTCGCGGGTATCGCACTGTTCGGCGTGCCACTGGTGTTCGGACTCGCCTTCGCGACCCTGGTCACCGCCGTCGCGGTCTTGACCGCGAAAGCTGCACTGGTGGAGGCTATTTCGCTGGGGTCATCGCTGATGATGTTCTTCAGCACCGGCTTCGTGCCGCTTTTCGCCTATCCGGAGTGGGCCCGGCCGATTGTCGCCAACCAGCCGATGAGCCAGGCGATCGATGCCATGCGCGGGCTGGCGGTCGGAGGTCCGGTGCGGGCGCCACTGCTGGCCACGCTGGCCTGGTCGATCGGCGCGATCGTGCTGTTCGCGGTACCCGCGGCCGTCGGGTACCGCCGGGCCAGCCGCGCCTGAATTCAGTGCATGGTCTCGGCGATCCGCTCGATCAATCCGACCGAGTCGCGCGGGCTCAATGCTATGGCGCGCAGCTGGTCGAAGATCACGCCGAACCGCCGGATCTCGAGATGGCCCTCGATCAGCTCGTCACCCGCGATGCCCTCGACGTAGACCAGCTCCGGGTCGTTCGGCTCGGGGAAGTCCAGCAGGGTGAAGGCGCCCGCCATGCCCGGGTGGGCGCCCGCGTCGTACGGAAGGATTTGCAGGATAACGTTTTTCCGCTTGCTCTCCAGTAGCAGCTTCTCCAATTGTCCACGCATGATGTCGGCGCCACCGACGACCCGGCGGATGGCCGCCTCGTCGAGCACCACCCAGAGCTCGAGCGGTTCCTCCTTGCTGAGCACCGTGGCTCGGTTCATTCGAGCGGCCACCCGGCTCTCCATGACCGCGGCCTCGACCTTCGGCATCGAGGTGTCGATCACCGCGCCCGCGTACTGCGGCGTCTGCAACAGTCCGGGGATGTACGAGGTTTGGTAGTGCCGGGCGGAGAGCGCCTCGGATTCGAAATTGATGTACGCCGAGTACACCTCGGTCAGATTGGCCTCGTAGGGCCGGGACATACCGGGTTTCTGCGCGTCGGATAGCAGATCCAGGGCGTACTTGCGTCGCTCCTGTTCGACACCGTACAACTCGAGCAGTGTCATGAGTGTCCGTCGCTGGGGGCGTGCCTGTGCCGCCTCGATGCGATACAGCGTGGTGACGTTGATCCCCGTCTTGCCGCTGACCTCTTCCTTGCTGAGTCCGACACCCTCGCGCATCTCGAACAGCAACGCGGCCAAGCGGCGCAGCCCGGCGGTGAGAACCGTGCGCTTGCCTGCCATGCGAGCAATACTTGCACGTTGTGCATCGATCGCAACGCACTATTGCGTTGTTCTCCGCCGTAAACGCGCGTCAGTGACGCCGAATTCGCGTTCGCCGAGGGTGAGCGTCATGTGACGGGTTCGAAGCTTCGTAGCCAGTCGTCGACCTCGGCGGCGGTTCGCAACCGCACGACGGTCAGATGCCCGAACTCGGGGATTCGCTCCTCGATCATGTGCCGTCGAGTCGCATGCCGCGCCCAAGCCAAGCGAATGGGGTGGCCGGGACTGGGCCAGTCGCGGAACGACTCTCGATTGCCGTTCCACAGCTCCCGGCGGGTGATCGCCCTCGCCAGCGACCGCAAGATGACGCGCCGCATCACGGTGGGCCGTGGAAGATCGAGCCATACGAGCGTGTCGGCCCTCGGCCACAGCACCGACCCCACCAGTGCGTGGTATTGATCCTCGGTGACCCACCGGTCGCCCGCCGCGAACCGTGCGACGTCACTCTCGAATTCGTGACGTTTCGTCCACCCCGGCCCGTGATGCAACGCGTCGAGTTCGCACCTCGGTAACCCTAGTAATGCCGCGAGCTTGGTCGCCAGAGTTGTCTTCCCCGATCCCGAGATGCCGGACACCAGGATTCGCTGCATACACCGACCCTATTCGAAGCCCTCGATCGGCCGTGCGAACCCCGCCCCAACGCGTGTCCCGCCCCGCAACGCTTGGATGTTCGGCAGGATCCGGAAGCCGGTGGTTAACGATGTTGGACTTGCTGATAGTCGAAAATGCTTGTCGCGAAATGGTTCTCAACCTCAGCTGTGCTGCCGTCAGCGGCCGCCTTCGCGTTCGCCGCGCCGTGGCGGACGGTTGCGGTGCGGGCGCCCGCACCGGTCGTGCGGCAGGTCGCCGAGCCCGGGTAGCTCGTGGCGGTACCGCGCGCCGAGTTCGTCGGTAACTCGTCGTTGCTGTACTGTTACCGGCACTACGTCGACCGTCGAAGTGCCCTCCACACCCGCCGAACAGGATCCGCGACGACGATCGGTGTGCGAGTTCGTTTGTGAAGTTCCGTTTCGATGACTTTCGACTGGAGCGTTATGAACCGCAAGCCTTCACATGTCCTGGCCGCGATCACCGCGGTGATCATGGCCATCGCTGGTGCTGTCAACAGCACGGTCGGCGCTGAGCCCGGGGAGGTCAGCTCCGGTGGGATGCATCTGATCGCATCGGTGGATACCAGCTCTGTCAAATCAACCGGTGATCTCGCAATGGGGGTGCCGTTCTCACACTCGGCCAAGGTGGCCGGGAACTTCTCGGCCACCCTGTCGGGAGCCTCGGCGATGCGTTCCGGGTTGATCATCGCCGGATATCTGGTCGGCTGCGCGGTGGACGTCTCCGACGGCATCAACGTCAGCATCGGCGCGACCTCCGGTGTCAATGTCGATTTCGTGCCCGGACTTCTCGGTCTGACGTTGGAGGGTCCGCTCGGCGTCAATATCGGTGGGGAAGTCATCTTCGGGGTTTTCGGGCAAGTCGGCGCCGAGCTCACCGTGAATCTGGCTCCGGGCAGTGTCGCCGCGGCGGTGATCGCCGAGTCGGAGCTGGACGAGAAGTCGAGTTTCCCCTTCACCTTCGCGCACTCCAATACCTCGCTGAATATCAACGGATGCCTCACTCCGGCATCGGCCATGCCCTTCATCACCGTCCGCGCCGCCGCCTCCAACGGGATCGTCCAAACGACGGGCTACGGTGATTCATTCGCGTTCTGAGCATGATCGACGGCCGGGCTCGCGGCATCGAGGCGTGGCGTAGTCGCGGATCGATCAGTTCGATGACTCGCCGTGGGTTCTGCCCGGACAGGCATTCGCGTAGAACGACGTGATGCAATGGGGCGCCAGCCTTTCGAGCTCGGCGCGGATTTCTTGCCAGTATTGATGGACCAGACCGATATCAGCGTCATTGCCACCGTCTCACCACCCGCTACGGCGGCTGCTGCTGACGGCTGTCGTCACCGGCGCTGTTCACGCTCTCTCGCCGAACGGGATTCGGCCGGGTGACACCGACCTGCCGAAGCTGAATACACGGCACGGCTGACCGACTTCTCGTAATCCGGTGCTCGAATCGGACATGGCCGGACGGTGGCGCGCGCGCAATTACGGTGTCGATCGATGATGAATATGTCGGCGATCCAAACGGTATCGTGCTCTCTTGTAATCCGATGTCATCCGGATGCTTACCAGGAAACAAACTTTCGGTTTGCGAGTCGTCTGATTTTCCGGCATTTGCTCGCACCTATCACCTATTTCTCAGGAGAAGCTGGTCAGGACTTTGCGATTGTGGTTGTGTGTTGGCTCGTGGCTGCCGGTCTACGGCTGCGGAGTTCAGCAGGTCCGTCTCATATGTCTGAACCATCGAATAGAAAAGGACATTTCGTGATCGAAACCTCGCGCATCGCGGCGATCGGTATCGTATGCGTTGCGGCAATCGCGCCCGTCACCGCACATGCGGAAGCACCCGCTGACCATGACATCGAGTACAAGGTCACCTCGGTGGAACGCGCTGTGACAACCACGCTCTCGGGAGGGACTTTCGTTCTCGGCCACGACCGCAGCTCCTTCACAATTCTCGATGACCACGGCGCGCCCGTGATGGTCATGCCGACGCGATTCACCGTGGGCGACAAGGTGCTTGCGGTCGACTCCTCGCTCAGCAAAGACGCAAAAGAACTGCGGTTGACGCCGGGTGAGCTGCGGCCCGCTGCCGCACCGGCCGTGACGCCGGTCGCGTCGCCCATGGAGAATCAAGCCGCGATGACGGAGTTCTCGACCCGATTCGGGCTCGCCGCCACGATCGGCGCATTCGTCGGCACCATGATCGGTCTGGTCGTCGGAGGCGTTACCGGATGCCTTCTGGGTTTGCCGCTATTCGGGGTGGGCTGCATACCCGCAGCGATGGCCGGTTCGGGGATCGGCAGTATTCTGGGGACAATTGTCGCCGGGGGACCGGTTATGGCGCTGGCGGCCGTGGAGCTGATCAACATACTGAACGCACCCGACGGTACGACTAAATGGGCGGAGAACTCATCGCAGAACCCTGCGAATTAGGTGACCGTCTATGCAATGTGATCAGGCGCGACATGGCGCCGATATCGCTTGGCGCCATGGATTCTGGCATTCAGATGGTTGATCGACTCGCTTCGTCGGATGGAGTGGCTACCGCCGAATCTGTCACGCCCTCGCAATGCCGCTCAATTCAGTCCGGGGCGTGGATGCATGGATATCGACCCACCCGATCCATACGAGTGTTGACGAGCGGCCCACTTCGGTGCGGATAGGCGCCGATACCACGGCAGTGAGATCCGCGCTCGGCGCGGCGAGCCTGCGCGAACTCGACACGAAGGCTTGCCGCCCACGGACTCGCCTGAACGCGGTTACTATCCGGCGACCCGTGCGAGGCTCAGGCCCAGCGGGTGTTCAACGTCATCGGCCGCCGCGGGCCGGACATACTTCGAACGGGCCCGATACGCTCGAGAGCGTGATTATCTGACCGAACGGGACCTTCGGAGCCGGAAAGACCACGGCAGCAGGAGAATTGACCGCGCTCCTGCCGGGATCGCGGGCCTTCGGTGTCGGTCGAGGTGGCCGGTTCAGCGGCCACCGTGCGCATCCGAGAAATAACAGGGGACGCACCCACGATCCAACCGAGCGGGATAGAGGTCGCCCAATCGGACCGGTAGGTGACCCTTTTCGTACGCACGGTCGACGTGGATCTGCGATAACGGTGCCGACTCGAGTGTCCGGAATTCCCACCGCGTTCCCGTGGAATCCGGTTGCCAACCGTCCGGGTCGATCGCGTATATCCGCTGGACTAGTCGGTCGACGACAACGATGGCGTAGTGGGCGTTGCGTCTCGCGGCACTGTTCACCCGCCACCACCGCCGATCTCGCTCGTAGAGCGCTTCGGGGGTCCGGAGAGCCGACGGCCCGGCATCCGGCCACGGCTGAGAGATGATGAGCGCGATACGTTCACCGATCGTGGTGAGGGCCCCCCACCGCTCGTAGGCATGCGCCCGGTCCAGGCCCGTGACGGAGGCGACGTCGCCGAGCCCGGCCGTATTGTCGAGAGCGGCGGCGGCGGCTTCCGACATCCCGGCGTCGATCTCGCTCGCGAGCACACTGTGCACACGCAGCAGGGCCAGTTGGAACTCACGCGCCTCCGTGAATTCCAGCTCACCATCCTCATAGCGGGCCCCTGCCTGTGGTCCCAGCCCACTCAGTTGGCCGGCGAGTCCGACCAGGATTGCCCGCACGGACCGTGACAGCCATAACCTCTCGGTTGCCCACAGATCGCGAGCGAAGGCATAGCCACAGCCGTTTACCTGAACATCGGTCATAGCCGAAGACTCTAGCGTGGAGATACGTACAGTTCACGGATTTACCGGATCGATATCAAGCAAATTTCTTCTGGGCAGAACATCGGTAGCCATATGTTTGCGATATGGCAACCGGTCGGTTCGTAGCTACTTTTCGCTCGACTTTCGAGGGCATCGACCGAAACGACCTTCCGGTCCACGACACCCTGCTCGAACAAGCCTGGACCCCGGATCGCAGACCTTGCGCGAGACGAATGCCCGATGTCCTCCCCCAATCGATCGGTCGGCGTAACGGTGTGTCGCCTCACGATCGACGTCTGGGCATATGCACGTTCCGCGAACGCTGTCGATGCTCGAAAAGGGAGGACACACTGATTGCGACACCGACGAATTCGATGATATCCACGGCCTCCGCCGCCGAACCCGCCACCACGGCCGACCGGTTCGACTGGTCGATCAGCCACACTGACGACACCATCGTGGTGACGTTCGGTCAGGAACGCGCCGGCATCGAGTTACCCGCTTCCCTGCGAATCGGAGTGGAGTTATTTTTCCAGGACAACGGCCTGTCGGGACCCACCATCGCCATCGGTGGTCCGGTCGGGCGCCATATCCGGCTCGTCACCGGCATCAGCAAAGCCGATCGGGCCATCGAGTACCTGCAACACTGCGGGGCGCTGCTTCACGTCGGCCGCGCCGTATGGCACCTGCCGCCCGTTTCGGGACCCGGCCTCGCATGGTCGGCGGGCGGTGGACACCATCGCATACCCCCGCTTGTGGCCGTCGCCGCCGCGGTCCGAGCGGTGCGTCTGTGCACCCCCGACGGACTCGAGCAACTCCCGCTGGCGGCACGGTGAAATGGTTCGACGACGCCGAGCATTTCGGCTTCATCGTCGCCGCCGAAGGCAGTGCCGATCCGGCTCCGGATGTAGACAGCGCGGCGAATCTCGGTGTCGTAGGCCGGGAACGGCGTGGACTCCGACCACGCGCCCGTCCGCAACCGCACGATCGCCGGATGGCGTGATTCCCACGTGTCGACCGAGCTGTACCTCCTTCACTGGAAGCATCCGGCTCGAACACCAACCATCGCAGCACGATCCGTCGTGCCGTCCGAGCTGCAGGACCTCGATCACGGCTTCGGGTGTCGCTCACGTTGTCGGGTATCGCCACGTCGGCGAGGTCGATGGCCTCCGTACGGTGCTTCGATGGCCATACCGTGCATGAGGCCGAGCACGTGTGCCTCGGCGTCGGCCGGGCGCAGTGGGGCGTGGCCGACAAGCAGCCGGTACCAGAACGGCCCGAAGACCAGATCCACGGCGTGGTCGACGTCGAGGTCGGCGGTGAGTTCCCTGCGATCCATACCGCGACGCAGGATCTCGGCGACCACTGCGCGACGGGACTGCACCCACTGCCGGAACTGGGCGGAGAAGGCCGGATCCAACTGTGCCTCGGCCATCAACCCGCACAGTGCGTTCACGCGTCCCGGGTGCTCCGCCACGCGGTACAGCTCCCGCAGGAACTCCGTCAGATCCGTTGCCGCACTACCGGTATCGGGTTGTGGCATGCGAGTGGCGACCGCACCACCGAATGCTTCGAGCACGATCGCGGCCTTCGTCTTCCACCACCGGTAGATGGTGCTCTTGGCGACCTGAGCATGGGCGGCGATGCCCTCCACGGTGAGCGGGCCGTAGCCCTGGGCCTCCACCAATTCGGCGGCGGCGGACAGCACCGCCGCGCGCGCGTCCTCGCTGCGGATGCGACCGCCGGTGCGGGCGGGCCGGGTCGTCGGGGGCATGGGTTGACGGTAGCACCCCGGCGCGGTTAAATCGAAACGAAACGTACCGATTCGATTTGAGGGCGTCATGAGTGTCATCGTCATCTCCCACATGCTCGCCGGATCCAGCGCCGACGTCTGGTATCCCGCGGTGCAAGCCGAATTCGCCGAGGCCGGATACCGAGTACTGGTGCCTGACCTTCCCGATCCCGCCGCGCCCGAGCTCGCCGCCTGGCTGAAGGCCCTCGGCCACGCGGTGGACCCGGCCTACGCGGGCGATACTGTTCTGGTCGGTCACAGCCTCGGCGGGGTCAACGTGTTGCGGTTGCTCGAGGCCCACGACGTCGACCGTTACGGGCCGTTCAAAGGTGCCGTGCTGGTCGCCGGCATGGCCAAGGAGGTCGGCTACGACGCCCTGGCCGGTTTCTTCGCCGGTGGATTCGACTGGGACCGAATCCGCGAGGCGGCGGGGGACATTCGAGTCCTGCATGCGATCGATGACCCGGTAACCGGTTCGGCGACCACCGAGCATCTGGCGATATTCGCGCGGGACCTCGGTGCGACGGTGACCCTCCTGCCCACCGGCGGCCATCTGCCGAGCACCGGACAGGAGCTCACCGAGCTGCCACAGGCCACGCGCCTCATTCGGGAAATCCTTTGAGCCACAGTCCTGACCGCAGGCGCGCCCGGCCACCCCGTCAACGGATCGTGTTCGGTCCATGACGGGGTGGCACTCGGCCGCTGTGTGCCCGTGACGACGCAGAGATCCGAGCGGGTGACCGACCGGATCAACGAGGTGCAGAGGCTGGTGCCCTGAGCTGTCGGGTAGCGCGCCGTGTCCATTTATCGAGTGGTAGGCGCTGATCGGCGCTGGGATCATAGGGCAAGCGTTTGGTAGTAGGTGTCCACGGAGGAAATCGCGTATGTCCACGGTGCGGCGGTTCTGGATCGAATTCGACATGCCGGAGCACGGCCCTTTCGAGGTGGAGCTCTGCCAGGGCGTCGGTGTGACTGGATTCGACGAGCGGGATTGTTTGTCGATGGTGGCGGATCTGGTTGACGGGCCGTTGCCGCCTGTGCGCCGTATTACGGTCGATATCTCACTGGCCGAGCCACTTCCGGTGAATCCTCCCGGTCTCGGAGTCCCGGTGTGGCGAGGCGTGTGGTACCCACCCCGGAACCTTCGAACCGGGCCGATGTGGCGCCCCCGGGGTGTCGACCGAGCGTTCAACCCTTCTTACTACCCGGCGCCTGTCGCAGAACCACGCCGCCGCGTGAGGGCCAGTGACACCTTGCGCGCGAGAACCAGGTGGTGGGACGAAATCCCGCGTATCGACAATCTGCTGTGGCCGCTGGTGTACATGCACTACGCCGAGTTAGGTGACCTGATGTGGCGTTTCGCCCCGGTAGTGCGCGACGACGTCGTCACGAATCCGGTCTACGAGGACATGGTGCGCGAAGCACTCGACTACATGATCGCGCGGCGTCCGACGCCGAGCGAATGGGCCGACCCGACCAGAGCCTGGTTCGTTGATCAAAGAAGAACTGGACGAGTATCTGCGGGCCTTCCGGGACTACTTGTTCGGAAATCGCCCGGAGCCGATCTACCCTCCCGGCAAAGATCGGCTTCCACCCGATATGGGGACCACATCCGACGATCGAGCGAGGGCCCCTGGGGGACAGAACATCCCGTAGTACGGCGCAAGCGCGATTGCCGCCGCAGTCCCGCCGTGAGCTGGACGGCCGTTGTGGGCGCACTCGCGGCGGCCCAGCGCGTCGGGGCCGCGGTCGGCGTGGTGACGCAGCAGCGCCGCCATCGACATCGGTCTCCGCGATGACTCACCCCGGTCTGCCTGTCGCTGCGGCGGATTTTCCGTTGCGCGTGAATGTTTCGACCACTTGATGCGGCTCTGTCGCGGTTGGTTCATCGATTGTCCGTTCCGGCCATTTTCGATGATCTTGTTCCATTCGGACGGGGAGTTGCCACGTGTTCGCGATGGCGGCATCGAGGCGTACATGTTTCAGAATGCGCTCGGAGAAGGTCGGCACCGGCCTCGGCGTGCGAGATGGCCCGTCGGCCAGCGGATCCTGCGGAGTGACGTGCGGTCGCCCGAGGATCGCCGGCGCTGACACGATGTCGGCCTGTCCGGTCGACACTGACGAGTTCACAACCGATCCCCGGTGCCATCGTGCTCGCGCCGACCGGCCGTGAACGCGTCGAGGACCTCGCGCTGGCGATCACGATCAACACCGCCGGGTTGCGTCCACGGCAGCAGCATGCTCACCAGCGGCGATTCCCGTCATTCGGTGTGCTTTCGCTGGAAGCGGGAAACGTTATGCCCCAACATACGGTGCCCAGACCATTGCCGATTCGATGTCGATTGCGGTGCCTCGCATCCCAGCGCAGTCGTTCATCGCTCGGTCAGTCCGGAATTCCTGGGATCGTCGAGCCGACCAAGCGTCCATTACCGGTCATCGTGTGCGCGTTCCCGCGCACACACCGCGGCACGATCAACCCGCGGTGGCGCGCCGACAGCACATCCGAATATGCAGTTTCGGCCTCGCGTTTACGCGGGGATCGGCCCTGAAATCAGGGGCGTTAGCAAACTCTTGGTCACCGTATTCATGCCTGCGCCGGGACGCGAAAGGGGCTGTGGCAGAGAGATAGTGCGGCTCGTCTACCAGGGCGGGACACCCCTTTCGGGACAATGAGAACGCACTCTTGCGTTCTTGCATCTGTAAGAGCATGATCCAGCTAGCCTAGTTGTGAACTACCGATCCGATGACCGGGATAACCGAATCGAGAGCCAATCATGTTGGTACAAAGAGCGTTGGTGTCGGGTGAATTCGGAGTGTCGCGATGAGCGCGCCGACAGTTGGGGTGCTGCCGACCGCTCCGCAAATTTTGTGTGCATTCCAGGGACGCCGATTTCAAGATCTCGAACTGCTGCGATCCGCGCATGCGCTCGCCGAACTGCACGCCCGCAGGGCGGAGATCCGCGACCCGTTTCTTGTCGCCGAAATCGATTGCCGTCGAAGCGAACTTGTCGACGATATCAACGATTGGATCGCCCAGGAGATCCCGCAACACCGCAACGGCGCGTCACTGCATACCGAAAGTCTGGGTGCCGTAGTCGACCGTATGGCGCGTAGCTGGGTCGATGCGAACCAGGCGATAGACGTCGACGGACCGCGCAGCGACAATACGCATAAACACTGGTACCACCTGGCAGAACTCGTGGACGGCTACACTGATCTGGTAACCGACGTGGCCGGAGGTCGTCGTCGACTGCCCGAGCAGTAGCACGGCGTGACGCGAACTCGACCGCATCGGTGACACTGCCCAAGGCGTCACTGCCTGAATGGCGTCGTCTCGGACGTGGTTCATCCGACCAGTGAGTCCGCCCGAATGCACACGTCGCCGGCATAGTGACGGCGGGCGCAACGGGGCGCCCCGCCCGGCGTGCCGCGTGGTCGACTGGCGCGGCACGCCCGCTATCGAATACCTTTTCGGCGGGCTTTCATTCGGCAACTGTGAATATGGCCGATGCCGCTGCTCGAATATCGATCGTGTCGTGCGCCCGCAATCGGTCGAGCAGTGCGCGCCATGCGGGCGACCAGCCGAAGTGCTCCCCGCACATGGCCGTCACCGTGACGGCGGCCAGTGTGGTTGCCACCTCATTGCTGTCGGCCAGATCGCAGGCAATCGCCAGCATGGTCGGTGCCTCGGCCGTGCGCAATACGCGCGGCAGCGTGGTCTTCAGATGTTGTGTGGGGTGACAGATCAGGGCACCGGTGGCCAGGGCGCAGGCGCGCCGCAGCGACCGCGCCGTGGATTCGCCGTCCGCCCAACGGATTCGAGACAGGTACAGGTCGATGGCTTGCCGGTGCCACAGCGGTTCCGTCGCCAGCCGATCGGCGACCGCCAGTGCCGCGGTACGCGTCGCCTCGGAGCGTTCGGCCGAGGCGCCGAGCGCGGAGACCAGGACGTCCATGCGCTGCCGGGCCGGAAGGTCGCGGTCCGCGCGGGTGAGGTCGGCGGTCGCCAGCAGTCGATCCACCGCATGCAGGAGCGCCTCGGCATCGGACGTGGCCTCGACACCGCTGACCACGGCGTGCACCAGCGGTCGCCACAGCCCGAGCTCGTCGAGGTCGCAGAGCCTGCGCACAAGCAGCGCGCCGGTATCGGGCGGGCTCCATCGGCTCCACCGCGGCAGTGCCGAAATCGCCTGGCTGGCAAGCAGAATGTCGGATGACCCCGCCATATCGCGGATCAGGCTCGCCATCCTGCGCCGTTGCACCACCGGTAGCAGTGTGGGCTGGTACCGCACAACTTCGCCCGCCACTTCCGGATCACCCGCGGCATCGGCCAGCAGCTGCCATGCCGCATCGCGATCCAGTAGCCCGCGGCAGGCGGCGACGGCCGCGCGCCGGATATCGCGGTGCTGTTCCGGTCGTCGCCAGCCGTCCTGGAGCGTTGCCATCGCCTCCGGCGCGCGTAGCTCGGCCAGCAGCCGCAGGCCCTCCTTACCGGAGGTGATCTTGCGAGAGTCGAGCAGTGGCGCGACAGCGGTCGCGAGCCGATCGGGGGCAATGCTTTTCGCACACAACGCGATGCTGCTGACCGCGACCCGCGCCCCATCGGAGTCGACGTGCCGGGTCAGTACCGCGCAGGCGGCTTCGGGGAGTTCGCTGCGGCCGAGCGCGGTGAGTGCGGCTTCGGCCACGGTCAGCTCGGCGTGCTTGGTGTAACCGACGAGTCGCTCGAAGCTGCCGGGGAGGGACCCGAGCCTGCGCACCGCCCAGGTCCGCTCCCAGAGCGCGGCTTTCGTACTTTCCGCGAGGGACACCAGCAGCCGCGCGTACAGCTCGACCTGGCGGGGTGTCCATCCGTCGAAACCTGCCGGAAAGTCCGGTACGAAGCGCACTTTCGGTGCGATGAAGCGGCCGGAAGTGGCCGATTGGAGCATCGAGTCGAGGAGATCGGTGCGCCGGGTAGCGATGAGCCGCTGCACTCGTGGGAGTGCGATGAGCGAGCGGTCCCGCTTCAGCGCCATGCTCAGGTGCTGGTCTCGGGTGGCCGGATTGTCCAGCGCCAATTCCACTGCCCGGCGCACGACCGAGTCGTTGCCCGCGCCGATGGCGCGCAGCAGCAGTCGTTGCAGTACGGGGATGGTCCAGGCTCGCCGTCGCAGTCCCTCGGCGAGATCCAGCGTCAAGTCCCACTGATCACGGGAGGCATCATTGTCCAGGCGCCGCCGCAGCGCAGTGAAGAGCCGCTGCTCTACACCTCTCGGCAGATTGCGATGCAGATTCCACAGCGAGGGCCGGGTGGCGTGTGCGGCAAGGCTTTCCATCAGTCGCAGCGCGGCCTCGGAGAACGCGGGCTCCTCGGCGCGAGCGCCGTGGACGAGCAGCAGCCGGGCGAGTTCGCCTACCGCGGCGGTGGTGGCGTAGGAGCGATCGCGGGCCTGCAACGCGTCGGTGCCCACCTGTTCCAGGGCGGGCAGGTGCTCGGTGCGTAGCAGCGTGGGAGGGATGGCGAGCACCGCTTGCAGCGCCACGCCGCGCACCGGGTCCTGCTCGTTGCGCAGCCGTCGCAAGATTGTCAGCAGGGTGCCGACGATCTCGGGATCGCGGGTGCCGACGGCGGCGGCGACCAGCAGGGGGTAGGCCCGCGACCGCTCAGGTGCGGACGGCAGCCCGATGCTCGTGGTCAGTAAGGGTTCGGCCTCATCCCAGGGCAGTCGCGCGGTCAGCCGCTCGCGCACCTCCGGTATCTCGGAACCGCCTGGGCGGGACAACAATTCGCGTGCCACCGTCGTGCGATCGTGGCGCGGGAGCAGATCGAGCACGGTCGCGTCGACCGCCGCGGGCCCGACGCCGGGGCGGAGGAAGACGGCGCGTACGACGGCGGCTCGACGCGGTAGTGGTAGCGCGCGCAGGAACCGCCTGCGCTGAAAGTCGGGGTAGACCGTGCAGACCGCGATCAGCTGAGCGTCGGGGAGGTCACGCAGTGCCGTCCACAGGGTTTGCCCGGCCAGACCGGTGCCATTGCCGGTCGGGTGCAGGATCAAGTCGACGACAGCCCCGGGATCCAGTCGCGCCAGCCGGCCCGCGATCGGCGCGAGCCGATGGACGGAGATGTACCTGATCGCGTCCGCGGCCAGTGCGAGCAGTCGGCCCGGATGGTGTTCGGCCGCCGGTACCGCGCATGCGCCCGCCCACGACCACAACTCCGGCCACTCGAATTCGCCCGCCTCCGTCGCGCTTTCCTCGAGGTAGTCGAGCACCGTCTCGATATGTCTGCGGCCCAGGGCGGCCCGGTCCGGCACCGCGTACGCCAGCTCCGGCAGATATTCGGCGACAACCGGGGCCGAACAATAGGGCAGGATCCGCGCGGCCTCGCCGTCGCCGAAGCGCTGCCGGATCTCCGGCAGCAGCGGATCAGCCGGTCGTACCCGCTTGCCGCGGCCGAGGGCGCGATACATCGTGCGGCGGGTGCGGTGCGACATCCGGGGTAGCCGGGGGATCAGCCCCTCCGGGTCGATCCCGGAACGGATCAGCGCGACCACGGCTCGGGCGGCGAATTCTGGTGCGCCCGAATCGAGTTGACCGAGCAGGTAATCAGTCTCGCCGGCGACCGCGGCGACCTGAACGGCGACGATCCGTTCGTAGCGATCCGCTTCCGACAGCTCCGCCAAGAGATTGCCCAGTGCCGGAGTGCCCGCCAGCCGCAGTGCGCAGGTCGCGATCGCCCGGCGCCGGTCCGGCGCCGACAGCGGCTCGATCTCCTTCAACAGCTGAGTCGCCGCAGATGCCACCGCACCGCGCTCCCTTCCGTGTAGCCCCTCGATCTTCGCGCCGCGGAGGGAATCGGGCGGTCTCGAACGTGTAGGCGATGCTAGGTGATCCGCGGGTCGGGTGCATCGGAATTCTTTTCCGGCGCCGACTGACTCGCGGTCCGTATCCAGCACATTCCCCGCCCGGATTCGGCCGGTGCCTGCGTCGCGCGCGGCTCGATCCGATCCAACCGGTAGCCGAGCCGACGGGGAACGGCGGCACTGCGGATATTTGCCGCATCGCACCGGATTTCCACGCGATCGATACCGGGCAGCGCCAGGGCGATATCGGTGAGCGCGGCGGCCGAGCGGGTGATCACTCCCCGGCCTTGGTGGTCGACGTGGCACCAGTAGCCGATCTCCAGCGTCGCGGGTCCGGCCCGATCGTGCAGGCCGATGGCGCCGAGCAGAGTGCCCTCGGCATCGAAGATGCCGTAGATGAAGTCCGCGGCGGAGCTGGGCCAGCTCGCGGTCGCCGTCTCGATGAACTCGCGCTGCCGCTCCAATATCGGGGGTTCGGCCGACCACGGCATCCACGCGTGCAGATGGTCGAACGACGCGGCGATGGCGTCGAACTGGGCCCGCAGATCCGACCGTTCCCAGCGGCGGATCAGCAGGTCACCGAGGTCTATCCGCTGCGGTGGCGCCACTCCCGGCGCGAGCGCCTGCGGTTGGGTGGTGTCCATATCACGATCGTCGTCGCCGGGCGATCGGACGGCAACGCAATTTCCGGACCGCGACCCCAACCGTCAGCCGGTGCTGCCGAGCGCGGCCACCCGGCGCTGTTCCCGGCGCTCGCGACGGCGTCGGCGGAAGCGGCGAATCCGGCCCGCCACCAACAACACCAGCGTTCCGCCGATGAGTAGTAGCACCGCCGCGATGATCGCCGCGGGGACCGGATAGAAGATCGCGAGCGTGATGATTCCCGCGACGCTGAGGTCCTCGACGACACTGGTCACGATATTGGTCGCGGGTTCCGGCGAGGTGTTGATCGCCATCCGCAGCCCGGCCTTCACCAGGTGACTCAGCAGCGCCGCCGTCCCGCCGACCGCCGCTGCGGCCAGCTTCGGCAGCGAACCGTCGGATCCCGCGATGAGCGCCGCGACCACCGCGCCCGAGGCCGGGCGCACCACGGTGTGGAAGGCGTCCCAGAACGAATCGAGATACGGCACCTTATCCGCTACCGCCTCGATCAGGAACAGCACACCCGCCGCGATCAGTACGTCGGTGCGCTGTAGACCCGCCGGGACCTCGTCGGACAGCCCGGTCACGCCGAACAATCCGAACAGCAGCACCACGGAGTAGGCGTTGATCCCGCTGGCCCAGCCCGCGGTGAAGATCAAGGGGAGCACGCAGCAATCCTAATTCGGGCGGCCGTCGACGAGTTCGATGTCCTTGTCCGGCACGGTATTCCTCAGAGGTTGAGGAGGTCGGCGGTCTCCGCGCCGAGAACGGGGCCGAGGGTCATACCGCGTCCGCCGGAGCCGGTGATGACCCAGACGTGTTCGGCCGCCTGTGCGCGAGTGACGATGGTGGCCGGATCGATGCTCTGGCTGAAGACACCGGCCCAGCGCCGCACCACCTGCGGCAGTGTGCGGCCGAGCAGATCCTCGGCGACCTGGGTGAGGTGCTCGTAGGGCGCTTCGTCCAGGTCGAATGCGAAAGGTTCGGTGTATTCGTGGGTGTCGCCGATGGTGAGCCCGCCGTGCAGCCGCTGCACACACAGCAATTGCATCCGGTGCTCGGCGGCGATGGCGGACTGCGACTGTTCGGCGTTCAGCGTCGCGACCTCGGGACCGGCGAAACCTGGGTAGTAGCGGAAGCTGTCGCCGTCGGCGATGGCGGTGGTGAGCGGCTCGTCCAGTGGCGCGGTCTCCATCATCTGTAGCCGGACCCGGCGTACCGGGATGGCGCCGACCAGTTCGCGGGTCAGGCCGGTGTGCGCGGCCCCGGGACAGACCAGCACCAGATCTGCCTCGAAGGCGCGACCGTGGTCGTCGAGAACCGTTGCGCCGGAACCGGTATCGGTGACCGCCCGGGCCTCTGCGCTGGGGTGGAAGGTGTAGCGCCCGGTCCCCATGAGATAGGCGCGCAGCGCGGGCAGCGCCCGGCGCGATTCGACGGCGGCATCGATCGAAGAGTGCAGTCCCGCAAGGAATGTGCCGCGAAGCGCGGGATTGATCGCGCGCACCCGCTCCGGTTCCAGCAGTTCGAAGCCGCGGTCGGCGGCGCTCGCGCTCGCGGCGGCGGCCCGGGCGACGGCCAGTTCGGCATCCGTGCGGATCAGGGTGATCGATCCCGCGGGACGGAATCCGACGCCGGGGACTTTGCCGCCGATCTCCTCCCACAGGTGGCGGGAGCGCAGCGTCAGATCGAGTTCGGCGAACGAGCGTCCCGATACCCAGACCAGGCCGAAGTTGCGGACCGTCGCGCCGCGCGCCTCCGGTTCCCGTTCCAGCTGCACGACCTCGTGTCCGCGGGTGACCGCGGCCCAGGCGTGGGCGGTGCCGAGGATTCCGCCTCCGATGACGACCAATCGCATGGGCCCATGGTGGGTAATGGTCAAGACCCCTGGATGTTTCCCGTGCAAACAGGAGGAAACGGTCCGCCAGGCACTGTGTGAACTCTCGGTGGGGGGCTCAGCGTAGCTGCGGAGCGACCTTCGTGCCGAGGAGTTCGATATTGTCCAGCACCTTCTCGTGCGGCAGGGTGCCGACGCTGGTGTGCAGCAGGAAGCGGTCCAAGCCGAGGGTGTCGCGGACATCGGAGATCTTGGCGGTGACGTAATCCGCGGTGCCGACGAAGAGTGAACCGCTTTGCGAGCGAAGGGCATCGAACTGGGCACGGGTCATCGGACCCCAGCCGCGTTCGCGGCCGATGGTGCTCATGGCCACTGCGTACGGTCGAAGATTTCGTCGTAGTCGGCCAGGTCGTGGCCGAGAGCGGGACCGATTCGGGACGGCCCGACGGGGTGCGCGGAATCGTCGGAAAGGAACGCCCCGGGACTAATAAGCACCGGATGTCGGAAGGAGCGGCGGTGGGTAGTCCGGTAAATCGTCCAGTGTTAATTGTTCTTCAGGTTTGCGTCCCTTCCACTCGATATTCAACTGCTGATTGATCCGCTCGATCTCCTCGCTTGATTCTTGTTCGGCCTGGGTGTAATAGCCCGCGGCGCTGACGAAGAGATCACCGAGTGCTTCCAAGTGATCACGGGACTTGCCGAGTGCGTCGTAGAGATCTTCGCAGAGATTATCCCACTGCATTTCACCTCCCTTGACCAGGCTCGAGTTGAATGCTGCCCAGCTTCGGGAGTCGATGATGCGGTGGAGTTCACGTATGGCGAGTTCGAATGCCACGGCCAAATGCGGGAACACCTTCTGTCCCGCCATCCACAAGTTTGCGATGTCGACCGCTACCTTGGTCCGCTCTACGAGCGTGGGCGGCTCGTGATATGTCGTCGTTCTTCCCAGGATGATATTCGCATCAGGAATATCGGAGAAGGCACGCCCGACTGTGGACCGAAACTCGGTTCGTTCATCTTCGACTTCGGTGAGGAGTTCGTCGAGAGCATCGATAGCCTTGTCGATACGCCGTATGCCGTTGCCGCTGATATCGTATTCGTTCCTTTTCTGTTCTTCTGGTGGATAGGAGGCGACGAGTGCCGAGGCGACGCTGAGCGTCGCCGCAGCCAACGCGGGCATCTCGAATGCCGCGATACCCGCGAGAACGGCCGCCCCGATGAAGAATAGGTTGCGATCACCCCCGCTATCGCGGTCCCCGGCCAGTTTTGCGATTTCCTTCGCTCGGTCCCGTGCCGAGGTGAACAACCCATGCCATCCTCCCAACGTGGCGATGAGACCATCCAGGTAGGCGACCTGGTTTGCCCAGATCTGCGGCAATTCGGCTCCGCCTTGAAATCTGTAGCTATCGGCGGCCGGTCCGCTCCAATCGCGGAGCAAGTCGGAGAGAAGAATGAGATCTCCTACGTCTGTATGTGCCGCCATCGCCGCACGCTGCTCCGCCAGCAGGCCGAGCATGTTCGCAAGGGCGTTATCGCTGCCTTCGGTGAATTTCAGGAGGCGTTCCTCCATTTTATCGATTTTCTCGCTGCACTCACGGCGCTCGTCATCGTAACTGACGTAAGGAACCGGTCCATATGGTGATGCACTCACATTGCCCGCATTAGTGATTGTCTCCAGCTCGTCGTACTCCTCTTTCCAGACTCGCCGGGCTCTAGCGACAAGATCGAATACATCGCTTTCATAGGACATTTCAGCACCCCGCGTCCAGCGTGAAGTCGCAACAGTCACACAGAGCGTAGCAGAGTCGCCAACGAATACCTCTTCGAAAATCTTTTCATGACCATTCATAAGACGCGTCATCGAAAATGTGGTCGAGGTGATCAATACCGCGCCCCACGCTATCCGACCGGTCGAGCGCTACTTCGCATTTCAGCTACTGCCCAGCACCCGGCCGCATTTTTCGGTTTGCCGACGACATCGGACAGCTGCTGCTTGTGCGGCTACTGCGGCTTGCATCCATTCTCGAGGAACTCGTATTCGACCTGATCGACGAACAGCCGACAGTGTTCCCCTGCAACGGCTTGAACGCCACAGCTTATGCAGCCGCCGAGGGTGCAAGGCTCAGCGCACCTGTGGTGCAACCTTCTCGCCCAGCAATTCGATGTTGTGTAGCACTTTTTCGTGGGGCAGTGTGCCGACACTGGTGTGGAGCATGAACCGGTCAAGGCCGAGGGTGTCGCGGATGTCGGCGATTTTCTGTGCGACGTAGTCCGGTGTGCCGACGAAGAGCGAACCGTTCTGCGAGCGCAGCTGGTCGAAGGAGGGGCGGGTCATTGGGCCCCAACCGCGTTCACGGCCGATCGTGCTCATCGCCAACGCGTAGGGCTCGTAGAAGTCGGCTACAGCCTGTTCGTCGGTGTCGGCGATGTAGCCGTGTGCGTGCACTGCGATTGGCTGCTTGTCGTGGCCGCCCTCTTCCAGTGCGCGGTGGTAGAGATCGACCAGCGGTTTGAATCGCGCGGGTTGCCCGCCGATGATCGCGATGGCCAGCGGCAGGCCGAGCAGGCCCGCGCGGATCACAGATTCGGGACTGCCGCCGACGGCAATCCAGACCGGCAGTGGCCGATCTTCGGTGCGGGGGTAGACGATCGTGTTGGTTAGCGGGGCACGGAACTTGCCGGCCCAGTTCACCGGTTCTTCCTCGCGCAGGTGCAGCAGCAGCGCCAGTTTCTCGTCGAAGACCTCGTCGTAGTCGCGCAGGTCCAACCCGAACAGCGGAAAGCTTTCGGTGAACGACCCGCGCCCCGCCATCAATTCGGCGCGCCCGTTCGAGAGTCCGTCCAGGGTGGCGAACTCCTGGTAGACGCGTACCGGATCGGCGGAGCTGAGGACGGTCACCGCGCTGGTCAGCTGGATCCGCTGCGTCCGTGCGGCGATGGCGGCCAGTACCACCGTGGGTGCGGAAGCGGCGAAGTCCTTGCGGTGATGTTCTCCGACGCCGAAGACGTCGAGTCCTGCCCGTTCCGCGGCGACGGCCTCGTCGACGACCTCGCGTAGCCGCTCGGCGGCGGTCGGTGCGGGTCGATCGCCGATGGGGTATAGCTCGGCGAATGTCGTCAGTCCCAGTTCCACAGCGTTCCATCTCCCTCGAGAGGTTTCTACGTCAACTACCTGGTTAACCGGACCGCGGTCCGCCTTTATTCCTGCTCTGAGCGGAGTCGATCGAACCCGGTCCGCTCGCCGCCGTGACAGCGGAATCGTCGCGGTCCGTGCACGGGCATCAAATGTGACGAAGTCCAACCGTGGAACGTGATGCAGGTCATTGCCCGAGGGGGTGTGGTTGGGCATCGTAATCAATTCGTTATCGGAAAGAGCCTGGTTGGAGATGCCAATGGCCGACCACAAATTTGCTTACGACCTCACGCTGGACGAGGCACGACGGCGCAGCGCCGTCGTGGCGGCGCTCGGTGACGACTGGGATCCGGTGGCGGTGCTCGCCGAGGAAGAGTTGGCGTACGACATGCTGTACTCAAATCTCGACGATGAGCAGCAGCGGATCTACGACGAACTCGTCCAGGCCGGGATCCTGCCGGATCGGGCGCCGCGCGAGATCGCCGACTGATCTCCCTGCCGAGCACGAACCATGACTGGTGTTGCGTGTTGCCTCCGGCGAGTGGTGACCTAGCTGCTCCGGCTCTCGGCTGAGGGCAGTGGATGCGCGGCCTCAGCCCCAAGCGCCGTAATGCGCTTTGTCGCACCGACACGGCCCAGCACAACCACCCAGGAATCGGGAGCACCGACCACCCCCAGCAGTGCGCCGCACCCACCCGTCGACGAGCGACACCTGATTGCCGCTGATCGCGCTGACCGATTTGCGCGGGACCGTCATCCTCGCCGCCGGTCCAGCCTCGTGCGCAGTCGCGCACAAAGTCTTCATACGCCGCACAACGCGTACACACGCTGGGCGGCGTCGAGTGAGTCTGTGCAGCCGCGCTGAGTGCTGAAATCAGTGCTGGTCTCAGGGGTTTCCCCGATGTCCGCCGCCGGCGTGTCGATCTACCGTTTCGGGCGATAGCGGTAGGGCGAATGGAGAACCCGATGAAGGCGATCATGCAGGACCGGTACGGATCACCGGAGGCTCTCGAGTTCGGGGACGTCGACCCACCGGTGCCCGGTGACGATGAGGTGTTGGTCCGGGTGCACGCGGCTGCGGTCAACGCCCTCGACTGGCATGTGATGCGGGGAGATCCTTACCTGGCCCGGCCGATGATGGGATTTCGCGGGCCGCGGGCGAAGATCCGCGGCCGCGATTTCGCGGGCCGGGTCGAGTCCGTTGGGCGAAATGTGACGCGGTTCAAGGCCGGTGACGAGGTATTCGGCGAGGCCGATGGCGCCTTCGCCGAGTATATGGCCGCCCCGGAATGCGTGGTCGAGCGCAAACCGGCTCGCCTGACATTCGAGCAGGCGGCCGCGATTCCCTTGGCGGGCAACACCGCACTCATGGGACTGCGGGACCTCGGGGGTGTCCAGCCGGGGCATCGAGTACTGATCAACGGTGCGTCCGGCGGCGTCGGGACCTTCGCCGTGCAGATCGCGAAGGCCTTCGGCGCGGACGTGACCGGCGTATGCAGCACCAAGAACATCGAGCAGACACGGTCGCTCGGCGCCGACCGCATCATCGACTACGCCAGCGTCGACTTCACCAGCGGCACAGAGCGTTACGACCTCGTCTTCGACCTCGTCGGCAACCACTCGCTGACCGAGTTCCGGCGAGTGCTGACACCGGCCGGGAAGCTGGTCCTGTCCGGCGGCGGCGTGTACCGCGGCGGCTCGGTCGTTGGCCCGATGGCGCTCATGGTGACGGGAATGGTGTTGGCGCGCTTCGCTCGCTGGGTGGACGTCCTCCAGGCGGAGCAGCGCGCCGCCAATCTGGCCACGCTCGGCGAACTGGCCGAAGCCGGGAAGCTCACACCGGTGATCGAACGGACTTACCCACTCAGCGAAGCCGCCTCGGCCATCCACTACCTGGAAACCGAGCATGCGCGCGCGAAAGTTGTCATCACGGTCTGGGCCGGGGTGTGAGGCGAATTATCGGGATCTCGCGGTCGGTCTTTTCCTGGTATCCGACAAATCGAGGTGTGGTGGTGATGATCTGGCGCCATGCGTGGTCGCGTTCGGTGCCGTGAAGTTGTTCGGCAGTCACTTCGAGTGCGCGGCCGGCGACGTCGATGCGGACCTTGTCGGGGTTCGCGGCGATGTTGAGGAACCAGGCGGGGTTACCGGCGGCGCCGGCTGCCGATGCCGCGATGAGGTAGGTGCCGTTGTCGCCGGGGAACCAGGCCACCGGCGTGGAGCGCTCGACACCGGTTTTGCGGCCGAGCGTGGTGAGGACCAAGGCGTCCATGCCCATGAATTTGCCGTCGCCCTTGCGGCGCAGACGTTTGGCCATGAATTTGTTCATCCACATGGCGATCCGACCGGAAGGCTGGCGGGCGCCGCGAGTGCCCGCGGAGGTGTCGAAGCTCATCGGGTTCTCACTTTCGTTGTAGTCGACCAGTGTCAGGCGGTCGCGGGGTTGGTGTGAACGGTGCGCTGCACCCGCACCTCTTCGTGGTTGAAGGGGTGACCGACGAGGTTGAAGCTCCACGAAACAGTTGGGGTGATCCGCATGTAGCGGGCCGGGCCGAACTGGCCCTGGCGCTGCACGAGTTCAGCGGTTCCGTAGATGCGCAGGTATCGCGGGATCCACGGATTCGCGGACACCAGATCATCGATGACGACGGCCACCTTCGGGTTGCCGCGTTCGATGTTTCGGTACTTGCGGGTCCGCACCGGGTCGTATCCGCCGATGTAGATATGCGCGCCATCGAATTCGTAGCCCACCGGGACCACGTCCGGTTGCCCGTCGGGGTCGACGGTCGCAACCCGGGCGAGCCGCTGGGTTTGCAGGTAGTTGATCTCCTCTTCGGTGAAGGACATCGCGGCCTCCTTCCGATCGTCGGACGTTGCCGTGCTTACCCGCACAATAATTGTTAATGCTACTTATTATTCGTGACATTAACTGTACGCGATATGTAACGTAGTCGCATGCAGGAAATACCGGGGGCCGCGAACCCCCCGCGCGCCGGATGCGCGCCGGATGCCCACCTGGAAGTGGATGCGGCGCGCGGCGATCTCGCCACCGCCCTGGTGCAGCTGACCAGGATGATCCAGGGCCTGCACGCCCAGGTCTCCGAGCAGCACGACCTCACCCCGGTGCAGGCCAAACTGCTGTGCGTCCTGCTCGACGGCCCCACGCGGATGGCCGACCTCGCCCGCGGTTTCGGCGTGGAACGCGCCGCGCTCACCGGCCTGGTCGACCGCGCCGAGCGGCGCGGGCTGGTCGAACGCACCCCGGTGCCCGGCGACCGCCGCGCACTGCACGTACTGCTCACCGATGAAGGGCGCCGCGCCGCCGCGGCCTTCCACGCCGAGGTGACCGCGCAACTCGATCGGCTGACCGCTTCCTGGAACACCGGTGATCGCACCCGGTTCCACTCGCTGGTCATCGAAATCCTCAGCCGCGTAGCAACGGATCAATCCTGACCGCCGACCCCGGCGCTTCGTGCCTACGCGCCCACCGGCCGGCGACCGATAGCCGACAGCGGCACCGAGCCGCGACCGCGGATAGTGTTTCGCTCGACCTCTGTCGACGAGGCGCGGACAACCTCGGCTCGAGTCCTGTTCGCGGGTAGTTTCTGCGTCAACTCCGGTCTCGATCGGACCGTGGTCCGAAAGTAGTCCCGAGGGGGGTCGGCGGACGTCAACGGTGGGCGCTGTCGGGTGGCTCCTGGGCAGGCCGGATAGTCTTGTTCCATGTCAGTTCGGACCCGCAAACCACTCGTTCCCGGCACGCTGTCGCCTACGCGTGAGGTGCCCCGCTCCATCGAGCGTCCGGAGTATGCGTGGAAGAAGACCGTGAACGAGGGGCGCGAGCCCTGGGTGCAGACGGCGGAGACGATCGAGAAGATGCGGATCGCGGGCAAGATCGCGGCGCAGGCGCTCGAAGCGGCGGGCGCGGCGGTGGCGCCCGGTGTCACCACCGACGAACTGGACCGGATCGCGCACGAGTACCTCTGCGATCACGGGGCGTACCCGTCCACGTTGGGGTACAAGGGCTTTCCGAAGTCGTGCTGCACCTCGCTGAACGAGGTTATCTGCCACGGGATTCCGGACTCGACCGTGATCGAGGACGGTGACATCGTCAATATCGATGTCACCGCGTACATCGACGGCGTGCACGGCGACACCAATAAGACCTACCTCGCCGGTGACGTCGACGAGGAGGTCCGGCTGCTGGTCGAGCGCACCGAGGAGGCGACGATGCGGGCCATCAAGGCGGTGCGGCCGGGCCGGGCGCTCAATGTGATCGGGCGGGTGATCGAGTCCTACGCCAACCGCTTCGGCTACGGGGTGGTCCGCGACTTCACCGGCCACGGCGTCGGTCCCACCTTTCACAGCGGACTGGTGATCCTGCACTACGACCAGCCCTCCGTCGAGTCGGTGATCGAGCCGGGCATGACGTTCACCATCGAGCCGATGATCAACCTCGGCGGCATCGACTACGAGATCTGGGACGACGGCTGGACCGTGGTCACCAAGGACCGAAAGTGGACCGCGCAATTCGAGCACACCCTAGTTGTCACCGAGACCGGCGCCGAGATTCTCACTCTGCCGTGACAGCCGCCCCGAGCGTTTCGAGGCCGGTGCCGTCGGGTGATCGTCGCGGCGCCGCGGTGGAGGCGGCGCGATGAAGGGGGCGCTGCTGGTCGCGGGCACCACCTCCGACGCGGGCAAAAGCGTTGTGGTGGCCGGGTTGTGCCGGATGCTGGCCCGGCGCGGGATCAAGGTCGCGCCCTTCAAGGCGCAGAATATGTCGAACAACTCCGTCGTCACCCTGGACGGCGGGGAAATCGGCCGCGCCCAGGCCCTCCAGGCGCAGGCCTGCGGGCTGGAGCCCAGCGTGCGGTTCAACCCGGTATTACTCAAGCCGGGTAGTGACCGGCGATCGCAGTTGGTGGTGCGCGGCAAGGCCGTCGGCAATGTCGGCGCGCGCGACTATTTCCGTCATCGTCAGAGTCTTCGCAAAATCGTTGCCGCGGAACTGGATTCGCTGCGCAACGAATTCGATGTGGTGATCTGCGAAGGTGCGGGCTCGCCCGCCGAGATCAACCTGCGCGCCACCGATCTGGCGAATATGGGTCTGGCACAGGAGGCGCGGCTCCCGGTGCTCGTAGTCGGTGATATCGACCGGGGCGGCGTGCTCGCGCACCTGTTCGGCACCGTCGCCGTACTGGAACCCGAAGACCAGAAGCTGATCTCGGCCTTCGTGATCAATAAATTCCGCGGTGATGTCGAGCTGCTGCGGCCCGGCCTGGACCGGCTGACCCAGCTCACCGGCCGCCCGACACTCGGGGTGATCCCGTACGCGGACGAGCTATGGATCGACGCGGAGGATTCGCTCGGTACCGTCGCGGACGCGGCGGTCGGTCGTCCGCGCCCGCCGGTCGGCGCCGAGTGGCTGAATATCGCCGTCATTCGGCTGCCGCGCATCTCGAATTCCACCGACGTGGAGGCGCTGGCGTGCGAACCCGGTGTATCGGTGCGATGGGTCACCGAGCCGTCCCGCCTCGCCGACGCGGATCTGGTGGTGCTGCCGGGCAGTAAGGCGACGGTCTCCGATCTGGAATGGCTGCGGCGCAACGGCATCGCGAAGGTGCTGCGTGAGCGCGCGGCCATCGGCAGGCCGATCCTGGGCATCTGCGGCGGCTATCAGATGCTCGGCAAGCACATCACCGACCGGGTGGAGTCCGATGCCGGGGTGGTGAACGGGCTCGGCCTGCTCGATCTGGAGATCGAGTTCGACAAATCGAAGGTGCTGCGCCGCTCCAGCGGTCAGGGTGTCGGCCTGGCCGCGACCACCGGAATTCCGGTGCAGGGCTACGAGATCCACCACGGACGCGTCACCCATAGCGGCGACCCGGCCTGGCTCGAGGTGGAGGGGCAGCCGGAGGGGAGTGTGCGGCGTGCGGTGTGGGGCACCCATCTGCACGGACTGCTGGAGTCCGACGATTTCCGCCGGGCCTGGCTGCGCGTGGTCGCCGATCGGGCCGGGCGGTTCGACTACCACGTCGCCGAGGATATTTCTGTCGCCGACGTACGCTCCGCCCAGCTGGACCTGCTGGCCGATCTGATCGAGAAGCACCTCGATATCGAACGGGTGGAGCAATTGATCACCACGGGCGCCGACGCCGACCTGCCGGTCATCACCGCGGATCTGCTCGTCCCCGCGGTGTCGGGATAGAACACGGCGCGACGATACCTTCCCATCGGCGGGAGGGCTCTCGGCTGCGGTCGCGGTCGTGACGCCCGCCATGTCGCCGGGCCGGAGTGACGCGTTCGGCGGGCCCGGAGGTGCTGAACACGCGACTCAGTTCAGCTGAGCGGTGTACCGTACTCCGGCATGAAATCTCGGCGTATCACGGTCGGTGACCGAGCCTGGACCGTGCGGGTCGACGGCCCGGAGACACGGCACAGCGTGCTGCTGCTACCCGACGCCGGCGATCCGGTCGACGTATACGACCAGGTGTGTGCTCGACTCCACAATTCGGACCTGCGCACCATCGCGGTGGAGTCGATCGAGGGACTGGACGGTCCGGCGGTGCACGCCATCCTCGACGAGCTCGGCGTGCCCTACGCCAATGTCGCCGCGCGCGGGGCGGGGGCGACAGTGGCGTGGCAGGTGTGTTCGGGCGCCTTCGGCCGCTTCAGCAGCCTGATCGTCGCCGACCGGGGCCATCCGGCCGCACCCGGCGCCGACGGCGCGGTGGCCGACCCGGCGTGCCGCCCGATGGAACTGCCGGTGACCGTGCTGGTGACCAAGCGCCTGCCGCGCTCGGTCGCCGACGCCTCCGGCCGCTTCGTCTACGGCGAGTTCCGGGTGGTCGAGGTCGACGTGGAGAACGTGGCGACCGAGGCCGACCACGAACTCGCGACCGAGATCGTCCTACGCACCAGCCTCTGGTGATTCGGATTTGCGCAAGTAGATAGCCAGCCAGTCCAGCCAATGGTCGAGCTCGGCGAAGGCCTTCGCCCGTGGCTCGGCCGAGGACAGGAACACATCGTGGCGGGCGCCGTCGATGGGCACGATATTGGTCCGGTCACCGATGCAGCCCGCCCAGCGCTGGATCTGGCGCACATCGAGCACCACATCGGCGACGTCGGCGGCGGGCCCGTACTTGCGGGTGAATGTGGTCAGCCGCGAGCGCAGGATCAGCGAAGGCACCCCGACATCGAGGCCCTTGTGCAGTTGAGCGTGGCCGCTGCGGATCGCGCGCAACCAGCCGAGCCGGACCGGGAATCCCGACAGCGGCTTCCAGTCCAGGTTGTAATCCCATTCGCCCGCGGCGGTGTGGTGCAGGCTGTCGCCATAGGTTCTGATCTCGCCCCCGGGTAGCTCGAACATGGACCGGAACCTGCCGAGGGCGTGAATGATCGGGGTGCCCACCGTGCGGTAGTAGGACGGGCCTTGCAGGTCGAACCAGGGGCTGTTGAGCACCAGCCCGGTGATGCCCGCCGCGGCCGTGCCGATCTTCTTGTTGAGCCGGTTCAGCCACAGCGGCACGATCAGCCCGCCGGTGGAGTGCGCGACCAGCAGGACGGTGCCGCCGGTCTCTTCCTTCACGATGCGCAGCGCCTCGTTCAGCTCGGCGTCGTAGCGCGCCAGATCGGTGACGTAGTGCGGCGTCTGCCCATCGCGCAGCGAGCGGCCGCACTTGCGCAGATCCAGCGCGTAGAAGCGATGGCCGCGGCCGTGGAGGTGTTCGGCGAGGTGCTGCTGGAAGAAGTAGTCGGTGAACCCGTGCACATACAGGACCGCACTCTCGGTGGCGGCCGCCCCGGTATCCGGGGTGTAGCGCACCAGCGTCGCCACGGCCTCGCCCTCACCGTCCGGATCGGGGCCGAGTGGAATGGTCCGCTGCTCGTACCCCGCACCCAGGACGTCCGGCTGCCACTGGGTCCGGTCGGTGATCTCTGACACGCTGAACGAGGTTTCATTCGTCACGGGACCCAATCTAAGCGACGAATACGCTGGAACGCAGTGCCTGCGAAAGGCGCAGCATTCGCGACGATTCGATCGGGCGGGAGGTGGGCGGGCAGGAATCTATGTCACATTCGCCAGGTTCGTTGCAGGTAATCGTGGTGGTGAGGTGCACAATTGGCGATAGGTGAACGGCGGGTAACCTGTTGTCCGCCTGCATTGAGCTCCAGAGCACGCCAGGCTCGCCACAACCGCATAGCGCCCGTGCCCAGGCAGGTCCACCCAGCCGGTGGGCCCGCGCAGAAGTGACAAGGAAGTCGATCTACCCGTGCCGAACGCTGCCATGACTGAAAAGACCGATGTAGTCCTCATCGGTGCCGGCATCATGAGTGCCACCCTCGGCGCGCTGCTTCGTCAGCTGCAGCCGGAGTGGTCGATCTCGCTGTTCGAGCGACTCGACGCCGCCGCAGCCGAGAGCAGCGATCCGTGGAACAACGCGGGTACCGGCCACTCGGCACTGTGTGAGCTGAACTACAGCCCGCAGAACGCCGACGGTTCGGTCGATGTCAGCAAGGCCATCGACATCAACGAGCGCTTCCAGGTCTCGCGCCAGTTCTGGGCCTACGCGGTGGAGAACGGCATCCTCGGCGATCCGTCCCGGTTCATCAACCCGATCCCGCACGTCAGCTTCGTGCACGGCGCCTCGGACGTGCAGTACCTGCGCAAGCGCTACGAGGCGCTGGCCCGGCACCCGCTGTTCGAAGGCATGGAGTACATCGACAGCCCGGATGAGTTCAGCAGGCGGCTGCCGCTGATGGCCAAGGGCCGCGACTTCTCCGACCCCGTCGCGCTGAACTGGACCGATGCCGGCACCGACATCGACTTCGGTTCGCTGACCAAGGAGCTGCTGGCCTACCTCGGCGCCACCGGCGCGGACCTGGCCTTCGGGCACGAGGTGCGCAACCTCACCAAGCAGTCCGACGGCAGCTGGAAGGTGAAGGTGCGCAACCTGCGCACCGGCAAGTCCCGCACCATCGAGGCCAAGTTCGTCTTCGTCGGCGCGGGTGGTGGCGCGCTGCCGCTGCTGCAGAAGTCCGGCATCAAGGAGATCAAGGGCTTCGCGGGCTTCCCGGTCAGCGGCCAGTTCCTGCGCTGCACCAACCCGGCGCTGATCCGGCAGCACGAGGCCAAGGTGTACGGCAAGGCCGCGGTCGGCGCGCCGCCGATGTCGGTGCCGCATCTGGATACCCGCATCATCGACGGCCGGGCCGGACTGCTGTTCGGTCCGTATGCGGGCTGGACCCCGAAGTTCCTCAAGGACGGCAGCAACGCCGACCTGTTCAAGTCGATCCGGGCGGGCAACCTGGCGCCGATGCTCGGCGTCGGCCTGACCGAGATGTCGCTGGTCAAGTACCTCGTGTCGGAACTGCTCAAGTCGCAGAACGGCAAGGTCTACACGATGGAGGAGTTCATTCCGCGTGCCGACGGCCGCGATTGGGAACTCATCACCGCGGGTCAGCGCGTGCAGATCATCCGGCGCAAGGGTGCGGGCGGCGTGCTGGAGCTCGGCACCGCGGTGATCGCGGCCCGGGACGGCTCGATCGCGGGTCTGCTCGGTGCGTCGCCCGGCGCGTCCACCTGTGTCACCGCCATGCTCGACGTGCTTCAGCGCTGCTTCCCGCGCGAGTACTCGGAATGGACCCCGAAGCTCGAGGCCATGATTCCGTCGCTGGGGGTGAAGCTCTCGGAGAACCAGTCCTTGTTCCAGGAAGTCTGGGACTGGACCTCCAAGACGCTGAATCTGTCCGATGTGGCGAGCAACACGCCCAAGCACGCCGGGGTCGCGCTGACGCTGTAGGTGTGATAGCAAGGCGCGATGATGTCAACGGTTGCTCTCAAACGGTCATGGGCGCAGGATCTCGATACCGCCACCCTGTATCAGCTGTTGAAACTTCGCGTCGAAGTCTTTGTCGTCGAGCAGAAGTGCGCGTACCCGGAGCTGGACGGGCTCGACCTGCTGCCGGAGACCCGGCACTTCTGGCTCGACGACGAGGGTGAGGTCATCTCGACCCTTCGGCTGCTCGAGGAGCACGCGGGCGGGGTGAAGAGCTTCCGTATCGGCCGTCTCTGTACCGCCGCCCCGGTGCGGGGCCACGGCTACACCACCAGGCTGGTCAAGGCCGCGCTGGCGGAGGTCGGTTCGGCCACCGTGCGGCTGAGTGCGCAGACCTACCTCGTCGATATGTACGCCAAGTTCGGGTTCAAGCCCGACGGCGAGGAGTTCGTCGAGGACGGCATCATGCACCTGCCCATGCGCAGGGGCTGAATCCGCTCCCGGCCTCGTAATCGGGCGGCCGTCACGGTCGTATGCGGTGTGGCTGCCCGATCGCCCGCTGTCCGGAGAGGGCGGTGTGCGATCCGGGAGGGCCGCGCGCCTAGAGTTGGGGCGTGTCCGTGTCCCATACCGAAACCGCACTGTCGTCCCGTTCCCCACGCGGGGATGCCGAGGCCGGGTTCCCGTTCTCGGCGGTCGTGGGACAGGAGCGATTGCAGCTGGCGCTGATCCTCTGTGCGGTACACCCCGGGATCGGCGGCGTTCTGGTGCGTGGGGAGAAGGGCACCGCGAAATCTACTGTGGTGCGCGCGCTTGCGCAGTTACTGCCGCCGGTGGTGGACGAGACGGGGGCGCGGCCCGCGCGACTGGTGGAGCTTCCGGTCGGCGCCACTGAAGACCGCGTGGTCGGTTCTTTGGATCTGGAACGCGTGCTGCGCGACGGAGAACAGGCCTTCCGTCCCGGACTGCTGGCGGCCGCACACCACGGCGTGCTCTACGTCGACGAGGTCAACCTGCTGCACGACCACCTCGTGGACGTGCTCCTCGACGCCGCCGCCATGGGCCGGGTCCATATCGAACGCGACGGTGTCTCCCATTCCCATCCGGCGCGGTTCGTGCTGGTCGGCACGATGAATCCGGAAGAGGGTGAACTGCGTCCGCAGTTGCTGGACCGGTTCGGGCTGACCGTCGACGTAGTGGCCTCGCGTGAGGTGGATGTGCGGATGGCCGTGGTGCGCCGCAGACTCGATTACGAGGCCGATCCGGTGGGCTTCGCGGCCGGTTACGCCGCCGCCGACCGTGATATCGCGCAACGGATCCTGAGCGCTCGCGACCGGGTGGCTCGGGTCGCGCTCGACAATGTCGAGCTGCGCCGGATCGCCGCGCTGTGCGCCACATTCGATGTGGACGGGATGCGCGCGGACCTGGTGGTGGCGCGGACCGCGACCGCACACGCCGCATGGCGGGGCAGCGAGGTCGTGACCGAAGAAGATGTCCGCGTCGCCGCGGAATTGGCGCTGCCGCACCGGCGGCGGCGCGATCCGTTCGACGAGCCCGGCATCAGTGACGACCAGCTGGACGAGGCGATGCGCGATGCGGCCGCGGAGGTCGAGCGCGCCGAGGAGAACGGTTCGGAGACCGACGAATTCGATCCGGAGACGCAGACCGATGGGGCCGCGCCGGATCGGGGGAGTTCGCCGTCCGAGGGCACGACGGCCGACGCGGACCGACCCGCCCCCGACGAGGACGGGTCGCGCGAGGAGGACGGGGGCCCGTCCGACGATCCCGATCGCGGCCCGAACGACGACGGGCCCGACCTACCGCCGAACGGCCCCGGGGGCGGCGGGCAATCCGGCGAAAGCCGCACGGGCACACCGGCCTCCGCCACCGCGAACGCCCCCCGCTGGGAGGTGCCCGGTGTCGGCGAGGGCGCACCGGGCCGACGCTCCCGCGCCGAGACTCGGCACGGGCGCATGGTCCGCCCCAGCACCGATACCTCCACCGGACTGCACCTGCTCGGCACCGTCTTCGCCGCCGCCCCGCACCAGCATCGTCGCGGCCGCCTCGACGGTCCGCTCGAACTGGTGGCCGAGGATCTGCGCGGCGCGTATCGCGAAGGGCGCGAAGGTAATCTGATCGTCTTCGTGGTCGACGCCTCCGGTTCCATGGCCGCCAGGGACCGACTCTCGGCCGTCACCGGCGCGGTGGTCGCCCTGCTGCGTGACGCCTACCAGCGCCGCGACAAGGTCGCCGTGATCACCGTGCGCGGCGCCGAGGCCGAACTCGTCCTACCCCCGACCTCATCGGTCGATATCGCCGTTCGCCGCCTCGACGGCCTGCGCACCGGTGGCAAGACCCCGCTGGCGGCGGGCCTGCTGAAGGCCCGCGAGGTCGTGCACCGCGAACGTGTCCGCGATCCGCGCCGCCGTCCGATGCTGGTGCTGCTCACTGACGGTCGTGCCACCGGCGGCACCGATCCGGTGCCGCGCGCCCGTACCGCCGCCGGGTTGCTCGCCCGCGACGCGGTGACCTCGATGGTCGTCGACTGTGAACGCGGCATGATCCGCCTCGGCCTCGCCGCCGAGTTGGCCCGCGAATTGCGCGCCGGGTACGTGCGCTTGGCCGAACTGACCGGTGACTCGGTCGCCGATCTCGTCCGCTCCGGATCGGGTCGTCCCGGCGGCGCTACCGCCCGCGCCGCCTGACCCGCGCCGCGTTGCGTGAAGTACCGACAAGCAAGGAGATTCGATGCCCAAGGGTGTGCCGGAGACCGTTCCCGATGACGGGTTGACCACGCGGCAGCGGCGGAATCAGCCGGTGCTCGCGGTGCATACCGGGCCGGGTAAGGGCAAATCGACGGCGGCGTTCGGGATGGCGTTGCGAGCCTGGAATCAGGGGTTCGATGTCGCGGTGTTCCAGTTCGTGAAGAGTGCGAAGTGGAAGGTGGGGGAGGAGGCCGCTTTTCGCGCCCTCGGCCGCCTGCACGACGAGACCGGTACCGGCGCGGCCGTGGAGTGGCACAAGATGGGCGAGGGTTGGTCCTGGACCCGCAAGCAGGGCAGCGACGAAGACCACGCCGCGGCGGCCCTGGCGGGCTGGCGGGAGATCGCCCGTCGCATCGCGGCCGAACAGCACCGCTTCTATGTCCTCGACGAATTCACCTACCCCCTCAAATGGGGTTGGGTCGACGTCGACGAGGTGGTCGAAACCCTGGTGGGCCGCCCTGGAAACCAGCATGTCGTCATCACCGGCCGCGACGCGCCCGCGGCCCTCATCGATGCCGCTGATCTGGTCACCGAGATGACCAAGGTCAAACACCCCATGGACGCGGGCCGCAAGGGTCAGCGCGGCATCGAATGGTGACTGCGGCACCCCTGCGCGCGGGGTCGCCGTTCGGTGGCCGTGCGGTGTCGCGTACCACGGTCTCGGCGACACGGCGGGCGGGCATGTGCCGGAGCGCGTCGTGACGGGTGTGCCCGCGGTGGTGATCGCGGCGCCCGCCTCTGGGAGCGGGAAGACCACGCTGGCAACGGGTTTGATCGGTGCGCTGCGGCGGGCTGGGCATCGGGTGGCGCCGTTCAAGGTGGGGCCGGACTATATCGACCCCGGCTATCACGGGTTGGCCGCAGGGCGACCGGGGCGCAATCTGGATCCGGTGCTGGTCGATACGGAGCGGGTGGCGCCGTTGTATCGGCACGGTGCGCACGGCTGTGATCTGGCCGTGGTCGAGGGTGTGATGGGCCTGTTCGACGGCCGCATCGACGAGAACCATTCCGGCCCGGTCGCCGAGGGGTCGACGGCGCAGGTCGCGAGCCTGCTGGGGGCGCCCGTGGTCCTGGTGGTCGACGCCCGCGGCCACAGCCAGAGCCTCGCCGCGCTGCTGCACGGCTTTGCCACCTTCGACAGCTCGGTACGCCTCGGCGGCGTCATCCTGAACCGGGTCGGCAGCGAACGCCACGAACAGGTGCTCCGCGCCGCCTGCGCCCGCGTCGGTCTCCCGGTCCTGGGTTCGCTACCTCGCATGGCCGAATTAGAGGTGCCCTCACGACATCTCGGACTCATCCCCGCGGTCGAACACGGCATCGCCGCCACCACCGCGGTCGCCGCCATGACCGATCTGGTTGCCGCCCACGTAGATCTGGCGGCGATCGCCCGCCTGGCCCGCACCACCGTCACCGGTCCGGCGTGGGATCCGGTGGCGGAGATACGACTCTCCGGTGCGGCGGAGGGTTCGGGCGCGCAACCGCAGGCGGCCGAGAGTTCGGTCGCGTCGCGGGCCGAGACGACACTGCCGGACGATGCGGGGACGGGCCGGTCGCGTGTCGAAGCAATGACGGCCGCAGCGGGTTTCGGGTTCGCCGATAACGACGCTTCCGGTGGTCCGGTGATCGCGATGGCCGGTGGGCCCGCATTCACGTTCGGTTATGCCGAGCATCGCGAGCTGATGGTGGCGGCGGGGGCACGGGTGGTGGTCTTCGATCCATTGCGCGATGAACTGCCCGGTGGCATCGCCGGATTGGTGCTGCCCGGTGGCTTTCCCGAGGAGCACGCGGCCGAGCTCGCGGCCAATGCCCGCCTGCTGGCGGCGGTGCGTGAACAGGCACGGCGGGGACTTCCGGTGCACGCCGAATGCGCGGGGTTGCTGTATCTGACGCGGTCGCTCGACGGGCATGCCATGGCCGGAGTGGTCGATGCCGACGCGGAATTCGGCCCACGGCTCACCCTCGGCTATCGCGACGCCGTTGCCCTCGCCGACTCGGTCCTGTGGCGCGCGGGTGAACGGGTCCGCGGTCACGAATTCCACCGCACCCGGCTGCTCGCGCCCGCCACCGGCGAGGTCGCCTGGGGCTGGCACGGCGGCCTGGGCGAACGAGTTCGCGAGGGCGCACTCGTGCATCGGGTCCACGCCTCCTACCTGCACACCCATCCGGCCGGAAATCCCACCGCCGCCGCACGTTTCGTCGCCGCGGCCGCCGCATACTCCGATGACCCGGCCTGAGCCGCCGATCTCGGCGGACGAGACCGTCGCCACCGCGACCGGATCGGCACCCGCGGTGGCGGTCGGCATCGGTGTGCGCCCGGGCACCTCGGCGCACCGCATCGTGTCCGCGATCCGGAAAGTACTGGGCGACTTCACCATCGGCTGCCTGGCCACCATCGATCGGCGCGCCGCCGAGCCCGGGGTCCGCGCGGCCGCCGCCGAACTCGGCGTGCCGATCCGCGCATTCGCCGCCCACGAACTCGCCGCGGTAGCCACCCCCACCCCGGCCGAGCGCACCCGCACCGCGGTCGGCACCGCGAGCGTCGCCGAGGCCGCCGCGGTCTCGGCCGCGGCGGCGCCGCTGGTGCTGACCAAGCGCATCGTCGACGGGATCACGATCGCCGCGGCCGTGATCGACGATGACACCCTGCTCGACGCCGGACTCACCGGCACACCGACCCGGCCGGTCCCGAACCCGAAGCGGCCGAACCGACCGGCCGAATAGCCCGCGCCGGTGCTGGACCGTCCGCCGCGGGTGCCCGGCCATCGGCGCACCCGCGGCGAATTCGTCAGGGCGCCACTGCTGCCCAGTCGGCGAAGCCGGTGGGGTCGTGGCGGCCGAGGCTGGCGTGTTCGAACAGGCCCCACCCTTCGGCTTCACCGCAGCGGGCATGGGCGACGTGGTCGATGACGCCGTACGGGATGCGGGCGGCGATGGCGGGGTCGGTGAGGTCGTAGCGGCTGGTAGAGGTCCAGTCGCGGCCCTTCCACTGTCCGTGCAGCCAGTCGGGGTCGCCGCCGTAGCCGCATCCGACGTGCAGCGGAACGCCGGTACCGGGGGTGATCTCGACCTCGAGGGGTTTGCCGTCGGGGGTGGTGAGGTCGAGGCGGGCGCCGATCGGGATCCGGGTTCCGGAGCGGTATCGGAGGGAGACGCGGGGCCAGCCGAGCTGTTCGGTACGGCCGTCGGGCCAGATGCGGACGGCGTCGTTGAGGGTGCGTTTGCCGTCCGGTTCCTCCTGCACGATCACCACGATGGCGAAATCGTCGAAGCGCAACGGTACGTACAACCACCAGAAGCCCCCGGAGGGTTCGCTGGCGGCGCGGCCCGCGGGCTCGGATTCGCCCACCGGGCGGATGCCCCAGGAACGATCCCTGGTGCCGGTCCACACCGCCGGATCGACGGTGAAATCCTCACCTTCGATATTCAGAGTGCCTGCCCAGGAACCGACTTGGGCGAAGCGGGAGGCCTCGATGATGGGCCGGTTGCCGGTCAGGATGAGATGCGGCTGCTCCTGCACGGTGGGAAAGGCGCCGGTCCAGGTGAGATCGAAGCCGAGTTCGTCGTGCTCGCAGATCACCCGGATCCGTTGCAGCGCTTCGAGTACCTCGATGCGGTAGCCGCCGACCCGCATGTCCAGGCTGCGGTCGCCGAGCGCATCGGAGAAACGCACGGTGCGCTGGATGTCGCCGCGGCGCACGCACGCGTACGCGTCGGTCACCCCGAGATTCGGGTAGACGCCGAGACCGGTGATGAGCAGGGTGCCGCCGTCGCGGTCGTGCGCGTTGAAGTAGCTGCGGTCGTAGAAGTTCCGATCGCTGCTCGACACCCGGGCGAACGGGAGCGGGGTCTGGTGGATGGGGTATTCGTCCAAGGGGGAGGGCATTGTCAGTCCCATTCGTAGGTTCCGTCGAGCAGCGCCGCCAGGCTCGCTCGGTGCATGACGTAGTCGTCCGGGTCGGCGGGCGCGGTGGCCTCGCCGAAGTGGATCATCCGGCGGGTGACCCTGGCCATCACGATGGCGTGCCGCAGCGCGGCGTAGACGATGTAGAAGTCGAGATCGCGCACCCGGTGGCCGCTGATCCGCTCGTATTCCGCGACCACGTCGTCGCGGCGCAGGAAGTCCGGCAGCCCCGGCTGATCGAACTTCGTCGCGATGTCCTGGAAGAAGCGGTGGATGAAGATCACCCAGGCCACGTCGAGTTCGCGCGGCCCGAGCGCCGCCATCTCCCAGTCCAGCACCGCGGCCGGTTCGAAACCCTGGTAGATGATGTTGCCCGGCCGCGAATCGCCCCAGGTGAGCACCTCGGGTCCGGGGTCGGCGGGCCAGTGCTCCTCCAGCCAGGCGAAGGCGCGGTCGATGATCGGAATATCGAACCCGTCCTGCGTCAGCGCCCAGCGGTACCACGCTTTCTGGGCGTCGACATGCCTGCGCAGCGCCTGTCCCGCGCCGTCGAGCATCGGGAATCGCTTCGCCGGGTCCGGGATGTCGTGGATATGGGCGATCACCTCGACGGTGTTGCCGGTGAGCTGAGCGCGTTCCTCGACGCTCGCCTCGAACAGCCAGCCGATGAAGACATACGGTGGATTGTCCGAGGGCACTCGGCCGTCGATTCGGCGCATGACGAAGAACGGTGTGCCGAGCGGCTTTTCGTCGGTCTCCAGCCAGCACAGGCCGGGTACCGGCACGTCCGTGGCGGCGGCGACGCCCTCCATCACCCGGTACTGGGTGGCCAGATCGTAGGTTTCGAAGACCGGGAAGGAGTCGTCCTCCGGCGCCATCCGGGCGACGAACGACCCGCTTTCCAGCCGCCCGTCCACGCTCCATTCGGCGTCGAACAGGATCGAGGTGCTCGACATACCTCCGGACTGCGGCCGCGACAGCGATGAGATCTTCGGCGGGTGATCGGCGTGGACGCGGGTATCGAGCCAGCGGGACAGATCCTCGGCGAGGTGGTCGAGATCGCGCTCGCTGACGGTCAACTGCCTCCGCTCGGTAGGTTCGGGATCGTCGGCCATCGGTGTCCTCCTGTGTCGTGCGCTCCGCGCCCGGGCCGGGACACGCGCCCACGACCTGCGCGGAACTGCCCGGGATACGCGACTGTAACGCGTTCTAGTTGCGCCGTACCGGAAAAATCCGAACAAATCGAGCGAGGCTCGGTGGGTGATATCGGGGGTTGACAGACCGCGCGATGACCGGGGTTGCCCCCGACCCGGGGTAATCCTTTCGGCCTACTCCGGGCCCGCGGAAATAGCTCCCCGGCCCGAGGCGTGACCAGGCCACCTCCGGTTAGCGTCGGCTCACGTCGAGTCGGTGCGGAGAGTGAGGGGATCGGTGTGAGCGTGGTCGGTGCGGAGGTTCTCGAACGGGACGGCGGCGACACACCATCGGCAGCGCCACTCCGGGACTGGAATGTGTCGACCCGAATCGGGTTCCGCTTCTGCGTCGCCTATTTCGGACTGTTCTGTGTGCTCTTCGCGCAGATCCTGTTCGCCTTCACCGGACCGATCGGCAATCATCTGCCGGATACCGCGGTCCTGTGGCAGATGCGCGCGGTCGAGCCGATCACCGTCTGGGTCGGCGAACATATCTTCGGGGTCGACGCCGCGTTGCGCATGAACGGCAGTGGCGACCAGGCGGGGATCTGGATGCTGATCCTGTGCATCCTGCTCGTCGCGATCGTGATCACCGCGGGCTGGTCGGTCCTGGATCGACGGCGGACCGATTACGCGACCTTCGGGAAGTGGTTCGTGGTCTTCATCCGATTGTGCCTGGGTGGGCAGATGCTCTGGTACGGCTTCGCCAAGGCGATCCCGAACCAGATGCCCTACCCGGCGCTGACTACAATGCTCCAGCCGTACGGCGAGCAGAGTATGAGCGAGGTGCTATGGAACCAGGTGGGCGCCGCGCCCGCCTATCAGGTGCTGCTCGGCATCGCGGAGGTGCTCGGCGGACTACTGCTGTTCCTGCCGCGTACCGCCACGGTCGGCGCGATGCTGAGCCTGGTGAGCATGGCGCAGGTATTCGTGCTGAATATGACCTTCGATGTGCCCGTCAAGATCCTGTCGTTCCATCTGCTGCTGCTGAGCCTGATCGTGCTCGCACCGCAGGCCCGGCGGCTGGCGAATGTGCTGGTGCTGGAACGGTCTTCGGAACCCGCGTCGCAGCCGCCGCTGTTTCACAGCGGACGAGCGAATCGGATCGCCGCGGTCGTCCAGGTGGCGCTCGGCCTCTGGGTGAGCGCGGGCGCACTGGAGGTGGCCTCGGACAGCTGGCACGAATACGGCTACGGCGCACCGAAACCGCCACTGTACGGAATCTGGAATGTGACGGAATTCAGCATCGACGGGCACCCCATTCCGCCACTCACCACCGATCGGACCCGGTGGCAGCGAGTGGTTTTCGATACCTACGGCACCAGCTATCAGCGCATGGACGACTCCCTGCGCCCCGCCGTCGCCGATGTGGACACCACCGGACACACCATGACCTTCACCGCACCGCCCACCGCGCCCGACGCGGAGCCGCATCGCTTCGCCACCTTCACCTTCGAGCAGCCCGCGCCCGACCGTCTGATGCTGCGGGGTGAGCTGGAGGGGCGTCCGGTCACGCTGACCCTGCAACAGCAGGATCTCGACGATTTCCCGTTGCGCGGCAGCGGGTTCCACTGGGTACAGAACGAGCCGTCCCTGGGCTGACCGCGCTGGTCCGCGTGCGCTCAGCCGATGGTGATGGCGTCCAACGTCACGGCCGCGGAGCCGATGTCGGCACGTGGTGGCTGGGCGGGTCAGACATCCCTGGAGCTTGGATGTCAAGCGGCGAGGTGTTGGTATCGGTGTGACCAGGCGGTGGTCTGGTTGTAGTGGGTTCTGGTTTTGAGGCAGGCGTGGAGGATGCCGACCAGGCGGTTGCCGAGGTGGCGTAGCGAGGCGCTGTGCCCGACCTCGCGGGCGCGGAGCTCGTCGTAGTAGGCGCGGCAGGCGGGATCGTGCAGGATCGCCGCGCCGGCCTGCATGTGCAAGGCGTCGACGAGGCGGTCGTTGTGCACGAATCGTGCGTGGACGGTCTTGGTCTTGCCGGACTGGCGGGTGATCGGGGAGGTTCCGGCGTAGTTCTTGCGGGATTTGGCGTCGGCGTAACGCCCTGCGGCGTCACCGAACTCGGCGAGCACCCGGGCGCCGGTGATCGGCCCCATACCGGGCAGGCTGAGGTAGATCTCAGCGTCCGGGTGCCGGCCAAAACACGCCTTCACCTCGGTTTCGGTCAGTTTGATCTGCTCGTTGAGGGTGGTCAGGACCGCCGCGCTCGCCCGGACCGACGTCGCGTAGGCGGCGGTGACCACGGCGGGCTGGCCCAGTTGCGGAGTTTGCAGAGCGCTCATGATCGCGGTGGCCTTGACCGTGGTGTCGTGCCGGCGTGCTCGTTTCAGGGCGGCGGTGATCTGCCCGAGCGTCAGCCGGGCCGCCGAGTCCGGATCGGGAGCGGCGGCGAGCAGCTCGAGGGTGTCGCCACCGGCGAGCCCGAGCGGCTTGTAAGCCGCCAACGCCGCGGGGAAGTATTCCCGCAACGCGGCGCGAAGCCGCAGCATGTGGCGGGTCCGCTCCCAGATCAAGGTCTGATGCGCCCGGGCGGCGACCTTGACCGCCTCGGCGATGTCGGAGTCGGCAGCGACTTGACGTAGCTGGTGACGGCGGGTGCGCAGCATGTCGGCCAGGGTGCGGGCGTCGGTCTTGTCGTCCTTGGCACCCGACAGCGATATCAGCTCACGGTGGCGGGCAGCCTGTTTCGGGTTGACCCCGTACACCTGATATCCGGCCGCGACCAGCGCCCGCACCCACGGACCGCGGTCGGTCTCGATACACACCAGCACCTGCCCGGGATCGGATCTGTCCGGCAGGAACCGGGCGATCAGCTCGTGCAGCCGGGCCATGCCCTCCATCCCCTCGGGCAGCCGAGCCGACTTCAAGCTCCGGCCCTGCTCGTCGTGCACCTCCACATCGTGGTGGTCTTCGGCCCAGTCGTCTCCGACGAACAACATCCGCGCTCCTGAGTGCCATGTTCGGTTAAGGGGCAGCCACCGGGAGACTCAGCGGACTAATGGACCAGTGCTCACACCAAAACCATTGGCAGGCACGACATCCCTTCAGTTGTCACGCTCCCGGACCACCGGCAGGGGCACGGTCTGACCCTAGAACTCGAGGCTCTGTCGACGAGAGTGCTCACCTGTCGGCGGCTACGGCACCGAGTCTGCCTCATCAGCTCACCCGGTAGCTCCCATTAGTCGGGGTGGTCGATGCGGCCGCCGACGTTGTGGACCACGGCGAGGTCGAGGTTCCACGGCACGAGGTCGTCGACGGCGGACTGTAGTGCGGGTAGTGGGGGCATCGGGTCGGTGGACAGGATGGTGATGGTGGCGGTTCGTCCGTGCACGGTGACGTCGAGGACTTGGGCGTGGGGGTCATCGTGGAGCCAGACGCGGGCGGCGTCGGCGATCTGTTCGGCCCACAGGGTGGACAGGGAGTTCACGATCAGCGGCATGGTGATCAGTGCCAGGGCGGCGGCCAGCACGAGGTAGGCGTGCAGGCGGCGGGCTCCGGCGGCGCGGGCGTCGTGCTGGTATCCGGTCAGCAGCAGGACGATGGTGGCGGTGATGACCATCGCGACGACATTGGAGGCGAATAGCACGAACGCGCCGAGCGCGAGGGCGGGCGCGCCCGAGCCCAGGCAGACCCCGACGACGCCGAGTGGGGGGACCAGGGAGATCGCGATCGCGACTCCTGGCAGTACGTCACCGACGTCGCGGCGCACGATGGCCACGGCCGCGACCAGCCCGGTGGCGACCGCGGCGGTGAGGTCCATCAGCTTCGGTGAGGTCCGGCCCGATACCTGGGTGTTGGACAGCACGCCGACCGGGTTGGGCAGCAGCTGCGCGAACAGCCATCCCAACGCCACCACGATCACGACGCCGGCGGCGACGAACAGCACGCTGCGGAGCAGCAAGGCGGCGCGGGCGGCGACGATGCCCAGCGCGATGCCCAGGATCGGGATCGAGAGCGGGGCCACGATCATGGCGCCGATAACGGTGGCGGTGGAGTCGCCGATGACACCGGAGATCGCGATCACCGCCGAGAGCACCAGCATCATCCAGAACGCCGAGCGTTTGGCCCGGGTGTCGCCTGCGGCCAGGTCGAGGCGGTCGGTGAGTTCGGCGAGTGTGCGGCGTTGGGACTCGGGAACCAGGTAGCCCACAGGTGAGCTGTGGTGATCGGGGGTCTCGGCCACGACGGTGTCCTTCCGATCCGGGTGCAGCCGCCCGCCACGCCAGGTTCGGGCATGGGTGCGCGTCACCTGCGGATGCACTCGGCCACTAGGGCGCGGGTCGCCTCCGAGGGTTGCCGCAGGGCCCGCCCGATGCCCCGGGCGGCCGGACGGGGTCCTGCGGCGTTCTGGTCGGTCACAGCGTCGAATCTGAGGGACCTGCTGTGACGTGGGACAGGATAGGGCCGGACGAACACAGGCCACGGAATTGCGGGCGGATGCGCGTGTCCGGCTGGGAAGGCGCCGCGGGCCCGCCTGCGCACGCTCGACCTCGCTCGCGCCCGGGCCACCCGCTCGCCATGCCGCCAGATCGATCGATGCGATGGGGGCTCATGCCACACTCCTGTCCATCCCGGAGGATGTCGGACTGGATGGCACGACGGGGTCGTTCATCGGATTCGGCCGCGGGTCACGGCACTTCGCTCGGATCGGCGACGCCGATGTCCTCGAACCAGAGCGCGGGCTGCTCGGCGATGAAGGTGGTCATCAGATCGATACAGCGCCCATCCTCCAGCACGGTGACGGCGACACCGTGCTCGGCCAGCCAGTCGTGGCCGCCGTGGAAGGTCGCGGATTCGCCCACGATCACCGTCCCGATGCCGAATTGGCGCACCAGGCCGCTGCAATACCAGCACGGCGACAGTGTGGTCACCATGATGGTCGAGCGATAGTCGCGACGGCGTCCGGCCGCACGGAAGGCATCGGTTTCGGCGTGCATGCTGGGATCGCCGGATTGCACCCGGCGGTTGTGGCCGCGGCCGAGCAGGCTGCCGTCAGCGTCGAACAGCGCGGCGCCGATAGGAATGCCGCCCTCGGCGCGTCCGCGCAGGGCTTCCTCGTATGCCACGTCGAGCAGCTGGGCCGGCGTCACCTGGGTCATGGGTCAACCATCCAGCTGGCGCGGTCGACTGCGCAACGTACAGATCGTCCGGTTCACGCGGGTTGTGAGATGACAGGATGACCGCATGTTGCCGACCGTTCGCGAGCTTCTGGCCGACCAGTTCGTCCGGGCGGACCCGCTGGTCCTTGCCGGGCACAGCAGGCTCGGCCGCACGGTGCGCTGGGTGCACTCCAGCGAAATCTTCGAGATCAGCCCGCTGCTCTCCGGCGGCGAACTGCTGTTGACCACCGGGCTCGGGCTGGCGGGCGTCGACGCCGGGACCCGGCGGCACTACCTGCGCGAGATCGCGGGCCGCGGCGTCGCCGGTGTGGCGTTCGAACTGGGCCGGACCTTCGCCGCGATACCGCCCGACATGGTGGAGGAGGCGTCCCGTAACGGGCTGCCGCTCATCGCGCTGCGTACCGTCGTGCCGTTCATCGACCTGTGCCGCAGCGCCAATACCGAGATCGTGTCCCGGGAGGTGCGTTCGCTGCGGATTCTCAACGACCTCGCCCGTGACCTCACCGCCGAACTCGTCGCGGGCAACGGGGTGGCCCGGCTGCTGGGGCGGATCGGTGCGGTCACCGAATGCGCGCTCATCGTGATGAGCGCCAGCGGTGCGCTGATCGCCGCGCACGGGGTGGACGATGACCGATCCGCCTGGGTCGCGGTCGAATCCGCCGTGGCCCAGGCGCGGATCGGGGTCCGGGAGAACGTCTGGGGGACGCTCACGGCCGGACCGGGGTCCACCCTGGATGCCGCCACACTCGCCGCGGTCCTCGACCAGTCCGCGCCCAGCCTCGGTCTCTCGCTCACCCATTCCGGTGCGCCCCGTGGCTCGAATCCGCAGCAGACCGCCGCCGCGCTGCTGGCGGATCTGGTGGACGGCAAGCAGATTCGGCAGGCCGACCTGAAGGCCAGGGCCGCCGCGGCCGGTGCGCCCGCGCTCTCCGGGCGCACCGTGGTCCCGGTGGCGATCGATGCTCCCGATACCCGGATCGCCACCCGATTCCTGGACGGCGCCGCCAAGGAACTCGGCAAACCCGGGGTGATCGCCGAGGTCCATGCCACCGCCTACGCGGTGCTCGCGGTGGAGGCGACGGTCACCGATCCGGTCGGGCAGGTCGGGCGGGCCCTCCGGAAATCCTTCGCCACCAACGGCACCGAGGGCGTCTCGATCGTGGTGGGCGACCCGTGCGAGTTCACCGCGGCCGCCCTCACCGCCGCGCTGAGCGCGACGCGCTCGGCGCTGCGGCTGGCCACCCGGCACCGTCGCGACTGGCTCGGCGGTCCGCTCGTCACCTGCCGTGAGCTCGCCACCGAACTGATTGTCGAATCCCTGCCCGCCGCCGAGCGCGCCCGACTGGCCGCCACCACCATCGCCCCGCTGATCGCGTGGGACGGTGCCCATCACAGCAATCTGACCCGCACCCTGGAGGTCTATCTTCGGCACGGGGCCAGCCCCACCCGCTGCGCAGCGGCCATGCACATCGGCCGCCAATCCCTCTATCAACGCCTGGACCGCATTCGCGACCTTCTCGGCTACGACCCGAACGACCCGGCACTGGCCGCGACCCTGCTGCTGGCGCTGTGCGCCCACCGACTGGGCGGCGACCGGTGATCGGTCGTTGCGCCGGGCGGTGGGCGCGGCAGTCGAGTGCGTTCGTGGCGCCGGTCGACGCCGGATACCACCGACGGCAATTACCCTGCGGCGGTGTCGCTTTCGATACGTCTGCGGTTCAGCAACAGATATGAGGCACCGGCGAGCGGTCGGCTCGGCCCCACATGGCGGCCCGGTGACGCTTCTCACCGCGGGGTCGGCCCGCGCGGTGATCTTTCGACGACATTCGGTCGCGGTCGAGCGGTCTGTGTACAGCACACGGCTGCCGACGCCGTAGTCTCGATCATTGTGCCGAACACGTCAGACTCCCCCGCAGAACACCCGACCGGCGACCCGAACTACCTGGTCGGGCTCGATCTGAACGGCCGCCGCGTCGTCGTGATCGGCGGCGGCACGGTGGCCCAGCGCCGACTCGGGTTGCTGATCGCCTCGGGCGCGGACGTGCATGTCATCAGCCGCGAGGTCACCCCCGCCGTCGAAGGTATGGCCACCTCCGGGCAGCTGGCCGTAACCCTGCGCGCCTACGCCGACGGCGACCTGGACGGCGCCTGGTACGCGATCGCCTGTACCGACGAGCCGGAGACCAACGCGGCCGTGGCGGCGGAGGCCGAGCGCCGCCGGATCTTCTGCGTGCGCGCCGATATCGCCCGGCTCGGTACCGCCGTCACCCCGGCCACCGCCCGCTACGACGGACTCACCCTCGGGGTGCTGGCAAGTGGCCAGCACCGTCGCTCGGCCGCGGTGCGCACCGCGCTGCTGGAGGCGCTGCAATCCGGTGTGGTGACCGATGATTCGACACCGGTGGTGCCGGGTGTCGCCCTGGTCGGCGGTGGCCCCGGCGACCCGGACCTGATCACCGTGCGCGGCCGCAGACTGCTGGCCCGGGCGAATCTGGTGGTCGCGGATCGGCTCGCGCCGCCGGAGCTGCTGGCCGAACTCGGTCCCGATGTCGAGGTGATCGACGCCGCGAAGATCCCGTACGGGCGCGCGATGGCGCAGGAGGCGATCAACACCGCCCTGGTCGAGGGCGCCAAGGCGGGCAAGTTCGTGGTCCGGCTCAAGGGCGGCGACCCGTACGTCTTCGGCCGCGGCTACGAGGAGGTCGAGGCCTGCCTCGACGCCGGGATCCCGGTGACGGTGGTGCCCGGCATCACCAGCCCCATCTCGGTGCCCGCGGCGGCGGGCATCCCCGTCACCCACCGCGGTGTCACCCATGAATTCGTGGTGGTCAGCGGCCACGTCGCGCCGGACCACCCGGATTCGCTCGTCGATTGGCCCGCACTGGCCCGGCTGCGCGGCACCCTCGTGCTGATGATGGCGGTGGAGCGGATCGAACAGTTCGCCACCGCATTGCTGGACGGTGGCCGCCCCGCGGATACGCCGGCCACCGTGATCCAGGAGGGCACGCTGCGCACCCAGCGGGTACTGCGCGCGGACCTGGCCACCGTGGCCGAACGGGTGCGCGCCGAAGGCATCCGCCCGCCGGCCATCGTGGTGATCGGCCCGACCGCGGGTTTCTCCGCGGACGTGAACCTGCCCACCGGCTGATCCGCCGGAATCGGCATCGTCCCGCGGCCGATCCCCGCGACGCGCCCGGAATTCGTGCTGTACCGACGCGGGTACGAGCGTGCGGGACCGGCGGATCGGCCCGGCCTCATCGCTCTCACAAATCGGCGGCCGGATGGTTGTGGCTTGTGAGCCGACCGGCATCGGGGGCTGGTGGTCGACCTCCCATCAATTACAGTGGCTCACTGTGCTCCAGAATCCCGCTGCGACGATGCAGTATCCGGTGACGCAGCGGGCCTTCGGGCTCGCCATCTTCGTCTTGAGCGGACTGCAGCTCATGGTGGTGCTCGACGGCAGCGTGGTGATCCTCGCGCTGCCTCGACTGCAACAGGAGATGGGCCTGTCCAGTTCGGGCAGTGCCTGGACGGTCACCTCCTACGGCCTCACCTTCGCCGGGCTGATGTTGCTCGGCGGCAGGATCGGCGACGCGTTCGGCCGCAAACGGATGCTGATCGTCGGCGTCGCGCTGTTCACTTTCGCCTCCCTGCTCTGTGGACTCGCGAACGGCGAAGCGATGTTGATCGCGTCCCGCGCCTTGCAGGGCAGCGGCGCCGCGCTCGCGGCGCCCTCGGCATTCGCCCTCGTCGCAACCACTTTCGCGCCCGGTAAGGCACGCAATCAAGCCATCGCGATCGTCGGCTCGATGGTCGGCGTCGGCTCGGTCGGCGGCCTGGTCATCGGTGGCGCGCTGACCGAATTATCGTGGCGCTGGATCTTCCTGATCAACGTGCCGATCGGGGCGCTCATCGTGATCGGCGCGATCTACTGCCTGGCCGATACCGACCACCATCGGGTCGGCCTCGACATTCGCGGCGCGGTGCTCGGCACCCTCGCCTGCACCGCCATCGTCTTCGGCGCCACCGAGGGACCGGAGATGGGCTGGGACAACTGGGTCATCATCGGCTCGTTGGTGGCAGGCGCGGCGCTGCTGATCGTCTTCGTCTTCGCCGAACGGCGGGTGGACAACCCGCTGGTGCCCTGGTCGCTCTTCGACAACCGGGACCGGGTCGCCACCTTCGGCCTGATCCTGCTGGCCGGCGGCGTGCTCGGTGCGATGACCTACTTCGTCGCACAGTTCCTCCAGAACGTGCTCGACTACAGCCCGCTGCACGCGGGCGTGGCCTGCATTCCGTTCACCGTCGGCATCGGCGTCGGAGCGGCCGTCGCCTCGAAGGCGGCGCTGGTCATCGCGCCGCGCTGGCTGCTGGCCGCGGCGGCCGCGGTGCTCGCGGTCGGTCTGCTGTTCGGCTCGACGCTGGACCGCGACGTGCACTACGTGCCGACGCTGCTCGCCCTGCTGGTGGTGATCGGCGCGGGGGTCGGCGTGGCGATGGTGCTGGCGCCGCTGTGTGTGCTCGTCGGCGTGCCCGCCTCCGATATCGGCCCGCTCGCCGCGGTCGGCCAGATGTTCATGAATCTGGGCACCCCGCTCGCCATCGGCATCCTCACGCCGGTCGCGGTGTCGCGGACGCTGTCGCTCGGCGGCCGCACCGGTAATGCGGCGAATCTGACCTCGGCCGAGATCGACGCGCTGAGCAGCGGCTACACCCTGGTGCTCGCGGTCTGCTCCGGGGCTGCCGTGCTGATCGGGCTGGTCGCGCTCACCCTGCGCTTCACCCCGCAGCAGATCGCCCAGGCGCACCACGCCCAGGAGGAGGCGCAGCGGAGCTGAGTCCGCCGCGCCGACATCCGATCAGACCGTATAGCGGTCCGCGACCGTCAGGGCCTGGTCCAGGATGGCCACACCCTCCTTGGCCTCGGCCTCGTTGATGATGCAGGGCGGGACGACGTGCAGGCGGTTGAAGTTCACGAAGAGCAGCAGTCCCGCCGCCCGGCACGCGGCGACCACCTCGGTCATGGCTGGGCTGGTGTCACCGTAGGGAGCCAATGGTTCGCGGGTGGTGCGGTCGCGGACCAGTTCCAGCGCCCAGAACACACCCGTGCCGCGCACCTCACCGATGCTGGGATGTCGTTCGGCGAGTTCATGCAGGCCGGGGCCGAGCACCCGCGCGCCGATATCAGCGGCGTTCTCGACAATGCCCTCGTCGCGCATGGCGGTGAGGGTGGCGACCGCAGCGGCGGTGGCAAGCGGGTGGCCCGAGTAGGTGAGACCGCCGGGATATGGGCGGTCGTCGAAGGAAGCGGCGATCGCCGGGCTGATCGCGACACCACCGAGCGGCACGTACCCGGAGTTGACTCCTTTGGCGAAGGTCAGCAGATCCGGCGTCACGCCCTCGAAATGGTCGATGGCGAACCATTTTCCGGTACGACCGAAGCCCGACATCACCTCATCGGCGATGAAGACGATGCCGTACTTGTCGCAGATTTCCCGCACGCCCGCCAGATAGCCCGGTGGCGGAACCATGATTCCCGCGGTACCCGGTACGGATTCGAGCACGATCGCGGCGATGGTACCCGGCCCCTCGAAGGCGATCGTCTGCTCGAGATGCGCCAAAGCCCGTGCGGATTCCTCGGTGTCATCGCTCGCGTAGAACTGTGAGCGGTACCGGAACGGCCCGAAGAAGTGCACGACACCGCTGTTGCCGTGATCGTTGGGCCAGCGCCGGGGATCTCCGGTGAGGTTGATCGCGGTCTCGGTGCCCCCGTGGTAGGAGCGGTAGCGCGCGAGCACTTTGTGGCGGCCGGTGTGCAGCCGCGCCATCCGCACCGCGTGCTCCACGGCCTCGGCCCCGCCATTGGTGAAGAAGATCTTGTTCAGCTCGCCCGGGGTCCGTTCGGCGATCAGCCGGGCCGCCTCGGAGCGGGCATCGTTGACGTACTGAGGGGCGACCGTGCACAGCTTGGCCGCCTGTTCCCGCACCGCGGCAACGACTTTCGGGTGCTGGTGGCCGATATTGGTGTTCACCAGCTGGGAGGAGAAGTCGAGCAGCCGGTTGCCGTCGCCGTCCCAGACGTAACAGCCCTGCGCAGCGGTGATGGTCATCGGATCGATCCGGGCCTGGGCGGACCAGGAGTGGAAGACGTGGCGGCGGTCGAGTTCGTAGGCGCGCGACGCGGCCCGCCGCGCGTCCTCGGCGGTCAGTCCGTTCGGAAGGGTCATTGGTGCAAAGCTCCTGCGTCACTGGGTGATCGGGCGCGTCACGCGCTGTGCTACGGGCTGTCTTTCATTCGTTCCGGGGGAAGCCGAGCTCCAGTCCGCCGTGGCTGGGATCGAGCCAGCGGGTGGTGACGGCCTTGCCGCGGGTGAAGAACTGCACCCCATCGGCGCCGTGCGCATGGGAATCGCCGAACAGCGAGTTCTTCCATCCGCCGAAGCTGTAGTAGGCCATGGGGACCGGGATCGGCACATTGATGCCGACCATGCCGACCTCCACCTCGTTGTGGAAACGCCGGGCGGCGCCACCGTCATTGGTGAAGATGGCGGTGCCGTTGCCGTACGGGTTGGCGTTGATCACCGCGAGGGCGTCGTCATAGCTGTCCACCCGGACCACCGACAGCACCGGGCCGAAGATTTCGTCGGTGTAGACACTCATCTCGGTACCGACATGGTCGAGAATCGTTGGACCCAGCCAGAATCCGTCGGCATCGCCATCGGGTTCGACGCCACGACCGTCCAGTACCACCGTGGCCCCGGCGGATGCGCCCGCATCGATATACGCGGCGACCCTATCGCGGTGATCGCGGGTGACCAGCGGCCCCATATCGGTGCCGCGGGTGCCGTCGCCGGTCTTGATGGTCGCGGCGCGCTCGGTGATCTTCGCGACCAGCTCGTCACCGACCGGACCGACCGCCAGCACCACGCTGATCGCCATGCACCGCTCGCCCGCGGATCCGAAACCGGCGTTCACCGCGGCGTCGGCGGCCAGATCCAGGTCGGCGTCCGGGAGCACCACCATGTGGTTCTTGGCGCCGCCGAGGGCCTGTACCCGCTTGCCGTTCCCGGTGCCGCGCTGATAGACGTAGCGCGCGATCGGCGTGGAACCGACGAACGACACCGCCTTGATCGCGGGGTTGTCGAGCAGTTCGTCCACGGCGGTCTTATCGCCCTGCAGCACGTTGAAAACACCTGCGGGCAAACCGGCTTCGTGCCAGAGCTCGGCCAGCCACAGCGAGGGGGAGGGATCCTTTTCGCTCGGCTTGAGCACCACGGTATTGCCCGCGGCGATCGCCACGGGGAAGAACCACATCGGCACCATCGCCGGGAAGTTGAACGGCGAGATGATCGCGACCGGGCCGAGCGGCTGACGGATGGAGAAGATATCGACCTTGGTGGACGCGTTCTCGGTGTAGCCGCCCTTGATCAGATGGGGGACGCCGCAGGCGAATTCGACGACCTCCAGCCCGCGGGTCACCTCACCCGAGGCATCGGAGGCGACCTTGCCGTGCTCGGCGGTGATCAGCGCGGCGAGTTCCTCCTTGCGTTCGTTCAACAGTTCGCGGAAGCGGAATAGGATCTGGGTGCGCCGGGCCAGCGAGGTGTCGCGCCACGCGGGGAAGGCCGTGACAGCGGAGTCGATCACCGCCTGCGCGTCGGCCACATTCGCCAGCGCGACGCGTCCGGTGACCACACCGGTCGCCGGATTCGTCACCGGTGCGATCGCCTCGCTCGTACCCGCGAAGGGCTTGCCGTCCAGCCAGTGCGCGATGGTCTGCATATCTCCTCGATTCGGTCGGTGCGGTGCCGGGATCCGGGTCCGGACGCGCCTCGCGTCATCCCGATGGAAACCGGAACCGGTGCGGCGGCGGAGGCCGGTGTCACCGGGTCCGGTGGCCGCGAGGGACGACGGGGTCGGGTGTGGTCGGGCGAACGCTGTTGTTCGTCGCGACCGCGAGTGCCGAGCGTGGTCGTGTCTCTACTGTTGCGCATTCATGGTCCCCGAGCGCCCGACGATATGTACGCGATTCCGGATTTCGTATTACGATTCGTCGGTGTTGCTCTCGGTTGCCGATGTGCTGGCGATGCCGGTGGTCCGCGCGGGTCGGCCGGTTGTCGTCGGCGGGGGTGCGCTGGACCGTCCGGTGCGCTGGGTGCATGTCAGCGATATCCCCGATGTGGCCGAACTGCTGGTCGGCGGCGAGCTCATCCTGACCACCGGGCAGGCGCTGACCCGCGGTGACGCCGCGACGGTCGACTATCTGACCTCGCTCGCCGCGGCCGGGGTGGCGGGGGTCGTGGTGGAGCTGGGCAGTTTCGTTCCCGAGTTGGGGCCGGTGGTGGCACGCACCGCCGACGCTCTCGGGCTGCCGGTGATCGCGCTGCATCGGGTGACCCGATTCGTCGAGATCACCGAGGCGGTGCACCGGGTGATCGTGGCCGATCAGTACGCCGAGCTCGAGTTCGCGCGGACGGTGCACGAGACCTTCACCGAATTGAGCGTGCGCCGCGCCGCGCTGGCCGAGATCGTGAAAACCGCCGCGGGCATGTTGGACGCCTCGGTGGTGCTCGAAGACCTCTCGCGCCGGGTGCTCGCATCGACCGCGCGGCACACCACCGCCTCGGCCATCCTGGAGAACTGGGAGACCACCTCGCGACTGCTGCCCGACGGCTGGGACGTGGTCGCGGTCGGCCCCCACCATCAACGCTGGGGCAGGCTGATCCTGCGTTCGGATCGGGTCCCGACTCCGCGCGCGCGGATGGTCCTGGAACGCGCCGCGCAGACGCTCACACTGCACCGGATGATCGAAAAGGACCGCTTCGGACTGCATCGCCAGGCGCAGACCGGGCTGATCGACGATATGGTCAACGGCCGGGTGCTCGACGAGCGCGATGCGCAGGCCAGAGCCGCGGCACTGGGTCTGGCGCGTCGTGCCCGCTACGTGCCGCTGGCGATCGACGTCGCGGCCCTCGCCGAATCGGATCCGGTGGCCAGGCAGCGGCGCAGTGCGGGCGTGCTCGAAGCGGTGACCCACGCCCTCGGGCTGACCAGAGCCACCGCGCTGAGTGGCGCCGAGCACGGCGATCGGGTGGGGCTGATCCTGGCGGTGGCGCGCACCGCGGATCTGGAGGCGAATCTGCGCACGGTCTGCACCGCGATGCTGGCCGAGGTACGCCGCGTCGACGGGGTGCGCCGGGCGGTCATCGGCGCGGGCGCCGAATCCGATTCGCTGCTCGATACCGCGCGGGAGTTGGCGCATGCCGCGCATATCGCGGAAGTGGCACTCTCGCTGGACAGTTCGACGTCACGGCCGTTCTACCGCAGCGCCGATGTGCGGCTGCGCGGGCTGCTGTCGCTGATCCGCGACGAACCCGGGGTACAGGGTTTCGCCGAGACCGAGCTGAGTGCGTTGCTGCGCTACGACATTCGGCACGCGGGGGATCTGGCCGGAACATTGCGGCAATTCCTGGATCTGGCGGGCAATAAGACCGAGCTCGCGCGGCGGCTGAATATCAGCCGTCCGACGCTCTACGACCGTTTGGCCCGCATCGAGCGAATTCTGGATGTGGATCTGGACGACGGCGAGTCGCGCACCTCACTGCACACCGCCCTGCTCATCCGGGATCTGACCGCGCACGCGGACCAGCTCTGACCGGCGAAAACCACTGCGCGGGTGCGAATGCGGTGGGCTCAGCGGTGCTCGTCGCCGTCCTTCGGATCCGTGGGCGGGTACAGGCGGTGGATGGTCAGCGATGCCGCGAGCAGGCGGGAATTATTCGGTTCGGTCGGGTCTATGCCGGTGAGTTCGGCGACACGGCGCAGGCGGTAGGTGAAGGTATTGGGGTGGACGTGGAGGCGGGCCGCGGCGGTTTTGCGGTCGGAACCGTAGCGTAGATGGGCTTCGAGGGCTTCCAGGAGGTGGGGGTTGCGCAATAGCGGGGTGATGCGCTTGGCCAGACGGTCGCGGGCCGAACCCGGCCGGGTGAGTTGGTATTCCAGGAGTAGGTCGTCGAGGCGGTAGACGCCGATGGGGCGACCGAGGAGGCGGGCGAGGGTGGCGAGTTCGGCGACTTCTTCTGCGGCGTCGGGAAGTTCGGCGCGCGGGACCGCGCGACATTCGGCGAGATAGGTGGGCGCGCCGAATTGGTCGGCGAGATCCGCGGCCAAGGCGGCGTGGCGAGCCGAGTCGGGTTCGGCATCGGAATGCACCGGCAGCAGGGCGATTCCGGCGGAGCCGTCGAAGTTGACAAGGGCGGTGCCATTGGTGAGCGCGTCGAGGGTGCGGTGCAGAATTCGGATGCGCCGCCGGGCCAGCAGGTCGGCCACCGGGTTGGGCTGATCGTCGGGCCGGATGTGGATGCCGAGCACCGTATAGCGCTCGGTCAGCGGGGTATCGGCGCGGGCGGCCTGCTCATCGGCGGGCTGACCGCGCAGCAGCGCCGAACAGAGTTCTCGGCGGGCCTCCCGTTCGGCGTTGTAGATGGACTGTTCGACCTCGGTGTAGGTCTCCACGACGGTGATGTTGATATGCATCAGCAGATCGAGCAGGCGCGAGCCGATGACGACCAGATCATCTATTTCGGCGGGTGCCGCGAGTGCCGCGGCCTCGGCCAGCACCGTTTGCGCCGAACCGTGCATCGCCTCGATGAGGATCGACAGCGGGAATCGGTCCTCGGCGTGCCGGTGCGCGACGGGTGCGACGAAGGTCGCGACCTCGGCCCTGGTGAAGTCGCGCTCTTCGCCGATCGCTTGCAGTACGGCGCGCCCGCACGCGTAGATGGCGGGCAGCACCTCGGCGGTGAAATGTCCTTCGGGCAGATCTGCCGCGGGCGGGGTGGCGCCGAGACCGGCGGCGAGCATACGCTCGGCGATCTGCGGCCACCGGGTGAGGAGCCTGGCCACCAGCGGCGGGTCTTCGGTGATCGAGGCAGTTGCGACAGGCATGGGCCGATTGTGGCCGAGGACAGGGTGCGGGACAACGTTCCGGTTCCGGCTGCCAGAACTTTGTCGCCCGTGACAAGCTCGCGCGACCTTTCTTCGTCGGGTGGTGCAGTGACGTCCGTGACCACCGCGTTTTAGATTTCCTGTACCGCGATTTCCTGATGCCGTGCATCACATTCGGAACGGATTGTGCTCTGCGCCATATGCATTCGGTCGAGCGCGGAGACGACCTGATGGGAAGTACGGAAATGTTTGCAATGACGCAACGAGTGCGCCGCGCCGCCGCGGGCACCGCATTGATCGTGGGGCTCGCCCTCGCGCCTGGACTCGGCTCCGGGGTGGCGCCGGCCCAACCCGCCATCGAACCGGATCAGCAGTCCCTCGCCGACGCCATCACCGCCGGGCTCACGCCCGCGCCGGATGGAAGGCAGCCCAAGGCTGTCGTCGATACCGGAAGCAGCTCGGGGAGCAGCTCCGGCTGGGCCAAAAGCACCGCGTCCGCCGCCGTCGGCGAAGGACCTGAAATGTCGGCGGCGCTGGCCGCGTTCGCCTACGGACTCACACACCCGGATGCCGCGCCCGCGGGGGCCAATCGCTGGGACTGCACACCGAGCGCCGAACATCCGCGCCCGGTGGTGTTGCTGCACGGTACCTGGCTCAACGCCTTCGACACCTTCTCCGCACTCTCGCCGCGGCTGGCCCGCGCCGGATTCTGTGTCTTCGCCTTCAATTTCGGTCGGTCCGGACTGATGGAGGGCGGCGGCATCGGGTCCATCCTGCCCGGGCGCTACGGTGTCGGCCCGATGGAGGAATCCTCGCGCCAGCTCGCCGAATTCGTCGACCAGGTGCGCGCGGCGACCGGATCCGAGAAGGTCGATATCGTCGGCCACTCCCAGGGTGGGACGGTGGCCAATCGATACCTGAAGTTCGACGGCGGGGCCGATAAGGTCGAGAAATTGGTCACCCTCGGGGCCACCCACCATGGCACGTCGCTGATGGGAATCGCCACACTGGGCCGGGCCATCAACAACCTCGGCGTGAATATTCTCGGGTTCTACGAACCGATCGTCGGTCTGTCGAATATTCAGCAGGCGGTGGGTTCGCCGTTCTACGCGGCCCTCAACGCGAACGGCGATACGGTGCCGGGCGTCGAGTACACCGTCGTGGGGTCGCGCTGGGACGAGATCACCAACCCGTACGACTGGACGTTCCTGCGTGCGGGCGACGGGGCCACGGTGCACAACATCACCCTGCAGGCGGGCTGTGAACAGGATCTGTCCGATCATCTGACCTTCATGTACTCGCCGCGCGCGATATCCATCGTGCTCAATGCGTTGGATCCGGCCGGTCAACCGAATCTGGACTGCACGTTCAACCCCTGGTTGATCGGTGGCAGCGGCAGTTTCTGAGCGCGATCCATGGCAACCGCCCATATCGGTGTGCCCGCGGGGACGGCGCGGGCCACCGAGCGCATAGTGCGACAACTGCTCGAGGCCATCCCGCGGCAGGGCAGGCGGGGGAATGTACTGCGCGAGGAGATCAGCGGCATCGTCGCCAGTTGTCTCGACCTCGTGTCGAATACCGGGGTGGAACCGGTTGCCGGGATGGGGCGCATCCGCCGGGCCGCGGCGCGGTGGGCGGGTGTCGGGGTCCCCATCGACACCGTGCAGCGGCTGGTGCAGGAGGGCTTCCGACTGCACCTGGACGACCACCTCCATGAGGTGGCGTCGGAGACATTGCGGCATACCGAGATACGTCGTCTCATGGCGGCGATGTCCGCGGTCAACGCGACGGTCTCGACGGCGTACCTCGACCTCGCACCGCCCGGGGCGTTGGTCGATGGGTCGTCGGTGGACGCGGTCGCTCGCGCGCTGCTCGGTGGGCGTCGTACCTCGAAGATCGCCCGCGAATACGGCATGCCGGTCGCCGACCGCTACATCGTGTTCGCGGTGGCGGTCGACGATCTCAGCGCGGTGGGTATGCCGGGAACCGCTGTACCGCAGCATCTTCGGACGGTACTGGCGACACGGTCCGGACAACCCGTGCCCGCGCTGCTGAGCTCCCTCGGCGGCACCATCCTGGTGCCCGCGCCGTTCGTCGCCGACCGCGATCTGCACGACCTGATCGCGGCGACTCCGCTCATCGCGGCGGCGGTATCCGCGGCGCCCGAGCAGATCCCGTCCGCCGCCGACGACGCGCACGAACTGCTCGATATGGTGCAGCGCCTGTACGGCAGACCGGGCCTCTACCATTTCGAGGATCTCGCCCTCGAGTACCAGCTCACCCGGCCCGGACCCGGCCGCGACCGGCTCATCGCCCTGCTCGACCCGCTCGCCGATCATCCCGAACTCCTGCAGACGCTGCGCGAATATCTGAGCAATAACCTCAACCGCAGGCTCACCTCCCGGGCACTGCACATCCACCGGAACACCATCGACCACCGCCTCAAGCGGATCGGCCAGCTCACCGGACTCGACGCGACCGGGCCCGCCGCCTTGTGGCGGCTGCGTGCCGCGCTGATCGCGCACAGCTACACCCACCCCGGCGACGACCCGGCTCCGGGCTGAGAGTCATGGCGCTGACGCGCGGTCGATGATCCGCGGGCGCGGGTTCGCCGGTCAGCAGATAGCGCGGCGCGTTGTCGACCGGGGCGGCCTCCCCGCGGTGTTCGGGGGCGGCGGCGGTCGCCGGATCTGCCGCGCGGATCACACCCGAGTTCCGTTGTCCGCGACGGGGAGATTGCGGAGACTGAGGCCATGTACACCGCCGTCGAGAAGGATCTGCACGAGCGTTGGACGGCGCTGGCCGGGGAAGCCGCGCGGTCCGTGGGGGTCGAACTGGTCGGCCGATACGCGCAACAGCATCGGCGCTACCACACCGTGGACCATCTGGCCGCGATGTCGGCGGTCATCGACGACCTCGCGGGTGACGCCGACGATATCGAGGCGGTGCGGTACGCGGCCTTCTTCCACGACGCCATCTACGCCGTCGATCGCGCCGACAACGAGGAGCGCAGCGCGGAGCTGGCCGAGTCGGTGCTCGAATCACTCGGGGCCGCACCGGAACTCGTGCGCGAGGTGGGTCGGTTGGTGCGACTCACCGCGGGTCACGACCCGGAGCCCGACGACCACAACGGCGGTGTGTTGTGCGATGCCGACCTCGCGGTGCTGGCCGCCGATGGCCCCGGCTATGCCGCCTACGTCGCGGCCGTGCGCGCCGAATACCGGCATGTGCCCGACGAACTGTTCCGTGCCGGTCGCACCGCCGTCCTGCGCGGACTCGCCGGCCAGGACCGGCTCTTCCACACCCCCACGGCCCGCGCCCGCTACGAATCGGCCGCTCGGGCGAACCTGGCCCGGGAACTGGACCAGCTCGCCGCGCGGTAGCGGTGTGCGGAGCGGCCGCGATACCTGCGGCGGCTCAGGTGAGGACGAGCAGTTCGGTGGGCGAGGCGATTTCGGTGCGGAGACCCGCTTTGGTGGCGACGCGGGCGACGGCGCGGATATCGGTCGGGTCGGCTCGGGTGAGGACGAGGGCGCGGGCCAGCAGGCCCTTGTGATGTTTGTTGAAATGGCTCACCACGGTGCGGGTGCCGTCGGCGTGCTCGGTGAGCACATTCGCGGTGATGGCGCCGGGGACGCGACCGAGCTGCTGGTAGGTGCCGGAACGCAGATCGACGACGAGTTCACCCGCGGCCTCCGCGAGCAGGGCGTCGGACAGGTGGTCGCGCCAGAGAGCCGAAAGGGTCGGCAGGCCGGGGAGTTTGGAGCCGCCGGACAGACGGTAGGCGGGGATGTGGTCGCCCGCGCGGACCGCGCCGAACAGCGCGGATCCGATGCCGAGGCGGGCGAACGCCTTCTCCCGCTGCACCTTGGTGAAGGCTTTCGCGTCGAGCGCGTCGTAGAGCACGCCGGTATAGCGCTCCAGCGCGGGCCGGGTGGGGGAAGTGCGCAGCGCGGCATTGCGGGCGACCTCGGCGTCAGCCCCCTTACCAAGGCCGAGCGCCGTACGCGAGGCATCCGGATCGGCGGCGAGCTGGATCAGCTCGGTGACGAGTTTGTCGCGCACCGCGGTGAGCTGCGGCATCGCGAGATCCGACAGCTCCAGGGGCGCGTCGGCACCGCCGTCGGACTTGGTTTCGGAGGGAGGCAGCAGGACCAGCACGAGCGGTAACGGTACCGGCGCGAGCGGTCAGGGCTCGGAGGCGGTAGCTTGCGTAACCGCGTAAGAGCACCCGCTCATGCCGGATAAGGCTAATGCCTTGCAGACACCCCGTGGCCAGCGACTACGCTGAGCACCCGTGATCACCCGCCTCTCACGCCTGTTCCTGCGAACCCTGCGCGACGATCCCGCCGACGCCGAGGTGCCCAGCCACAAACTGCTCGTCCGCGCCGGATACGTGCGCCGCGTCGCCCCGGGTGTCTACTCGTGGCTGCCGCTGGGCCTGCGTGTGCTGCGTCGGGTGGAGGACATCGTCCGGGAAGAAATGGACGCCATGGGCGGCCAGGAGATTTCGCTGCCCGCGCTGCTGCCGCGCGAACCGTACGAGACCACCAACCGCTGGACCGAATACGGCGACGGTCTGTTCCGGTTGCAGGACCGCAAGAAGGCCGACTATCTGCTCGGCCCCACCCACGAGGAGTTGTTCGCGCTCACCGTGAAGGGTGAATACAACTCGTACAAGGATCTGCCGGTCACGCTCTACCAGATCCAGACCAAGTACCGCGATGAGGAGCGTCCGCGCGCGGGCATCCTGCGTGGTCGCGAGTTCATCATGAAGGACTCGTACTCCTTCGATCTGGACGAGGCGGGCCTGGAGAACAGCTACCGGGCGCACCGCGACGCCTACCAGCGCATCTTCGAGCGTCTCGGCGTCCGGTACGTCATCGTCGCCGCCACTTCCGGCGCGATGGGCGGCAGCGCGTCCGAGGAATTCCTGGCGGAGAGCCCGGTCGGTGAGGACACCTACGTGCGCTCCGTCGAATCCGGGTACGCGGCGAATGTCGAGGCCGTGGTCACCCCCGCGCCCGCACCGCTGCCGATCGAGGGTCTGCCCGCGGCCGTCGTACACGACACCCCGGACACCCCGACCATCGCGACGCTGGTCGACTGGGCCAATGCGGCGGGTGTCTACGACCGCCCGGTCACCGCGGCCGACACCCTGAAGAACGTCATGGTGAAGCTGCGGCACCCGGACGGCAAAACCGAGATTCTCGGCATCGGCATTCCCGGTGATCGCGACGTCGACGACAAGCGGCTCGGCGCGTCGGTCGAACCCGCCGAGGTGGAGTTGCTCACCGAGGCCGATTTCGCCGCCAACCCATTCCTGGTGAAGGGTTACATCGGTCCGAAGGCGCTGCAGGACAACGGTGTTCGTTACCTGGTCGATCCGCGCGTCGGTACCGGAACCAGCTGGATCACCGGTGCGGACGTCCAGGGCAAGCATGTCGTCGGCCTCGTCGCCGGGCGTGACTTCACCCCGGACGGCACCATCGAGGCCGCCGTGATCCGCGATGGCGACCCCTCGCCGGACGGCCACGGCACCCTGGTCTCCGCGCGCGGTATCGAGATCGGCCATATCTTCCAGCTCGGTTACAAGTACACCGACGCCTTCGAGGTCGACGTGCTCGGTGAGAACGGCAAGCCGGTCCGCCTGATCATGGGGTCCTACGGTATCGGCGTCTCCCGCATGGTCGCGGTGATCGCCGAACAGCAGCACGACGACAAGGGCCTGCGCTGGCCGGCCGAGGTCGCCCCGTTCGACGTACACGTCGTCATCGCGAACAAGGACGAGGCCGCCCGGGCCGGCGCCGAACAGGTCGTCGCGGGCCTCGATGCCCAGGGCCTCGACGTCCTCTTCGACGACCGCACCGCCTCGCCGGGTGTGAAGTTCAAGGACGCCGAACTCCTCGGCATGCCGTGGGTTCTCGTCATCGGTCGCGGCTGGGCCGAAGGCAAGGTCGAACTGCGCAACCGCTTCACCGGCGAGGCCGAGGAAATCCCGGCCGATACCGCCGTCGAAACCGTCATCGCGAAGCTTCGCGCCTGACACGCTGACGGCTCCGAATACGCGGCCTCCGGTTCACCCGAACCGGAGGCCGTTCTCATGCGCAGGTGGTGCCGGTTGTCGCGGCCGCGGGAATCCGGCACCCTGCGATGGTGGAGGTATGGCGACACGGCAACAGGCTGTTCGAGGTGATTTCGTCCTACAGCCTGCCCGACGATGCATGGAGTTACGAGCTGATCGAGTTGGCCGACTCGATCGGCTCGGTCGCCTACTTGAACATCCGCATACCCGACGCTTCCCCTCTGGACGGGCCGTTCGTCCCGGTGGATGCCGCGCTGGCCGACGTGCATTTCGGTGAGGGCAGCGTGCCATGGCCGATCCTGCGTCGCTTCATCGACCACATCGAGAGATCGGGTGATATCCGAAGTCGGGCCCCCGGCGGTTCGGTACCCGGCGAGTGAGTGTCGCCGTCCGTCCCGGGCGACGCGCAGCGGTGGTCCGGCGTCGGCATTGTGGTGTGGGTCGACGAGCGATTGGCGCAGTCGTAACGACCGTGTGTCCGGTCCCAGACCGCGGCGCGGGTGAGAGGGTGGGTGAATCGTGTTCTACCTACGGCTCCGTAGGCTGAATTTGCTGGTTACTTATTGGGTGTACCCCGCGCCACGTGCCATTACCCGCTGGTAAGTTAACCCGCATGACAAGCACCGACGCATTGTTGTTCAACCCGGCCACCTATGACCCGCAGCAGTTCGACGCGGAGACCCGGCGGCTGCTGAAGGCCACCATCGAGTGGTTCGAGTCGAAGGGCAAGGCGCAGTTGCTGGCCGATGACCAGGACGCGCTGTGGGTGGCGGAGTTCCTGGACTTCGTCAAGAAGGAAAAGCTGTTCGCGACGTTCCTGACCCCCGCCGCCTACGCCGACGGCGATCCCAACCGGCGCTGGGACGCCGCGCGCAATGCGGCGCTGTCGGAGATCTTCGGGTTCTACGGACTGGCGTACTGGTACGCCGAACAGGTCACCATCCTCGGCCTCGGCCCGATCTGGCAGAGCAAGAACGAAGCGGCCAAGAAGCAGGCGGCGGCGGATCTGGCCGACGGCCAGGTGATGGCGTTCGGCCTGTCCGAGCAGTCGCACGGCGCCGATATCTACAACACCGACCTGGTGCTCACCCCAACCGAACCGGGTAGCGCCGACGCCGAGGCCGGAATCCTGTTCCGCGCCAACGGCGAGAAGTACTACATCGGCAACGGCAATGTGGCGAGCATGGTTTCGGTGTTCTCGCGTCGCGCCGATATCGAGGGCGCCGACGGCTACGTGTGGTTCGCCGCGGACAGCAGGCACCAGAATTACGAGCTCATCGACAATGTGGTGCACGGCCAGATGTTTGTGAGCAACTTCCGGCTCGACAACTACCCGGTGCGCGCCGAGGACATCCTGCACACCGGCCCCGAGGCCTTCTCCGCGGCGCTGAACACCGTCAATGTCGGCAAGTTCAACCTGTGCCACGGCGGCATCGGCATGGTGGAGCATTCGTTCTACGAGGCCATTACGCACGCCAACAACCGGATCCTGTACGGCAACCCGGTGACCCGATTCCCGCATGTGCGTGGCAATTTCGTCGACGCCTACAGCCGCATCGTCGCGATGAAGCTGTTCAGCGACCGTGCCGTGGACTACTTCCGCAGCGCGAGCCTCGAGGATCGCCGCTACCTGCTGTTCAACCCGATGACGAAGTCGAAGGTGACCTCCGAGGGCGAGATCGTCATGACCCTGCTGCTGGATGTGCTGGCGGCCAAGGGCTTCGAGAAGAACACCTACTTCAACGAGGTCGCCCGGCTGATCAACACGCTGCCCCGGTTGGAGGGCACCGTGCACGTGAACGTCGGCCAGATCCTGAAGTTCATGCCGAACTACCTGTTCAACCCGAAGGACTACCCGGAGGTCGGCACCCGCCAGGACGCGGCCGACGACGAGTTCTTCTGGCGTCAGGGCCCGGCCCGCGGCGCGGGCAAGGTGCAGTTCGCAGACTGGACCCCGGTGTACGACAAGCACACCGACGTCCCGAACGTGGCCCGCTTCTACGAGCAGGCCCAGGCGCTGCGCACGCTGTTGATGACCGCCGCCCCGGATGAGGCCCAGCAGAAGGATCTGGACTTCATGCTGACCATCGGCCACCTGTTCTCCCTGGTGGTCTACGGCCAGTTGGTGCTGGAGCAGGCCGCGATCACCGGCCTGGACCGCGACGTACTGGATCAGATCTTCGACTTCCAGGTCCGCGACTTCAACGGCTACGCCACCGCGCTGTACGGCAAGCCGTCGGCCAGCGCGGCTCAGCAGGAATGGGCGATCGGCGCGCTGCGCACCCCCATCGCCGACCGGGAGCGTTTCGATCGCGTGTGGGCACAGGTGGCGTCCTACGACGGCGCCTACGAGATGCGTCCGTAACTCACCACATCCGAACGGCCGGTCCCGGATCTCTTCCGGAACCGGCCGTTCGCGTCCTGCCGCCCGCCCGGCGTCGGGGCAGGGACGCCGCGCGGGTCAGACCAGGTACAGGTCGACGACCAGATCGGCGGAATCGGGTTCGCCGGTTGGCGATCCGCAGGTGTCCGCCTCGGTGTCGCGCACCTCGCCCGATGCGGACCCGGCGGTGAGGAACGCCGACACGGCGGCCAGGACGATGACGAGCAGAATGCACGTGCGGCGAGTGGAACGGGTCATGAATTCTGTCCTCCGGCAATCCCATTGGGCGGCGGTGCGATAACGAAGAGCTATTCGGTGCGGAGGACGCCGGGGATGGCAGGCGGTTCGCGCGGCGGGATGCCCCGCCGCGCGGGTCAGGTACGGCCGGGGAATGCGATCGTCGGCGGGTTCGCTCCGAGGATCGTCTGCCAGGTCGCTTGGCGCAGTGCGCTTTCGGTGAGGGCGTCGATGCCGAGGCGCCGGAGGGGTTCGGTTTCGGCGCGCTCGACCACCGCGCGCCAGGCGACGGCGGTGTCGTTTTCCACGGTGACGGCCAGTTCGGCGGCCGGGATGGGATCGTCCACCGGGAACGGGGTGGTGTAGGCGGCGTCCGGGGCGGGCACGGTGATCTCGGCGGCCGACAGCGCTTCGATCGTGGCATCGCGGCGGGCGCGGTGCGCGGCCGTGTGCTGGGCGACCAGGCGCGTGCGCTCGGGAGCGGCGTAGGCGGCGATCACACCGTAGGCGTACACCGCGGCGTACTCGGCATTCAATGCGTCGAGCAGCGCCTGACGTTCGGCGTCGGTCATGCCAGCAATACTCCCGCCTGGGTCGCGCAGGCCGCGCTGATGGAGGCCAGCAGCCCGGCCCGGTAACCGAACTGGGTGCGGGCCACATCGGCGGCGGACAGCTGGGATCGGGTGAGCTGGTCGCGCAGCTGTTCGACGGTCGGTGGTGCGGTGGGCGGCGCCGCTGGATCGGCGGCGGGGGAGGCGGCCGAACCGGAGCGCGGCGGGTTCACCTGGGCGGTGCGGTGCACCGGGGTGGTTCCGTCGCCGTAGACCCCGATCACCCGATTCATCTCGGCGCGCAGCGCGTCCGCGTGTTCGGTGCGCTGTGCCGCGATCGCGTTCAGCGCGGACTGTCGCTGCGGCGCCAGCGCGATCGCCGCGCTCGCGGCCGCGGCGTCGGCGCGCGCCAGAACCTCTTGCGCGGCAAGCGGATCGGGCAGGTAGATCGGTTCCTCGGCGCAGCCCACCGCCGCACCGAGTGCGAAGGCGCCCACCACGCCGCTGCCCGCGAGCCGAAATGCGGTGCGCCGGTCCAGACCACGCCGCGCCCCGCGGTCGGCCGGGCGACGGATATCGGCCGAGACGCCGGGATCGGGCCGGTCGGTGGAACTGCCGGAGGTGCACCCGGCGCGCGGCGGGGCAAGGGGGCGGATGGGCACGGGACCATCGTGCCAGATTCGCGGGGCGGCTCCGACCGGGGCGCGGACCGGTCCTCGGAGCGCCGACCGCAGCGGGCATACCCAGCAAACTTGCCTATGGCCGCTGGTCCTTTACACTCTCGTGGCGCGTTACGCTAGACCTTCGGTACAGAAATTTACCGCTAGCGCCTGCTTGCAGGTCGCCCGAAAAGACCAGCCGCGTCACAACTGAACCAGGAGCCGCCCCACCATGCCGATGCCGACCGAGGAAAGGGTGAGCCAGCTAGTTGCTGGACTCGTCGAACGCCGAGGATTCGATCTCGAGGGCGTCGAGATCTCGACGGCAGGTAAGCATGCGGATGCGCAGGCCCGAGTGAAAGTGACCGTCGACAGCGACGGCACCTCCGATCTGGACACCATCGCCACGTTGAGCCACGAACTCTCGGAGGTGCTCGACGAGGCCGGTGATTTCGGCGAGACGCCGTATCTGCTCGAGGTCTCCACCCCGGGCATCGGCCGTCCGCTCACCGCCGCCCGCCACTGGCGCCGCGCCCAGGGTCGCAAGGTTCGGATAACCCTGCGCCCCGGAGCGGAACCACCGGATCCGGGTGGATCGACGCGATTCGAGGCCCGGGTCGGCGCGCTGGACGAGGATTCGGTGGCGCTGGTGCTCGGCGGTAAACAGAAACCGCACCGGGTACCGGTCCCGCTGGCCGATATCGCCGAGGCAGTGGTGCAGGTCGAGTTCAACCCGCCCGGCGCGCGGGAAATGGAACTCGCGGGCGGAGTCGTGCCCGGCAGGCCCGTACCGGGACAGGATGCCGAAGATGTCCAAGGAAATACCCATGCAGTATCCGTAACAGCGTCCGATTCGCCGACCGAAGGGATCGTGGAATGAACATCGAAATCGAAGCCCTGCGCGCGATTGTCGCCGACAAGGGGATCTCGATCGAGACGGTGATCTCCGCGATCGAGTCGGCGCTGCTCACCGCGTACCGCCATACCGAGGGCCACCAGCCCAATGCGCGTATCGATATCAATCAGAAGACCGGCGTGGTCCGGGTGATGGCGCGTGAGCTCGACGCCGACGGCAACGTCATCTCCGAATGGGACGACACCCCGGAGGGATTCGGCCGGATCGCCGCGACCACGGCGCGCCAGGTGGTGCTGCAGCGGCTGCGCGACGCCGAGAACGAGAAGTCCTTCGGCGAGTTCTCCACGCACGAGGGCGACATCGTCGGCGGTGTGGTCCAGCGCGATGCCCGCGCCAACGCGCGCGGCACCGTGGTGGTGCGCATCGGTAGCGAGTTACACGGTGCGGAGGGCCTGATTCCGCCCGCCGAGCAGGTGCCCGGCGAGACCTACGAACACGGCGACCGCATCAAGTGCTACGTGGTCGGCGTCTCGCGTGGCCCGCGTGGCCCGCAGATCACCCTGTCGCGGACCCACCCGAACCTGGTTCGCCGGTTGTTCGCGCTGGAGGTTCCGGAGATCGCGGACGGTTCGGTGGAGATCGTGGCGGTGGCCCGCGAGGCCGGGCACCGCTCCAAGATCGCGGTGCGCTCCACGGTGCCCGGCGTCAACGCCAAGGGCGCGTGTATCGGCCCGATGGGTCAGCGGGTGCGCAATGTGATGAGCGAGCTGGCGGGCGAGAAGATCGACATCATCGATTTCGCCGAGGATCCGGCTACCTTCGTCGGCAACGCACTGTCCCCGTCGAAGGTGGTCTCGGTCACTATTGTCGACGCCGAGGCGCGCGCGGCCCGGGTCGTTGTCCCGGATTTCCAGCTGTCGCTGGCGATCGGCAAGGAGGGTCAGAACGCCCGTCTGGCGGCCCGGCTCACGGGCTGGCGCATCGATATCCGTAGCGATGCCGCCCCTGACATGGGCGGCAGCGTGCGGACGGAGGCGCACCGAAGTTGACGGAGGGCGGCGCGCCACGGCGCGCTTCGGTCGGTCCGGCGAGCCGTGAACCGGATCGGGCGAATCGGGAATCGAGCAGCCGGGATGACATGTTGGTAACTTCCGCGGGGGCGGGGTTCGGTGTTCCGGGCGGGACAGCGGTAGAGTGGTCACAGGTTCAGCGCGAGCCTTCGGTTTCCCGGCAGGAAAGCACCATCGAGCAAGACCCGGCGCCCCAGCGCCCGTCGGCTCCGGTGCGGACATGTATCGGGTGCCGGAAGCGCGAGTTGGCCGTCGATCTGTTGCGGATCGTGGCGCAAGATCGGGATTCCGGTGACGGATCCCGTATCGTCGCGATCGTTCCCGATCCGCGGCGCAGACTTCCCGGGAGGGGTGCCTGGTTGCACCCCCTTTCGTCTTGTCTGAGCACCGCAGAACGACGCCGAGCATTCGGCAGAGCACTACGAGTGTCCGGACATCTGGATATCTCAGCCCTGGAGCATTACCTCGAGAACAGGCACGAGCACTCATGAGCACACCGTGAAGTACCAACGATGAACGTCCATCGGAGATAACCCGAGGTCGTGCGGGCCGCCGTCCCCTGAACCGGCGGAGCTGCTCGACCTCTCAGTGAGGAGAGCAGTGGCAGGCAAGGCCCGCGTGCACGAGTTGGCCAAAGAACTCGGTGTCACGAGCAAAGAACTACTCGCGAAGCTCAAGGAGCAGGGCGAGTTCGTGAAGTCGGCGTCCTCGACGGTGGAAGCACCCGTCGCACGTCGGCTGCGTGAGTCGCTGGCGGCGAAGTCCGCGCCGGCAGACTCCAAGACCGGGGCGCGCCCCGGTCCCGCTTCGCAGGCCCGTCCGGCCGCGAAGCCCGCTGCGGGGGGTCCGCGCCCCGGTCCCCGTACCCCGGCTCCGGCGCAGCCCGCCGCCCCGGCCGCGGCCGCTCCGGCGACCCCGGTCGTCGCGTCGACCCCGGCTCCGGCTCCTTCCCGTCCGTCCGAGGGCGTGCGCCCCGGACCGGTCGTGAAGCCGGGCCCGGTGACTCCGGCCCCCGCGCCCGCTCAGGAATCGGCTCCGGTCGCCAAGGCCGCTCCGGCCCCGACCGGTCCGCGCCCGACCCCGGGTGCGCCGCGTCCCGGCCAGCAGCAGCGTCCCGGCGCTCCGGCGCAGGGTGGTCCGCGTCCGGGTGGTCCGAAGCCCGGCCCCAAGACCCCGCGGGTCGGCAACAACCCCTATTCCTCGGCGCCCGCTCCCGAGCGTGAGCGCGCGCCGCGTCCGGCTCCCGGCCAGGGTGGTCCGCGTCCGGGTCCGGCCCAGGGCGGTCCGCGTCCGGGTCCGGCGCAGGGTGGTCCGCGTCCCGGCCAGGGCCCGGGTGGTCCGCGTCCGGCCGCAGCTCAAGGCGGCGGCCCCCGTCCGGGTGGTCCGCGGCCGAGCCCCGGCTCGATGCCGCCGCGTCCGAATCCCGGTGCCATGCCGCAGCGTTCGGCGCGTCCGGGTCCGGGCGGCGGTGCCGGTGCGGGTCGTCCGGGTCGTCCCGGTGGCGGTCCCGGTGGCGCCGGTCGTCCCGGCGGCGGTGGCGGTGGCTACCGCGGCGGTGGCGGTGGCGGCACGGGTGCGCCCGGTGCCGGTGCCGGTGCGGGTGCTCCCGCGGCGGGCGGCTTCCGTGGTCGCCCCGGTGGCGGCGGTCGTCCGGGTGGCCCCGGTGGTCGCGGTGGTGCGGCCGGTGCGTTCGGTCGCCCCGGTGGTGCGCCGCGTCGTGGCCGCAAGTCGAAGCGGGCGAAGCGCGCCGAGTACGAGAGCATGCAGGCGCCCGCCGTCGGCGGCGTGCGGCTGCCGCGCGGCAACGGCGAGATCATCCGGCTCGCCCGCGGCGCCTCGCTGTCGGACTTCGCGGAGAAGATCGACGCGAACCCGGCTGCCTTGGTGCAGGCCCTGTTCAACCTCGGTGAGATGGTCACCGCGACCCAGTCGGTGAACGACGAGACCCTCGAGCTGCTCGGCAGCGAGATGAACTACGTCGTGCACGTGGTCAGCCCCGAGGACGAGGACCGCGAGCTGCTGGAATCGTTCGACCTGACCTACGGTGAGGACGAGGGCGGCGAAGAGGATCTCGAGCAGCGGCCGCCGGTGGTGACCGTCATGGGTCACGTCGACCACGGTAAGACCCGACTGCTGGACACCATCCGTAAGGCCAACGTCCGTGAGGGCGAGGCCGGCGGCATCACCCAGCACATCGGCGCCTACCAGGTGCTCACCCACCTGGGCGACACCGACCGGCTCATCACCTTCATCGACACCCCGGGTCACGAGGCGTTCACCGCCATGCGTGCCCGTGGTGCGAAGGCCACCGATATCGCGATCCTGGTGGTCGCCGCCGACGACGGCGTCATGCCGCAGACGGTGGAGGCGATCAACCACGCGCAGGCGGCCGACGTGCCGATCGTCGTGGCGGTCAACAAGATCGACAAGGAAGGCGCGAACCCGGACAAGATCCGGCAGCAGCTGACCGAATACAACCTGGTGGCCGAGGAATACGGTGGCGACACCATGTTCGTCGACATCTCCGCCAAGCAGGGCACCAATATCGAGCAGCTGCTCGAGGCGGTGCTGCTGACCGCGGACGCGGCGCTGGACCTGCGGGCCAACCCGGATATGGACGCGCAGGGTGTCGCCATCGAGGCGCACCTCGACCGCGGCCGTGGTCCGGTGGCCACGGTGCTGGTGCAGCGCGGCACGCTGCGCGTCGGCGACTCGATCGTCGCGGGCGATGCCTACGGTCGTGTGCGCCGCATGGTGGACGAGCACGGTGACGACGTCGACGCGGCCCTGCCGTCGCGGCCCGTCCAGGTCATCGGTTTCACATCGGTGCCCGGCGCCGGTGACAACCTGCTCGTCGTCGACGAGGACCGGATCGCTCGCCAGATCGCCGACCGGCGCAATGCGCGCAAGCGCAATGCCCTGGCCGCGCGTAGCCGCAAGCGGATCAGCCTGGAAGATCTGGATGCCGCGCTGAAGGAGACTTCGGAGCTGAACCTGATCCTCAAGGGCGACAACTCCGGTACCGTCGAGGCCCTCGAAGAGGCCCTCATGGGTATCGAGATCGACGACGAGGTGCGGCTGCGGGTGATCGACCGCGGTGTCGGTGGTGTCACCGAGACCAACGTCAACCTGGCGTCGGCGTCGAACGCGATCATCATCGGGTTCAACGTCCGGGCCGAGGGCAAGGCGACCGAACTGGCCAACCGCGAAGGCGTGGATATCCGGTACTACTCGGTGATCTACCAGGCCATCGACGAGATCGAGAAGGCCCTCAAGGGCATGCTCAAGCCGATCTACGAAGAGGTCGAGCTGGGTCGCGCCGAGATCCGGGCCATCTTCCGTTCGTCGAAGGTCGGCAATATCGCCGGTTGCATGGTTACCTCGGGCAGCGTGAAGCGCAACGCCAAGGCGCGTTTGCTCCGCGACAATGTGGTGATCGCCGAGACGATGTCCATCTCCTCGCTGAAGCGGGAGAAGGACGACGCCGTCGAGGTTCGCGAAGGTTTCGAGTGCGGTATGACCGTGACCTACAGCGATATCAAGGAAGGCGACATCATCGAGGCGTACGAGTTGCGCGAGAAGCCGCGCGACTGATCGATGGCCGGAACGCCGCGCCCCCCGATTCGGGGGGCGCGGCGTCCGATCTGGTCCGGCGCATGGCGGGGGCGTCGGGCACGGAGGCGATAGCCTGCGCGACCGTGCGGGGCCCGCTCCCATCGCAATTCAACACTGAAGAGGTGTCCGTGTACCTGGGTGCACTCGAATTCGACATCCTGCTCGGAGACGTGCATTCGCTCAAGGAGAAGCGCTCCGTGATCCGGCCGGTGCTGGCCGAATTGCAGCGCTTCGGGGTGAGTGCCGCCGAGGGTGGGGAACATGATCTGTATCGCCGCTCGTTGCTGGGGGTAGCCATGGTCAGTCCCGGAATGGGGCATCTGACCGAGGTGCTCGACAGATGTGAACGTCACGTCGCGGCGCGTCCGGAGTTACAGTTGCTGGCAGTACGCCGCCGGATCTTCGGACCCGAGGACTGAACTTTTTTCATAGTGAGAGTGAGGAGGAAACGGCCATGGTGGATCAAGCCAGGGCACGCCGACTCGCCAAGCGGATTTCCTCGATCGTGGCGACCGCGATCGAATACGAGATCAAGGATCCGCGGCTGCGTTTCGTGACGGTCACCGACGCGAAGGTCACCGGTGATCTACGCGAGGCGACGGTGTACTACACGGTCATGGGGGAAACCTTGGACGCCGAACCGGATTACGCGGCAGCGGCCGCAGGTCTGGAAAAGGCCAAGGGTGTGCTGCGCTCCAAGGTGGGTGCGGGGACCGGTGTGAAGTTCACCCCGACGCTGGCGTTCGTGCTGGACAAGGTGCCCGATGCCGCCCGCGAGATGGAGGAGCTGCTGGCGCGCGCCAGGGCCGCCGACGACGCGGTGGCGAAGGTGGCGGCCAACGCGACCCATGCCGGTGATGCCGACCCGTACAAGGTCGAGCGCGACGACGACGAGTCCTGAGAAAGAACTACAAAGAGACTGCGGCGCGGATGACAACGAGTGGTAACCCGGTCGACTTCGACGCGGCCGTAGCGGCACTCACGGCTGCCCGCTCGGTGACCATCCTGTGTCACGTGCAGCCGGATGCCGACACCGTCGGCAGTGGGCTCGCGTTGGCGCTGGTATTGCATCGGCGCGGGGTTCCGGTGTGGGTGTCGTTCGACGAGCCCGCCGATCTGCCGATCTCGATGCGTTCGCTGCCGGGTGTACAGCATCTGGTGCGGCCCGCCGAGGTGCCACGCGAGGTGGATCTACTCGTCGCGGTCGACTGCGGCAGTGCGGGCCGCCTCGGCGCGCTCGCCGACCGATTGGCGGGCGCCACAACGACATTGGTGATCGACCATCACCGCTCCAACACCTGCTTCGGCATGATCAATGTGGTCGACGCGGGCGCGGAATCGACCACCAGCCTGCTGGCGCGGCTCTTCGACGCGTGGGGTGTGCCGATCGATCCCGAAGTGGCGCACTGCCTGTACGCCGGACTGGTCACCGATACCGGGTCGTTCCGGTGGGTGCGGCCGGGTACCCACCGGCTGGCGGAACGGTTGCTCGACACCGGAATCGACGGCGCCGAGATCGCCCGCACCCTGCTCGACACCCATCCGTTCGACTGGCTGCCGATGCTGTCGCGGGTATTGGGTTCGGCACGCTTGGAGCCCGGCGCGCGCGGCGGTATCGGACTGGCCTATGCGTTCGTGCGGCGCGACGATGTGGCGGGGGTGCATTCGGAGGAGGTCGAGAGCGTCATCGACATCATTCGCACCACAGCGGAGGCGGGAATCGCCGCGGTATTCAAGGAATCCCGCAGTGTCGACGGCCGATGGACGGTCTCGCTGCGCTCGCGCGACAGCGGTCCGGGGGCGCAGGACGGAGTCGACGTCGCCGAGGTCGCCACCGCGCTGGGCGGCGGCGGGCATCGGTTCGCGGCGGGATACACCACGCACGGTCGGCCCGAAGATGTGGTCGCGGCGCTACTGTCCGAACTCGGCTGAACGCTGTCGCCGTGCTGCCCAACGGAATTGGATCCGCGCTGTGACTGCGCCGGGTACCCGCGGTCATCGGTGTGCCGGGCGACGCCGCCGGCTCGTTCGGGTCGATAGCGTGCCGGCGGATCGCCGTGGACGGTGGTCTGTTGTGGCAGGGTGGTTCGAGGAGTCCGGCGGCGGGAGGGTTTTCGTGCGGGGCCAGGCGGTGGATTCGAAGTGCATTCCGGCACTCGGTCCCGGGCGCGCCCTTACCGCATTCGTGGCGAGGCCCGCATGAAGCAGCGGGGCCGCGAGGATGCCGAGACGACCGCGGGCGCGGAGGCCGCCGGAATGATGACCACCATGGTGTCGGGTGGCGCGGTGGTGTCAGGTGATGCGGTGGTGTCGGGTGGGGCCGGGGTGTCGAGTCGCGCTGTGGTGTCGGATAGTCCGGTGGTGGGCGATGCGGCGACGCCGGGCGAGGGTGCGGCGACGGCGGGTCCGCGGCGGATTCTCGGACTGGCGCTGCCCACCTTGGGTGTGCTGGTCGCGGAGCCGATCTATCTCTTGTTCGATATGGCGGTGATCGGGCGGCTCGGCGCGCTGGCATTGGCCGGATTGGCGGTCGGCGGGTTGATTCTGGCGCAGGTGAGTTCACAGCTGACGTTCCTGTCCTACGGCACGACGGCGCGGGCGGCGCGGCGGCACGGGGCGGGGGATGCGCGCGGGGCGGTGGCCGAAGGTGTGCAGGCGACCTGGATCGCGGTCGGGGTGGGGCTACTGATTCTCGGGGTGGTCCAGGCGTTCGCGGTGCCGGTGACGAATGCGATCGCCGGTGGCGGGAATATCGCGGCGGCAGCGCTGGACTGGGTGCGGATCGCCCTGTTCGGGGTGCCCCTGATCCTGATGTCGATGGCGGGCAACGGTTGGCTGCGCGGGGTACAGGAGACTCGGCGGCCACTCATCTATGTTGCTGCCGGGCTATCGGTTTCGGGGGTGCTCTGCCCGGTGCTGGTGCACGGATTGCTGGGCGCGCCGCGGATGGAGCTGCCCGGTTCGGCGGTGGCGAATGTGGTGGGGCAGCTGCTGACGGCCGCACTGTTTCTCTACGCGCTGATGCGGGAACGGGTTTCGCCGGCTCCGCATTGGGCGGTGATCCGGGCACAGCTGGTGCTCGGCCGCGACCTGATCCTTCGCAGCCTGGCCTTCCAGGCCTGTTTCGTCTCGGCGGCGGCCGTGGCCTCGCGGTTCGGGGCCGCCTCCGTCGCCGCTCACCAGTTGGTGCTGCAACTGTGGAACTTCCTCGCGCTGACGCTGGATTCGCTGGCCATCGCGGCGCAGACGCTGGTCGGATCCGCACTCGGTGCGGGCAGCGCGCGCGGGGCCCGCGGGCTGGCGCGCCGGATCACACTCTGGTCCGAGGTGTTCTCGCTGCTGCTGGCCGCCTGCTTCGCGGCGGGCTACAGCGTTATCCCGAAACTGTTCACCGACGATCCCGCGGTGCTGGACCGCACCCACGTCGCCTGGTGGTTCTTCGTCGGCCTGATCCCCGTCGCGGGCATTGTCTTCGCGCTCGACGGGGTGCTGCTCGGTGCGGGCGACGCGGCCTTCCTGCGCACCGCCACCCTCGGCGCCGCCCTGCTCGGTTTTCTGCCCGCCATCTGGCTTTCCCTCGCATTGGATTGGGGTATCGCCGGAATCTGGTCCGGGCTGGTCGCTTTCATGGTCCTGCGCTCGGTCGCGGTCGTTCGGCGCGCTCGGTCGGGTCGCTGGGCCCGCGTCGGCGCCGATATTCCGGTGGGCAGCGTCTAGCGGACCGGGCGCTTCGCCGATGCGCGGTGGTCCGAGAGCTACGTGGTCGGCTGGAACCGGTGGACCACCACTCGGGCCGGGCGCACGGAGCGGCCGGGGATGCCGAGTCCGGGCTGGACCAGTGCCGCGACGGTGCGGTCGGCGTCGGGATTGTCGGTGGGGGCGACGTCGGCGGCCTCCATGGTGAGGGCGTCGAAGGGGGTGTCGGGGGCGGGGGCGACGAGGGTGCCGCCGCGGCCGACGAGGAGGCGTTCGATTCGGGTGGCGACGGCTTCGAAGGCCGAGCGTTCGCGATCGGATTCGGCGGTGGCGGCGCAGGCGGTCGTATCGCCGTGCAATGCGAAGAGTTCGGTGACGAGCGGGAGATCGGCGCCCTGGCGTTCGCGTCGGTCGCGGGCCTTGGCGTCGTCGGTGAGGCGTTCGATGGTGGCGGCCTGGCGGGCGATCACCCGGGACAGGTCCTCGACCCGCTCCATCAGCTGGGCTCGGGTCTGCGCGAGTTGCGTCAGCACATCGTGCAGTGTGGGTGCGGGCTCGCCGAGAGGTGCCGTCGCCGTGGCGGATCCGTCGGAGGGCAGCGCGTTCGGGCCTGTGCCCGCTCCGTCCCGCTGCGTCGATGGCTCGGTTCGGGTCTCGCCGAAGTGCGGTGCGGCGGGGTCGATTCCCGCGCCCGTCGGCGCGACTGGTTCGGTCATATTCGCACCATAGCCCGAGATCAGGTCTATTGGTTTGGGCGTCAGCGGGATTCGCCGGTCGGCGGCTGGATAGGTGTCGGCGATGGCTGCTACGATCGCGTCCCATGGGGGTCTACGGGATCGACCTGGGCACAACGAACTCGGCAATCGCGCGGATCGACGCCGACGGTCGTCCGGAAGTCATGGTAGGGATCAACGGCGAGCCGACGGTTCCGTCGGTGGTGCTGTTCGCGTCCGCGTACGACCATCTGGTCGGCGAGGGTGCGCGGCGGCAGGCCCGCCTCGATCCGGAACACGTCTGCGCGTTGGTGAAGCGCAGGATGGGCGATGCGGACTGGCGGTTCGCGGCGCACGGCGAGACCTGGTCGGCGCCCGCGGTTTCGGCGTTGATCCTGAAGAGTCTGGCCTCCGATGCCGAGTTCAGCGGCGGTGACCCGGTGCAGCGGGCGGTGATCACGGTGCCCGCGTACTTCGGCGACGAGGAACGTCGCGCCACCATCCAGGCGGGCACATACGCGGGTTTCGATGTCGCGGGCGTACTGTCCGAGCCGATCGCCGCCGCCCTGTCCTACGGGTTCGGCAGGCTGGACGGCAGTGTGGATGTCGGCACGTCCGGTGCGCGCGAGACGGTACTCGTCTACGACCTGGGCGGCGGCACCTTCGACGCCACCGTGATCGAACTGGCCGATCGGCGCATCTCGGTGCTCGCCGTCGAGGGCGACCATCAGCTCGGCGGCGCGGACTGGGATGAGCGGATCGCCCTGTACCTGTCGCAACAGTTCTGTGCCGCGAACCCGGACGCCGAGGATCCGCTGGACGATTCGGCGGGCTCACAGATGCTGGTGCTCGCCGCCGAGCAAGCCAAGCGCGAGCTCAGCGAGATGGAACACACCGATGTGGTGGTCGCGCATGACGGTGCCCGCGCGGTCGTCTCGCTGACCCGCGACGAACTCGAATCGATGACGTCCTCGCTGATGCGCCGCACCATCGACCTCACCCGGGATTGCCTGGCGGCCGCTGGTGAGCGCGGCGTCGCCTCGGTGGACCGGCTGCTGCTGGTCGGCGGATCCTCACGGATGCCGATGGTGGAGCGCGAACTACGCAAGGAACTCGGACTCGCGGGCGAACTGCGCGACCCGGATCTATCGGTGGCGCGCGGCGCCGCGCTCTACGGCGAGAAGCTGGAGATGGAGCGGCTGGTCCTCGCCGACCTGGTGACTCGTGGCAGGCTGCGGGACGGTTCGACCCTGCGGGAGGCCGCGCCCGCCGATCTGGAGCAGTCCATCGCCCGGGTGGCGGAGTCCTTCGCACAGCCGGTCGGCCTGGTCCGGAGGATGCTGGAGATCGAGGTCGACACCGTTGTCTCGCGCGGCTTCGGTGTGCTCGCGCTCGACACCCACTACGGACTCGCGGCCTCCTGGCTGGTGCATCGCAACCAGACCCTGCCGGTGCGTGTGCGCCGATCCTTCGGCACGGTGCGCGAGGATCAGGACCAGATCGAGCTGACCATTGTCGAGCAGCAGGGTCAGGCCGCGTCGGTGCGCCCGGAGGATACGAAGGTGCTGGTCGAAGGCCGCATCCGCGGTATACCGCCCGGGTATCCGGCGGGCAGCGAGGTGCGAGTCACCTTCGAGATGGGCTTCGACGGCGTACTGCATGTGACGGCGCATCACGTCGACGCGAATATGCCGTTGACACTCTCGGCGCAGACCGGAGCCACCCTGTCCCAGGCGGATGTGGCGCGAGAACTCGACCAGGTTCAGCGCTCGCGCCGCCGCGCCAGTTGAGTAGCCGCATGCTTGCCTTCGATCCGAACGACTACCGCAAACGTGTGCTCGCCGCCGTCGAGCGCCGCGGCGGTATCGAGCACTCGGATTCGTTCGAGCTCTACGACATTCCGCTCGACGAGGCGGAGACGCTGGGTGATGCGGAGGTGGCGGCCCGCGTCGAGGAGGTGTGGGGCTTCTGGCAACGCCAGCGCGACCACCCGAAGTACCGGGTGCTGGTCGGTCTGTTGGTAGACGATCACGCTCTGCGTTCCGAGTTGCTGCTGCACGCGAGTTCCCGGCGGGCCGAGGCGATGCGGGTGCGGCAGGAGCGTGAGCAGCGCGATGCCGACCGCTACGAGATGCTCGACACCGCCATCTCGCGCCTGGTGCAGCGGTACGGCGGGGTGCCCGCTGGGAAGGTCACCGGTCTGGAGGAGATCGGCGCGATGGGCGGGCTCAGCGCCGCCGAGGTCGCGGCGCGGCTGCGCAGACATAAGGTCCTCGCCGACCGGGAGCCTGCGGCCCCGCCCGGTGGGGTGCTCGCCGAACAGCGCCGCAAGCAGATACGGCAATTGCTCAGCGAATGGGAGCGTCTGCTCGAAGGTCCGCCCACCCCAACGCTTTTCGCCCTGCTCGGGTTGGATCCCACGCGCGCCACACATACCGGGGAGATCCGGTTGCGCGCCGACGCGCTGCGAGCTCGCTCCCGGGAGCTGCCGCCCGGCCGGGTCCGCGTCGTCCTGGATGAATTGCTGGTGCACGTCCAGGATTTGCTCGAGGGTGGCGGGCCGGAGGTTCAGGATTATGTGCGGTCGGTGATCGAGGATGTCGCCGCCGAACTGCGCCCGAAGGTGCGCGCGGCGGTGCTGGTCGAGGATCAGTTGGTCGGCGAGGACTACCAGTTCCTGCTGGACGAGGCCATCGAACTCGGGCTGGATCGGGCCGAGGCGATCCGGGTACTCACCGATCTCACAACCCAGCTCGGCGCCCGCATCGAGAGTGCGCCGCCCGTCCCGCCCCGTCGCGAAACGACGTCGCCCGCAACGCCCGTCGCGCGGCAATCGGCGACCCGGGCCTGGGAGGAGCCGCTCAAGGCAGCCCGGGCCGCCCTGCGCAACGGCCGTCCTCAGGAGGCCGCACGGGAGGTCGCCGCTGCCCGGCAACTCGATAACGGCACCGGAGCGACACCCATCCGATCGGTCGCCGACGAGGTCGAACGAGTGCTGGCCGAGGCCGCGGTGCGGTGGCGCACCGTCATCTCGGCGCGGGCCGCCAAACGCTACGTCGAAGCCGTCGAACATCTGGAGCACCTGCGGCGCACCGCCTCCGACGTGCCGCCGCCCACCGGTCAGGAAACCGGTCTGGACGAGTTGCTCGCCGAAGCCCAGCGTGCGATCGCCGAGGCGGATCGGCTCGTCGCCGCCGCGCAGTCCGGCCCCGCCGCCGAACGCGCCCGCGGATTGCATGCCGCCCAAGCTCTCTGCGCCGACCACGTGGGCGCGGCCGCGGCATTGGCCGCGACCCCGGTCGAGGCACCCGCCCGGGTCGAGGTCACCCGGACGCGCGACGGTTCGGTCGAGATCACCTGGTCGCCCTCACCCACCGAGAATGTCGACTATCGGGTGACACGCCTGCAACCCGACGGGTCCTGGCGAGTCGTCGGCCGCACCCGCGCCACCGAACTCGAGGACGGCGGTGCACCACCGATTGGGGCACCCCCGGTTTACGCGGTCGCCGCGGCGGTATCCGGCCGCTACTCCGAGATCACCCGATCTGACGCCCCCGCCCCGACCGCGCAGTCGCACGGAACGACGTCCCAGCCGTCTCCGACGGTGGGCCGGTCGTATTCGACGGACGCCGAGTCACCCTCATCCTTAGCTCCGCCGCATCCATCGGCGGCCGCGTCGGCGGCTCAGTCGCAGGCGGCCGCGTCGCAGCCGCATTCGACGGCGGGTCGGTCGCAGTCGTCAGGGGCTGAGTCGACCGCGTCCGTGGCTCCGCCGCATTCGTCGGTGGCCCAACCGTCGGCCGCCTCGTCGCGGCAGCAGTCGCCCATATCCCCGCAATCGACCCGACCTCCGGAACCCCGGGATGACCCGGCCCCCAGCGGAATTCCCGCCGTCTCCCAACTCGCCGAACGCAACGGTCTGCTGGTCTTCACCTGGCCGGTCGGCATCACCGAGGTCTACGTGGTCGTCCGCCCCGATGCGCCCCCGTTCTCCCCGGACGACCCACAGGCCCGTTCCTGGAAGGTCACCAATATGCGCTACGAGATCGACGGCGGCGTCCGCATTCCGCCGGAGATCGACCGCCCCTGCCATATCGCCGTCGCCTCCTGCCGCCGCGAACCGAACGGAAGTCTCACCATCGCATCCGGTTTCGCGCCCGGTGCCCGTTTCCGCTGGACCGGCTAGCCGCATCGGCCCATCGGGCACGATCCATCCGGTCGCGGCTATCGCCTGAGCGTTCGTAGCGGCGCGCGGAGGTGTGCGATTCCCTCTGCGCCCACCAGGCCACGACCCGGTCGCCCGCGCGCTCGCCGATACTGCCCGGGGGTGGACGACAGCTGACGCGACACGCTCCCTCCGACGGGACGCGGCACTGCCGAAGCCAGCGGCACCTGGCGCGAATTCGGTCGATGTCCGCCGGAACCGGACGGCGCAACGCCGCGCCCGCGCGTAATGGGCAGTCGTGGCCGGGCGATTACCGGGAAGGACTGCGGCCGGGGTGGTTCGACTTCGATACGTGTGGGGTGCGAGTAGGTGGCAGTCGAGGATACGAAGCATCGCGGAATGGCCTGCCCCGACGCGGCCCGTCGGCGGCGGCCCGATGGTCGACGAGCCGGGCCGGGGACGGATGTGACAAGGTGGGTGTGGTGATACCCAAGTTGATGGCGGTGAGCGACGTTCATGTCGGGCACCAGGGGAATCGGCCGATCGTCGAGCAGATCCGGGCGGATTCGCCGGAGGACTGGCTGATCGTGGCCGGGGACGTGGGAGAGAAAGCCGAGGACGTCCGGTGGGCGCTGGAGTTGCTGCGCAGCCGGTTCGCGAAGGTGATCTGGGTCCCGGGTAACCACGAGTTGTGGACGACGCCGAAGGATCCGGTGCAGATGCACGGGGCCGCCAGGTACGACTATCTGGTGTCGGTCTGCCGGGATCTGGATGTGCTGACGCCCGAGGATCCGTTCCCGGTATGGGCGGGTGCGGGTGCGGAGGAGTTCGGTGCGCCGGTGACGCTGGTGCCGATGTTCCTGCTGTACGACTATTCGTTCCTGCCGGAGGGCGCCACCACCAAGGCGGAGGGTCTGGCCATCGCGCGTGAGCGCAATGTGGTGGCCACCGACGAATTCATGCTGTCGCCGGATCCGTATCTGACCCGCGACGCCTGGTGCCACGCCCGGGTGCAGGCGACCAAGCGCAGGCTGGACGCATTGCCCGAGGGCACGCCGGTCGTGTTGATCAATCATTTCCCGCTGGTTCGTCAGCCCACCGATGTGCTCTGGTATCCGGAGTTCGCGCTGTGGTGCGGCACCACGCTGACCGCCGACTGGCACACCCGCTACAACGTGGTGTGCTCGGTCTACGGTCACCTGCACATTCCGCGCACCTCCTTCTACGACGGTGTCCGCTTCGAGGAGGTTTCGCTCGGTTACCCGCGCGAGTGGCAGCGCCGCGGCCTGCCCGATCAGCTGCTGCGCCAGATTCTGCCGACCCCGGCCTATCCGCCGGGTTCGCTGAACAAGTGGGGCGGTCATTTCAAGGTCACACCGGAGATGGAGGCCGCGGCCGCCGAAATGCGCAGTAAGGCCGAGCGCCGCCGCGGCGTGTGATCTCGCGAGAACGATGACGCGCGGCGCCGGGGCTGATCAGGCCTCGGTGTCCGCCGGGGGTATTCCGCGTACCAACCCGTCGATGAGGTGCGTGACCGCCGCGCTGGTCCGGTAGTCGTCGCGGATGCGCGCCCACCGCGGCAACATCCGCACGGCGGTGGGGAATTCGGCGAGGATGTCGGCGTTCGCCTGTTCGGTCCCATCGGCATCGGCGCCTCGGTGGTCGCGATGGTCGCGGGCGTGACGGGCGTGCCCGCGGAACAGTCCGGCCTCGCCTCGGGTGTGCTCAACAGCGCACGGCAGCTGGGTGGTTCGCTGGGTTTGGCGGTGCTGGTGACGATCGCGGCCGATGTCAACGGCCGGACCGAGGGTCCTGGCCTGGCCGACGGTTACACCACCGCCTTGCTCGTGGCCGCCGGTCTGCTCGCCGCAGGCGCTGTTGTCGGTGCCGTGATCCTGCCGGGACCGGCGCGCGATACCGCACCCGCGCCGGTGCCCGTCACGTAGTCGCGTTCGGCGGGTCCGCGCATCGCCTCGCATGCCCGACCGGCCGCGGCGACTCGGGTTCGGCCGCGGCCATTAAGCTCGTCAGTGATGATCGAGAAAATTCTGCCCAGCGGGGTCGCGTCGGCCGAGCTGCTGGAGTACCCGGAGGATCTGAAGCCACATCCGGCGGAGGAGCATCTCATTGCCAAGTCGGTGGAGAAGCGGCGCCGGGACTTCATCGGTGCCAGGCACTGCGCCCGGCAGGCACTTGCGGAACTCGGCGAGCCCGCGGTCGCGATCGGCAAGGGGGAGCGCGGCATGCCGCTGTGGCCGCGCGGGATCGTCGGCAGCCTGACGCACTGCGACGGCTACCGGGCCGCGGCACTCGCGCATAAGCTGCGGTTCCGCTCCATCGGCATCGACGCCGAGCCGCATGGACCGCTGCCGGAGGGTGTGCTGGATTCGGTAAGCCTGCCGCAGGAGCGGGCATGGCTGGGATCCGCGCCCTCCGACCTGCATCTGGATCGCCTGCTGTTCTGCGCCAAGGAAGCCACCTATAAGGCGTGGTTTCCGCTGACCCTGCGCTGGCTCGGCTTCGAGGAAGCGCATATCACGTTCACCATCGACGAGAGCTCCGACGGTGGCGGCTCGGGCACCTTCCACAGCGATCTGCTGGTGCCGGGGCAGACCACCGACGGCGGGATGCCGCTCATTTCGTTCGACGGGCGCTGGGTGATCGGCGACGGGCTGATCCTGACCGCGATCGCGCACGACTGATGGCCGAATCGGCCGCGCCCGCGCGCGATGTGCTCGGCGGTCTGCTGATCGTCGACAAGGACGGCGGCTGGACCAGTCACGATGTCGTGGCCAAGTGTCGAAGGCTGTTGCGCACCAAGAAGATCGGGCATGCGGGCACCCTCGATCCGATGGCCACCGGTGTGCTCGTGCTCGGGGTGGAACGCGCCACCAAGCTGCTGGGCCTGCTGACCCTCACGACCAAGGCCTACACCGCGACCATCCGGCTCGGGCAGGCGACCACGACCGACGACGCCGAGGGCGAGATCCTCGACACCATCGCCGCACTGCACCTCACCGATGACGAGATCACCACGCGGACCGCGCAACTCACCGGCGATATCGAGCAGGTGCCCGCCACCGTGAGCGCCATCAAGGTGAACGGCGAACGCGCCTACGCCCGGCATCGCGCCGGTGAGGACGTGCAGCTCGCGGCCCGCCCGGTCACCGTATCCCGTTTCGATATCCTGGCCCGCCGCGATATCGCGGACGGCGAGTTCGTCGATCTGGATGTCGTCGTCGAATGTTCCTCCGGCACTTACATTCGCGCCCTCGCGCGTGATCTCGGCGCGGCGCTCGGCGTAGGCGGACATCTGACCGCGTTGCGCCGCACCCGGGTCGGCCCGTTCACCCTCGAACATGCCCGTACCCTGGACGAATTGGCGACCGCCGCCGAATCCGATGCCCCACTGCTCAGCCTCGGCATCGATGAAGCGATCCGCACTGCCTTCCCGCACCGCACCATTACCGCCGCGGAGGCCGAATCCCTGCGCGACGGGCGCTGGCTGGATCCCATCGGTATCAAGGGTGTGCACGCCGCACTCACCGAGGACGGCACCGCGATCGCCCTGCTGGAGGAGAAGGGCAAGCGCGCCTCCTCGGTAATGGTGGTCCGCCCGCGCGGCCTGATCGACTGATCCGGTCCGGCGGGCCGAAGAGGAATCGACGGCGCGCCACTGTATCAGGGTCCGACGGCTGACCCGAGCGCCGCGGCCCCCCAGCGAGATCCGTACAGTGTGCCTTGGTCGGCCGTGCGAATCGGGATGTCGCGGCGACTGTGGGAGGCAGTGGCTATGAGTGGACATCCGGTCGATACCTTCGACCTCTGGGACCGCGACGGAGACGGATTGGTATCGGTCGAGGACATCCTCACCGGCATTCGCGCGCTGGGCCGGGAGGTGGATGTGGAGGCGGTCGAGCGTATGGTCGCCGCCGCCGACACCAACGGCGACTTCCTGGTCTCCCGGGCCGAATTCGACGCCGCCGTGGTCGGCGGCCGCATCGAGGTCACCGACGCCGACGCCGCCTTCGAGGTTTTCGACGTGAACGGCGACGGCAAGATCTCGGTCGAGGAACTCGAATCCCTCATTCGTCACGTCGGTGCCGGCCGCATCGACGAACCCGCCGAATCCCTGCTCGCCGCCGCCGATCGCGACGGCGACGGTTACCTCTCACCCGCCGAATTCCGCGCCCTGCTCGACTTCCTCGCGCGCTGAACCGATCTAGGTCAGGTGCCGGGCGAGAATGGCGGCCTCCGCCGCCAGACCAGGGGGGTTGGTGGCGATGAACATCGAATCGGCCGCCAGATTGCCCAGCACATGCCAGGTCGGATCGGGACGCTCACCCACGAGGAACCGACGGGTGCCCCGTTCGGCCCGCACGCCTCCGGTCGGTGCGAGTTCGGCTATACCGCAGGCGAGTAGGTCGGCCACCAGCGCTTCGGTTTCCCGCGGAACGGTGTAGGCGGACGGATTCACCGCATTGAGTAGCGCGTCGGCGCGCCACTCGGTGTCATCGAATACCGTGAAGCCGCCGCCCGGCCGCGCCTCGATCTTGGTGAGTCCGGCCCGCAATCGCAGCTGTCCCGAATCCAGCAGCCGCAACATGATGCGGGCATTGTACGGGACCATCGGAGAACTCAGGCTGCTGATCGTGCGGAATTCCTTGGTGCGCAACATGGTCCGGTCGGCCTCCGCGAGTACCGGCCACAGTATCGGGCCCATCGTGCGAATCGCCATGGTCAGCAGGCGGCGGCCCGGGTGCGGGTCATCGATCGCGTCCACCTGGCGGCGCAGCCGCGACACCGGCTCCTCGGTATCCGTCGACAGGATTTCCGCGGCGAAGGAGTCGAAATCATGGCCCGAGTCCGCGAGTTCGGCGCGCATGAGGTCCACCAACCGGGTGAAGGTGACGGTGCCGTCCGCGGCCAGCCGCAGTGCGGCGGCGGGTGTGAGATATTCCGGCATCAGCGGAATCGGCCGCTGCTGCACATAGGGCAGGACGCCGCTGCGCGAGAGCAGGCTGATCGGGCCGGTGTGACCGTTCGCCGTCAGCGCCGCCGCGATATCGACCGCCGTGAGTCCGCTTCCGATCACCGCGACGTGCGCGTCGGGCCGGATATCGGTCACGGTGCGCGCCAGCGGATAGGGCTCGTTGACATACCCGGGTGCGTCGGTCAATCCGTAATGGTCACGGGGACCACCACTTCCGACACCGAGGACAGCGCGGTCCACGCGATGGACACCGCCGTCGTCGGTGTGCAACGCGCCCGCGGCGAACCCGGTCACCCGGGCATTCACGACATCCACTCGCCACCCCGTATGCCGCAACCGGGTGATGGCCGCTCGCGCGGTCTGCTCGAGATATTCGCCGTAGACGCCGCGGGGGACCAGCGGCTGTCCGAGCCCCTCGTCGAGGTAGCGCGCCGCATCGTCGCGTTCCGCCACCCATCGCTCGTAGTGCCCACGGTCGCCGACCCGCACCGACATCAGCGCGGGCGGCGCATTCACCCGCACCGCCGCCAGATCCGGCTGGTACGGCCGCCCCCGCCACACCGCGGGGGAACCGTCGAATACGGTGATGCCGCCGGGCGTCGACTCGTCGGCGGCGAGCGCGTCGAGCAGGCCGACCGCGGCAGCCCCGCCGCCGATGATGCCGATATGCATGATGATCCTCCTGATTGGTCGTGGCCCCTCGCCGAGGCCCCGATCAGCGTCATCCGGCGACGGCGCGCGCGATATCCCGCGATTGCGGGAATTTCCCCGCTGGACCCGCGGCTTCCCCTCATATGAGGGATGGCCAGCGCGCGCGACCGGCGGCAGGATGACGAGCATGACCACTCCGACGCCACATGCGGTCGGCGCACTGCTGGCCGAGATCGCCTCTGCCCCCGACGCGCACGCACTGTTCGCGCAGACCTCGACCCGACTGCGCCGCATCGCGCCGTTCGACGCCGCGGTGTGGGTGGCGACCGATCCCGTCAACGGGCTGACCACCGCACCGGTGCGGGTGGAGAATCTGCACGAGGGCGGCTGCGGAACATATTGGGAGTCAGAGCTTTTCGCCGAACATGTCAATCTCTTCCGCGATCTCGCGCGCGCCCCGATTCCGGTCGCCGGATTACGTGCGGTAACCGGCGATCGCCCTTCGCTGAGCCCGCTGTACCGGAATTTCATGTGCCCGCGCGGTTTCGAGGACGAGCTGCGGGCGGTACTGCGCGTCGACGGGCAGCCATGGGGTCAGTTGAGCCTGTTCCGTGAGCGCGGCCGAAAGCCTTTCCGCGCCATGGATATCGCACTGATCAACAGCCTGTCCGCGCCGATGGCGCGACGGCTGCGCGGCTTCGCCCAGCCGTCGGTTCCGGCGTCCGCGCCGCGGCAGGGCGCCCCCGGCATGCTGTTGTTCGATGCGACGGGCGCGCTGGTGTCGATCAACGACGAAGCCAGGCAGCTGCTCGCCGAGATGCCGCCGGGCCCGTCGGCGGTGACCGCGGTCGGCATCGAACTACCGCTGCCGGTCTGGATTCTCAGCACCGCGGGCCGGGCGCGGCTGACCGGTGAGAGTTCCCGGATCCGGATCCGGACCACGACGGGCCGCTGGCTGATCTGTCACGCCTCCTGCTTGCGCGATGCCGACGGAAACGCCACGACGACGGCCATGGTCATCGACGCGGCCACACCATCGGAGGTCGCGTCACTGGTGGTGGCCGCCTACGAACTGACCCCTCGCGAACTCGAGGTGACCGAATTGATCGCCCGCGGCCGATCCACCGCCGATATCGCCGCCGAACTCTGCCTGTCCGCGCATACCGTGCGCGACCATGTGAAGGCCGTATTCGACAAGGTCGGCGTCACCAGCCGCGGCGAACTCGTCGCCAAATTGTTCACCGAGCACTACGAACCGCTGGCCTCCCGTGTCACCCTGCGGGTGCTGGACGGCGAGGCGAGTTAGGGGCATTGACAGCGATAACCACCGGGTCCCGGTGCGCGATACATCGGGCAACACTGGACCCGATCGGAAGGCCCGCGTCGATGCGTGCGCTCGGAATCGTCAGGATGGCTATGGTGCTCGCCGCGGTGGCGGCGACGGTGGTGGCGTGCGGGGGCGGTGACGGACCGGCGCCGCCGTCGGGTGGATCGTCGGCGCCCGCAGCATCCCCGGCGACGCCTGTGGTCTCTCCGGCGACGTCGTTGCCGCCCAATACGATTCCGCCCGCCGTCGGGTTCGGCGCGATCATGCTGCGCACCGTCACATTGTCCGGCGCCGCCGTGCCCGATGTCCCGGTGCATATCTCACTGCGGCAGCCGTGCGATCCGGCGCGGCTCGATATTCCGGTCGGCGAAACGCGGGAGGCGCTGCGTCAGGACGCGGTCACCGACGCGACCGGCAGTGCCGTCTTCACCGCACCCCTGGGCTGCTATCAGTTCGGCATGCGGGCACCGGCCGGGACGTCCCCGGTGCCGGAAGGAATGCACAGCGCCTTCGTCGTAGAGTCCGGCCAGGTCGTGACCGGGCTGCTGCGCTTCCAGGAGCCGGGACTCCCGCCCACCTGCGCCACCGAAACCATCGTGCGCGACCTCGACGTCTCCGCCGAATTCCGCGCCGCCCGCACACTGGTGTCGGAGTGCGACGGCGCATGGGCCGTCATCGCGTGGGACCTCCCGGGCGACACCCAGCGCATCGTGCGCCGCGCGAACGCGGGCCCGTGGACCACCTACGCGGTCTTTCCGCACGACATCTGCTGGGCCGAAGCCATGGCCGACGGCGTCCCCGACCGTCTGCGGAAATACTTCCCCATCTGCTGACCTTCCGTCCGTTGTGCCGCCAGGCCGGTGGCACAACGGACTCGGCAGGACCTATCGGGCGGCATCCTGAGCGGCGACCGTCGGCGTGGCCGTGGTGATGAAGGCGCTCGCGGCCAGCGCCAGAATCAGTAGCGCGGCGCAGGCGTAACTCGATATCGCCAGTGCGGTGGTCATCGCCTCGCGGGCGGCGGTCGCCGCGGTGACGGTCCGCGGCTCGGCGGCGAATGCGGGAATAGCCGATCCGGCGCTCTCGGTCACCGTCGCGCGGATCCGATCGGCCTCCTGATCCGGGAATCCTGCCTCGACCAGGCGATCGCGCACGCCGGTGCCGAGGGTGCTGAAGAAGACCGTGGTGAGTACCGCGATCCCGAGCGCCGAGCCCAGTTCGCGGGCGGAGCTCTGGATACCCGAACCCTGCCCCGCGCATTCCGCGGGCACCTCCGCCAGGACCACATTGGTGACCTGTGCGGTCGCGAATCCGACGCCGACACCGTAGACGAACAGACTGATCGCCAGCGCCCACCATGTGGTGCCGGTGCCCGCGAGCAGTGCCAGCATGCCCAGTCCGATGGCCTCGAGCACCAGTCCGATCCGCACCTGTCCCAGGGCCGGGACGCGCAGGGAGAAACTCGCGCCGCTCGCGCAGAAGCTGCCCACCGCCAGCGCGACCAGCGCGAGACCCGTTTGGAATGCGCTGTAGCCCAGCGTGAACTGCAACCACAGCGGCAGCACCGCGATGATCCCGAATTCGCCTAGACCCACGATCAGGGTGACGACATTGCCGTTACGGAACGAGGGAATCCGGAAGAGTCGCACATCCATGAGCGGTTCGCCGTTGGCGGCACCGAGCATCGACTGCCTGCGCCAGAACACGATCATGGCGAGCGCGGCCAGTGCGAACGCGACGAGAACCGGTGACGGACCACCGTCCCAGGTGAATTCGCCCACGACGAGCGGCTCCGCAGCGAACAGCCAGCCGTAGGTGCGTCCCTCGATCAGCCCGAACGCCAGCAATCCGAGTCCGGCCATCGACAGCATCGCGCCGACCACGTCGACCCGGCCGGTGCCGCGCGGCGACGCGGGTACATACCGGAACACGCCGATCGCGATCACGATCACCAGGGGGATATTGACGCCGAATGCCCAGCGCCAGGAGAAGTCGGCCAGCCAACCGCCGAGCAGCGGGCCGATTGCGGCGGCGGCGCCGATCGTCGATCCCCAGATCGCGAAGGCCTGGCCCCGGGCCTTGCCGGTGAAGGTCGCGTTCACCAGTGCCAGCGAGGTCGGCAGGATCATGGCGCCGCCGATGCCCTGCAGGAATCGCGCCGAGATGAGGAGTCCGCCGCTCGGTGCGAGCGCCGCGAGCAGGCTCGTCACCCCGAATATCGCGAGCCCGATAACGAAAAGTCTTCGGGCGCCGTACAAATCGGAGAGGCGACCGGTGAGCAGAAGCAGTGCGGCGAACACGATCGCATAGGACTCCTGGATCCATTGCGCCTGTGTCGAGGTGATACCGAGGTCCTCGATGATCGGGGCGACGATCACATTGACGATGGTGAGGTCCACGACGATCAGTGCCACGCCGAGTGAGATGGCGATCAGGCCGAGCCACAGGTAGCGGCGAGGTGGGGCTACGTCGGTCTGCAATTTACCTCCATCATAAAGTAACTTCATGGTGAAGGTAATTTCCGGCGCGGTAGGTTGTCAATCCGGACGACGGCGATCGTGGACGATCGGAACGGAGGTGCGGAATGGCCGAACGGGTGCCCGATGGCATTGCGGCGCAACGGGAACGGCTTGCCGTCGGGTTGCGGGCTTACGGTGCGAAGTTCACCGAACTGGGCCGTCGCTTCGCCGATGTCCTCGGCGTGCACTCCACGGACGCCTTCGCCCTCCTGGAGATCAGCGCCGCTGAGGAACTCGGCGAACCGCTCTCGCCCGCGCTGCTCGGCAAGCGCATCTCGCTGACCTCGGGTGCGATGACCGCGCTACTGAACCGGCTCGAAGCGGCCGGATATGTCACGCGTACCCGTGGGCATGCCGACCGGCGGATCGTCACGCTGCACAGCAGCCCCCGGGTCAAGGAACTCGCCGATGAATTCTTCGGCCCGTACGCCGCACGTCAGGACGCGATTCTGGCGGAGTATCCGCCGGAACTACTCGATCAATTCGAGACGCTGCTGACCCGGCTCGGCACCGCATTGACCGACCCGGTGTAGGCCGGTCATCTCCGCCTCGGTCAGGCGGTGAGCCAGATGGCTTCGGCGGCGGGGCGGCCGAGATCGGTGGGCGTCTGCGCGCCGCCGATGCGGATGGCGATGGTGCCCGCGAAATCGCGGCGTTCGACCACGGTGATGGCGGTGTCCAGTGCGATGCCCACGGAGTCGAAATAACGCAGCATGTCGGGATCGGAATCGGAAATGCGTGCCACGCGGCCGGATTCGCCCGCGGCGAAATCGCTGAGCTGACGGGCCGGCGGGGTCGGCACCGCGCCGTCGACGGACGGAATGGGGTCGCCGTGCGGATCGCGATCGGGGTAGCCGAGTTTGGCGTCGATACGGGCCATCAGCAGTTCCGAGACCGCGTGCTCGAGCACCTCGGCCTCGTCGTGCACCTCGTCCCAGCCGTAGCCGAGCTCGTTCACCAGGAAAGTTTCGATCAGCCGGTGCCTGCGGACCATGGCGACGGCGGCGCGGCGGCCGTGTTCGGTCAGCGTGATCGAACCGTAGCGGGCGTGCTCCACCAAGCCCTGGTCGGCCAGCTTGCGCACCGCCTCGGAGACGGTCGACGCCGAGACGCCGATACGTTCGGCCAGTAACTTGGTCGACACCTTCTCCTGTGACCACTCCTGCGCGGTCCAGATCACCTTCAGATAGTCCTGGGCGACGGAGGTCAGCTCCGGGGCTATCGTCGCGGTGCTGCCGCCGGGTTCGCCGTGGGTGGAGCTGTCGGCCAGCTCACGTCGGGTGGCGATGTCTCGTTTACCAGGCACATACCCGAGCTTATGCATACGGGCGACGTTTCACACATCACGACGCCCCGCGCCAACCCTCGTTCACCGGCCGTATACGGGAACAGGGGCGTTATGTGACATCCGGCTCGCCCACGCTCGTGACGTGGGCTTCGGTCGAACCGCCTCCGGCCGTGTCCATTAGGCTGCGGACTGTGCAGAGATGGCGAAGTCTCGACGATGTGCCCGCGGACTGGGGGCGGTGCGTACTCACGATCGGCGTATTCGACGGAGTGCATCGCGGCCACGCGCAACTGATCAGCCGCGCCGTGAAGGCCGCTGCCGCGCGCGGTGTTCCGGCGGTGCTGATGACCTTCGACCCGCACCCCATGGAGGTGGTGCGGCCCGGTTCGCACCCCGCCCAGCTGACCACGCTCACCCGGCGCGCCGAGCTGGCCGAGGAACTCGGCGTCGACGTGTTCTGCGTGATGCCGTTCACCCAGGAATTCATGAAGCTGGCCCCCGCCCGCTACGTGCACGACCTGCTGGTCGAGCGGCTGCACGTGGCCGAGGTGGTGGTCGGCGACAACTTCACCTTCGGTAAGAAGGCCAGCGGCACCGTCGACACCATGCGCGAACTGGGCGAGCGCTTCGGCTTCGAGGTCGACGGCGTGAAGCTGGTCGGCGAACACGCGGTGACCTTCTCCTCCACCTATATCCGGGCCTGCGTCGACGCGGGCGATATGGCCGCCGCCGCCGAAGCCCTCGGTCGCCCGCATCGGGTCGAGGGCGTGGTCGTGCACGGCGACGGCCGCGGCCGCGAACTCGGCTTCCCGACCGCGAATGTCGCGCCGCCGATGCACGCCGCGATTCCCGCCGACGGGGTGTACGCGGGCTGGTTCACCGTGCTCGGCCCCGGCCCGACCATCGGCACCGTGACGCCGGGGGAGCGAGCCATGGCCGCCATCTCGGTCGGCACCAACCCCACCTTCTCCGGGCGCGCCCGCACCGTCGAGGCATATGTGCTCGACGGCGAAGCGGATCTGTACGGCCAGCACGTCGCGGTGGATTTTGTCGAACACCTGCGCGGCATGCGCAAATTCGATTCGCTGAACGAACTCATCAAGGAAATGGGGCGCGACGTGGAGACCGCCCGCAAGGTGCTCGGGGCGGTCGCGGACTCCTGATCCTGAACGGGCCTGCCGGTCGGGGTGCGAAACCACCCGATTGGGTCTGTGGAATTCGGTCCGGTAGGGTGGATCCTCGGGTTTGCTGCGGTCCGCGGTGGCGCCCACACCCGGGTAACCGGAACTTCGAGCGCGGAACTGAAAAATAGGAGTGGATGCCGCATGGCGCTGACCACCGAGCAGAAGTCGGCCATTCTCAAGGAATACGGCCTGCACGAGAAGGACACCGGTTCACCGGAGGCGCAGATCGCGCTGCTGTCGAAGCGTATCTCCGACCTGACCGAGCACCTGAAGGTCCACAAGCACGACCACCACACCCGCCACGGCCTGCTGGCCCTGATCGGTCGTCGTCGTCGGCTCTCGAAGTACCTGCAGGCGAAGGACATCGAGCGCTACCGTTCGCTGATCGAGCGCCTCGGCCTGCGTCGCTGATTTCGCCAGACACGCTGACTGCCCTGGGTAGTTGGTAACCCGGCCAACGGGGAGACGTACAATCTCCTCGTTGGCTATTTGTGTATGAGGGGTGGAACGAGGCCGGCGACTGCTGGCCGGTCGCTCGAACGAACCATCCCCCTTTGCACGACAACACAGCCGTATGCACTCGCCCGCGTGGCGTCGGTCTTCGGTAGTGGCTCCTCGGTTGTCCCGACGGGCTTCGATCGATGACCGCCTCCGCGTCGCCGTTTCCAAGGGGAAATCGGCCGGGTGTGCGCGTCGCAGCCAGGAGGTTGCCGCGCGTCCGTATCCGGTACGGCTGACGACAGCCGGGTCGCGCCCGAGAAGCGCGCGAGACCCGGCGAGACGAGAGGTTGAGAGAAGAGAATGTCCGAAACAACTGAACGCAAGTCCTCGGCCGTGGAGGTCGAGCCCGGTGTGTTCGAATCCGTCGCGCTGATCGATAACGGCAGCTTCGGCACCCGTACCGTGCGCTTCGAGACCGGACGCCTGGCCCGCCAGGCCGCCGGTTCGGTCGTCGCCTACCTGGACGACGAGACCATGCTGCTGTCCGCCACCACCGCGGGCAAGCAGCCGAAAGACCAGTTCGACTTCTTCCCGCTGACGGTCGACGTCGAAGAGCGGATGTACGCCGCGGGCCGCATCCCCGGCTCGTTCTTCCGTCGCGAGGGCCGTCCCTCCACCGACGCGATCCTGACCTGCCGCCTGATCGACCGTCCGCTGCGTCCGTCCTTCGTCGACGGCCTGCGCAACGAGATCCAGGTCGTGGTCACCGTCATGAGCCTGGATCCCAAGGATCTCTACGACGTGGTGGCGATCAACGCCGCGTCCGCGTCCACCCAGATCGCCGGTCTGCCGTTCTCCGGCCCGGTCGGTGGCGTGCGCGTCGCTCTGATCGACGGCCAGTGGGTCGCGTTCCCGACCGTTGAGCAGCTCGAGGACGCCGTATTCGACATGGTCGTCGCGGGCCGTGTGGTCGAATCCGGTGACGTCGCGATCATGATGGTCGAGGCCGAGGCCACCGATAAGGTCATCGCGCTCATCGAGGGCGGCGCCCAGGCGCCGACCGAGGCCGTGGTCGCCGAGGGTCTCGAGGCCGCCAAGCCGTTCATCGCCCGCCTGTGCCGCGCGCAGGCCGACCTCGCCGAGCTGGCCGCCAAGCCGACCGGCGAGTTCCCGCTGTTCCCGCCCTACGAGGCCGACGTGTTCGAGGCCGTGGAGGGCACCGCCAAGCGCGAGCTGAACGAAGCACTGAGCATCGCCGACAAGCAGGAGCGCGAGGCGAAGATCGATGAGATCAAGCTCGACGTGCTCTCCCGCCTCGGCGACGACTTCGCGGGCCGCGAGAAGGAGCTGGGCGCCGCCTTCCGCTCGGTCACCAAGAAGCTGGTGCGTCAGCGCATCCTGACCGACGGCTTCCGCATCGACGGCCGTGGTCTGGCCGACATCCGCGCCCTCTCGGCCGAGGTCGCGGTCGTGCCGCGGGCCCACGGTTCGGCGCTGTTCGAGCGTGGCGAGACCCAGATCCTGGGCGTCACCACCCTCGACATGGTGAAGATGGCGCAGCAGGTCGACTCGCTCGGCCCGGAGACCTCCAAGCGCTACATGCACCACTACAACTTCCCGCCGTTCTCCACCGGTGAGACCGGTCGCGTCGGTTCGCCGAAGCGCCGCGAGATCGGCCACGGCGCGCTGGCCGAGCGGGCGCTGATCCCCGTGCTGCCCAGCCAGGAGGAGTTCCCGTACGCGATCCGTCAGGTCTCGGAGGCGTTGGGCTCCAACGGTTCCACCTCGATGGGCTCGGTGTGCGCCTCCACCCTGGCGCTGCTGAACGCCGGTGTGCCACTGAAGGCTCCGGTCGCGGGCATCGCGATGGGTCTGGTCTCCGACACCGTCAAGAACGACAAGGGCGAAGACGAGGTCCGCTACGTCGCGCTGACCGACATCCTCGGCGCCGAGGATGCCTTCGGCGACATGGACTTCAAGGTCGCGGGTACCCGCGAGTTCGTCACCGCGTTGCAGTTGGACACCAAGCTGGACGGCATCCCCTCGCAGGTGCTGGCCGGTGCGCTGAGCCAGGCGCACGACGCCCGCACCACCATCCTGGACGTGATGGCCGAGGCCATCACCACCCCGGACGAGATGAGCCCGTACGCACCGCGCGTCACCGCGATCAAGATCCCGGTCGACAAGATCGGTGAGGTCATCGGCCCGAAGGGCAAGGTGATCAACCAGATCACCGAGGACACCGGCGCCAACATCTCCATCGAGGATGACGGCACCGTGTTCGTCGGTGCGACCGACGGCCCGTCGGCGCAGGCCGCGATCGACGCGATCAACGCCATCGCCAACCCGCAGCTGCCGAAGGTCGGCGAGCGCTTCCTCGGCACGGTCGTCAAGACCACCGCCTTCGGAGCGTTCGTCTCGCTGCTGCCGGGCCGCGACGGTCTGGTCCACATCTCGAAGCTGGGCAACGGCAAGCGCGTCGCCAAGGTCGAGGATGTGGTCAACGTCGGCGATAAGCTGCGCGTCGAGATCGCCGATATCGACAACCGCGGCAAGATTTCTCTGGTGCCGGTTGACGAGAACGCGGACGAGCCGGCCGATACCGGCGCCGTGGATGCGGGTTCGGCGGAGGCAGAGTAGTACTTGTCTCTGTGACGAAGAAGAAGACGGTAACCCCTCTGCTCCGGAACGAGCAGGGGGGTTCGTCACTAGAGCTGCGTTCCGAGGAATCGTTGCGCGCCAGCGGCGCCGACACCGGGGTGCGGCGTACGGTTCTACCCGGTGGGTTGCGTGTGGTCACCGAGCATCTGCCCGGTGTGCGTTCGGCCTCCATCGGGGTGTGGGTCGGTGTGGGTTCGCGTGACGAAGGGCCCACCGTCGCGGGTGCCGCGCATTTCCTGGAACACCTGCTGTTCAAGGCGACTCCGACGCGCTCGGCGCTGGATATCGCGGAGGCGATGGATGCCGTCGGCGGGGAACTCAACGCGTTCACCGCGAAGGAGCAGACCTGCTATTACGCGCATGTGCTCGACGAAGATCTGCCGCTGGCTGTCGATTTGGTCTCCGACGTGGTGCTCAACGGGTTGTGCCGTGCGGTGGACGTGGACGTGGAGCGCCAGGTGGTGCTCGAGGAAATCGCCATGCGCGACGACGATCCCGAGGATCTGGTCGGCGACGCGTTCCTGTCGGCGCTCTTCGGCGATCATCCGATCGGGCGGCCGGTGATCGGTTCCGTCGAATCCATCGAGGCGATGCAGGCGACGCAGCTGCGTTCCTTCCATCAGCGCCGGTATCGGCCGGATCGGATGGTCGTCGCGGTGGCGGGCAATGTCGAACACGAGCACACGGTCGAGTTGGTGCATCGCGCCTTCGGGAACCGGCTCGATCTGGCCGCCGCGCCCGCGAGGCGCCGTGAGGGCCGGTTTCGGCCGCACAGTGCGCCGCAACTGCATTGGAGCCACCGCGAGAGCGAGCAGGCGCACCTGGCCTTCGGCGTGCGCGCCTTCGGGCGGCACGAGGGGGAACGGCGCTGGCCGCTCTCGGTACTCAACACGGTGGTCGGCGGTGGCTTGAGTTCCCGTCTGTTCCAACGCATTCGGGAGGAGCGCGGGCTGGCGTACTCCGTGTACTCCAGTGTCGACACCTTCGCCGACACCGGCGCCTTCTCGGTATACATCGGCTGTCAGCCGGAGAATCTCGGCCGGGTCGCGGCCCTTGCCCGCGGTGTGCTGGAAGACGTTGCCGCCAACGGCATTACCGACGCCGAATGCGCCCGCGCCAAGGGATCGCTGCGCGGCGGACTGGTGCTCGGCCTGGAGGATTCCGCTTCCCGGATGAACCGCATCGGTCGCAGCGAACTCAGTTACGGCAACCATCGCAGCGTCTCCGACACCCTGGCCCGCATCGACGCGGTGACCACGGAAGAGGTCACCGGCATCGCGAAAACGCTACTGGCGCGGCCCTTCGCGGCTTCGGTGGCGGGGCCCTACCGCCGGACCAGGGAGTTGCCCGCAGCGGTGCGGCGGTTGGTGGAGGGCTGACCTTCCGCATATTCGATGATCGACACGGGGGAGTTGTATGCGACAGGTCGGCTCGGTGGTCGCGCGGGCGCGGGCGGCCACGAATCTGGGGCGGGTCGAGGAGGCCAGGCAGATCGTCGGGGCGGCACTGCTCGGTGCGCCCGACGATCCGGTATTGCTGGAATTGATGGCCGATCTCGCCTATCGGCTGGATCGTAACGAGGAGGCGCTGCGCTATGCGCTCGCCGCCATTGCCGCCGATCCGAATCGGTTCGACGCGTACCTGACCGCCGCGCTGGCCTTCGATGTCGATCGTCGGCACGACGAGGCGATCCGGTACGCGCGGATGGGCGTCCGACTCGCGCCCGACAGCGATTCCGCGCTGCTGACATTGGCCCGGGGTACTCATCGACGCATCGAAGACGGATCGGGACGGGGCGGAGGCCAGGGACGCGTTGCGGCGGGCGGTCGCGCTCGCGCCGCATGACGCGCAGACGCACGCGCATGTGGCGGAAGCCTATTGGCTGCTGCACGATTCGGCGGCCGTGCGGCAGCACGTCGCGGCGGGTTTGGCCGAGAACCCGGTGCATTCCGGACTGTTGCAGCTGAAGGCGCGGATGGAGTTCGAGAACTTCACCCGCGACGAGGCCGTCGCGACGCTGCGTGGGCTGCTGGGGTCGCGACCCGAGCACACCGATGCGCGCAGGCTGCTGGCCGAGATCATGTGGCGGGCACTGCTGCGGTTGGCGGCATGGTCCTGGTTCTTCGCGTGCTTCGTGGTGGTTTTATCGATGTGGGTCGGGCCGGGCGCGATGCGGTTGGTGAGTCCGGCGCTGTTCTTCGGGGTGTTGGTGGCGTGGTCCGGGGTGTTCCGGAAGTTGCGGCGGCAGCTGCCGCCGCGCTATCTGCGCACTCGGCTGCTGCGCCGTCCGGAAGCCATTATCGCGTTGGTCATTCTGTTGTTCGCGAGCCTGATCGCCGACCTCGGCGCGGTGGTGAGCCGGGTGGACGGATCCGCCGGGCTAGTGCGCGCCGGGTATGTGCTGCTGGTGGCCGGTGTCCTGGGTTCGGCGCTGTCGCATCTGATGCTGTTCGTCGCGTGGGTGCGCCGCCGTGATGGGGAAACGGATCGCTCCGCGAGTGAGGATTTCGCGGGCGTGAGCGTGATCCTGGTGCTGTTCGGCGGGCTGCTGCTGCTCGGCCTACTGGCCGCGGTGCGCCACTGGTCACGGCAACCGGCGGCATTCGGCGCCACCGCCGTGATCGTCGGTGTGGTCGGATTCACCTTCGTGCTCGAACTGCTGCTGGTGTTTGCGCTGGAGATCCGGATGTGGGGCCGACCCGTCCTATACGCGAGTCTGTTGCTGACGGTCGGTGCGGTCATGTGGCTCGGAATCTGGTGGGGCGCACACATAATGGCGGCCGAGTCATTCGGTAGCGACGGACCTCCGCGTCGTCCGGCCGTTCCGGAATTCCATCCCCGGCCGCTGCCGACGCTGCCCTCGTTCCGGGTCACACCGCCCGTCACACCGCCGCCGACCGGTGACCGCTAGACCCGTCGTTCGGGTCGGTTACCGGACGCGGGTGCGCTGCTGTGCGGCCGCGCTCATGACTCGAATCGCGTACTCGGCAGGTGCGGGCACTCTGCGTGCCGGGTCAGGTCCGCTGGGCGCGGTTGGCGGCGTCGATGATCGGGGGAAGTACGCCGGGTAGCGCCTCGTCCAGGTCTGCGGTGCGCAGGCGCTGGCAGGTTTGGCCGTCGATGACGAGGCGTTCGATGACGCCGGCTTCGCGCAGGATCTTGAAATGGTGGGTGGCGGTGGATTTGTTGATGACCTCGTAGAGCGCGCCGCAGCGGACGGCGGTGCCCGCATTGCTCAGGCGTCGCACCATTTCCAAGCGGATCGGATCCTGCAGGGCTCCCAGGACCGTGGGCAGCGATGCGATCGGCGGAGCCTCTTCGTTAGCATCGGTCATGATCTACCTCACTCGGGGGTTTGATGGTGATCGAACCGGATGTATCGTCGAGTCCGGTTCGATCACCATCAAACTTACCTGATCGGAGTATCGATGACGGCGACAGTGGCGGCGGCTGCGGACGAGCAGACCTCGCAGCGGTGGGCCTACGCGCTGGTACTGGCCGCGAGCGGCGTCGCCCTGGGCGTCTCCGGGGTGCCCGCGCCGTTGTACGGCATCTACGAGACGCAATGGCACCTTTCCCCGCTGACCACGACCATCGTGTTCGCGGTGTACGCGGTCGCCGCCCTCGGCGCGGTACTCGTCTCCGGACGGATCTCGGATGTGGTCGGGCGCAAACCGGTACTGCTCGGCGCCTTCGCCACTATGATCGCCGGTCTCATCGTGTTCATACTCGCCGATTCGGTGCCGATGTTGTTGCTGGCCAGAGCAATGCACGGGATGGCGGTCGGTGCGACGGTGGTGGCGGGCGCGGCGGCGCTGCTGGATCTGCGCCCGCATCGGGGCGCGCGTTCGGGGCAGCTCAGCGGCGTCGCCTTCAATGTCGGTATGGCGGTGGCGATTCTGGGTTCGGCGCTGCTCGCGCAGTACGCCCCGAATCCGCTGCGCACGCCGTACGTGGTCATTACGGTGGTCTGCCTGATCATCGGCGTCGGGGTGCTCGCGCTGCGCGAACCGCATGTGGCCCGGGTGTCCGGACGCATCCGGATCGCGAAGCCCGCTATCCCGCATGAGATTCGTGGCGACTTCTGGTTCTCCGCGATCGGCGTGATGGCGGCCTGGTCGGTCCTCGGCGTGCTGCTGTCGCTGTATCCGTCGCTCGCCGCACAGCAGACCGGCATCCACAATCTGGTCTTCGGCGGCGCGGTCGTCGCCTCCACCGCGCTGTCCGGGGCGGCCGCCCAGCTCTTCGCCACCGGCGTACCCGCCCGCTGGGCCGCGATCATCGGTGACACCGGCATGGCGATCGCGCTGCTGCTCACCGTCCCGGCCTTGGCCACCCACAACTGGGTCGCGGTGCTCGCCGCCGGGGTCGCGCTCGGCGCGACCTTCGGCCTCGGCTTCGGCGGTTCGCTGCGCCACCTGTCCGAGGTGGTGCCGCAGCACAAACGCGGCGAGACGATGTCGGCCTACTATCTGCTGGCCTACAGCGCCCTGGCCCTGCCGACCATACTCGCGGGCTGGGCAGCGACCACCTGGGGTCTGGATACCGTATTCCCCTGGTTTGTCGGCGTTGTCGCCCTGGCCTGCCTCTGCGCCGCGACTCTCGGCCTTCGTCGCAGCCGTGAGGCCGTCCAACCCGCCTGATCATCGTCGAGTGGCACGCGGCCGACAGGCCGTGATGTGCCACTCGCCCGCACCGGTGGGTGCGTCAGCGTCCGGCCGGGATCCAGGTTTCCTGGACCGAGCGCCAGCGAATGTGTTCGTCGGGGCCCACGTGGAGAACCGCGGTGACCCAGCGGGCAGTTCGGGTATCGGCGACCCGGTGCTCCTCCCGGAAGCGGACCACGATCGTGCCCGAATCGCGGATCAGCTCCTCGATATCGGAAATCGTGATGGTCAAGCCCGGCTGGGCATTTCGAGCGCCGTGCAGCCCCGTGAGCAGTTCGGCCCGGTCGAGCACCTCGCCCGCGGTCGTCACCATCGAGAACTGTGCGTGCTGGGCCGCGGCGAACCGGTCGAAGACCTCCTGGGGTGCTGGTGATCCCAGCCAGGTCGCCAGATCCGCATGTAAGCCCTCGACCACCGCCACCGTATCGTCCATGAGTGCATCGTACGGGCGGCGAATCCTGGCCCCGCGGAGCGGCCGCGGTGCGGTACCGCGAATCGGGGAAGTCCCGGAAAGCGCTGGGGCACAGGGCCGACCGATCTCGTCCGCTAGTGGGGTCGGGGTAATCCGGCTACCATTCAGCTCATGCGATGGGGGCGGTTGGGTGACCGACTGCACCGCGCGGCATTGTTGCTCGCGGTGTTGACGGCGGTGGTTGGTGGACTCGGTATTGCCGCGTTGACCTGGTGGTTGTTGTGGCTCGGGCTGGGGGCGAAGGCGGAGACGCCGAATCAGTTGGACCTCACCAAGATCGCGCTGTCGGTGACGGCGGGGGTCGGCGGTGCGGTCGCGCTGGTGGTGGCATACCGGCGGCAGCGCGATCAGGAGCGAGGCCGGTTCGCGGAGCTGTTCGGGGCGGCGGCGCGGCAGCTGGGGGACGCGGATCCCGCGGTGCGATTGGCGGGGGTGTACGCGATGGCCGGTGTGGCGGACGAGTTCTCGGCGCCGAGTCGGCGTCAGCAATGTGTCGATGTGCTGTGCGGGTACCTGCGGCTGCCCTTCGACCCGGACAGTGGTGCGAATCACCTGGTGTCCCGGTCGGAGACGGTGGACGAGTCCGGCAGGAAGGTGGAACGCACCTATCAGTTCCGGCAGAACGACCGCGAGGTGCGGTGGGCGGTCGCCCGCGTGATCGCCGAGCATCTGCGCGGTTTCTCCGATGTCTCGTGGTCGCGGTGCGATTTCGATTTCACCGGTGCGGTATTCGACAACGTCGACTTCGAGGCCGCGGAGTTCGGCGGGCGCTGGACCACCTTCGCCAAGGCCAGGTTCCTGGGTGATCGGCATACCGATTTCAATCGGGTGCGGTTCACCGGCGTGCACGTCACCTTCCGGGACGCCACCTTCGAGGCTCCCGCAACAATTTTCGACCGGGCCGAATTCCGCACTCCACGAACTACATTCGATGGGGTGACCTTCGGCTCACCGGAGACTTCTTTCAGCGATACGCGGTTCGTCGGCGACCGTGTCACATTTATCGGCGCCCGCTTCACCGGTGCTCGAACATCGTTTCGTGACACCGCGTTCCGGGCGGAGCTGACCTCATTCGAGCGGGCGACCCTGGACGGTGAACGCGTCTGCTTCGGTCAGGTGGGATTCACCGGCCGGCGGATCGCGTTCACCGGCGCCCAGTTCTATGCGACACAGGTCGATTTCGACGAGGCTCAGCTCGGTACGGCGGGTCGATTGCGTCATCGGGGCACCCGCGAGGTCGACTTCGCCCGGTCCGAATTCCACGGTGCGGTCAGCTTCGCCCGCAGCACCCTCGCGGGTCGCACCGCGACCTTCACCGAAGCCGACTTCTTCGGCGACATCTCCTTCCTGGCTACTCGATTCACCGCGGACGAAACCCATTTCGACAACCCGAAGGCTTGGGTCGGGGTGCGGTTCGACTGGGACGACAATCCCACCCGCAAGCCGACCTCGGTCAAACCGAATCCCTGGCCGCCGGCTCCGGAGTCCGCGCCCGCGCCGGCGGCCTGAGCACCATCCCGATCAGGGGTTGACGTTCGGGTAGGGTCGGTTGGACCGCCAGGTTTCGGCGTCCAACCACCCGATGGTGTATCTGGTGACCAGATGGTCGGCGATCTTGCGGGCGATGAGCTGGTACACCGCCTGGGTCGGGTGGGCGAGATCGCTGGTCGTGAGGGCGCGGCGCAGGGGCATCGGCGGGTGGTCCTGCTGGCCGCCGTAGAGCACCGGGACGCCCGGGAGTTGGGCCGTTGGAATGAGTTCGAACGCCTCGGCATTGGCCGAGACCCAATTCATCCAGTCCGACATTCGTACCAGCGAGACATTGGCATGCTTCGCGCCGGGTGTGCCGTCAACGGCTGCGGGCCAAGTGGTCACGATGGATTCGAGGAGGTCGTTGAAATGCTGGGTGTTCTTCTCGAATTTGTTCAGCAACCGCACTTTCCCGTCGGCGATCTTGTCCTGGAAGCGGATCGAGACGGTCGGGCTCGGCAGGTCGATCAGTACGTAATGGTCGGTGTCGCGGGTAGTGGGGAAGGCATTGCCGATGCTGTCGATCACATCCTTGATCTCCTGCACGATCGGTTCTATGCCGGTGCCCCTCTTGTTACGGTCGAAGAATCCGACCTCGAAGATCTCGTCCTCGGCGTACATATTGATGCCCGCGGCGCGCTGCGCGGTGATGAGGTCGTTCAATCCGATCCAGATGATGTGCAGAGTGGGCCCGTAGTAGTCGCCCCCCAGCGCCTTTCGCGCCGCGATATATTTCGCGGCCTCATCCTTCAAGTAGCCGAGGGCGCCGGCCTTGGGTTTCCAATCGGATGCGGCGATGGCCCCACCCTCGGCATAGTTGGCGTACAGCACCGGCCGGTTTCCACCGCGGTCGGTCCGCAGCACCATCGAACTCAGGGTCAGGGTTTGATGCGGCTCGCTCATCCGCTTGGTGTTCTTCGCATCGCCGCGGACCAGGTTTTCACCGCCCATCCATTCGATGAGGTAGTCGGTCCAGTTCTTGCCGTCGCTGAAGCGGCCTGCCTCATTGGTACGCATCTTTCCGGCCGCGCGGGCGAACATGCCGGTAGGCGCTTCCCGCTTGATGCCGATATCGGAGAGGCTGTCCCCGAGAATGATCAGGTTCTGAATGGCGATGGGCATGGGATCCTCGCTGATGCGGTTCGCGACAAGGCGAACACGAGGTGGGTACTGGCGTCGCAAATGCGAATTGGCGCAAAGCCTTCCGAAAGTACGTCACAGCGTACGCGGGCATGCGTCGCCTCAGGTGTGACTCGAAAAACAAACCGCGACAGCGGATTTACGGGGCGGCGACGTCCGGACCGGTCGGTGCGGGAAAGGCGGAGGGGCGGTATCCGAGTGGATACCGCCCCGTCCGGTGTTATGCGGGCCAGCCGCCGTACGGCACGGTGATCAATTCCAGGAAGTGCCCACCGGGGTCGAGGAAGTAGACGCCGCGTCCGCCATCGTTGTGGTTGATCTCGTTGACCCCCTGCTGCCTGGGGTCGGCCCAATGATCCAGTTTGTACCGCTGGATCTTGGCGTAGGCCGTATCGAATTCGGCCTCGGAGATCAGGAAGGCGTAATGCTGGGGATGGATTTCGGTGCCGGGTGGCACGTTCGCGAAGTCGAAGGTGACGCCGTTGTCCATCGGCAACACGATGAACGGGCCCCATTCGCCGCGAATTTCCAGTCCCAGGATGTCCGCCCAGAATTCCGCGGACACCCGATTGTCAAGACATCCGACAATGGTGTGATTGAACTGTACTGACAGGGGATTTCTCCTTGTGATGTGACGATCCCGACCCTGGGCTCGGTACAAGGCGGCCTACAGGAGCACCGTCACGGCCGAAAACACTAGCGGTCCGCCCTGAGGTTGCCAAGTACCGGGTGATCGAGACCATCTTTCGGCGGTGTCCGCTCTGACGACACACCACGCGCGGTAGCGTCGGTGGAATGAGGATTCGTGGTGCGGTTCTGGAGCGGATCGCGGCGCCGGTGCCGTTCGCCGAGTCGATGCCGATCAGGGTGTGCGAGTTGGAACTCGGCGAGCCTGGACCCGGTGAGCTGCTGGTACGGATCGAAGCGGCCGGACTGTGCCATTCGGACCTGTCGGTTGTGGACGGTAACCGGGTGCGTCCGGTCCCGATGCTGCTCGGACACGAGGCGGCGGGCCGGGTCGAGGCGGTGGGGCCGGGCGAGGGCGATATCGCAGTCGGGCAACGGGTGGTGATGACCTTCCTGCCCCGCTGCGGCGAGTGTGCCGGTTGCGCCAGCAATGGGAGGACGCCGTGCGGACCGGGCAGCCTCGCCAACAATGCGGGCGAACTGTTGAACGGTGGGCGGCGACTACATCGCGACGGCGACGATGTGCACCATCATCTCGGCGTCTCCGCCTTCGCGACGCATGCGGTGGTGGATCGCCGGTCGGTGGTCCCGGTCGACGATGACGTCCCCCCCGAAGTTGCCGCGGTACTCGGCTGCGCGGTGCTGACCGGCGGTGGGGCGCTACTGAATTCGGCGAAGCCGGGCCCGGGTGATCGGGTGCTGGTGATCGGCCTGGGCGGCGTCGGCATGGCGGCCGTGCTGGTCGGGGTGTCGCTGGGCGGTGAGGTGATCGCCGTCGACACCGTCCCGGAAAAGCTGGCGCTGGCAAGGGAATTCGGCGCCACCGCGTCCTACACCCCGGCTGAACTCGCCGAACAGGGCGTGCAGGCGGAGATCGTGATCGAGGCCGCGGGCAATATCCGCGCCTTCGAAACCGCCGTCGCCGCCACCGCGCCCGGCGGCACTACGGTCACCGTCGGTCTGCCCGCCCCTGATGCGCGGGCCAGTATTTCACCGCTCGCCCTGGTCGCCCAGGGGCGGTCGATCATCGGTAGTTACCTGGGTTCGGCGGTGCCGTCCCGGGATATTCCCGAATACGTCCGCATGTGGCGCGCGGGTCGGTTGCCCGTCGAGCGCCTCGTGTCCTCCCATATCGGTCTGGACGAGATCAATCACGCCATGGACGAACTCGCCGCGGGCCACGCCCTGCGTCAGGTGATCGTCTTCGACTGAGTTTCGCGATGTGTGCCATGCCGCCACCGAAGGGTCTGGTACGCACGGTATTACGGCGATCATTGCGATCCCGGGAAGCCGGAGGGGCGCCCGAATCATCCATCGCGTCCACGAAACGGACCAGTAGCCTTCCAATCATCCCGACGAAACCGCCTGGGCGACAAGACGGCTCGCGCGTGGCTGGTCGACGCCGAGGGTGGGGGCCAGGGCGCCGACGGTGGCGCCGTCCTGCTGCGACCGCATCCAGCACCCGGAACACGGCGATCGGCACGGGGGAATCCCCGGCCAGCGCGCCGCGTGTCTGCCTGCGCCGGATCCGGACCAGCGCCGTTTCGACGGCCTCGGTGATCGAATCGTGCTCTTCCATCGGAATCTCATTACATGTACTTTTACATCTAATTGTAAGACTACATGCATGAGGAGGAGTCGTGGCCGAACAACACAGAATCGGGTACTGGCTCGCAGAGCTCGATCGGCTGATCAACCTGCGTTTCGATGAGGACCTCGCTGCGGGCGAACTGGGCCGCAGGCACTGGCAACTACTACATTCCCTGGACGGTGGCCCCGCCCCGGCGGATCGGGTGCGCGAGGGACTGGCGCCGTTCTGGAAAGACGCCGCCGAGTTCGGCATCCAGCTCGGCCAACTGGTCGATCGCGGTCTGGTGGCCGAGGACGCCGGCACGCTGACACTCACCGAGGCCGGACGTGCGACGCACGACGCGGCCTTCGCCCGTATCGGTCGGCGCCGCCGCGCGATGGTCGAGGGCATCACCGATGAGCGGTACGCCGAGACGATGCGGGTGCTCGCGCGGATGGCCGAGAATATGGCCGGGTCCGAGGTTCCGCCCGCCCGCGACGTGAATGGTTGTGCGGGGTGCGCCGACGTCGGTGTGACGGTGCCCGCGTGGCACGACTGCGGCCCGTCGCTGACCTCCTCGCTTACCCACAGGTTCGTATCTTCCCGCGAAGTGCGTACTTGTTCGCGGTCGCCGCAACTCCGAGACTCGGTCCAATCCAGGAGCATTCGCTCCGGACGGCTCGAATCACTGTGGGAGGAACCATGACCGACGACGGTCGCGCGCCGGTGACGGTGCTCGGGCTCGGCTCGATGGGCCGGGCCGTGGCCGAGGCATTCCTGGCGGCCGGATACCGGACCACCGTGTGGAACCGCAGCCCGGACAAGATCGCGCCGCTGGTGGCGCGCGGTGCCGTCGCGGCGCCCGACATTTCGGCGGCGGTCTCCGCGAGCCCGCTGATTGTCTCCGTACTCACCGGATTCGACGTTACGCTGGCGAGTCTCGCCCCGGCCGGCGGCGTGGCATCCGGTCGCACCCTGGTGTCGCTCAATAGCGGCACCCCCGGCGGTGCGCGGGCGCTGGCCGAGTGGGCGAGCGCGCACGGCGCGCGGTATCTCGGCGGTGCGATCAAGAATATCCCTGCGGCAGTGGGTAATCCGGACACCCTCCTGTATTACGGAGGTCCGTGCGAGGTCTTCGACGAGCAGGTCGAGACCTTGCGAGTGCTCGGCGGGGATACCGTCCATCTCGGCGCCGAACCCGATCTTGCGGCGCTCTACGAAACGGCGGTGGGCGCGACCCTGCTTCCCACACTGCTCGGCTTCTTCGAAGGCGCCGCGATGCTCGGGGCACGCGGATTGCCCGCCCGATCGATGGTGCCGTACGCGACCAAGTGGCTGCACATGATCGCGGCGATCCTGCCGATCATGGCCGAGGAGATCGACACCGCGGATTACACGAAGCTCGGTTCCTCGGTGGACCTGTTCCACGCCTCGATCGGCGATGAAGCGGAGTTCGGCGCGGAGGCGGGGGTCGATATGTCCTGGCGCGAACCGATGCACGATCTGCTGCGCCGCGCGGTCGCCGAAGGGTATGGCGCGCACAGTATTACGGCATTGGTCGAGGTGCTCGGGAGGTCGGCGGCGTAGTGGTCAGGCCGCGTCGAGGAACCGACCCACGGTGGCGATGTATTCGCCGGGGCGGCTGATGAGCAGTGAATGGCCGCCTTCGGGGAAGGTTCGGTAGTCGCAATCGGGGTGAAGGTCGCGCAGTCGGTCGGTGTGGGTGGCACTGATCAACGGGTCGTCGTCGGCGCGGAGGATGAGTGTCGGCCCCCGCCAGGCGGGCCCGCCGGTGAGCGCGTCGACGCGAATGGCGAGTTCGAGCAGCAGTTGATACGAGTTGGCGGCGCCGTCGCTTCCGGTGTGATCGGTCACCGCATCGATCTGTTCGATCCAGAATTCCGCGTCGTCGGAATCTCGCCAGGCGGTGCGCAGTGCCTCGCGAATGGACTCCCTGGTCTGCGCCCACGGCGCGGCGAGCGTGTTGTGCACGCGCATGCGCAGCCGGTCGACATCCTCCGGGCCGTACAGGCCGGTGCTGGAAAAGGTGAGGGATCGGACTCGCTCCGGCGCGCGCTGGGAGAGCAATTCGGCGAACATGCCGCCCGCGGCCTGCCCGACCACGTGGGTGCGCTCGATCCCCTCGGTGTCCAGCAGGGCGACGATGCCGTCGACGAGTTCGTCACATGCCCCGATGCTCGGCGGGTAGCTGGGCGCGATGACGCGGAATCGGGGTAGTAGCGCCGTAGCCAGATCGACCCAGGCGATGCCGATGCCCGCGCCGCCGGTCAATAGCAGGACCGGATCGCCGGCGCCGCCGCAGTAGTACTGCCAATCATGCGGCCCCACAGCGAATTTCTTGCTGTCGACCGCCGCCAGAAACACCGCGGCGCGGGCGCGAATCGAAGTCACTCCGGCGACGCTAGGGCACCGGCGACGACTTCGCAAACATGCACATATGGCAATGTGATTCGGCGTAGGCCGGTATGGGGCTGCGCTCCGCGTCCGTCCGCAACGCCATTAGGCTTGGGCGCACCAGCGAAACAAGGAGGTGCGGTGACCATTCGGGTCGGAGTGCTCGGAGCACGCGGGAAAGTCGGCCAGGCGATCTGCGCGGCGGTGCAGGCGGCAGCCGATCTGGAACTGGTCGCGCAGGTCGACAAGGACGACTCGCTGGAGGTCTTCACCGAGTCGGGCACCCAGGTGGTCGTCGACTTCACCCATCCCGATGTCGTGATGGGGAATCTGAAGTTCCTTGTCGAACACGGCATTCACGCGGTCGTCGGCACCACCGGATTCGACGCCGCCCGCCTCGATGAGGTGCGCGGCTGGCTGGCGGGCAGCCCGAAGACCGGTGTACTCATCGCCCCGAACTTCGCCATCGGCGCGGTGCTGTCCATGCGCTTCGCCGAACAGGCGGCCCGGTTCTTCGACTCGGTCGAGGTCATCGAGCTGCACCACCCGAACAAAGCCGACGCACCGTCGGGCACCGCCTACCGCACCGCGGGCCTGATCGCGGCGGCCCGTGAGCGTGCCGGGGTCGGCCGCAGCCCCGATGCGACCAGCACCGAACTGGAAGGCGCCCGCGGCGCCGAGGTGGACGGTGTGCGCGTGCATTCGGTACGTGTGGCCGGGCTGGTCGCGCACCAGGAGGTGCTGTTCGGCACGCAGGGTGAGACCCTCACCATCCGCCACGACTCCATCGACCGGTCGTCGTTCGCGCCCGGTGTGCTGCTCGGTGTCCGCGAAATCGCGAACCGGCCCGGACTGACGGTCGGCCTCGATCCCTTCCTGGACCTGTGAGCGCACCGCCGAGCGGCGAAACTCCCGGGTCGCAGCCGAACCAGCCCAACCGGGGTGATGCGGGCCGGGCGAGTGAGGTCCGCAAGGTCGTCGTGCTGCTGGCGGCGCTCGTGCTGGTGCTCGGCTTCTACTTTCTGCTGCTCGGCCGCATCGCGGTGAGTCTGATCGGGTCCGGCGATATCGCGGCGGTCATCATCGGCATCGGGGTGCTGATCCTGCCGATCGTGGGCCTCTGGATCGTGTGGGCGACCGTGCGCGCGGCCCTGGACCATCAACGCCTGGCCCGCCGCATCCACGAGGAGGGTTTGGAGCTCGACATCTCCGAGCTGCCGCGCCGCCCCTCCGGACGTATCGAACGGGCCGCGGCCGACGAACTCTTCGCCAGCGTCAAGCGAGAATGGGAGGCGGAGCCCGACAGCTGGCGCGTCTCCTACCGCCTGGCCCGCGCCTATGACTACGCGGGCGACCGCTCGCGCGCCCGCGAAACCATGCGCCGCGCGGTCGCCCTGGAAAAACTCGAGCGCGAGGGGTAGCGCGATATGGCCCGGTTGCTGATCATTCATCACACGCCGTCGCCGCATATGCAGGCGATGTTCGAGGCGGTGGTATCCGGCGCGACCGATCCGGAGATCGAGGGTGTCGAGGTCGAGCGGCGGGCGGCGCTCGCGGTCACCGCGAGCGATGTGCTGGCCGCGGACGGCTATCTGCTCGGCACACCGGCCAACCTGGGCTATATGTCGGGTGCGCTGAAACACGCGTTCGACACGTTCTACTACCCGTGCCTGGATTCGACCAGGGGCCGCCCATATGGCCTCTACCTGCACGGCAATGAGGGCACCGAGGGCGCCGAACGCAGTGTGGTGAGCGCGACCACCGGGCTCGGCTGGGAGAAGATCGCCGCGCCGGTAATCGTCATGGGACCGCCGACCAAGGACGATATCGAGCGCTGCTGGGAACTCGGCGCCACGGTCGCGGCCTCGCTGATGTCCTGATACCGCCGTTTTGCCAAGTACGGTCCGGCCGTGCAAGGTGAGCGGGATGCGCCCGGAACGGCCGGGTGCGGTGCCGAAGACGTCCCCCGATTTTTGGTGTCTGACCGTTGACACCACGTGCCCGTCATACTTCGGGGGTCGTTATAACGGTGGGGATGTGGACCGAGTTGCTCGGGATGGGAGTGTCGTGGTGATGTGGGCCGATGGGGGCGAGAGCACACCGCGACGGATCGGGCTGGTCGAAGACCACGAATCCGTCGCGATCGGACTCGCCGCAATGCTGGCGCCGGAGCCGGATCTCGATCTGGTGCTGACCGCGGGAACCGTTCCGGAGCTGCTGGCCGCGGCGGAGCCTGTCTCGACGGCGCCGGATCTCGATCTGGTGGTGCTCGATCTGCGTCTCGCCGACGGCTCCTCGCCCGAGGACAATGTGCGGGCCCTGCGTGCACGCGGTATCGAGGTGCTGGTCTTCACTGGCGCCGACAACGCCTTCCTGGTGCGCGCCGCCGCCAGGGCCGGGGTGCTCGGCGTGGTGCGCAAATCCGAGGACGTCCCCACGGTGGTGGCGGCGGTGCGCCGCGCCGCCTCCGGCGAGCAGGTGGTCACCACCGACTGGGCCGCCGCCATCGACGGTGATCCGCAACTGTCCGACGTCGGCCTGAGCCCGCGCCAGGAGGAGGTGCTCACCCTCTACGCCTCCGGTGAGAAGGCCTCCCGGGTGGCGCGATTGACCGGGCTGTCGGAGCAGACCGTCAACGACTACCTCGGCCGCATCCGGCAGAAGTACGCCGATGCGGGCCGCCCCGCACCCACCAAGACCGACCTCTACAAGCGGGCCGTGGAGGACGGGTGGCTACCGGTTCCCGAGCGGTTTTCGCGCGGATGACCGCGTCCAGCATGCTGGACACCGCACCGACCGCGAGCGCCGCCTCGCTCGATTCGCTCCGGGTCGGACGCTGGCGCCGGGGTTTCACCGCGGTGTCCGAAGACGTCAAGGGTGAGGCCGCCTCCGATCGGATTCTGCGCAAACTGGGCCTGATCTTCGGGCTGGCCGGTGTGATCGCCGCGGTGGTCGAGCTGCCCGAAATGATCGATCAGAGCAGGTTCGCCCCGGTGGGATGGACGATCCTGGCGGCGACACTGGGGTTCGGATTGTTCCCGGTGCTCGCGATCGTCTCGATCGGGATGAGCAAGCGAACCATCCAGACCGTCGCGGCGGCGGCCGCGGTGAGTTATCTGGCCGCGATGGCGCTGATCCCGTTCGCCTACGCGCAGCCCACGACCGATGCGACCTCGGTGTGGTTGTACCGGGTCTTCGCACTCGGGGTGCTCGCGGCAGCGCTGGCCTGGCGTCCGCTGGTCGCGGTCGGCTACCTGGTGGTGGGCGGTGCCGTCGCGGCGGTCGCGAATCGCTATGTGGTGCCGCAGGGTTCGGGCTGGACCCTGGTCGGTGATTTCGCGCGAGCGGCGGGGTTGTGCGCGCTGTTCCTGTGGTGCGCCGTCTATGCGAGGGCCGCGGCGGCCCGGGTGGACCGGGAGTCGGCGATCGCCAGCAGCCGTGCGGCCACCGCGGCCGGGGCCACGGCCCGGGATCGCGAGCAGGCTCGTTTCGCCGCCCTCATCCACGACGCGGTGCTGTCCACGCTGCTGGACGCCTCCCGCGCGGGTACGGAGTCACCGGTGCTGCGCAGGCAGGCGGAACGCACCCTGACCCAACTCGACGAGGCCAGGGGTAGCGAGAGCGAACCGGATCGGCTGAACGCCCAATCGGCGATCGGCTTCCTGCGCGCGGCCGTGCACGAGGTGAATCCCGGCATCGGGTTCACCACCCGGCGCTGGGCCGGTTTCGACGATCTGCGGATGCCGGTGGACACGGCGGGCAGCATCGCCGCCGCGCTGACCGAGGCGGTGCGCAACAGTCTGCGCCACGCCACGGTGCCGGGCCGCCCCGTACAGCGAACTGTGACGGTCACCGTCAGCGCGGGCGGTATTCGAGTGGTTTTCCGTGACGACGGCGCGGGCTTCGACCTGAGCCGGGTATCCGCCGATCGGCTCGGTATTACGGTGAGCATCCTCGGCCGCATGCGTCAGCTGGCCGGCGGCGCCGGATTCGTGGAGTCGAACCCGGGGGAGGGCACCACGGTGACCTTGGTCTGGGGCAGCGATGGCTGATATCGATACCGAATTCGGCCTGCGCGATCTGCTCGGGCTGCGGGATCGGGCGGCGTGGCTGTTCCTGGTCATCCTCGAGGTGACGATCGTGCTCTACATGGTCCGCAACTTCGCGGGTACACCCCTTCCCGCGGCCGTGGCCGCCCTGGTGCTGCTGACGACGGCCGGGGTGCTGGTGCTGGTGATCCCGGTCGATCCACTGCCGTGGCCCGCGACGATCTTCGTGGCCGCCGTCGGTCCGGTGGCAACGGTGCTGACCACCCTCGATGTCGAACACGGCTGGGCCAAACCGGTATGGACCGCCTTCGCGTCCTCCTACGTCCTCGCGGTGCTGGTGCTGCGCGGCCGACTGGGCGCGGCCTGGCTGGGTGTCGCCGCGATCGCGATCGTGGTGGCGGTGGTCGGGCTGGCGGCGGGGCTGCGGATCGGGGTGATCGCCGGATCTATCGTTCCGGTCGCGACCGTCGCCGGGGTGTCGGTCTGCGCCGCCATCATGCGGCCCACCCAGCGCTCGCTGCGATCGCTGCGTGAGGAAGCCACCATGCGGGCCGCGGCCGAGGCGACGATGGCCGCGGAGAATGGTGAACGCGACCGGCAGCTGGCTCGGCTGGACAAGGTGGCGCGGCCGATCCTGGAACGTATCGCCGACGGCATCGAATTGACCGCCGCCGAGCGCGAGCAGTGCCGATTGCTGGAGGCCGAGCTGCGCGACGGGCTGCGCGCGCCGCAACTGGTCACCGACGAATTGAGCAGCGCGGCCCGCGGCGCCCGTTCGCGCGGGGTCGAGGTGGTGCTGCTCGACGACGGCGGCTTCGCCGGGGTGCCGCGCTGGGTGCGTCAGCAGGTGATCGACGTGGCGACCCGGGAACTGGACGCGGCGAACGCGGGTTCGGTGACCGTGCGGGTGCTGCCGATGGGCCGCCGGATCCTGGCGACGGTGCTCGCGAACGCACCGGAGGAGGACCGGCGCACCGAGATCGACGCGGCCGGCGCGGTCAGCATTACGACGTAGCGCCGCCGCTCGGCGAGTAGGCCTCTCGGGACCTGCCGACCGCACCGAAATCGAGCCCGTGGGACTTGTCGGAGTCTCGACGTAATGTTCCGGATGTGCAGAGCAGACGCACTAGAGGCGGGGAAGCATGATGGATGTGGCGGCCGCGCGCCGGACGGCCTTGGCGGCACAGGGATTCGGCAGACGCAAACCGGCCGCGAACAACCGGCGGTCCATACTTGATGTGCTCACCAGAACGCAAGTGCTGCAACTGGATTCGGTATCGGCCGTGGTGCGCGCGCATTATGCCCCGGTGTTCAGCCGGATCGGGGTCTACGACCGCGCCCTACTGGACGCGGCGGCGTGGAGCAATGGTGCGCGCCGCCCGCGCAGGCTGGTCGAATACTGGGCGCACGAGGCGGCGCTGCTCCCGGTGGAGGACTGGCCGCTGATGCGGTGGCGGATGCGTCGCTACGAACACGGCCGCTGGTCCGGCATGCGCAAGGTGGTGGAGCGCAACCCCACGCTCGGCAAGGACATTCTCGAGGTGATCACCGAATTCGGCCCGCTGACCGCCGGTGAGGTCGAGCGGCACCTGGAACTGGACAAGCCGCGGCCCAAAGGCACCTGGTGGAATCTCAGCGATACCAAGATGATCTGCGAACAGCTCTTCGCCGCGGGCGCCCTCTCGGTGGACAAGCGGGTCGGTTTCACCCGGCACTACGACCTGGTGGAGCGAGTGATCCCGCCCGAGGTGCTGGCTCGCGAGGTCGACGAGGCCGATGCCGTCCGGCAACTGACCCTCAACGCGGCGACCGCATTGGGGGTCGCGACCGAGACCGACCTGCGCGACTACTACCGGCTGCACCGTTCGCAGACCGAACCGGCGATCGCCGAGCTGGTGGACGCGGGTGAACTGGAACCGGTGCAGGTCGAGGGTTGGGACAAGACCGCCTATCTGCGCGCCGGCGCGACGACACCGCGCCGCATCGAGGGCGCGGCCCTGTTGTGCCCGTTCGATCCGCTGATCTTCTTCCGCCCCCGCACCGAGCGGATTTTCGACTTCCACTACCGCATCGAGATCTACACCCCGGAGCCCAAACGGGTACACGGCTATTACGTCTTCCCGTTCCTGCTCGGCGGCGAACTCGTCGGCCGGGTGGATCTGCGGGCCGAACGCGCCACCGGCCGGCTACAGGTTCCCGGTGCCTTCGCCGAACCCGGCTTCGGCACCCCGCGCACGGCCGCCGCACTGCGCGACGCGCTCCGTGAGATGGCCGACTGGCTCGAACTGGACGAGGTGGTCGTCGGCGCGAAGGGAGACCTCGCGCCGCTGCTCTGAGGCCCCATGAGGCCTCCGGCCGATCAGACGTCGCGTTTGGGTCCGTACCCGCGCATCTGGTCCTTCAGTGCGCCCGAGACCGCGTTGGACAGCCATGAATTCAGTGACACACCGTTCTGCGCGGCGGCCTCCTCGGCCTTGGCCTTCATCTGTTCGACCAGCCGCAGCGTGACCCGGCTGATGTCGCCGGTCATCTCCTCGAAGCTCATATGTTCCTCGCCGGTCGGGTTCTTGCGGACATCGACGGTCGCATCGGTGCCGTCCACCGACACGCGCACGGTCCGATCGCCGAGTGCGGCGCTGACCTCGGCGGCGAGGTCGGACAGCGCCGCGAGCAGGGCCAGCCGTGCCGAACTCTCCGTCGCCGCGGCGAGTGCGGCGGCCGTGGCCTGGGTTTTCTCATCCCCGAGCGCGGCGGCCGCGATCAGATCCTCGCGCAGCCGGGTGGTGTACTTGTTCAAGTCCATGACATCAGTGTGACGCCAAAAGTGATGTCATACAAGGCGTGGATTGATGTCATCCGGATGTCGAGTGGGAGGTGAATCACCCGGACCCGCAGGCCGATCGACGGTCAGGGTGTCGAGGGTGTTCCCTGGACCGGGTAGCCTTTCTGACCATGACGAACGGTGAATCGACCCCAACGGAGCTGCGTGCGTCCGGCACGGTAGGTGTCGCGATGGTGACCCCCTTCAGCGCCGACGGCAAGCTCGATGTCGATGCCGGGGTCGCGCTGGCGGCCCGCTTGGTCGATCGCGGCGTCGACCTGCTCGCGATTTCCGGGACCACCGGCGAATCGCCGACCACCACCGAATCGGAGAAGGCGGACCTGCTCCGCGCCGTCGTCGACGCCGTCGGCGACCGCGCCACCGTCATCGCGGGTGCCGGTACCTATGACACCGCGCACTCCATCGAACTCGCGCGCAACGCCCAGCGGGCGGGTGCGCACGGCCTGCTCGTGGTCACCCCGTACTACTCGCGCCCCACCCAGGACGGCCTGATCGCACACTTCACCGCGGTCGCGGACGCCACCGACCTGCCGGTGACGCTGTACGACATTCCACCGCGTTCGGTGGTCCCGATCGCGCCCGACACCATCCGGGTGCTCGCCGAGCACCCGCGCATCGTCGCGGTCAAGGACGCCAAGGGCGACCTGAACGCGGGCGCCGACCTCATCGCCAGTACCGGTCTGTCCTTCTACTCCGGCGACGACTGCCTGAACCTACCCTGGCTCTCCGTCGGCGCGGTCGGATTCATCAGCGTCATCGGGCATCTGGTTCCCGAACGGCTGCGTGAGCTCGTCGATGCCTACACCGCCGGTGATGTGGTGCGTGCCCGCGAGATCAATGCCAGCCTGATCCCGCTCAATGCCGCGATGGCCCGCCTCGGCGGCGTCGCGATGACCAAGGGCGGATTGAAGCTGCTCGGGGTGGAGGTGGGTGAGCCGCGTTTGCCACAGCTCATGCCGACGGCCGACCAACTCGAGCAGCTCGCCGCCGACCTGCGGATCGCGGGGGTGCTGGGATGAGCGAACCGCTAGCACGTCGTCCCCGCCGTAGCGCCAGTCGCGCCGCGGGCGCCCCGACCCCGGCCCCGCCGGTCGAGCCGCGCGCCGAAAAGGCCGCGGCGACGGCCCGATCCGAAGCGGTGCGCCAGGCGCCCGCCGTCGAGCAGCCCGCCGCTTCCACGCGGGCGAAGAAGTCGGCCGAGCCCGCCGCGGCGAAGCAGGAGCCGAAGAAGTCCGCGCCGAAGAAGTCGGCCGAGGCCAAGAAGTCCGCGCCGGACGCACCGCAGAACGGGCAGTCGCGCCGCTCGGGCCGCGGTCGTCAGCAGTCCGGTCGCGGACGCGCCGAGCAGGCCGCTCCGCAGCCGGTGGTCGCCGCGCAGGACCGGCTCGGCACTCCGCCGAAGCTCCCCAAGAACGGTCTGCGCGTCTTCGCGCTCGGCGGCATCGGCGAAATCGGCCGCAATATGACTGTTTTCGAGTACGACGGCAAGCTGCTCATCGTCGACTGCGGCGTGCTGTTCCCGGAGGACCAGCAGCCCGGCGTCGACCTGATCCTGCCCGACTTCCGGCCCATCGAGGACCGGATGGACGACATCGTCGCCATCGTGCTCACCCACGGCCACGAGGATCACATCGGCGCGGTCCCCTTCCTGCTGCGTATGCGTCCCGACATCCCGGTTATCGGCGCCAAATTCACCCTCGCGCTGGTCGCCGCGAAATGCCGCGAACACCGCCTGCATCCCAGATTGATGGAGGTGGTGGAGGGCGAGACCACCATTCACGGCGACTTCGAGTGCGAGTACTTCGCGGTCAACCACTCGATCCCAGATGCCATCGCCGTCGCCATCCGCACCCCCGCCGGCGTGGCGCTGCATACCGGCGATATCAAGCTGGACCAGCTGCCGCTGGACGGTCGCCTCACCGACCTGGCCGGATTCTCCCGCCTCGGCGACGAGGGCGTCGACCTGTTCCTGGTGGATTCGACCAATGCCGAGGTCCCCGGTTTCGTCACCCCGGAGCGCGAGATCGGCGGCGTGCTGGACACCGTCATCGGTAAGGCGCGCAACCGGGTCATCGTCGCGTCGTTCGCCAGCCACGTGCATCGCATCCAGCAGGTCGTCGATGTGGCCCAGAAGTACGGGCGCCGGGTGTGTTTCATCGGTCGCTCGATGGTTCGCAATATGCAGATCGCCCAGGATCTGGGATATCTGACGGTGCCCGACGGCGTCGTGGTCGACCTCGATGTCGCGGCCACCCTGCCCGGTAACAAGCTGGTGCTGATCTCCACCGGATCGCAGGGCGAGCCGCTGTCGGCGCTGTCGCGGATGGCGCGCGGCGACCACCGCCAGATCCATATCCGCCCCGACGATCTGGTGGTGCTGGCCTCCTCGCTCATCCCCGGCAATGAGAACTCGGTCTTCGCCGTGGTCAACGGCTTGTCCCGGCTCGGCGCCACGGTGATCACCCAGCAGAACGCGAAGGTGCACGTCTCCGGGCACGCGTCGGCGGGCGAGCTGCTGTACCTGTACAACGCGGTGCGGCCGACCAATGCCATGCCGGTGCACGGCGAATGGCGGCACCTGCGCGCCAATGCCGCGCTGGCCGTGGCCACCGGTGTGCCGGAGGATCGCGTGATGCTGGCCGAGGACGGTGTGGTGGTCGATCTGGTCGACGGCATCGCCTCGATCGTGGGCCGGGTCCCGGTGGGCCACGTCTACGTGGACGGCCTCTCGGTCGGCGATGTCGGCGAATCCACCCTCTCGGACCGGTTGGTGCTGGGCGAGGGCGGTTTCATCTCGATCACCGTCGCGATCGATGAGACCACCGGCAAGGCGGTGAGCACCCCCGAGGTGAGCGGTCGCGGATTCTCCGATGATCCGACCGCGCTCACCGAGGCCGCGGAACTGGTGGAGGCCGAGCTGTTGCGGCTCGCGGGCGAGGGCGTCACCGAGACGCATCGCATCGCCCAGGGCGTGCGCCGCGTGGTCGGCCGCTGGGTGGCCGACACCTACCGCCGCCGCCCGATGATCGTGCCGACCGTCATCGGGGTCTGAGCAACCGATCCGATAGCGCGAAAAGCGCCGGAAGCCATGGCCTCCGGCGCTTTTCGCGTCTGTCACTTGGCCTGGCAGGCCGCCGAATCGAGTTTCGCCGTGCGCACGATATTGCACGTGAACTGGTTCGACACCTTCCACTGGTCGTCCTGCGCGACGAACTCGATGAAGGCGTTCTCCACCGGCTTGCCGTCGATGGTGACGTTGGCGTCGGCCTTCAGCTTGCCGTCCTTGGGCTCCTGGACACCGGTGATCGCCACTTTCACCTTATTGCGCTTGGCCGCGTCGACGAGCTTGTCCACCAGCTGCGGATCGCGTTCGGCGTCCTGCACCCAGGCGACCTTCTCCTCGGCACCCACCGCCGGATCGAACGCGCGGTTGATGCGGGAGTTGAGCTCCTCGGCGGTCGGCTTCGGCAGGTTCGGCGGTGTGGTGGTCGGCGGCGCCTCGCCCTCGATCAGTCCCTCCTGGCTCTTACCCGACTCGAACATGCCCGCGGGCGAGCTCGAGGTGGCGGCGCCGGTGGAGGAGGTGCTGTCGTCGGAACTGCACGCACCGAGTGTAAGGGCCGAGGCGAGCGCGGTGATGGCGGTCGCGGCCCGCAGTGAACGTTGTTTCACGAAATTCCCCTGAATGAAGTGTGTCGCCGCACCGGATTCGGCGGCGTGGATGCCGGAATCAGCTCTGGTAGCCCGATGTGCAACGCCAGTTCACGACGTAACCGCCGAAGACCCGTGACAGCGCCGCGTCACGGGCGGCGGGGTAGCTGGAGCGTGACGCGCTGCTCCAGTGCGATGAGGACCGGGCGAGCACGCCGCAGCCATTGCGCCAGGAGATCGAGACCGAGCAGCCGGGCCCGCACGAATTGACGGCATGCATCTCGGCCGCGTTGTAGCTGCCGTAGTTGTTGCTGATGCTGTACCTGCCGTTGCTGCCTATGGCGATGGCGCCGTAGAAGCCGGATTGGGCCTGCGCGGCCGGTGCGGAGGTGGCCAGCGCGGCACCGGCCGCGGCGACCACGACGGCGGTGGTCAGGAATTTCTTCACGGAATCGAACGCCCCTTCTCGTTTGAACGGCCCGTGACCCGACGGACCACGTGACAACGTACATTTCCGTCAGCTGACATGCCAACCATTGGGCCACCGGCACATTCGGTGGTGCCGTGACCTCCGCCGATCCGATATGTTCGGCGGGTGAGCATGGCACAACGGGAACGCGGGGCACTGGTGGGCGCGATGTCCGCGGCGGGGCCGGACGCCCCCACGCTGTGCGGGACCTGGACGGTGCGGGATCTGGCGGCGCACCTGATCGTGCGCGAACGCCGGCTCGACGCCGCCCCCGGCATTCTGCTGAAACCGTTTGCGGGATACCTGGATTCGGTGCAGCGGAAGATCGCCGAAAAACCCTTCCCGGACCTGCTGGAGCTGGTCCGCACCGGCCCGCCATGGTGGTCGCCGCTGCGACCGGTCGACGCGGTCGCCAATCTGGGCGAAATGTTCGTCCATCACGAGGATGTGCGCCGGGCCGCCCCGGAATGGGAGCCGCGCCAACTCTCCGATGCCGACCAGGGGCGACTGTGGCCGCTGGTCCGGCGGATGGGACGCGCCGCCTACCGGAAGTCGCCGGTGACGCTGGCCCTGGAGACCCCGGACGGCCACCGCGCGGTGGTGCGGGAGCAGCCCGGCGACGCCGTCACGCTGATCGGCACACCGTCGGAGCTGCTGCTGCACGCCTTCGGCCGGGACGAGGTCCGGATCGAGACGCGGGGCGAGTCCGACGCGGTGCGAACGGTATTGGCGCTGGACCGGTCGGTCTGAGCTACGGCCGGATCAGCGCCCCGCGGATACGTCCGCCGAGATAGGCCAGGGGCCGCCCGCGTCCTCGCATCGCACCGCGATACGGCCGAATTCGTGGGCGACACGGCCTCTCGCCTAGTCCGGTGCGGTCCGCGGGATCCCTGCCGACCTGCATATCGGCACATTTTCCGGCTGTTGAGACGCACGATACCTGTGTTGCAGATGGTCTGATCGGTGCGTTTGGGGCTAGCCTGAGTCCATGGCAGGTAAGCCCCGCAGCACCACGACGTCCAGTGCGCGGGCGGGATCGGCGCGGGGGAGGACCACCACGGCTCGGTCGCGTTCGGCCACTCCGCGCCGACGGCCCGCTCCACGTGGACGCGGCACGCCGGCGGCGCGGCGTCCGGTACGTCGCGCGTCCGACACCGCCCCGCTCGCGGTGATCCGCCGCGGCATCAGCAGTGGCTGGACCATGATGGCACGCGGTGTCGGCGCGACCACCCGGACGCTGAGCCGGGCCGGCGAGATCGAGCACGGGCATCGGCGCGACGGCATCGGGCTGGCCCTGATCGCGCTCAGCGGCGTGATCGCGGCCGCGGTGTGGCTGTCGGCGGGCGGCCCGATCGGACACTGGGCCGACGAAGCCATCCGCGCGGTCTCCGGGTCCGCTTCGGCCGCACTGCCGTTCGTCGCGACCGGCATCGCCATCATTCTGATGCGCACCGAGCCCCACCCGGAGATCCGTCCGCGGCTGGTGCTGGGCGGACTGCTGGTCGGGCTGCCGATGCTGGGCATCTGGCATCTCGCCGCCGGTGCGCCGACCGATGCGCACGGCCGGTCCCGTGCCGCCGGTTTCGTCGGTTACGCGGTGGGCGGTCCGCTGTCGCACGGGCTCACCGCCTGGCTCGCCGTCCCGATCCTGTTGCTTACCATCGTCTTCGGCGTGCTGCTGCTCACCGGCACGACCGTCCGCGAGGTGCCGCACCGGCTGCGCGAGTACTTCGGCACCGCGAGCGGTGGCGACGAATACGGCGAATACGACGGCGAGCAGCTCGAATTCGATCCCGACAATTACGACGCCGACGGATTCCCCGTCAGCCGCGGTCGTGCCCGGCGGCGTGGCAGGACTCCCGCCGAGAATTACCCGCCCGACGAATTCGGCGATCCGAACGCGGTCACCGAGGTGCTCGGCGAGCCGCCGTTGCGCGACGCCAAGACCATCGCCACGGCGGTCGCGTTCGCGGCCGAGCAGGACGCGGCCTCGCCCCCGCCGAAACCGAAGAAGCGCGCGGCGCCGAAGGTCGCGGACCAGACGCCGCCGCCCCCGAAGGAACCCGAATTCGTCGCCGACCGGGTGATCGAGGGCGACTACACGCTGCCGCCGCTGACGCTGCTCACCGATGGCGATCCGCCCAAGAAACGCAGTGCCGCCAACGAATCGATGATCGAGGCGATCACCGAGGTGCTGGTGCAGTTCAAGATCGACGCCGCGGTCACCGGTTTCGTGCGCGGCCCGACGGTCACCCGATACGAGGTCGAGCTCGGTCCCGGCGTGAAGGTCGAGAAGATCACCGCGCTGGCCCGCAATATCGCCTACGCCGTCGCCACCGAGAATGTCCGGCTGCTGGCCCCGATTCCGGGTAAGTCGGCCGTCGGCATCGAGGTGCCCAACTCCGACCGCGAACTGGTCCGGCTGGCCGATGTGCTCAAGGCGCCGTCCACCCGAAATGACCACCACCCGTTGGTGATCGGACTCGGCAAGAACATCGAAGGCGAATTCGTCTCGGCGAATCTGGCCAAGATGCCGCACCTGCTGGTGGCCGGTTCCACCGGCTCCGGTAAGTCCAGCTTCGTCAACTCGATGCTGGTGTCGCTGCTCCAGCGGGCCACCCCGGAGGAGGTCAGGATGATCCTGATCGACCCCAAAATGGTGGAACTCACCCCCTACGAAGGCATTCCGCACCTGATCACGCCCATCATCACCCAGCCGAAGAAGGCCGCGGCCGCGCTGGCCTGGCTGGTCGAGGAGATGGAACAGCGCTACCAGGACATGCAGGCCAACAAGGTGCGCCATATCGACGACTTCAACAAGAAGGTGAAATCCGGGGCGATCACCGCGCCGCTGGGCAGTGAGCGGGTATACCGCCCTTACCCGTACATCCTGGCCATCGTCGACGAGCTCGCCGATCTCATGATGACGGCCCCGCGTGATGTCGAGGAGGCGATCGTCCGGATCACCCAGAAGGCCCGCGCCGCGGGCATTCACCTAGTGCTGGCGACCCAGCGACCGTCGGTCGATGTCGTCACCGGTCTGATCAAAACCAATGTCCCGTCCCGGTTGGCCTTTGCCACCTCGTCGCTGACCGACTCCCGGGTCATCCTGGATCAGCCCGGCGCGGAGAAGCTGATCGGCATGGGTGACGCGCTGTTCCTGCCCATGGGCGCGGGCAAACCCACCCGCTTGCAGGGCGCCTTCATCAGCGACGAAGAGATCCACGGCGTCGTCGAGTTCACCAAGAACCAGGCCGAACCCGAGTACCAGGAGGGTGTGACCGCCGCCAAGGCCGGCGAGAAGAAGGAGGTCGACCCCGATATCGGCGACGACCTCGACGTCTTCCTGCAAGCCGTGGAACTCGTCGTCACCTCGCAGTTCGGCTCCACCTCCATGCTGCAACGCAAACTTCGCGTCGGCTTCGCCAAGGCGGGCCGCCTGATGGATCTGATGGAGACCCGTGGCGTCGTCGGGCCCAGCGAGGGTTCCAAGGCTCGCGACGTCCTCATCAAGCCCGACGAGTTGGAGGGCCTGCTGTGGAGCATTCGCGGCGGTGACGCGCCGGAGGGCGACGCGGACGACGAATAGCCGGGTGATTCTCGGACACAACCGGTTCCGCGTGCGGTCCTGATCTCAGTCGCGTCGGGCCTGCACGGTGTAGCTGAGCGGAAGGCGTCGTTCCGGATATCCGGCGAGGCGCGGCTCGTCGGCCGTATCGGCGATCATCCGCCAGGGCAGCGCCTCCCACGGCACCCTGTCGTGTTCGACCAGATCGCGACTGTAATAACTATCCGGCTGGTGTAGTGGGCGGCGGTACTGCGGACTTCGAACTGTCTAAGGATGTCGCCACTACGATAATATTGCCATCATGCCGAGGCCGCGGAACAGCATGTTTGTGGGATCGCGAGAAGCTGCTGAATGCGGTAACTGGTAGTAGCAGCAAGCGGGAGGTGCTGGAACGTCTCGGACTGCGCCCAGCAGGAGGCAATTATGCCTCGTTGGACAGGGCAATGCGTGCGTTCTCCTTGGATCCTGACGCACTGTCCGATAGAGGTAGAGCTGTCATCCGCGAGCACGCTAGAGGGCTTTCTAGGAGCGTCCGCACACCCGACTGCGAATACTTCGCCATTGGTGTCACAGCGCGTAACAACGGCCGGACTCGTGAGCGTCTCATCAGATTGGGGCGCGAGTACACATGTGCGTTGTGCGGAATTGGGCCGGAGTGGCAAGGTGCTCCCCTCACGCTGCAAGTGGATCACGTCAATGGCCTACGAACTGACCACAGGTTGGAGAACCTGCGTTTTCTGTGCCCCAATTGCCACAGCCAGACGGAGACATTCTGCGGCAGAATAAACGGTCTAATAAGGTGTTTCACCTGCGGCGGCGCGGTCGCATCTACTCGCAAACGATGCCCTCATTGCAAAGGGCCAACCCAGGAGCGCTCGGCACCCGTCTTCCGGACTGACCGAGAGGTCATTGCATGGCCCGCAGACCACGAGCTGGTGGAACAGGTAAGGGCCGCTAGCGTCTTGGCCGTTTCGCGGAGGTTGGGGGTCTCAGATGTGGCAATACGAAAACGTCTACTCCGACGTGGGCTTGGCGCCGCTGCGGGGTTGGGCGCGCGTCCCAGGTAGTCAGCGTTCTGACCGTGGCAATCGGGGTACGAATCCTTGACGGTAGACACGGAAATCCGTCATGCCGCCAGCTACACCACACCCCATCAGCGCGCCCGGGAGGATTCGAACCTCCAACCTTCTGAGTCGTAGTCAGACACTCTGTCCGTTGAGCTACGAGCGCATCCCCGCGCCGCAGCGCGGGATCGTTCCCCCGGCGAGATTCGAACTCGCAACTACCGGCTCCTAGGGCCGACGCCTCTACCAGTTGGGCTACGAGGGAGTGTCTTTCGTACCCGTGGGTGGGATCGAACCACCGGCCTGCGTCGTCGGAGGACGCCGCTCTTTCCGCTGAGCTACACGGGTTGAATGAAATGTGTGTGGCAGCAGGAGGATTCGAACCTCCGGGGCTTGCGCGCCTGGGTTACAACCAGGTCCCTTCGTCCGCTCGGGCATACTGCCGTATCGGGTGTCGCTGTGAAGTTGTCGTCGCACGGATGGAGGGATTCGAACCCCCAACCGACCGCTTTGGAGACGGCCGCTCTTCCCATTGAGCTACATCCGCATGCGAGCTGTGTCGCAGAACAAGAAAAGGGTCACCCCTCGGCGATAGCCGTGGAGTGACCCCTGTCTCAGGTCTGCTCGATAATCGAGACCTCAGGGGCCGCTCCGGAAGCGCGCGAGGTGGTAGAGGCGCATGGCGGATAGCCGGGCACGGCTACGCCAGGCGCCATCGAGCGACTGCCGTCGCTGCTGGATGGTTCGCCCGGTCATTGTCCTGCCCTTTCGTTGCCGCCTTGTGTGGCGGTCGATTTCGTTGTCTTCGACGCTAACACCCGGATTCGGTACGCGAAACCTATTTCCTCGCAGAGGCGCAACGTTGTCCTCTACGGTTTGCCAGGGCGTCCCGTCGGACCGGCGGGTTGTGTGTGAAATCATTGCCAGCAACTGACCCGCTATGCCGAATGGAACGGACAAATCGGGCATGATGGCTGTCATGAGCTTCGATCGGACCACTACATGCAGGTAACCGCACTGATCTGGGTGATCACCATCCTGGTGATCCTGGGATTGTTCGTCTTCGACTTCTTCGCCCACGTGCGCACCCCACACGAGCCGACCTTCCGGGAATCGGGGTTCTGGTCCGCGGTCTACATCGGGATCGCACTGCTCTTCGGCGGTTTCGTCGCCTGGAAATGGGGTGGCACCTACGCCGGGGAGTACTACGCGGGCTTCGTTACCGAGAAGGCGCTCTCGGTGGACAACCTCTTCGTCTTCCTGATCATCATGACCACCTTCGCGGTGCCCCGGATCTACCAGCAGAAGGTGCTGCTCATCGGCATCGTGCTGGCGCTGGTGATGCGCGGCCTGTTCATCGCTGTCGGCGCCGCCGCGATCAGCGCGTTCAGCTGGGTCTTCTACCTGTTCGGCCTGTTCCTGATCTACACCGCGGCCAAACTGCTGCGCGAGAGCGGACATGAGGTCGAGCACGAACAGAAGCGCGACAGTCGCATCGTGACACTTGCCAAACGAGTGCTTCCGACCACAGAGGAATACGACGGCGACAAGCTGGTTACCACGATCGACGGCCGCCGAGTGGTGACTCCGCTGTTACTGGCTCTGCTCGCCATCGGTTTCGCCGATCTGCTGTTCGCGCTCGATTCCATCCCCGCCATCTACGGCCTCACCGAGCAGCCGTACCTGGTCTTCACCGCGAACGCCTTCGCCCTGATGGGTCTGCGTCAGCTGTACTTCCTCATCGGCGGTCTGCTGGATCGGCTCGTCTACCTCTCCTACGGATTGGCGGCCATCCTCGCCTTCATCGGTGTGAAGCTGGTATTGCACGCGCTGCACGAGAACACGCTGCCGTTCATCAACGGCGGCGAACACGTCGACGTGCCGGAAATCTCCACCGCGGTCTCGCTCGGCGTGATCTTCGGCATCCTGGTGATCGCGACCGTGGCCAGCCTGATCAAGACCCGCGGCACCGCGGACCGACCGACCGGGGTCTGAGCGCGGTATCCGGATCGGTGCACAGCCCTCGATCACGGCGATCGAGGGCTGTGCGGATCAGGGCCCGGTTCAGGGGGCGAAAGCGCCCATGACGGGCAGCCACTCGACCGTGCGTACCGCGTCGATGAGACCTTCCCGTGCGAAGGGGTCCTGCGTCAGCAGATCCTTCAGCGCGGTCTCGTCCTCGGCCCGGAAGAGGAGCAGGGCGCCGGAGCCGTCCGGATAGGGGCCGCTGCTGAGCAGCGTGCCCGCGTCGACCAGATCCAAGAGCCAGGCGCGATGATCCGGTCGGTGGGTATCGCGTCCCGCGACCGTGGCATCGGAGTAGGTGTAATGAACGGCGAAGATCGGCACGGCGGATCGCTTCCTGTCTCAGAGATTCAGCAACATTCGAGTATTGCCGAGGGTGTTCGGCTTCACATAACTCAGATCGAGGAATTCGGCCACACCGGTGTCGTAGGACCGGCACATCTCGGCGTACACCTCGGCGGTCACCGGGGTGCCGTCGATCTCGGCGAAACCGTGCCTACTGAAGAACTCCACCTCGAAGGTGAGCACGAACAGCCGTCGCAACTCCAGTTCCCTGGCCACCGCGATGAGCCGCTGCACGATGAGCTTGCCCACTCCGTGTCCCTTGACGTCCGGATGCACCGCGACCGTGCGCACCTCGCCGAGGTCGGCCCATAGGACATGCAGTGCGCCGCAGCCGACGACCCGGCCCTCCAAATCGGCCACCCAGAATTCCTGTACCGCCTCGTACAGCGTCACCAGGCTCTTCTCCAGCAGGATCCGACCGGCATAGACATCGACGAGGTGTTTGATATCGGGGATATCGGAGGTTCGCGCGCGTCGCACTACCGGTCCGACGGACTGCGCGGCGGGTGCCGCGCCCGGATGTGCGTCGCTGGTCGAACCACCCTGTGGTCCCCGAGAGGTCATGGGGTGCACAGTAGTCGGCCCGGTTACCGATAGTCTGATCGTGTGCCGCACATCCTGTCGTTCCGCTCACCGCATCGCGCCGTGCAGCGCGACCGGGCGCAACGGCGTAGCGAGGGAGCGGTTGGCACTGCGGTGTGCACGGTCGTGCCGGAGCCGGGCGCTTGCGGGGCGGGGGCGGCGTGGGAGCGTAGCGAGGGAGTAGTTGGCACTGCGGTGTGCACGGTCGTGCCGGAGCCGGGCGCTTGCGGGGCGGGGGCGGCGTGGGAGCGTAGCGAGGGAGTAGTTGGCACTGCGGTGTGCACGGTCGTGCCGGAGCCGGGCGCTTGCGGGGCGGGGGCGGCGTGGGAGCGTAGCGAGGGAGTAGTTGGCACTGCCGTGTGCACGGTCATGCCGGAGCCGAGCGCCAGCGAGGCGGAGGCATGAGCGTGCAACCAGAGGAAATCGATCGCCAGTGGCCTGACGCGGTTCCGGTGCGCTCGGGATTCACGCCGACCCAGGGTGAACCCGTCGCTGTACCGCTGATGAATATCGCGAATGTGCTCACCATGCTGCGCATCGCGATCGTGCCGCTGTTCGTGCTCGCGTTGTTCGCCGGCGGCGGCCACGACACCGGCTGGCGGATCGCCGCGGCCGCGCTGTTCGGGATCGCCGCCATCACCGATCGCTTCGATGGGCAACTGGCACGCAAATACGGCTTGGTCACCGATTTCGGCAAGCTCGCCGATCCCATCGCGGATAAGGCGCTGATCGGTTCGGCGCTGATCGGGCTCTCCCTGCTCGGCGACTTGGCGTGGTGGATCACGCTGGTGATCTGCGGCCGTGAGCTGGGTGTCACGCTGTTGCGGCTGGCGGTGGTGCGCCGAGGCGTCATCCCCGCCGGACGTGGCGGCAAATTGAAGACCCTGGTGCAGTCGCTGGCGATCGCGGCGCTGCTGCTGCCGCTGTCGGGTGGATTCGCCGCCGCGGGGATGGCGTTGATGTATCTGGCTGTCGTCCTGACGGTTGTCACCGGCCTGGACTACGTCGGGCAGGCGGCTCGGGTGTGGTTCGCGGGCGGTCCACGGGCACGCGGCAGATGACCGATCCGCTCACCGCGGCGGTACCCGCCGCCGAATTGGTACGCGCCCTCGTCGCCGCCGGGCAGACCGTGGCCACCGCGGAGTCGCTGACCGCCGGGCTGGTCGCCGCGACCATCGCGGGGGTTCCGGGTGCCAGCGCGGTGTTGCGCGGCGGATTGGTGGTCTACGCGACCGATCTCAAACACAGCCTGGCGGGTGTGAGCAACGAACTGCTGGAGACCGAGGGGCCGGTGGCGGCCAGTACCGCCGAACAGCTGTCCGTCGGGGCCCGGACCAGGTGCGGAACGGATTGGGGCATCGGCCTGACCGGTGTCGCCGGGCCGGATTCTCAGGACGGGCATCCGGTCGGCACGGTGTTCCTCGGGCTGTCCAGCCCGTGGCATACCGAAGTGATGCGGTTGCAACTGTCCGGCGAGCGGTGGACGATCAGACTCACCGCGACGCAGATCGCGGTGCGGGAACTGCTGCGGTGCGTCCAGGGCTGAACTCGCCGCTATCGAGTTTCGCCAGGACGGGAACCAACCGGCCGTCGTCCGACGTTGTGCCAGAAAGAACGGTGCGCGCCCGGCGATCGGCCGCCGCGCGTTGGCCCGGTGAACGCCGAGCGAAGGAGAACGAGATGACGCTGCTGCGAGAGGCGATCGGGGACAGTCTGCGGCGTGCACGTCTCGCCCAGCATCGGACCCTGCGAGAGGTGTCCACCTCGGCCCGCGTGAGCCTGGGCTATCTTTCGGAGGTCGAGCGGGGTCGCAAGGAGGCGTCCAGCGAATTGCTCGCCGCCATCTGCGCCGCCCTGGATGTGCCGCTGTCGCGGGTCCTCTGGGATGTGAGCACGATCATGGCGGGCGCCGATGGACTGCCGGCGAACGAGGCCGCCGCCGTGCCCGCCCAAGAGGTCGAACAGCCCGCCGCGGCCGAGCCCGCGGAGGCTCCCGCGGCCTCCGAGCCTGCACTCGCGCCCGCCAGCGCGAGCATGTCGGCGGCCGATCCGGGTGCGCGGCCGTCGCGTATCGCGGAGGAGACCCGGATCGTCATTCCGGCGCCGAAGGCGGACATGTTGGTGTTGGTGAAGAGCAACTGAGGGTGCCCCGCCGCGGGCAACGCTGCGGTCCGGTGCCGAAAACGGATAGATTCTCTTATAGGCGTCGGTTGGGCCGGGTTTGTCCGGTCCAGGTGCCGCATGGTGGAGGATAGGCACACAGCAGGTGCGTGACGGTCGCGCACCGGAGCCGCATGAAGCGGTACATCAGATGGAGGCGGGATCAATCGATGGCTAATCCGTTCGTCAAGGCCTGGAAATACATGATGGCCCTCTTCGATGCGAAGATCGAGGAGCACGCGGATCCGAAGGTTCAGATTCAGCAGGCTATCGAGGAAGCTCAGCGCCAGCACCAGGCCCTCTCACAGCAGGCCGCGTCGGTCATCGGCAACCAGCGTCAGCTGGAGATGAAGTTGAACCGGCAGCTCGACGAGGTCGAGAAGCTCAACGCCAATGCGCGCCAGGCGGTCATGTTGGCCGACCAGGCCGCTTCCGCGGGCGACACCGAGAAGGCGATCCAGTACACCAACGCCGCCGAGGCATTCGCCGCGCAGCTGGTCACCGCCGAGCAGTCGGTCGAGGACCTGAAGGTGCTGCACGACCAGTCGCTGCAGGCCGCCGCGCAGGCCAAGAAGGCGGTCGAGCAGAACGCGATGCTGCTGCAGCAGAAGGTCGCCGAGCGCACCAAGCTGCTCAGCCAGCTGGAGCAGGCGAAGATGCAGGAGCAGGTCTCGGCCTCGCTGCAGCAGATGGACTCCACGCTGTCGGCGCCCGGCAGCACCCCGAGCCTGGACGCGGTACGCGAGAAGATCGAGCGCCGCTACGCCAATGCGCTCGGCGCCGCGGAGCTCGCACAGAATTCGGTGCAGGGTCGCATGATGGAGGTCCAGCAGGCCAGCATCCAGATGGCGGGCCACAGCAAGCTGGAGCAGATCCGCGCCTCCATGCGCGGTGAGTCGCTGCCCGCGGGTGGTGCTGGCCAGTCCGCCATCAATCCCGCACAGCCGCAGGTCAACCCGGCGCAGCCGCAGATGAACAAGGGCCAGGCCGCACAACAGTAGCGGTACGCCGGTAGGGACGGGTTCGGTGCGCGACGCGATGCGAGCAGCAGCCGGGACCGTCGACGCCCTCGTTCGGCCGCCCGCCCGGCCGGACGGGGCACCAGCCGTGCGAGCGGTCGGGAGGGGTTAGGCATGAGTGAGCGAATCCGGCTCGGTGCAGCCGTGAGCGAGGTGCGGACATGAGTCGACAGCGATCGCATCGGCCGCCCGCCGTGGGGTATCCGGCGCCGTGGGCCCCGACCGGTGCGTCATCGGCCGGCCTGCCGGACACGCTGCGCGATATGGGGGAGCATGCCCTGGTCGCGGTGCGCCGCTGGGCCGATCCGCGGGAACGTGAACTGCGCAAGCGACGCCGAGCCCGCCGCCGCAGTTTTCAGCTCGGCACCGTCTCCGGGCTGACCACCGCGGGAACCGTTGGACTCGTTGTCATTTCGGCTCCCGCGTGGGCCGTCGTGGTACTCGGTGGCGGTGCGGTCGCGTTGGTGACCGGAACCGCGCTGACCGCTCGCCGCTACCTGCGGTTACGGGGGAAGCCGTTGCCGCAGGCCGCATTCCTGCCGCGCAAGCAGCCGCCGCTGCGGTCGGCCGCGCGCGCCCCGATCGCGCGCCTGGTCAACGCGGAACGGGCATTGCACGGTTTGATCGCCCATCTCGGCGCCTCGAATCGTTTGCCCCGCGAGGAACTCACCGAAATGATCGAGACGGCGAACTCCGGGGCCGCCGCCCTGCACGCGCTGGCCGCGGATGTGGTTCAGATGGAGAGTGCGATCGCGGTGGTGGGCCGCAACAATCGCCACGCGGCCGATGCCATCACGACCAATATGCGGTTCGCGATGGACCGTCTGAACGCGGGCATCGTCGAATACGAACAGGTCGTGACCGCCGCGAGCAAGATCCTCGCGGTACCCGAAAGCACCGTGGTGGCCTACCAATTCGACGGCATCGTGGCCGATCTGCGGCACGCCGCGGATCGCTTGGACGGATGGGCGCAGGCTCTGACCGAGGTCGCTGATCGGCCCGTCATCGCGACTCAGGAACCGCCACAAGGTCTTTCACAGTAGAGCCGGTGGTGCGAGCGGCGGATCGCCGATTCGCACCCGCGAAACTCACAGCTGCCCCGCGTCTTTCAGCACCCGCCGGGTCTGGGCGAACAGCATCCCGACATTCACCGTCTTCCGGCAGACGACCACCACCACGACATCGTCGTGGCTCGCGGCCCGAATGAACAGGTGGGTCAGGTTGTCGCTGTTGACCAGGATTTCCTGGAAGTAGTGCCGGTCGGTGCGGATGCCGCGCCGCTCCTTGAAGATGCCCTCGATCATCACCACATTGCGGCCCTGGAACAGATCGAGGGTGGCCGCGGCCAGCAGGTCGAGGACCTCCGGCGGGTGGGTGTCGACCGTTTCGACCGCCAGCAACATTCCGGTGGCCATATCGATGGCGCCGGAGGCCAGGCATTCCGGCGCTTCGCCACGCAGACTCTTGACGAGGAGACCGATCCGGTCGGTCATGCTGCCCGGGCCGGTATTCGAGGTGTTCATCGTGTCCTTCCTGATATCCGCCCTTCGGGCGGCATTGGTGGCTGTGTGTGCTCCGCGCAGCCGGGTGACCGGTGTGGGCCGAGTCGTGGTGATCGGGGCGGGAACAACTCGTTGATGCCGCTGGCGCCGCGGCGACGGCGCGGCAGGGCGGCGGATTCCGCCGCCTTCGATGCCGAGGTGGGCCGGGTGGGCTGCGGGATCACCAGCAGGTCTTCCCGCAGCAGTCTGGCGACCTCGACCGTGATCGCGAAGAGGCTGCGGCTCAATAGGAATGCGAGATCGCGGCAGCTGCGCAGTCTGTCGGCCTGTCGCAGGATCTGCTGTCGCTCGCCGGTCGCGTTGGCGTGCATCGCGGCCTCGCCGTATTCGGTGCGCAGGAACTGGTTGCGGTGCGGTGACAGCCACGCCGGGCGCAGTGCTCCGAGTCGTCGTCGGGTTTCCGCGATCAGCCGGTCGGGCTCGACGCCGTCGATACGCGGTATCAACGGGTCCGCGTCCGGCGGGTCCTCCTTCCAGAAGCAGCCGCCGATCCATCCCGCCGCTGTCGCGAAGGCGCCGTCCAGAGCCGCCATCGTCGCCAGCACTCGCAGGTCGGCCTCGCCCGTGCAGATGCGCCCCGGTCGCGCCAGCAGTTCGGGAACTCCCGGTGCGCCCGGGGTGTGCACGGCGACGACCCTTCCGCGCACCAGCCGGAAATCGGCTCCCGGATCGCCGGTCACCCGCAGGACACCGGTCCGCAGGCCGACCGAGGCGTCGGTCAGCTCGCGCACCACCTCGAGCGCTGGCGGCCGACCGGGGTCATTCGTCATGGTTCGAACTCCGCCGCTGGATATTCGCGTGGGTAGGCCGAATTCGAATCCGGATGCCGCGCATCGGAGTTCCCATTTATCGGGAGCATTCCCGGAGGGGTCTCGGGACGCGCGGCATCCGGTTTCGTCATTCCGCAGAAAGCATTTGCCAGCCATTCTGCGGAGAATGTGTGAATAGCGGAATCGAACCGGAATCGAAGCGTCGTTGCTCGTTCCCGTTTATGGAAGGATTCCGTGTCGTCGGTTCAGCCGACGAGGGGTAGAGCTCGCCCGGATAGTGCGAACAGCGCTGTCGGCGTTGCCGTTAGCGAGGTGAAGGCCGTGCTGTCGCATGCGGGTGTTAATAGGATCGCGCCGTGTGGACGCGGCATGGAGCGGGCGGTAATTCGTACCCACGGGACGGTTTGTTTTTGGGTCGATTCGAATTCCGGCGTGAGTTCGAACCGTGATGCTCCGGGTTGCTGCGGATGTGTCAAAAGGGGTCCTGTAGTAGTCGATAAAGCGCCCCGACGGCTTCTGGAGTGGGCCGTCGGGGAACATCCTGACAGTAGAAAAGTTTTGTAGCAATGGTTTCCGGGAATTTGCTTGCGGTGGCGGCGGGGGACCACCACGCCGCGGCAGGGCCGGGCCTGGTAAATGCCCCGGCGGCCCCGCCCGAAACGGTCCAGGAATCGGTCAAGTCCCTTTGACCAGAGGGGCGCTGCGGTCGGACCCGGTGTCAGGGTGAACCCTGATTCGCACCCGGATATCGGTGCTGACCTGGTGATTTCTGGCCGCCCGGCTGCCAGCATGGAAGGTGTCGGATCGTCGGACGACGGTTCGTCGGAGACTTCAGGAGGCTGGAAATGCTGTGGAAGATCATCGGTGTCGTCGCGGTCGTCTGGATCGCGCTCGCCATCATCGGTGCGCTGATCAAGGGGCTGTTCCCGATCCTGGTCATCAGCGCGGTGGTGTTCGGCCTCTACCTGCTCTACAAGGCGGTCTCGGGTTCGAACAACACCGTCAGCAAGCTGTAGGGGAGGACCTCGGGGGCGTCATGCAGCTCGTTGCGGTGCCGGGCCGGACCGGCGGTGCGGCGCCGGGCCGATATTCGGTGGTGCACAGGCCATCTCGACGCGACGAGCCGAACAGCGGGTGCACTCGCTCACTTCACCGGTCCGCCGCTCGGGTGATCCGGGCACGAGGTCGGATACGCGTCCGGCGGTCGTCGAGCTCCGACTGCGTGCGCGCCGGTGGCGGCGGAACTGCTTGAATGTCCTCTCGTGGAGCAGGTACCCGAGGATTGGCAGCGCGGCTTGGTGATTGTCGCGCACCCGGACGATATCGAGTACGGCGCGGCTGCGGCCGTGGCCCGATGGACGGGGCAGGGCAAGGACATTCGCTATGTGCTCGTCACCAGCGGTGAGGCGGGCATCGCGGGCATGCCGCCCGCGGAGGCGGGACCGCTGCGCGAGGCCGAGGAGATCGCGGGCGCCAGGGCGGTCGGCGTGCACAGCGTGGAATTCCTCGGTCATCCCGATGGGCGGGTGCAGGAGAACCTGGAACTGCGGCGCGATCTGGCCGCCGCCATCCGCCGTCATCGCCCGGAACTGGTGGTGCTCTTCAACTTCGGGGACACCTGGGCACCGGGCTATGCCAACAGCGCCGATCACCGCGCTGTCGGCCGCGCCGGCCTGGACGCCATCTCCGACGCGGGCAACGAATGGATCTTCCCCGAACTCGCCGAGCTACCGCCCTGGTCCGCCCGCTACGCGGCGGTGGTCGGCCCCGTGATGACCCACGCCGTCGACGTCGCCGACAACCTCGACCAGGCCACCGCCTCCCTCGCCGCCCACCGCCGGTACCTGGAGGTCCTCAGCGACGAACCGGTCGATTCCCAGGTCCGCGCGATCATCGAGATGGCCACCGGTCCCAAGGACGGTTTCCCCGCCGCCCACGCCGTCGGCTTCGAGCTGTACCACTTCGGGGGCTGAGCCGACGACGACGGCTGCCGATGTCTCTTTACCACCGTGTGGCAGGCTGGGCGAATGCGTGTTGCCGTTGTTGCCGGGCCGGATCCCGGTCATGCGTTTCCGGCGCTGGCGCTGTGTGAGCGGTTCCTGGCGGCGGGGGACGAGCCGGTGCTGTTCACGGGTCCGCGGTGGTTCGATGCCGCCAAGGACGCGGGTATCGCGGTGCGCAGACTCAAGGGTCTGGCGCCGCGCACGGTCGACGACGACGGGGACGCCGGGCAGCGCATTCACGAACGTGCCGCGCATATTTCGACGGAGATTCTGCCGGACCTGAGCGCGATGCTGCCCGAACTGGTGGTCTCGGACGTGCTCACCGCGGGTGGCGGGATGGCCGCCGAACGGCTCGGCGTGCCCTGGGTGGAATTGTCGCCGCATCCGCTGTACCTGCCGTCCAAGGCATTGCCGCCCATCGGGAGTGGGCTCCCGGCGGGCGAGGGGGTACGCGGCCGGATGCGTGACGGCGTGCTGCGCCGCATGACCGCCCGCGCCATCCGCAATGGGCTACGGCAGCGCGAAAAGGCGAGGGAGAGTGTGGGTTTGCCCGCCACCGACCCGGGGCCGACGGCCCGCCTGATCGCCACCCTGCCCGCCCTGGAGGTGCCACGCCCGGACTGGCCGGACAACGCCCACGTGGTCGGTCCGCTGCTGTGGGAGCCGACCGCGGAGATCCTCGAACCACCCTCGGGTGACGGCCCGCTGGTGATGGTCGCGCCCTCCACCGCGCATACCGGCGTCGCGGGTATGGTCGAGACGGTGCTGGCCGCACTCGACGGCACCGGCGTCCGCGTCGCGATCTCCATGCTCGACACCCCGCCCGCCGATCTCCCGTCCTGGGCCACCGCGGGCCTCGGCCGCCAAGACGAACTGCTCACCCACGCCGCCGTCACCGTCGGCGGTGGCGGTCACGGCCTGCTCGCCAAATCCCTGCTCGCGGGCGTCCCGATCGTCACCGTGCCCGGCGGCGGCGACCAGTGGGAGCTGGCCAACCGTGCCGCCCGCCAAGGCGGTTCGATCCTGATTCGCCCCCTCACCGCCGAGTCCGTCCATGACGCCGTCCTGGCGATGCTCGACCACCCGCACTTCACCGCGGCGGCGGAGGAGGCGTCCATGAGTCTCTCCGATGTCTCCGACCCGGTGAAGATCTGCCACGACGCCCTGATGACCACCCACCCGTAGCGCCCGCACCTGCCGATGCCCTGAGTAGGACGGTGACCGAGCCCTCGGCGTCGCGCGTATACGGCCAGAACTCGGTGGACTGCGCCGCGGATGGGTGCGACGCTGCCCCGCGCACACGCGGGGTCGATCCGCCGCAGTTCAGCGCCCCATCGGGTGCTCCAGCGCGGGCGCAGGCGGTCGCTTTGCCGGGTGGCGGCCGATGGGGCGGCCCGGTGCGGTGGTGGTTCGGGATTTTCGGGCGGGCGCGAGTATCTTGAATACGGTGCGGTTGACTGAGTTCCAGGAACTGATGCATACCGAGTTCGGGGTGGCGCGCGGCGATGCCTTGCTGAGTGACCATGTGATTCCGTCGCTGGGCCGGACCGGGGCGGATGCGATCGAGGCGGGCGTGGACCCGCGAGACGTATGGCGCGCGCTGTGCGCCGAATTCGATGTACCGAAGGTGCGGTGGTGACTACTTCGGATCCCACGGTGGCGCAGCGGTCCTATCGTTTCGACGAGCGGGACGGGATGATCCCCGTCGATCCGGAGAGCCTGGCCGCGCGGGTCGCGGCCGCGCGCCCGCACGATTTCGCGAGCTACCGGCAGACCGGCATCGAGCTGATGCTGCTCGGACGGTACGAGTCCGCGCTGGACCACCTCGATCGGGCGCTGGAGCTGGTCGACACGCAGAGCCGTCGAATCACGGTCTGGATCAACCTCGGCGATGTCCACCGCTATCGGGGCGATGCCGCCACCGCCACCGTCCTGTTCCGCCGGGCGGTCGACGCGGCCCGCGCCACCGCCCCCGAGGTGCTGTCGTTCGCGGTGCAGCACTTGGGCAAGGCGCTGGCCGAACAGGGCGACCTGGATGCCGCTCGTGACCTGCTGCGAGAGGCTCTGCACCTGCGGGTGGGCGAGGGCGATCCGGAGCTCATCGAGTCCACCCGGGTCGCGCTGGAGACCCTCGACGAACTGCCTATCCCGCTCCCGCCCGCAGTCGCCGCCCTACTGGGTGACACACCAACCTTCTCCGGCGATCACGAGGGCATGAGTGGCGACGTCATCTTCGTCAACGGCAGCTACTGGATCAAGCGCGGTCCCCGCGCCGTCGCCGAACACGAGCGTCTGACGTGGTTGCGGGGCTACGGCATTCGGCTGCCCGAGATCGCGGTCTTCGAGGCTGATGTGCTGGTTCTGGCCGACGCGGCGGCGGCGAGCCTGGCGGCGGCGGGGGATTCCGCGGAGGTGGGGCAGTCGGTCGGCCGGGCCCTCGGCGCGCTACTGCGCCGCCTGCACGAGATTCCGATCGCCGAGTGCCCGTTCGACGGTCGGCTGGATATCACCCTCGCGCAGGCGCGCAGGCATGTGCTCGAGGGTTTGGTCGATCCCGATGACTTCGACGACGACCATCACGGTCTGACTCCCGAACAGGTCCTGCGGCGCCTGCACGACGACCGCCCGGACGAGTCGGATCTCGTTGTCGCGCACGGTGATTTCACCCCGCCGAACGTGCTCGAGGGCGATATCCTCCTCGACGTCGGCGGGTTGGGCGTCGCGGACCGGTATCGGGACATCGCCCTCGCCGAACGCGATCTGCGCGAGGATTTCGGCGACGACGCGGTCCGCGCCTTCTTCGCGGCCTACGGCCTCGACGCACCCGATCAGCGTCGCATGGACTACTACCGCCTGCTCGACGAACTCTTCTGAGGGGCCTCAGGTCTGCTTCGCGTAGTGGCGCGCCGCCTTTGTGCGGTTGCCGCATGTCGCCATCGAATGCCAGCGGCGGGTGCCGTTCTTCGAGGTATCGAAGAAGAACAGCACGCAGTCCGGGTGCGCGCACTGCCGGATCCGGTCCGGGGCCTGGGCGATGAGCTGAAGCAGGTTATCGGCGGCGAGCCAGCCGGGGAGCCATGCGGGGTCTGACACGTCGGGAGTGTCCGCGGGCCCGGTGTCGGTGAGGGTGCGGCGGATGCGGCCGTGGTCGAGTACGTCGTTGAGCGCGGTGTGGTCGGCCTGTCGCACCGTGTCGTAGATCGCGGTGCGGGCGTCGAGCACGGCCCCCAGGGTGCGCTCGTCGGCGGGTGCGTCGATACCGGCGGCGTGCAGCCAGATCTCCAGACCTGTCACATCGGTGAGGAGGTCCTGCGGTCCGTGCTCTATCCACCGGGTGTTGAGCAGGTCGAGCGCCAGCGGTTCACCGAGGTGGGGGCGGGGATCGAGCATGACTGAGATTAACGGGTTCCCTGTGGTCGGAACGATGGTCACCATCATACTAACTGTCTAAAACTATTTAGAGGGTTGACGCGGCGTCGATGTTCGGCTTATGTTCTAACCAGTCAAGCGAAGTATAGTGGTTTTACATTCCGAGGAGAATCACCATGACGACAGCGATCGCACCCCAGCTCGCCACCGGCCACATCGGGTTGAACGTCTCCGACCTGGATCGTTCGGTCGAGTTCTACCGTCGCGCACTGGGTTTCGAACAGATCGCGGTCGGCGGCGACGACCGCCGATGGGCGTTTCTCGGCGCGGACGGCAAACTGGTGGTGACGCTGTGGGAGCAGTCCGATGGGGCGTTCTCCACCGAGACGCCCGGCCTGCACCACCTCTCGTTCCAGGTCGACACCATCGACCAGGTCCGCGTGGTCGAATCGGTCCTGCGCGAGCTGGCGGTGAACTTCGCCCACGACGGCGTGGTCGCCCACGGTGAGGGCGTGGCCTCCGGCGGCATCTTCTTCACCGATCCGGACGGCATTCGGCTCGAGGTCTACGCGCCGAGCGGCGCCGAATCCGCGCCCGCCCCCTCCGGTACCGCGCCGACCTGCGGGTTCTTCTGAGCTCGTCCACCCGTTAGGTATCGACGGCGCCCCGCGCCGGTAAGAGAGGGAGATGGGATGTCCTTCCACCCCGGCGAACTCGCCGTCCAACGGCGCATGGGTCAGGCGGATATCGCCGATCGCGTCGGCCGCATGATCCGCGCCGATATCCCGGCCGTCGCCGCGTCCTTCCTGGCCGAGCAGCCCATGGTGGTGCTCGCCGCCGCGGATCCCGCCGGGCGGCTGTGGGCCAGCCAGCTGGCCGGACAGCCCGGCTTCGTACGCGTCCTCGATGCCGAGACGATCGCCCTCGATGCGCGGGTCCCGGCGGGCGATCCATTGTCCGGGTCCATGGATCGTCCGAACCGGATCGGCCTGATCGCCCTGCAACCGCAGCGGCGCAGGCGGATGCGCGTCAACGGCCGCGCCCTGCCCGGCGACGGCGGGATGCGGATCACGGTGGACCAGGTGTATTCGAATTGCCCGAAATACATTTCGCGCAGGGAGGTCACGTCCTACTCGCCGGACGCCGCGGTCCCGGTGCCCAGGCGCGGCGCCGAACTCGATGACCGGCAGCGGGCGGTGATCGCCGCGGCGGACACCTTCTTCGTCGCCACCGCGGATGCCGAGGGCAATGCCGACGCCTCCCATCGCGGCGGGAATCCCGGTTTCCTGCAGGTGCTTTCGCCGACGCGACTGCGCTGGCCGGACTACCGGGGCAATTCGATGTTCATGACGCTGGGCAATATCGAGGTCAACCCCCGTTGCGGGCTCCTGATACCGGAGTGGTCCGGTGGCGGAGCGTTGCAGCTGACCGGCCGGGCCGAGTTGAATTGGGAATCTGTCACTTTCGCCGCCGGTGCACAGTGCTCGGTCGACTTCACCATCGAAGAAGTGATCGATACGCGCGGCGCGGGACCGCTGCGCTGGGGTCCGGCCGAACTGTCGCCGGTCAATCCCTGAATTCGCCAGGCACAGTGCGCCGCCACGGGGGCAATATTCGCATGAATCCTGATTGCCCCAACCCATCGCGCCGACACCGGCGCTCCCCGAAAGGAAAGCAATGCGACCCCCACTACCCCCGTTCGACCTGGAGTCCGCCAAGGCCAAGGTACTGGCCGCCGAGAACGCCTGGAACACCCGCGATCCCGAACGCGTCGCCGCCGCCTATACCGAGGATTCGGTGTGGCGCAACCGCGACGAGTTCTTCACCGGCCGAGCCGCTATCGTCGACTTTCTCACCCGCAAGTGGTCCACCGAAAACGGCTACGCCCTGCGCAAGGATCTCTGGGCCTTCGAAGGGGACCGTATCGCGGTCCGCTTCCAGTACGAATGGCACGACGAATCCGGCCAGTGGTGGCGCAGCTACGGCAACGAACAGTGGGAATTCACCCCCGAGGGCCTGATGTCACGCCGCGAGGCCAGCATCAACGACGTACGCATCCCCGAATCCGCCCGCCGCATCTTCGGCCCCCGCGGCCCGGAGGAGGAGGGCGCCGCCCTACCGCAGCAGTAGCGGCGCCGCAGACGCCCGGTCTGCGCGGACACTGATCGTGCTCGCAGACAGGAAACTGCCGTGCGAGCGCGATTATGTCCGCGTAGACCAGAACTGTCAGGCGACCAGGGCCGCTTCGGTGGCCGGCGCGATCGCGCGTTGCCGGTACAGCAGCCCGAAGGCGATGAGCCCGAATACGATTCCTACACCGCTCGCCACCGCGCACGCCGCATCCAGCCCATCGATGAAACGGGGCAACGTCATCGGCTGTTCGGCGCCCGCTACGCCGCGGAAAACCGTGCCGAGCACCGCGACACCGAGAGCGAGTCCGAGTTGGCGTGCCGTATTCACCGCACCGGCCGCGGTGCCGCCCTGCTGTGGCGGCACCGCCGCCATACCCGTGGAGACGAGTGCGGGCGCATTGATGCCGCGATACCCCGGATCTCTACCGATACGTCACCCAGCGGCTCGGGGCGCTGGACGGAATTACCGATATCGAGGTGACGCCCGCCCTGCGGGTCTTCAAACAGGCCGAGACGCTGCTGGACGTGGATCGAATCGCGCCGGCGCGGTGATTCGCGCGGTGATTGCCGTGGGCGCGGCTCCCGGCGCGTCGCTTGACTCGAACATCTGTTCGTTTAAGCTGGTCGCCAGAACTTGTCGGTGCCGCCCTCTAATGTGGGCGCCAACCAAGAACGAGACTCAACCCGGCGAAAAGGGGATCACGACATGGCACCACAGGCGTTCGACCGCGACAAGGCGCTCGAGCTGGCGCTGGCCCAGGTGGAGAAGAGCTTCGGCAAGGGTGCCGTGATGCGCCTGGGCGAGGAGGCCCGCCAGCCCATCTCGGTGATCCCGACCGGTTCCATTTCGCTGGATGTGGCGCTCGGCATCGGCGGCCTGCCGCGCGGCCGCATCATCGAGGTCTACGGCCCGGAATCCTCGGGTAAAACCACCGTTGCGCTGCACGCGGTCGCCAATGCCCAGGCCGCGGGCGGTGTCGCCGCCTTCATCGACGCCGAGCACGCGCTCGATCCGGACTACGCACGCAAACTCGGTGTCGACACCGATGCGCTGCTGGTCTCCCAGCCGGATACCGGTGAGCAGGCCTTGGAGATCGCCGACATGCTGGTGCGCTCCGGCGCGATCGACATCATCGTCATCGACTCTGTCGCCGCCCTGGTGCCGCGCGCCGAGATCGAGGGCGAGATGGGCGACAGCCACGTCGGTCTGCAGGCCCGCCTGATGAGCCAGGCGCTGCGCAAGATGACCGGTGCGTTGAACAACTCCGGCACCACCGCCATCTTCATCAACCAGCTGCGCGAGAAGATCGGCGTGATGTTCGGCTCGCCCGAGACCACGACCGGCGGTAAGGCGCTGAAGTTCTACGCCTCGGTGCGCCTGGACGTGCGTCGCATCGAGACCCTCAAGGACGGTACCGACGCGGTCGGCAACCGCACCCGCGTGAAGGTCGTGAAGAACAAGGTCTCGCCTCCGTTCAAGCAGGCCGAGTTCGACATCCTCTACGGCCAGGGCATCTCCAAGGAAGGTTCGCTCATCGATATGGGCGTCGAGCACGGCTTCATCCGCAAGTCCGGCTCCTGGTACACCTACGAGGGCGACCAGCTGGGCCAGGGTAAGGAGAACGCCCGCAAGTTCCTGCTGGAGAACACCGATGTTCGTGACGAGATCGAGAAGAAGATCAAGGAGAAGCTCGGTATCGGCGCCGACGTGACCGCGGAGGCCGGTGCCGAGGTACCCGCGGACTTCTGATTCGACGCGGCGAGCGCAATGAATACGGCATCGCGCAGCGATTCCATGGGGGGCGGTGGTCGGACGACGAGTGGGCGCACAGCGTCCACGGAAACCGAGCCGGGCGCCGACGCGGCGCAGCCGATCGGACGTCGTTCGTTGCCGAAGACCGATCGGGGAGCGCGCACGACGGCGTCCCCCGATCCGGTCGCGGAAATGCGGCGGCGGTTGGCCGATCTCGGTGTCGATACCACTGAGCTCACCGCACCCCGCGGACGCGGGGAGCATGCCGTACGCGACCGAGCGGCAGGTCCGGTAACCACCGGATCCCGGTCGGGCGTGCGGGAACCACGACCAGTCCGGTCGGCAGAAGGTGGTTTTGCCGATCCGGACACCGCGGGCACCCGGTCGAGCGAACCCGATCCGCAGCGGGGACGCTCGACCGGGGCCACGCCCCGAACCCGGCGGCCGCGTGATCGGCGCCGGTTCGAATCCACTGACTCCCAGTCGGCTGATATCGAAGGAACGGAAGGCCGCTGGGCGGATCCGGTGGCGGCCGGATCCGAGCGGGATGCCGAGCGCACCCCGCAGGGCGGGACGGTCGAGCAGGCGAAGGAGGCGTGTCTTCGCCTGCTCGCCGTCCGCGCTCGCAGCCGCGCCGAACTCGCACAGCGCTTGGCCGCCAAGGGATATACCGCCGATATCACAGACCGCGCCCTGGACCGCCTCGCCGAGGTGGGCCTCATCGATGACGCCGCCTTCGCCGAACAGTGGGTCCATTCCCGCCACACCTTCTCCGGCAAGGGTAAGCAGGCCCTCGCCCAGGAGTTACGCCGCAAGGGCGTCGCCCAGGTCGACGCCGCCCCCGCCCTGGAGGCGATCACCTTCGACGACGAGGCCGCCCGCGCCACCGACCTGGTCCGCCGCAAACTCCGCACCCTCCCGCGAGATCTGGACCGCGACAAAACAATCCGCCGTCTCGTCGGCATGCTCGCCCGCCGCGGCTACAGTCAATCCACCGCCTTCGCCGTGGTCAAAGCCGAACTCGCCGATCGGAATCTGCCGGATCCGGACCTGAACTGAACGCGCACAGTCCAGCGTCACGACCCATCCGAAATGTCGATCGCCCGGGGCAGGCCCGGCCGATCCGGCGCCGGGCCGGATGCGATATTCGCACTCATCTCGGCTGCAACGCACCTGCTCTCTGCTCCCGCTGCCCTACTGCGATGAGCACGAAGCTCGCCCCTGGAACGCCCAGCGTGTGGAACCCGGGCCGCCTCCACCTCTACTGGGAGCTGCACCAGTTGATGTGCCGGACCCCGATGTCGAAAGGCGAGATGTCCCAAGCCTCCCTGCCCTGCGTCGCGGTTGGCGTGAGGAGCATGTGTGCCGAAGCGAATTCGTTCGGCATCTGCAACCTGAGATCGCCCGGTTGATCTGTTTCTTTTGAAAGATGCGCGTGTCACGCCGACCGGACCGCATCCTCGCCACTGTCCATACGAGCACCAGTAGCAGCAGCGTCAGGCTCGACACCCAGATAGCCATCGAATGGGTATCGACGAGACCAACAACAAGTGGACACACCTGCAACAGTTGAAGCACGGATATCGAGTCGAATGTGGTTGCGCTCGGCGCCCATGTCGCGGATCTTCTGACTTGCTTCCGCCCAGTGCCGATCGCCTGCAATCCCCGGGCCATGATGCCTCCCTCGTCGAATCCAGCGATATCGAGGATGACCTCCGAAATCCTTCCGCGGCACGGTGACTCAGCGAATACACGCCGACCGTTACCGCTTTGCACGCACCGCGCGCACCGCGCGTCGGTCCGTCGACTTGCCGGAAGTCCGGCGATACGCTGAGAACCTCCACCGTGCCAGAGAGGCTGACAGCATGGGGAACACACAGCACGGCAGTTCGTGTGGCCGACGCGTTGCGCGAGATATCAAGGCCGCGGGTGGCTCCGAACACGACGCGGCGCTCGCCGTCCATCGGCACTGCGCAGTATCGCTCTTACGGGCGCATCGAATTGTGCATGGGTACACCTTGATCGAAGCGATCGAGATGATGAAACACATTCTTCGTGCCCGTGGGACTCCCGCGGACAGCCTCGCACACCAGCGACTGTCCCGATGGGAGAACTGCCTGGACATGCCAACGCCCCGATACCTGGACGCGCTGTGCCTGCTATACCGGTCCAGGCCCGACCGGCTCGGATTCGGGCACGACTATTCGGATCAGGAGCCCATTTCCCCACTCGGATTGGAAATTACCGTGGACCGTCGCCATTTCCTCGGTGCCGCAACAGTGAGCGCCGTAGTCATGCCTACGATGTCGTCGACATCCAGAGCCTCGACCGGTGTCGGCTACATCCCGAGTGACGGGAGGGCTGCGGCGGCACACGCCAGTTTGCTCGAAGATATGACAGAGGAGAACGGGTACGGTTTGTATACCGAGGCGCCTGCCGAGTTCATTTCGGCGCGAATGGTCGACCTCGGACGCATCGAGGCCTGCCTGCTGACGGCAACTACCTCGGATATTCGACATAGATTGCACCGCGTGCTCGCCAAGAATGCCGCATTCATTGCGATACGTCTCAATGATGTCGCGGGCGTCGAGGACACCTTCGATTGGTTCGGGATCGCCCGTCGCGCCGCTCGTCGGTCGGGTGACACGGCTGTGGAGGCGTGGATAGCCGGACATATTTGCGATGCCTGTACATGTCACGGCCGTGCTGCGAAATCCGGACTTGTTGCCGCGCGCGTTGCGCAAACGGCGGGCGATAGCCGTCCCCATGCGGCGGCTGTGTTCGGCTACCTGGCCGAGGCCGGTGTCCAGGCTCGTATGGGTCGCGGCCGCGAGACTCTCGACGCCGTCCGGAATGCAGATCGAATGTTCGCCGCCTTACCGGAAGCGCAGACCGTCGCCGATGGCCTGCACGTGACTGAATACTTTCTGCGATGGCACCAATCCAATGCGTTGACCGCGATTGGTGAGCGTCGCCAGGCCGAGGTGCTGCGCCAGCGAGCCCTGGATCTCCCGTTCAGTCGGCAGGACGAGGTCGGAGGGGCGCTCTTGCGGTTGGACGAGGCGGCCTCGCACATGCGCGATGGCGAGTTGGAAGGCGGCTGCCGGGTTATCGCGACAGCGTGGAACGCACTACCCGTCGAGTATCGGGTAGGTCAGATCCCTCGGCGCGTCGTCCAGATTCTCGATGACGTGCAGCCCGTACATGCCAGAAGCCGCGAGGTCCGGGAGGTTCGGGAACTGCTTGAATCATCCGTATCGAACAGCGGTGCAACAATTGACTGAAGTAGATCTTGTTGATCAGATGATCGTTCGTGGGTTCGCCTCGGTGCCCCTCGATTCCGGGGCGGTTGACCAACTCGGCCGCTTGTACCGGAGGGCAATGTCGTTCTTTGCGGCCGATAGCGAGACCAAACTGAGGTACGGAACGCCGCGTCGAATGGTTGGATATCGGCCGCTCGGTTACTCCTACGCGTACTCGCCCGACCGCCGAAGTTTGAATGATTCCTTTCTCTATTGGAAGGATAGAGGCATCGAGATCGAACATCGTGCCGAAATCGCAGATTTCTTGACAGCTTTGGAGAGTTATCGAGGCGTGGTGGTCGACGTTACGCTGAAGTTACTTGAAATACTCGGCGATAGGTACAACTACAGACGCGACATTGCGTTCACGAAAGCGTCGTTGCTGCAGGTGAACTCTTTTCCTGGTCAATTGGATGACGAGTTTCTCCAGCATCGCCACGAGGATAGGGTGCTATTCACCCTGCTCTGGGCCAGTGCGCCCGGTCTGGAACTGTACCGTGGCTCCGAGGTGATTCCGTTGATCCCACGAACCGGCGAAATGCTGGTGATGCCGGGCAGCATCCTCACGGCGATGACCGGCGGAGAGATCAAGCCTGCCTATCATCACATGCGCAATCATCATCACGACGGTCGGAAGTCCATCATGTATTTCGTCAGCCCTGACATCGAGCATGAGATTACTCCGTATGTCAGTAACGCCGAGAACCTTGGTATCGATATCCGCGAGTTGTCGGTGAAAAACCCTCAGGCATTCGGTCTTCCTCCCGATTTCCTAACGGCCCGATGACGTCCTCATGCGGAGAACGGTGGCGTCCAGGTGTATTCGAACTCGGGTAGTTCGAAACCTTGCTCGAATCGGCCGAGGCGGGCGTCGGTGCGCCGGCCTCCGTGGCGCTCGTAGAAGGCGATCGCGGGTTTATTCTCTTGCAGCACTTCGAGATACACCGCGCATCCGGGGTATTCGGTGGCCGCCCAGCGTAGGGCGCGCCGGAAGAGCAGGGTGCCGACGCCGCTGCGGGTTCTTCCCGGCAGGGCATGCAGATTGTCCAGGAGTATCCGGCCGTCGGGGCGGGGGATGAGGTAGACGAAGCCGACCAGCTCCGGTCCGCACTCGGCGACGAACAGGCCCGCGGCCGACGGATTATCGGCCAGCCGCTGTTGCCACAGCGCTAGTCGATCGGCCGAGAGCGGGCCGTTCAGGAAGCTGTCCGGCATGATCCCGGCGTACGCGGAACGCCAGCTCGCGGTATGCAGCGCCGCGATCCGCGTCGCGTCGCCGCGCGCCCCTGCCCTGACGGTCACGGCGCTGTCCGTCACGGCGCTGTCCGTCACGGGACTCACCGAGGACGGATCCGGCTGACTCACGGCGCCTTCGTCACGTCCACGCCGGGTGCGGCATCGGTGATGATGGAATCCGCGGCCAGCACCGGCCCGCCGCCCTTGCGGCGTTTGCGGGCCCGCAGTCGCTGTTCCAGTTTGGTGGCCACCAGCGTGAGTGTGCTGTTGAGCGCGATCATGATGACCGCGACGACGATCAGCGCCGGAATCGTATTCTGTTGTGCCGCACCGAGTTGCTGACCGGAGCGCACGATTTCGATGTAGGTGATCTGGTAGCCGAGCGCCGTATCCTTCAGCGCCACCACCATCTGCGAGATCAACGCGGGCAGCATCGCGGTGATCGCCTGCGGCAACAGGATCAGCCGCATCAGTTGGTTCTTGCGCAGACCCAGCGCGACGGCCGCCTCGGTCTGCCCCTTCGGCAGCGAACGGATTCCGGCGCGCACGATTTCGGCGATGACCGAGCCGTTGTAGATCGTCAACGCGGTGACCACGGCGGCCAATGCCAGGTCATCGGATTTGAACAGATCGTATTCGCTGTAGAGGGCGAACAGGAAGATCATCAGGATCAGCACCGGGATGGCCCGGGCGAATTCGACGATCGCACCCGCGACCCAGCGGATGACACGATGTTCGGACAGCCGCAGGATGCCGAAGATCATGCCGAGCACCAGCGCGGCGATGATCGAGATGATCGCGGCGACGACGGTGCCCTTCAGACCGGGCAACAGGTAGGTCGACCAGACGTCGGCTTCCAGGAACGGCTTCCATTTTTCGGCGGTGAACTGCCCCTTCTCGTCGAAGGCGCGAAACAGCCACCAGCCGGCGAGCACGACGGCGGCCACCACCAGCACGGTGACGAGGTTGTTGCGTACCCGGGCGCGGGGACCCGGCGCATCGAACAGAACGGATGCTCCAGCGGTCATCGGGCAACCTCGAATCGCTTGGCGAGCCAGCCGAACAGCAGGCCGGTCGGCAGGGTCAGAATGACGAAACCGAGCGCGAAAATCGCACCGATGGCCAGCAGGGCCGCTTCGGTCTCGATCATCTCCGCCATCAGTTTGGCCGCCTCGGCGACACCGATCGCCGCGGCGATGGTGGAGTTCTTGGTCAGTGCGATCAGCACGCTGCCGAGCGGGGCGATGACCGAGCGGAAGGCCTGCGGCAGCACCACGAGTCGCAGATTCTGGCTGAAGCTGAAGCCGAGCGAACGGCCTGCCTCGGACTGGCCGAGCGGCACCGTGTTGATGCCCGCCCGCAGCGATTCGCAGACGAAGGCGGCGGTGTACACGCTCAGGCCGACGATCGCCCAGCGATAGTTGTTATCGGCGATCGAATCACCCGCCAGCTTCCAGCCGAGCGCCGAGTACAGGCCCAGTGAGCAGAAGACGATGATGAGGGTGAGCGGGGTATTGCGGAAGATCGTCACATACGCCGTGCCCAGCCACCGGGCGACCGGGACGGGGGATACGCGCATCGCGGCGACGACGGTGCCGAGGATCAGCGCCCCGATCGCCGAGAACGCGGTGAGCTTGATCGTCACCCAGAAGGCTTCCAGGATCTGGGTGTCGTATTCCGAGATCAGATCGAACACGGCGAACGCGTCCCTCCCATCGGTATGGATTGGTCGATCGATAACGAGAGGGGCGGGTGGCTCGGAGGATCACCCCGAACCACCCGCACCGATAACGTCAGTAGCGGTTCACCGCCGGCGGTTGCGGCGCCGGGTAGCCCGAGCTGCCGACCGTGCTGGCGAAGGCCTTGGCCCAGGAGCCGTCGGCGATCATGGCCTCGATCGCGTCGTTGATTTTGCCGCGAGCCTCGGTGTCGCCCTTCTTCAGGCCGATGCCGTAGTTCTCCGTGGTGAAGGGCTTGCCGACGACCTTCAGCTGGCCGGGGGACTGCGCGGCGAAACCGGCCAGGATGATGTCGTCGGTGGTCACCGCGTCGACCGAGCCGTTGCGCAGTGCCTCGACACACAGCGAGTAGGTGTCGAACTCCTGAAGCTGCACGTCCTTGGCGTACTTCTCCTTGACGTTCTGCGCGGGGGTCGAACCCTTCACCGAGCACAGCTTCTTATTGCCGGTCAGCGATTCGACGCCGGTGATGTCGGTGTTATCGGCCTTCACCAGCAGCGACTGGCCCGCGACGTAGTACGGGCCCGCGAAGTCGACCTTCTCCTTGCGCTTATCGGTGATCGAGTAGGTGGCGACGATGAAATCGACCTGACCGTTCTCGATCAGCGTCTCGCGTTGGGCGGACGGGGATTCCTTGAAGGTGATGCTCTCCGGCTTCACCCCCAGCTTCTCGCCCACGTACTTGGCGACCTCGACGTCGAAGCCGCTGAACGAGCCGTCCTTGTTGCGCAGGCCGAGGCCGGGCTGGTCGAACTTGATGCCGACGGTCAGTTTGCCGTCCTTGGCGTGGTCGAGGGCGGACTTGTCGTCGCCGCCGCCACAGGCGGAAGCGGCCAGCGCCAGGGCGATCGCCCCGACACCGAAGCGCAGTGCACGGTTGATCCTCATCGAGTTCCTAACTCCTCTTGTGGTTTTCTTGCCGTGGTCCGGAGCGGTGTACTGATTGAAGGGCCAGCGGATTCGAGGCGTGGCTTTTGTTCGAAAAGCTCAGTGGCTCAGAATCTTGCCCAGGAAGTCCTTCGCGCGCTCGGATTTCGGCGCGGTGAAGAAGGCTTCCGGCTCGGTGTCCTCGACGACTTGACCATCGGCCATGAACAGCACCCGGTTGCCCGCCCGCCGCGCGAATCCCATCTCGTGGGTGACCACCAGCATGGTCATCCCCTCCTTCGCCAGCGAGACCATCACCTCGAGTACCTCGTTGACCATCTCGGGGTCGAGCGCCGAGGTCGGCTCGTCGAACAGCATCACCTTCGGATTCATCGCCAGCGCGCGGGCGATCGCCACGCGCTGCTGCTGGCCGCCCGACAGTTGTGCCGGGTACTTGTCGGCCTGGTTGGCGATGCCGACCCGCTCCAACAGCTCCATGGCGCGCGTGCGGGCCGCTTCCTTCTTGGACTTGCGAACCTTCATCGGCGCCAACATCACGTTCTCGACGATGGTCTTGTGCGCGAACAGGTTGAACGACTGGAACACCATGCCGACATCGGCGCGCAGCGCGGCCAGCGCCTTGCCCTCGGCGGGCAGGGGCACGCCATCGATGGCGATATCGCCGGAGTCGATGGGCTCGAGCCGGTTGATGGTGCGGCACAGCGTCGACTTGCCCGAGCCGGACGGGCCGAGCACGATGACGACCTGGCCCTTGGGGACCTCGAGGTTGATATCGCGGAGCACATGGAGCTCACCGAAGTGCTTGTCCACCTTGCGCATCGAGATCATCGGCGGTCCGCTGGGGTCGGCGCTCGCGGTCTCGGTTGCGGCACCCTTGGTCAGCGTCGGCGGCGCGCTGGTGGTAGCGCCCTCATCCCCGGTCGTGGCGTCCCCGGTCGTGTCGGGCGCGGCATCGGCGTCGGTCATGGTCCTTGACCTTAAGCGGAAATCTCCGTTTTGCCCTGGTTTCCGTGACACGCCGTAACGCCACGCCGAAACGTCACGCACCCGTAACTTCGCGACCGGCGCGGCGCATTCTCGCGCCGAGGCCCGGGGCCTGCGTCGATGCGCTGGGAAGTTCGATTGCGGGCCCCCGTACCCTGGACGGGTGGATTCGATCGGACAGACCGCGCTGCATCCCACCCCGCTCGAGGCCGACGGTGATGCCCGCAGTTACGAGGTCCGCACCTTCGGTTGCCAGATGAACGTGCATGATTCCGAACGCTTGTCCGGGCTGCTCGAGGATGCGGGTTATGTGAAGGCCGCGCCGGGGGCGACGGCCGATCTCGTCGTCTTCAATACCTGCGCGGTACGCGAGAACGCCGATAACAAGCTCTACGGCACCCTCGGCCACCTCGCGCCCATCAAGGCGGGTCGTCCGGGCATGCAGATCGCCGTCGGCGGCTGCCTGGCGCAGAAGGACCGCGACGTCGTGGTGCGCAAGGCGCCCTGGGTGGATGTGGTGTTCGGCACCCACAACATCGGCTCGCTGCCGGTACTGCTCGAGCGTGCCCGTCACAATGCCGAAGCCCAGGTCGAGATCCTGGAATCGCTGGAGGCGTTTCCGTCCACGCTGCCCGCCAAGCGCGAGTCCGCCTATGCGGGCTGGGTCTCGATCTCGGTCGGCTGCAACAACACCTGCACCTTCTGCATCGTGCCCGCGCTGCGCGGCAAGGAGGTCGACCGCCGCCCCGGTGATGTGCTCGCCGAGGTGCAGGCGCTGGTCGAGCAGGGTGTACTGGAAGTGACGCTGCTCGGGCAGAACGTGAACTCCTACGGCGTCAACTTCGTCGACCCGACCGAGCCGCGCGATCGCAGCGCATTCGCGAAACTGCTGCGCGCCTGCGGCGACATCGACGGACTAGAACGGGTGCGCTTCACCTCCCCGCACCCGGCCGAGTTCACCGACGATGTGATCGAGGCGATGGCCGAGACCCCCAATATCTGCCCCCAGCTGCATATGCCGCTGCAATCCGGTTCGGACCGCGTGCTCAAGGCCATGCGTCGCTCCTATCGCAAGGCGCGCTACCTCGGCATCATCGACAAGGTCCGCGCGGCCATGCCGCACGCGGCGATCACCACCGACATCATCGTCGGCTTCCCCGGCGAGACCGAAGAGGATTTCCAGGAGACCCTGGATGTCGTCCGCCAGGCTCGTTTCACCAGCGCCTACACCTTCCAGTACTCCAAGCGCCCCGGTACCCCGGCCGCCGAGATGCCCGACCAACTGCCGAAGGCGGTGGTGCAGGAGCGCTATGACCGGCTCATCGCGCTCCAGGAAGAGATCTCGCTGGACGCGAACCGCGCGCTGATCGGCGCCGAGGTGGAACTGCTGGTCGCCGAGGGCGCGGGTAAGAAGAACGCCGCGACCGCGCGCATGAGCGGCCGGGCCCGCGACGGCAGGCTGGTGCATTTCCGTCCGGCCGACACCGCCGAACCGATCCGCCCCGGTGACATCATCACCGTCGACATCACCGAGGCGGCCCCACATCATCTGATCGCCGACGCCCCGATCAAATCGCACCGCCGCACCAAGGCGGGCGACGCGCACGAGCGCGGCATCACCCCGAAGACCGAACCGATCGGCGTCGGGCTCGGCCTGCCCCGCATCGGCGCCCCCGCCCCCGAACCGGCGGCGGCTTCGGGTTGTTCCACCGGCTGCGGCGCCTGACGCCACCCGAGCAGGTACACAGAGCGTCCGCACGCCCCACAGACATTGCCACCTCTGTGAACCGTAGAGAGCCTCTGTGGGACCTCGCCTCCTTGGCGTATACCGTCGAGTTGTCAGCGGGATGTGGGAGCACCAGCACAATGCGGGAGGTCGCGTGAACGGCGATGTCGGGGGCGTGGACCGGGGCTCGGATCGTGAGGAGTACGAGCCGCGCGAGGGCGCGGCCGATCATGCTGGGCCGGAGCCGGAGTCTGCTACTACCGGACGTAGTGGGTCGAGTGCGGCGGAGGGAGGCGGTGATGGCACAGTGGACATGTCCGGTGCGGTCGACGACGCAGGCGAAGGAGACGAGGGCGCAGTGAGCTCGGTCGAGAAGAGCAATGACTTCGAGCAGTTCCGCGACGAACTCGACGCCGTCGAGCGCCGCATCGCCGGTGAGATCGACCCGGGCATGCGGGCCATGGTGGTGGCGGGCACGGTCTTCGTACTGATGCTGTCGCTGGTGCTGTCGCACGCGGGTGGCGCGCGCGGCTTCGACGTGCTGCTCGGCACCCAGGTGAGCCAGACCGAGCACATCGGCCTGCCCTCGCGCATCTTCGTATGGTTCGTGGTGGTCTTCGGGATCGGCTTCTCGTTGCTCGCTCTGATGACCCGGCGCTGGGTGCTGGCTTGGATCGCGGTCGCCGGATCGGCCATTGCCAGCGTCTTCGGGGTTCTGTCCATCTGGCATCGCCAAACCCCGGGCCTCGGCAACTACTACGGCGCGGGCCCCGGCATCGGCCTCATCATCGGCACCCTCGCCGTCATGGTGCTGACCTTCCACTGGATCCGCGTCGTCTGGACCCGCACGGCCCTGCACCTCGAGGCCGAGGAACAGCGCCGCATCGCCGCCGCCGAGGCCGAAGAGCGCGACCGCAAACGGCTCACCGGCGAATAGAGTCACCCGCACCCGGCGTGTGTTGTCCAGCCTGAAGCAGCGGATTTCGCCGCGGTGTCAGCTGCTCCAGCCCAGGCGTAGCAGTACCCGGGAGCTATAGGAGCGCTCCGCCTCGCGCCGGGCGACGTGCACCCGGGCGAGGTAGGCCCCTATGCCCGCGCCCGCGGCGTTCATCAGCACATCGTCGATCGAGGAGTAGCGGCCCAGATCGAGCACGTACTGCGCGATTTCCAGTGCCGCCGACAGCGCGGCACCCACCGACATCATGCGGAGCACCCCCGCGAACCGTGGAAAGCGTAGCGGCAGAAAGAAACCCAGCGGCACGAACAGCACCAGGTTGGCGCCGACCTGCACGACCGTATTCGTCGACGCGTCGGCGAGCGTCTCGATCAGATCCTTCAGCGGCAGCAGGATCACGTGCCGCTCACCGTGCACGGGCGTGAGGATCATCCACACCCACGGCAGCGTGCCGAGCAGAATCCCGAGCTCTGCGATCGTCGACCGCAGCGCCTCGCCCCGCGGCTGTCCCCGGCCGATCCGCAGCCGCACCAGCCATCCCGCGGCGATCACCACCAACGGCACGGCCAGCGTCCATGCGACCAGCACGTCACCCCACGAATCCCACACCTGCCGCACCAGCACCACAGTAGCGCGGGCCCGCGGAACCCGGCCGCCCCCAAAGGGTTTCCGGGCACCCGTCACCGAACTCCGTCGGCATCGCCCCCCGATCAGAGGTTGCTGACGGCGCCTTCCGCGGCCTCGGCCCACTCACGCCACTGCTTGGCCTGTTCCAGCGCCTTCTCCGCATCGCGCTTATTGCCCGCGGCCTGCGCCTTCGCGGCCTGCTCCTCGAACTGTGCGACGCGTTCGCGGAACTGGGCCGCGCGCGCCATCGCCTCGGGGTCGGTGCGCCGCCACTGCGCGTCCGCCGCGTCCCGGACCCGCTTTTCGATGGCGCGCAGCTTGCCTTCCAGCTCCTGGATGCGTTCGCGCGGCACCTTGCCGATGGCGTCCCAGCGGTCCTGCAATTCGCGCAGCGAGTTGCGGGCGGCGTCCAGTCCGTTGGCCGGGTCGATGTGCTCGTAGGCGCGCAGCAACTCCTCCTTGGCGGTGGCGTTGTGCTCGAACTCGGCGTCGCGTTCGGAGACCGCGGCATTGCGGGCCGCGAAGAACACGTCCTGCGCGCTCTTGAACCGGCGCCACAGCGCCTCATCGGCCTCGCGCGGCGCACGACCCGCGGCCTTCCACTCGGTCAGCAGATCGCGGAAGACAGCGGCCGTACCCACCCAGTCGGTGGAGCCGGACAGTTCCTCGGCGCGCACGCACAGCTCTTCCTTGCGCGATTTCGCAGCCGCCCGTTCCCGGTCGAGCTCGGCGAAGTGCGCACCGCGCCGGCGGTTGAACGCCTCGCGGGCCTTGGAGTACCGCTTCCACAGCGCGTCGTCGACCTTGCGGTCCACCCCGCGGATGGACTTCCATTCGTCGAGGATCTCGCGCAGCCGGTCGCCGGCGGCCTTCCACTGGGTGGATTCGGAGGCGATCTTCTCGGCCTCTGCGCAGAGTGCTTCCTTGCGCTCGGTGTGCTCGTGCCGGGCGCGTTCCTTCTCCTCCTTGGCGTGCGCGGCCGCCTCTTCGGAATGTTCGGTGATGGCTTGCAGCCGGCGCGCGAGTCCGTCGATATCGCCGATCACGGCGGCGGTCGGCAACGATTCGGCCAGCGACAGGGCCGCGGCCTTGGTCTTGCGGGCGTCCGCGCCCGCGGCCAGCCGGGCCTCGAGCAGCGCCACCTCGGTGGCCAGATCGTCGAATCGGCGGCCGAAATGCGCCAGGCCCTCGGCCGCGTCACCGGCCTGCCACGAGCCGATGACGCGTTCGCCGTCGGAAGTCTTCACCCAGGCGGTACCGTCTTCATCGACGCGGCCCCAGGCGCTGGGATCGGTGACCGTCGGCACCACCACCGGATGCGGATGCTGCTGGGCCGGTCCGGGGGCCGGTTTGACCGCGTGCGGTTTCGGGTGGGGTGTCGGGCCGCCGGGCTTCGGGGCGCCGGACGGTCGCGGTGCATTGCCGCCGGGATTGGCAGCCGGCGGCGCCGGCGGGGTGGGTGAGCCCTGCGTGGTCTTCGCGGTTCCATTGCTGTCGGTCATTGCTCTCCGTCCCTGCCGCGCGTCACGGCTGCCTGGTTACGCTCTAGCTCATCCCATTCAACCCGGTTTGAGCCCTCGAGACCATCGATCCACGCCCTCCCACGGGTTTTTCCCAGGGATATCAACCCGTGATGACCTGGGTTGTAGCACCTCGACACTATCAATCTCGGCCCGAAATGACGCAGAGACACTCGAAGCCGGGTACCACGGCGGCCGGTACCGGCGGTGCGCACCGCACCGACGGGCAACGGCTACCGTTACGTGGTGTTCTCCATTGCGGCCCTGGTCCCGTCGCCGCCGATCCTGGTTCCCGAGCTCGGTGGCGGTGTCGCGCACTCGAGCGGAGCGGATCCGGCCGATCCGCCCGCTGTGCTGCGTGCGGCCGTCTTGTCGGCGGCAGGTGCGCTCGCCGGGGTGGCGCAACGTTGGACGGTGCTCGGTTCCGGTGCCGCTGACCAGGTCATCGAGCCGGAGACGGTCGGGACATTCCGTGGTTTCGGGGTGGACGTGCGGGTCGCGCTCGACGATGTGACGGTGGCGCCGCCGGATCCGCAGCTTCCCCTGCCGGTATTGATCGCTGGATGGTTGCGGGGACAGGTCGCGCCGCGCGCCCACGTCGAGGCGTGGCTCGTCGCCGCCGACAGCCCCGCCGACCATTGCGCCGAACTGGGCGCCAAGCTGCGCGCGGAACTGGACAGTGACGACGTGCCGCGCGGTGTACTGGTCGTCGCGGACGGCGCTGCCACCCTGTCGCTCAAGGCGCCGGGCTATCTCGACGAGCGTGCCGCGGAGGTTCAGGAGAACCTCGATCGCGCGCTGAGCGCGGGTGACCGTGCGGGTCTGCTCGCTCTGGACCCCTCGCTCTGCGCGGAGCTGTCCGTCTCGGGCCGCGCCGCCTACCAGGCCCTGGCCGGTCTGTTCGGGGCCGATCCGACCGACCCGACGGTGGTAACGCACTACCGGGACGCTCCCTTCGGCGTCGGCTATCACGTCAGCGTATGGCGCCCGGGCGGTGCGAAATGAGCCCGCACGTCCGGACCGCAGGGGTGGCGGCGTGACGGATTCGGGGATTACACCGATCGCGGTGGTCGGCCCGACGGCTACCGGGAAGTCCGATCTCGGGCTGGATCTGGCCGAACGGCTGGGCGGCGAGATCGTGAACATCGACGCCATGCAGCTGTACCGGGGGATGGATATCGGTACCGCGAAACTGCCGCCCGCCCAACGCCGCGGCATCGCGCACCATCAGCTCGATGTGCTCGACGTGACCGAATACGCCACCGTCGCCGCCTATCAGAGCGCGGCGTCCCGCGACGTCGAAGCGATTATGGCGCGCGGCCACACGCCGATCATCGTCGGCGGCTCGATGATGTATGTGCAAGCGCTACTGGACCAATGGGATTTCCCGGCCACCGATCCCGCCGTGCGTGCCCGCTGGGAGGAGTTGCTGGCCGAACGCGGTGTGGTCGCGGTGCACGAGGCACTGAAGCAGGCCGATCCCGCGGCCGCGGCGACGATCCTGCCCACCGACGGCCGTCGCATGGTGCGCGCGCTGGAGGTGGTCGAACTCACCGGACGCCCGTTCGCGGCGTCGGCCCCTACCATCGGCGAACCACGGTGGGGGACAATCATTATCGGTGTGGATCGGGATACCGCGGAACTGGACGCCCGCATCGAGCAGCGGACCGCGCTCATGTTCGACAGCGGACTCGTCGACGAGGTCCGCGGACTGATAGAGCTGGGCCTGCGTGAGGGCGTCACCGCGCGTCGCGCCATCGGCTATGCGCAAGTCCTCGCCTACTTCGACAACGAATACGACCTGAACCACGCGCGGGAACGCACCCTGATCGGCACCCGGCGCTATGTGCGACGACAGCGCTCGTGGTTCCGCCGTGACCCCCGCGTGCACTGGGTGAACGGCGCCGACCCCGACCTTGCCGCAACGGCGTTATCTCTGCTCGACTCGACGGAACGGACCAGCAGGTGATCGGACAGTACGGCCGGGGGCCGAATCCCCGGCAGGGAGGCGTGCGGCGATGAATCAGGAATCTCCCCGCTCCCGACCGGGCCGGGGTGGGACCGGCCGTCCCCCAGGCGATCACGCGGCCCGTCGGGTCAGCACCCGCAATGCGTCCGTCCAGGTCTGGCAGGCGTATCTGAACAACCGGGCCACTCGCAATCGGGATGGTCGCTTCCTGGTGCAGGGCGTGCGCCCTATCACCCAGGCCATGGATAACGACTGGCCGCTGGAGACCCTGCTCTACCGGCTCGGTACCCCCGATCTGTCCGGTTGGGCGCGCGAACTGCTCGATACCGCCGATGTGCCGTGCGTCGGGCTGGTGCCCGAGCTGATGGCCGAGCTCGGCGAAAAATCCACGGGCATACCGGAAGTCGTGGCGGTCGCGATCTCCCGATCGAATGAACTCGACACCTTCGAACCGGGGGAACCCGGGGAGGACGCGCCCGTCGTCGTGGTCTTCGACCGCCCCAATTCGCCCGGCAACCTCGGCACGCTGATTCGCTCGGCGGACGCGTTCGGCGCCTGCGCCGTGATCGTCACCGGCCACGGCGCCGACCAGTACGATCCGCAAGCGGTACGCGCCTCCACCGGATCGTTGTTCGCGGTGCCGGTCTTCCGTGCCGCGGGCGCCGCCCAGGTGCTGGCCTTCCGCGATCGCCAGATTCAGCGCGGCATCCCCACCCGCATCGTCGGCACCGACGAGAACGGGACCCATCCGATCTTCGACCACGACTTCACCGAGGCAACCATCCTCATCGTCGGCAATGAAACCAGCGGCATGAGTTCGGCCTGGCAGCAAGCCTGCGACGACCTGGTCTCCATTCCGATGGGCGGCACCGCGAGCTCACTGGGGGCGCCGTCGGCGGGGGCCGTGGCGTTGTACGAAATTTCCCGGCAGCGCCGGACGTTTGCCCGGTAAGCGATACTACCCGCACCGTGGACGCCCGAGGATCCGACAACCTGCTCCGGATCCGTGAGCTGCCGAGCGGACAACCGGCTACCGGAGGCCCCGCGCACCGGGCAGCCGAATACACCGATAATCGAGGATCCGGATAATCAAGACCGGACAGTCGACAAACCAGGGAGAACACAGACGTGGCGGACATCGAGTTCACCAAGGGGCACGGCACCCAGAACGATTTTGTGGTGCTGCCAGACCTCGACGTGCGCCTGGACCTGACCGCGGACCGCATCGCTGCCCTCTGTGACCGCCAGCGCGGCCTCGGCGCCGATGGCGTGCTGCGCGTGGCGCGCGCGGGCGCGCTGCGCGACGCGGGCGTCCTGGAGACGATCCCCGAGAATGTCGCCGTCGAGGACTGGTTCATGGACTACCGCAATGCCGATGGCTCCATCGCCGAGATGTGCGGCAATGGTGTGCGGGTCTTCGCCCATTACCTCGCGGCCGCGGGGCTGGAATCACGGGACAGCTATGTCGTCGGCAGCCGCGCGGGCGCCCGCCCCGTCACCGTGCACGCGGGCGGCCCGGTGCACGGCGAGGTCACCGTCGCGATGGGCCCGGTCCGCCAACTCGGCCCCTCGACCGCGACCATCACCGGCTGGGCTTACCCCGGCATCGGCATCGACGTCGGCAACCCGCACCTGGCCTGCGTCGACCCCAATCTGTCGGCCGAGGCCCTGGCCAAACTCGACCTCACCGTCCCGCCCGGTTTCGACCCCGACCTCTTCCCGCACGGCGTCAATATCGAAATCCTCACCCCGCTCGGCCCCGATCGCGCCGCCGACATGCGCGTCTACGAACGCGGCGTCGGCGAAACCCGTTCCTGCGGAACGGGAACCGTCGCCGCGGCAGCCGCGGCTCTGGCCACCGAGGGCTTCGACATCGCCGTCGGCACGGACGAGGTGACAATCCGCGTCCCCGGCGGCGCCGTTACCGTCGGCATCGACAGGGGCGAGGCCTGGCTGCGTGGTCCGTCGGAACTGGTCGCCACCGGCAGTATCGCCGAGCAGTGGTGGCAGCCCTCGTAATCGGGTCAGGCGGGCGTGCCCACTGGGTCGTCACCTTCGTCCAGCAGTTTGTCCCGGTTGGCTCGGATCTCGTCCTCGATACCGGATAGCGCTGCGGCGACGACTTCTCGGTAGTCGGGCCGGTTGATCTCCAGCCATTTGGTCGCGACGTATTCCCTGATGAGCGTCAGGTCGGACGGTGCACGGCCGGTGCGTGCGCACATGGTTTGAAAGAGTTTGTCGTTCTCGAATTGCGGCGTGTACGCCTCGAGCCAGCCGACGATCGTCGGCTCATCGCCATCGATGATCTTGGTGAATTCCTCGAGCTGCCGGTCGGACATTCCGCTCGAAAGGCTCGTGCCGACCCGTAGCTCGAGCTCCTCATAGATATGTGTGAGAAATGCCTTCTTATCTTCGTCGGCCATCTTATCGAGGCCGACTCTGCGGAGGAACTCATCATCGAGGTGGAACATCGACCCTTCCCTTTCTCGGTTCAATCGTGTCGAAGCCACGTCTCGGGCACGACCACATCTGGGCAAACATGATCCAATTCCATTACCTTGCAATCGATCCGATCGATCGCCTTTCGCGACCAGGGATGCAGGCCCCTGGTGCACCAGAGGAGCGGCACATCGGTCTGTTTGGCCACAAGGAGGCTCTCGGCCTCAGCTGCCGAGATCGAGTATCGGTGCTGGAAGTCGGGTAGCCAGCCGACGCGGTCGGGGTCGATCCGGGCCACCGTCAGGTCGATACCGTGCAGATAGGAGATCTGACTCGGTGCCAACAGGGTTGCGTACAACATCCCGGCCGGAATCGCATTGCCTGATTGCTTGCTCAGCGTGTCGAGCAGCCTGATCAAGAAGGGCGGATCCGGATCATTGGGAGCGTTTCCGACGGCGCGGACGAATCGCAGGAATTCGCGTTCGCAGACGACGAACCGTGCGAACTCCGACCCGTCCGTCGCCTTCGGGATGCGGCCTGTCAGCAGCATCGAGTAGCCCCACCGATCGATCAATGCGGTATCAGCCATAGTCGCGACGCCTGTTGATCTCACGTTGTAGGTCCTGCGCGAGAAGTACGTCGATCTGCCATGACAAGAGAATCTCGGACCAGGCGCCGCCCCGCACGGTGATGACATAGTCCTGGATATGTGCGCTGTGGACGGTGCCGCCGTCCTTCAACCCCCATTCATTGCGCGCAGTTGCCGGAAACGATGCCTGGCCGGATCCGGTCACCTGGCAGTTTCTGAAGGGCTGTGAATCGGTATACCGTGGCTTCGGCTGCTTGGCGGTCCTGGCACGGCGATCGATCGCACGCGCCTGGCGATTGAAGCGTTCTACGTCTTCGGACACGGGTCACTCCTGCGGTGCCAGGACCTGGTCGTAGATCTCCTGGTACTGCTGCGTAGGTGCTTCGGCGAACAGTGCCTGCAGCGGATCCTCGTACGCGGTGGCCGGGCGCGCGCAGACGACCACCATTTTTCCGCTATCCCTCATCTCCAACTGGGTCGCGAAGAAAAGTACGCTGAGTGCGAGAACCTGCTCGCGTGGCAGATGTACTCGTTCGGCGATCTCTTCGAGTCGGGTCTCGATTTCGTAATCAAGTAGCTCGAGTGCTTCGCGCAGGGCCGGATTGATACGCTCTCCGCCACTTTCGATATCGGGCATACTCATGCTGGGTCTCCTTTGGAATCGCTCTTGCTCGGGTCGAGGTCGGGCGGTCCGCTCGCCGCATTGGTCGCACGCTTCGCCTGCTCGCGTTTCTGTAGCCATTCATCCAACATCGACGATCCACCGGCTGGCGCGGATTTCGCCGGTCCCGGTCCCGCTACGGTGGCCGGTTTGGTGGTCGGTGGGGCAGGGGGTTTCTTCTTCACCGCTGCCTTCTTCCTGAGTTCCTCCAACCTGTCGTCCGCCCGGGCGAGCACCTCGTTACTCGACCAGAATCCGGCGTCGATCATGCGTTGCCGCACGCACGCTCGTGAGGTTTCGTCCGGACGCGATACGGCGGGCGGGATCCGCAATGTGAATACCGGTTGCTCGGTGCCGCCCAGTGAGCAACGGGCAATGGCCTCGTATTGTCCGACATTGCGGACGGCGCGCTCGGAAATGCTGAACTCCTGCGCGATCTTGCCGACGTCCGCGCCCGAAGTGCGCAATGCGATAATCGAGCCGACATTGGAGAAGATCGCTTCGGCGAGCCGGGCACTCGCCGAGCCCTCGTATTTCGAGAACGATTCGAGCTGCTTGAGATTCTGATGTGCGAAGGTCAGGCAGATTTTGAACTTGCGTGCTTCGGCGACGAGTTCCTCCAGTTCATCTCCGACGAAACGCTGGAACTCGTCGACGTGGATGTAGAACGGTCGCCGGCTATCCGGATCCCCCCTGCGCGCCGCACGGTAGAGCCGGGTGAAGATGATCGACCCCAGGAATTTCGTAGCCGATAGTCCGACCGTCGTCTCGGGCAGCTTGACCAGTAGAATTTTGCCCTGCTCGTACACCTCGTCGATGGACAGCTTCGATCCGGGCGTCGCGGTCAGCCGCTGCAATGCCGAGCCATTCGCGAAGTCGGCGAACTTCGCGTTCACCCACCGGGCATTCTCCGCGACCGACGTCGACAGCATGTTGTCGAATGTTTCCCACTGCTCGCACAGTTCGACGTCGACTTCGCGAAGCTGATCCTTGACCCAGCCGCGCAGGCGTCCCGTCCGCATCAACTCCACGGCGAGCGGGATCGTCGGATCGGCGTCGCCACGGATGTGCTGGTTGAACACGCTGTAGAACATCATCCGCGTGGTGTCTTCGAATACCGGCCCGGTGAACTCGTTGAACGACCTACGAACAATGACCTGCAACAGCTCCTCGACCGCGAGCTTGTAATCGTTCTCGCCCCGGACATCCATCGTGAGTGGATTGATGGTCGGCAAGTATTCACGCTCGCCGAAGTCCAACAGCACGATATCGTCGAGCCGGTCGCCCGCGTGCTCGATGATGTGATCGCAGAGCTCACCGTGCGGATCGATGATCGCTACCCCGTGTCCGGACTGAACATCCTGAAGCGCGATGTTCTTCAACAGGTTCGTCTTCCCGGACCCGGTCTTGCCGATGATGTACAGGTGCTTGGCCCGATCCGCCGCACCGATACGGATGTCGACCGTCGAGTCGAATCGCGGCCCGAGGCTGATGGCGGTGCCCACGGCGGAGCCCTCGCCGATGATCGATTTGCGGAATCGGATGGAGAGGCTGGTCGCCTTCTGCGCGCCGAGACCGCGCCCCTGGATATTGCCGTAGGGCGCGTGCCACGCGCGGAAGATCTCCTCCGGATAGCCGAACAGTCCGCCGCCCTTGATCGATGGAAAGTAGCTGAAGCGCTGTATCGGCCGCAGTTCGACCGGTGTCCCGAGGATGGTGCGCCCCAGCGCCCTGCCGAAGACCTGGTCGATTTCGTCCGGGGAATGGATCGTCGTCGTCATCATGATGCGCGAATCGATCTCGTGGACCACCCGCGCGGACGCCGAGAACATGTCGGTACCCGCATCCCGGCTGATGGCGTACGGTTCGCGGGTATCCGCGGGCAGTTTCTGCAGGTCGGTGACCACTGTGCACACCATTTCGATCGACAGCTCCTGGCCGCGCGAGCGCACCAGGTCGACGACTCCTGCCCAGTCCGACTTGATCGGCAAGCCGGTGCCGCCGGAACTCCGCGGCACGATTCGGAGATGCCGTAGTCCCGGCTTGTTCCCCGGTTGCACGGATCGGTGCAGGTTGTAGGCCTGCAAGAGCGCGACCTGCCCCAGCGTCCGCAGCGACTGGGACTGTGCCTCGTCCAGGTGGGCGTGTGACGCGGATACGCAGGACAGATCGAAAAGAACGACCAGTTCGTCGTCCTCATCCATTTCTGCGCGTAGCCGGTAGACAAGTGCGACGCCTGGATCACCGAGATCGTGGAGTGCGCGCAATAGATCGAGTTGGCCGGGCAGTGTGTGGACGGCGTCGTCGTCGTAGGCTCCGACACCTATTGTCCACCGTCGCGTTGTTGGCATTCGAACCTCCCGTGCGACCGAAGCTAGCGCCGCTCGGGCAACAACGTCAATGAAACTCATTGAGCCGTAACGGAGATTCAATGATCGCGCAACAGCGAATCAAATGCACTGTAGTACAGCATATTCAGAGACCGGTGTGATGACAGCGAGCTGTCGACCGCAGCGGGTTGCGGCGTATGGGGGGCATGACGGAAACATCGGGTACCACTCATTGAGTCGCGGTATGCGCGTCCATGAGAGTTTTTGACCGAGATCGGGTGGTGGACGGAATCTTGTTTTACCGCAAGAACCTCATCTGCACCCGAGGATGGTGAAGTCGAAGTGTCCATCACGCTCTTGATCGTCTGCGCAACCGCTGTCATATTGTCGGCCTTGGCGTTTCTGGCATACCGCGCCCATATTCGTTGGGGAGAAAAGGTTCTCGAGAAGCACGGTCCGACCGGGCTGACCAAGGCGACGGCGTATACGAAAGCGTATCCGAACCCGCTCGAGTTCGTCATCGATCTGGTGCGCGTCGTTCTCGCCCGCGGAACCGATACGACGCTGTCGGGATCCGGTGCGTCATCCGAGGGCGGGACGACCGACCCGGGTGCGGAGTCGTCGGACGACCAGGCGCAGCTGGACCAATCCGGTGGCCACGAGGCGCTCGATCCCGACCTCTCCGCATGAGGAATCGGGCGGCGGGCCGCCCGCAAGGGGTACGCCGGGGGATATCCGAATGCGCTCGACCCGGTAAACGTGGCAGCATAGATGGTGTATGAGGAATTCAGAGACTTTCGATATCAATCCGGCCGCCGACGACACCTTCGTCGACGCGGCCGATGACGCTGTGGACTCCGGCGACGTGGTGGCCGAACATGCCGCCCGTATGCGAGCCCGCGACGAGCAGTTGAAGGGCACCCGCCATTCCGGGTGGGCCGCTGAGCCGACCGCCGGTGAACTACAGCTCGAGGACCGTAGTTCGCTGCGTCGTGTCGCGGGCCTGTCCACCGAGCTCACCGACATCACCGAGGTCGAGTACCGGCAGCTGCGACTGGAGCGCGTCGTGCTGGTCGGGGTGTGGACCTCCGGCACCGCGGCCCAGGCCGAGGCGAGCATGGCCGAACTGGCGCTGCTGTCCGAGACCGCGGGTTCCGAGGTGCTCGAGGCGTTGATCCAGCGTCGCGACAAGCCGGACCCCGCCACCTACATCGGTTCGGGCAAGGCCGACGAACTGCGGGCGGTGGTCCTGGAGACCGGCGCCGACACGGTGATCTGCGACGGTGAACTGACCCCCGCGCAGCTGACCGCGCTGGAGAAGGTCGTCAAGGTCAAGGTGATCGACCGGACCGCGCTGATTCTGGACATCTTCGCCCAGCATGCCACCTCCAGCGAGGGCAAGGCGCAGGTCGCGCTCGCGCAGATGGAATATATGCTGCCGCGGCTGCGCGGCTGGGGTGAGTCCATGTCCCGGCAGGCCGGTGGTCGCGCGGGCAGCAATGGCGGCGTGGGCCTGCGTGGTCCCGGTGAGACCAAGATCGAGACCGACCGTCGGCGCATTCGTGAGCGAATGGCCAAGCTGCGTCGCGAGATTCGTGAGATGAAGACCGCGCGTGACACCAAGCGAGCGCGCCGCAATTCCAGCGGCGTTCCGTCGGTCGCCATCGTCGGTTACACCAATGCGGGCAAGTCGAGCCTGATGAACTCCCTGACCGGCGCCGGGTTGCTGGTGCAGGACGCGCTGTTCGCCACCCTCGACCCGACTACCCGTCGCGCCGCACTGGACGACGGCCGCGAGGTCGTCTTCACCGACACCGTCGGCTTCGTGCGGCATCTGCCGACCCAGCTGGTCGAGGCATTCCGCTCCACCCTGGAGGAGGTCACCGGCGCCGACCTGCTGCTGCATATCGTCGACGGCTCCGACCCGTTGCCGTTCGATCAGATCAAGGCGGTCCGCGAGGTGATCACCGATGTGATCAAGGAGCAGGGCGCCGCCGCGCCGCCGGAGCTGCTGGTGGTCAACAAGGTCGACGCCATCGACCCGAACGAGTTGACCCGCCTGCGCGGCATGCTCCCCGATTCGGAGTTCGTCTCCGCCCGCACCGGTGTCGGCATCGATGATCTCCGCGCCCGGCTGGCCGATGTACTCGGCGGCCTCGATGTCGAGATCAGCGTCCTGCTGCCCTACACCCGCGGGGATCTGCTGGCGCGCATCCACGCCGACGGCCGCATCGCCGACTCCACTCACGAGGAAGGCGGCACCCGGGTGCACGCCCGCGTCCCGCACTCCCTGGCCGCGGCGCTGTCGGAATACGCGCACGCCGGCGGCACCGATGGGGTAGCTCAGGCCTGATCGTTCGGCGAAGACCCGAATGGCGGTTCCCCTGCGGGAGCCGCCATTCGCCGACCGAGACGAACTGGTCCTCGCCGTGTTGAATCGCTGCCACGACGAATTGATGCGGGCGATGGCCGACGCGGAAGCGTCCGGCAGCGATCCGGTGGACCGGTTGCGTGCTCGCACACTGGTTCTCGGTGCATGGGCCCATCGGCATCCGGGCCTGTACAAGGTCCTGCACGAGAGCACGCTCAACCAGCGCACGGATATGGCGTTCAAACAGCAGTTGGCCGATGGAACTGTCGCGGCAGTGCAACGATGTATGGATGCCGGTTCGGTCCCGGTGGATGACGCCGCCGCCGTGGCGCTCGACCTGCGTGCCGCCGTTCACGGGGCGGTGTCGATGCGGCTGAATCAACCCGACCAGCCGTGGCCGCCGCTGCCTGATCAGGTCGAGCGATTCCTCGTCGAACTCGTGGGTGTCCGGCAGCCGACCTGACCTCGCGAACCGGGGTGCACCGACCCTTCGGCGCCGGATGTCGGATTCCCCACATTTCGACGGATCCCACGGTCGCGGGCGGTGGAGAGTTCGGTTTCGAGCCCGGCCGACATCGGGTGAATCGCTGGTTCGATGATCTCGGTCGGCGCTGTCGGCGATCGCAACCGTGCAGCGGATTCGGTTCGGTACCAACGAACTTCGGTGCGCCAGCGCCACGCTCCGTGGTTGCGTCGGCGACCGGGTCCTCCGTTCTGTCGCATTGCGCCTCCCGTCACCCGGTTCCCATTCGGTGCAACCTGTTTCAATCCGATGCGGTAACGTGTCCCTCGAGGCCGTATCTTTCTGCGGCGCAGGGGTTATTTCATTCCACTACGACGATGTGCTGGGATCCGACATTCGATGGGGACACCGATGCTTGAATCCTCGCCTGCCAAGGCAATTCTGTCCGACGGTGCACCGCTCGACATCTCGCTGGGCGATGCCGATATCCGACTGATCGAGACGCTGCTGTCGCCGTTGCGCGCATGGACGAGTCCGCGTTTCTACGGTCTGGAGAACATTCCGGCCGAGGGTCCGGTGCTATTGGTGGGCAACCACAATCTGATGGGCGGCATCGACGCACCGCTGCTATTTCCCGAGGTACTGCGCAAACGCGGCCGGGTGATCCGCGGACTCGCCGAGAATGTATTGATCGCCGTGCCCGGACTGCGGCATTTCCTGCACCGCTACGGTGCAGTCCGCGGCAATCGCCACAACTGCGCGGCGCTGCTGGCCCGTGGCGACGCGGTCATGGTCTTCCCCGGTGGCGGCCGCGAGGCAGTACGCCGCAAGGGCGAGAAGTACGTGCTGAAGTGGGAGGGCCGGACCGGGTTCGCGCGGATGGCGATCGAGGCGGGCGCTCCTATCGTGCCGGTCGGCATGATCGGCGTGGACGATGCCTATGACATCGTCGTCGATGGCGATCACCCGGCGCTGCGCCCACTGCGCTGGACCGTCGAGGCGCTCGGCCTCAAGCCGGATCTGACCCCGCCGCTGATCCGCGGCGTCGGCCCGACGCCCATTCCGCGCCCGGAACGCTTCTACTTCTCCGCGGGCGCCCCCATCGACCCGGCCCCGTGGCGCGACGCGGAAGACCTCGACGCGGCCGCCTCCGAACTGCGCGATGTGGTCCGTAAGGCACTCGAAGAGGAACTGACATTCCTCTTCACCGAACGCGAACGAGACTCCGGCCGTACCCTCGCCGGACGGCTGCGTGCCCTGCTGCCGGTCTGAACCACCGGACCTGCCGATCCGGTCGATTCGGACACATTCGTCTTCGGTCGTTATCGCCCGCCGAGTCCGATATCTCTGCGGCAGCGGGCTTTCGGATCCGATCCGATGAAGCACTCGCCTCGGGTTCGCCGCTCGCCACGCCGCGCTCATCCGACGGCTCCCGTGTCGACGATGATCGCACGCTGGGGCGCAACAGGTGGAAACCTTCCTCACCGGAGAACTCCCGCCGCTGATCGACGCGGGCCTCGGCACCAGCGCCACCAACGCGATCGCGGGCATCTCCACGATTTCACGCCCACCGGCACCCACTCCTGGGCTACTGGCAGGACGCGTGGAAACGGTCCTGGCCGGTGCTCGCGCGGGGGCTCGGCCTGCCCGTCCAACTGGTCGTCGTGTTTGTGATCAATTGCGGCGACAACGCGGGTCAGCACCAGGTGAGGCAATAATTTCGAGACCAGAAGTGAACTGCCGTTCTCGTTCCGGGTACCGTATGTGACAACGACGGGTCGGTGTGGACCGGCCGGTGTGGTCACTAGGAGGTTGGTGTGGAGCGCACACTGTTCGAACCCGAACACGATCTGTTTCGGGAGTCGTTCCGCAAGTTTCTCGATCAGCACGTCGCGCCGAACCACGCGCAGTGGGAAGAGGCGGGCATTGTCGACCGCGGTGTGTGGCTCGAGGCGGGCAAGCAGGGCTTCCTCGGCATGGCCGTGCCGGAGGAGTTCGGCGGCGGCGGGGTCGAGGACTTCCGCTATAACGCGGTGGTCACCGAGGAAGTCACCAAGGGCCAGTACTCGGGGCTCGGCTTCTCGCTGCACAACGACGTCATCGCGCCGTACCTGCTCGAGCTGTCCAATGACGAGCAGAAACAGCGCTGGCTGCCCGGCTTCTGCTCCGGCGAAATCATCACCGCCATCGCCATGACCGAACCCGGCACCGGCTCCGACCTCCAGGGCATCAAAACCCGCGCGGTCCGCGACGGCGACGACTGGATCCTCAACGGCGCCAAGACCTTCATCACCAATGGCATCAACGCCGACATCGTGATCGTGGTCGCCCAAACCGACCCCGACAAGGGCGCCATGGGCTTCAGCCTCTTCGTCGTCGAACGCGGCATGCCCGGCTTCGAGCGCGGCCGCAACCTCGACAAAATCGGCCTCAAGGCGCAGGACACCGCCGAACTCAGCTTCACCGACGTCCGCGTCCCCGGTAAGAATCTGCTCGGCACCGAAGGCATGGGCTTCATCCACCTCATGCAGAACCTGCCCCAGGAGCGCATGTCCATCGCCGTCATGGCCGCCGCCGCCATGGAAGCCTGCCTGGACATGACCATCCAGTACGTCCGCGACCGCAAGGCCTTCGGTAAGCCCATCGGCGCCCTCCAGAACACCCGCTTCGTCCTCGCCGAACTGGCCACCAAGACCACCGCCGTCCGTGTCCTCGTCGACCGCTTCATCGAAGACCTCAACGCGGGGAAGCTCTCCGTCGAAGACGCCGCCAAGGCGAAGTGGTGGAGCACCGAGGAACAGCTCGACCTCATCAACCGCTGCCTGCAGTTGCACGGCGGGTACGGATACATGAAGGAATACCCGATCGCCAAGGCGTACATGGATGCTCGCATCCAGACGATCTACGGCGGAACCACCGAGATCATGAAGGAGATCATCGGGCGGTCACTGAAACTGTCCTGATTGCTCGGGGTTTCGGACTCCGGTAGGCGGTGGGTGTACCACGGTCGACCGGAGTTCGCTTGTTTCCGGGTGCTTCCCGCGTATGCGGGGGACCTTCCGCCGCATACGACTCTGCCCTGGCTCGGACATCTCGATGTCCTGGGCGGGGCCAAAATGGGTTCGGCCGCTCGGCGCCGACCGCCGTCGGGCATTCCCATCGCTCCGGTACGCCGATACGATTCGTCGAGGACTCTTGTTACCGCGTTGAGCAGATCGGCAGCACGACAATGATTCTCGCCACCGCCTGTGATGTTCTGGCGCAAGTCGGTAACCCCACTCCCGAGCCGCCGCCGGCGTCGGACAGAGTCCTGCAACTCAGCCGGTATCTGGTCTGGCTCGCCGTCCTCGGGCTGATCGCGTTGGTGGCGATCGGTATTCCGCTGATCGTCGTGCTGCTGACCCGCCGGTCCAAGGGTCGCGTACCGGGCGGGCCGGGCGTAGCCCCGGGCTACGGCGGCCCGCACCAACCGGGGCCGGGTGGTCCTGGTCCCGGCGGCGGTGGTTCGGCGGGCGGCGAGCACGACGGCTACGGTGGCGGTGGCCCGGGCGTGTGAGCGCCGGTCCGGCGGGGTCGCCCTGCCATTCGTGTGTACCTCGCGCCTGCGGGGATGATCCCAGGTAACCGCCGATGTTCTCGCTGCGGCCAGGGTGCTCCCCGCGCATGCGGGGACGGTCCGGATCGCATCATCCACGAGACCGTCGTCGGGTCGTAGCTCCCCATGCGCGTGGATAATCCGGGTCGGGCTTCAGGTCGCCTCCGCGCCGGTCACCGCGCGGACGAGGAGTTCGAGCTTATCGACGGTCTGGTCGAGTGGGCGGGTGCTGCGTTCGACCCGGCACATCGCGACTGTGCCCTCGATCGCGGCGACGATCACCGTGGCCGTCTGCTCGGCGTCGATATCGCTTGCCCCGTGGGCGCGCAGCGAGTCGGCCAGCAGCGTCGTCCAGTTCCGGAACGCCGTGGCGGCGGCCCGCTGGGGTGCGTCGCCGTCGTCGGCGGGATCTTCGACGGCGACCGCGAGAACTGGGCATCCAGCCTGGAAATCGCTGTCCAGCACTACTTTTCGCCACATGTCAACGAAGGCTCGCAGGCCGTTGACCGGTCCCGCGGGTAGTTCCTTGGCGAGCTTACGGGCGGCCAACGCGTCGGCGAATTGCACGGCTTCGACCGCTAGTTGCGACTTTCCGCCGGGGAAGTAGTGATAGGTCGACCCCAGCGGTGTGTTGGAGTGCTTGGCCAACTCCCGCACGCTGGTCGCGTTCAGGCCGCGGCGACGGATCATATCGGCCGCACCGGCCACCATCCGCTCCCGTGCCTGCGGCGATTCCGCCACCGCCCACCTCCTTGCTCATAACGACTGTCATAGCGTACCGTCTCCACTGTTATAACAGTCGTTATAACGCTCGAAGGGAGTCCGAAATGCCGATGATCCAACTGACCCTGCCCACCGGGGTGCTCACCACCGAAAAGCGCCGCGACCTGCAACAGACGCTTGCCGCCACGCTGTTGAAATGGGAAGGCGCCCCGGATACCGCGTTCTTCCGCGCGCTGGCCTGGAGCCGGATCGACGAGGTACCTGAGGGCGCCTTCGTCAGCGCCGAGGATGATCTGCCGCGGTTCCGGGTCGATATCACCGTGCCCGAGGGCGCACTGTCGGACCGGCGCAAAGAAGGCATGATCAGCCAGGTCACCGCCGAAGTCCTCGCCGCGGCCGGGCTCGGTGACAGCGACGCATTGCGGGTGTGGGTTCTCATTCACGAGCAGCCCGAAGGCACCTGGGGTGCGGCAGGCAATGTCGTCCGATTCGCCGAACTCGCGGCCTTGGCGGCGGGCCAGCGCGGCTGATGCGAGAGCTGCAATTCATCCGCACCGGCCGACTCGAATGGCGCGAACGCCCCGACCCGGCACTACAGCACGCCGGGGATGCGATCGTGCGCCCCTTCGTGGCAGGCCGCTGCGACGGCGACACCATGCCCATCCATCGTCACGTCTCCCGTCCCATGCAGATCGGCATCCGCGCCGGGCTCATCGATCCGGTGGTCGCGACCATTTGCGGTCCGGTGCCGTTCCAGGGCCCGTTCGGTATCGGACACGAATGCATCGCCGAGGTCATCGACACCGGCGCGGACGTCACAAATGTGCGCAGGGGCGACTATGTGGTCGTGCCGTGGGCGGTGTCGTGCGGCAGCTGCCGCGAATGCGCCCGTGGGCTGACGGCCAAATGCGCCACCACCCGCACCAGCACCTTGGCCGCGTTCGGATTCGGACCCGCCAGCGGCCCCTGGGGCGGGATGGTCGCCGATCGGCTCCGCATCCCCTATGCCGACCACATGCTCGTCCGACTACCGGACGGGCTCGATCCGCTGCGCGTCGCCGCCGCCAGTGACAACCTCGCCGACGCCTGGCGCTGCATCGTTCCATCGCTGGCGCAACGTCCGGGTGGATCCGTGCTCATCCTCGGTGGCGCCGCCCAGAGCATCGGTCTCTACGCCGCCGGACTGGCGGTCGCGCACGGTGCCGAAACCGTCGACTATGTCGACCACCGCGTGGAACGCCTCGAAATCGCCGAAAAGCTGGGTGCCCGAGCGCATCCCGCGCGGAAGGGCAAGTTACGGCGGACCGACATACCGGATCGCCGCTACGACATCGTCGTCGAAGGAACCTCCACCGCCGCCGGTGTCGACGCAGGACTACGCGCCCTGGAACCGGGCGGGATCTGCACACCGGTCGGCTACTACCTGCCGCCTGGCACGAAAGTGCCGCTCATGCACATGTACGCGAGCGACGCGACCCTGAAAATCGGTGTCTCCCATACCCGCCCGGTCATACCCGACCTCCTCGACTTCGTCGCCCGCACGGGCTTCCCCGCCGAACAAGTCACCACCCTGCTCGCCGACTGGGACGAAGCCCCTACCGCCTACGTCGCCCACACCACCAAACTGGTTCTGCATCGACCGCCGCTCGCAACCCGGTAACACCCCGGAACCAGGACGTGAATCCGGCACGGGCGCTGAACAGTCACTCTGCCATCCGGCTAGCCGAGCGCTCGGTCCTGGCCTCGCCCGGTGAATTTCACCCCGCCGAACGGGCGGCTTTCACCGCCGGAGTTCAGGACGGCGGTTCGACCGCCCGTAGTCGCGAAAGTCCGACGGAAGGCGAACCAGGTCAGGGACCGAGACTTCGGCCGTCGTCCCCACACCGGTGCGCTCTTGCGCTTCCGACCGGTTACCAGTCGAGGACGGCGGCAACGGAATCGGGTGTCCACTTCAGGTCGGCACCGGGGCGGGTGGCCAGGTAGGTGGCGATTCGGTCGACGGGCCAGGCGTGGGATTCGGTGATACCGGCGGCCAGGTGGCGGAGGTAGATGGGGGCGGGGGGATTGCCGGGGAGGTCGGTGTGGTGCCAGGGGGCGGTGCAGGTCAGAATGGGGTGGCCGTCGAGAGTGCCTGCGCGGATGAGGGTTTCGTAGCGGCCGGGGCCGAGGGTGGTGCGGCCGTTGGTGACGGTCTCGGTGAGGTCGAGGTCGGTGCCGGGGGGCCGGTACATCTCTTGGGCGATGATGTCGGAGAACTGGGCGGTGGTCAGTAGGTAGGCGCGGGCGGCGGTTTCGCCGGGGGTGTCGGGGGCGTAGAAGGCGCGGCCGCCGGTCCAGGTCAGGGATTCGGTGGCGAAGTAGAGGAGGCCGGGGAGAAGGAGCGGGACGGATCGGAGCGGGTCCGAGTGGTCGCGGCAGCCGGGAAGGGTGATGGCGCCGCCTTCGGGGGTACCGCCTGCCAGATAGCACTGCATGCGGCTGCGGTGCATGTTGGAGCCGTATGAGGCGTACCAGACCAAGTCCGTCACGGCTCCATTGTCCTGCGAAGGGCAGTCGGGTGAGCTGCGGAAGTCGACGGGACTCCGCCACGGTGGGATTTCGGCGTGATCGCGATGGAGGATACCCAGGCGACCGGCGCGCCTTGCCGGGAAAACTCGACCCGAGCGATGCTCCGGCGGAGCGGCTCGTCGGTTGACCTGGTGTCCGGCCCCGAGGAGCATGGTCGGAATGGTGCTTCAGCTGGGGCAACTGTTTATGCGCTCGCTGGGGGAACTGCGGTACGAGCCGACCGCGAAGCGGGTGCGTGCGGTGGTGGACGGCACGGCTGTGGTGGATTCGCGGCGGGCGATCCTGGTGTGGGAACCGAGCCGGTTGGTGCCGTCGTACGCCGTTCCGGTCGACGATGTGCTGGTCGAAATGCTGCCTGCGCCCGAGTCGGCCGATGGCCCGACGAATCCGGTTCGAGTGGAGGCCGGTGGGCCGCCCGTCCTCGATCCGCGGACACCTTTCGCGGTCCATACATGTGCGGGTGAACCGCGGACATTGCGGACCCCGGGTGGTGATCGGGTCGGTGTCGGCTTCCAGCTCGCGGATCCCGGGGTGGCCGGGTACGTCGTACTGGATTTCGCCGGTTTCGACGGGTGGCTCGAGGAGGAAGAGCCGATCGTCGGGCATCCACGTGACCCGTTCAAGCGGATCGACGTGCGGCGGAGTTCGCAGCTCGTCCGGGTCGAATGCGGGGGATGGGTGCTCGGGGAGAGCGAACGACCACGCATGTTGTTCGAGACCTACCTGCCGGTGCGCTACTACTTGCCCAGGGACGATATTCGCACCGACCTGCTGATCGAATCCGAAACGACCTCGCTCTGCGCGTACAAGGGCGAGGCGACGTACTGGTCGGCTCGGATCGGTGACGAGACCGTCGCGGACGTCGCCTGGACCTACCGCTACCCCCTCACCGACGCGATCGAGGTCCGCGACATGGTGGCGTTCTTCACCGAGCGCCTGGACCTGTTCCTGGACGACGAGTTGCAGCCCCGGCCGACAACCCCTTGGTCTTGACCAGACGCTCGGGCTCCCGTCTGGTATCGGTGGTCGAAACCGGTTGGTACGGACCGAAAGGGCGAGCGCAACCTGTGCGCTCGCCCTCGATCAGCTACGTGTCCCAGTCGGTTGCCTGCTGAAAGTTGCAGGCCCTGTCAACAGCGCACGGGGACCGGGTCGTTGTGGAAGCGGGACTCGACGTAATTCCAGGCGTCGGCGAAGCCGGCGACCGCGGTGGTCATATGTTCAGCGATGTCGTACGGGACGAAGGTCAGTGGGGTTCCGGCGTGGCAGTAGCGGTCCGCGACTTCCTTGACGGAGTCGAAGGGGGTGAGGCTGTCGTAGATGCCCTGCCAGATATACATCGGAGCGGTAGGAGTACCGGAGAAACGGCGGAGGCTGTTCTCATACAGAACCTCTCGGGCTTCCCTGCTGTCCATCAGGCTCTTCGACGCGGCGAGCTGATCGGCGTTGCGCAGCGCGCCGTGGAACAGCAGGAAGCGGCGGCACTCGTCATGAGTGAAGTCGCGGAACCACAGGCCGGTGTTGTTGAGCTGCGCGGAGATCGGCAGCCGCTGCGGATACTCGCGCTCTAGCCCCATGGCGGCGGCGAAGGCAAGGCCGAAACCCGGATGCGGTTCGAAGCCGAGGCCCAGGGCCATCTGTTCGAGGTCGGCGGGGATGCCACCGGCCACCACCGCGGCCAGCTTCAATTCGGGCGCGTAGGTCGGCTGGAGTGCGGCGGCCCAGGCGGAAGCCATGCCGCCGCCGGAGTAGCCGGCAATGGCGACGGGGGAGTTGGTGAGACCGATCTCCTTGGCGCGCTGCACGGCTCGCACGCTGTCCAGGGTGACCATACCGCTGAGCTTCGCCGCACCGTAGGCGACATTCGGGCCGAGGTAGTCGGGCAGCGAGATCGCCCAGCCGCGGCCGATCGGGAGCATGGCGCCGACCCCGTCCTGCAGTTCGCCATTGAACAGCGACCGCGACGGATTGCATTTGGTACCCAGCGAATTGATCAGCGCCTGGTAGGAGACCAGCGGAGGGTTCTGCACGCCCACCGGCAGCAGCACGGTGGTGACGGCCAGGATGGGACGTCCGCCGGAGTTGGTGGAGCGGAACGCCACCTGCCAGCCTTCGGTGCCGACGTATGGGCCGGTGTCGATGCGACGAGTGCGCACCACATCGCCGGGCGCCTTCGTGGCCAGGTCGCTGGGCGGGGCGAAGAACGGGTCGGGGTCGGGGGACGGGTATAGCGGGTCGGCGGCTGCGGTCGTCATCAGCGAACCCGCTGAGAGCAGAGTGATCAGGACCGCCAAGATCCTGGTCAGCGTCCGAGGCAAGGGTATATTTCCTTTGCTGTCAAGAGGAACGCGGCAGCTGCGCACCACAGCGATGATGCCCCCGGCCCCGACGCCGGATGCCGCAGATTCGGCACCACGGGTCCAGAGATTAGCTGAATCACATTGGTACTGAGCATTTCCTGGGTGCGGTATAGATCACATGACCAGGATTGCTACTGGGGGTAACAAGATAGTGTTGCGCGGCGACATAGTATGAATCTGGGTGTCCGCCAGGGAGCTTCGACGTTCCTACCTCGGACGGTGTGCGACGAGGCTCGGGCTTCGGACATGCTCGACCGATGGTAGCTGAGACAGTGGGCCGCAGCGCCCCGTGACGGCCGCGGTGGCAGACGCGGGTGTGCCGGAGATTTTCCGATTCTGACATGTGTTCCCATCCTCGCTGTTCGTCGCGACGAATAGGCGATGAGAACCTGTCGAAGTTCTTGCCGGATCAAGATTTTCGGGCAGGGCCGTGTACCCATTCTGAGTCGGAAAGGAATGTCATGATCCCGCAGTTCGTGATCGAGCTCGTTGCCGCGCTCAACGGCTTCCTCGGAATGCTCCTCATTCCGTGACGTGGTTGCCCGGGTCGGCGACCACGGAACTCCGGCCCGAACGCTCGGACTCGGGTCGGAAGCGATGGTCGCGCTTCGGAATAGGGCGAGCGCACCATGTGCACTCGCCCTGTTCCGTGTCCATGTCCCAGTCGGTTGCCCATCGATTACCCGTCGGTTGATGCAGATCGGCCGGGCATGCGGCTGTCTCAGCAGTGGACAGGCACCGGCTCGTTACGGAAGCGGGACTCGATGTAGTTCCACGCGTCGGGGAAGCCGACGACCGCGGTCGTCATGTGCTCGGCGATGTCGTAGGAAACGAAGGTCAGCGGGGTACCGTCCTGGCAGTAGCGGTCCGCCACCTCCTTGACGGAGTCGAACGGCGTGAGGGTGTCGTAGACGCCATGCCAGAGATACATCGGGGCGGTGGGGGTTCCGGAGAAGCGACGGAGACTGTTCTCGTGCAGCACGTCCTTGGCTTCCGCGCTGTCCATCAAGCTCTTCGACGCGGCGAATTGCTCGGCGCTGCGGAGGGCGCCGTGGAAGAGTAGGAAGCGGCGACACTCGTTCTGGGTGAAATCGCGGAACCAGAGGCCGGTGTGGTTGAGCTGCGCGGAGACCGGAAGTCGGTCCGGGTACTCGCGTTCCAGGCCCATGGCGGCGGCGAAGGCGAGACCGAAACCCGGATGCGGTTCGAAGCCGAGGCCCCGGGCCATCTGCTCGAGGTCGGCGGGGATACCGCCCGCGACGACCGCGGCGAGATTCAGCTCCGGCGCGTAGGTCGGCTGCAATGCGGCTGCCCACGCCGCGGCCATACCGCCGCCGGAGTAACCGGCAATCGCGACCGGCGAGTCGGCGAGGCCGATCTCCTCGGCCCGCTGGACAGCCCGCACGCTGTCCAGGGTGACCATGCCGCTGAGCTTCGCCGCACCATAGGCCACGTTGGGACCCAGGTAGTCGGGCAGCGATACCGCCCAGCCGCGGATGATCGGGAGCATGGCTCCGGCCGAATCCTGCAGTTCGCCGTTGAACAGTGACCGCGACGGATTGCACTTGGTGCCCAATGAATTGATCAGCGCCTGATAAGAGACGAGCGGAGGATTCTTCGCGCCCATCGGGAGCAGTACCGTCGTCACGGCCAGAATGGGATTGCCGCCGGAGTTGGTGGAGCGGAACGCCACCTGCCAGCCCTCTGTACCGATGTAGGGACCGGTATTGATATGACGCGTGCGCACCACATCGCCGGGCGCCATCCCGTCCAGGTCGCTGGGTGGGGCGAAGAACGGGTCGGGGTCGGGGGTGGGATACAGCGGGTCGGCGGCTGCGGTCGTCATCAGCGAACCCGCTGAGAGCAGAGTGATCAGGACCGCCAAGATCCGGGTCAGCGTCCGAAGCAAGGGTGTGGTTCCTTTGTTTTGGGAAGTGTGGCGGCTGTACACGGCAGCGGTTGCGCCCCCGGCCCCCCAACGCCTGATGCCGCAGGTTCAGCACCATCCGGAGCCAGAGATTAGCTGAATCACAGTGGAGCTGAGCACTGCCTGGATGCGGCAAAGATCACATGAATCCGGTACTTGCTGGAGCGTAACAGGTTGTTGTCACGCGTCGACGTACGCAGAAATGTGCGTGTCTACCGGTCGGTTTTAGCTCTCTGGCTGAGACAGTATGGTGCCGATTCTGCTAGTGAGCCATGCGCGGTCGCGTGGTAGCTGAGACAGCGCCGACTGCACTCGGCCCGCGTGCCGAGCGCTGGTTGTCCCGTGCCGTTGAGTCTCGAACATTGCGTGCCCGGGGTTCGATCGGCCTTGCGGGCGATCACATCTGCTCGGGGAGCAAACGGTGAGCCGACGCCGGCCCTCGTGTTCCCCGCATATGCGGGGCCATTGAGCGGATCGGCGGAAATCGTTCAGGGTGCGCGGGATTCGAGGGATGCTTGCGTGGCATCCAGTGGTTCCCGGGCGGTGTGTGCGGCGTCGATGGTGTGGAGTGGTGGACTCCGCATCCGAGCGCTGGGTTCGGGTTTGCCGATGGTGGATCGGCGGGTATCAGTTTCGTCGTGCGACGGTCAGGATGTCGGGAATGAGGGCCGGGGGCAGGGGGCGGTGGACCGGGTGCTGGGCGGTGATGGTGAAGCCGGCTGCGGTGATCAGAGTGCGCATTTCGGCGGGGGTGGGGAAGTAGGCGAGACCGCGGACGGCTTGTGGCTGTAGGGCTTTGGCGAATTTGCCGGTGGGGTTGTTCAGGACTATGGCGAGGAGGCCGCCGGGGGTGAGGATGCGGTGGAATTCGGCCAAGGCGGGGGCGTGGTCGAAGAAGTGGAAGGCGTGGGTGGAGACGACGGCGTCTACGGAGTTGTCGGGTAGTCCCAGGTTCTCGGCGTGGCGGTTGATCCAATGCACGTGGGTCGAGCGGGATTTCGCCTGTTGCAGCATGCCGGGGGAGGCGTCGCAGCCGTAGACGACTTCGGGTCGGAGCTCGCGTTGGATGCGGGCGGCCATGATGCCGGTGCCGCAGCCGACGTCGGCGATTCGTTGCGCGCCGGACAGTTTCAGCCGGGCGATGATGTCGTCCTGTGGGGGCTGGTAGGCGAGGCGCTGCATTATCGGGAAGTTGTAGAGCCGGGCGAGGCGGCTCCAGCCCTCGGTGACCAGATCGTTGAGGGTGCGGGTGGTGGGTGCGGGCATGGTCGTCCTCCGGTGCGTCTCTATTCGCCGACTCTCGTGTCTGAGACAATTCTGCACCCTGGGTGGGTTACTCGCTCGATGGGTTGTCGGTGGAGGTATCCCGCGTACCGGGCCCCTCACTAGGTGACCAAATAACGGCCGCCCGGATTGCCGTGTGGCCGTTGCGGGTCCATTCGGGCGCGGGCCCGCAGCGCCCACCGCCCGGTGGCCCAATCGTTCGTGTTCGAGTGCGAACAGCGCGATGCCGGTCGCGAAGAATGTCGCGATGCCGATCACCAACCGGCCGGAGAATCCGCGGGCCGCCGCCGTCGGTGTCGAAGCCGGGCTGACAGTGTCTGCGAGGAACGGCATGAGGCCGGGGTGCTGTGGGTGCGGGCGAGGCTTACGCCAGTCCCGGCTTCGCGACGGAAATGAAGCGGGGCAGCGACTTTCCTGCCGCTGCCCCGTCGTCGCGTCTACGTTCAGACCTTGCGGATAACCGTGACGACCTTGCCCAGAATGCGCGCGTCATTACCGGGGATCGGCTCGAACAGCGGATTGTGCGGCATCAGCCACACATCCTGGCCGGTGCGCTTGAACGTCTTCACGGTGGCCTCGCCCTCGATCATGGCGGCCACGATCTCGCCGTTGTCCGCGACATTCTGCTGGCGGACCACCACCCAGTCGCCGTCGCAGATGGCGGCGTCCACCATCGACTGGCCGACGACCTTCAGCAGGAACAGCGAACCGTCGCCGACCAATTCGCGGGGCAGCGGGAAGACATCCTCCACCGCCTGCTCGGCCAGGATCGGACCACCGGCGGCAATGCGACCGAGCACCGGCACGTAGGTCGGGACCGGATGTCCGGAATCGGCTGCGGCGCCGGAGTCGTCGGCCGCGGCACTGGGCAGGCTGGTCACCGCGCGCACGGCCTCGTCGAGTCCGCGCACATCCACCGCGCGCGGCCGATTGGGGTCGCGCCGTAAATAGCCCTTACGTTCCAGGGCGCGGAGCTGATGGGCGACAGAGGAGGTCGAAGTGAGTCCGACGGCGTCGCCGATCTCCCGAATGCTCGGCGGGTAGCCGCGCTCGCTCACCGAGGTACGAATGACCTCCAGTACCTTGCGCTGACGCACGGTGAGATCCGCCCCGGTCAGGGACGGGTCGGTGCCGACTCCGCTCTCGTCACCCGTGTCGTCTGTGTGGCTCACCGGCAACCGCCTTCCTGTTGATGATGTCGCTCCCTGAATTTAGTCCGGTCACGCGAATGTTTCAAACATCTGTTCGACGCATGTCGGGCGTTTCTGCTGACTTTGTCGGGGCTCCGTGGTAGAAATCGAACACAAGTTCTTCGAACAAGTGATCGAACAGCGACTCCCTTCGAGCCACCATCCAGCACCTATTACGGAGGTTTGTCCGATGAGCACCGCGATCCGCGACATCACTACAGCGACCACCGCCCTGGCATCCGTCGACGTCGTCGACAATGACGTCGACTCGGCCTTCGACACCGTGCCGAAGGTGCGACGTCCGCGTCGGGTCGGGTTGCGCGCCATCGATGCGGCGCCGCGGTCGCTCGCGGATCGACGCCCGCGCGGTAGCAGGCCTGGCGATGCGGTCGAGCTGTATCGCCGGGGTCCGGTGCGCACCCCGGCGGTCAGGCATCCGCGTGGCGCGCACCCGATGGAGGATCGGGTCGAACAGGCGCAGCTGGGTTTCGCGGTATTGGCGGTGGCGGCGCTGCTGAGCGCGCTGGTGGTGACGGCGCTGATCGGGTTGGCGCATTGGCGGGCGGGCACATTCCATGATGAGGCGCCCGCGACGGTGCCGGGGGTTGTCGAGCGGCAGTCGATTCCGGCGGACGTGCTCCCGCGCTGATCGCGGTGGAGTCGAATTCCGCTGTGGCGGAGGGCTGAATCGGCCATGGAGGGTGGCCGAATTTCTCGATCGAGAACTAGAACGCGTTGCTACGGTGCTGAATACGTGACCCAGGCAACATCTGCCTCGATCGATTCGGGACTTCGCCGCAATGACGCATCACGCCGCTGGACGCACCGTCCGCGTTCTCGCCCGGACCGCCGGGTTGTTCACCTGCCTGTTGTTGGGGCTCAGTATGATTCCGGCCGCACAGGCCGCACCGGCCTATCACGGATTCCTCGACCTCGCGGCCGTCAACGGCGACGGCGCCGCGGGCGGCGGACTGAATCCGGCACTCCCACTGGATGAAACGGTGCTGCGCGAGGCTCTGGACCGAGCTCGCGCGGACGGCGTCGCGCCCCAGCGTTACGGCACCCTGCTGCACCAATATTGGCTCGTCGTCGCCACCCGTAATGCCCAGATCGACTTGGCCGCCTGGGATCCGCCGCGCGGCGTGCGCGCCAATGAGCGCACCTTCAACCAGGTGTACGTCAACTATCTGCGCCTGACCACCCAGCACCCCGAATTCTTCTGGGCGGGATTGGCGGGCATCGCGGGTGGTTCCTTCGCCTCCGGGTTCTTCGATATGAGCGATGTCGGCGTGATCGTCGATGTGCCCGGCATCCACCAACTCGGCAATGCCGTCGCCGATCTGCTACGCGGCACGCCGCAGGAGTTGGTGGCCGGGGTGCCCGCCGACATTCGGCTGCTCGCCACCGAGGGCCCACGGCTGTCCGTCGAGGATCTCGCCTGGTACCAGACCCGGCTGATGATCATGCAGAAGCACATCTTCACCGATCTGGTCCCGATGCACGAAGCCTATGTCGCACTGGGCATGCCGGGTATCGACGAGATGTACGCCGCGGGCGTGATCGATGCGGATATCCGCGCCGCGTGGCAGTCGATCACCGAGGGCACCCGGGCCGGATATATCGACGCGCTGATCCGGATGACCGATCGCGAACAGAACCATGTCATCGCCGACCAATGGGACGACACCTCCGCCGGTCGCGGCGCCATGGGCCGTGTTCTCACCTACGTCAGCACGGTGGCGGGCAAACCCGCCGTTCCCGGTGTCCTAGCGCCGGGGGTTTTCGCGCCGTCGATAGTCCGCGCCGATGTCGCGGGCCGAACCCTGTCGCTGCGCACCCCGCTGCCCGATTTCAACTGGGCCGACCGGGACACCCGCTGGACCTACATCATGGGCGATCTGGTGCCGCGCCATATCGATATGGAAACCGATCCGGTGCTCGCCGCGAATGTGCTCGGCGAACCGTTCTGGAATAAGCTCGCGCGCGGCCGGCTCGTCCCGCGGCTTCCGGAGTTGATCTCGGACCTGACCCAGCAGTGGCAGATCGGCGGGTGAGCCCCGCCGGGCGAAAGGCCCGGTGGCAGCCCGGGTATTCTCGAAGTGCTATGGAGGTATACCGCACGTCAACATGGGTACACCTGGTGCCGGGTATACACCCCTGTACACGTGCTCGCCGGACCGGTCACCCCGATCGGATGCCGGGCCGGACGCGAGCGCGCGCATCGACGAAGGATCTCCCGGATGCATTGCCCGTACTGCCGACACCCTGACTCGCGGGTGGTCGATTCGCGCGAGGCCGAGGAAGGCGCGGCCATCCGCCGTCGACGCTCCTGCCCGAACTGCGGGAGACGTTTCACCACGGTCGAGACCGCCATCCTGTCCGTGGTCAAGCGCAGCGGCGTCACCGAACCGTTCAGCCGCGAAAAGGTCATCCGTGGCGTGCGTCGCGCATGCCAAGGACGCGAAGTCGATGACGACGCCCTGAACCTGCTGGCTCAGCAGGTGGAGGACGCTGTGCGTGCCAAGGGGTCCCCCGAGGTCCCCAGCCACGAGGTCGGTCTGGCGATCCTCGGCCCGCTCCGCGACCTCGACGAGGTCGCCTACCTCCGCTTCGCCTCGGTCTACCGCTCCTTCACCTCGGCCGAGGATTTCGAACACGAGATCCAGGACATGCGCGCGGCGCGTGCCGCGGCGGTCGCCGCCGACTGACACACGGAGGGATTGCCGCCGAATCCGCTCGGCGGTAATCCACACCGCGCTACCGGCGGATCGCGGAGATCGCCTTATCGATGCGTTTGGCGGAGATCGGGTAGGGGGTCCCGAGCTTCTGGGCGAAGAGGCTGACGCGGAGTTCCTCGATCATCCACCAGATTTCGGTGACATCGGGGGCGTTCTTGCGGGTCTCGGGCAGGGTGGTGATCAGGCGGTCGTAGGCGGCCAGGACGCGGTCGACCTCGACCATGCCCTGGCGGTCGCGAACGGCGGAGGCGGGCAGGGCCTCCAAGCGGGCGACGGCGGCCTGGAGGTAGCGCGGGAGTTCGCGCAGGCGCGCGCCGCCCCATTCGGAGATGAAGCCTGGGAAGACGAGATCGTCGAGTTGATGACGGACGTCATCGGCGATATCGCGTTCGCTCGTGTCCGCCAAGGCCGACGAAACCCGATGGGCGCCGGCCAGCACCGGCACCACCAGTCGTACCAACCGCGCGACGGTCGAGGTGAAATCGGGGCGCAGCGCGGTGACCAGCGCATCGAACCTGTCCGGGCTGCGCACCGGGCCACCCGCGGCGGCGATGAGTTCGTCGGCCGCCGCGGCGCGGCAATCCTCGACCAGTGCGTCCAGTGAACCGTACGGATTCTGGCTCAGCGCAAGGCGATCCTGCGGTGGCAGGCTCGCGGTGACGGTGCGCGCCGAGGTGGGGAGGGCAGCCAGCACCAGTGCGCGGGTGCCGATCCGCATGGCGGCTGCCTGCTCGGCGGGGGAACTGAGGACGCGCACCGCGACCCCCTCGCCCTCGGGGACCAGCGCGGGGTACCCGGTGACGGTCTGACCGGCCACCTCGCGGCGCACGGTCGATTCGACGGTGCCCAGCGATTCCGAGGTCCAGACGGTGGCCGGGGCACGCTCGGCGCCCGCGGTGGCGCGGGCGACCGAGGCGGAAACCTGTTCGGCCAGCCGGGTTTTGAGAGTGGCCAAGCTCTTGCTCTTGGCCAACACCCGGCCCGCGGCATCGACGGCGGCGAAGGTCATTCGCAGGTGGTCGGGCAGCGCGGCGGGGTCCAGGTCGCCGGGTGCGATCGTGATCGAACCGAGGCGGGACAGTTCCCGGGCCAGCCCGGTGCGCAGGGGTTCCGCACGCGGGGTGAGTGCCGCGAGGGCGGCCGCGGCGAAGTCCGGTGCGGGCACGACGCTGCGACGCAGGGATTTGGGCAGGGTCTTGATGAATGCGGTCGCCAGCTCTTCGCGCATGCCGGGCACCAGCCAGTCGAAGCCGACGGCCCGCACGTGGGCGAGATGCTCGACCGGAATGCGCACGGTGACACCGTCATCGTCCTGACCCGGTTCGAATTGGTAGGTGAGCGGGAAGCTGAGCTCGCCCTGGCGCCAGGCGTCCGGGAAGTCGGTGGGATCGAGTTGTGCCGCACCATCGTTGACGACGGTCGACTTCGAGAAGTCCAGTAGCGCGGGATCTTTGCGCTTGGCGTTGCGCCACCAGCTGTCGAAGTGCCGCACCGAGACGATATCGGCGGGGATACGCCGGTCGTAGAACTCGAACAGCACCTCATCGTCGACCAGGATGTCGCGGCGGCGGGCCCGATGCTCCAGGTCGGCCACATCGTCGAGGAGTTCCCGATTGCGGTGGAAGAACTCGTGACGGGTCTGCCACTCACCCTGGACGAGGGCGTGCCGGATGAACAGCTCGCGCGACAGTTCCGGGTCGATGCGTCCGTAGTCGACCGGACGGCTGGTCACCAGCGGCACCCCGTACAGGGTTACCCGCTCGTAGGCCCGGGCCGCGCCGCGTTTGCTCGACCAATGTGGTTCGGAGTAGGTGCGTTTCACCAGATCACCGGCGAGGCGTTCGGCCCATTCCGGTTCCACCCTGGCCGCCATCCGGCCCCACAGACGTGAGGTTTCGACCAGTTCGGCGGCCATGACCCAGCGGGGCGGCTTCTTGGCCAGCGAAGAGCCGGGGAAGATCATAAACTTGGCGCCGCGGGCGCCGAGGAATTCGCGCGACTCCGCCTCGCGGACGCCGATATGGGAGAGCATGCCCGCCAGCAGCGCTTGGTGGATGGCGGCGGAATCCCACGGGGTGCCGTCATTGTCGAGTGCGGCGGTGGCGGCCTGGGAGGCGGACCGGCCGCCCCTGGCGCCCTGTGCCGATGCGTCGTCGGCCCGACCGGATCGGCCGCGTCCCCGGCGCGCACCATCGCCTTTGGACGCGGCGTCGGCGCGCGAGGGTCGGCCCGGTGCGGATTCGGTGGCGTCGCCACGGCCGGACCCGGAATCACCCTGGCGACCGCCGTCGGAGCGAACGGGGCCGCCGTCGGTCGACCACCCGAGTCCCCGGGTGATCGTGCGCAACTGTCCGTGCAGGTCCTGCCATTCCCTGATCCGCAGGTAATGCAGGAATTCATCGCGGCACATCCGCCGGAACTGGTTGGACGACAGTGATTTCCGCTGTTCCGTCAGATATTCCCAGAGTCGCAGGTAGGCGAGGAAATCCGAGCCCTCCACCACGAAACGTGCATGTTTGGCATCCGCGGCCTGCTGATGTTCTGCGGGACGTTCGCGTACATCCTGGATCGACAGTGCCGCCACGATGATCAGCACGTCGGCCAGGCAGCCGTCGCGGTGCGCCTGCACCAGCATTCTGGCCATGCGCGGGTCGACCGGGATCTGCGCCATCTCGCGGCCGATCGGGGTGAGGGTGAGCAGCGCGCTCGATTCACGCGACGAATCCCGCTCCGACGCAGCGGAATCGGGCGCCGAGGCGGCCGCATCGCGTATCCGGTCCCGCTGGTCGGCGCTCGGCGCCGGTGCGGTGGATTCCCGCTCCACAGCGGGTGCGCCGACGCCCTGACGTCGGGCCGCTTCGGCGCCGGACCGCCGCGCGAGCGCCCCGAGTTCCTCGAGCAGTGCGATACCGTCCCGGATCGCCCGCCTATCCGGCGCCTCCACGAACGGGAAGTTCTCGATATCCCCGAGCCCGAGCGCGGTCATTTGCAGGATGACGGCGGCCAGGTTGGTGCGCAGGATCTCCGGTTCGGTGAACGCGGACCGGGACTCGAAATCCTCCTCGGAGTACAGCCTGATCGCGATACCGTCGGCGACGCGGCCACACCGTCCGGAGCGCTGCCGCGCCGAGGCCTGCGAGACCTCCTCGATCGGCAGCCGCTGCACCTTGGTGCGCATCGAATAGCGGGAGATGCGCGCGGTTCCCGGGTCCACGACATAGCGAATGCCCGGCACCGTCAGCGAGGTCTCGGCGACATTGGTCGCCAACACCACGCGCCGCCCGGTGTGCGGCTGGAAGACCCGGTGCTGTTCGGCGGCGGAGAGCCTGGCATACAGCGGCACGATCTCGGTGCGCGCAATCTTCAGGTCGCGCAACGCATCCGCGGTATCGCGGATTTCCCGCTCACCCGACAGGAATACCAGCACATCGCCGTCGCCCTCGGCGAAGAGTTCCCGCACCGCATCACCGATGGCGTCCACCGGGTCGCGGTCGACGATTCGGGTGTCCTCGTCGTCCTCCTCGGTGGCGGAGGGCAGCTCCAGCGAGAGCGGGCGGTACCGGATCTCCACCGGATACGAGCGCCCCGACACCTCGACAATCGGTGCGGGCACACCCTTTTCGTCGGCGAAGTGCCGAGCGAACAGCTCCGGGTCGATGGTCGCCGAGGTGATGATCACCTTGAGATCCGGTCGGCGCGGTAGCAATTGCTTGAGGTAGCCCAGGAGGAAGTCGATATTGAGGCTGCGCTCGTGCGCCTCGTCGATGATGATCGTGTCGTAACGGCGCAGCAGACGATCGCGCTGGATCTCGGCGAGCAGGATGCCGTCGGTCATCAGCTTGATCAGCGTGCGGTCGGAGGCCTGATCGGTGAATCGGACGGTGTAGCCGACGACATCGCCGAGCTCGGTGTCCAACTCCTCGGCGATCCGCTCGGCGACGGTGCGGGCCGCCAGTCGGCGGGGCTGGGTATGCCCGATGGTGCCGCGGATGCCGCGACCGAGCTCCAGGCAGATCTTCGGGATCTGGGTGGTCTTGCCGGATCCGGTCTCGCCCGCGACGATCACCACCTGGTGCGCGGCGATCGCCTCGGCGATGTCCTCGCGACGCTGGGTGACCGGCAGCTGCTCGGGAAAACGGATCGACGGGACCGCCGTACGTCGCGCCTCGACGCGCAGCTCGGCGGCCGCGATCTCGGCGGTGATATCGGCGATCTCCTTGCCGCGCGCCCGGTCCAGCCGGCGCCGCAGCCGGTATTCGTCGCGGAGGGAAAGGTTCGCCAGGCGGGTGCGGAGCTCGCGGGTTCCGGTATCAGCTGTCCTGGTCATTGCGTCTACTAGCGTAATAGGAGCGTGCGGGTGGGGTCCGCGCGAGGGCGTGACACCGCTCACCGCGGTGATCGAGTCCCGGTGGTCGGGCGGGGTGGGGACCCGCCGATGTGGCATCCGACCGGATCGTTGCCAGAGGTGTGCTGGAGCGGCGATTCTGGGTTGTGGCCGGGTTCGGGTATGCGCCGATCCTGCCCATGAACGCGCGCTCGGGCCTGGCGTGGAGGATTCGTGGACCGCGGGTTGCCTTCGGTGTACTCGCCATCGCGGCGCTGGCGCGGATTCCGCTGGGCACCATGGATGTCGCCACCTTCTCGACGGCGAAATACTTCAGCTACTTCACTATTCGGTCCACTGTGCTCGGCGTCATCGTGCTGTTGATCGGCGGCCTGCGCGACCCGCAGGATCGGCACTGGCAGATGATCCGCGGGCCCCTCGTCGACTGGTACCCGTACCCCTTCCTCGACCCGCCAGGGGTACGTCTCGCTCGTCATCGGCCTGATCGTGCTCACCGGCGTCTTCGCCCTGCTGGCTCTGGCCGTGGTCTCCCTCGGTATCCCCGCCATCCGCTGCCTGCCCGCGCCGATCGACCGCGATGTTCGATACACAACGCGCGTGGCGCCGGTTGCGCATGATCTTTGTCCGAGATCGCGTAGCTGCCGCGCTCCGGCGTCGACCAGGCAATAGGGGAGCCGAGCGTCGAGGCTTTCGCTATCCGATGGCAACCGCTCGAACGCCCATCTACGCAGGTGCGGCTCCTCGGTGCCGAATCACCTGGTTGAACGACGTGTGGCCGCGGTTCCGGCCCGTCGTGAGGTGGCGGAGCGGGTCCTGGTGCCGTGCGCGCCGGATGCGGCTGGCAAGCTGGTTGCAAGCCAGGGCTATCTGTCGATGTCGAGCTCCTGTGGTGCTCGTCATGGTGGGTTGCGGCATCGAGTGATCCGATCGGCCGGTGGTGGTGCGCGGAGGTGACGAGGTAAAGGTGGTTGGCATGAACGCGTTGTGGCACGGATTCGCCGATATGGGCGCCGTCGAACGGGACGGCGCATTCGTGGTTGCGCGCGGCGAGGGCGCCTACATCTACGACGAAGCCGGTACCCGCTACCTGGACGCTACCGCCGGCCTCTGGTTCACCAATGTCGGTCACGGCCGCGCCGAGATCGCCGACGCGGTCGCCGCTCAGTTGCGGCAGATCGCGCACTACTCGAACTTCGGTGATCTGGCCGAACCGGCCACTCGGGAGTTGGCCGAGAAGCTGTCGACGATCGCCCCGGTGCCCGGCAGCAAGATCTTCTTCACCTCCGGCGGCTCGGATGCGGTGGATACCGCGGCGAAGCTGGCCAGACGCTACTGGCACGAGCTGGGTAGACCGGGCAAGAAGATCGTCGTCGGGCGTCAGCGCGCCTACCACGGTATGCACGTGGCGGGCACGGCGCTGGCGGGTATCCCGGTCAACCGCGAGGGGTACGGCGAGCTGATGGCCGACGCCCGCACCGTCGAATGGGATGAGGCCAAGGCGCTGCTGGCATTGATCGAGGAGGTCGGCGCCGAGCAGATCGCGGCGTTCTTCTGCGAACCGGTCATCGGCGCGGGCGGGGTGTACCTGCCGCCGGACGGGTATCTGGCCGAGGTGCGTCGCATCTGCCGCGACCACGACATCCTGTTCGTCGCCGACGAGGTGGTGACCGGATTCGGCCGGATCGGCGGATCCTGGTTCGCCTCCAGCCGATTCGGCCTCGAACCCGACATCATGACCACCGCCAAGGGTCTGACCTCCGGCTACGTCCCGATGGGCGCGGTCTTCATCGCCCCGCATATCGCGGAACCCTTCTTCGGTGGTGGCGTGTGGTGGCGGCACGGCTACACCTACGGTGGGCATGCCGGTGCGGCGGCCGCGGCGCTGGCCAATATCGCGATTCTGGAGCGGGAGAATCTGCTGGACGAGGCGAAGCGCATCGAATCCTCGCTGCACGAACAGCTCGCCCCCTTGGCCGAACATCCGCGGGTCGCGGAGGTCCGCAGCGGCATCGGCGCTGTCGCCGCGGTGCAGCTGGCCGATCCGTCCGAGGCCTTCCCGTTGGTGAAAACGCTTCGTGCGCACGGTATTTCGGGGCGCGCCGCCGGTCAGGGCGCGATGCAGATCTCGCCGTCGTTCGTGATGACCGACGACCAGATCGCGGATCTGGTCGAGGGTTTCACGCGGGCGCTCGGCTAGACCCGCCCCGGCTCAGTGCGGGAAGATCTCGGGTTCGCGCAACTCCGCGTCGACACGGAACCGACCGATGCGCAGGGCGATATCCTCCATGCTTTCGGTGTCCTCCAGGGTCGAGAGATAGCCGTTGTGGGCCGCCAGGCCAGGGAGATCGAATGTGAAGTACAGGGCCATCAGCGGATTGACGAACAGGTCGGTGGTGCGTACCCGGGTGCCGATCGGCACCCGGCCGTGCCGTCCGGCCAGCGCGGCGGCGATCTGCGTGTTCACAATGCTGGGGCGCTTGGGCGTGTGCTCGGAGGCGTGCTCTACCGCGTCGCGGTAGAGCCGGGCCTCGGTGGATTCCCCCGGGATCGAGAACGCGCCCAAATAGGCTCCGGCGGCCGATAATTCGGCGATATTCTCCAGCACGTGCACGTGGTTCACCCCGTGATACGCGTCGATTCCGAAGCCCAGGCTGACGACCAGGCGGACCGGAATCTCGGGGATCCCGTCGACCGCGGCCAGGCTCGCCGCATCCTCTTCCGGTGTGCCGAGCTGGTATTCGTCGCCGCGCAACAGGATGTCGGTGCCGCCGTCGACCAGCACGATCGCGTCGACGGCGTGCCGGTCGAGGAGGGTGCGATATCCGGCGCGCAGGTTCCGGACGCCGGTGCGGGGAAAGGCGTAGACCGTCGACGGCTGCTGCTGTCGCGCCAGCCATTGGGCGAGCGTGTGTTCCGGAAAATAGTGCTCGGGTCCTTCGGTGTTCGGATCCACCGCTGCGACATGGTCGTTCAGCCAGGCGGCGGGGTCGATGGTGTCGAGCCGGGTGAACGACAGGTTCGCCAGGTGCACCTCGGTGCCCGCCTCGCGCAGTGCGAAAGCCAGTGGTAGCCCGGCATAGATGTCGAATCCGCCGCCCGCACCGGCGATCAGGACCGATGAGCATCCCTCGAGCCGGGTGAAGATCTCGGGTGTTCGCATGAGGAGGATCCTTCGCTGCCGTATGTCTATTCGCCGTGCGCCGGGGGCCGGAGCGTCCTCGTCATGAATACGCTGTGCAGGTCCTCGGTGTAGTCGGCGAATGGTGGGCAGGTCCGGAATCCGTGCCGCGCATAGAGGCGGACGGCGGGGAGATAGAAATCGGAGGCGCCGGTTTCCAGGCTCAGCCGGTGGTAGCGCCGGGTCCGCGCCACCTCGATGACATGGGTGAGCAGGGTCGCGGCGATACCGCGGCCGGTGTGACCGGCGGCGGTACGCATGGACTTGATTTCACCGTGAGTGGGATCGAGTTCCTTCAATGCGCCGCAGCCGACCAGGTCCGGGCCGTCCCATACGCTCCAGAAGGTGATGTCCGGATGGCGTAGGGCATCGAGATCGAGGGCGTGCATGCTGCCCGTGGGGGAGTTGGCTCGCATTTCCTCGACGTGCTCGGCGAGCAGTGCGACGATGTCGGTGCCGGTCAGATCGTCGACGGTGATCCGCGGTGTGGCTGGCAATGGTCGGCGATCGGTGCGGCTCGGCATCCATCCATCATGACGGGGCCGTGGCGAGCGCGCATCCACGAGTGGCTCGACGAAGCCGTGCGTCACGATTTACTGTGAGGGCACTTGCCCTCACCTTAGGTGGACAACGATGTCTGTTTTCGAGACGGTCGCGCACCGTGCCAATAACGCGCTGATCCGGCCGCGCCGGGTGCCCCTGCCCTGGGTGCCGTCGCTGGCCGACCGGGTCGGCGGACGCACGGTGCTCATCACCGGGGCGTCGAGCGGAATCGGGCGCGCACTCGCGGTGCGGGTGGCGGCGGCCGGGGCGACGACGCTGGTGGTGGCGCGGCGTGCGGACGAATTGGATGTGCTGGTGCGGGAGATCCACGCCCGGGGTGGGGTAGCGCATGCGATTGTGGGGGATCTGTCCACCGACGACGGCATCGATGCGGTGGCCGATCGGGTCCTCGCGGCGTGGGGTCCGCCGGATGTCCTGGTCAACAATGCGGGCCGCTCGATCCGCCGTTCCCTCGCGAATTCCGAACGGCGCCTGCATGATTACGACCGGACCATGCGGGTGAACTATTTGGGGGCGGTGGGTTTGACGCTGCGACTGCTGCCCGGCATGCGGGACCGCCGCTCGGGATATGTGCTGGCGAGTTCGTCGATCGGGGTGCAGGCGCGGCTGCCGCGCTTCTCCGCCTATGTGGCGTCGAAGGCGGCGCTGGACGCGTTCATGGAGGTCGCCGCCGTCGAATGCCTCAGCGACGGAGTCCGATTCGGCACCGTGCATCTGCCCCTTGTCGACACCGATATGATCGGACCGACCGGCTGGGGCGGCTTCGCGCCACTGAGCGTCGACCAAGCCGTGGACCTCATGGTGGATGCACTGCGCCGTCAACCGGACCACATCGGCGTCCCGCTCGGCTCCTTGGCCGCCACCGGCAACCGCTGGATGCCCCGCACCGCCCGCCTGCTCCTGCACTACTTCCATCGCATGGTCCCGGAATCCTCCGCCTCCAAGGGACTCCCATCGGTCGACGGCATCCCCACCGACCCGGTGGCCGACACGCGTAAGGGGGCCGAGTTATGAGACTCGCCAACACCATCGGGGTTGCGGCAGGGGCGGTGCGACGCGCCGCCGACGAGATGTATTACGCGGCGTTGGCGGTGCGGGCCGGGCTCGCCACGCCCGAACGTCCCGATCGGCTCGCTCGGATGGGTGTGGCTGTGTTGCGATCCGGGATGCTCGGCGGGCTCACTACCGTTGCGGCCCTGCGTTATCGCGATCGGACCGCGATTATCGATGAGCTCGGCGCGGTCACCTTCCGGGAACTGGACGAGCGCAGCACCGCGCTCGCCAATGCCTGGCGGGCGCGCGGGTTGCGCGACGGTGAGGGTGTGGCGATTCTGGCGCGCAATCACCGCGGTTTCCACTACGCGGTTTTCGCCGCGGCCAAATGCGGCGCCCGGATCATCCTGCTGAATACCGATTTCGCGGGGCCACAGCTGCGCGAGGTGGTTGCCCGTGAGGGCACCGACCTGCTGGTCTACGACGACGAATACGCGGATATGCTGGCCGATCCGACCCCGCCGCGCGGCCGCTACCGAGCCTGGGCGGACACACCCGGTGCCGATACCCTCGACAGCCTGATCGCGGGCGGCGCGCGAACCGCGCCACGCAAACCCACCACGCATGCCCGCATCATCCTGCTCACCAGCGGGACCACCGGCACCCCGAAGGGCGCGACGCGTAGCGAACCCACCACCTCACTGGCCCCGTTGGGCGCGATCCTGGGCAAGGTCCCGTTCCGGGCCAGGGAGATCACCGAATGCCCGGCGCCGCTGTTCCATACGCTCGGTTTCGCGCACGCGATAATGGCCATCGGCTTCGGATCCACGCTGGTGATCCGCCGTCGTTTCGACCCGCGGGCTGTACTCGACAGTCTCGACAGGAACCGGGCCACCGCACTGATCGCGGTACCGGTGATGCTGCAGCGACTGATCGACGCGGGACCGCAAGCGCGTGCCGGACACGACTTCTCTCGTCTGCGCATTATCTTCGTCGCGGGTTCGCAACTCGGTGCCGACTTGTGTCTGCGGGTGACCGAGGCCTTCGGCCCGGTGGTCTACAACGTGTACGGCTCCACCGAGGTGGCCTACGCGACCATCGCCACCCCCGCGGATCTCGCCGTGGAACCCGGCTGCGTGGGCGCGCCGGTGCCGAGCACCACGGTGAAGATCTTCGGCGACAACGACATCGAGCTGCCGCCGGGGCGCACCGGCCGCATCTTCGTGGGCAACAACTACCAGTTCGAGGGCTATACCGGCGGCGGTGACAAGGCCCGCATAGGGACGCTGATGGCAACCGGCGATGTCGGGCACTTCGACAGCGCCGGAAGACTTTTCGTCGATGGTCGAGATGACGACATGATCGTCTCGGGCGGTGAGAACGTCTTCCCGGGTGAGGTGGAGGAGTTGCTCGCCGCGCATCCGGCGGTCGAGGAAGTCAGCGCGTTCGGCGTCGACGACGACCGCTACGGGCAGCGATTGCGCGCCGTGGTGGTCGTCCGCGACGGATATTCACTGACCGAGGACGAGGTGCGCGACCACGTCAAGACTCACCTGGCGCGCTTCAAGGTCCCACGCGATGTGCTGTTCATCGATGAGCTTCCACGCAACCCGACCGGCAAGGTACTCAAGCGGATCCTGCGCGAGCTGTGAAGCGCGCGCCGCGCGATCGCGTACGGCGCGAACATCTCACATGATCCCCAGCATCCGCCCGATCGCGAGCCGCAACCGCACGGGGTCCGGCATTCCGCTACGGAACCAGGCGTTGGGCGGTACTACCACCAGTCCGCCGCGCCGGTGCGCGACGCAGTCGACGATTGTGTCGGCCACCATGTCCGGATCGGGCGCGTAGCCGGGCGCGATGGTACTGACGGTGACGCCCTGTTCGGCCAGTCCGCGATGTAGTGCGGTGCCGAGGCCGACCACCGCGTGTTTGGTCGCCGAGTACACCGCCGCGCCCAATGCGGCCGTGACGCCGATGGCGGAGCCGATATTGACGATATGTCCGTGCCCCTGTTCGACGAATCGAATGCCCGCGATCCGGGATCCGGTGATGACGGCGCGCAGATTCGTGTCGATCTGCCGGTTGGAGTCCCACTCCGTCTCCATCAGAAATGATTCGGTCGGTTCGATGTCGGCGGCGTTCACCACCACATCCAGACCGCCCAGTCTGTATTCGGCGGCATCCAGGAATTCGGCGAATCGGGCGCAGTCGGTGACGTCGACCGGTAGCCCGACCATATTGCCGCGGTGAATCCGGTTCAGCTGCACCGTGATTGCGCGTACTTTGCCCGCATCCGCATCGCCGATCGCGACATCGGCCCCCGCGGCGAGGAAGGCCAACGCGGTCTCCTTGCCGATCCCGTAGGTGCCCCCGGTGATCGCGACGCGCGTGCCGACAAGCGTCTTTCTCGGCATTGTTTCGCCTACCTTGATCTTCGCCCCACGATAGCCATGACGATAGGCGCGGGCCGATGCCGGTGCCATGCGATATCGGGTCACGACCTTGCGCATATCGGTCAGTTCGGTTTGCTGGGAGCCGAACTCGGCTACCGCGTGCGATGCCGGCCGCAATCTTGCGAATATCGGCCAGCGGCGAGGACCGGGTACCCGTTGTACTCACGGGATCGGCGGCGTCCATCCGAATTCGGGCCAGAAACCTTGTGAACTTCGGTCACCACGGACGACCATGGACGGGTGTCCTCATGGGAGTGGCGGCGGGCGATGGTCAACGCGGCAATTCTCGTGGAAATCGCAGGTGAGCGCGGGCTGGCGACGCGGGAGTGCCTTCGCGGCACCGGCATTGATCCGCCGACGCTCGAGACACCCGGCGCGGAGATCACCGCCGGGCAGGAACTGACAGTCGCGCGCAATATCGTCACCGCATTGGGCGACCCGCCCGGATTCGCCACCGAGGCCGGAATCCGGACCCATGCAACGTCGCTCGGCGTATTCGGACTGGCCGTGATGAGCAGCCCCACCGTGCGGTCGGCGATCGATATCGCCATGCGGTATTTCAGCCTGATGACCTCGTTCGGGCGGGCCTGGCACGTCTACCGCGATGCGGAGTGGTGGCTGTACCTGGATGACCGCGCGGTGCCCGAGGATCTGCGCGGATTCCTACTGGAGCGGGATCTGTCCGCGCTGCTGTCGAATTGGATGCTGGTCTTCGGCGTCCCGCCGCCGATGCTCCGCGGCGAGATCGCCGGTGGGCTGCGCCCGCGGCTGCTGCCGATCCTGGAGGGGTACGGGGTGCCCAGTATCAACTGCGCGGGTCCGCACGTGGCGGTGTTCGACGCGACCGCCATCGATGCCCCGATGCCGCAGGCGAGCCCGTATACCGTCCAGGTCTTCGAGGAGCAGTGTGCCGAGCTGCTGCGGCAGCGCGGATTGGTGCGGGAGGGTGTCGCCGGTTCGGTACGCGAGATATTGCTGCGTCGGATGAACGGCCGTGTCACCCAGGAGGATGTGGCGGCCGGCCTGCATATGAGCCTGCGCACGATGCGCCGTCGCCTCGCCGAAGAGGGCACCTCGTACCGACAGCTCTGCACCGAAACCTATGGCAGCCTCGCCGAGGAACTGCTGGCCACCGGGCTGACCGTCGAGGATGTGGCCTATCGGATGGGATATTCGGGAGCGTCGAGCTTCTCCAACGCGTTCAAACAGTGGCGAGGTATGTCACCGGGGCGTTTCGCGCGCGCCGCCACGGAGAGACAACGGCGTTCCGCGCACCGCTGAGATCCGCGCACCGCGAAAAACCGCTGGCCGCACGGCCGTGTCCTCGGTACCTTTCCCGTGATGAGCGAACGGGGGAGGAGAAGGGTATGGAGGCAACGGTCACGGTAACCCCGGACCAGCTACCGGAGTTGCTGCTGCACGTTGCCGTGGTGCGCCCGGTATTCCTGTGGGGTGCGCCGGGAATCGGCAAGAGTTCGCTGGTGCGGACCTTCGCCGAATCACTCGGGCTGGACTGCGTCACCCTGCTGGGCACCCAGCTGGCGCCGGAGGATCTGATCGGGGTCCCGCAGATCGTCGGGGACCGCAGCCGCTTCGCCCCACCGGAGCTGATCGCGCGGCCCGAACCCTACTGCCTGTTCCTCGACGAGCTGAATGCCGCCGCACCCGAGGTGCAGAAATCGTTCTACTCGCTGATCCTGGACCGCCGGATCGGCACCTACGAATTGCCCGCCGGTTCGGTGGTGATCGGCGCGGGTAACCGGGCCACCGACAATGCGCTGGCCCGGCCGATGGCCTCGGCGCTGGTCAACCGCATGGTGCACCTCCATCTGCGCGCTGATGTCGACGACTGGCTGAAATGGGCCGCGCTCAACGATATTCACCCGTGGATCGTGCGCTACCTGACCCAGCGTCCGGACCACCTGTGGTCCGCGCCGCCGAAGACCGAAGCGCCGTTCTCCACCCCGCGCGGCTGGCATATGCTCTCCGATGCCCTGCACTCCTGCGGCGACGAGATCGATGACACCGTGCTGGAGGTAGTGGCCGCGGGTACGCTCACCGCCGGGCACGCGTCCGCCTTCCGCGCCTTCGTCAAGACCATTCGGCATGCCTACGATCTGGAGGCGGTGCTCAAGGGTGACGCGGGCTGGCCGCGCGAACCCGCCGATCGTGACCTGCTGTACTTCCTGTCCGAAACCTTCCGCGCCCGGCTGATCAAGGAATTGCCCGGTGCGCGCGAACACGTCTCGCCCGCTGTCGGCCGATTCGTGATCCGGGCCAAGGCGATGCTCATCGAATTGGCCGAAATCTCGGTCGAATGCGCGCAATTGGTGATCGCGTCGGACGAGAACGGCGCGCCGGTGCTACCCACCTGGTTCCTCATCGAGGTCAGTCGCGACCTGCCGCGCCTGGCCGCGCGGCGCTGATCATCGTGCGCCGCAATAGGATCGGGAACGGTGCCGAATGAGTGCCAAACGCGGGAAGGTCGACCCGTGGCTACAGGCGATGATGGACGGCTGGAAGTCGACGCGATCGCATCTCGCCTTCCGGCACCTGCCGCATGCGCTGTACAAGCTCGACGATCGAATGCCCCGCGACATCTGGGCCTACGTCTCCGGGAGCGGGGTGTACTACCACCCGAAACGCCGCGCTGACGCCGCGGAATGGGCATGGGTATTCGCGCATTGTCTACTGCACGCCGGGTTCGGTCATCTGGATCCGCGGACGACGCCGCCGGGCAACATCATCGCCGAAACCAGCTGGGACCACGATCACGCGGAACCGCACCCCGCCTACCGCGCCGCATGCTGCGCGGTCGTCGACCAATATTTGACCACCATGAAGATCGGCCGACGCCCGGACGAATTCGCGTTCCCCCCACACATTTCCGACGAACATGAGACCGGCGCGCGCTGGCGGGAGACGGCGGTGCCCGCGGCCTACGAGCGCACCGAATCGCCCGATTTCCTTATCGGTGATGCCGAGGTCGCGAAACGATCCGACTTTCCCGGCCTGTTCGCGGCCGGGCTCGCCGCCGCGGCACGCGATGCCCTCGCGACCGCGGGCGGCGAGCATACGAAGGACGGATTGCGGCCGAAGCGGGCATGGGACGCCGCGCTGGGCTGGTTCGTCTCCTCCTTCCCGCTGCTCGGTGCGCTCGCCGCCGGGATGACGGTGGTCGCCGACGCCGATCTCGCCCGCGACTGGGATATTTCGATCGCCGCCGTCAATGCCGAGGCGGCGGAGATCTACATCAACCCGCTCGCCGGACTGCGGGACGAGGAATGGCGGTTCGTGCTGGCTCACGAAATGCTGCACGCCGCGCTGCGCCACGGCGAACGCGCCGGATGGCGCGACCACTACCTGTTCAATATCGCCTGCGATTACGTGGTGAACGGGTGGCTGGTGGAGATGAATGTGGGCGAGATGCCCGACGGACTGCTCTACGACCCGGAGCTGAAAGGCTGTTCGGCCGAAGAGATTTACGATCGGATCGCGGTAGACCTGCGTCGGCTGCGCAAACTGGCGACACTGCGCGGACGCGGACGCGGCGATGTGCTCGGCGAGCCGATTCCGCACCCCGGAAATGCGGGCCGCTATGTCGATCTGGACGAGTACTACCGCAACGCGCTGGTCACCGGCCTGGCCTACCACCTGAACAGCGGGCGCGGCACCGTGCCCGCCGCGTTGGAACAGGCGATCCGGGCGCTGGACCAACCACCGTTGCCATGGGATGCCCAGCTCGCCCGCTGGTTCGACGAACACGTCCCGACCGTGGACAAGCGACGCAGTTACGCGCGCGCGTCCCGTCGGCAGGCCGCCACACCCGATATTCCGCGCCCGGCCTGGGTGCGGCCGGAGGAGAACGTGCGCCTGCCGACATTCGGGGTGGTGCTGGACACCTCGGGCTCCATGGACGTCACGCTGCTCGGAAAAGGGTTGGGCGCCATCGCCTCCTACGCCCTCGCGCGGGAGGTGCCGCGCGCCCGCGTCGTCTATTGCGATGCCGCGGCCTACGACGCCGGATATGTGCCGGTCGAGGAGATCGCCCGCGGCGTGCGGGTGCGCGGTCGCGGCGGCACCGTCCTGCAACCCGGCATCCGTCTGCTCGAACGTGCCGAGGACTTCCCGGCCGAGGGACCGATTCTGATCATCACCGACGGACAATGCGAGGTGCTGCGAGTGCGGCGGGAGCATGCGTTCCTCATTCCCGCGGGCGCGTCCCTGCCCTTTCATCCGCGCGGTCCGGTGTTCCGGATGCGGTGAGCGGGTCTCTCGGCGTGGCGGGTGCCGGATGGTGGCTGAAAAGGTATCCCGAGACCGGTTCGGGTGCGAGCATGGAGGGTGGAGACCCACGATCGCCGCGACGAGAGGTGGTGGGTGTGGTGGAGTTCGTGCAGGAGTACACCGCGTTGCGGTGGGCGGTGGTGGTGGCGTTCCTGGTCGCGGCCACGATGGTGATCGGGCGTTTGGCCGCGCCCGCCGTCGGAGTACGGGAATCGGCGGGGCAGCACCGCCTCCCGGGTGGCTGGCCGGATGATGCTACTAGCGTGGATTATGCTGGACCGCAACAGGATTCGCTTCCGATGTCGACCTCGCGGATCGCCTATCACGAATCCGATGCCGCGCACCTGATCATGTGCCTGGTGATGCTGGCCATGCTGGTATTCCCCGCGGGCGCGAACCCGCATGCGATGCGCGGCGTCCTGACCGCCATGACCGTGGTCTTCGCGGCCCTGCTGGTGAGCCGGATCGCGGAGTGGCGCACCGACGGCCGCGGCCTCACCACCGCCCGTATCGTTGCCATCGGCTATCACGTAATCGCCGCGGCCGCAATGCTGTACGCCATGTCGGGCCACTCCGGTACCGGCCACAGCGGCCCCGCTTCGGTCCCCGCGCTCGCCCTCGCCGGTCTCTTCGGCGCCGACGCCCTCGCTGTACTGGTAGCGTTGCGCGCCGGCCGCTGCCACCACTGGCTCGGCCACCCCCTGGACCCCGCCGACGCAGCACCCTCTTCGGCCGTGGTGCCGCATATCGTCATGGACCTCGGCACGGCGTACATGCTGGTAGCGGCGGTCCTGGGTTAGTCGCGCGGAGTGCGCCGGTTGTTCCCTCACGACGATGCCGCTCTTCACGACCGTCGGCCCGGCATTGGCGGTCCCTGGCGAGTTGCGCGGAGTGCGCTGGTTGTTCGATCGCGACGATGCCGCTTTCTCGACTGTCGGCCCGGCATTTGTGGAGCGCACAGGCACGGCGGTACTGGTGGTTACATGAGCGCGCCGCTTGTTCCATTGCGACGATGCCGCTTCTCTCGACCGTCCCGGCACGGTGGGACATACCGGCACGGCGTAGCCGGTATTACGGTCGGTGGTGGTATCCGCTGGTGAACGGCGCGCCCGAGCCGTGAGGGTGGAACACGTCGCGGCATAGCGCAGGGATGTCCGGGCGGGCTCGTTCGGAGGGCCGCGCCAGGTGCCCGGGTCAGCTACAGATCGATCACCGAGTCGGCGGCGACTCGGCCGCCGAGGTGGACCCAGCCGTCGGAGTCCCATTGGGTGAAGAGCTGGGAACCTCGGCCCTGGGTGATGACCAGGCTGCGGCGCAGCTGAGCGGTAAGGGCTACGGCGGCGGCGCCCGTCGCCTCGTCCTCGGCGATGCCCATGGTGGGCGCGAACATGCGGGACCGCATGGTGCCGCGGTGTTCGTCGGTCCACGTCCACACATAGTGTGGTCCGCCGGTGAAGTCGTCCGGGCGCAGCGCCGCGAGTTCCTCGGCATCCTCGAGCTGATGGAAGGTGAAGTCGGGGGCCCATTCGCCGCGTGCCTTGATCCAGGTGAGCCCATCGGTCAGTTCGACGGCCACGGGTCCGGCGGGGACGTCCAACACGCGCACCGGGATACCCTGCTCGGCAAACCACCACGCGGTGCCCACCGACGGGTGCCCGGCGAACGGCAGCTCGACGGCCGGGGTGTAGATGCGCACCCGCGCCACCTCGTCGACCGGATCCCCCACCACCACGGTTTCGCTGTACCCGATCCGGGCCGCCAGCGCCTGCGGGTCGGCGTCGGCGACATCGCTTGCCCGGGCGATTCCCAGCTCGTTCCCGAGCCGCCCGGCCGCATCCGTGAACACGCGCACTACCTCGACCCGTGTCCCCATGGCCTCCGGTTCACCCTGTGTGCCCATGGTCGCGAGCCTACCGCCCTCTCGGGATATGGAATCGGCGAAAGTGGCACCGCCGTCCCTGGTTTGCCGCAAATCCTGAGGTCACCCCGCCCGAGCCGCGATCCTGTGACCTTTCTGATAGCTGACTAATAGCTGAAGTGCGTGATCTGGCAACCGGACAATTGACCTGAACCGGACACCCGCGTCCCGGCGGGAGCTACTGGGTGATCGCCGTGTGCGTTGAGTAGTCCGGGAAAGCGAGCCTGCGGGTCGTCGCGCCGTAGCCGCCGACGCGGTGCGCCCCTCGATGGTGGTCGGGCACCCCTCGTGTAGCAGGTGGTCTCCCCGGTGGACGACGAGGCCACCGCCGTGCTCGAACCACGTTGCGTGGCCGGACGCCGACCGACAGCGGACCGGGGGCGCTGGTGCTGTACTCGGGCGTCGAGTCGGTGTACCAGACCCAGGAAGCAGTACTCGCGATGCCGGGTGGCCAGGCGGTGTACGCAGGTGAGGACGACGGCCGAGCCACCGGATACGACGCCGCGGTGTTGTCGTTGTTCCGGCTGTCGGCGGCGGGCCTCGCGCGGCTCTTCACCGCCCCGGGACGGTCGGACCTCCGAGCCAGGTCAGATCGCGCAGGATTTCGGACGTGGCGAGGGGGCTCAGGTCGGCGAAGGTGGGGGCCTTGGTGTGGACGGTGGTGCTATAGGACAGGCGCGCGTAGCGAATGGTGCGTTCCGGAGGGTCGGTGGGGGCGGCGGCGTGCATTGCCGGGTCTACCTCGAGGAGGAAGAAACGGTTGGGGGCAAGGGGTTTGGCGAATGGGTAGAGATACAGGCCGCCGTCGCCGGTTTCGGGGCGCAGCCAGCCGCGGCGGGGGAGTCCGAGCAGTCGGGCGCTGTCGACTGTCGTACCCGGCGCCGCGTCGATCGCGGATACGTCGGCCAGCGCGGGTTCACGGTAGACGGCGCGGTCGAGTTGTTCGAAGGGCTGGAGTAATGCGTACTCGGTGAAGGTGGTGCGCCAGGCGGCGGTGTCGTCAGGGCCGAGGTCGAGGGGATGGGGGACGCCGATCACGGCATCGGCGGGCAGGTCGATGACGGTGTCGTGAATATCGGCGAAGGTGTTGTCCGCCGCGATGCGGAACGCGCGGCGCAGGATGTGGCCGTCGTAGACGGCCCAGAGAATGCGGCGCGTGATGTGTTGGCGCAGAGGGTGATCGATGAACAGGCCGCGCAGCTCATCCAAGGTGAAGCGGCGGCCGCCGGTCATGGCGCGCTCCATGCGCAGGATCTGGTCGGCCCGGATCGCGATGGCGTTCTTCTTCACTCGGCGGAAGGTGGCGGTGGCCGCGGCCGCCAGTTCCGGATCGTCGTGGACACCCGGTTTCGGTAAAGCCTTGCGGCGGCGGCCATTCGGGTCGGAGATGGTTGGGCGCAGCTGTTCGTCGAAGCCGATGACGAACCGGCGCGAGCCGAAATCCAGGATGGCGGTACCGTCGGGACGTAGTCCGAGATCGGGGACCAGGCGGTCGGCGAGCTGATCGGCGGTGAGCCCGAGCGACGCCGCGACCGTGGCGATCCGGGCTCGGGCGCCCTCGCGGACGCGTTTCGTTTTCACCTTCTCGCTCAACGTCTTCAGCGCGAGTAGGGCCGCATCGGAGCCGATCGCGACGAGCGCGTCCAGCGCACTGACGGCGCGGGCATCGGAGGTGTCGGCGCGGATGGTGTCCAACAGTAGTTCGACGGTGCTGTCGTCGCCGAGGCCGCCGAGCGCCTCCCACACCCAGGTGTCGCGGGTGTGCGCACCGGCGCGGCGCCACTGTTCGTGCACCGTCCGGACGGCGGCCGCCAGCGAAGCCGGGTCGCAGGCGGCTTTGACGCGGGCGAGGCCGGGATAGGGCGCGCCGGGTTCGGACAACCGCATCATTGTCAACAGGTGTTCGACGGCGGGCAGCGGCAAGGTGTGTCCGCCGTCGGCGAGGGCTATCGGGGGTAGAGCGGTCGGGGCGAGCCAGCTCGGCGGGCTCGGCATGCGGTTGGGCAGGATGGTGATCGGATCGGTCACCAGCACCGCGAGCGTCGCCGCCAGCGCGGCGTCGCCGTATTCGATTGCGGCGGTAGATATTTCGTCGCGGAAGCCGAGTTCGTCGAGGGTTCGCAGGGCATTCTCGGCGGACCGGCGTTCCCGGCCCGGTGTGCCGACGGCCGTGGGAATCAAAGCCGTCGCGGCGTAGCCGGGGTGGCGGCGCAACCAGTCGAAGGCCGTGGCGCGCAGGGTCCTTCGCTCCAATGCTCGGACGACCAACGCGAGCATGCCGGGGCTCGCCACCGGCGCGAGCTCTGGTTCGAGGGTGCGGATGCAGTGATCGAGCGCGTCGCACACGATGGCGTGGGCGGCGGAGCCGTGCTGGGCCAGCAGCGGCATCAGATCCCACGGGTCCACCCGGCGGAAACTGCCTGCCCGCAGCCACGGTTGCGCCGCGGCGAGATCCAGGGATGCCAGCGCCCGCGCGGCGAAACCGGACATGGTGACCGGAGCGGCACCGGGAAGCGGAGGACGGTGCGGATAGCCGTACTCACCGAGCGCCCGGTGCAGCGCCTCGTCGCCGAACTTCGGGATCAGCCATCGCTCCCGCTCACCGGGCTTCCACGCCACCCGCACCTGCGACGGGTGCGCCAACCCGACCACCACCTGCGGCTCGGGGCGTGGGCGTGCCCACGGTGGGTTGCGCAGAATCTCCGGGACATGGTCCGGCGGTGCGGGATCGGTGGCGCCGAGAGCCGCGAGCTCCGCCCGCACGACCTCGCGCATACCCTGCGGCAGGGCACAGTCCAGCGCACTGCGGGCGACGTCGGGGTGGACGCGAAGGTGCGCGCGGAACAACTCAGCGGTCGCGGAATTCGGTGCGGTGGAGCCGAATAACCACAGGGCGCGGCGCGGCGCCCGGGCGGCGATATCGATCAGCGCGGGCTGGACGTAGGGCGCGTCGAGGAGGTTCAGCAGCGCCATGAGGGCCTCGTAGGTGTCCAGTTGCGTCAACATCGTGACAATCCGCCTGCGCGGTTTCGCTTCGGCGATCCGTCGATAGAGCCGGACCAGCACATCGGTGCACCCGAGACCCAATTGCACGCCGAGACTGTGGATCAACTCGGGCCACGAGCTCAGGGTGTGCGCCCGAACCCTACCGATGAGGGCCTGCGCGTGTCCGGGATCGCGCACACAGGCCAGCAGCCGGGCCGCGGCCACCTCGTCGGTCGCCTCGGTTCCGACAAACGCGAGATCGGCTGCCAGCCAATCCTGTTCGGTGGGCAGCAGGAAGGTGGTGGCCGGATTCGCCGGACCGCCGATGCGAACCGGCGCGAGCCGGTCGCGGGCCGCAGCGTACTCGGCCTCCGGCGCCGCGGCGAGCAGCGCCCGCATGCGCCGCATCGGCCGCTGCGTCAGGTAGGTCGTGCCCGGCGACGGCACTCGCCGCAGCATCGGCTCACCGAACGTCGACGACCACACGCTGTCGGGGAAGCGGGGATCGACGATCGACAATTCCGCCATCCGCGTCAGCGCCGTGGCCGCGAACGCGAGGCTGTGCGCGTGGCTCAGGTAGTCGGCCACCGCGGAGCGGTCCAGGTTCGGATCGGGTAGGCGTAGCACGATCAGCCCGATCACCGCCGCCGCTTCCGGATCGGCGGTGGCCGGAGAACGCAGATAGTCGCGACCCGGTTCGGCCAGGTGCGGGTCGGTGTGCGGATGTGTCAGTACCGCGTCGATGAGCGCCCTCGAACCGTCGATCAACGCGGAAGTCGCCGCCGCCGCGTCGGTATCGGGCGCACAGACCCGCACGGGTCCGAGCCCACGGAACGGCTCGGCCTTCCCCCACCACTGTCGCGGCACCTCGGTCGCGTCGGGCTCCAACTCGAAGTCGTTCAGGCTCAACGGAATTCCCCTCCCGGTTACTACCCGGCGCGGTCCCCCGAACCGGCGGCCGCGCTCCAGGCGTACACGCTAATCCACGGTCCCGACACATTCCGGACCGGCGCGGAGCTCGACGCGGCCGCTCACAACCGCACACTTCGTGCGTCGCCTACCGTCGCGGGTTCGACCCGGTTACCGTCGGACATTCCAGGCAGAACGCGAAAACTACTCCGGCCCCGTCCTTTTCGGACGGGGCCGGAGTGCGTGGAACCGGTGATCAGACCGTCGCGGCGGCGAGGGTCTCGGTGGACTGCACCGCTTGGCCGACGCCCGCGACAATGGCGGCCGCGCGCAGCGATTCGAAGATCACCTCGCGCGACACACCGGCCTCGCGCAGCGTCTTCTCGTGCGCCTCCAAGCAGTGGGCGCATCCGTTGATCGAAGAGACCGCGAACGACCACAGTTCGAAATCGGCCTTGTCCACGCCCGGGTTGCCGATGATGTTCATCCGCAGACCGGCGCGCAGATCGTCGTAGCGGCCGTCGAGAAACGCCTTGCCCCGGTAGAACACATTGTTCATGCCCATGATCGAGGCGGCGCCGAGGGCGGCGTTGTAAGCCTCCGCCGACAGCGTGTCGGCGGCCTCCTCGGCGATTTCACGCAGCGTGGTCGCCGACCGGGTCGCGGCCGCCGACGCGAGCAGGGTGCCCCACAGCTGCTGTTCGTTCAGCACGGTGGTGCGTGCGATCGATGACAGGTTGAGCTTGAGGTCCTTGGCGTACTCGGGGAGGGAGTTCTTCAGGTTCTCAATGCTCATGTGCTCGTTCCTCGTGTCTTTCTGTGGTTTTCGATGATTCGGGATTCGACTCAGACGCTGGCGGCGAGCAGCTCGCCCGCGTTGATGGTCGGGTCGCCCTTCTTCCAGTTGCAGGCGCACAGCTCGTCGGACTGCAGGGCGTCGAGCACGCGCAGCACCTCGTCGACATTGCGGCCCACGGAACCCGCGGTGACCGAGACGAACTGGATTTCGTTGTTCGGGTCGATGATGAAGGTGGCGCGGTCGGCGACACCGTCGGCGTTGAGCACGCCGGTGGCGGTGGCCAGTTCACGCTTGAGGTCCGAGAGCATCGGGAAGGGCAGGGTCTTCAGATCCTCGTGCTGGGCGCGCCACTGGAAGTGCACGAACTCGTTGTCCACCGAGGCGCCGAGGACCTGTGCGTCGCGGTCCTCGAACTCCTCGTTCAGCTTGCCGAACGCGGCGATCTCGGTCGGGCACACGAAGGTGAAGTCCTTGGGCCAGAAGAAGACGATGCGCCACTTGCCCGCGTGATCGTCGCTGGTGATCCGGGTGAAGTAGTCGTCGGGCTGCTGAGCGTCGACCTTCGACAGATCACCGCCGATTACCGCGGTGAGGTTGTATGCCGGGAATTGGTCGCCGATGGTCAGCAGGGCCATGCTTGTCTCCTCGTCCTTTGTGGGGTGGGGCGTGCGAAGCGTTCGATCGGGATCTTGCCTAAAGACCTGCGAAAGGTAAAGCTGATCAGTCGCACTACACTGATAGGCGTGACTGATCAGACTTATCAGCCGACACTCTCGCAGCTGCGTGCGTTCGTAGCGATCGCGGAGTACCGCCATTTCGGCACCGCGGCAGCCCGGCTGAGTGTGAGCCAACCCACGTTATCGCAGGCACTGGCCGCACTCGAAAACGGCCTGGGGCTGCAGCTGATCGAACGCAGTACGCGCCGGGTACTGGTCACCGCCGCCGGAATGCGCCTGCTGCCACAGGCAATGGCGACATTGGAGGCGGCCGACCGTTTCGTCGCGTCCGCGACCGGCGACGGGCTCGGCGGCACCCTGCGGATGGGCATCATCCCGACCGTCGCCCCGTACGTTCTGCCCTCGTTGCTGCCGGAATTGCGCAAGCGGCTGCCCGCACTGCACCCGCAGGTGGTCGAAGATCAGACCGCGCGGCTGCTGGACGGGTTGCGTACCGGCGTACTCGACGTCGCGTTGCTCGCGCTGCCGACCCAGACCCCCGGGGTGGTCGAGATTCCTTTGTACACCGAGGAATTCGTCCTGGTGACGCCGAGTGGCCATGAGCTGGCGGGGCGGACCGATATCGGGCCGGGCGCGCTGGATACGCTGCCGTTGCTGCTCCTCGACGAGGGGCACTGCCTGCGGGATCAGACCCTCGATCTGTGCCGCTCCGCGGATGTCCATCCCGGCGCCGTCGGCGACACCAGGGCCGCGTCGCTGTCCACCGTGGTGCAGTGTGTCGCAGGCGGACTCGGCGTCACGCTGATTCCGCAGATGGCGATCGCCGCCGAAACCGCGCGCGGCGCATTGGATATCGCGCATTTCGCCGCCCCCGCCCCTGGCCGCACCATCGGCCTGGCCTACCGTGCCTCCACCGCCCGCGCCGAGGACTACGAATACCTGGCCGCCATCATCCGCGCCAACCGCCCGCACTGAGCGGTCGGCACCGGAAATCCGCCCTGACCAGGGGAATTGCCGATCAACCGGATGCGGTTACTCGACTTCGCGGTGGTTCGACCCGGCAATTCGGGTATCGGGATCGGCGTGCCGAGGTCGATAATGAACGGGGTGCTCGGGACACTTCGGTAGCACATGGGAACACCCATGTGCGGGGAAGGATGTCTCATGACCCGAACCTCGGTCGACCTCGACGCCTTGCGGGCGCGGATGGACGGCGCACTCGTGGTGCCAGGCGACGACGGGTACGACGAAGCGCGAAAGGTGTGGAACGGTTCGATCGACCGGCGGCCGCTGGCGATCGCCCAGTGCGCCGGCCCCGACGATGTCAGCGCGGCCATCACCTTCGCCCGCGCCTCGGGGGTGGATCTGACCGTGCGCGGTGGAGCACACAATCCGGCGGGCACATCCATCGCGGACGACGCGCTGATGATCGATCTGAGCAAACTCAACGACGTGCGGGTCGATCCGCAGGCCCGCCGGGCCCGGGTCGGGGGCGGCGCCCTGCTGGCCGATGTCGACCGGGCCACCCAGGAGCATGGGCTGGCCATCCCCGCGGGCCTGGTCAGCCACACCGGCATCGGCGGGCTCACCCTCGGCGGCGGAATGGGCTGGCTGACCCGTCGGTCCGGGCTGAGCATCGACCATTTGGTCGCCGCCGAGGTAGTGCTCGCCGACGGACGCATCGTGCGCGCCAGGGCCGACGAACATTCCGAGCTGTGGTGGGCGCTGCGCGGTGGCGGCGGAAACTTCGGCGTCGTCACGGAGTTCGAGTTCACCCTCGATCCGGCCGGACCCATGGTCCACTACGCGATGCTGTTCTTCGACCTGGATCAGCTGACTCCGATGCTGCGCGCGGCCCGCGAGATCGTGCCGGATCTGCCGCACGATGTCACGGTGGTCTTCGGTGCGCTGAACGCACCGCCCGCGCCGTTCGTCCCGGAGGCCGTGTGGTTGCGGCCCGGCGCCGCCGTGCTGGTCACCGGCTTCGGTAACGCCGAAGAGCACGCGCAGGTGCTCGACCAGTTCCGGGCCCGGCTGACCCCGGTTTTCGAAATGGTCACGCCGATGCCGTACGTCGCGTTGCAGCAGTTGATCGACGAGGCCAACGCCTTCGGGATGAGCGCCTACGAAAAGGGCACGCGCATCGCCGAATTCACCGACGAGGTGGTCGAGACCTTCGCCGAGCACATTCCGCGCAAGCGGTCGCCGATGTCGTTGGCGCTGGTCTACCGCCTGGATCACGCGTTCAGCGCGGTCGCCGACGACGCCACCGCCTACGGTGGTCCGCGCGCACCGCATTATCAGCTGTTCATCGTCGGTGTCACCCCCGACCCCGCCGGGCTGCCGGACGAACGGGACTGGGTGCGCGCCTTCTGGGCCGCGTTGCAACCACATTCCGGTCTGGCGGGCGGATATGTGAACGGAATCATCGAATTCGACGACGCCGGACTGCGCGAGGTGTACGGCACCAAACTCGATCGCCTGGCGGCGATCAAGGCCGCCTACGACCCCGATAACGTCTTCCATCACAACGCGAATATCCTCCCGGCACTCTGAGGTCCGGCGTCGGACGCGGGGTCGAGCCGGAAAACCCTCGGCCGCTACCGATTCGGCGGTTGGAGGAGACCGGTTCATCCCTGCCCGAGGCCAACCGCGATAATCGGAGGCGGTTGATCGGGCCGATCGCGCGCACGGCGGCGAGGCGACGGTCTTCTCCGCACACGGCGCGGGTGCGTTCCGGAAGCTCATCGGCAAGGGTTGAGCAACCGGTCAACCGATCAGCTCGCGTCGTTCGCCCGAGTAGTGGACACTTGGGGTCGAGGCCGTCCGGGGGCCGTGTCACCGGATACCAGCTCAGTGGGTGGCACGGAGGCACAGGACATGTTCGCGCGCATCATTCTGATCCTGTTGTTTCCCATCGCCTGGCCGATCTACTTTGTCATCTGGTGCTGTAAACATCCCGATGAAGTGCGGCATACGATCCATTCGGTGCGCGATCTGATCCGGCGCCACCCGAAGCACACCGCGTGGCTGGGAGTGGCCTTCGGCGGGACCGGGCTGATAGGCCATCTGCTCGACGGCGAATTCCTGGCGATGGCGTTCGGCGCGGCGCTGGCCGGCTGGTGCGGTGGGTTGCTGATCAAGTGGAAGCGGCAGGAGATTCGCTGTCACTCGCTCGCGCCGAGTGAGATCTCCGAGGTCTCGGGATAGGCGGGCGAACCGCGCACTGTCGCCGAGAGAGGGGATCCATCGGCGAATCGGCACGAAATCGCCATCGGAAATCCGGGAGAATCGGAAGCGGAGCCGCGAGAAGGAGTGGTCGGTGCGGAATGCGGGAAGCGAGCCCGCGGCCGGGCGGTTGGCGCGGTTGGCGGGGCCCTCGGATGCGCTGTTCGTCTATGGCACGCTGCAATTTCCGGAGGTGCTGGTCGAATTGATCGGGCGGTGCCCGGCGTCTGTGCCCGCGCAGGTGCCAGGGTGGCGGGTGGCCGCGCTGCCGGGGCGGATCTACCCGGGGCTGGTGCCGGATCCCGATACGGTGGCGCGCGGTGTGGTGCTGTCCGGACTGGATGCGGGGGAGTGGGCCGTGCTCGACGGCTTCGAGGACGACGAATACGACCTGCGGCTGATCCATCCCGGGGGCGAGCGGGCCTGGACCTACGTCTGGACGGCCGAGGTGACGTCGCACGACTGGCATCCGTCGGAGTTCGCCGCGACGCACCTTCCGGCGTTCGCGGCCCGGTGCGGTCGTTGGCGGCCTACCGCATAGATGTTCGCCGGCGCAAATCTACGGCGAACTTTCCGGACATCGAGGTTGCAATTAATAGACGACCGGTCGTATATTAAGTCGCATGGCGCGACCGAGACGCAGTGATGACACCCGGCAGCTGCTGGTCGAGGAGGGAGCTGCCGGGTTCCTGTCCAACGGGTACCACGGCACCGGTATCAAGCAGGTGCTGGATGCGGTCGGGGTGCCGAAGGGGTCGTTCTACAACTACTTCGACAGCAAGGAGGGTTTCGGCCAGGCGATCATCGACCACCATTCGCTGTGTATCCAGCGGAATATGGCCGATGCGCTCGGACCGGCCCCCGATCCGGTGACCGGATTGCGGGCGTTCTTCGGGCGGCAGATGGATGAGTTCGTGGCATCGGATTTCACGGGCGGCTGCCTGATCGCCAATCTGGGCGCCGAACTCGAGGGCAGTGACATTCTGCGGGAATCGCTGTCGGATGCCTTCCGGACCTGGCGCGACGGTGTCGCCGTCGCGCTACGGGAAGCGCAGGGGCAGGGCCTGATCCGTGTCGATATCGACGCCGTCGAGCTGGCCGATCTGCTCATCGAATCGTGGGAGGGCGCGGTGATCCGCATGAAGCTCGACCGCTCGCTCGAACCGCTGCACAAATGTCTGCGGCGGCTACTGGACGACTATTTCCGTCCCTGATCTCGACCTCTGTTTCCAGCTGGTCGCCTTATGCCCATTCCAAGACGACCGGTCGTATCTCAATAGGTTAAGGAGAAGTAATGTCAGCGAAGACGGTCATCGTGACCGGATCCTCCAGCGGGATCGGGCGCGATATCGCCAGAGCCTTCGTCGAACGCGGGGACGCGGTGGTACTGAACGGGCGTGACCCGGACAAGCTCGAGGCGGTGGCCGAGGAGCTCGCAGCGCCGGACCAGGTGGCCCAGGTGGTCGGCGACATCGGTTCGCCCGCAACGGGATCCGCGTTGGTGCGGGCGGCGGTCGAGCGGTTCGGCCGGGTCGACGTGCTGGTGAACAACGCGGGGATCTTCGGCGCCAAGCCGTTCGTCGAGGTCACCGAGGCGGACTTGAACAGCTACCTCGACGGCAACCTCAAGGGCACCTATTTCACCACCCAGGCGGTGGTGCGGCAGCTGCTGCAACAGGGCGGCGGCGGCAGCATCGTCAATATCGGCACTGTGCTGATCAACCACGCGCTCGCGGGACTGCCCGCCTCGGCGGCCCTGATCAGCAAGGGCGGTGTGCACGCGCTGACCACCAGCCTGGCTGCCGAGCTCGCGGGCGAGGGTATTCGGGTCAACGCCGTCGCACCCGGCATTATCCGCACCCCGCTACACGGCGACGGTGACGACATCGCGGCGGGCCGCCTCGCACTGCTCAACCGCATCGGCGAGGTTTCCGAAACCACCGCGGCCGTGCTGTATCTCGCGGACGCCGCATTCACCACCGGCCACATTTTCCCCGTCGACGGCGGGTTCATCGCAGGAAGGGCAGCGTAATGCCGTACGTCAATATCAAGGTCACCGACGAGGGCGTCACCCGAGAGCAGAAGTCCCAGTTGATCAAGGGCGTCACCGACTTGCTGTATGACGTTCTCGGCAAGGCGCCGGACAGCACCTTCGTGGTGATCGACGAGGTCGAGCTCACCAATTGGGGAGTGGGCGGCTTGAACGTCGAGGAGTGGCGCGCCCGCAAGTCTTGATGCGCCCGGCCATGGCGAGGGCGGCGGGTTGCGGGTGTCAGATGCGGCACCCGCAACCCGCCGCCCGTGGTCGGCAACCGAACCGCAAGCTTCTCGTAAGTGCGTGGCGGGACAGTGTAGATCGGGCGCGATCCCTCCCCCCGGGGTTGCGCTGCGGACAGTTCGAACGATCTACAGACGTCAGCACGCGACTCACTCGCGGGAGGGGAGCTTCGGACATGCCGACTCCATTGGAGATAACGACCCACTTCTTCCTCCAGGTCGCGGTGATTCTGCTTACTTACCGCCTGCTCTGGCCGCTGTTCCGGCGCCTGGCGCAGGTGCAGGTGGTGGCCATCATGGTCGCCGGGTTCCTGCTCGGGCCCTCGGTGCTGGGGTGGATCTGGCCACAAGCCCAGCAGTGGTTGTTCCCGACGCAGCTCACGGTGGGGGATACGAACGTCATGCATCCCAACCTGTCGGCGATCTACGTGGTCGGCCAACTGGGTCTGGTCCTGTATATGTTCCTGGTCGGCGCCGATTTCAAGCTCGACATTCTTTCCTCGCATCTGCGGAAGGCAGGCGCGACCTCGGTCGCCGGTGTCGGGGTTCCGCTGGTGCTCGGTGGTGCCGTCGGCTGGTGGATGGTGAGCCTGGGTGACTACTTCACCGGCAAGGTCGAGCCGTGGCAGGGCGCACTGTTCGTCGCCGCGGCGGTGGCGATCACCTCGTTCCCGATGCTGGCCTGGATCGTGATCGACTCGGGTTTACAGCACACCCGGCTCGGCACCATGGCGCTGGCGTGTGCGGCCGTCGACGACGCCTGCGCGTGGATTCTGCTGTCCGCCATGGTGGCCAGCACCCAAGGCAGCATGAACGGCGCATTCCTCGCGGTAGGCGGTGGTATCGGCTACGTGGTGTTCATGGCCGTCGTCGGGCGACGTTTGCTGGCCCGGCTGAACGAGTGGACACCGAAGCACGGCGACACCGAGAAGACGGGCGGCATCCCGGTCGCGCACCTGGTGGTGGTGCTGCTGGTCGTACTGCTCGGCAGCTGGTTCACCGATTGGTGTGGCATCTACTCGGTGTTCGGGGCCTTCGTCGTCGGTGCGGTGATGCCGCGCGGCGCACTGCTGGACACGATCAAACAGCGGCTCGAACCCATCGTCTCGTACCTGCTGTTGCCCGCATTCTTCATCTATTCGGGGCTCAACACCGAGCTCGGACTCGTCCTCGAACCGAGCGTGCTGCTGATGGCGGCGGTCATTCTGATCATCTCGTTCGCGGGCAAATTCGGTGCGATCGGGCTCGCGGCGCGCTGGCAGGGTATGAGCTGGCGGGAGGCCGGATCCCTCGGCGCACTGGCCAATGCCCGCGGGCTGATGGAGCTGATTCTGCTGAATATCGGTCTGACCGCCGGGTTGATCACCGCCGAGCTGTACACCATCCTGGCGCTGATGACGCTCGTCACCACCTTCGTGGCGAGTCCGGTGCAGCGGATCTTCGAGCGCGGCGCGTGGAAGGCCGGCATGGTCTTCGGTCCCGACGGCGAGCAGCCGAAAGACGCACCGAAGCCGCAGCAGGCTGCCGAGAGTGCGGGGTCACTCGCGCCCTGAATCGGACGGGACGTACCTACGAAACACGAAACGCATCGGTGCCCGGTGTGGAAACCCTTGGCGCCGATGCGTTTCGGTGTACTCGGTATTACCGCTGCGCGCGCAGCGCGTACGGTTCGATGGACCCGCGGATCAGGGCCCGCGCATCGATGGTCTCCGGCCGGTACGGCAGGGTGACCAGGCGATCGGTCATCCCGGGCACCGGATCGCCGATCTGCTCGTTCAGCCCGAACAGGAACGACCACTCGTGCTCGTCGCTGGTGTAGAGCACCACGGTGCCGAACTGCTCGTGGAAGCGCTGCCAGGACCGCTTGAGGGTTTCGTTGCGCCACATGGTCGCGCATCCGGCCTGGGCGCTGAGCACGCCACCGGGGGCGAGCAGTGCCTTACATCGGGACAGGAACTCCGACTCGTAGAGACGGTTGTGCTGTGCGTCCTCGACCCGCTCATCCGGCAGATCGATGACGATGACGTCGTAGCGGGTACCCGATTCCTGCGCCTTGGCGAGGAAGTCCCAGCCGTCGGCGTAGTGCACCGTGATCGGGCCCTCACCCCGCACGGCGGCGGCGAGCTCATCGCCGGTATAGCCATAGGGCAGGTGCTCGGCGCACAGCTCGACCTCGAGTTGATCGATATCGACGTGATCGACGTGGGTGGCCCCGGCCGCGACCGACATCTGGCTGGCCACGCCCTCGCCGGAACCGATGATCAGCACCCGATCCAGCTTCTCGGCCAGCACGAAGGCGGGGACCATCATCGCCTCGTGGTAGGTCAGCTGGGAGAACTCGGTGGACTGGCGGTCGTCGTCGGAGAACAGGCTGATGCCCTGCTCGCTCCGCGCGATCACCATGTGCTGGTACGGGGTGTTGGTGTCGACGATGACCTCGCCCAGATCCCAGATGCGGGTCAGGCCCGCGCCCACCGGTTCCTGGATCTTTTCGGCACCGTGTCCGCGCTGGATCACCTGCATGCGAACGTCCTTGGGGGACAGCTTGTCTCGCAGCAGTTCGACGGCCTTCGTGGCGCCCGCACCGATGCTGCCGCAGGTGAAGACGTCGACGAAGATGTCGCCGGACTCCGGATAAGTGTGAATCGAGGCGTGGGACTCCGACAACAGCGCGAGGACGGTCACCCCCTGCGGATCGAACTTTTTGTGCACGACATCGCAGATGGTGACGCCCGCCGCGATCAGAGACTCACGCAACGCCGATTCGAGTCGTTCGAGGTCGTCGCAAAGGGCCGCGTCGACACCACCGAACTCGGCCAGCACATGCCAGCCGGTGAATTCCGCCGTCATGGGCAAACTCACTCTCGCTCAGCGCCCGAGACATGAACGGTCAAGGGCGGAAAACCATTGAAGGACACCGACGAATAGCTCGCGGTATAGGCGCCGGTATCGAGGATCTGGATGCGATCACCGGCTCGCAACGTGGTCGGTAAGAGGACTCGCGTGCGTTGATACAGTACATCGTCGCCGTCGCAGGTCGGACCGGCGACCACCGCCTCGTCGACGGGATCGCCGTCGCGGTCGGTGACGAATCGATACGCGATGTACTCGTTCTCGGTCTCGGCCATGCCGTTGTAGCGGCCGATGTCGAGATACACCCAGCGCCGACCGTCCGGCGCGATGCGCACGCCGACGACTTCGGCGTGAATGGTGCCCGCATTGCCGACCAGTGCGCGGCCGGGTTCGATCACCAGACCGGCTGTCGCGGGCAGGAATTCGGCGGCGGCCGCGTTGACCACCGACGCGATGTCGCCGAGCGCGGGGGCGGCATCGGCGTAGGAGATGGGCAGGCCGCCGCCGATATTCACGGTCTGGACGGCAATGTCTTTGTCCGCCAACGCCTTCGAGATCTCGGCGGCCTGCTCGATGCCGATCTGCCAGGCCTCGGGGTCCAGCTGCTGCGAGCCGACGTGGAAGTACGGCCCGGCGACGATCAGCCCCAGATCACGGGCGCGCACCAGCAGCCGCAATGCCTCGGAGGGTGCGCAGCCGAATTTGGTGCCGAACGGGGTGCGCGACTGCGGCGCGGCGGACAGGAAGCGGCATTCGACCTCGGAGCCCGGCGCATGTTCTGCGATGCGCAGCAGGTCGTCCTCGGTGTCGAAGGCGTAGCGGCGCACGCCCAGCGCGTAGGCGCGGGCGATATCGGCGGCCTTCTTGATGGGATTGCCGTAGCAGAGGGTGGCGGGCGCGACGCCCAGATTCAGGCACTGGTCGATCTCGCCGATGCTGGCGACATCGAATTCGGCGCCCTCGGTCGCGAGCAGGCTGATGAGCTCGTCGACCGGACTTGCCTTGACCGCGAAGCGAATGCGGGCCGCCGGCATGGCGGCGGAGAGTGCGCGGTAATTCTCGCGAACTCTTCCAGGGTCGATGACAAGATACGGCGATTCGGGCATAGTTGATCTTTCGCGTCGGCGGCGGGGGAGAGAGTATCAGCGGCCGCTACCCAGATACGAATCCGTCAAACCTCGGATTCGCGGCCGGGGCGCCCACCGGCAGGTCAGCGGTCGGCAAGCGCCGCTGACCAGGGCGGATATGGGGGTTTGGCAGATTGCGGAGGTGCTCAGCCCGCAGTGACGGTGATCTCGTCGAAGACGACCTCGCCGGCCGCGTCGGACTCGGCCAGATCGACGGTCGCGTCGATGGACCACCCGTGGTCGCCCGCGGGGTCGTCGAGCACCTGGCGTACCTGCCAGAAACCGGGTCTTCGTTCGATCTGGAACAGTTGCGGTCCGCGGGCGTCGGGGCCGGTGCCGATCCGGTCGTACTCGGCGAAATAGGGCGCCAGCTCGGTCTCCCAGTCGGGCCCGGTGCTCAGTTCGCCGAGGGTGTCCCAGTGCCGCAGAGCCGCGAGCTCGACGCGGCGGAACATGGCATTGCGGACCATCACCCGGAAGGCGCGTTCGTTGGCGGAGATCGGGCGGATCGTCTCCGCACCGAACGCCAGCTGGTCGGCGTCGGTCTCCGCGCCAGGATTGGTGAGCTGCTCCCACTCGTCCAGCAAGCTCGAATCCACCTGGCGGACAAGCTCACCGAGCCACTCGGTGATGTCCTCGAGTTCCTCGGTGCGGGCGGATTCGGGCACGGTCCGGCGCAGTGCGCGGTAGGCGTCGGCCAGATAGCGCAGCACCACCCCCTCGGAGCGGGCCAACTCGTAGAACGAGATGAGCTCGGCGAAGGTCATCGAACGCTCGATCATGTCGCGCACCACCGACTTCGGCGACGGCGCGAATTCCGAGACCCACGGATGCCCGGCCCGGTAGGTCTCGAACGCGGGCTCGATCAGCTCCGCGAGCGGCTTGGGCCAGGTGACCTCTTCGAGCAGCTCCATCCGCTCGTCGTAGTCGATCCCATCGGCCTTCATCTCCTGGATCGCCGCACCGCGCGCCTTGTGCTGCTGGGCCATCAGCAGCTGGCGAGGATCCTCCAGGGTGGATTCGATGAGCGACACCACATCGAGGGTATAGCTCGGCGCGGCTTTGTCCAGCAGCTCGAAGGCCGCCAGCGCGAAGGGTGACAGCGGCTGGTCGAGGGCGAAATCCCGTTGCAGATCCACCGTCAGCCTGGCCCGGCGGCCCTGTGCGTCCGGTTCCGGAAGTTGTTGCACCACACCGGCGTCGCGCAGGGCGCGGTAGAGGCGGATGGCGCGCAGAATGTGTTTGCGCTGCGCCGGGCGCGGTTCGTGATTGTCCTCGAGCAGGTGACGCATGGCATCGAAGCAGTTGCCGGGGCGGGCGATCACGTTGAGCAGCATGGCGTTGGTGACATTGAAGCGGGACACCATCGGCTCGGGCTGAGCAGCGACGAGACGGTCGAAGGTCTCCTCGCTCCAGGAGACGAAACCCTCCGGCGGCTTGCGGCGCTGCACCTTGCGTTGCTTCTTCGGGTCGTCGCCCGCCTTGGCGAGCAGGCGGGTGTTCTCCACCTCGTGCTCGGGCGCCTGCACGACCACGGTGCCCATGGTGTCGAAACCCGCACGGCCCGCGCGACCGGCGATCTGATGGAACTCGCGCGCCTTGAGTCTGCGGGTGCGCACACCGTCGAATTTGGTCAGGCCGGTGAGCAGCACCGTGCGGATCGGCACATTGATACCGACGCCCAAAGTGTCGGTGCCGCAGACGACCTTCAGCAATCCGTCCTGCGCCAGCCGCTCCACGAGGCGGCGGTATTTCGGCAGCATGCCCGCGTGGTGCACGCCGATGCCGTGCCGGATCAACCGGGACAGCGTCTTTCCGAAGCCCGACGCGAAACGGAATTCGCCGAGTGCGGCGGCGATGGCGTCCTTCTCGGCGCGAGTGGCGAAATTCACGCTGGTCAGTGCCTGCGCGCGCTCCAGCGCGGCGGCCTGGGTGAAATGCACGACATAGACGGGGGCCTGGTGGGTGGTGACCAGTTCCTCGAGTGTTTCGGTAATGGGGGTGCGGGCGTAGGAGAAGTGCAGCGGCACCGGACGTTCGGTCCCCGCGACGATCGCGGCCGGGCTTCCGGTGCGACGTTCCAGATCCTTGGCGAAGAAGTCGACCTCGCCGAGAGTGGCCGACATGAGCAGGAACTGGACGCGGGGCAGTTCCAGCAGCGGAACCTGCCAAGCCCAGCCGCGATCCAGGTCGGCGTAGAAGTGGAATTCGTCCATGACGACCTGGCCGACCTCGGCGGCCGCGCCCTCGCGCAGTGCCAGATTCGCCAGGATCTCGGCCGTGGCGCAGATGATCGGTGCGTCTGCGTTGACCGCGGCATCACCGGTGACCATGCCGACCTTATCGGCGCCGAATACCTCGCACAGAGCGAAGAATTTCTCGCTGACCAGGGCCTTGATCGGGGCGGTGTAGTAGGTTCGCTGCCCGCGGGTCAGGGCGAACAGATGTGCGCCGACAGCGACCAGAGATTTGCCGGAACCCGTCGGGGTGGCCAGGATGACATTGGATCCGGAAGCCAGCTCGAGAATCGCCTCGTCCTGCGCGGGATATAGCGGGGTGCCCTGTTCGGCCGCCCAGGCACCGAATGATTCGTACAGTGCGTCGGCGTCGGTCCCCGGTATCTCCAGCAGTTCGGTCAGATCCACTCCGACCACCCTACGTGCCCGGGATCATGACCCGAGCAGCGCATTGTCAGCCCTTGGGGCCGCCGTCGCCGTCCCAGCCGCCCTGTTCGGCGAGGAAGCGCTCGAATTCGGCGCCCAATTCGTCGCCGCTGGGCAGTTCGCCGTCGCTGGCGAGCAGGCTGGACTGCTGTTCCTGGGCGGTGACGAAGCTGTCGTACTGGCGTTCCAGCGCGTGCACGACCGTCTCGACCTCGGAATTGCCCGCGATGTGCTCGTTCACCTGTTCGCGCACCCGGGCGGCGGCGTCACCCAACGCGGCCAGCGGAATCTCCAATCCGGCATTGTCGGCGACATTTTCGAGCAGCGTCTGCGCGGCCTCCGGATACGCGGTTTGGGCCAGATAGTGCGGCACATGCACCGAGAAGCCGACCGATTCATGCCCGTGCTGGGCCATCCGGAACTCCAGCAGCGAGGAGGCGCTGCCCGGCACCTGTAGCTCACCGGGCCACCGCTGGTGATCGGAGATCAGATCGCGATCCGAGGAGTGCGCGGTCACCCCGAGCGGGCGGGTGTGCGGAATCGCCATCGGAATCGCGCTCAGCCCGATACTGCGGCGCACGCCGAGCTGTTCGGCCAGCAGCCGCACCGCGGTGGTGAACTTCTCCCAGCGCAGATCCGGTTCGATGCCCGCCAGCAGCAGGAACGGGGTGCCCGCGGTATCGCGCAGCGCCCAGAGATTCAGCTCCGGCTCGGCATAGTCCGCGAAGTGATCGGTCTTGAACGTCATGAGCGGGCGCCGGGAGCGATAGTCCAGCAGCTCGTCGACATCGAACGAGGCGACTAGTTCGCTTTCGAGGCTCTCGCGCAGGTGCGTGGTGGCCAGGCGGACCGCATGGCCCGCATCGGTGAAACCTTCCAGTCCGTGCACAAGGACCGGACCCGAGCCATCATCGGACGACAGCTGCGGAGCGGGGAACTCCAGTTCGTACATTCGCGACTCGTGGTCCATCGCGTACTCCTTCCTGCGCGGTCCGCCACCTGCGAGCCGGATGCAGTGCGAGACCTCCATGTCCCGGCACCCGATGTGCGCCGCGCGCGGGAACCATCTCCATTGTCCCCCATGGCGGTGGCAGCCACCGCGCACGGTGCGACACCGACCTATATGTCCAGCCAACAGCGGCAAACCCGCGAGCATTCCCGCCCTGCGCAATTCGCGTTCCGCACGGCTCGGACGGGGTGGTCGGCGTGGCATCGTGGGCGGGCCACCGTGAGTTTGGCACAGTGGACGGTGTGACTGTGACTGTGCCGGTGTCGAGGCGGGGGCCGGGTATCGCCGTGTCCGGACTCGCGGCCGGTGCGGTGCTGCTCGCCGGTTGCGGGGGCGCCGTCACCGGGCGGCCGGTCGCGGCCGAGCAGACCGTCGTCAGCCGGCACATCGACGCCCAGCTCGGCAGTCTGCTGCCGGACCCGTCGCAGTTCCCGGGGAAATATCCCGCGGTGGTGCTGCCCGCGGAAGCGGCCGCTCAGGCCGCGGGCGATCTGAACGGGATCGCCAGAGGAGCCACGGTGCAGCCGGATGGCTGTGTGCCGCCTCAGCAGAGCTTCGGACCCGATCAGACCGCGATCGTGGTCGGCACCGATAACGACACCCGGGCCACGATGACGGTGGAGCTGACCCGCACCCGCCAGCCGCTGTCGGCGCTGCGCACTCAGCTGAAGCGCTGCGGCGAACTGCGGGTGAACCGAGCCGGGGCGACGACCACCGTGCGCACCGAGCTGCAAGCGCCACCGCCGGTAGAGGCCGACGACACTCTCGCGCTACGGCGCACCGTGGCACCCGATAGCGGTGGTGCGGGACTGACGCAGTCCATGCAGACGCTGACCGGGCAGGTGGGAGATGTGCGAATCACGGTGACGTACATGATATTCAGCGATGGGCAAGCCGATACGGCCTCATTGGACGAGTTGTTCACCACCGCCGTGCAGAAGGTGCGGAAAGGGTAGACCGGCACCGGAGATCGCGGTCGAGATACGTGGCGGCGGGGCGGAGTTATCCCCAGCTCGGCGGTTATCCCCAGGTTCGGCGAATGCCCAGGTCGATGGTGCGGTCGGTGCGGCCGCCCGGCGCAGGCTCAGGACATGACTACTCCGACCGAACCTTCCGATACCGGGTTCGTACCCGAGGCCGAACCGACCGCGCCGCACGACGGCGGACCGACCGCCGGATGCGATGACCTACCCGCCAGGTATTGCGCCCCGAAACGAGTTCTTCCTTCGTCCCGGATCGGTGACATACCCGATGCCGGTCACGCCGGTGGTGGGGCTCCGCGAATACGCGCGGCGGGGGCTGGTCGCCACGGGGTGTGTAGCGAGCCGACGCCGTGGTACCGGGGCGGGGAGTGGGCGCGGCCGCTGCGGGTGGACGATCCGGGGGAGTTGATCGCGGCCATGCCCGCGATGGTCGGATTCCCTCCAGAACGGTCCCTGGTCATCGCGGTACTGGCGGACGGGGTGGCGGCGGGGGCGAGCCCGATGATCGAGGCGGTGGTGCGGTTCGACCTGGATCCCTCCGGCAAGCGGCGCGGGGCGGCGACGATGTTCGCGACATGTATCGCGCAGATCTGCACCGCCGAGGAGGCGCGGGAGGTGCTGGCGGTGATCGTCGACGATCGGATGCGAGAGCCCGCACCGCACGAAAGCCGGACGCGACGGGCCGGTGGCGAACCATCGCTCGGTGCGCTGGTGACGGCGCTCCACAGGCGATTGGCCCGGCGAGGGATCGAACTCGGCGGGGCCTGGGCGGTGCGCGCGATCGAGGCCGAACAACGGTGGTGGAGCCTGTTCGATCCGGAACACCGTGGGACCGTACCGGATCCGACGGCATCGTCGGTGGCGCTCGCGCACGTCCTCGACGGACGTCCGATCCGCCGGTCCCGCTCGGAGCTGACCGCGCTGGTCGCCGCGGACCCGGCGATATGCGCGGAGGTTGCGGCACAACTCGACAGCGCGCTCGCGGCGGCCCGGGACCGCTTCACCCGGGCGGTCCGTCACGGTGACCTGGACGGCTACCGCCGTGGCGCCCTCGAACATGTCCTCTGGCAGATCGCGAATGCCGAATCCGGTAGTTGTCTCGATGCCTGGGAAATCGCGGAACTCGTTGCGGCCCTGCGCGATCGAGACGTCCGTGACACCATGTTCGCCCTCGCTGTCGGCGATCATGCCGCCGCCGCGGAACGCCTCTGGGTCGCCATGGTCCGCGCGCTGTCCGGTCCCGACCGTGCCGACATCGCCGCGCTCCTGGGCTACAGCGCCTATGTTCGTGGTGACGGCCCCTTCGCGGGCATCGCCCTCGATGCCGCCCTCACCGCCGACCCCGCCAACCCCATGGCCATCCTCCTCGAAACCTCGCTCCGCGCGGGCATGCGCCCGGAATCCCTGCGCCGTCTCGCCCGCAGCGGCTACGCCACCGCGTCCTACCTCGGCATTGATCTCGGCCCGGTGGTGCGGTGAATTGTGCTGTGGGACAACATGCGTCGGCCTCGGCCGCGCCGCGGGCCGCTTCTCCCTCACCGCCCAGGTGGAGCAGCCGCCCTATCGCTATGTCACGGTGGAGGGCTCGGTGACCGCCATCGAGCCGGCCACCCTCGAGACCGTGCGTCCCATCGCCGTTCGCTACCTCGGTGAACAGGAAGGCGCGGTCTTCGCCGAACAGAACACCGGCGAGCAGTCGATCCTCATCCGCATGCGCCCGGAACGCTGGCTGAGCACGGACTATTCGAAGCAGTAGGGGACGGGTGCCCGCGCAATCCGACGTGGGCGGTGCGGCAGGCGTGGGGTTGTGTCGGTGGATATGGTCCGGCGGGGAGCTAGCGCGGGCCGGATCGTGGTGCCAGGACCGCGGGGTCGATGAAGGATGGATCGCGGGGGATATCCGTGCGATACGGCTCGTCGGAGTCCCAATCCCACGACTCCTCTTCCTCGCCCAGTCGCTCGACCATGGTGAAGAAGCGGTCTTCGATCGGTCGTAGCACGGCGATCGCCTCGGTCAGATTGGTCGCGCCGATGAACCGCGCCTCCTCCTTACCCACCGACAGCACGGCCAGCCATCCGTTCCAGTCGGGCTCCCCGAGGGCGGCACTGGTCTCGGCCCAGAACAGCACCGGATCCGTGGTCGGTTCGGTCTTGAACGGCGCGGCGGCGGCGAACATCAGCAGCGCCGTATGCACGCTCGATTCCACATAGCCGAGGTGGAACAGGTACGCCTCCAGCGCGCCCTCCCGGTACAGCACCACACCGATGGTGGGCTCCCCGGTGCAGGCGTCCTCGGTGCGCCGGGCGAGGAACTCCCGTGGCGTCACGCCGACGGCGGCGGTCGCCCAGGCCGTGCCCGCCCGACGGCCGTCCCAGAACCAGCCGTCGAACATGGCGTCGGGATCGGAGATGACGTCCGGGTTCGGGGCGGGTGTGTCGAGCCACTGCTCGAAGCCTTCGCGTGTCATCGGGATCCTGGTAGCCAGCATGAAGCTGTCGGTCACGGCTGTCTCCTCACCTGAATACCTGGTCTCGACCACGAACGCGTAACTGCCGCAACGGCCGTCACCGTGGCGGCAGTTCTCGTCCGGTCTGCGAAAGCCCTGCTTATCGTGCGCTGTGCGCGCGAGAACCCAACGACCGCAGGAAGGTCCATGCATCGCTGACGATCTCGTCGAGATCGTTGTGCTCTGGATGCCAGCCCAGGTCGGCGATGGCGCGGGCACTGGAGGCGATCAGGACGGCCGGGTCGCCGGGGCGGCGGGGCGCGTCCTGGGCCGCGATGGGCAGGCCGGTCACGCGTTCGCAGGCCGAAATCACCTCGCGCACCGAGAAACCGGTGCCGCTGCCGAGGTTGTAGATGCGATGCAGGCCGGGTTCGGCGGTGGCGAGGGCCAGCAGATGCGCTTGGGCGAGGTCGCGAATATGGATGTAGTCGCGGACCGCGGTGCCGTCGGGGGTGGGCCAGTCGGTGCCGAAGACCGAGATGGCCTTGCGGTGGCCGAGCGCGACCTGGAGCACCAGCGGGATGAGATGGGTTTCCACCACCCGGTTTTCGCCGAGTCCGCCGTAGGCGCCCGCGACATTGAAGTACCGCAGGCTGGTGGCGGCCAATCCGTGCGCGATCGCGTAAGAGGTGATGGCGTGGTCGATGGCGAGCTTCGACGCGCCGTAGGGGTTGGTCGGCCGGGTCGGGGCGTCCTCGGTGATCGGCACCTGCTCCGGTTCGCCGTAGACGGCGGCGGTCGAGGAGAACACCAGCCGCGGCGTACCCGTGTGACGCATCGCCTCGAGCAGTTCGAAGGTCTTCACGACATTGCCGTGCCAGTATTTCTCCGGCTGCTGCACCGATTCCCCGACCAGCGACTGCGCCGCGAAATGCAGGACACCGTCGAAGGTTTCGGCGCGCAGCAGGGCCGTCGCGGCCGTCGCGATATCGCCCTCGACGAACCGGGCGTCCGCCGGGACGCCGTCGGCATTGCCGGTGCTCAGATCGTCGACGACGACGACCTCGTGGCCGTCCTCCAACAGCACCTGCGCGCAGACGCCGCCGACATAGCCCGCACCACCCGTGACCAGAAGTTTCACGTCAGACCAGCTTGACCTGGACGGCGTGGGCCATCTCGTCCGACAGCTCGAAACCATTGTGTCCGGGCACGGTGATGACCACCGAACCGGGCTTGGTCTCGACCGTCACGCGCGCATCCGGCACCACGCCGGCTTCGCGCAGCTGTCCGATGACCTCGGGGTCGGTCTGGATGTGCTCGGCGAGCCGCCGCACCACCACCGCGTGCACCTGGCCGTGCGGCAGATCGGACAGGCGCACCAGGGTCTCCTCGGCGGCGGTGGGCGGCGCGATGCCGAGCTCGTCCAGACCGGGGATGGGGTTGCCGTACGGGGAGGTGGTGGGGTGGTTGAGCACCTCGACGAGCCGGCGTTCGACGTCCTCGCTCATGACATGCTCCCAGCGGCAGGCCTCCGCGTGCACGTTCTGCCAGTCCAGCCCGATGATGTCGACGAGCAGCCGCTCGGCGAGGCGGTGCTTGCGCATGACCGCGACCGCCATGCTGCGACCCTTCTCGGTCAGCTCTAGATGACGGTCACCGGCGACCAGCAGCAAACCGTCGCGCTCCATCCGAGCGACGGTCTGGCTCACCGTCGGGCCGCTCTGCTCGAGGCGCTCGGCGATCCGCGCGCGCAGGGGCACCACGCCCTCCTCCTCGAGGTCGTAGATGGTACGGAGATACATCTCCGTGGTGTCGACCAGATCCTTCACCTGTTACCCCTTCGTCGGCACGAATTCTACCCACGCACGACGGCACCACCCTGTGCCGGATCGTCTCGCGTCGCGCGAGCACCGCCAGTCGCGTGTCCGCCGTACCCGATCTCGCGCCCGCCGTGGGAATCTTCTCGGCGCACGGCTGGCCGCCGTGTTCGCACTTGCTCTATTTCTACTGCATACGAACGCTCCACGGGGCCGGTAGCTTCCCGCGTACCGTTGCGATCATGGCCACTGCACCCCGCGGCGAACCTCAGGCACCGCTCGAGACCGCTGAGACGCCACGCCCGGTGGTATCGGGCCCGGGAACCGTTGTCTGGACGGACCGTTTCCTGGACTACGCCTGGACGCCCCAGCACCCGATGAAACCGGCGCGCCTGAAGTTCACCATGGCGCTCGCCGAAAGTCTCGGATTGCTCGACGGTGTCGAGCGATTGACGCCGGAGCCCGCGGGCACCGCCGATCTGCTGCGGATCCACACATCGGACTACATCGAGGCCGTCGAGCACGCGATCCAACCGCCGGGCGAGCCGCAGGCCCCGCCGTATGGCCTGGGGTCGCCGGACAATCCGGTCTTCCCGAGGATGCACCAGGCGGCCTCGGTGATCGTCGGCGGCACCCTGGCCGCGGCCCGCGCGATCGCCGAGGGCCGGACCCGGCGCGCGGTCAGCATCGGCGGCGGTATGCACCACGCGATGCCGAATTCGGCCTCGGGCTTCTGTATCTACAACGATGCGGCGGTGGCCATCTCCTGGCTACTCGACCACGGCTTCGACCGCATCGCCTACCTCGATGTCGACGTGCATCACGGTGACGGGGTGCAGCGGGCGTTCTACGGCGATCCCCGGGTGCTCACCGTCTCGATCCATCAGCATCCGGCGACATTGTGGCCGAATACCGGTTGGCCGGAGGAGACCGGCGCCGGCGCGGCCGAGGGCACCGCCATCAATCTGGCGGTCCTGCCCGGCATCCGAGATGCCCAGTGGCTGCGCGGCTTCCACGCCGTGGTACCCGGCGCGCTGGCGGCGTTCCGGCCGCAGATCGTGGTCAGTCAGTGCGGGGTCGATACCCATCGCGAGGATCCGCTGGCCGATCTGGAACTCACCGTGGACGGCCAGCGCGCGGCGTTCCTCGCCATGCGCGAGCTGGCCGACCGCTACGCCGAAGGACGCTGGCTGGCCGTCGGCGGCGGCGGGTACGGCCTGGTCCGGGTGGTGCCGCGGGCCTGGACGCATCTGCTGGCCGCCGCACTGGACCGCCGCATCGCCCCGGATACCGCGGTGCCACAGGATTGGATCGATCTGGTGCGTGCGGCGGCGCCCGCCGTCGACCCGCCCCGCACCATGGGTGACGGTGGCGACATCGCCTACCGGGCCTGGGACGGACCGGGCGGAACGGGGGAGACTGGGGACGCGCGCGTGGACCGCGCGCAACGCGCTATCGATACGGCCGTATTGGCCACGCGCCGAGCCACCTTCGGGCTGCTCGGCCTGGATCCGGAGGACCCCCGTGACTGAACCCGCCCCCGGCCCGGATACGCCCGGCACCCCGGTGGTGCCGCCGCCACCGCCGCAACATTGGTTCGCCGATGTGCTGGCCGCCGACGGTGGCGTGGTGCGGTTGCGGCCCATCACCCCGGACGACGCGGACCGGCTGCAGGAATTCCACGCTGCGCTGTCCGACCGGACCAGATATCTGCGCTATTTCGGCCCGTATCCGCGCATTTCGCCCAAGGACCTGTACCGCTCCACCCACGTCGACCACCACGACCGGGTCGGACTGCTGCTGGTACTCGGCGAAGCGATCATCGCGGTCGGCCGGTACGAGCTGCTGCGGGATCGTCCCGGTCCGCGGGCGGCGGAGGTCGCCTTCGTCGTCGCCGACGAGCATCAGGGACGTGGGCTGGGCTCGATCCTGCTCGAGCATTTGGCCGGGGCGGCCGCCGAGAACAAGATCGAGACGTTCGTCGCCGAGGTGCTCGCCGAGAACAATGTGATGGTTACCGTCTTCCGGGACGCGGGCTATCAGGTCGAGCGCAGCCGCGACGGTTCGGTGCTGCACCTGGAATTCGCCATCGATCCGACCGAAGCGCTGCTGTCGGTACGGGATTCGCGCGAACGCGCGTCCGAGGCACGCAGTGTCGGCAATCTGCTCGCGCCCGGTTCGGTCGCGGTTATCGGCGCCACACCGCGCACCGGGCGGGTCGGCGGCGTGGTCTTGGCGAACCTGCTGGCGGGAGTGTTCCAGGGGCCGGTATTTCCGGTGAACCCGAATCGGAAGTCGGTGCGCGGGGTGCGCGCGTATCCGACGGTGCGCGATATCCCGGACGAGGTGGATCTCGCGGTGGTCGCCGTGCCCGCCGAGGCGATCGGGTCGGTCCTCGACGACTGCATGGCCAAGGGCGTCAAGGGTTTGGTCGTGCTGACCGCGGGTTTCGGGGAGACCGGCGCCGACGGCCTCGCCGCCGAAGCCGAGTTGGTCGCCGCCGCGCGCGGGCACGGAATGCGGGTGGTCGGCCCGAGCGCGCTCGGAATCGCCAACACCGATGCGACGGTCTCGTTGAACGCGACGCTGGCCTCGATGCTGCCGGGGCGCGGTCGCATCGGATTCTTCTGCCAGTCCGGGCCGTTGGGCGCGGCCATTCTCGGTGAGGCGGCGGCGCGCAATCTGGGTCTGTCGACCTTCGTGTCGGCGGGCAACCGCGCCGATGTTTCCGGCAACGATCTGCTGCAGTACTGGGACACCGACTCGGCCACCGATGTGATCCTGCTCTACCTGGAGAGCTTCGGTAATCCACGCAAATTCTCGCGGATAGCCCGACGGGTGGCGCGCACCAAACCCATCGTCGCGGTGAGTAGCGGCAGGCTCGGGGCGCGCGCCCAGCCAACCGGCGATATGGATCGGTCGATCGTGCGTGATCTGTTCGGGCAGGCGGGAATCGTTCAGGTCGACTCGATTTCGGAGCTGTTCGACTGCGCGGCGCTGCTGGGTTATCAGCCGCTGCCCGCCGGTCCGAGAGTGGCCGTGGTCGGCAATAGCGCGGCGTTGAACTGGCTGGCCGTCGACGCGGCGCGCGGGGAGGGGCTGGAGGTCAGGCGTCCCGCGGCGCTACCGCTCGGGAGCGCGCGACGCCCCACCGAGCGTGCGGTGGACGAGCATCCGGTCGGTGAGCCGGTGGATCTGGGGCCGGATGCGACGCCGGGGGCATATCTGGACGCGCTGGTCGCCGCGCTCCGTTCGGACGAAATCGACGCGGTGCTGGTGGTCTTCGCACCCCCGGTACCGCTGCCGATGGCCGGATTCGCCGACGCCATCCGCGAGGCGGCGCTGGCCGTACCCGACTCCGGCAAACCCATCCTCACCACTTTTGTTGCCGAACAAGGCATTCCGAACCTCCTCGCGATGCGTGGTCCTGCCGGTACCGCGGTGCGCGGCTCGATCCCGTCCTATCCGGACCCCGAGCGGGCCGCGCGGGCGTTGGCCAGGGTGCGCCGGTACGCGGAATGGCGGACCAAACCGGTGTCGACGGTGGTGCGCCCGGCGGGCATCGATGCCGACCGTGCCAAGCGGTTGATCGACACCTGGATGGGTGGCTCCGACGGCCGCTGGCTCACCGATCTGGAAGCGGTGGAACTGCTGGACTGCTACGGCATCCCGGTGGTCGAATTCCGCGAGGTCCGCAGTGCCGACGAGGCGGTCGCGGCGGCCGAGGAACTCGGCTACCCGGTGGCGGCCAAGGCGACCGGCGAAATGTGGCGGCGCAGACCGGATCTCAGCGGTGTGCGGCTGGATCTGTGGCGTCCGGAGGCGGTGCGCCAGGCCTACGCGCATCTGGTCGAGCTGTGTGGCGACCCCGCCGTGCATATCCAGAAGATGGCCAGCCCCGGCGTCGGCTGTGTGCTCCGCGTACAGGACGATCCGTCCTTCGGCTCGGTCATCGAATTCGGCTTGTCCGGCATGATCATCGAACTGCTCGGTGACCGCGCCTACCGTGCGCTCCCGCTCACCGCCGACGAGGCGACCGCTCTGATCGATGCCCCGCGCGCGGCCCCCCTGCTTTCCGGCACCCCGGCCAGCCCGCGCGTGGACAAGGCGGCCCTCGCCGAACTCGCCCAGCGCGTCTCGGCGCTGTTCGACGATCTGCCAGAGATGCGCGAGCTGTTCTTCGATCCGGTCCTCGCCTCCCCGAACGCGGCGGCGATCCTCTATGCCCGAGCCCGTATCGGACCCGAGCCGAGCCGATTCGACGGCGGTCCACGTCGCTTGGGCTGAACCGCTCCGCCGAGGAGGACAAGAGTTCGCCGACCGGTTCGCGCGAAACCCGGAGGGGACGGGTGCGCGGACACCGGTCGGCGCTTCGATGGTGACCTATTACGGGCCACCGAGCCGGACGCTGGACCGGCCTCGGAGCGGTCCGGCGTCGTGGTTGTGCCGGATTACCGGCACGAATGTGGGGTGACTAGCTGGCGTAGGCCCGCAGGCGATCGGCCCGCTCACCCTTGCGCAGCTTGGCCATGACCTCGCGCTCGATCTGGCGGACCCGCTCACGGGACAGGCCGAAGAGCTTGCCGATCTGGTCCAGGGTGCGCGGCTGGCCGTCGTCCAGGCCGAAGCGCAACCGGATGACCTGCTGTTCGCGCTCGTCCAGGGTGGCGAGCACGCTGCGGACGTCGTGGTGCAGCAGGCCGGCGATCACGGCGGATTCGGCGGAGGTGGCCTCGGAATCCTCGATGAAGTCGCCCAGCGGGGCCTCTTCGTCGTTGCCGACCGGCATATCCAGGCTCACCGGGTCGCGGCTGTGGTCGAGCAGATCGGAGATCTTGTCGACCGGGATGCCCGACTCGTTGGCGAGTTCTTCGTCGGTGGCCTCCCGACCGAGCTGCTGGTGCAGTTCACGCTTGATCCGAGCCAGCTTGTTGACCTGTTCGACGAGGTGGACGGGCAGCCGGATGGTGCGGCTCTGATCGGCCATGCCGCGGGTGATGGCCTGGCGGATCCACCAGGTGGCATAGGTGGAGAACTTGAAGCCCTTGGCGTAGTCGAACTTCTCCATGGCCCTGATCAGGCCCAGATTGCCTTCCTGGATCAGGTCCAGCAGCGGCATGCCGCGGCCGGTGTAGCGCTTGGCTAGCGAGACAACGAGGCGGAGGTTGGCTTCGAGCAGATGCGAGCGCGCGGACTGACCTTCGCGGACGACGAGGGCCAGATCGCGCTTGCGGGTGGCCGACAGTCGCTTGCCGGTCTCCAGCAGATGCTGCGCATAGAGGCCCGCCTCGATGCGCTTGGCCAGCTCGACCTCATCGGCGGCCGTGAGCAGTGCGGTACGGCCGATCCCGTTCAGGTACACACGTACCAGGTCGGCGGCAGGGCTCTGGGCGTCGAGGTCCGAATCGCTGGTGCGCACACGAGTGGTGGCGGGGCTTGTCATGACTTGCCTCCTGTCGGTGGTGTCTCATTCCGAACAACGGACCCGACCTAGAGAAAGTTCCCGCTCCGGGCTTTGATAAACCGCGCTGGCCTGCGGTTTTCGCTACCTACGGCTGAGAAGTTCCTGAGAAGCCCCGCGCGTCGGAACAGGCTGTGTCCCACGCCCGCTCGGACGTCCGCCGCCGGCGTTCACACCGCGGCGTCGGCTATACGGGCCGTATCAATCCATGCCGGACCAGTCCGGCCACCACCGACAGCGCGTCGGCCGCGAACTCCGGTGTCACCTCGTCGGATCCGTGCGCCACTGCCAGCAGTTCGATCAATTCCTGCAACGGCAGACCGTCCGGCCGCATTCCCGCCACCAACGCGACGGTGGCCTCATCCACTTCGTGCTGCCAACGCGGTCCGTCGCCGCGGTGCAGCCGCGCCACCAGTTGGTTCCAGCCCTCGTCACCGGGCAGGTAGACCCGTTCCAGCGCGGTGGCCGGGTCGATGGTGAACCGTGCCGACCAGGCCAGATCGACATCGTTCGCGACAGCGCGCAGCCAGGCCGAACGCTCGAAATACTGGCTCGCCTCGTCGCCGAGCGGGTCGTCGAAGCCGTGCGTGAGGTCCTCGGCCAGGACTTCGGTGGGGCCGTCGATGGCGCGCAGATAGACGAATCCGAAGCCGATGCCCTCGACATCGGCCGCGGTGAAGGCGTCCAGCCACCGCTCGGCGCGCGCCTGCGACGCCGGGTCGCGCGGATCCAGCCCGGCATCGCGCAGCCAGGTCCCGACATATAGCGCGGGATCGGCGACATCGCGCTGCACCACCCAGGCATCGATGCCATGGGCGGGCAACCACGACGAGACCCGCTGACGCCAGTCCTCGCCGTCCACGTGCACCCAGGCCGCCAGCATCGCGGCCGTGCCACCGGGCTGCAACAGGTCCGGAACCTGCGAGATGACCAATTCGCTGGCGCCATCCATGGCCAGCCCGGAGTCGCGGTAGGTGTGTTCGATACGGGCCGGGCCGACCACGAACGGCGGGTTGGCCACCACCTGATCGAAACGGCGGCCCGCGACCGGCTCGAACCAGGAACCTTCCAGCAGATCGATGTCCAGACCGTTGAGCGCCGCGGTGGCCTCGGCCAACCACAGGGCGCGCGGGTTCACGTCGGTGGCGGTCACCGATCGCGCGTAGGAGGCGGCGTGCACCGCTTGCACGCCGCAGCCGGTGCCCAGATCCAACACCGACTCGACCGGCCGGGTCGGGGTGGCCCGCAGCAGCGACAGCGACGCGTGGCCGACCCCGAGCACGTGGTCCTCGGTCAGCGTGCGCCTGCGCATCGAATCGTCCAGGTCGGACAGGATCCACCGGTTACCCGCGCCGGCGTCCAGCGGCCGCAGATCCAGCGCCGCGCGCAGTCGGTCACCGTCGCGTTCCAGTAGCCCGGCCGCGACCGCGTGCTCGACGTCGACCGGCGCCAGCGCGGCGCCGACCTCCCGCTCCGGCAGGGCGTCACCGAGCAGCAACAGCCGAATCAGCGTGCCGAGTTCACCCGCGGCCCGCGCGGCCCGCCGCACCGGAACCGGCTCCTGTCGCCCGAGCGCCGCGTGCACATCCGCGCCCAACGCCTCGAGCAGGGAGTCGGCGTCGTAGCCGACCCGGGTGAGTGCGGTGCGCAGATCCGGGCACAGCGCGGTGAGCAGGGATCCGGTCGTCGTCTGGTTGGAAGGCACACCGGTACTCTGCCACCGCGACTCCCCGGCGCTCGCCACCTGTCCGCCGTGTCACACCGCGACGCGACACCGGCCGGGAGCGGCCCGCGGGGTGCGTCGCTCAGATGCCGTTCGGGTCGCGGGCGGTGACGCAGTAGACGGCGTCGGCCGGGTCCGTCAACACGATCCAATGCGCCTGCCGCTGCACCACGGTCGCGCCGAGGGATTCGTGCCAGGACGCGGTGGCCTCGATATCGGAGGACGACAGATCGATATGGGCGCTGGTTGGTCGGTCCTCGCCGAGGCGCTGCAGCAGGATCTGAATGGGGAGTTGCTCTTTCGCGCGCAGGCGGGCGAATTCCGGCAGCCTCCCCTGGGTGTGCTGCCAGGTGGTGAGGTTCTGCCAGAACGCGGTTTCGCGGGCGTAGTCGGCGGCGCCGATATCCAGGCAGACCTGGTCGATGCGGCTGAGCGTGCCATCCGGGGCCCGGAAGGCCGGGGCGGGCTGTCCCTTGGCGCGGCCGCTGGGGGTGAGGCAGAAGATCTGGCCGGACGGGGAACGCAGCACGGCGTAGTCCGGATGGTTCGCGACCAGTTCGGCGCCCAGGTCCAGGGCGGTACGCACGGCAGCCGCGATATCGTCGACATCCAGGTCGAGGTGCACGCCGCCCAGTCCGGTCACGGACTGCATTTTCACCCCCGCCGCCGCGAAGAGCGCGGGATCGGGGAGCAGCGTGAGGAACTCGCCGTCGGTGCCGCGGCGCTCGGATGGCCGGGTGCCGGTGACCGTGGACCAGAACATCGCGCAGTCGTCGAAACGCTGTGCGGGCCGGTCCAGAAACGCCCAGACCCACCGAATCATCTTGTCTCCTGTGTGTTGTGGGACACACCTGCCAGTTTTGTCCCCGGCACACAGTAGGTGCCGAGTGCCGGACTGTCGAGCCATTTGCGCACGGTCGTTCACCCGGCGCGGAATGTCTTGCGGTAGGCCAGCGGTGGGATGCCCAGCTCGCCGCGCATGTGATGGCGCAGCGATCCCGCGGTTCCCATACCCGCCGCCCGCGCCACCGCGTCGACCGGGAGATCGGTGGTTTCAAGCAGGTGCTGCGCGTGTCGCAGGCGCTGTCGTAACAGCCAGGTGCCCGGCGCCTGCCCGGTCTCCGCCTTGAACCGGCGGGTGAAGGTGCGCACGCTCATCCGGGCATGGGCCGCCAGCGTATTCAGGTCGAGTTCACGATCCAGGTGACGCAGCGCCCACGCCCTGGTCGGCGCGGTCCCGTCGGAGCCGGGGTCGGGGACCTGGCGCTCGATGAACTGCGATTGGCCGCCCTCGCGCCACGGCGGCACCACGCAGTAGCGGGCCGCGCGGTTGGCGATCTCGCTGCCGTGGTCGGCCCGGATGATGTGCAGGCATACGTCGATGCCTGCCGCGAGGCCCGCCGAGGTGCAGATATTTCCGTCCTCGACGAAGAGCAGGTTCTCGTCCAGCCGGACCCGTGGGTACAGCGCGCGGAAGGCAGCGGCGAATGCCCAGTGCGTCGTCGCGCGCCTGCCATCCAGCAGGCCCGCCGCGCCGAGGACGAACGCGCCGGTGCAGATCGACATGATCCGGGCATCCGGCCGGATCGTCGCGAGCGCGGCCGCCAGTTCCGGCGCGAGCGTGCCCTGCGTGCGCGGTCCCTCCGCGCGGGTGCCGGGCACGATCACGGTGTCCGCGGTGGCCAGCAGTTCCGGGCCGTACGCCGGGACCACGGTGTAACCCGCCGTCGACGGGACGCCCGCGGTGTCCAGCCCGCAGATGTCGACGTCGTACTGCGGTGTGCCGTCCTCGGCGGCCGCGGCGCCGAGAACCATCGAGGGGATGGCCATATCGAAGCCGATCACCGGTTCAAGGGCGAGCACGGCGACGCGATGCGGGGCGCTCATCGGTTCGCCGCCGGTTCGTGGTTCGTCGCGATCATCGGCCATCCTCCTGGGTATTCCTGCCCGGAAGACCGAGCGTCCCACCAGTATGGCCGAATATTGACGCATTGTGTCATTCAGGCCACTCGTATGTCCTCCTCGTATCCGGCACGCTCAGCGGGTGACCGAATTGGAGACCTCGCGCAGCGCCCCGGAACCGGTGTCCGACACCGCAACCCGCGCCCGTGGCCCCGGCCTGCATCCGGCCTGGATCGTGGCGGGCGTCGGCTTCATCGCATTGCTCGGCGCGGCCGCGTTCCGCTCGGTGCCGGGCGTGCTGATGGACCCGCTGCACGAGGAGTTCGGTTGGTCGCACGGCACCATCGGGGCCGCCGTATCGCTGAATCTGCTCCTCTACGGCCTGATCTCACCCTTCGCCGCGGCACTGATGGACCGGTTCGGCATCCGCCGGGTCGTGGCCTGCGCGCTGCTGCTCGTCGCGGCGGGCAGCGGCCTCACTGTCTTCATGACCCAGGCCTGGCAGCTGGTGCTGACGTGGGGGTTGCTGGTCGGCGTCGGGGTCGGGTCGATGTCGATGCCATTCGTCGCCACCATCACCGGGCGCTGGTTCGTCCGTCAGCGTGGGCTGGTGACCGGCGTGCTGACCGCGGCGGGCGCGACCGGGCAGCTGATCTTCCTGCCCGTGGTCGCGGCCCTGGCCGACGACCACGGCTGGCGGTTGCCGTCCATGATCGTGGCGGGTACGGCACTGGCCGTGGTGCCCCTGGTCCTGCTGTTCATCCGTGACTTTCCCAGTGACGCGGGCGTTTCCGCGTACGGCGCGGAACCGGGCAGCTCGGTCGGCGTCCGCACGGTCGCGACGGGCGGGGCGGGGCGGGCGATCACCGTACTGGCCAGGGTCGCGCGCACGCCCGGATTCTGGCTGCTGGCGGGCGGATTCGCGGTCTGCGGCGCCTCCACCAACGGGCTGGTCGGCACCCACTTCGTCACCGCCGCCCACGATCACGGCATGCCGTCCACCACCGCCGCCGGATTGCTCGCGGTGGTCGGCATTTTCGATGTCGCGGGCACCATCTTCTCCGGCTGGCTGACCGACCGGGTGGACCCGCGCTACCTGCTGCTGGCCTACTACACCCTGCGTGGGCTGTCGCTGCTGATCCTGCCGTCGCTGTTCGCGCCGGATACCGAACCGAGTATGTGGGTGTTCATCATCTTCTACGGGCTGGACTGGATCGCCACCGTGCCGCCGACCGTCATGCTGTGCCGCGAACTCTTCGGCGACGACGGTCCGATCGCCTTCGGCTGGGTCTTCGCCTCGCACCAGATCGGTTCCGCGATCGCCGCGACCGGTGCGGGCGTCATCCGCGATCTACAGGGCAGCTACGACCTGGCCTGGTATCTGGCGGGGGCGCTGTGCGGGACGGCGGCGCTGATGTCGATCGTCATCCGTCGTCCGGTCCGCGCCGCACTCGCCTGAGGTCACCGGCTGCGGCTCAGCCGTCGATGGCCTTGTGCGCGCGGGATTCGAGGGCGATCTGCTTGCGCCTGGCGTCCCAGCGGCTGGGTTCGTCCTTGCGGCGCGGCGGGCGGTCGTTCGCGATGAGAACCGCGATCCAGGGCAGCGGAATGGAGACGCCGATGATCAGCAGCGAAATCAGCGCGTTGCCCCAGACGCTGTACGCGATCGCCGCGAACACCAGGCAGGGGATGCGGAACGCCATAATGATGGTGTAGCGGCGGACCCGGGCGCGGTGCTGATCCTCGAGCGAGGGCGCGGCCTCGGTAATGAGGACCGGATGCTTGTCGTTGCCGGGGAAGTAGCCGCGCGAGGCGGCCGGCCGGGTGGGCATGCTGACTTCCGGGCGATCACCGCGGCCGATGTCGTCGGCGTCGGGGGTGTCGCCGTACTGCTGCATACCCCGAGTCTTCCACGCTCGCCGCTCCGTTGCACATGGCCAGGTCAGCCGATGACCGATGTCTCGGGGCACGACGCTCGGCAATGCGGCATCATGGAATCCGTGAGTACCGACACCCTGGTTCGCCCGGATACGACGACCGACGAGACAACGGGCGATGACACCCCGAAGTTCTTCCACTATGTGAAGAAGGACAAGATCGCCGAGAGCGCCGTCATGGGCACCCACGTGGTCGCACTGTGCGGCGAGGTGTTCCCGGTGACGCGTTCGCCCAAGCCCGGCTCGCCGGTCTGCCCCGAGTGCAAGAAGGTCTACGACGGGCTGAAGAAGGGCGACTGAGCCCGGTGTGCGGCGGGCAGTCGTGCGCGATGCCCGCAGTCCGGTTCGCTGTTCGTCGCGCGGTGTGAGCGATTCGCGGAACGAATCGCTGCGTCGTCGTGCCTACCGGTCGATCGATGATTCGGTCAGCTCGGACTGCCCAGCGGTGACGGGGTCTGGGGCGGCTCCCCGTTGGCCCGTGTCTGCCGCTGATTCGTCTCGAACCTCGCGCCCGGTTTCGGATTCGACCCCGGTCCGGTGCCGATATCCGCATCGGATGCCGCCGGGTCGGCATCCGGCGCGTTCTCATCGGAGCTGTCGCCGCGGACCTGGTTGGAGATCCACTCCTTCATCTGCTCGATGCGGGTGGCCCGGGCCGGCCAGAACTCCTGGACCGCGGCATTGAACTCGGCGCCGAGGATCACCGCGAATGCGAGGAAGTACGTGAACAGCAGGAATGCGATCGGGGTGGCGAGCGCCCCGTAGCTGACGCCGGTCCTGGTGATCCAGGACAGATAGCGCCGCAACCCCTCGCTGGCCGTCATGAAGAACACGCCCGCCACCAGCGCGCCGCCGAAGAGCCGGTGCCACGGCAGCGACCGGTGCAGGGCGAGTTTGTAGAGCGTGGTCAAGCCGATGATGAGCAGCAGGCCGACGCCCGGGTAGTAGAACGCGTCCAGCAATCGCAGCCCTGGCTCGCGCCAGCTGTCGGGCAGCACCCGGCCGATCAGTGTCGGCCCGAGCGCGACCATCGGGAGGATGAACACCGCCGCCACCAGGAATTGCACATACAGCAGCAGCGCGAAGATGCGCTGCCACACCGGATGTCGGGCGTACTGCTGATCGTGCGCCTCCACAATGGCGTCGACGAAGGTGGCCATCGCCGAGGATCCCGCCCACAGCGACAAGACGAACCCCACCGAGACCACCGCGCCGCGCCCGCGTCCCAGCACATCGGCGACGGTGGGTTCGATGAGGTCGGAGACCACCGAGGAGCTGAACAGGTCCCGGCTGAACGAGATGATCTTGGACTGCACGATCTGTACCGTGTCCGGCCCGAACCAGCCGCCGACGTAGCCGAGACTGCCGAGTACGCCGAGCAGTAGCGGAGCCAGCGACAGTGTCTGCCAGAACGCCGCGGCCGCGGATTTGGCGAAGATCGAGTCGTCCCAGCACTTCACCGCCACTCGGATGATCAGTCGCCCGGCGCGCCTGCCCGCCCGGCGAGCCCACCGGCGCACCGGCGCCGACCGGGATGGCGGCGCACCGCCGCCACCGCTGTGGATCGGCTCGTCGCCGGCCCGCGGTGGGGCACTCGATAGGGGGCTGTCCTCGGTCATGATGTCTACAGCATCGCGCACGAGCCGCCGCGGCACCGGATTGTGGGGTTGTCGTGTCGGTGCGCAGCGGGCGAATACGGCGTGGCGAGCGGTGAATGTGTGATGCCTGTCGCGCCTGCCGCGTCGGTTTGGCGACACGCCGTCCGCGCCCAGTAGGGTCTTCTGCGTGACTGGGTCGGGTGGCGCTGCGGCGGGAGATGAGGCAACGCCGGGCGATTCGGGATCCACGGTTGTCGCGGGCGGTTCGCTGCGTGCCTGGCAGCGGCGCGCGTTGACCAAATATCTGGCCACCAAGCCGCGGGACTTCCTCGCGGTGGCGACCCCCGGCGCGGGTAAGACCACCTTCGCGCTGCGCGTGGCCGCCGAACTGCTGGCCGACCGCACCGTCGACCAGATCACGGTGGTCGCCCCTACCGAACACCTCAAACACCAGTGGGCGGAGTCCGCGGCGCGTAATGGGATCGCGCTGGACTCGCGGTTCTCCAACGCGACCGGCGGCACGTCCGGCGATTACCACGGCGTGGTCGTCACCTATGCGCAGGTGGCCTCGCACCCCTCCCGGCACCGGGTGCGCACCGAACGCCGCCGGACCCTGGTCATACTCGACGAGATCCACCACGCGGGCGACGCCAAGAGCTGGGGCGATGCCACGGCCGAGGCATTCGGCGACGCCACCAGGCGCCTCGCGCTGACCGGTACCCCGTTCCGCAGCGACGACAGCCAGATCCCGTTCGTCACCTACGAACCCGGTGAGGGCGGACTGCCGCAGTCACGCGCCGACCACACCTACGGCTATGCCGAGGCGCTCGCCGACGGCGTGGTGCGACCGGTCGTCTTCCTCGCCTACTCCGGTGAGGCGCACTGGCGCGACAGCGCGGGCGAGGAGTACTCCGCGCGCCTCGGTGAGCCGCTCAATGCCGAGCAGACCGCCCGCGCCTGGCGCACCGCGCTGGACCCGGCGGGCGACTGGATCTCGGCGGTGCTACGCGCCGCGGACACCCGGCTGCGCCAGTTGCGCGGCTCCGGCATGCCCGATGCGGGCGGACTGGTGATCGCCACCGATCAGGAACGCGCCCGCGACTACGCTGAACTGCTCGAACACATTTCGGGGGAGAGACCCGCCGTGGTGCTCTCTGACGACCCGAGTTCCTCGGATCGGATCGCCGAGTTCAGCAAGAACACCCAGCCGTGGATGGTCGCGGTGCGCATGGTGTCCGAGGGCGTCGACGTGCCGAGGCTGGCAGTCGGCGTCTACGCCACCAGCGCCTCGACCCCGCTGTACTTCGCGCAGGCGATCGGTCGCTTCGTGCGTGCCCGCAAACCCGGTGAGACGGCGAGCGTATTCCTGCCCTCGGTGCCCGTGCTGCTGGATCTGGCCGCGCAGCTGGAGTTGCAGCGCGACCACATCATCGGCAAGCCGCATCGGGAGAAGAACGGGCTCGACGACGAGCTGCTGATCGATGCGAACAAGCAGAAGGACGAGCCCGGCGAGGAGGAGAAGTCCTTCGTCGCGCTGGCCGCGGATGCCGAGCTCGATCAGGTGATCTACGACGGATCCTCCTTCGGTACCGCCACCTTCGCCGGGAGCGACGAGGAGGCCGACTACCTGGGCATCCCCGGCCTGCTCGATGCCGATCAGATGCGCGCGCTACTGCGTGAACGGCAGACCAAACAGATCGCCGACCGCGGGGTGGTCGCCACGGCCCAGCCCGCCGCGCAGGTGGCCACGGCCGCCGAACGGGTCGCGACCGCCGACAAACTGGGCGAGTTGCGGCGTGAGCTGAACAGTCTGGTCGCTATGCATCACCACCGGACCGGGAAGCCGCACGGTGTCATCCACGGTGAGCTGCGTCGCGAATGCGGCGGACCGCCAACCGCGTTGGCGACCGCCGATCAGCTCGGTGAGCGGATCGCCGCGTTGCGCCGGAAATAGGATGTGCCGGTCCGGCCTCGCATTCGGCCGATCGCGTGAGCGCGTGGACGCCGCCGCTTACCTCGCGGGCCAGACGGCCATGGCGCAGTCGATGGACCGGGTGAGTTCGGGGAGTGTGGCGCCGTCCCTGGCCTGGAGGGACAGGCCGAACAGGAGTGTGGTGTAGAAGGCAGCCAGTGCGGCGGTGTCGGTCTGCGCGGGGAGATCGCCGTCGGTCACGCCGCGGTCCAGTCTGCGGCGGATGTCTTCGGTTGTCTCGCGGCGTTTTTCGATGAGGAAGTCGCGGATACCGGTGTTGCGGGTGGTGTAGGTGGATCCGGCGAGCACGACCATGCAACCGTGTGGTTTGTCCTCGGCGGTGTAGGCCAGCGCGTTGTCGCGCAACATGGCTTCGATGGCGGCGCGGGCGGTCGGCTCGTCGCGCAGGGCGCGCTCGGTGTGGCTGCCGTCGGTCTGCCCGTAGAGTTCGACCGCCGCGCGGAACAGGGCCTCTTTGTCGCCGAACGCGGCGTACAGGCTCGGTGAGTTGATGCCCATGGCGGCGGTGAGGTCGCTCATGGACGAGCCCTCGTAGCCGTGCTCCCAGAAGACCTCCATGGCGCGACGCAGCGCGACGGACCGGTCGAAGGCCCGGGGGCGTCCGCGTTCCGCCATGGCGACGTCCTTTCTGTGTCGATCGTTAAATATACCCCTTGACGCCGCCTGCGCCGTGCGCTTAGCTATTTATGTACTGATCGACACAGAATTTGGAGGAGTTGCTATGTCGGACCTCACGGGCAAGGTGGCGCTGGTGACCGGTGGCAGCCGCGGGATCGGCGCCGCCGTCGCCCGGCAGTTGGCGGCCGCGGGCGCGGACGTGGCGCTGACCTACCAGAGTGCGGATGTGCAGGCGAAATCTGTTGTCGCCGAGATCGAATCGCTGGGCCGCCGGGCCATTGCCATCCGGGCCGACAGCGCGGACGCGGGTGAGGTCACCGGTGCGGTGGAGCGTGCCGCTGCCGAGTTGGGTGGACTGGACGTGCTGGTGAACAATGCGGGCATCTTCCCCGCCAAGCCCTTCGAGGAGTTCACCGTCGAGGAGGTCGACCGCGCGCTCAATATCCACGCCCGCGCCGCCTTCGTCGCCGCGCAGGCCGCGGTGGCGCATATGACCGGCGGCGGCCGCATTATCAGCATCGGCACCAACCTCGCCGAACACGCCCCCTTCGGCGGCATCACCCTCTACAACCTCAGCAAGTCCGCGCTCAACGGCTTCACCAAAGCCCTTGCCCGCGAACTGGGCCCGCGCGATATCACGGTCAACCTGGTACAGCCCGGCTCCACCGACACCGATATGAACCCGGCCGACGGAAGCCACGCCGCCGGGCAGCGCGAGCTCAGCGCCCTCGGCCGCTTCGGCACCGCCGATGATGTCGCGGCCACCGTCACCTTCCTGGCGGGTTCCTCGGGGCGCGCCATCACAGGCGCGTTCTTCACCATCGACGGTGGTACCAACGCCTGAGCCCGGATTCTCGAGCATGTACTTTTTCACGGATGTCGAAATTCGTTCCGGCGCAGCCATTTTACGCTTCCGCGCCCGCCGCGCCGCCGCCTGATCCCGGGACATCGCCGGACGCTGTCCTCGGCACGGATATGCGCTGCCGGTCCAGCGCTGGGGGCGGACTCACGACGGGGTGCGTTCGAAATAGTCGGCCGGGTCGAGAGTATTGATCGGCGTCCAGCGCGGGGATTCGACGGGTGCGATCGAATCCTGTTGGGCCGCTTCGAAATAACCCTGGAGCTCCAGTGCCAGGCGGGGGTTCTCATCGACCCGGCGGGACAGGTCGTAGAGCACCGATAGGACGTGTACGCACCGGGTGGCGCGGGCCGAGCAGGAACAATCGGTGGCGGCGAGGACCGGGGCGGGGCCGGTGCCAGCCGCGACGAGTGCCCGGTGCATCTCGTCGGTGAGAACGGTGGGATCGGGGATGACCTCGGCGATGGCGGTGACGGCCGCGCGGGACAGCGGCACCACCTCCAGGTGGGTGACCGACGCTTGGCCGCTGCGGTGGATGGCGGCACGGACGGTGCGGCCCTCGATGGTGGTCCGCACGCCGCCGTTGCGGGCGATGCTACGGGCGCGGGGCAGCAGCGGTTCGGGGCGGGTCCGGCGCAGCGGTTCGGCGAGGCGGACCCAGTCCCTTCCCCACGCCGTGTAGCCGAATTCGTTGTCCGCCATCAGATCTCCCTCTTTCGTCGCAGGATCTCGACGAGCTGGTCGTCGTCGAGGCGGGCCAGGGCGGCGATACCCGAGGAGTCGGACAGGTCGGTCAGCGCGGATTTGCGATCGTGCATGCCCGCGATATGTTCCTCGACCGTGGTGCCGGAGGTGAGGGTGGTGATGGTGACGGTGCGGGTCTGGCCGATGCGGTGCGCGCGGTCGGAGGCCTGGGCCTCCACCGCGGGGTTCCACCAGCGGTCGAAATGGATGACGTCGGCGGCGCGGGTCAGCGTGAGACCGGTGCCCGCGGCGCGCAGGCTGAGCACGAGCACCGGTGGGCCGTAGGGGGATTGGAAGTCGGTCACGATCCCGGCACGCTCGGTCTGGTTCAGGCCGCCGTGGAAGAACGGCGCGGTGATCCCGAACTGTTCGGCGAGATGACGCACCAGCAGCTCACCGGTCTGCCGGTACTGGGTGAATATCAGCGTGGGGGAGCCGGTGTCGAGGTTGGTAGCGACGATATCGGTGCACAGGTCGAGCTTGCCGGAGCGTCCCGCCAGTTCGCCGAGATCACCGGTGATCAGGCCGGGGTGATTGCAGACCTGTTTGAGCGCGGTGAGCGCGGCGAGTACTCGGCTCTGGCGTTGGGCGCCGGAGCCGAAACCGTCGTCGACGGCGTGATCGAGCAGTTGGTCGTAGAGCTTCTCCTGCTCGGCGGTGAGATCGCAGAGCAGATCGCTGTGGATCTTCTCCGGAAGCGCGGCGGCGACCTGGATCTTCTTGCGCCCCAACAGCACCGGTTCGACGGCGTCGCGCAGCCGGGCCGCCGCGGTGGCCGAACCTTCGCCGATGGGCCGGACGAAGCGGCGCCGGAACTGCGTGCGGTGCGCGAACAGCTGGGGTGTGACCAGGTTGAGCAGCGCCCACAGCTCCTCCAAGTGGTTCTCCACGGGGGTGCCGGTCAGCGCGACCTTGGCCGTCGCGGTGAGCGCCCGCGCCGCCTTGGACGCCTGGGTGCGCGGATTCTTCAGTGCCTGCGCCTCGTCGAAAATCGCGGTCGCCCAGGTCTGTTCGGTGAGGAGGTGGCCGTGTAGTCGTAACGTCGGATACCCGACGACCACCACCGTGCCCGCGGGCGCGTCCAGCTCCGCGCCGCGCCACACGATCGGCCGTAGCTCCGGCGCGAAACGCGTGATCTCGTGCGCCCAGTTGCCGACCAGCGAGGTCGGGCAGACGACGAGTTGCGATCCCGTAGCCGCGCGGTCGAGCAGAAATCCGATGGTCTGCACCGTCTTTCCGAGCCCCATCTCATCCGCCAGCACCGCCCCGCCGAAGGTTGCGGTCGTCTCCCGCAGCCATCCCACGCCCCGCGCCTGATAGGGCCGTAGCTCCGCGCGCAGTGTCGCGCTCAATTCCGATGCCACCGCCTGCGTCGTGCGCAGCACTCGCAGCGCCCGCTCGCCGGAGACGACCGACGTGCCGACCGCATCGGGCACCGCATGGGCCGCGATCGGGAGTTGCGTGATCTGCTCGTCCCCGCCCAGCACCCGCCGCCATACCAGCAGGGATGGTCCCGGATCGGCGAAGGGGGCGCTGCTCGGCACCGGATCGATTGCGGTCGGCGAATCGTCGTGCCCGCCAGCGGTGTTCGCCGAATCTCCGTTCGCCGCCGCGCCGACGGCGAGGTTCGCGAGTGTATCGGGGGAGATCAGCGCGCAGTCCACATCGGCGATCTCGATCGCGCCGCGCGGACCGATGGGTATCGCGAGGCCGATGGTTTCGCGCTCGCCGAGGCCGGGGGCGCGTCCGGCGGTGTGGTCGTTCCAGGTCCACAGGGCGAACATGTGGCGGTCGGGCAGGTACGTGGCCTGTGTGCTGGACAGAGCGGACCCCTTGATCGTCGTATAGTGTACGGAGTAACGTAACAACGTACACTGTACCGAATTATTTCCGAGGGGAAGAGTGGCCGACGACACAGGTACCGGCGAGGCGAAACAGCTGATGGAACTGCTGTGGCGGCATGCGGTGCCGCCGCGCGCCGGCGGTCGCGGGCCGAAGCAGAAGGTCAGCGTGGACGCCGTGGTCGCGGCCGCGGTCGCACTCGCGGATCGGGACGGGTACGAGAAGGTGTCGATTCGCGCGGTCGCCGCGGAGCTGGGGCTGCGGCCGATGAGCCTGTATACCTACGTGCCGAGCAAGGAGGCGCTGGCCGTGCTGATGGTCGACGCGGTCGCGACGCACGACGCGCCGATCCCCGCCGACGCCGCACCCCGGGACCGGATGGGCGCGATCGCACGCCAGGTGCGTTCGGAACTCCTCGCGCATCCCTGGCTGCTGGACATCTCGCCGTGGCGACTGGTCCTCGGCCCGGGACGGATGCTCCGTTATGAGCGGCAGCTGGCCGCCATCGACGGGATCGGGCTCTCGGATCTGGACATGGATCGGGTGATCGCGGTGCTGTCCGAGTTCGCCGCTGGTAATGCCCGCATGGCCATCGCCGCAGTGCGCGGCGCGGCACAACGCAGCGACGCGCAGTGGTGGGAGGAGCACGGTCCGCTGCTCGATCAGCTCATGCCGGTCGCCGAGTTCCCGCTGTCGTCGCGGGTGGGCGCGGCGGTCGGCGAGTATTACCAGGCGCCCGCCGACCCGGACGACGCCTTCGAATTCGGCCTGAACCGCCTGCTGGACGGGATCTTCGCCGAGGTGGCCGGATCGGCCGACTGACCGGCGATCCGGCCTCGGTGAATATGCCGACAGCGGGCGACTTGGTCGCCCGCTGCCGGGAAGTGCTGTTCTGTTATTCGATGCTGTTGTGTCGGGACGCGAAAAACGGTGGTTCAGAGGGCGGGAGCGGACTCCGTGTCGATCACGGCTTCGAGCTCACGCAATCGGTCCATGTGTTCATTCGCGTGGTGCTGGCAGAAGAGCAACTCTCCACCTGCGGGCAGGGTGGCACGCACTCGTGCCGCCGCCCCGCAGCGGTCGCAACGATCGACCGCGGTCAGTGGGGTGCTTGTCAGGGTTCCTGGCATGACTCCTCCGTCCTGGCTCCCGGCACTACAGTCCGTTCACCTGGTGTGGGGCCCCGTGGTCACTCCGCGAGGCTCGCTACCGCTACTTCCCAGCAGTGGTATGACTACTCTGTCAGACGTTCGGGACGGGGGCTTTGTTCCCGCGAATGATTCAGTGTGTTTTCGATAACATGACCTGCGATTTCGCTACAGGCGAACATCTCTGGTCAGGCAATCCACACATCCTCGTTCACGCCTCGATCCGGCCGATCCAGTTGTCTACCGGGAGATTACCCGTGATCCACGACACTCACACGTTTGTTCACATTTGCACCCTCGAGGAGTGGTTGACCGCTCGGCAAATCGGCGAGTATCGGCCATCGACGCTCGATGAGGTCGGCTTCATCCACCTCTCCGCGCCGCAGCAGGCGCATCTGCCCGCCAACCGGCTCTTCGCCGGACGCCGGGATCTGGTGCTGCTGCGCATCGATCCGGCCCGGGTGGGATCGCCGATCGAGTGGGAGCCCGGCGTGCCGACGGATCCGGAGTCGATGTTGTTCCCGCATCTATACGGACCGCTACCGGTCGGCGCGGTCACCGCGGTCGTCGAGTTCCAGCCCGGACCGGACGGTACGTTCGCGCCGCTGGACCCCGAGGGACTCCGAACCTCAACGCTCCCGTGCCTCCCGTGCCACGATCGCGGCCTGAACCCGGGATCGCACACCGAGTTTGGTGAGCACCCGTGACACATGGGTTTTCACCGTTGTCTCGCCGATGAACAGCCGCGCCGCGATCTGCGCGTTGGACAGACCTTCGCCGAGGCAGTCCAGGACCTCGCGCTCGCGTTCGGTGAGATCGGCGAGCCCGTCGGGAGTCGTTCCCGCCGAATCGTCGGTCGACGAGGCGAACGCGGAGATCACCGCGCGGGTCACCTCGGGCGCGAGCACGCCGTCACCCGCCGCGACCGCGCGCACCGAATCCACCAGAGCCTGACCGGAAGTGGATTTGAGCACGTATCCGGAGGCACCCGCGCGCAGGGTCCGGAAGACGTACTCGTCCAGGTCGAAGGTGGTCAGGATCAAAACCCGGGCCAATCCGTCGGCGGTGATCCGCTCGGTCGCGGTGATGCCGTCGACGCCGGGCATCCGCACATCCATCAGGACCACATCCGGGTGCAGCGCCCTGGCCTGGGTTACCGCGATATCCCCGTCCGCGGCCTCGCCCACGACCTCGATGCCCTCGGCGTTGTCGAGAATCATCCGGAGCCCGGCCCGGATGGCGCCGTGGTCGTCGGCGATCAGCACCCGAATGGTCACGGCACCTCCGGTCTTTCGTGAGGAGAGACGGGCAGGGTGGTACGGACCTCCCAGCCGCCCGCGCGGGGTCCGGCGGCGAAACTGCCGCCGAGGGCGGCGGCGCGTTCGCGCATATTCATCAGGCCGCGCCGGTTCGGTGCGTCGGCTCGCTCGAGCGAATGGTTCGCGGCGGTCAGTGGATTGCGCACCGATACGGTCACCGTAGACATATCGGTATCGACCGCGATATCGACCTCCTGCCCCGGTGCGTGCTTCATCGCATTGGTCAACGCCTCCTGGACGATGCGGTAGGCGGCCTGATCGACCGCGCTCGCCAGGCGTGTCCCGTCGCGCGAATCCCGCACTCGGACGGTGATTCCCGCGGCCAGGGCCGCGTCGACCAAGATGGGCAGTTGCGCCAGCCCGCGGGGTGCGGCGACGTCCTCGTCGGCGCTGTCGTCGCGGAGCAACCCGATCATGGTCCGCATTTCCTGTAATGCGCTCACGCTATTGGACCGGATCGAGGCGATGATCCCGGCCACCGCCGGGTCGATATCGCGACGTGCGGCCACCCCGAGCGCCGCCTCGGACTGGATCGCGATGGCCGACAGATGTCCGGCGATCACATCGTGCAGATCGCGGGCCATGGTCTTGCGTTCATCCGCGATCGCGGCCCGCCGATCCAACTCCGCGACCAGCGACATCGCCTGCACCCGTACGCGTTCCGCATCGGCGATCTCCTTGTGCGTGCGCACCGACAGCGCCCACCAGATCGGGGTGCCGACGAAGGCGAATACGGCGGCGACCGTCAGCACCAGCGCCCGCCAGTCCCCGGTCCCCACGAAGATGGCCACCGTCACCGCGGCCGACAGCACGGCGCAGACATACACCACGATCCGGGATCGCACCCGGGATCCGTAGAGGACGGCCGCGTAGATCAGATCCGAATAGAGGATCCAGATGGGGACCGTCGCACCGAGCACCAGGTCGATGCCGAACGGGATGAGCCCGAGAACCAGCGCGAGCAGCGGGGTGCGCCTGCGCAGCAGCGAGACGCAGCTCAGGAGCCCCAGCACCGCGAACCGGCTGGTCAGCGGCGGGTCGGTGCTCGCGCCGGCCATCGGATAGAGCCCGGAAACAAAGAGCACAGCGCCGAAGGCGAACGTGGAGAGGGCGACCAGCACATCCTGTGCGGTCGCAGACAGCGCGGCCCACTGCTTCACCGACCCATCACAGCACACGCCCGCGCGCACACGGGTCCGCCGAAGTGATGACCCACGCTCGGTTGGGCGCTGGCCTTCGCTGGATTCGTCCTCGCTGCGGCGCGCTCGGCGGGCTGTTCGGCAATTGGGGTGCCCCGAGAGCTAGGGTGGAGAGGTGAACGTCGATGTCACCGCACTGCCCGGGATCGGGGTACGCAAGGATTTCCAGGCGCGCTCCGGCCGCCGCATCGGCGTGGTGGATCACCGCGACGGTGGCATCGATCTGATCGTCTCCAAACTGGACGATCCGGACTCGTGCGCCGCGCAGGTCCCGCTCACTACCGACGAAGCCGCGGTGCTCGCCAACCTCCTCGGCGCACCCCAGCTGGTGGCGAAGCTGCGCGAGGACCACCGCGACCTGCCCGGCATCACCACCAGGCAACTGCCCATCGCCATGGACTCGCCCTATGAGGGGCGCACCCTCGGCGAAACCGGAATGCGCACCCGCACCAAGGCATCGATTGTCGCGGTAATGCGCGCGGGACAGTTACATCCCTCGCCCGGACCCGATTTCACCTTCACCGCCGACGATGTCCTCGTCGTGGTCGGCACCCCCGACGGCTTGGACGCCGCCGCGAAAATTCTGTCCCACGGTTGAACCGGTGACCACTACCGCGCTCGCCCTACTAGAGCTCGGAGCGGTTTTGTTCGCCCTGGGAATGCTGGGGCGGGTGGCGGGTCGTTTCGGCATGTCACCGATCCCGCTATACCTGCTCGGCGGACTCGCCTTCGGTCAAGGCGGTCTAATCCAACTCGGCGCCGCCAGCGAATTCAGTCATCTGGCGAGCGAAATCGGCGTGGTGTTGCTGTTGCTGCTGCTCGGCCTGGAATACACCGCCGCCGAATTGATGACCGGGCTGCGGAGGTCCTGGGCGGCGGGGCTGGTCGACATCGTCGCGAACGCGACACCGGGCGCGGTGGTGGCGCTCATCCTCGGCTGGGGGCTCAACGGCGCGATCGCCATGGCCGGAGTCACCTACATTTCGTCCTCCGGCATCGTCGCCAAGGTGCTCAACGATCTGGGGCGACTGGGTAACCGCGAGACCCCGGTGATCCTGTCCATCCTGGTCTTCGAGGATCTGGCGATGGCGGTGTACCTGCCCGTCCTGACCACGATCCTGGCCGGGCTGAGCCTGTTCGCCGGGCTGAAAGTGCTCTGCCTGGCCCTGATTGCCGTCACCGTGGTGCTGATGGTGGCGCTGCGCTACGGCCGCTACGTCTCGGCGATCGTGGACAGCTCCGATAACGAGGTATTCCTGCTGAAGCTGCTCGGCGCGGCGCTGCTGGTGGCGGGTGCGGCCTCGGCGCTGAATGTGTCGGCGGCGGTCGGCGCATTCCTGCTCGGTATCGCGATCTCCGGGTCCACCGCGCACGAGGCGGTGAAACTGCTGGAGCCGTTGCGCGATCTGTTCGCCGCCATTTTCTTCGTCGCCTTCGGACTCAGCACCGACCCGATGGCCATCCCGCCGGTTCTCGGCTGGGCGATCGCGCTCGCGGTGCTCACTCTGCTGACCAAGATCGGCACCGGCTGGTGGGCGGCGAGCAAACAGGGGATCCGCCATATGGGCCGGGCTCGCACCGGCGCCGCGCTGGTGGCGCGCGGTGAATTCTCCATCGTCATCGCGGGATTGGCGGTGAGTATGGGCGCCGTCGACGGCGAGCTGGCCGCGCTCGCCTCCACCTATGTGCTGGCGATGGCCGTGCTGGGGCCGATCGCGGCGCGGGTGGTGGAGCCGGTCGTCGAATTCGTGGAGCGGCGTACCGGGCCCGCCGTCGCGAGCTGATCGATTCACTCGGCGGTGGCCGCCGAATCATCCGAACTCGGCACCGAAGTGGTGGTCGTCGCGCCGTCGCGCCGGGCCCGCGCCCGCTCGATGCGATGCCAGAAGGTGGACGCGCACGCGCCCACGAGCAGTCCGATCACCGCTGCGCACAGGTGGCCGTAGTCGGTGAAGGTCGGTCCCACCCAGAGCGCGCCGATGAGCGAGGCCACGATGATGCCCGCCCACAGCACTCGCACACGGCCGCGGAAGCGGAATGCCATGGCGGCGAGCACGGTGGTGAATCCGTAACTGGTGCCGACATCCGCGGCCAGCGCCATCCGAACCGGGATGATGCCGCGGTCGATGGCGTGATCGATACCTGTGACGGTGAGCAGCGTCGCCCCGATATGGCCGGTGGCGAACAGCAGAATCCAGCGGGCGGTGCCCAGCCAGCGCTCGGCGGCCGCCATCACGATCAGGAATTCCGCGATGGTGATCCAGGGAAATCCGCCCTCGGTCCAGAACGCCGAGGCGACCAGCACCTGAACCGGATTGTGTTGCATGTTGTAGAGATTCGTCGACGCGGACAGGATCAGCCTGCGCTCGACCACATCGCCGACCCCGCGCAGGGTCCACCAGGTGACGAACAGGGTGAAGGCGTAGGCGGTGGACGCCGGCGCGGCCGACAGGTGACGCCGCACGGCCGGGAGGATCCGCCACATCAGCCGCGGCGCGCGCAGCCGAGCCCATGCCGTGCGCACTTCCGCACGCAGGTCGACGGTCTCGGTCCAGGGCGAGTGCAGTCGGCTCGCGGCGGAGGTAACGACGGTGACGAGTGTGCCGCGCGATTGCCCGGCGTCGCAGCGCGACCCGCCAGCCCTGTGTGCCGCGTCACGGACCCGGCGGTTTGTCCGTAACCTCGTTTCACGCGTGGGCAACATTCGCCCCCAAGAATTGGTCCACTGACCAATTCAGTGGCGGAGGAGTGCGGACCCACTATGACGATTGATGACGCACCGGCGACCGGAACCACGGCGCGGGACGACTATCTGGCGAAGCGGACGCTGCGCTCGGGCTCCGCGGGCTGGCTGCTGCTCGCCGGTCTCGGTGTCAGCTATGTGATCTCCGGTGATTTCTCCGGTTGGAACTTCGGGGTGGCCGAGGGCGGGTTCGGTGGCCTACTCGTCGCGTTCGTGCTGATCGCGGCCATGTACCTGGCGATGGTGCTCGGCATGGCCGAACTGTCGGCCGCGCTGCCCGCGGCGGGTGGCGGCTACACCTTCGCTCGGCGGGCCCTCGGACCGTGGGGTGGATTCGCGACCGGTACCGCGGTGCTGCTGGAGTACGCGATCGCGCCCGCCGCCATCGCCACCTTCATCGGGGCCTACGTCGAATCGCTGAATCTGTTCGGGATCACCGACGGCTGGTGGGTGTATCTGGCCGTCTACGCGCTGTTCATCGGCGTGCACCTGACCGGAGCGGGGGAGGCGCTCAAGGCGATGTTCGTCATTACGGCGATCGCGCTGGTCGGTCTGCTGGTGTTCGCGATCTCGGCGTGGGGGATGTTCGACGCGGGGAAGCTCACCGATATCCCCGCCGATCCGAACGCCGTCGGCTCTTCGTCGTTCCTGCCGTTCGGGCTGTTCGGCATCTGGGCCGCGATACCGTTCGCGATCTGGTTCTTCCTAGCGGTCGAGGGCGTGCCGCTGGCCGCGGAGGAAGCGCGCGAGCCGGAGAAGAATGTGCCCAAGGGCATCATCGTCAGCATGCTGCTGCTGATCGTCACCGGTGCGGCGGTGTTGTTCCTGGCCACCGGTGCGGTCGGCGCGCAGGCGATTTCGAGCTCGGGCAATCCGTTGGTCGAGGCGCTCGGCGACGGTGCGGCGGCCAAGGCGGTGAATTACATCGGCCTGGCCGGGCTGGTGGCGAGCTTCTTCTCGATCGTCTACGCCTACTCTCGGCAGACCTTCGCGCTATCCCGGGCGGGTTACCTGCCGACCCGCCTGTCGGTGACCAACGTCCGCAAGGCTCCGGTGCTGGCGCTGATCGTGCCCGGTGCCCTCGGATTCGCGCTGTCACTGACCGGCAAGGGCGCGATGCTGTTGAATATGGCGGTCTTCGGGGCCGCGGTGAGCTACGTGCTGATGATGATCAGCCATATCGTGCTGCGGGTGCGGGAGCCGGATATGGCGCGGCCCTATCGCACACCGGGCGGCATTGGCACCACCGCGTTTGCCTTGGCCATCGCGTGTGCCGCGGTGGTGGCGACCTTCCTGGTCGACCCGGTCGCCGCGGGCTGGACACTCGCCGCATTCTGCGCCTTCATGCTCTACTTCGGCCTCTACAGTCGGCACCGGTTGGTCGCCGACTCCCCGGACGAGGAGTTCGCGGTGCTGGCGCGCGCCGAGGAAGAGCTCGAATGACGCGTTACGTGCAGCATTTGGGCGGAGTCACCTACGAATTCGACGGACTGGTGGAACTGCTGGCGAAGGCGACCCCGCTGCGCAGCGGTGATGAACTCGCGGGCTGCGCTGCGGGCTCCGATGCCGAGCGGGCCGCGGCGCAGTGGGCGCTGGCCGAGGTGTCATTGACCGAATTCCTCGACCATCCGGTGGTGCCCTATGAAACCGACGAGGTCACCCGGCTCATTATCGATACCCACGATCGGGTTGCCTTTCAACCGATTTCACATCTCACCGTGGGTGGGCTGCGAGACTGGCTGCTGGCCGTCGCGGCGGGGGAGCATGGCGGCGCGCCCGCGGCCACATTGCGGGCGGTCGCATCCGGCCTGACACCGGAGATGGTTGCCGCGGTCAGCAAGATCATGCGCAACCAGGATCTGATCGCCGTCGCCCGCGCGGCCGAAGTGACGGCCGGATTCCGCAGCACCATCGGACTGCCCGGGCGGTTGGGCACCCGGCTGCAACCGAACCATCCCACCGACGATCCGCGCGGCATCGCCGCGGCGGTGCTGGACGGGCTGCTGCTCGGCTGCGGCGATGCGGTCATCGGCATCAATCCGGCCACCGATTCGCCGCAGGCCACCGCGGATCTGCTGCACCTGCTCGACGAGGTGCGCGTACGGTTCGACATTCCGACCCAGTCCTGCGTGCTCTCCCACATCACCACCACCATCCGGCTGATCGAGACCGGTGCGCCGGTGGACCTGGTGTTCCAGTCCGTAGCCGGTACCGAGGGCGCGAATGCCGGGTTCGGCGTGAATCTTTCACTGCTGCGCGAGGGGAACGAGGCGGGCCGGTCGCTACGACGCGGCACCGTCGGCGATAACGTCATGTACCTGGAAACCGGTCAGGGCTCGGCGCTCTCGGCGGGTGCGCACCTGGGCAGCGGCGGCAAGCCCGTGGACCAGCAGACCCTGGAAGCCCGCGCCTACGCGGTCTGTCGTGACCTGGACCCACTGCTGGTCAACACCGTTGTCGGATTCATCGGGCCCGAATACCTCTACGACGGTAAACAAATCATCCGCGCCGGGCTCGAGGACCACTTCTGCGGCAAACTGCTCGGCCTGCCCATGGGCGTGGATGTCTGCTATACCAATCACGCCGAAGCCGACCAGGACGATATGGACACGCTGCTCACCCTGCTGGGCGCCGCGGGTGTCGCGTTCGTTATCGCAGTGCCCGGCGCCGACGATGTCATGCTCGGCTATCAGAGCCTCAGCTTCCACGACGCGCTCTACGCCCGCCGCGTGCTCGGCCTGCGCCCCGCCCCCGAATTCGAGTCCTGGCTGGCCGGTTTGGGCATGCTCGACGGGACCGGCCGGATCCGCCCGGTCGAACCGCTGTCCTCACCACTGCGAGCCCTGGCGGGTGCGCGATGAGCGCGGCGCATCCGGTGCCCACCGCGATCGATTCTGCGGAGCAGGGATTCTGGCGGGAGTTGCGCCGGACGACCCAGGCTCGGATCGGGCTCGGGCGGACCGGGGATGCGTTGCCGACGGCGCGGGTGCTGGAGTTCCGCGCGGCGCATGCGGCGGCGCGGGATGCGGTGCACACCCCGCTCGCGGTGGCGGAGCTGGCCCACCGGGTCGCTGCACTCGGGCTCGGGCCCGCCGTACATGTGCGTAGCCGGGCCGCCCATCGTGCCGAATATCTGCGCAGGCCCGATCTGGGGCGGCTGCCCGCGGCGGGGGAGCCTGCCGACATTCCGCGCAGTGGGGCCGATATCGGATTCGTTCTGGCTGACGGGCTTTCGCCGCGCGCCCTCACCGATCACGGGCCCGCCATGCTCGCGGCATTGGTCGAGGAGCTGGCGCCGCACTATTCGCTCGCGGCACCGGTGATCGCGACCCAGGCTCGCGTGGCACTCGGCGACCATATCGCCGAAACCATGGACGTGCGCACCGTGGTGGTCCTCATCGGTGAACGCCCCGGCCTGTCGGTGGCCGACAGTCTGGGCATCTATCTGACCCACCTACCGCGCCCCGGCCGCACCGACGCCGACCGCAACTGCATTTCCAATATCCATCCACCGGAGGGCCTGGGCTACGAGCAGGCGGCAAAAGTGGTGGCGGGGTTGGTTTTCGGTGCCCGCGCGCTGGGCCGCTCCGGTGTCGACCTGAAGGACACCTCACGCGCCGACGCATTCGGCTCCGGAGAGGTGGTCGCGGTCGAGACCGGATAGCGACGCCTGCGACGTCACCTCTTCTCAGCGACGGCGGGGTACCGGGCGGGTGGTCGGCCAGTACGGCGTGGTCGGCGAGTCCGTGCCCACCCAGTGATCGGGTTGCTCGGGTTCGGGCCGCTCGATCGGGGTTGAAACAGGTTGCAGTAGTGGCGCTTTCGCGATGGGCGGCGGGGCCACATCGTCGCCCGTGGGGCGCAGGGTGGGGGGACGCAGGGGTGGTAGCTCGATATCGCGTTCGATCGAGGTCAGGCTGATGCTGATGAGCAGCAGCATGGTCACGATGCTGATCGCCACGATCAGCGGGGCCAGCAACTGGAGCCCGTCGACGCCGGAGGGGGCAGCGTGATGGCCGCTGTGGTGCGCGTGCATCGACGACATGCCGGTGTAGTGCATGCCGCACACCGCGACAGCCATGATCAGTGCCGCGCCGATGGTGGGGACAAAACCCCTGACGCGCAACGTGAACCAGAGCGCCACCGTGGCCGCCACCACCGCGATCACCAACGACAACACGACCAGGCGCATGTCGTAGCTGATGGTGGCGGTCGTCTTCATCGCGTACATGCCGGTGTAGTGCATACCACCCACGCCGAGGCCGGTGGCGGTGCCGCCCGCCAGCAACGCGAACAGCGTCGGACGCGGGGTGATCACCAGGAACAGCCCGAGCCCGACCACGACGATCGCGGTGAGCGCGCTCAGCAGGGTGAGCGGCACGTCGAAGCGGATCTGCGCGCCTTTGATCGAAAACCCGAGCATCGCAATGAAATGCATGACCCAGATGCCGGTGCCGCCGATGGAGACGGCGGCCAGGGCGAGCCACCCGGCACGGCCCTGACCCGTTCTGGCCCGGGCGGTGCACTGCAACCCGAGAAGCGAGCCCGTAAAGGACATGGCGTAGGCCAGTAGGGGTGTCAACCACCCGTAACTGAAGTGGTAAATGTCTAGCACAACAAAACCCCACTGCCGGACGAGGCCGCCCGGCGTAACTGAAACTTGTAGAGGCTCAGACGATACGGCAGGGGTGGCCGAACCGCGCTGCGAAAGCCGATTCCGGTAGGTGGCCTCCATCACTTTCGGGTTTAGTTGAAAGTGAAATTGGTTAGTGGCCTAAGGGTTTTCGGGTGTCGGAACCGACTGCGCCCAGCCGATCAACCAGGCTTCGTGTTCGGCCGGGAGTACGCCGCTGCCGACGCCCAGATCGATGCGCGCGCACTTGTAGAACTCGTTGCGGCGACGTCCCATATTCTCGTAGAGCCGCGTATACACCTCGTGGTCCACCGCCCGCCCCTGTGCCACATGGCCGAGCGCCCACGCGGCCGTGTGCCAATCCCGCGCTGCCGCAATAGCTTCCGGCGAGGCGAGCAGCAGCATCGTCTCCCACTTGATGGAGCGCTCGACCTCCGTCTCGGCGAGTACCCGGAGGCCGATATCGAGATCGATCGGCTGGGTGGCCGCCGGATATCCGCGCGCGGCCGCGAGCTGATAGGACACGGTCACCAATTTCTTGAGGGCGTTACCGTATTCGCTGTAGGCGGCCAGCCGCCGGTCGTCCCACCGCGTGTTCTGCATCCGTCGCCACTTGGCGCGTTCGTTCAATGCGGTCACCGCGTAGGTCGCGCCCGCGCCGAGCATCACACCGGCCAGCGGAAGAATCTGTTGCAGAACAGCGCTCACGCATCAAGTGTGTCGGCGGCACAACACTTTTTGGGTCTGAATGACATACGCCGGTGCGCTCATCAGATGCGGCGGGTCACCTGGAAGATGGTGCATCCCGGGCCGGTCACCCGGCCGCTGAGATGGGAGGGCGAGACGTCGTCGGCGACCAGATCCACCATCAGGTAGTCACCGGGCCGGGTGATCCAGCGCCGCTGGGTGAAGGTCAGGACATTGTGCAGATAGCCCACGCCCATCTCGAAGGCGCCGATCGGGATCCCGGGATTCGCCGGGGAGGGGCCGAAGCCGAAGACAGCACGCGAGCCGGCGCCGTCCGGCGGGTCGAGCGTCAACGTCAGGGCCGTCTCGCCCTGTGAACAGAAATACGAACCAGTCCACTCACCCGCGAGCACACGCAGCGGGACCCGATCGCCCGCGGGGGTGGTGGACGGCGCCGTCGCGGCGACACCGACCGCACCGGGTTCGGGACCGGGTCGTCCTGCGACCACCTGCCCACATCCACTGAGAAGTATCGAAACAGCACACACCGCAGTGAATGCGGCCCCCCGAAACATGGAGCCGATAGTAGTCGTCGCATTATGAACGTGTGAATGCTATGCCCCTCCAAAGAAATTCGGCGTCATCAACAAGCGCTGTGCCTGCCGATATCCTGGAGTGAACGCAATCCGATGAGCGCCAAGTGCCCCGTGGTACTGCTGGCACTACGGCGTGACCGTTCGGGTTCGGGCGCCTGTGGTTCGTTGTTGGCGAGTTCGGACAGCCTCGCCTGGTCGGATGCGGCCCGCCGGGAGGAGGTGCCGTTGCTGGGGGTGCAGCGGGCACAAACTTCGCGAACTGCCGTATCCACCGCACTACAGCAACGTGCTGACTGGGCGGTCCTTACTCAAACCGTCGACTTCGTGGCGTACTCCCCTGGGCACGGTCGGTCCGAGGTGTCTCGGGTCAGGGTTCGCCCGACTGTTTCTAACCGCGCGGGAAGCGGCCTTACAGCTCACTATCTATAACTATTGCCAGCATGCGTGCGGAGTTGAACTGCTCGATGCCGCATGTGCACATGTCCGAGTCGTGGCGGATCGAGCGTCGGTCAGTCTGTTGGTTGTTCAGTTGCGACCAGAGGTGATGTAGTAGTACATGGGGTCGATCAGGTCGATGAGATGTTCGATTTCGTTGTCGGTGAAGCGGTTTCGGCGGCTGATGGTGATCAGCACGAGGTCGTTGATCGCTTTGGCGATGGTGTCGAATTCGCTGACGGGTGGCGCGGGTGCGGTGCTGGTTGCGCTTCGCGAGGGGTCTGCGCGTTTCAGGTCGGTGCTGGCGTTGGCGGCCCACGTGCGAAGAATGCCGCTGGCGCCGCGTGGGCTTGCGGCGGCGGTGTGGTCGTAGAACTGGATGGCGGCTTGGATCAGTACCGCTGGGTGAGGATGAACAAGGGAGTGGCCGGTTCGGTCGGCGCCTATGCGCTTGGCAGGCTCGTTCGTTATTCCGAGGGATTGCGCTTTCGCTGTCAGGTAGCGCGCAACGAGGATGTCGCGGATGATGCCGTATTCTGCGGTTCGGAGCAGGTCGATAGCCGCCTGTTCGTAGTTCTCCACGGTCGAACCGATGCGGTCGAATTCAGCGGTCGGGTCGGGTCGGTCGAACCGGCTGGTGAGATCGGCGAGGCGCAGTAGCGCGCGGATGTTGCCTTCGTGGCGGTGGCGTTCACCGGTGGTTGAGGGGAAGCAGGCCAACAACTTTCGTGTCGGGTTATCCATATCTTCACCGAAGATCGCGGCGTACAGCTGCTGGTGTTCGGGATGGGTTGCATAGGCAAGGTGGATTCGGCGCAATCCGACGATGACATCGGCGAGTTCGTATGCCCGCAGGGTGTCTTGTGGCTCCCGGGCGATGCTTGGGTTGGGGCTACACAGCTCGATCAGCGTGGTGGTGATCGTGTGATGCGCTCGCATTTCGCGGTCAGGATCTTCTTCGCTGAGCGCGCGGGCATGTTCGGCGTGGAATCGCGCCAGTTCGTGGTGCAACTGCCAGCCGAGAGCGTCGGCGAAGCCCATCTCGGTTTCTTTGATGGACCGGATCCGGCTCAGCCCGGTGGGCTCGTAGACGGGTTTCTTGCACAGGGTCGATTCGGCGGCTGCCGCTGCGCGGGTGCAGCGTATCCCCATCATGCAATCCAGGCGCGCTGCTGGATCGACCAGGGCGATCCCCCGGCGCGCCCAGTCGCGGGCCGCGACCACCGGTTGCTGATTCCCACGGCGCCGTTGTTGCAGGTGGCGTTCGGCCAGTTCCGCTGCCCAGAACAGCATGTCGGAGTGCTCATTGCGGGTCGATGCGTGGTCGAACTGTTCTTCCATACGAGCGATGTCGTAGTGCCGGGCGGAGAATCGCGCTTCCAATCGTTGCGCATCGACCCTGTCGACCCGGATGCCGGCGTGTTCGCCTCGCGCGGCGAGCGCTGCGATCTGATCCGGTACCGGCCGATTGTCGGCTGTCAGGTTCACGATGACCGCGGCGGCGAGCGCTTCGAGAGTTTTGAAGTGCTTCCACATGGTGGCCTTCGGGATCGGGCCCTCGGTGCCGTCGCGTCGAATGTATCCACGGGCACTGCTGCACACATCGGCGAGCGTGAGCCGTTCGATGGAACTGCCCGGATGCGGTGTGGTGATTCTGTCCATCATCACCTGCTCGGCGGCGGCGGCGATCATCGCCCTGGTGTGTTCCTCGAGTACACGGCCGGCTCGCGCCTGGTAGCTCGTTGCATCGCGGTGTATTGCTGTAGACGACACGACCTCTGAGTCTATTGCAGTACACATAGTTGTGCACTCGTCTATTCCGGCTAGGGTCGGCCCTTGAAGGTGAAACCGGCAGCCCGGTTCGAGGGAGGAACCATCTGTGGAGACGACTGGCGCGAGACTCGCTCTACTGCAACAGAATCTGGCAGCAGCACACGAACCGACAGGGGCGGCAGGAATCGCCAAACGCGCCGCGAAGAACATTCCCAGCCCGCGCGACCGCATCGAAATGCTCTTGGATCCAGGTAGTTTCATCGAAGTAGGTGCGCTCGTGCGGCAACCTGGACGTGCTGACGCCCTCTACGGCGACGGCGTTGTCACCGGCCGGGGAACGGTCGATGGGCGTGCGGTAGTGGTGATTTCGCACGATCAGACGGTGTATGGCGGATCGATCGGGGAGATGTTCGGGCGCAAGGTTGCCGCAGCGATGGACTTGGCGGCCGATGTCGGGTGCCCATTCCTTGCGATCAACGATTCCGGTGGTGCGCGGGTACAGGACACCGCGACCTCGCTCGCCTGGTACGCGGCCCTGAGCCGACGGCAACTACGCATGTCCGGCGCAGTGCCGCAGGTGTCGTTGATGCTGGGCAAATGTGCTGCGGGGGCAGTCTATTCACCGATCAACACGGACGTGCTGATAGCGACAGAATCCGCCTACATGTTCGTGACCGGACCTGACATCATCCACGAGACCACCGGTGAGGAGGTGACTCTCGAAGAGCTCGGTGGCGCGTTCAACCAAGCCCAGAACGGCAATATCCACCACGTCGCCGCCGACGAACGCGCGGCATTCGCCTGGGCGCGTAACTATCTGAGCTTCATGCCGTCCAACTGCTTCGACCAGCCACCCGTGGTGAATCCTGGCCTCGAGCCCGGCCTCACCGACAGCGACCGGGAACTGAATACAATCATTCCCGATTCTGACCGGGCCGGATACGACATGTACGACATCCTGGCAAGGATTTTCGACGACGGCGACTTCCACGAAGTCGGCGATGCCGCCGCCCGCAACCTGATCACCGGCTTCACACGGGTCGACGGCCGCAGCGTCGGCGTGATCGCCAACCAGCCGCTGGTCGCCAGCGGGGCGATCGACGCCCGCTGTTCGGACAAAGCCGCGCACTTCATCCGGCTCTGCGACGCCTTCGGACTCCCGCTGGTCTTCGTCGTCGACACTCCGGGGGTCCTGCCCGGCGTCGAAGAGGAAAAGATCGGCGTCATCAAACGCGGCGGCCGATTCTTCTACGCCGTCACCGAAGCCACCGTGCCGATCGTCACCGTCATCGTCCGCAAAGCCTACGGCGGCGCCTACGCCGTCATGGGATCCAAACAACTCGGCGGCGACATCAACCTCGCCTGGCCCACAGCGCGTATTGCCGTCATGGGCGCCGAAGCCGCCGTCAGCCTGACCCAGCGCCGTCAACTCGCAGCCGTCCCGGAGAACGAGCGGCCCGCACTACGCCGGCAGCTGATCGACTTCTACAACGCCACCATGGCCACCCCGTGGACCGCCGCCGAACGCGGCTACATCGACGCGGTGATCGAACCGGCCCACACCCGACTGGAAATCCGCAAAGCACTGCGCCTGCTCCGCGGAAAGACCATCCAGCACGGCCCCCGCAAACACCACCTCCTGCCGCTCTAGAACATAACCGGCCGGTGACAGGACGCGCGTCCATACCGACCGTCCGGACATCCGGTCCGGCTGGCGCTGGATTGGGCCACATACGACACCACCTCGACCAACCCGACCCCAAGTAGCCGAACCGCTCGGCGAGTGTGTCAGGAGATCATTTCGCCGGGATCAGATGGGCGTCGCCGAATTCGTTGAGTGTCTTGCCTTCGGTCAGGGCCGTGATGGCCGAGATGTAGTGCTGTGGGCCGTGGTCGTTCACAGAGAACCGGAACGGCAGGCCCCGCAGCCCACGGAACTTGCTCGCCACGAAGCCGAGTGGGAGCTCGACGAGCCCGATGAGGTCGCTCATCTGCATGATCGGGTCGTCGGAGGTGTCCTTCCACTCGCTGCGGTCGTAGCGGTACTCGCGTCCGAAGTGCTGGAAATCGTCGGAGTCGCTCGGCGGGAGGTGCGGCACCACATCCTTCCGGTAGACGTAGCGGATCACGTTCCGGTCGAGGAATTCGTGCGCGGCGCAGGCCTTGGCGAACTCCGGCGAGCCCACCATCGGTGCGCCGAAGGTGTATGCGCCCTTGGACACCGGCGCGAAGAGCTCGACGTACTCCTCCTCCACCGACAGCATCACGGCCATGAGCGCGGCCATCGCCCCGCCGAGGCTGTGACCGGTGAGGTAGAGCGTGGTCAGCGGCTTCTCCATCGGCTCCATCGGCGTTTGTTCGTCGTCGTCGAGTACGGAGCGCCCCTCGAGCGCCCGCTTCAACGCCGCGATCACCGCGAACCGGGTCGCCCGTACGTTGCGGTAGAACCCGGCATGGACGGCATACGCGTCCGCATCGACGGCCTCCGCACCCTGGGGCTTCGGAAACGGGAAGGCGATCTTGTCGGGGTGGACATCGGCGTCGGTCAGCCAGTTGACCACGTTGGTCGGTTCTGTGCCGCGGTAGGCCAATATCACGACGCTGCCGTCGCTGCTCTGGATCAGGTAGGCGGTGGACCGGATGAACATCGCGTCCACGGTCATGTGCATCCCCAGGCAGTGGGCGCCCGTCAGGCCCATCCGCGCGAGCATCGTCGACACCGTCTCGGCGTCCGAGTAGGCGTAGCCGGACGCGACGGCGAGGGTGTGGGCCACGGTCGGGTCGGGTTGCTGCTCGACCTTGGTGAGCGCTGCCTCGAGATGGTCGTATACCGGGAATGTGGGCGACGAGGTCGGCTTGGTCGGCCGGAGGGTGTCCAACGACGGTGCAATCGACTTCTCGATCAGCATGACGCGACGGTACCCGACCTCGATCGGGTTCGGCGGTGATTCCGCGACGCCTGCGCGGCGGCTGACCGCTCGGTCCTCCCGTGAGCCTGCCGGTCGTGATCATCGCTCCGGGGACCGTCAATGGGATCGTCCCCCACGGGATCGCTCCGTCCGTCGGTTGTGGCAGTCCCGAGGTGCGGGCACCGTCAGAGGAATCCTTCGAGCCGCCATCCCTTGGCAGCGAACATCGGGACGAACTCGGCGGCGACTATCTCGACTGGCAGCGCTGTGCTTGTCGAACAGTTGTGGCCTGACCTGCAAACTCGCAGGTCAGGCCACATCTTGCCGAGATATCTCAGTCCAGGTAGTCGCGCAGCACCTGGGAGCGGCTGGGGTGGCGCAACTTGCTCATGGTCTTCGACTCGATCTGCCGGATGCGCTCACGGGTGACCCCGTAGACCTGGCCGATCTCGTCGAGGGTGCGCGGCTGGCCGTCGGTGAGGCCGAAGCGCAGACGGACCACGCCCGCCTCGCGCTCGGACAGCGTCTCCAGAACCGACTGCAGCTGATCCTGCAGCAGGGTGAAGCTCACCGCGTCCACCGCGACCACGGCCTCGGAGTCCTCGATGAAGTCGCCGAGCTGGCTGTCGCCCTCATCGCCGATGGTCTGGTCCAGCGAGATGGGCTCACGCGCGTACTGCTGGATCTCCAGCACCTTCTCCGGTGTGATGTCCATTTCCTTGGCCAGCTCTTCCGGGGTGGGTTCGCGACCCAGGTCCTGGAGCAGCTCGCGCTGGATGCGGCCGAGCTTGTTGATGACCTCGACCATATGCACCGGGATGCGGATGGTGCGGGCCTGGTCGGCCATGGCGCGGGTGATGGCCTGCCGGATCCACCAGGTGGCGTACGTGGAGAACTTGTAGCCCTTGGTGTAGTCGAATTTCTCGACCGCGCGGATCAGACCCAGGTTGCCCTCCTGGATGAGGTCCAGGAACGCCATGCCGCGGCCGGTGTAGCGCTTGGCCAGCGAGACCACCAGGCGAAGGTTGGCCTCCAGCAGGTGGTTCTTGGCGCGGTTGCCGTCGCGCACGATCCAGTTGAAGTCACGGCGTGTCGCGACCGGGAGCTTCTCGCCCGCCTCGGCCCATTCGCGGACCTTCTCGGCCGCGTAGAGGCCGGCCTCGATCCGCTTGGCGAGTTCGACCTCCTCTTCGGCGTTGAGCAGCGCGACCTTGCCGATCTGCTTGAGGTAGGCGCGCACCGAGTCCGCCGATGCGGTGAGCTCGGCGTCCTTGCGGGCCTGCCGCAGCGCCTCGGATTCCTCTTCGTCCCAGACGAAATCGCCGGAGGCCTTGTCCGCGGCGGTCGGCTCGTCGGCCTCGGCCTCCTCGTCGGCTGCTTCCTCGGCCGCGTCCTCGACGATCTCTTCGGCGTCATCGGTGAGGTCGTCCTCGGAGACCTCGAGGTCTTCGAGATCCTCCATCTCGATCGACTCGTCGTCGAGCACCTCATCGCCGCCGGGCTCGCCGTCGGGTCCGACCTTCTTCGTGGCCGCCTTCTTCGCGGGCGCCTTCTTGGCGGCGGCCTTCTTCGCGGGCGCCGCCTTCTTCGCGGCGGCCTTCTTGGCGGGGGCCTTCTTGGCGGCAGCCTTGCGGACCGGCCGTGCTTCGGTTACATCTGCGGAGTCGGCATCGGCCGAGTCGGCGGTCTGACGGGTCGTGGCTACCACGTACGCCCTTTCGTGACGGTCTCGTGCGGCGTCACGCCAGAGTGGTGTTCCGGCGGAGCGGTCTGTCGGGTTTCACCGGCGGAGGGCCGGTCGGGTTTCACCGGCTCACCGCCGGGCATGTTCCATTGTAACGATCCAACTAGGGTACCTATGGCCACCTTGCGTATTGCGGTGCCGCGCGCGACGGGGTGAGCCCGGTAAATCCCGGGCGAGTCGTTTCGGAGATGCCTCATGGAGCCAGGCCGGCGTCGACGGCCATGGCCGCGCCGACGATGCCCGCGGTGTTCTTCAGGTGCGCGGGCAGCACCGGAGTTCGGTTGGTGAGCAGGGGGATCCACTGATCCGCGTCGCGGCTGATGCCGCCGCCCGCGACGATGACCGTCGGCCAGAAGAGATTCTCCAGACCGATCAGTACGGTACTGACCTCCGCCGCCCACTGCGGATAACTGAGTCCGTCCCGGTCCTTGATCGAGGCGGCGGCGCGGTGCTCGGCCTCCATGCCGCCGATCTCGAGGTGGCCCAATTCGGTGTTGGGCACCAGCGTGCCGTGGTAGAGCAGCGCCGAGCCGATGCCCGTGCCGAAGGTCAGTAACAGCACCAGCCCGGCGAAATCCTTTGCCGCGCCGTACCTGTCCTCGGCCAGACCCGCCGCGTCCGCGTCGTTGAGCACGCTGACCTCGCGCCCGCCCAGCACGGCGGAAAACAGTGTTCTCGCATCGGTGCCGATCCACGCCTTATCGATATTGGCGGCGGTGCGCGCGACGCCGCCGAGCACCACCGACGGCAGGGTGATGCCGACCGGGCCATCCCACTGGGCCTCGGCGACCAGCTTCGCCACCGCGTCGGCGACCGCCTGCGGTGTGGACGGCCGCGGCGTCGGGATCTTGATGCGCTCGTGGACCAACGCGCCGGTGGCCAGATCCACCGCGGCGCCCTTGACGCCGCTGCCGCCGATATCGATACCGAATGCGTGCCCCCGAGCGGACATGGCTAACCCCTCGTTCCGTATGCGTGGTGCGGACGTCCGTCCGAACGCCCCTGCTGGCCGGTGTGCCGACAGCGCCGTCGCACCGGTCCCACTGCCTCACCCACGACGGGCGGCGATGAGGTGCCCGACGACGGCGTTGTGTCGTGCACGACAAGAGTAATGCGAGTTCGATACTGCGCACCCCGAAGGATCTGTGATGCGATGGAGGGCGTGTCCGAATCCACCACGTCAGTCGTTGCCGCATCCGTCGACCTGCCCCCGGAGGAGGTGGCAGAGCTGCGCCGCATCGCGGTCGATCTCGCCGAATCCGCCGCCGCGCATGTGCGCGCCCGCCGCCCCGAGGTGTTCGGCCCGGCCGGTGCGCGCGCCGACGACGCCGTCCAGACCAAGACCCACCCGACCGATCCGGTCACCGTGGTGGACACCGAGGCCGAGGAGTTGATCCGGGCCCGGTTGGCCGAGCAGCGGCCCGGCGATCCGATCCTGGGGGAGGAGGGCGGCGGCAGCCTGGCCGGCGCCCCGGACGCGGTGCACTGGGTGGTCGATCCGATCGACGGCACCGTCAACTTCCTCTACGGCGTCCCCGGCTACGCGGTCTCGGTGGCGGCGATGCGTGGCGGCCGCTCGATCGCGGGTGCGGTCGTCGATGTCGCGCGAGCGGTGACCTACAGCGCCGGGCTCGGGCTCGGTGCTATCAGCGTCGACGCCGACGGCGCCGTCGAACACCTGCGGTGCACCGAGGCCGATGCGGTGTCGATGTCACTGGTGGCAACCGGTTTCGCCTACGGCAAGCACCGGCGGACCCGGCAGGCGGCGCTCATCGCGGAGGTGCTGCCGCAGGTACGCGATATCCGCCGGTTCGGGGCGGCGGCACTCGACCTCTGCTATGTCGCCGCGGGCCGGGTCGATGCCTATTTCGAGCACGGGCTCAATGCCTGGGACTGGGGTGCGGGTGCGCTCATCGCCGCTGAGGCCGGCGCGGTGCTGACCCTGCCGCCCGCTACCGCCCCCGGCGTCGACGGCGATCTGGTGGCCGCCGCGGCCCCGGGCATCGCGGTCGAATTGGCCGCGCTGTTCGACAAGATCGGTGCCACCGAACCGATTCCGGATCGCTGACATACGGCGAAACGCCGGGAGCCTCGATGAGGCCCCGGCGTTCGGTGGGGTTGCTCAGCAGCGTGCCGTGCGGGCGGCGTCGAGCAGATCGAGATCAATGGATCCGCCGCCCGGTGCGGGGTTCTTCAGCGACCGCAGCACCTCTTCGGCGTCATTGCTCGGCCGCAGCTCGCGGAACAGCGAGCCGAGTACCAGATCGACGGAGTCGTCGCCGCGCTGATCCTCGATCAGCTCGGCGCACGGCGCCACCAACTGCGCCGAGGCGGCGGCCGCGCGGCCGCTCACCCCGAATCGAATCTGGCCCGTGCATTCCAGGTCGCCATTGACGTATATCGAATCGTTGCCGTACTGCGTTCCGGGCGCACTCGCGAATCCGAGATCGCCGAGCTGCGAGGCGATGTGGGCGGCCTGCCCACGCTGGTTGTTCGCGTTCAGTACGCGCACCTTGCTGTTGGCGAGCGGGGCGGGTTCCACGTCCTGAAGACGTGACGCCCCGACCCGCTGTCCCAGCGCTGGGGGCTGTGCCGCGCCGCGGTCGGTGGCCGGACTCGGTGAGTTGCAGGCCATCGCGGTGGTGTCGTCGTCCTGCGTCGTCAGGGCCTTGATCCACACAATGGTGCAGATCAGCGCCATAACGCCGAGCATGATGAGCCAGGGCCGCGGGCGCCGCCGGATGAAGGGCCGTCCCTGCGGATCCGTTGCGCTGCCTTCGGTGATCAGTGAAACCACCAACACACTCTACGAAAATGTCTCGGGCACAGTGCGCAAGGTCTCGGCGAGTTCCCCGGTTGGTGTCGATTACCCCTCAGTTTCGAATCGTCTGTGTTTTGATTGCGACTTTTGCCTCGCGGTCCGCTATTGTCTGGCGGCCCAGATCGAATCACCAGCGGCGAAATCGGTGGTCGGTCGCGGGAACAAGTAGGGCATGTCCTGCGTTTACCGAGCGCTATCCGGAGTGGATCTACACGATCCGCCCTGATAGGTGACCGGTGCACGTGTGATGTGCACCACCGGCGGGGCGGTGCGGGGCACCTCGATTCCGGAAGGAATCGGCGTGGCGCGAGCCGGTCCGGGATATACGGAGTAAGGACGAGGGGAAGACGACATGGCAACCGACTATGACGCACCGAGGCGCACAGAAACCGACGATGTGTCGGAAGATTCGCTGGAGGAGCTGAAGGCTCGTCGCAACGAGGCACAGTCCGCCGTCGTGGATATCGACGAATCCGATACCGCGGAGTCGTTCGAGCTTCCCGGCGCGGACCTGTCCGAGGAAGTACTGACGGTTCGGGTCATCCCGAAGCAGGCCGACGAGTTCACCTGTTCCAGCTGTTTCCTGGTCCATCATCGGAGCCGGCTGGCCAGCGAGGCCGGCGGTCAGCTGATCTGCATGGATTGCGCCGCCTGATCTCCCCGGGAGATCGGAATATCGCGGCGGCCGGATCTCAGCCCGGGTTCGGCCGAGCGCCTTCTGTCAGTCCGCGCTCGGCAGCCCGAGCGCGGCTAGGACCTTTTCCGGGCGCCGGGTACTGATCAGCCAGTACGGTGTCGGATCGTCCGGGTCATCCAGGACGAGCAATACCATCGGCCCGATCCAGGGGCGGTGTTGCACATACGCGGCCGGGTCGAGTTGGCGGCCCATCGCCGCGCTTTTCGCCGTGGGCGCGACCACGGCCGCGCGGGAGACGAAGTTCACCGGCAGGTGCGCCCGATCGGCGCGCAGCTCCGGCGTTCCGGCCGCGTCACCGGTCACCTCCACCCGGTGGCGACTCAGCCACAGCAGCACCCATACCGGCACCGGGAACAGCAGCACGTAGGGCAGCCACGCACGGATTCCCGGTGCGCCCATGTGGATTTCGGCGGCCAGCAACCCGGCGATCGCGATCGCGACCGGCCACCACCACAGCGGCACCCAGAGACGCTCGCGGTACGGCTGGGGAGCTCGCATTTCGTTGTCCGTCACGGAGTGGTTGGGCTGGTCCGACACGACTCAACACTAAGTCACGAGCTCACGCGGGCGACGCGTAGGCTCGTCAAACGTGAGGGAACTTTCACCCATACCTTTGCTGCGGCTGGATCCCGGCGTCCCCGTGCCCACGCGCGCCCATCACGGCGACGCGGGCGTGGACCTGTGCACGACGGAGGACGTCATCCTGGAACCGGGGGAGCGGGTGCTGGTCGGCACCGGCGTCGCTGTCGCGCTTCCCGTCGGCACCGTCGGTCTGATCCATCCCCGATCCGGACTGGCCGCGAAAACCGGTTTGTCGGTGGTGAATACGCCGGGCACCGTCGATGCCGGGTACCGGGGCGAGATCAAGGTGTGTCTGATCAATCACGATCCGCGCACGCCCATCGAGCTGCGCCGGGGCGACCGGATCGCGCAGTTGCTGGTGCAGCGGGTGGAGCTGGTGGATTTCGTCGAGGTCGAGCACCTCGACGAGACGACGCGGGGAGCGGGTGGTTACGGGTCGAGCGGCGGCCACGCGAGCCTGGCCGACGCTGCCGAGAAGGGGTGAGGCGGAGATGTTCGGGAAGAAAAAGAAGCGGTCGGACGCCTACCGCGAATCCGACTCCTACGACGACGAATACGACGATGCCGGATACGGCGATGTCGAATTCGACAACGTCGACTACGACGCCGAATACGACGAGCCGGGCTACGACGACGAAGCCGACACCGCCGACATCCCGGTGGTGACGCCCGAGGCTCTCGCCGCCGCGGATGCCGGGAAGACCGGCCCGTACGACTTCGATGAGGTCGTCGAACTGCTCAACACCGTCGCCGATCAGCGGCTCGATCTCGGCTCGGTGATCCTGCCGGTGCCGCCCGGCGGCCAGCTCCAGGTGGAGATGACACCCGACGGCACCCCGCAGGCGGTGCACCTGGCCACCGAGCACGGCAGGCTCACCGTCGCGGCCTACGCGGCGCCCAAATCGCCGGGGCAGTGGCGGACGGTCGCGTCCGATCTCGCCGAATCGCTGCGCAATGACGGCGCCCGGGTCGCGGTGGAGTCCGGACCGTGGGGTCGGGAGCTACTTGCCATCACCGAGGGCGCGGACCTGCGTTTCATCGGCGTGGACGGCTACCGCTGGATGGTGCGTCTGGTCGCGGCGGGACCGTCCGGCGCGGCGAATGACGGCACCCCGCTGGTGACGGCGGCGCGTGCGATCCTGAGCGAGACCGTGATCCGGCGCGGTACCGATCCGTTGCCGGTGCGCGACCCGCTACCGGTTGTGCTGCCCCAGGAACTGGCCGAACAGCTGGCCGCCGCGCATCAGGCGCAGGTCGACGCCCAGCAGCAGCAAGCCGCCCAGGCACAGGCTCCGGTCGCCCAACCCGGCGGCAGCGTGGTGCCGCCCCGGATGCCGCAGGAGCCGCGGCGTGGCGCCGATGGCTCGGCCATGCAGCAGCTCGGCCTGAGCTGATCCGCACTCGGGCATGAGGCGCCGGACGTCATGTTCGGCGCCTTTCGCTCGTTCAGTCGAAGGCGGCAAGTCCGGCCCGCCCGAGCACGGCTGGGTCGGCGCCCAATTCGTCGAGGGTGATGCGCAGCAGCACGGCATCGGGGATGAGCCGCGCCCATTCCTCGGCCACCGCCAGCGGGTGGACCGGGTCGTCGACGGCGGCGACGATCGCGACCGGAATCGTGAGCGCGCGTAGCCGTTCGGTCTCCGGCCACTTGTAGGCGGCGGCCTCCTCGAGCGCCGCGGGCAGATCCGGCCACTGCGACCGCCACGATTGGGTGAGCGCGGCGGCCAGCCACGACGGACTGCCCGCGCGCATCCGTTCGGTGACGGCCGCCAGCCCGTCGGCACGCAGTTGTTCGGCGGTGAACGCGGCGCTGCGTGCGGCGGGGCATTCGGCGGTGTCCGGTCCGGTCCACGCAGGCAGTGCGGCTATGACACCCGCCACCGCATCCGGGTGGTCGGCCGCCCACTCCAGTGCGACCGCCGCGCCCAGCGAGATCCCGGCGGCGAGCACCGGCCCGCGTTCAGCCGCGGCGTCCAGCGCCGCACGATAGCTGGCAACCACTCCGCGCGGATTCGGCTCCACCGCGATGAATTCGAGGTCGCAGGCAGCGCAGGCGGGTTCGAAGGCGCGCCGGGCGAAGTCGGCGTCCGACCCGGTGCCTGGCAATGCCACGGCAACTCGGGTTGGCCGAAGAGGTTTCAACCGGGCGGATTCGGGCAAATCCAAGCCCGTAGATCGGCGATCTTGCACCACCGGGTGTGGGGAGTCGAACATCGGGTCGAGCGTAGCGGGGCAGTCCCGCTGCATCTACAGTGGCGGTATACGGCCAACCGCCGGTCGTTCGTTGGAATCTACGATGGTGTGCGACCCACGCCATTTGCGTTAGCAGGAGTGCGTGCAATGCCATCCGCTGCCTCAGGATATTTTCGCCGACTGGGCCGCAGGCTGACCGAGGATATCGATCAGCTGGATGCCGAGGAGCTGGCCGAGACCGCCGAGGCATCAGGAGCGTGTCGCGCGTCCGAGTGTCGTCGCGGTGACGAAGCCACCATGCTCGGCCGACTACGTAGTGTCGAAGCGTGCCCCAAGGCCGCGGGCGCTAGTGTGCAGGCAGAGTTCTTCGATGGCACCGACGCCATCACCCTGGTGTGGATCGGACGTCGCCGCATCCCCGGTATCGAACCGGGCAGGCGCATCCTGGTCCGTGGCCGTGTCGGTGATCGCGACGGCCGTAAGGTGATCTACAACCCCTACTACGAATTGCGCGGGAACAGCTGACACGTATGCCATCGAGCAACGACAACGGCGCCGAGCTGGGCACGCCGACCGATACCGGAGTGCGCGGCCCTGCGGACACCGAGCCCCGTGCGTTTCCGACTTCCGAGCCCACCGACCTCGACATCTCCGAAGCCGAGCGCGAGGAGGCCGCGGAACAGACCCTGCTGGAGCAGCTGGGCGGTTTCAGTGGCCTGATCTACTCCACCCTGCCGGTGCTCGTCTTCGTCCCCGTGAACACCCTTGCCGGCCTCGCCGCGGCCATCTGGTCGGCGCTCGGCGTCGCCGGAGCTATCCTCGTCTGGCGCCTGGTCCGGCGCAGTCCCGTGCAGCCCGCCATTTCCGGCTTCCTCGGTGTCGGCATCTGCGCCTTCATCGCCTACCGGATGGGTGAGGCCAAGGGGTTCTTCCTGTTCGGCATCTACACCAGCCTGGTGTACGCGGGCGTATTCCTGGTTTCGATCCTGGCGCGCTGGCCGCTGGTCGGTGTGATCTGGGGGTATCTGAACGGGCACGGCACCGAGTGGCGCACCGATCGCCGCCTGATCCGCCTCTACGACCTCGCGACCTCCACCTGGGTGCTGGTATTCGGTGCTCGATACCTGGTTCAGTCCTCCCTCTACGACACCGACCACACCGGCTGGCTCGCCTTCGCGCGCATCGCGATGGGCTGGCCGCTGACCGCGGTCGCACTCGCCGTCACCGTCTGGGCGGTGCGCCGGGCCGGGCACCTGCCGGTGCGCCGTACCGCCGCCGCCTGACCAGCGCCCGACGCGGATCGGGCAGCGCCGCAATGGCCTTTGGAAATTGTCTGGATAGCCGCAAGGGTGAGCCCACCCCACCGCCCAGGTGGGGCCTTACCCACCCTGGGGTACCTGGCTGGTGGCCCGAGTTCATCAGACGATCGTTGTCGACACGAGAAACGCAACGATCGACTGGAAAGGACTCGGAAGTTGGCTACCGAGCACAAGATTGCGGCAACGAAGTCCCACGCGCATCCCAACCCGGCCCTCTCGGAGAGCAAGCGGATCGGTGTCGAACTGGATAAGCTGATCGGCCCCGCCGCGGCGGGCGACAAGGAATCCGTCGCCGAGATCGTGCGGATCGTGCATCCCCTGGTTCGCCGCTACTGCGCCGCGCGCCTCGGCAGTACGGCACATCTGCACGTCACCGCCGACGATGTGGTGCAGGAGATCCTGATCGCCACCGTGAACGCGGTTCCGCGCTACCGGGATCAGGGCAAGTCCTTCCTGGCCTTCGTCTACGGCATCGCGGCCAACAAGATCGCCGACGCCTTCCGTCGTTCGCAGATGCACCCGACCTACCCGATGGCGGATCTCCCGGACGAGCCGTCGATCGCGGCGGGACCCGAGGAATGGGCGCTGGCTTCCGAACGGCGCGATGTCACCCGCGAATTGATGAAGATCCTGGCTCCCGCGCACCGCGAGGTCCTCGTGATGCGGATCGTGCTCGGCTGGAGCGCCGCGCAGACCGCCGAGGCCATCGGCACCAGCCCGGGCGTGGTCCGGGTGATGCAGCACCGCGCGCTGAACAAGCTGCGGTCGGAACTGAAGGTGGCGTCGTGACCTGGGGCCCGCGGCGGAGGCCCTATCGGGGAGTTAGGGCTTGATGCCGTGGTGGGCCAGCGCCACCCGCAGATCTTCCTCGGCCTCGGATGAGGTCACGAACAGCAGCTCGTCGTCGCCCTCGAAGGGGTCGTCGGGCTGCGGCACGATCACCCGGCCGCCGCGCAGGATCGTCACCAGGACCGCGTCGCGTGGCAGGGTGAGGGTGCGTACCGGCTTACCGGCCAGCGCGGTATCGCCGGGCAGGGTGATCTCGACCAGATTCGCCTGCCCCTGACGCAGCGTCATCAGCCGCACCAGGTCGCCGACCGACACCGCCTCCTCGACGAGGGAGGCGAGCAGCCGCGGTGTCGATACGGCGACGTCCACACCCCAGGAACCGTCGAAGAGCCATTCGTTGCGCGGATCGTTCACCCGCGCGACGACCCGGCGCACCCCGAATTCGGTCTTGGCGAGCAGGCTGTGCACCAGGTTCACCTTATCGTCGCCGGTCGCGGCGATGACGACCTCGTAGGTCTCCAACCCCGCATCCTCGAGCAGCGCCAGCTCGCAGGCGTCCGCGTGCATCCAGATGGCATCCGGGATCGCGGTGGGGTCGATGTGATCGAGCTGACGCTCGAGCAGCATCACCCGATGCCCGGCGCGTAGTAGCTCACGGGCAATCGATCGGCCGACGGCGCCGGCTCCGGCGATGGCCACCTTCATGATCAGTCCTCGCTCACGGGGGGCTTGCCGGCCAGCGCGACGGCCTCGCCGACGCTGCCGGAGGTCGCGGCCACGTACACGATGTCGTCGGCCTGGACGATGGTTTTGCTGTCGGGCAGCAGGCCCTGTCCGAAGCGGATGATGAACGCCACCCGGGCGCCCACCGACCGCTCCAGATCGCGCACGGTGCGCCCGTACCAGTCCTCGTGCAGGTTCAGTTGGGTCACCGCGACCGTGCCGGTGGGATCACGCCAGGTGGTGGTGCTGATATCGCCGATCAGGGTGCGCAGGAATCGGTCGGTGGTCCACGGCACGGTGGCGATGCTGGGGATGCCGAGGCGCTCGTACACCGCGGCTCGTTTGGCGTCGTAGATGCGGGCGACCACGCGCTCCACCCCGAAGGTTTCGCGCGCCACCCGCGCGGAGATGATGTTGGAGTTGTCGCCGGAGGAGACCGCGGCGAAGGCGTCGGCGCGTTCGATTCCGGCCCGTGTCAGCACATCCCGGTCGAATCCGACGCCGACCACCTGCTCACCCGGGAATCCCTCGCCGAGCCGCAGGAAGGCGCTCGGATCACGATCGATCACCGTGACGTCGTGACCGACCCGGACCAGTGCGCGGGCCAGCGATGAGCCGACACGTCCGCACCCCATGATCACTACGTACACGGTGCAACCTCGTTCCTGGAACCGTGGCGTTCGGTCTGCTTGTCTCTCGGCAGAACCGTACCCGCCGATGGCGTCCAAGGCCCATTTTCCCCCTCGGCGCAGCGGGCAAACCTGGTTGTGGCGCGCCAGGGGCCGGACCGGGCGGGCGCTCCACCCTGGGGGGATCTATGCTCGCTCCAGTGTCCAAGTTGACGACGGCAGCCAAGCGGATGCTGCTGGGCAGGCCCTTCCGAAGTGATTCGTTGGGTCATACCTTGCTGCCGAAGCGAATCGCGCTTCCGGTATTCGCCTCCGACGCCATGTCGTCGGTCGCGTACGCACCGGAGGAAATCTTCCTCGTACTCTCCATCGCTGGTGTTTCGGCTTACCTGTACGCACCGTGGGTCGGCCTCGCGGTCGCCTTCGTGATGGCCGTCGTGGTGGCCAGCTACCGCCAGAATGTGCACGCCTATCCCTCCGGTGGCGGTGACTACGAGGTTGCTACCACCAACTTGGGGCCGACCGCGGGCCTGACCGTCGGCAGCGCGCTGCTGGTCGACTACGTGCTCACCGTCGCGGTGTCGATTTCCTCCGCCGCGTCCAATATCGGATCGGCGATCCCGTTCGTCGCCACGCACAAGGTGCTGTTCGCGGTGGTGGCGATCGCGGTGCTGACCGCGATCAACCTGCGCGGCGTCCGAGAGTCGGGTACGGCGTTCGCGATTCCGACCTACGCCTTCATCTTCGGCATGTTCGCCATGCTCGGCTGGGGTCTGTTCCGCCTGTTCGTCCTCGGCGACGACCTGCAGGCCGAATCGGCGGGTTTCCAACTGAATGCAGAGGAAGAGCACCTCTACGGACTGGCCTTCGCCTTCCTGATCGCGCGGTCCTTCTCCTCCGGCTGTGCCGCGCTCACCGGTGTCGAGGCGATCAGCAACGGTGTGCCCGCCTTCCGTAAGCCCAAGTCGCGCAACGCCGCCACCACCCTGCTCATGCTCGGCTCCATCGCGATCGTGCTGCTGATGGGCATCATCATCCTGGCTCAGAAGATCGGGGTTGTGTACGCGCACAACACCTCCGACCTGGTCGGTGCGCCCGACGGCTACCAGCAGAAGACGCTCATCGCGCAGCTCGCCGAGACGGTGTTCCACGGGTTCCCGATCGGCTTCTTCTTCATTACCACGGTGACCGCGCTGATCCTGGTGCTCGCCGCGAATACCGCGTTCAACGGATTCCCCGTGCTGGGATCGATTCTGGCGCAGGACCGCTACCTGCCGCGGCAGCTGCACACCCGTGGCGACCGGCTGGCCTTCAGCAACGGCATTCTGTTCCTCTCGGGTGCGGCCGTCGCGTTCGTGGTGTTCTTCAGCGCCGAGGTGACCAAGCTGATCCAGCTCTACATCGTCGGCGTCTTCGTGTCGTTCGTGCTGAGTCAGACGGGCATGCTGCGGCACTGGACCCGCCTGTTGCGTACCGAGACCGATCCGGCGCAGCGCAACCGGATGAAGCGGTCCCGAGTAATCAACGCGATCGGCCTGACGGCCACCGGCGCCGTGCTGGTCATCGTGCTGATCACGAAGTTCTTCGCGGGCGCCTGGATCGCCATCCTGACGATGGTGGCGATCTTCGCGGTGATGAAGATGATTCGCAAGCACTACGACTCGGTCTCCCGGGAACTCGACGAAAGCGACTGGGACGGTGTGCTGCCCAGCCGTTCGCACTCCATCGTGCTGGTGTCCAAGCTGCACCTGCCGACCCGGCGCGCACTGGCCTACGCCCGCGCCACCCGCCCGGACACCCTGGAAGCGATCACGGTGAACGTCGACGAGGCCGATACCAGGGGCCTGGTGCGCGAATGGGAGCGCAGCGATATCGCGGTGCCGCTCAAGGTGATCGAATCGCCCTATCGCGAAATCACCAAGCCGGTACTGGATTACGTCAAGCGCGTGCGTCGCGATGCCCCGCGCGACGTGGTGACCGTATTCATCCCGGAATATGTGGTCGGTCACTGGTGGGAGCAGGTCCTGCACAACCAGAGCGCGCTGCGGCTGAAGGGCAGATTGCTGTTCGAGCCGGGTGTGATGGTGACCAGCGTGCCGTGGCAGCTGAGCTCCTCGACCCGGGCCAGGCAGCCCGGTGACATCAACGCACCGGGTGCGGTGCGGCGCGGTTATGAGGATCGGGTGTGAGTTCCTGGCGCGGAATGACATTCGAGATCCGGCTGGGTCCGCCCGGACACGGCGGCTTCTGCGTCGGCAGGCATGAGGGCCGGGTGGTCTTCGTCCGGCACGGGCTCCCCGGTGAACTGGTGCTGGCCAGGATTACCGAGGACCGTGGCGGCTCGTTCTGCCGGGCCGAGGCCATCGAGATCCTGGAAGCCTCGCCGGACCGGATTCCCGCGACCTGCCCGGTGTCCGGGCCCGGTGGCGCGGGGTGTTGCGACTTCTCCTACGCCACCGCCGCGGCGCAACGGGCGCTGAAGGCGTCGGTGGTCGCCGAACAATTGCGCAGGATCGCGGGGATCGAGCGCGAGATCGTGGTGGAACCCATCGCGGGCTATCCCGCCGAGGAGACGGGCGGCTGGCGCACCCGGGTGCGGTTGGTCGTCGACGCGCAGGGCCGGGCCGGGGTGCACGGCTACCGCAGCACCGAGGTGGTCACGGATCTGCGCTGCCCGCAACCGGTTCCGGGGGCGATGGATGGCATCGCCGACCGGCTGTGGACGCCCGGCGCGGACCTGGTGGTCGCGGTGGACGGGGACGGGGTGCGCCACATCGTCGAACTCGCACCGCCGGTTGTCACCCATGGGCGAGGCGGTGCGCGACGCGGCAGGGGACGTGCCGACGGTCCCGGGGGTGGGCGCGGCGCGGCGCCGCGCCGCGGCGACGGACGACCCGGCGGGCGGCACCCACGCGACGCGAACGGGCCGCGAGACCACCGCGACAGCGCTGAGGGTCCGCGCGATGATCTCGACGAATCGGGCGTGGACAGCGGCGTCGACGATCGGCGCGAGGCGGCCACGCGGCGGGCCGCCACCCACGCGGTGCGCGACGAATGGGTGATCGCCGGGAGCGGCCGGACCGTCGAGGAGGTGGCAGGTCGGCGCTGGGAGCTGTCGGCGACCGGGTTCTGGCAGGCGCATCGCGGTGCGGCACAGTGCTATTCGGATCTGGTTGCGGAGTGGGCGGCGCTCGGATCCGGCGACATCGTCTGGGACCTGTACAGCGGTGTCGGGGTGTTCGCCGCGCGATTGGCCGAGCAGGTCGGGCCGACCGGATCCGTACTGGCGGTGGAATCGGCGCGCTCCGCGGTCGCCGACGGCCACGCGGCGCTGCACGACCTACCGTGGTTGGACCTGCGCGCAGACCGGGTCGAGCGCTGGATCGCCGACCATGCTTCCGGTCCCGCGCCGGAGGTGGTCGTGCTGGATCCACCGCGCGCGGGCGCGGGCAAGGAGATCGTCAACGCGCTGAGTGAAGCAGGCCCCGCCCGTATCATCCATATCGGTTGCGACCCAGCCGCTTTCGCCCGCGATCTGGGACTGTATCAGGCGGCCGGATATTGCCTCACCGACCTACGCGCCTTCGACGCCTTCCCGGCGACCCATCACGTGGAATGCCTCGCGCTCTTGGAGTGCTGACCGGCGCGCGGCGCATACACCCATCCGATCGGCCGCGTCGTGGACGGTGCCGTCAGTGCTCGTAGTGCGGTGGGCGGCGGTCCCTGCGGGCGCGGATGGCTTCATCGAAATTGTCGGTGGTGAGGCGGACGTAGAGTTGGGCCAAACCTTCGTGCTGCATATGGGATTCGAAGCTATTTGCCTCCAGTCCGCTCCACAGCATGCGTTTGGTGAGTTCGGTGCCGACACGGCTGAAGCTGATGATCCGTTCGGCGAGGTCGAAGCAGGTCTCCAAAAGCTTTGCGGTGGGTACGGTCCGGGAGACCAGGCCGATCCGCTCGGCCTCCGCCGCGTCGACATCGCGGCCGGAGAGCATGATTTCGAAGGCGCGGGAGGAGCCGATGGCACGCGGCAGCAGGAAGCTCATGCCCAGTTCCGTCGAGGTGAGGCCGTTATTGATGCCCGCGGCGCGAAAGTAGGCATCCTCGCCCGCGATGCGGATGTCGGTGGCCACACTCAGACAGAAGCCGCCGCCGATGGCCGCGCCGTTGATCGCCCCGATCACCGGCTGGTGCATCCGCCGCAGCGTAGTCATCACGTCGTTGAGCAGATCCATCGACCGGCGGGCCACGCTGGTGGTGGTCAGACCCTCGATATTCGGCACCCGCCCGGCCCCCTGGAGGTCCGCGCCGGAGCAGAAGCCCGGCCCCGCACCCGTCAGCACCACGACCCGAATATCGTTATCGGCGCTCACCGCCTCCAACGCCTCACGCAGCGGAATCATCACGTCGAAGGCCATCGCGTTCATCCGCTCCGGGCGGTTGAGTGTCACCAACGCGACGTGCGGCCGTGGCGTGTCGATGAGCACGAACGACATACGATCTCCTGACGACTACGGCAGTTCCTCACTATAGGCACGGCCCCATACCCGCCCGCACGAATTCACAATCCGGTCGTGGTCTCGACGCCCCCGGGTCCCGGCTACGGTGAGACCGCCGATCGACTGTCCGGTCTTGCCATGCGCATTAGGTTCGTGATCATGCAGTCGGACGTGGCGGAGATACTCGGCATACTCGATCGAGTTCTGGCGATCGCGCAGGCGGGCCGCCAGGATATGACCTGGCAATCTCGGTATGCGGATGGCGGGGAATTGGTGGATGACCTGACCGATCATGCCGCGCGGATTCGGATCGGGGATATGAGCCGGTTGTCCGACCTCCGGTTCCTCTTCGCGCCGACCGGGCCGTTGTGCGAGATCGCCGCCAGCAGTGGATGGTTGGACATCTACACACTCCTGGGGAACCGGTTCGATCGGTTGCACGAGCGCCTCGGGCAGCAATGATGCCGGGCGAATATCGTCCGGTGATCAGCGCAGTGAGGGCTGCGGTCGGCCGAGCGGTACGGCCTGCGGTACCGGAGGCCGGGCGCGGATCGGATGGCGCATGTAGAGGGCGACGGCGAGGAGTACGAGTACCGCCCAGCCGACCAGCCCGAATCCCGCGAGCAGCGGGTTCGCGCGCCGGTCGAGCGATTCGAATGAGCTGAAGACACCGGTGCTCGCGTTGAACGCGGCATGCGCCACCACGCACGGCCAGATGCTGCCGGTGTGTAAGCGCAGCCAGCCCAGGATCGCGCCGAACGGCAGGCAGAATCCGAGGAAGGCCGGGGCGGCCCAGGCGCCCAGGTTCGGATAGTTGTAGCCGAGCAGCGTGAGCGGTGCGTGCCAGAGTCCCCAGATGACACCACTGGCCGCGACCGCCGCGCCGGGGCCGAGCCGACCGGCGAGGTGCGGTAGCAGCCAGCCGCGCCAGCCCACCTCCTCGCCCAACGCGAACGGCAGCGTGCCGATGGTACTGAGGGTCAATGCCTCCACCACGACGACGGCCGCGACGTCGGAGCTCACGAAGTCGAAAGAGAAACGGTACAGGCCGAATACGGCGCTGAGGCCGAAGGCGATCCACAGGAACAGAGGTGTGCCGAGCCACGCGGCCGCGGTCAGCCACAGCGTGCAGTGGGGGCGCGGGCCGAGCATCGCCCCGGTCTCGACGGCCAGTTCCCGCCAGGTGCGACGGCGGTAGTTCCACACCGCGAGCACTCCGAGTGCCGGGGTGAACATCATCATGGCGGCGCCGGGACGTAACCACAGGCTGGACAGGCCCTTGCCGTCCAGCCACGGTCCGCACGCGAGAACCCAGGCGGATATGAAGGATACGGTGAAGAACAGAGCGAAGTCGTTGCGTCGGGCGATCATTCGACATCCTCGGATCGACTGGGATGGGTCTCGCCGCTCTGCCCGCGGCGGGCTTCCTTATCTACTCGGACGCGCCCACCGCCGATTCGGTTCCCTGGGAAGCGTAAAGCCGTGCACCGAAACCCGCGGTGCCCCTCGCTCGTAGAGTTCCCGGCATGACCGTGTATGTGATCGCCCAGCTGAAGTTCACCGACCGCGCCGCCTACGACCGCTATCAGGCGCGCTTCATGGAGGTCTTCACCCGCTACTCCGGCACCCTCCTGGCCGCCGACGAAGCACCCCGGCTTCTCGAGGGGCAGACTGACCGCGAGAAGGTGGTACTGATGTCGTTCCCCGACGAAGCCGCGGTGACGGCATGGGCGCAATCCCCGGAGTATCAGGAGATCTCGAAAGATCGCCACGCCGGTGCCGATACGGTGTCGGTGCTGGTCCACGGCCTCGGTCACGTGTGAGATGCCGCCCTGCATCTCCGGGATGGCAATCTGGACCGGGTGATCCACCATGTGCAAGTGAGTTGCCCCGCAGGTGCCGAGGACCGGCAGCGTGACTTCTACTCCGGCGTGCTCGGCTGGCCGGAGCTTCCGAAACCGCCGCTACTGGCGGCGCGCGGCGGCTGCTGGTTCTTGGTGCCCGGCCGCGGCGGTCCCGACGGTGAACTACACGTCGGCGTGGAGGCCGACTTCCGCCCCGCGACCAAGGCACATCCGGCTTTCATCGTCGATATCGACGCCACTGCCGCCGCGCTCGCCGCCGTGGGTCACCCGTTCATCTGGGCCGATCCCGCCGAGATCCCCGGCCGCCGCCGCCTCCACACCACCGACGCTGTCGGCAACCGGCTCGAATTCCTCGCCGACCGACACCCCGGCGAGGACTGCGTGCCCGGGCCGGACCGTGCGGGGGAAGTCTTTCCGTCACAGTGATCAGTCCAGCTGCCAGGTGGCGCGGATACTGGCCGAGATTTCGCCTTCGCCGAGTTCGACGGGGACCGGTGCGGCGGCGTAGGCATCGGTCATGGGGGACGACACGGCCCTCATGCGTGGTGCGAAAGGCGTTGCCGAGGCCGTGTTCTCGGTGATCTCGAGCACCGAACCGAGGATGCGGGCGGCGCGAGCCGCGTACTGCTCGGCCTTGGCCAGTGCGTTGTCCCAGGCGGCATCGCGGGCCTGCGCGAGCAGTCCCTCCTGATCGGCGAAGGTGAGGGCGAGGCCGCCGAGCCGGACATCGTCGCCGCCCGCGTCCACACAGTTGGCGATGATGGTGGCGGGGCCGGGGTCGGCGGTCTCGCCGATATCGCGCAGTATCACGATCAGGTCGGTGGTGGCGAAGTAGCCGGTGATCCGAGTGCCCTGGCCTTCGGTCCACACGGTTTCCGTGCGCACCGACAGTCCGCTGGTCGCGATGTCGGCGCTCGCGATGCCGTCGGCGCGCAGTGTCGCGGTGACCGCGGCGACGCGTTCCCCGGCCTGCCCGTAGGCCAGGGCGACATTGCTCGCCCGGCTCTCGATGGAGATGGTGACCCGCATCAGATCCGGGGTGGCGCGCACGCTGCCCTGTCCGAAGGTGGTCACCGTGCCGGTAATGGATTCGGATTTCTTACTCACTGAGTTCTCCCGGTTCGGTCGGCGCGGTGGACGTTGTTTCTTCGGCACGGGCAGCACGCCATGGGCGTCAGTAATCCCCACCGCGCACCGCGATCGCGCGCACCGCCGCATCCATCTGCGCGTAGGCCCCCGCCGCGAGTCTTTCCAGCAGCGCCAGTTTCAGATGAGGCGCCTCGCCGGTGAGTTCGTCGAATTGCGCGGGGCTCAGCACCGCCACCCGCACCGCGGTCTCGGCGTGGGCCTCGGTGACGAACGGGATGCCGACCAGCATCGGGATTTCCCCGAAAGACATCCCGGCCGACAGCGACACCAGCCGGTGTGTCCGTTTGTCGGCGCCTTCGAAGATGATCCGCACCCGGCCCTCCAGGATCAGGTACAGCCCCGAACGCGCGCTGCCGCGCTGGGCGATCGTCTCGCCGCGGGCAATGGTGTGCACCTCGAAATCCTCGGCAAGCAGCGCCCGGTCCTGCGGAGTCAGCGCGGCAAGAGCCGGATGCTCGTCGATCGAGATCGACGTGCAGGCCGGTTCCTCGGCCGAGCGGTGGCGGTCGAGCAGAATCTCCTCACACCATTCGGCCGCGCTGTCGCGGTCGATGAAGACGCGACCGCGCGGGTCGGCGGGGTCGAGGCCGGAGACCAGGTGGCCGAGGCGGGCATCGGGGTCGACCAGCGCCACCCGGCATCCGTTGGCGGTCAACTCACGCTGGAGCTGGTCGAGCATGTCGACCGCGATCCGGCTCACCTCGCCGACCCTGCGCAGGTCGATCACCAGCGCGTCCAGTTCACCCGACTGCTCCTCGATGACCTGGACCGCGCGTTCGGCGCCCGCGAACAGCAGATCGCCGTCGAGCTCGTAGACGCGGGCGCGATGCCCGTGCTCGGCGAGCAGGTCCATCTCGTCGGTGCCGCGCCGCAGCCGCGAGGGCACTTCGGCCACCGTGTAGTCGGCCCGGATCGCGGTCCGCGCCGCCCGGGTGACGTGCAGGAAGTGCAGTTCCAGCCGCCGCGACAACTCGCGGCAGGCGGCCACCCCGCGCACGCTGTTGCCGTGGATGTCCAGCCGCGGCGAGTAGACCGCGATACCGATCTGGCCGGGCAGCACCGCCAAGATGCCGCCGCCGACCCCGCTCTTGGCGGGTAGTCCGACGGTGGTCACCCAGTCGCCGGCCGCGTTGTACATGCCGCAGGTGGTCATCACGCTGAGCACGCGTTCGGTGAGCGCGGCGGTGAGCGCTCGTTCCCTGGTGAACGGGTTGAGTCCGTTATTGGCCAGTGTCGCCGCCATCACCGCGAGGTCGTGGCAGGTGACGTTGATCGAGCACTGGCGGAAGTAACGGTCGACGGCATCGTCGGGATCGGACTCGATAATGCCGAACGAGCGCAGCATGTAGCCGATGGCGCGGTTGCGGAACCCGGTGCGCGCCTCCGAGGCGTACACCGCATCGTTCATGGTCAGCTGGCGACCCGCGAAGCGGGAGTAGCAGCGCCGGATGCGCTCGAATTTCTCGGCCGGGTCGTGGCCGGTGATCAGCGAGGCGGCGGTGATCGCGCCCGCGTTGATCATCGGGTTGCGCGGACGTTCGGTCACCGGATCCAGGCTGATCTCGTTGAACGCGTCGCCGGACGGCTCCACATCGATATGTTCGGCGACCCGATCCGGGCCCCGGTCCGCCAGCGCGAGCGCGTAGGTGAAGGGCTTGGAAATGGACTGGATGGTGAAAACGGTCTCGACGTCACCGACGCCGTACACCCGGCCGTCGGCGGTGGCCAGACACAGCGCGAACGAATCCGGTTGCACCGCAGCCAATTCGGGGATGTAGTCGGCCAACTCGCCGGATCGGTCGGTTCGGCACAGGTCGAAAACGTCGGTGACGATGCGCTCCACCACGCCCGGGTCGACCGCGCGCGGAACCTCTTGTTCGGGCTGGGCCACACGACCACTGTAGGACGGGTAACGTATGTGCGGCGGTCGCTCGGACGCGTGTGTCCGGGCGGCCGTTGCGGTCGGCATTTCGTGTGGAGGCTCACATTTCGCGGCGGAGTCGGCTGGTGACAGGCTGAGGTCGAGCAGGGGCGCTGTCACGGCTCCGTAGACTGATCGGATCAGATGCACTATCCGGAGGGAGCGAGTTCAGGTGGGAGTGCTTTCCCGGGTCGATACGCCCGAAGACGTGCGTGGGCTGACCGTGCCGCAGCTGCGTGAGCTGGCAGACGAGATCCGTGAGTTCCTGGTGCGGAAGGTCGCGGCCTCCGGCGGGCACCTCGGCCCCAACCTCGGCGTGGTCGAGCTGACCATCGCTCTGCACCGGATCTTCGAATCGCCGACCGATCCGCTGATCTTCGACACCGGGCATCAGGCCTACGTGCACAAGATCCTCACCGGGCGCAAGGATCAGTTCGATTCGCTGCGTAAGCAGGGCGGATTGTCCGGCTACCCGAGCCGCGCCGAGAGCGCGCACGACTGGGTGGAGTCCTCGCACGCCTCGGCTGCCCTGTCCTACGCCGACGGCCTGGCCAAGGCGTTCGCGCTGAGCGGGCAGGACCGCACCGTCGTCGCGGTGGTCGGCGACGGCGCGCTCACCGGCGGCATGTGCTGGGAGGCGCTCAACAACATCGCGGGCGCGCCGGATCGTTCGGTGGTCGTCGTGGTCAATGACAACGGCCGCTCCTACGCGCCCACCATCGGCGGCCTCGCGGATCGGCTGACCGCGCTGCGCACCCAGCCCGCCTACGAGCACGCGCTCGACGCGGGCAAACGGATCCTCAAGAGCATTCCGCGCGTCGGCGAATCCGCGTACTCGATGGTGCACGCGGTGAAGGCCGGGATAAAGGACGCGGTGAGCCCGCAGGAGCTGTTCAGCGATCTCGGGCTCAAATACGTCGGCCCGGTCGACGGCCACGACATCGTCGCCATGGAGGCCGCGCTGCGCCGGGCCAAGGATTTCGGCGGTCCGGTCGTCGTGCACGCGGTCACCCAGAAGGGGCGCGGCTACGAGCATGCCGAGAACCACGTGGCCGATCAGATGCACGCCTGCGATCCGATCGACCCGCTGACCGGTCGTCCGCTCGCGGATAAGAAGGCGCCCGGCTGGACCTCGGTCTTCTCCGAGGAACTGATCGCGCACGCCGAACGCCGCGACGACATTGTCGCGATCACCGCCGCCATGCCCGGTCCGACCGGACTCGCGCCGTTCGGCGAACGCTTCCCGGACCGGATGTTCGATGTCGGCATCGCCGAACAGCACGCCATGGCCTCGGCGGCCGGACTGGCGCTGGGCGGTATGCACCCGGTGGTCGCCATCTATTCGACCTTCCTCAACCGCGCCTTCGATCAGCTGCTGATGGACGTCGCGCTGCTGAAGCAGCCGGTCACCGTGGTACTCGATCGCGCGGGCATCACCGGCCCGGACGGCGCGAGCCACAACGGCATGTGGGATCTGTCGTTGCTCGGCATCGTTCCCGGCATCCGGGTCGCGGCCCCGCGCGACGCCGCCACCCTGCGCGAGGAGTTGGCCGAGGCGCTGGCCGTCAACGACGGTCCCACCGCCATCCGCTTCCCGAAGGGCAGTGTCGGCGCGGATATCACCGCGGTGGAACGACTCGACGGCGTGGACGTGCTGCGCCTGGCGACGCCCGACGGCCCCTCCGCCCAGACCCAGCGTGGCGATGTGCTGCTCGTCGCGGTCGGCCCGTTCGCCGAAACCGCCCTGCGGGTCGCGCAACTGCTGGAGCCCGAGGGTATTTCGGTCACTGTCATCGATCCGCGCTGGGTGCTGCCGGTCTCCGACACCATCGTCAAGCTCGCCGAGAACTACCGTCTCGTGGTCACCCTGGAGGACAGCGGTCTGCAGGGCGGGATCGGTTCCACCGTCTCGGCCCGTCTGCGCGCCGCCGGCCTGGACGTGCCGACGCGGGATCTCGGTGTGCCGCAGCAGTTCCTGGACCATGCCACCCGCGGCGAGGTGCACGAGGAACTCGGCCTCACCGCACCCGATATCGCCCGCAGGGTCACGGGCTGGCTGGATGCCCGCTCGGTCCGGGTCGTGGTGGCGGATGATCGGGACGTGGCCTCCGCCTGAGCCCGGGTGGCTCACCGGGCGGACGCCGCGGCGATGAACAGCGGGACGACCACGCACAAGCGGCCGGAGTGAGCCCGGGTGGTCTGTTCGGCGATCCATCGATCGACGGTTTCGACGTCGAGGTGCGATGCCGTCGCGGTGAGGCCGGTGAGCATCGGCAGTGTGTCCGCGTCGGTCAGCACCGGGGTGCGGACCTCGACGGTGATGTCGTCGAATCCGTTGTCGAGCAGCAGGGTTCGGTAGGCACGGGCCGCGCGCGGATTGGTGACGGCGTCGGCGCGGCCGTGGACAATGGCACGGGTGGTTTCGGGATCGTCGGAGTCGATGATGATCGCGTCCCAGTCCTGACCGAGCAGGACGAGGCGACCGCCCGGCTTCAGCACGCGGCGGGCTTCGGCGAGTGCGGCTGCGGGGTCGGCGATTTCGTGGAAGACCTTATCGGCGCGGTAGCCGGTGATAGACGCGGCGGGCAGCGGTAGCGATTCGGCGGTGCCGAGGCGGAAATCCAATGCGGGCCATCGGGTTCGCGCGACGTCCAGCATCCGCGTGCTGGGATCGACGCCGAGAGGACGGGTTTCGCGGGCCGCGAGTTCGGCGACCGCGCGTCCGGCGCCGCAGCCGATATCGGCGACCGGGTCACCGGGGCGCAGCCGCAGCAGGTCGTAGGAGTGGTCGCGGAGCTCGGCGGCGCCGGGCAGCCGGTCGGCCGCGTCGAGTCGCCGGATCAATGTCGCGGTGGCGGTTTCGATTTCAGGGGTGGACATATGTGTCATGCTGCGACTTAATGACGACATGAAGTCAAGCGGTCCGGTCGCGCCGGCGAGTATCGGCGCGGTCGCCGAGTGGTTCGGGCTCGCTACCCACGTATTGCGCCACTGGGAGTCCGCGGGTCTGTTGCACCCGGCCCGCGACTCCGCGGGCCGCCGGCGCTTCGGTGCGGACGACATCTTCCGCGTCGCGGTGATCCTGCGCGCCAAGGAAGCCGGTTTCCTGCTCGAGGATATCCACGCGATGCTCACCACCGCCGATCCGGTCGAGCGCGCGGCCGTCCTGCGTAAGCGCCGCCGGGAACTCCGGCTGCGAATCGCCCGCACGCAATCCTCGCTGGAGATGATCGATCACGCATTGGCCTGCGACCACGAGGATTTCACCGTGTGCCCGCACTTCCAGGCCGCCGTTGCGGAACGACTGTTCGGCCGGTAGACCGCCGCGGCAGCGCTGCCGTGAATTCTTCCGCGATGCCGGGGTAACCGGGTCTAGCGGCCGGTGCTGCGTCGTTGTGCCGCACGTACTTTCACGCGATTGCCGCAGACATTCATCGAGCACCAGGTGCGACCGTGGTTGCGGGAGTGGTCGTAGAAGGCCCAGCGGCAGCTGGGTTCTCGGCAGGTCTTGAGGCGCGGCCAGGTACCCGCTGCGACGGCGGTGGCGACGTCGGCCAGCAGGGTGGCCAGGGCGCGGTCCACCGGATGGTCCGGCCGGGGTGTCAGACGTGGCGGGGTGACGGTGACATCGAGGGTCAGCGGCAGCTGTGCGGTGAGCGCCGCGAGTCGCGTGCGCGCGGCCGGATCGAGGCCGTCGGGGCGGGGGCTGGCGACCGGTTCGGCATTGTTCGCCGCGAGTAGGGCGCGCAGCCCTTCGCGCACCCACTCGGCGCGGTCGCGGTCGCGGTCGGTGACCGCGGTGTCGCGTGGGAGCAGGGCGTGGGCGTGCAGCCAGATCGTGAGCTGTTCGGGGGTTCCGATGTCGTCACCGTCGGCGCGGCGGGTGTTCACGAACTCCGCGATGCGCGTCAGCGTGTCCTCGGCTGCCCGGATTCCGGTCGACATGCCACCATATTAACCACCTATTGACGATGGGTAGTTAACTAACTAGCGTTCTAGGAACACCAGTTATCTGCGACACAGGTGTCGCGACGAACCGAGGAGAATGTCATGGCGTCGGTCGAGAAGGAGATCGTCATCGAGGCCCCGGTCGAGGACGTGTGGGCGATCATCGGCGATTTCGGACAGGGTCCGATCCGGATGGCGCCGGGCTTCGTCGTCGACAGCAGGCTCGCGGAACCGGACCTGCGAATCGTCACCTTCGCCGACGGCACCGTGGTGCACGAGCGGCTCATCGCACTCGACGACGCGAAACAGCGCTTCGTGTTCTCCATCGTCGGCGGCAGCGTCACCCCGATCCACGACAACGCCACCATGCGGGTTTTCCCGCACGACGACGGTCACAGCCGCTTCGTGTGGACGCACGATGTGCTGCCCGCCGAACTCGCGGACGCCTTCGGCGCGAGTATGGAACAGGGGTTGCTGCTCTTCAAGCGCACGGTCGAAAGCGCGGCCGTCGATTCCTGAACCGCGCAACGGCCCGTGTGCGCGGTTTCGGCGCTGCGGTGCGATAGTGCCTCCGAGGTCGCACCGGCCACTGATTTGCGCCCACCGCGCTGGTCGGTGGGGCGACGCCTACTCCCGGGGTGTCAGCGCCTCGGTCAACACCGGCACCGCCAGCTCGCGCTGCCACGGCCGCGCCCCGCCGGACTTCAGGAATCCGTCGATCGCCGCGGCGAGTTCTTCGGGCTCGCCGACCTTGTCGTAGTCGGGCAGTCCATCCCAGCAGAGTCTGCGCACCAGGTCGGGGGCCAGCAGGTTCTCCACCGGAACGGCGCGCTCGGTGGAGAGCTCGCCCATCGCGGCGCGGGCACGGGCCAGCCGGGCGGCCGCGGACGGATCGCGCCGCTCCCAGCGGTTCACCGGTGGCGGCCCGTCGAATGGCTGGGTGAGCGGTGGCAGTTCGCTATCGGCCAGGGTGCGGGCACGGTCCACCGCGCTCAGCCATTCGCGGGAGTACCGGCGCTGGCGCGGCCCACCGAAGACCGGCAGCGTGCGCAACTGGGCGATGGTGCGCGGGTCGGCCGTCGCCGCCGCCACGATCGCCACATCCGGCAGAATCCTGGCGGGGGCGACATCGCGGGCGCGCGCCAGCGCATCCCTTGCGCTCCACAGCTCCCGCACCACCGCGAGCTGACGGGTGCGGCGCAGCGTGTGGATCCCGGAGGTGCGCCGCCATCGGTCGGCCTTCGGCGCGGGCGGCTCGATTGTCCGGATATGTTCGAATTCCTGCGCCGCCCAATCGGTTTTGCCCTGCCTATCCAGTTCGGCGGCGACCTCGTCACGGAGTTCCAGCAGCAGTTCGACATCGAGCGCGGCATAGTTGAGCCACTCATCCGGTAGCGGCCGCGTCGACCAGTCGGCGGCGCCGTGGCCCTTGCGCAAGGCCCGCCCCAGCAGACGCTCGACCATCGCCGCCAACCCGACTCGTTCGAATCCGGCCAGTCGGCCGCCCAGTTCGGTGTCGAACAGTCGCGCGGGACGCAACCCGAGTTCGGCCAGGCCCGGTAGATCCTGATCCGCCGAGTGCAGCACCCACTCCAGGTCGTTGATCGCCGCGGCGAGCGGGTCCAGCGCGTCCGTCACCGGAATCGGGTCGATGAGGAAGGTGCCCGCACCCGCGCGGCGCAACTGGATCAGATACGCGCGCGCCGAATAACGGAAACCCGAGGCACGCTCGGCGTCCACCGCGAGCGGTCCGGTGCCCGCGGCGATGCGGGCGGCCGCATTGGCGACTTCGACGGCGGTGACAAGAACCGGTGGCACTCCATCGGCGGGGGCGAGCAGGGGTTCTGCTGTGCTGTCTCCCACGATGTGCCCATTGTCGGGCTTGTCTGCTACCGGCATAGCCCTGAACTTTACGTTGCTGTCAACTGAGGTCGTTGCTGGTGTAGGACTGAGGTCGCAGATGGGTGATACCGGCCGGTGGCAATCCGGCCGAGTAGGCGAGCACTTCGCAGAACGCCTCGACATGCGGACGCATGTCGGTGGTCATCGCGGTCCAGGAGGCGCGCATCTCCAGTTGATGCGCACGCGGCGGTCCGGCGATATCGCCGTAGCGCACCGAACTCGTCGAGGTGACGGTGCCGCCGAGGGCGGTGAACGGCTCGGATCGCGACTCCAGCGCGTCCACCAGCCAGCTCCACGCCACCTCCGGCAGCAGCGGGTCGGTGGCCAGCGCCGCATCGATATCGGCCTGGATATAGGCCACCAGCCGGAATACCCCGTGCCACGCGTCGTCGCCATCCGGGTCGTGTAAGAGGATCAGCCTGCCGAAGGCATCGCCCTCGGAATCGATCGGCACGACGGCGGTTTCGGGATGTTTGACTTCGGCGCCGATGGCGTAGGAGTACGGGGCCAAGCGCTGCGGCGGCCGGATGGGCGCAAGCTCGATCCTGGGGTGCACGGTTGCGGAGCCCATCGCCTCGACCGCGGCGCGAAATGACGCTGGTTCGCCCTGGGGTCCTTCGGTCGGTGCGGCGCCGTCGCGGAAGTCGAGCGGTGTCACAAAAGTGACGGTAGACCTTGTGCACCCGGCTCAGTCGGAGGCGCGCCGCACGCCGCCGCCTCCGGGTCCTTCGCCGGGCCCGCTTACGATGAGCGGTGATGAGCACTCACACCCGCCGCCGGTTGACCGATGCCCCGTTCCTGGCCGCCGCCACCGGCGGCGAGCCCAGCAGGCGGCCGGTCTGGTTCATGCGGCAAGCCGGTCGGTCGCTGCCCGAGTACCGCAAACTGCGCGCGGGTATCGGGATGCTCGAGTCGTGCTTCGATCCGGAGCTGGTCTGCGAGATCACCATGCAGCCGATCCGCAGGCACGGCGTCGACGCGGCGATCCTGTTCTCCGACATCGTCGTTCCGCTCAAGGCGGCGGGTATCGACCTGGATATCGTGCCGGGCGTCGGACCGGTGGTGGCCGCGCCGGTGCGCACCGCCGCCGACGTGCGTGCGCTGCCGCATCTGCGGCCGGAGGAAGTGGGCGCCGTCACCGACGGGGTGCGGCTGCTCACCGACGCACTCGGCGACATCCCGCTGATCGGATTCGCGGGCGCGCCGTTCACCCTCGCCTCGTACCTGGTCGAGGGCGGGCCGAGTAAGCAGCACGAGCGCACCAAGGCGATGATGCACGCCGACCCGCAGACCTGGCACGCACTGCTCGGCGCGCTCACCGATATCACTATCTCCTTCCTCCAGGCGCAGATCGCGGCGGGCGTCGACGCGGTGCAGTTGTTCGATTCCTGGGCGGGAGCGCTCTCGCTGGCCGACTACCGCACCTTCGTGCTCCCGCACTCCGAGCGGGTCTTCGCCGAGATCGCCGACGCGGGCGTCCCGCGCATCCACTTCGGCGTCGGCACCGGGGAACTGCTCGGTGCGATGGGCGAGGCGGGCGCGGATGTGGTCGGCGTCGACTGGCGGGTGCCGCTCACCGAGGCTGTCCGTCGGGTCGGTCCCGGAAAAGCGTTGCAGGGCAACCTCGATCCGGCCGTTCTGTTCGCCGGCGCAGACGCCGTCGAGGCCGAGACCCGTCGCATCGCCCGCGAAGCGGATGAGGCGATCACCCTCGGCGCCGCCGGGCACATCTTCAACCTGGGCCACGGCGTGCTCCCCGACACCGATCCCGGTGTGCTGACCGCCTTGGTGCAGCTCATCCACGAACTCTGATCCGTCGCCCGCTGATTCACGCACGCAGTGAGTTCGGCGACGATGATGTGGGCCGGGTCGCGGGTTCCGGGTGGGTGGGGGATACCGTCGGGGGATGAGGATCGCGGTGGTCGGCGGTGGGATCAGCGGGTTGGTTGCGGCGTATCGGTTGCGGACGCTGCTCGGCGCGGGCGCCGATATCGTCGTGATCGATCGGGCTGATCGGGTCGGGGGGATTCTCCACACCGGTGAATTGGCCGGGGAGCCATTGGATCTGGGGGCGGAGGCATTTGTCGGGCGGCGTCACGAGGTGCCGGAGTTGCTGCGCGAAGTCGGGTTGGAACAGCAACTGGTGGTGCCGGCCGGGCGACGGCCGCTGGTCTGGTCCGGTGGGGTCGCCCATCTGCTGCCCGAGCGCACGCTGATGGGGATCCCGTCCACCGCGGAGTCGATGCGGGGGCTGGTCGACCACGACACCCTGGCGCGCATCGCCGCCGAGCCGCACCGGCCGCTGGCCTGGTACCCCGACGCCGATATCGACGTCTACAGCCTGGTCGCGGACCGGTTCGGCGCCCAGGTCGCCGAGCGCAGTGTCGACCCGCTGCTCGGCGGCGTCTACGCGGGCAGTTCGCGCTCCATCGGCGTGCGCGCCGCGCTGCCGACCCTGGCCGCCGCGCTCGACGACGGCGCGCCCAGCCTCACCCACGCGGTCGCCGCGGCCATGCCGCCGCCCACCAACGCCCCGGTCTTCGGCGGCATCCGCGACGGCTACCGCGTCCTGCTGCACGCACTCGCGGAGCGCTCCGGTGCGCGCGTGCTCACCGCCACCTCCGCCACCCGCCTGGCGCGGGCGACCCGCGGCTGGGTGGTCGACCCGGTCGGTGTGGTCGACGCGGTGATCCTCGCCACCCCCGCCCCCATCACCGCCCGTTTGCTGCGCCCCATCGCCCCGGCCGCGGCCTCGGCCGCCGCGGGCATCGAGCTCTCCTCCTCGGTGGTCGTCGCACTGTCCCTGCCCCGCGACACCGCACTCCCGGAGAACTCCGGCATCCTGGTGGCCACCGGAGAACGCTTGCGCGCCAAGGCCTTCACTCTCTCCAGTCGGAAGTGGCCGCATCTCGCCGCCCGCGAAACCGCGCTGGTCCGAGTCTCATTCGGCAAATTCGGCGATTCCGCGCCGCTGTCCTGGTCCGACGAAGAACTGATCGCCGCCGCCACCGAAGACCTCGCCACAGTCACGGGCGTCCCCATCGGTCCGCTCGAGGCCGTCGTCCAGCGCTGGCCTGGCGGCCTCGCCCAATACGCTCCCGGTCATCCCGATCGCATTGCCGAAATCGAGTCCGCCATAGCCGATCTCGACAACCTCGCCATCGCAGGCGCCTATCTGCATGGCGTCGGCGTCCCCGCGTGCGTGGCCTCCGGCGATCGGGCCGCTCACCACATCGCCGCGCGCTACGCCTCGCTGCACTGACTTCCCGACCTGCCCCGAGAACCGCACCGCCCAGGTCGTCGGCACCCTGCGCCGTCGAGCCCGGATCGGGTTCGTGGCGCCGGATCGCGAGGCGGGGGTCCCGCCTGGGTGTGACGCGGATCGCATCGCGGACACCGGATTCCCCTTCGCGCTGGCTGAAAAACCGCACGATACGGCGTAATTAAGCACACCATCGCGGGATACTGTGCGCGGGGTTGCTCGTCGGTAGCGTCGAGTCCATGCAGCTCTCCCGGTTCACCGATATCGGCCTACGGGCCATCATGCGGTTGGCGGTGAGTGACGAGGCCGACGGCCGGGTGACCACCCGGCTGATCGCCCGGCAGGTGAACGCCTCCGAACACCACGTGGCCAAGGCGGTCTCCCGGCTGGTCGACCTCGGTCTGGTCGAGGCGCAGCGCGGTCGCACGGGTGGGTTGTTCATCACCCGGGCGGGCCGGGAGGTGTCGGTCGGCGCGCTGATTCGCGAGCTCGAGGGCGACCGCGAAGTGGTGGTCTGCACGGGTGAGCATCCGTGCCCGCTGGCGGGCACGTGCCGGTTGCGGCGCATCCTGGCCGACGCCAAAGCGGCGTTCTACCGGGAATTGGACCGCTACACGCTCACCGAATTGGTCACCGCGCCGACGGCCGGATTGCTGCGTTTGCTCGCCACCACCCCGGCGAGCGGTTCCGTGGAGAGAGAGGAACGTCCATGAATAGCGTCGCCCGGAGCGCCCCGGAGCTGGAACCACACCACGCCGAACTCGTACGCGCCACATTGCCGCTGGTCGGCGCCCATGTCGACGAGATCACCACGGTCTTCTATCGAACCTTGTTCGGCAACCATCCCGAGTTGATCCGCGACCTGTTCAACCGCGGCAATCAGGCCCAGGGTGACCAGCCGCGCGCCCTGGCCGCCGCCATCGCGACATTCGCGGGCTACCTCGTCGATCCCGAGCTGCCGCATCCGGCCGCCATGCTGTCGCGTATCGGTCACAAGCATGCCTCCCTCGGGGTTACCGCCGAGCAGTACCGGGTCGTGCGCGACAATCTGTTCGCGGCCATTGTGGCGGTTCTCGGCGCCGATGTGGTCACCGATGCGGTGGCCGCCGCATGGGATCGCGTCTACTGGCTGATGGCGGACGCGCTGATCGATCTGGAGAAGCAGCTCTACGTACAGGCCGGTGTCGAACCGGGCGATGTATTCCGCGCCGCTACCGTGGTGTCCCGGATCGACGACCCGGCCGGGGTCGCGGTAGTCACCGTCGAATCCGCCGATCCATCCGTTGCGTTGCCGGAATTCATACCGGGGCAATATATTTCGGTGGGTGTCCGATTGCCCGACGGTGCCCGTCAGCTGCGCCAGTACAGCCTGGTCAACGCGCCCGGCGACGGCACCCTCGCCTTCGCGGTCAAGCGGGTAGCGGCCGCCACCGGCTGCCCGGCGGGCGAGGTATCGACCTGGCTGCACGACAATGTCGGCGTGGGAGATGAACTGGAGATCACCCTGCCGTTCGGCGATCTCACCATCGACACCGATGCGATCACACCACTGGTGTTGATCTCGGCGGGCATCGGCGCGACACCGATGATCGGAATCCTGGAATATCTCGCCGCGCACGCCCCCCACCGTCGGACGCTGGTCGTGCACGCGGATCGTTCCCCGCGGACCCACCCGTTGCGGGCGCGACTTCGCGAACTCGGCACCCGGCTCGAGGCCATGACGCTGGAACTCTGGTATGAGGAGCGCACCGAGGGCGCACATCACGGCCTGCTGGATCTCTCGGCGCTCGAGCTGCCCGCCGACGCCGACGTCCACGTCTGCGGTGCAACGGGTTTCCTGCAGTCGGTACGAAACCAATTGCGTGACGCCGGAATCCCGGAGCATCGGATCCATATCGAACAGTTCACCCCGACCGACTGGCGGCTGGACTCCTGCCCGGTGTAGGTCCGCGGTCGTGAGCCACAACCCCGGTCCCGAGACGTCGCGGACAGCCCACCCCGACCCCCGACCCGCCCGCAGTGGCACGATAGGAATCATGGCGCGACTCGACTATCAGGCTCTCAACTCCACCATCCGCTACCTGATGTTCTCGGTGTTCCAAGTGAAGCCGGGTGCGTTGGGGGAGGATCGGGCCAAAGCGATCGCGGACGCGCAGACGTTCTTCGACGGGCTCGCCGACCGCGACGTGGTGGTGCGCGGCCTCTACGACGTGGCGGGTATGCGTGCCGACGCCGATTTCATGATCTGGACCCACGCCGAGCGCCTCGAGGATCTGCAGGCCGCGTACGCGGATTTCCGCCGGACCACGGAACTGGGCCGCGCCAGCACCCCGGTGTGGAGCAATGTGGCGCTGCACCGCCCGGCCGAGTTCAACAAGAGCCACATTCCGGCCTTCCTGGCCGGTGAGGACCCGGGCAACTACATTTGCGTCTACCCGTTCGTCCGCTCCTACGAGTGGTATCTGTTGCCGGACGAGGAGCGTCGCAAGATGCTCGCCGATCACGGCAAGGCCGCCCGCGGCTACCCGGACGTGCGCGCCAACACGGTGAGCTCGTTCGCGCTCGGCGACTACGAGTGGATTCTCGCCTTCGAGGCGCCGGAACTGCACCGCATCGTCGACCTCATGCGCGACCTGCGGGCCACCGAGGCGCGTTTGCACGTGCGCGAGGAGATCCCGTTCTTCACGGGCCCGCGGGTCGAGGTGGACAAGCTCATCGCCGCACTGCCCTGACGGCGCCTCCGGCCGGGCCGCCGAGGCTCGGCGGCCCGGCCTTCGTCGGCGGATCCGGGCCAGCTACGGCCCGGCATTAACCTCCAAAGTCGGGCGATACGCCCGCTGACCTGCGGAATCCGCCGATGGCACAGACGCGGGACGTGTGCATGCCCCGGCAATTAGGGGCATGCACCGTACGCTCCGCAACCCGTACGCTGCGCTGAGCGCGGAGCCGGTTACTTACTCCGCTGCGCTGTCCGAGGGGTGCAGTCGCAGCGCGATCGAGTTGATGCAATAGCGCTTATCCGTGGGCGTGTTGTACCCCTCGCCCTCGAACACGTGTCCGAGGTGGCTGTGGCAATTGGCGCACAGCACCTCGACGCGGTGTATGCCGAGCGTGTCGTCGGAACGCAGGATCACAGCCTCCGACTCGGCCGGGTCGAAGAACGATGGCCAGCCGCAAGGCGAATCGAACTTCTCGGTGCTGCGGAACAATTCTGCTCCGCAGGCCCGGCACGAGTAGACGCCCTCGGTCTTGGTATCGGTGTACTCGCCGACGAAGGGGCGTTCGGTCGCGGCCTGTCGCAGTACCGCGTACTCCTCGGGATTCAGCTTGGCCTTCCACTCCTGAGGCGTCAGCTGGATCTTCGGGGCGGGTAGTGACGTATCAGCGTCGGAACTCATTGCTCCACGCTAATGCGTTTCTCCTCGACGGGTACCGAACCGTTATGTGGCCTGGGCGAATCCACGGCGGGCAGCTCCGCGACGGTGCTCGTGGGGGATACGGGCTCGACGGTGTCCTGATCGCGCGAATCCGGCGCGTCCTTCATCCAGACGGGGTCGATAGTGCCCGAGGACAGGCGGCCGTCGCGGCGCGCGGCCAGGTACCGCTCGCCGAGTACGCAGAAGATCACGATGAGCAGCAGCGTCCAGCCGAAGGTGATGCGCAGGTACTCCAGGTTGCGCCCGACGTTCTGCCAGCGGTCCGACAGCCATTTGTCGTAGGACATGAAGCCGAAGACCGCGAGCCAGGCGGGCCAATTGCGCATAACCGAATTGCGCAGCACGACCGACATCAGCAGCGGGAACAGCATCATCGAGTAGTACATCTGGCCGAGGCCGGAGAGCAGGAACATCGCGGTCAGCAGCACACCCGACGAGGTCGTCACGAAGAACAGCTCGTCCTGGCGGTAGTAGCGGTACAGCAGCCACAGCGAGATGGCTACCAGCGCCGCCATGGTCAGGCGCATGCCCCAGGTCAGCCAGTCCGGCAGGCCGTAGTAGGCGGCATTGCCCGAGATCGCGCTGTTGAAGTAGTCCCGGGTTTCCAGGATGTAGGGGAGGGTCCGGGTGAAGAACTGATCCGCATCCTTCATCAGCGGCCAGGCGATCACCGTCGTCACGACCGGTACACCGATCGCGGTGATGAACACCTTCCACTGCCCGCGGGCCGCCGCGATCAAGACCAGCGGCGCCAGTGTGGGCTTCACGGTGATGCTCAGGCCGAGTATCGCGCCCGCCCACAGATCGCGTCGCTGCAACAGCAGGTGCATGAACAGCAGTTCGGCCAGCAGGATGCAGCCGTTCACATTGGTGAAAACCAGTGTGTTGATGACGGTTTCGGACATGAACATGGCCAGCAGCAATGCGGGCGCGGCCACCGATTTCACGGTGTACTTGAACAGCCGCAGCAGCAGGTACCAGGCGAGCAGGATGGCTGCCGCATTGAGCAGAATGAAGCACCATCGGGACTTTTCGGGGTCGATCAGCGCCAGCGGCGCGATCATCAGGGTGCCCCCCGGCGGGTACAGGTAATGCGGATCGACAGAGTCGAAGTTCGCCGTGTACACGGGTCGGCCGTTGAGGAAGGCCAGGGACGCGTTGTACACCGGTTTGAAGTCATCGGTGATGAATCCGTTGACAGCCTTGATGAAGACCCGGTTCAGCACGGTCATGACCGCAAGGGGCCATAATGCGAACTTGATCACCTCGGCGGTGGTACGAGCGGTGCGCGGCTCGAGCTGTCGAAGTAACACTGGGGCACGGTACACCGGATCAGCCGACAATAGGTTGCCGGGACCTGTCCGGGCGTGCCCGAGTGGTCAAGTCGAGATCAGGCCGGACACGCGGTGCCATCGGCGGGCAGCTTCGCATCCTTCAGATATTCGAGCAGCGCGCGCTGGGCGCAGCCGGAGTGCGTGACGACCGGATGTCCCCAGCCCTGCCAGTTCATCGTGGCGTGCCGGGCACCCGAGGTGCCGAGGGCGCCGGTGACCGATGCGAGCCCGCCGTTGCCGACCACGGGATCGGCGATACCGCCGAGCACCAGCACCGGAAGGTGCAGCTTCTCCGGCAGCGGCGGGGCCGACGCCACCGGCCAGGCGGCGCAGTCCAGTAGTGCGATCGCGGCGGCCTTGCCGAATACCGGGTATTTCTGGCCCCAGGTGGTGCTCAGCTCCTTCGCCTTGGTCGGGGTCGGCGGCTGCTGGGTGTCGCTACAGCGGTTGACGAACTGCCCGTCGCTCGCGGTCGCGGCCGATTCGCGCAGGATCAGGTTGCCGAGTGCGCCGCGATCGCCGCGCCCGGCAGCCGACAGCGCGTCCGCGAGTTCGGCGACCCGGTTGGGCTGGTCGGCGCGCGGGCCGCCGAGGAAGCCGGTGATGGCGGTGAGCAATGAGTTCGCGGAGATATCGCCGAGTTCGCCGTTGCTCGCCCGGTTCACCAGGTCGGTGACGGCGGCACGCGGATTCGATCCGAGCGAGCAGCCGAGCCCGATGCAACGCTGGGCGAAGGCGGTCAGCGCCGCCTCGGCGCCCTGCAGCCGATGGTCCTCCTTGGTAATGGCGTCGGTGCCGACGGCCTCGGGGGAGTCGAGCACGAGCCGGGCCAGGTGGTCGCCGAACTTGCGCGCGTAGCTGAGCGCCACCTTCGCACCGTTACCGCTGCCCAGCAGGTCGATGTGGTCGACCTGCCACTGCTTGCGCAGCTGCTCGATATCGTCGGCGGCGTGCGGCGCGTCGAAGGTGCCCTCGTAGGGCTGGAGGAAGTCCCGGCAGGCGATGGTGCCGTCCTGGCTGAACCCGGTCACCGCCTCGACAGGATCCGGTGCTCCCGGACCGAATTGGGCGTTGTCGGCGAGACCGCGGCGGATATCCTGCGGCAGGCAGTCGATCGGTTGCGAGGTGCCCAGGCCGCGCCGGTCCACCGCCACCACCGGGCGGTCGGCCAGCAGTGCGCTGACCCCGACGGCGAGGCCGGCCAGAGTAGCGGTGGAGGACCGGTCCGATCCGGAGGTGAATACCAGCGGCGCCACGTCGGTCGGCGTCTGTGCCAGCCGGGCCCGCATCGCACCGGCGCGGAAACTGCCCAGCACGCTGCCCGAGGCATCGATAGGAGTCGAAAACTCGGCGCAGTCGAGCACCAGTCCGGCCGGGGCGGGTCCGAGGCCGAGCAGGGCCAACGTGGGCGCGGTGCATTCGCGCCAGCTCAGGTCGGTCTTGGGCAGCTCGGCCTTGGGCGGCGGCGCGGTCGCGGAGGTGGCGGGCCCGCCGCCCCCGACCGTCGGACGCTCGACGGCCACGCCGGGGCGGTCGGAGGGTCCCGCACCGCAGCCGGCGATCATGATCGAGAGTGCCGAGGCCAGTACGGCGGCTCGAGTCCAGCGCATGCGTTACAGCCTGCCAGGTTTCCGGCGCGGTTTCATCGACGGGCCCACCGGGTGAGGATCGTGCCGTCCTGGTCGAGCAGGACATGCCTGCGCACCATGGCGCGTTGGAACTCGTGCGCGGACAGCGCGATTCGCCGTGCCGTGCCGCCGACCAGCAGTGGTGCCGTGGTCAGGCAGAGCTCGTCGACCGCATCCGCCTCCAGCAGTTCGCCGAACAGGTGCGGACCGCCCTCGCACAGCACCCGGCGCAGTCCCCGCTCGGCGAGGGCGGCCAGCAGCGACCGGGGTGTCACGGCGACACCGCCCGCCTCGATCACCTCCGCGCCGGCCTCGGCGAGTTGGCGCTTGCGATCGGCGGGTGCGGTCGTGGTGGTGATGATGAGCGGCGCGACGGTGGTGTCACTGAACAGACGGCAGCTCGGCTCGATGGCCCCGCTCGCGGTGACCACCGCGATCGGGGGCGGCGCGCCGTCCGGATGCCCGCCGAGGCCCCGGTGGTACAGGGCGCGCCGGCGCGCCGGGTCGGTGCGCGCGCCGCCGTAATTCTCGGATCGCACCGTTCCCGCGCCGATCAGGATCACATCGGCGAGGTCGCGCAGCATCATGAATACGGTCCTATCGGCCGGCGTGCCCAGGCCGGCCGACAGGTCGCCGCTGGTCGCGGCGCCGTCGATGCTGGAGACGAAATTCGCACGGACCCAGGGCGCGTCGAGCGATGATGGGTAGGCGTAGAGCTCTGCCAGGCCGTCGGGGTTCAGCTCTGTGAGCTGGATCGCATTGTGGATACGCTGCATGAAGCAACATCACACCACGTTATTAGGCTTCGCCCATGCAAGAACGCCTCGTCGATCGCCACCCTGAGGTTCCGGCCGATCAACTCGTCGCTCAGATGGTGCCGCCGCCCATGTTCGACGAGGTCAGTTTCGCCTCCTACATCCCCGACCCCAAGGAGCCGAGCCAGGCTGCCGCGGTGCGCAAGGCGGAGGATTTCGCGGGGCAGGTCACCAAGATCCACCACGCCGGGAACAAGAAGACCCTGTTCGGCAAGAAGAAGCCGGTCAGCGGTGCGGGGCTGTACCTGGACGGTGGCTTCGGCGTCGGCAAAACCCACCTACTCGCCTCCATCTTCCACAGCGCGCCCGCGCCGAAGTCCTTCGGCACCTTCGGTGAGCTCACCAACCTGGTCGGCGCGCTGGGCTTCAACAACGCGGTCGAACGCCTCTCCGGCAACAGCGTGCTCTGCATCGACGAATTCGAGCTGGACGATCCGGGCGACACCATGCTGGTCTCACGGCTGCTGACCGAATTGTCCGCGCGCGGCGTCTCCATCGCTGCCACCTCCAACACCCTGCCCGGTCAACTGGGCGAGGGCCGTTTCGCCGCGCAGGACTTCATGCGCGAAATCAAGAAGCTGGGCGCCATCTTCGAGGCGGTGCGGGTCGATGGCCCGGACTACCGGCATCGCGATCTGCCGCCCGCGCCGGAGCCGACCTCGCCGGAGTCGCTGGCCGATCGGGCCGCCGCCACACCGGGTTCCACGATCGACGAATTCGACGCGCTGCTGAGGCACCTGAGCACACTGCATCCGTCCAAGTACGGCGCGCTGATCTCGGGCGTCTCGGCGGTCTACATTTCCGGCGTGCACCCGGTCACCGATCAGGCCGTCGCACTGCGCATCGTGGTGCTGGCCGACCGGCTCTACGATGCCAGCGTCCCGGTCACCGTGTCGGGGGCCAAGCTCGATCAGATCTTCTCGCAAGAGATGCTGGACGGCGGGTACCGCAAGAAGTACCTGCGCGCCATCTCGCGTCTGCTGGCGCTGTCGCGGTTCGAAGCCGCGCCCGCATAGCCGAATCCGCTGGGTTTCCGCCGGTGTCCGGTTGTCCGCCGACACCCGGCGGACCAACGAACGGAGCTCATCATCGTGACCCGTGCCCTCCGCGCCTCGGTCGCCGCCGCCACCGGCCTCGCCATTGCCTTCGGCCCGGTGATCGCTACCGCGGTCGCCGATCCGGCGGCCGCCGCCGAGACCACCTTCGACCGTTCGCTATCCCTACAGGGTGTGCAGAACGCCCGGGACGCGGGCGGATACCGCACCACCGACGGCCGGTGGGTTCGCACCGGGCTGGTGTACCGCACCGGCCAGCTCAATAACGCCACCCCGGCCGACCTGGCGACGCTGAGCGGCCACGGGATTCGCGTCGTCGACGACCTGCGCACTGTCTACGAGCGCACCATCGCCCCGGATCGGGTGCCCGCGGGCGCCGTCCAGAACTGGGACGACGTCATCGGCCAGGCCCCTCCGCAGACCTTGGCCACCACCCTCACCGGCGGCGACGACCTCTACCGCGCGTTCATCACCGCGCCGGGCGCGAACCAGGCATTCGCCGAAGGCGCCGATATCACCGCGCTGAAGGCGAAGATGCTGGCCTGATCAGGACCGGGGGTGCTCGGCCCACCACCGGTCGATCAGCGCCGGAAGTTCCTTGGCCAGCCACACGAAGAATTCGTGCATATCGCGGATGCGCGCGGCCTCCTGGCTGTCCGGATCCTCGAACAGGGCCAGGCCGCGGGCGGTCATCGTGATCAGCGAGTCGTACTGGCTCATCTGCTGGCTCTGTAGTTCCGGCATGACGCCCGGGCGCATCTGGTAGTAGTCCCTGCGGTCGCCCGGCTTGGAGATCTTGTCGACCCAGCGCATGGTGACCAGGGTCTTGAGCGCGGTGGAGATCGAGCCCTTGGAGGCTTGCACCGCGTCGGCGACCTGACCGAAGGTCTGCTCCGGCGGATTGCAGACCAGTAGCCAGCCCGCAGCCCGACCGGTCATCCGGACCAGACCCATGCGCTCGAGGACGAGCGCGAACTCCTCGACGAAGGCGAGTTGTTCCGGTGTGGGCGAGGTCGGCTGCTCGGGTTCGGTGCTGCTCATAGCTCGAGTATCCCTTCAGGCGTCGTGAATTGTGGAAAGCGGGGCGGGCCATGTCGGCCCGCCCCGTTCGCGGTGGCTACACCGCGAGGTCGCGGCGATCGAAGGCGATCAGCGCGGCCGTCAGGCCGACGGCGATCAGGGCGGCCAGAACCGCCAGGTCGACCGCGCTCCAGCCGTTCACCAGTGGTGAGTTACCGATCGCGTAGGAGAAGGGTGAGAGCTTGCGCAGCCAGTCGGCGCCGTCGAACATGCCACCCAGGTTGTTGGCCAGGTAGGCGCTCAACGCCACCAGCGACGCGAGACCCAATGTCAGCGCCCGCTTTCCGGTGATTGCGCCCATCAGCAGGGTGACGGTGCCGACCACCAGGGTGAGCAGGCCGAGCCCGACGCAACCCGCGACGATATTGCCCGTAGGGATCCCCATTCGGCCCGCATCGGCGCCCGCGATAACGGCGAAAGTGAAGACGGTGGTGACGATTCCGGTCTGCACGGCCAGTGCGGCGAACCGCTGCCGCAGTAGGCCGGTGCGGCTGATCGGCTGGGCCAGAAGTAGATCCAGGGTTCCGTTGTCCTCCTGGGTCGCCGAGCGCGCCGCGAAGGTGATCGCGAAGACGAGCAGCAGCAGCGAGCCCATCAGCGAGAACACCATCGACTGCAGATACCCGGTGGCGCTGGCGAAATCGCCCATGCCCATGGCGTCGTAGAGCTTGTTGTCCTTGATGTTGTCCAGCGTGCCCTGCTCTTTGAGCGACTGATAGGACGGCAGGTACATCATCGGGACGATGACCAGGCCGATCGACCAGCCGATCAGGCCGCGCCGCTGCTCCTTCAGTGTCTGGCTGAAAACCGTGCGCTTCATGACGAATTCTCCTGTGCGATAAGTATTTCTAGATGCCGATGTGATCAGCGGCCGTAGAGGCTGAAGAAGATCTGCTCCAGATCCGGTTCGGTGGACAACACGCTGACCAGGTGATATTTGGCGGCCACCTTGAACAGCTCGTCGACCTCCCCTTCGGTGGTGCAGCGCACCGTCTTCGCGTCCATGGTGAGATCGCGGACGCCGGGCAGGCGGGCGAAGTCGTCGGCGAAGATCTCCTCGCCGAAGATCAGTTCGACCGAGCGTGGCGAGCGCCGCCGCAGATCCTCCACATTCTCGGTGCCGAGCAGCCTGCCCGCCCGCATGATGACCGCTCGGTCGGCGGTCTGCTGCACCTCGGTGAGGATGTGCGAGGACATGAAGACCGTTTGCCCGTTCGCCTTGGCCGCGGTCACCAGATCCAGGAAGCGTTGCTGCAGTAGCGGATCCAGGCCCGAGGTTGGTTCGTCCAGGATCAGCAGATCGGGGTTGTGCATGAAGGCGGCGATAATGCCGACCTTCTGTTTATTGCCCTTGGACATGGCGCCGACCTTCTTGGACAGGTCGAGGTCGAGCAGTTCCGCGAGTTCGGTGATCCGGTTCCCGGATACCGTGCCGCGCTGATCGGCCAGGAAGCCGAGCAGGTCGCGCGCGGTATTGCGGCCCTCGATCTGGAGTTCGCCCGGCAGGTAGCCGATGCGCTTGCGCAACTCGGCGCCGCCCTTGCGGGGGTTCGTGCCGAGCACCTCGACGTGCCCGGAGGTGGGGCGGAGCAGATCCAGCAGGATGCGGATCGTGGTCGACTTGCCCGCGCCGTTGGGACCGAGGAATCCGAACACCTCACCCCGGGCCACTTCCAGGTTCAGGTCGGTTAGTGCCACATGCTTGCCGTAGTGCTTGGTCAAGCCTTCGGTGCGAATCGCGGCGGTGGTCATGCTGCTCCTTCGAATTCTCCATCAGGTTCCGTAGGTCCCGTCCGTTCCATAAGAACCAACGTGTTCAGTAAAGACTGAACATGCAGAACTTGTCAACGGGTAGGAATCGGATCATTACTATTCGGCCCATGACGAAGTTCAAGACCTGGGACGGGCTGGAGCTCAACTACCGCGTCTGGGAGGGCGAGGGCACCCCGGTCGTGTTGCAACACGGGGTCGTCGCCGACACCAATGCCAACTGGATGAGCATGGGCGTGGTGAACGCACTGCAGAGCGCCGGTCACCAGGTGATCTCCCTGGATGCGCGCGGGCACGGGCGTTCGGAGAAACCGCACGACCCGGCGCGCTACTCGTGGGATGCGATGGCCAAGGATGTGCGGGCCCTCTACGACGAACTCGGGCTGGAAGAGGTCGCCCAGGTGGGGTATTCGATGGGCGGGGTGATCTCACTGCTGGTCGCCGCCGCGGATACCCGGGTCCGGCGCCTGGCGGTCGGCGGCATCGGCTCCGGTGTGATCGACTGCGGCGGTATCGACCGCCGTGTCATCGAGGTGGAGTGGCTGATCGAGGCGATGAAGGACGACGGCGCGGCCGCCCCGCCCATCGCGCAGATGTTCCGGCTGCTCGCCGATGCGGTCGATGCCGATCGGGTCGCCATCCAGGCCGTGGCGCAAGCCCTCGACGAGCGCCCCATCGAGACCCTCGATGACGTCACGGTGCCCGCCCTGGTCTTGGCCGGGGATAACGACCCCTTCGCCGCCGAGCCGCAGCGCTTGGCGGATGCCCTCCCCGACGGCCGCGCGGTGGTGGTCCCCGGCGATCACATGATGGCGGTGATGAACCCCGGCTTCTCCGCCGCCCTGGTCGATTTCCTGCGGTGACCGATCGCCGGGTGCGCGTGCGTCAGAAGGCCAGGCGCATGACGTAGTCGTGATGGAGCTGGTTGCCGACGTGGAAGGTCTTGGTGCCGACACGCTGGAAGCCGTGTTTGAGGTAGAAGCGTTGCGCGCGCTGGTTTTCCTGGTTGACGCCGAGCCAGACGCCCGCGGCGCCGTCGTCGCGGGCGCGTTCGAGGGCGGCGCGCATCAGGGCCTTGGAGACGCCGCTGCCGTGGTGGCCCGGGAGCACGTACATCTTGGAGATCTCGACCACCGGTGACAGGTTCACCGCCGCGGCGACCTGGGGATCGGCCGGTTCGCCCGCGTGCAGCATCGTGTAGCCGACGATATCGCCGCCGGTGACGGCCTTGAGTACCGTCCGGGTGGGATCGGTCAGATATTCACCGAACCGCTCGCCGGACAGGACGTCGCTGATGAAGATCTCGATATCGTCCGGAGTGGCACCGGGCGGGCACGCGAGCGGGAAGGTCGCCGCCGCAACATCACTGAGGGCCTCGGCGTCCCACAATCCGGCTCTGTCGACGGTGACCAGGATGTTGCTCATATGTCCAGTACAGCACGACTCGCATCCGATATGGGTCGCTTGTCCGTGTCGGGACGGGAATCGAATACGGCGGCCGACACGATCAACACTGCCGCGAAGACCAGCGGAACCACGAAACCGGCCCGATAGGTGAATGCGGCCGTGATACCCCCGACCACCACCCCGGCCACCAGCGTGCCCGCGTAATTGAACAGGTTGAGCCGGGCGACGAGCGCGTCCAGTGCGGTGCCGCTGGTCAGCTGCCCGGCCTCGCTGAAGCAGAGCGGTGCGATTACCCCGATGCCGAGACCGGCGATCAGGAATCCGGCGATCGCGATCACCGTGACCGGCGCGGCGACTACCAGCGCGATCCCGGCCACCCCGAGCGCCGCCACCGCCCGCACCACGCGGCGCGGCCCGAAACGCCGAACCCAGGCGTCCCCGGTGAGGCGGGCCAAGAGCGACGCACCCTGGTACGCGGCCAATGCCAGCGTGGCGGTCGCCGAACTCGCGCGCAATTCGTCGGTCAAATAGAGGGCCGACCAGCTGCCCACGGTGAGGTCGATGGCGAAGACGAGGGCTAGGGCGAGGCCGAGGGCGAGGAATACGCGCCGGGCGACCGTGCCGGATGCCCTGGATTCGCCGTCACCCGTCGCATGTTCCGCCGGACCGGCTTCCGCCTCCTGTTTGCCAAGTAATCGCGGGCCGATGACCAGCCCCACCACGAGGACGATCGCGGCCGCGATCAGCAGCGATTGGCGCAGCGTGATGCCGAGCGACTCGGTCGTCGCGACGAACAGCGCCCCGCCGATCGAACCGGCGCTCCACGCCGCGTAGAACGATGCCAGGATGACGGTGCCGTAGCCGTGCTGGATGAAGACCGCCTGCATATTCGCGCTCGCGTCCACGATGCCGAGCGCGACGCCGTAGCATCCCAGCGTCACCAGCAGCACCGCCGTATTCGGCGCCAGCGCGATCGCGCAACCGGTCACCGTGACGAGCAGCAATCCGATACGCACCGTGGTGCGGCTGGACCAGCGCGTCGCCACCTGCTCCGCGGCCACACTGCCGCCGCCCGCCAGCAGTGAGGCCAGCAGCACCGACACGGCGATCGTCGTGTCGGACAACCCGAACTTCTCCTGCTGCTGGGGAAGGTGACTGAGCACCACGGCGAAGAAGAAGCCTTGCATCCCGAATGCGAACGAGTCCGCGATCCGGGCGCCGCGCACGGCGGGCGCGATCGAACTCATCCCCGGAGGCTAGCGGTCGCCCGGTACCCGCGCTCGTCGGATCGATCGGACGTGACGATGTCGAACCCCACACAGATGTGCCGGTCACCGCGGGATCCTGGCCGAATCCAGTGACTCGTGCCACTATCGAAGGGGTCGGATCAGCCAACGGCCACAACTGATTTCGACAGCACACGGGCACCCGGCCGGGCGCATCGGCTCCGGGCCCGCCTTCCATCGCCGTTGCGATGGGAGGCGTGCGCGGACTCGGGGTCGACAGTGCGCGGGGGTGGCGCGGCGCACCGATATTCGCGAGCGGGGAAGGGTTTCACAGATGAGGCAGTTGCCACCGGACTTCTTTCGTACACCGTATGACCACTACGAGAAGCTTCGAGCCGAAGGCCCGGTCCACGAGACCGAGTTCCGCACCGGATTGCGCGCCTGGCTCGTGGTCGACTACGACGCGGCACGCGAGGTGCTGCGCAATCCGACCGTCCGCAAGGATCCCCACACGGCCGCCGGGACGGCAGCGCGCAGCCTCGCGGCGGGTGACAGCGGAGTCACCGCGGTCAATTCGCGGTTGTCGTACCACCTGCTCAACACCGATCCGCCGGACCATTCCCGACTGCGCAAACTGGTGACCCCGGCCTTCGCCCCGGCCCGGATCGAGGCGCTGATGCCGCGGGTGCGGGCCATCACCGACGACCTACTCGACCGCCTCACCGCGACCGCGGCGAGGGGGCGAGTGGATCTGATGGCGGAGTTCGCCTTTCCATTGCCGATCACCGTCATCTGCGAAATGCTCGGGGTCCCGATCGCCGATCGCGCGCGATTCCGCGACTGGTCCACCATCGTCTCCGACGTCACGCTCTCCGACCCGGCCGAGATGCGCCACGCGACCGACGCGATCGTCGACTACTTCGACGCACTGATCGCAAAGCGACGCAGCACCGGCCTCGGCGAGGATCTGCTGTCCAGTCTGATCGCCACCACCGCCGAGGACGACCGCCTCACCGACGACGAGGTGATCTCCATGGCGTTCCTGATCCTCATCGCGGGTCACGAGACGACGGTGAACCTGATCGGCAATTCCGTACTCACCCTGCTGTCGGACCGCGCGAAATACCGGGAGCTGCGCGCGAATCCGGATCGGGTGCCCGCCTTGGTCGAGGAGATGCTGCGCTACGACGGTCCGGTGAATATGGCGACGCTGCGCTACACCACCGTGCCGACCACCCTGGGCGGCACCGAAATCCCGCCCGGCGAGCTCATCCTCGTCGCCCTGGGTTCGGCCAACCACGACGAGAAGCATTTCCCCGCCGCCGCCGAATTCGACCCCGTCCGAACCGCCAACGGCCACATCGCCTTCGGCTACGGGATCCACTACTGCCTCGGCGCGGGCCTGGCCCGATTGGAAGCGCGCATCGCGCTGTCGGGGCTCGTCGAGCGTTTCCCGGAGCTGCGGTTGGCGGTCGACGCCGACGAGATCGAGTGGCGCCAGAGCATCCTGTTCCGCGGGGTGCGGGATCTGCCGGTCGAGCTATCGGGCGCCCCGGCGCTGCGGGGGTGAGATCCACCGGCCGCCTGAGCTCCGTCGCTCCGCGCGGACCTCGCGCCACGGCCGCATCGCATCGTCACCATCGGCTGGCCGCGCTACGTGTGAGTGCGCAACATCACTTCGACGCCGCGGGGCAAGGCCGGTTCTGTCACCACGCCTCACCAGCCGTTGGGGGCATAGCGGAATCGAATAAGTAGCGCCTGCGGGCCTCATACGGGGCCGAGTTGGCCGTTCGACCACCGAGATCCGGTGAAATCAGGCACGGGGGCTTTGCGGTGCTCCGCGGGCGGGTAATCTCGGTGCCCATGACGAGCGGGAACCGCATCGCGATCGTAGGCGCGGGCATTGCAGGCCTCGCCTACGCGAAGGTGTTGAGTCGAGAGGGTTTTCCGGTCGAGGTGTTCGATCGAACACCCGATGTAGGTGGTGTGTGGAGCGCGACCCGGCGATACCCGGGTCTGCGCACCCAGAACACCAAGCGGACCTACCACTTCTCGGACTTCCCGATGCCCGGGGACTATCCGGATGTGCTCGACGGCGCCCAGATGCAGGCCTACCTGGACAGTTACGTCCAGCAGTTCGGTCTGCGGGACAGCCTGCGGCTGAATACCGAGGTGGTGGCGGCGGATCCGGTGGACAGCGGATGGCTGCTGGAGATCCGAGACGAATCCGGCATCCATCGCAGCTCCTGCGACCACCTCGTGGTGGCCAACGGCGTGTTCAGTGATCCCACGATGCCGGACTTCCGCGGCGACGACCTGTATCGCATCGGTGGCGGGCAATTGCTGCACACCTCCGAATTCCACGACATCGAATCCGTCCGCGGAAAGACGGTGGTCATCGTCGGCTACGGTAAGTCGGCCTGCGATATCGCCGAGGCGGTCAGCCACGTCGCGGCCTCGACCACCGTGGTGGCGCGCAGGTTGCTGTGGAAGATGCCCCACAAGCCGGGATTCGGACTCGGCTATGAGCGGATGCTGACCAGGCTGGGGGAGGCGCACTTCCGCTACCAGCATCTGAACCGATTCGAGCGCTTCCTGCACGGTTCCGGTCACTCCTTCCGCGACAGCAACTTCGACGTACTGCGTGAGCTCACGACCAAGAAGTTGCTGCTGCGCGAGCTCGACCTGGTGCCCGAAGGCCGGTTCGAGGAGATCGCGCAGAGCAGCGTCGGCCTCGCCACCGAGGGTTTCTACGAGCAGGTCCGTGACGGTCACATCACCGTGCACCGGGACACCACTATCACCGAGATGTTCAGCACCAAGGCGGGTCCCGCGGTGCAGATGTCGAACGGGCAGCGCATCCGAGCCGACGTGGTTTTGTGCGCCACCGGTTTCCAGCAGCGCGTGCCCTTCCTCACCCCGTACGTGCAGCGCAGACTCACCGACGAGGACGGCAACTTCCGGCTCTACCGCCACGTACTGCCCGTCGAGGTCCCCAACCTGACCTTCGCCGGCTACAACTCCTCGACTATCAGCACGCTCAACGCCGAAGTCGCCGCGCACTGGACCGCCGCCCTGCTGCGCGGCCGCCTCACCCTGCCCGCGCCGGAAGAGATGGCGGCACAGGTCGACGAGCGGCTGCGCTGGATGGACGCGGGCACCAACGGTCACCACGCCCACGGCACCGCCATCACCCCCTTCGCCATTCACAATATCGATGAGCTGCTGCGCGACCTGAAATTCCGACTACCACTCACCACCCGCCTGGCCCAGTGGTTCCGGCCGATCAGGCCGTCCGCCTACCGTGGTCTCGGCGAACGCTCACACCCCACCCCTCAACCCCCGACAAACCTTCCCCCCGTAGAACCGAACCTCGAACCCCACCGCCCCCGCGCCGACCTGAGCTGAGCACATCGGCTCCGTCGGTGTCGGGGTGATCCGGCGAGAGACCCGTGGAACGAGACTGAATGAAGCGGGTCTTCAGTCGTGCAAAGAGCCAGGTAGATCAGTGTGCTCCCCGCGCACGTGGGGATGATCCCGCTGCGGCCAACAACGACGTTGCAGCGTGCTCCCTGCGCACTGCGGTCGATTCGGGAACCGGCGGGAGCTGGGTGTAGTTGGTGCGATGCAGGTTCCAGCGATCGGTGTGGTGGGAGTTCCTGCGCATTGCCTTCGGGGCCGGGCGTCGGGTGGTCTCGGGGGTCGGGGAAGGCCATCGGTGCCGAGTGCCGGTCGATAGCGGGGTGTGGGGTCGTGGCGGATGTGGGCGGCTTTCGCCCGGACCATTGAACGGGTATTCGGTGAGGTGCTGCCGTCGAGGGTCAGGTTTGTCGGCGATACGACGGGGATGGCTTCGCCCTTGTGGGCGCGAATCGCGGATTATCGCCATTGCAATGTTGGTTCCCACTCTTTTCATTGGTGATAATCCAGAGGTGGATGCGCTGGACATGAACCTGCTGGTGGCGTTGGACGCCCTGCTGGATACGAACAGCGTCACCCGGGCCGCCGAACGGTTGCAGACTTCCGTACCCGCGATGAGCCGCACCCTCGCCCGGCTGCGCACCGTCTTCGATGACCCGCTGCTGGTCCGGGCCGGACGCAATCTGGTGCCTACGCCGCGGGCGCTCGAATTGCGGTACGAGGTGAGCGCTCTGGTCGCCCAGGGGCGAATGTTGCTGGGGCCCCGCGATACCCTCGATCCGGCGGGTCTCAAACGCTCCTTTGCGATCGGCGCCGACGATATGGTCCGTACCGAACTGGCGGCGCCGCTGCTGGTCGCGCTCCGCACTCAGGCACCCGGTGTGACCGTGCACTTCCGCCCCGACATCCCCGATGGCACCTCCGCCCTCCGGGACGGCCGCGTCGATATCGAGGTCGGCGTTATCGACCACACGGATCCGGAGACCACCGTGCACCGCGTCCTCGGTGATCGGGTCGTCGGTGTGGCCGCCGCGGACCACCCCCTTATCACCGAACACGTCACGGTTGCTCGTTACGCGGCCGCCGCCCATCTGGCTATCTCCCGTGACGGTCGCGCCCGCGGCCCCATCGATGACCGGCTCGCCCTGCACGGCCGCACCCGCCGCGTCGTCGCCACCGTCCCGGACCTCGCCACCGCCTTGTTCGCCGTCCGCTCCGGAGTTCTCGTCTGTCCGGCGCCCGCGCACCTCGCCGCCGCCGCCATCTCCGCCCTACGGTTGCACACCTTCGAAATTCCGCTCCCGCTCCCGGAAGTCGCCATCTCTATGGCCTGGCACCCCCGCAATACCGCCGACAGCGGCCACCGCTGGCTGCGCGAACTGATCCGCACCCTCCTCACCCCACCGTCGAATAAGGAGAAGCCCAAACGCCGCCGTGAGGACCGAAACGCGACGATTCCGGTATCTCACGGTCGGCGTTGATCAGGTGGGCATCTCGCCCGACGGGTTGCTCAGCGGGCGGCCGAAGGGGCCGTTCGGGTTGCGCTTGAGTTCATCGAGCATCGCCTGCAGCTTGTCCACATGGCCGTTGTCTTCGATCGTCGACCGGTGGGCGCCGTTGGCTTCGGGCTCGGATCGGGGCGCGGTCATCCCGGAGTCCGCGCGGCCGTTCGGACTGGCCGGTTCCAGGCGGCCGTTGAGATTCGCGGGAGCATCGAGACGGTCGCTGCGCGGGCTGAGACCGCCGTACTCCATGCCGTGCTGGCCGGGCGCCGCCGGTACGTCCGACACCGGTACCGGTTCGTAGCGTGGGGTGAACGATTCCTGGCGATCGTGTGCGGGCGGGGCCGGCGGTGCCGGGGCGATGGGGGTTTCGGCGCGCGGCGCGGGTTCGCTCGGCGGATTCACGGGAACGACGGGCTCGACCCAATCGTGTAGGGCAGCCGGGACCGGCGGCATTCGGCGTTCACCATTGGTGTCGGCCTGGGTCGCGCGTGCGCCCACCGCGACAGGCTCGAGATTCTCACCGGGGGAGTGCGCGGGGGTCGTCTCGGTCCGTTCGCCGCGATTCGCCGCGGCCCGGGGCAGCCGACGTTCGGTTCGGGCGGCGACCGGGGGAGTTTCACTACGGGTGGGCAGTTCGTGTTCGCCGCGCGTGGGCAGTCCGTGTTCGCCGCGGATGGGGAGTCCGGGTTCGCCTCGGGTGGGGAGCGCGGGTTCGCTTCGGGTAGGGAGCGCGGGTTCGCTTCGGGTGGGGAGCTCCTGTTCGGCGCGAGCGGCGAGTTCGCGGCGTTCGGCACGGGTACCCGCCTCGGCGGGCTTGGCGGGACCGGACTCGACGGCCTCCACCCGCGCCCCCAGTTTCGAGACATCCTGTTCGGTACGGAAGGCCCAGGCCTCGAGCTTCGCCAATCGGCCCGCCAGATCGCCATCGTTGGTGGGGTTGTCGTCCACCCGGGCCGCCACAGCATCCAGCTTGTCGCTGACCTCGCGCAGGATCTCCGCGATCCCGGACAAGATCGCGCCGATCGACTCGGCGCCCCGCTGGCCGTGCTCCATCCGTACCTTCTTCCCCGTCGATGCCCGGAACTCCGCCGTGGCCGGCCGATTCTATCCGCCAACCCGTTGATGTGCGGGGTGAGACTCCAACTGCCGCCCCGCCGTGGTGCTTTCGCCCGGAAGGAAACTCTCGTCCCGTCGACTCCGGTTCGGAAGCTGTCGCATAGGCTCGCGCACAAGCTGTTGCTTGTGCGGGATGTCCACAGGGTATGCCGCGGGCGTGCTCGCTCGAGATCGGGGTGCGGCACGTGGTCGTGTCCCAGGATTGGCGGCAAAGATCAATTGATCGGAAATTCTGTGGTGATCCCCTCGCATGTCGCCGCGAAATCCCTTGTGACGCACCACACATAGCCGGGCTGATGGGTATGCGATGGTTGTGGCGCGCGCGGGCGCGGGGTATAGGGGGCTGGCGGGCGGAGGAAGATGGGCGCACTCTTGATCTATGGAGTAGGTCGTGAGACCGGCGGTGGTATGGGCTAGGGGTGTGATCGCGTGAGAACGCAGCAGCGAGCGGATCAGGCTTGTGGGCGTCGGAGGGTGCTGGCCGAACTGGGGATAGGGGAGGACGAGGAGCAGACGCGCGGCCCGGCCGGGGATCGATCCCGCTACAGCTGTCATTGCCCGGGATGCGCCGACGCGCAATGGGATATCCAACGGCTCAAGTACTGGCTGTGCGGGCGGCTGGCCGCCTTCGGCGCGGACACCGCCGAGGTGGATCAGCGGATCGGCATCCATCGCGTCGATATCGCCTGGCGGGTGGGGGATCGGCTGTACGCGATCGAGGTGCGCGGCGGCCCGCTGGATCGGGCACTGGCGCAGGAACATACGGCTCGGTTGCGGGAGGCGGGCTGCGACGGCGTGCTGTGGCTGTGCCAACCCGGCTACTGGGTGGCCCACCTGCCCGCACTCGGCATCGCCGACTTCGCCCCGCCCGCCTGCGACTACCTGGCGGAGAGCGGGGTCTTGGACGCCGAGCACAGCGCGCTCGCGGTGCCGCGCCGCGAACCGTTCGAGCTGCGTGATTTCATTCGGGGCTGGGTGACGGGCGAGATCGTGTGGGGCTACCGCGACGAGATGACGGGAGGCTGGGCAACCGTGACGGACTGGGAGCATCACACGAGGACGCAGGCGGCGGTCATCGCCCGTCAGCGCCAAGAGCTGGTCAATCAGCGCACCGCCCTCGCGCTGTCCCGGAAATCGGTGCGGGATAAGCAGAAACAGGTGATGAAGCTGACCGCCAGGCTGGAGAGGGCCGAACAGGACGCCCAGCAGCAGGCCGACTCGCTGGCCGATGTGAGCCGCAAACTGGCCGACCACAATCGGGTCGATATGAGTCTGCGGGCCACCATCCGCAGTCTGCAACAGACCATCAGCCACTGGCAGCTGATCACTTACTGCGCGATGATGCTCATCGTTACGTTTGTCGCGGCCGCGATGGTGGTGAAGTGAGCCGCTGAGCTCCGCGGCTAGGTCGGACCAGGCGTGCCGGCCGCGCGCAATCGGAACGGCGCGCGGTCCCAGCGCCATTCGTTGCGCAGCACCAATGCGATCAGATCGAGCACATCCAGATCGATCTCGGCGCGGAGTTGCCGGATCGCCGACCAGTACACCGGTCCGCGATCCAGGAGTTCGCGCAACCGCTCCTCGCTCTGTGGCGCGACCGAACGCTGGAGTAGTTCGGGTATCCCGATCCGGCTTCCGGTCCACACCAGCCAGCCCCACCCATTGGCGTGCGCATATGCCCGCCCGGCCGCGGACTTGACCCGATTGACGTGGACGCCGACATTTCCCAGCGGTTGCACGTCGATCAGCACGACGCGCCCGTCGGTCAACCGTGCCGCGACACTCGGAAAGGCCACCCGTTCGCCGCCATCGATCTCGTATCCGACGACGCTCGGTTGCTCCTGGAACGAATCGACGAGATCGCTCGCGGTGAGTGTCTGCAACAGCCGGGCTTCCAATGCCGAGTCGAACGCCACGTCCCGGCCCACCTTCTCCAGGTAGAAGCGCCCGCGCGCGTCATCGTCGCCGTCCACGGTGCGGGCCGACCCGACCGGCAGCGCCGCGGGTGTGCCAGAACCGGGCCAATCGATCCGCGCCGACCAGGAACCCACCGCATCGCTGGCCGACTCCTGCGGCCCGTGTAGTTTCGCGAGTCGCCGATTGGTCTTCTTCTGCCATGCCATAATCCGCTGCATCACATAGCCGGCGATCCTTTTCGCGTCCTCCGGTGCGTGCCCCGCCAACCGCAACTTCAGATACGCCAGCTCATTCGCCGCCAGATCGGTATCGGTCGCATACGTCTCCACCAGCAACGCCCGCACCAACTGTTGATCCCGCGCGTCGACCGGATAGCGCTCGGCGAACACCCTCGCCGCCTGATGCCCGCTCAGCTGCGCGTCCCGCAGCATCTGTCCCACCGCCCGGGTATGCAGCTGGCGCACCCGATCGCGCGCGAGATCGAACCGCGCTCCGATGCGCGCCAATGTCTCCGGCCTTTCCCCGGCCACCCCGAGCCGCAACGCGATGATCTCCGCGTCGCGCCGCCGCCGCTCACCCTGCACCTCGATCAACTCGGCGAGCAGCTCATTGACCTCTTCGAGCCCGAACGAAATATCCTCGGCAATGTCATCCACCAGCGCGAACTCGGCCGCTTCCCGACTTGCCGTCACACCACACCCCTCACTCGACTCGTCGACCTGTGCCAACTCGAACCGCGCGCCACCACGAACCACGCGATCCCGACAATCCGCGCCACCTCCGAAGACCTGCGTGGCACAGACTATCCCCGCCCACCGACACCCGAGTGCGCCCTCGGATCCCCCTCCGAAACGCCGTGCCGGTCGGATCGCGGCAAGGAGCTCAGGGACAGGTGCGTCGGCGCGCGGCCGAATCCGCTATCGGCATCGGCGTATCCGGACCGCGGTAGTGGTGTACGAGAGCAGGCCGCCCGGTCGAGTCGAGCCACGTTGCCCGCACACTGGCCACTCGACGCCAGCCGAGCTTCTCGTAACAGGCGATCGCCGCGCGCGCCTCGTCCGAAACATGGAGAACCAGCGGACGATTTCGCGCTGCCGCATGTCGATGCGCCGCGTCGAGCAAATGTTCCGCGATGGCGCGTCCACGAGCGCCGGGTACGACGAAGAGCCGGTTCACCGAACCGACCGACCCTTCGGGTGTGTGTACCGATTCGGCCACGGCCGGGTCCAGGTCTCGGGACTCGAGCAGTGACAGTCCGATGTGCCCGGCCACGGCCTCGCCGTCCAGCGCCACCCATGCCGCACACAGATTCGCCGGCGTGAGCCAACGCGCCGGATCGGCCGGCCATTGCACGGGGTATCGGTCGTAACGGTGAACCTTGACGAGCGCGTCGACGCACGCGGTCATATGGTGCCGAGTTCGCGGAACGATCATCGGCGGACCCTATCGCCCAACTGCCCGTGGTGTGCGGCTGGCCGCGGGCCCCGCCTCTATGGAAGCGGGTGAGGCGAGCGGCAAGCTGGTCGGCACCACCTGAAAACCGTGATTAACCGGCCGATCCGGCGGTGGCCGCGACCAGCCCGCCATCGATGATCAAATCCTGCCCGTTGATGTAGGAGGCCTCGTGCGAGGCCAGGAAAGCGACGGCGTCGGCGACATCCTCGGCGGTGCCGAGCCGTCCCGCGACCACCTCGGCGATGACCGCGGCATGCGCTTCGGCAGAGATATTGTCGTGGAACATCGGGGTCTCGATATATCCCGGACTCACCGAGTTGACCCGAATTCCCTTGGGCCCCAACTCGGCGGCCAGTGTATGCGCCAGATTGTGCACCGCCGCCTTGGTCGCCGAATAGAGGGACGCGCCGGGCAGGCCGCGGTGCGTGTCCACGAGGCGTTGATCACGATCGCGCCGTCGTCGGCGAGCAGGGGCACGGTTCGCTGAATAGTGAAGAACACCCCCTTGAAGTTGATATCGACGGTGCGATGGAATTCGGCCTCGGTGATCTGCGCATTCGGCTGGAACGAGGCGACACCCGCGTTGGCGAAGACCACATCCAGCCGCCCGAAACGGTCGAGGATCGTCGCCGTCAGCGCGTCGAGATCGGCGAGCACCGCCACATCGCCGCGGACCGCCACCACGCGATCGCCGCCGTCGAGCTCCTTGACCGCCGTATCGAGCCGAACCCGGTCGCGCCCGGTGATCACCACGCGCGCGCCCTCGGCGAGCAACCTGCGCGCCGTGGCCAGACCCATGCCGCTGGTGCCGCCGGTGATGAGTGCGATCTTGTGGTCGAATCGGGAAATGCTGTGCGTCATAGGTTCAGCGTGCCGACCCGGACCCGCCGCAAACAGTGCGTAGTCAACCTGGGAGTGCCACCACCACCCTCGCTCAGGCGGGTGCGGCGAGCTGAACGCGCGCCAGTCGCTGTAGTCGTTCCGCGGTACCCGTTCCCGGCCGCGAGTTGTACAGCTCCACATGCCATTCCGGGTGATCGGCCACGGTCAGGGCGGTGAGATCGAATACGAGATCACCGACCTCGGGATGGTGCACCGCCTTCACCGCCTGCCCGTGCGTGTGCACCTCGTGCTTCGCCCACAACTGTGCGAATTCCTCACTCACGGTGCTCAATTCGGCCACCACCCGATCGAACTCCGTGTCATCCGGGAAATGCGCCGCGTTGGCGCGGAAGGCCGCAACGACCTCCGGCGCGACCGCCGCCCACTCCACATGCAGGCTCCTATAGCGCTCGTTCGTGAAGAACGCGAACAGGCAATTGCGATCCGACTCCCCGTATCCGAATACCGTTTGCGCCGCCCCATTGATCGCCAGCAGATTCCAATACCGGTCGCGCAATACGGCGGGCTGCGGCGTCCACGCCTCCAGTAACCGCCGCAACTCCGGCCCGACCTCCGCCCCGGCGGTCCCCTCGACCCGCGGCGGATTCATCCCCGCCAGCAAATACAAATGCGCCCGCTCGGCCTCACTCAACCGCAGCGCCCTGCCGACGGCATCGAGCACCTCATTCGAAACCTTGATATCGCGCCCCTGTTCCAGCCACGTGTACCAGGACACGCCGACCCCCGCCAGCAACGCGACCTCCTCCCGCCGCAACCCGGGAGTCCGCCGCCGCCCCACCGACACCAGCCCGGCCACCTCGGGCGTAATCCGCGCCCGCCGTGTCCGCAGAAAATCGCTGAGCTGCTCCCGCCGCCGCGCCACTCCAAGAGATCCGCTGGTCATAAGCCACGGTAACAAGACCGCTCGCGCGTGTGTATTCCCGATCGACGCAGCGGAACTGGTCCGCGTGGCAGCGATTTCCGTTGGTGCGACGGCGGGCTCCGCTCATCCGCATCGCCACCGCCCCGCGATATTGACCCATTCCTCGCGGGGCCGATCGTAGGTATTGAGCCACACGTCGATCGTGCCGCCCTTGCGGTCGGCGTCGAACATGATCGTGGACGGCACGTCCGTGGAGACTCCGCCCACCATCGTGGGCGTAGACACCGCGACGCCGTCCACGATGGTGGGTGCGTCGGGCAGGTACAGGTGCACCGCCATCCCCGTCGGCAGCGGATGGACCTGCCCCGGATCGCGGTAGGCGGGGTTGTCCTGGTTGGTCCACAGGCGCAGCGCCACCCGGTATCCGGGCCGGATATCGCCGACGATGGTGGCCTCATAGTTGTGCGACACCCTGTCGGAACCGTTGTCGCCGAGCACGAGATCGGCGACCTCGCTGGTCGCGCACTGGGTCATGGTCAGCTGCCCGGAACCGGAATCGGTGCCCTCACGGGCGTTGACGCCGTGGGTGAGGTGACCGGTGACCGCGCCGGTGAAGGTCAGCGACTGTTCCAGGTCGGGCAGCCGATCGACGTCGTCGCCGCAGCCCGACACGGCGAGCACGCACGCGAGAGTCGCCGCCATACGCGCCCTTCGGCCGACCGGCCGCGCCGTGATCACGCCACGAGTCTTCCCGACCGACCGCGCCCATGGCAATCCGTAACCGTGGGCGCGATGTCAACGGTTCGCCCCGAATTCCTTGACATTGCACTGGTGTTGGGTGACGCTGGCACCAGCGCCACAGCTGTGTCCGCATCCCGCGATCGCGTTCGGATGCGCAGACACCGAGCCGCTGCCAAGCCGTATCTCTCGGCCTTCCCCCTTTCCGGCATCACCATCTCCGCGCGTGATAGCGCGGCGCCCGCCGTCGGTGTCGCGCCCGCGGTCGAACGCCGCGCATCCAGCGCCCGCCGCCACCCGTTCCCGATAATCCGAGGTATTCCATGTCGAATCCCGTTCAACCCACCGCAGCGCCCATCCATGCCGCCGCCGACAACTGGCACGCCGCGATGGAACTCGCCCGCACTCCCGAATCCGCCGCGCCCGACGGTTCGACGCGCGTCCACGACTTCCACGCCATGACTCCCGCGTCGGCGGCGCGGATGATCGAACGCCTCGACGCCGTGCGCACGATGACCGAGGCGGTCGAGCAGGCCGCCGCGCGGTCCGCGGCCGGCGTCCCGCTCGACCCGACGCGGGCGCAGTCGCCGAACCCACTGGACGCCCTCGCCCGGTTCCTGCGGCCATCACCTACTCCGCCACGCCTTCGGTTCGTCGACCAGGAATGGGTGGCCGTGCCTCCCTACCCGGCCATGTACAACCCCGCGCCGACGCTGGACGGTCCCGAGGACGTGCTCTACGGCAATCCCGCATTCGGACAACCCGATCCCTACGGTCCCAGCGACTACGACATTCTGCCGGAGGAGAAGGAACGGGAGCGCAACCTGCTCCAGCTCGCCGGGGTCGCGGTCGACTACATGAAGGATCAGGGCTGGACCTTCGCGGCCAGTATGCTCACGCACTTCCTGTCGAACAAGGAAGGCGGCACCTTGTTCGACCTCGGCAAGGACTTTCTCTTCAACCGGTCCCAGATGGACAAGATCGTGAAGAGTCCCTGGATTCAGGAGGCCCTCTTCCAGGGGCAGGACTACGTCATGGAGCCCAATGGAGGTCCGCATCCAGAGCAGAAGTGGGTACCGCCGGGAACTCCCGGTGCGAAACACGATCCGGGGATGAACGAGATCATCGAGCAGAACGTGGCGCGCGCTCGTGCCGACAAATCCCTGCTGGGCAAGCCTATTCCGTTCACCGTCCCGTGGATGAGGAATACCGACAGAGGCTACAACGCCAACCGCAACGACAATGGGGGAACGGGCGCCGACGTCCACAGTGCGCTCGGCCATTTCACGGCGGGGGCGTCGGGAACCATGATCCTGTCGGAGCAGGCGGACGGCACCATCGGCTATGGTCGTCTACAACGTGCAGGCCTGGGATTACTACGTCTTCGAGGAGATGGACGACGGCGATGTCCAGTACGCGCCGCTGGATTCGGGCGGCAACTGGTTGTCCGAGACGCTGGGGAGTTTGAAGCACAGCGGTCTGAAGTCCATGAACAACCTGATGTACGAGGCGCAGCGGCGTGGGCTCGCCCGGAACTTCCTCGCCCACGGGGTATCCGCGCTCCGGGTCCGGCGCGGCAGTGTGGGCGCGAACGGAAAGGCCACCGGTCAGGTCACCGACGACCTCCTCGACCAGCCCAAGTAAGTTCACAAGACGAAATCGATTGACCGAGAACAACTCAGGGTTCGAGGCAGGCGAGAAGCTCGCCGGATCCACTGCCGGAAGCCTCGGTACCCACGACACGGGCATGGCTGATTCGGACGACGGCGGATCGGTCAGGGTTCGTCGGTGATCGAAATCGTCACGTTGCCGCGTTTGTGCCCGGTCTCGACGTAGCGGTGCGCTTCGACGATCTGGTCGAGCGGGTAGTTGCGGTCGATGACTATGCGGAGCTCGCCGTCTTCGATGAGTTCCTTCAGGAAGGTGAGGGCGGCGCGTTTGTCGATCGACATTCCGGGTCGGACCTTCCGTCCGCCGCGCAGTGCGGTCCATCCGGCGATGGCCCAGTTCCGCAGTCCGGTGGTCGGCAGGTAGCGGCCGTGGGGTGTCAAAGCAGGTCGGCAGCGCCGGAAGGAACTCGCGGTCACGGTGTCGAAGATGACGTCGTAGGTGTCGAGCCGGGTGCAGAAGTCCTCGGCGTTGTAGTCGATGAGATGGTCGGCGCCCAGTGAGGTGACCAGTTCGGCGTTGCGGGCGCTGCATACCGCGGTGACCTCGGCGCCGAAATATTTGGCCAGTTGTACCGCGTAGGTGCCGATACTGCCGGAGGCGCCGTTGATCAGAACATGTTCCCCGGCACGGAGTTTCGCTCGTTCACGGAGGAAGTACAAGGCGGTCGACGCGCCGTCGACCGCGGCGGCGGCCTGCCGGTAGGTGGTGTTGACCGGCTTGTGCTCGAGTGAGCCCGATTCGGGCAGGCAGGTGTACTCCGCGCAGGCGCCGACGCCGAAACCGGTGAAACCGAATACTTGGTCACCCGGTGTGAATCGGCGTACCTGTGCGCCGACTTCGACGACCTCACCGGCGAGTTCCAGACCCGGTGTCCGCAGGCTGCGGCGCGGGCGGGTCGGGCCGAGGATGACGCGCCCCCACAGGGGGAGTCCCCGTCGCATCAGGATTTCCGCAGCGGTCACCGTGGTGGCATGCACCTTGATCAGAACATCGCCGGGCCTGGGTGTGGGGCGCGCGACATCCGCGAGGGTGAGTACCTCGGGAGACCCGAATTTGTTGTGCACGACTGCTTTCACCACGCACCTCCGTATTCGGCGGCCGTCCCGCGCAAGCCGGGTCTTCGGACGAGCCTACCGGCGGGCGGACTCCACGGTGCGGGCCGAGAAGGCCGTCACCGCTCGGGTTCGTCCGCCGGAGGGTTGAAGGGTGCGGCGAGGGAGGGGTCCACGCTGAAGGCCTCCCCGTCGGGCCGCGAAGTGCTGCTGGTGGCCGCCGCGGCCGCAGATGCATTATCGCTGGTCAGTCGGAAAACTGCCCGCTCGAGTGTGGGCAGGATGTCGGTGATCTCGAGGCTGTGGTCGGCGAACCGTCCGATCACCGCGTAGGCCATATTGGCCAGGATCAGTGCGACGTCCTCGATATAGGTCGGGTCCGCGCCTTCGAACAGCGCCGCGGCGACCGGCAGGATCGCGCTGATGCCTTGGGCGTCCAATCGCTCGCCGCCGGCGCCGGTGCGTGCGCGGTGATACGCCTCGAGCATCCGGGGGTTGCGCTCCCACGGCTCGAATACATACCCCAGGACGCGCATCAGTCCGTCGTGCAACGTCTCGCCCGCTCGCGGCTGCTCCAGTGCCGCGTAACTGTTTCGGGCCATCCAGCGTTCGATGGCGGCAACGATCAACTCATCGCGAGTCGCGAACCGGCTGTAGACAGTCGCCAGTGACATATGCGCCCGGCGCGCCACCTCCCTGAGCTGGACGGCCTCGTATCCTTCGGACTCCAGCAAGTCCAGCACCACGCTGATGATCTGCTCGGTTGACGCCTCTTTCCGTGCCCGACTCACCCACACACGGTAACTTCACCCGGCTTCCAGCCGCGCCCCCTGTCGCGGGACCGTGCCCAAGCCGTTTGCCTCCTACCGCTGTCGACGATGGCGTGCGCCCATGGACGAATCTGGCACCGTTTGGTGTCACTGCACGGGTAACCGTGTTACTGTCACCTGGTTCGCCAGTGTGACGGGCCTCATGCCCTCCACGCACTGCGGCGTAGGACACCTGGGCGACGGTGCCTGGGCGGAGCTCATGGAGAGTTATCGATGCATCAGCAGCTTGGGTGGCGTTCTCGATCCGGATCGCTTTCACAGGCCGGTCGGGTGGCGGCAGCGGTGGCCACGGCCTGCGTCACCGCGACGGTCGGCGTGGGGATCGAAACACCGGAAGCGGCGGCCGCGCCGGTCAGCGCGTTCTACACCCCGCCCGCGCAGATCCCGTCCGCCCCCGGCGCGATCATCAAAAGCGAGCCGATGACCATCCTCGCAACCCCACCCACCGCCGACGGCTGGCCGGTCCAGGCGCAGCACGTCATGTACACCACCCGGTTGCAGGACGGATCCCCGGTCGCGGTCACCGGTACCTTCATCGACGCGACCGGCCCCTGGCAAGGAGCCGGCCCCCGCCCGACCGTGGTCATCGGCCCCGGGACCTCGGGCCAAGCCGACCATTGCGCGATGTCGGTGGCGTTCTCGACCGGATTGACGGTATCCGCCGATCCGTCGGTATCGCTGTCGGCCAATCAGGAAATGCCGTCCTCCGCGGTGTGGAGCGCACTGGGCGCCCGTGTCCTGGTCACCGACTACATCGGCCTCGGAACCCCGGGAATCCATACCTATGCCAACCGCATCGAAGAGGCGCACGCGGTCCTCGACGGCGCCCGCGCCGCCAATAATCTGGCAGGTGTCGGTCCCGACACTCCACTCGTGTTCTGGGGTTACTCCCAAGGCGGTGGCGCGACGGCGGCCGCCGCGGAGATGCAACCGGACTACGCGCCGGAACTGAATCTCAAGGGCACCTGGGCCGGTGGGCCGGTCGCGGACCTGGCCGTGATCCTCGAGCGCATCGACGGCGCCCTCATCGGCGGCGCCGTCGGATTCGCCATCAACGGCCTCCTCGCCCGGTATCCGGAACTGCAGAAGGCGGTCGACCGGGTGACCAGTCCCGCTGGACGCGCCCTGCTGGACACCCTCGCCACCGAATGTGTCGGTGACGTCATCACCCGCCAGCCTTTCCTGCGAACCAACTCGCTGACCATCGACGGGCGCTCACTCACCGAGCATCTGCACGCGATCCCCGAAGCCGCTCCCGCCCTGGCCGCAATGCGCGTCGGCAACTCCACCCCCACCACGCCGGTCCTGATCACCAGCGGGATCAATGACGACACCGTCCCCTACGACCAAGCCCACCGGCTCGCCGAGGACTGGTGCGCCAAGGGTGCGACGGTCACCTTCCGCACCAATGACCTGCCACCGATCTTCCCCGGGGCCACCATCCCCAACCACTACGGACCCGAAATCATTGACGGATTCGGCCCCGACAACGCGATCACCTACCTGCTCGATCGCCTCGCCGACAAACCCGTCTCCGGCTGCACGATCAACTGAATCACGCTGCACCGCAAAGATTTCGATGCCGGATGTGGAGGTGGTTTCCGCACCCGTGATTTCCCGTAAAGGTCTGTGATGACAGCAATTTCGCGCCGGTCGGTGTTGACCGGCGCCGCCGCAGCCGGTGCCGTTATCTTCGGCGCCCGCTCCGTCGGTTCGCCCACCCCGGTCGCCGCACGGGTCGACAATGTGGCGCTGACCTCCGAAGAGCATCGCGTGGTGGTGGTCGGCTCCGGGTTCGGGGGCGGCGTCAGCGCTCTGCGCCTGGCGCAAGCGGGAGTGCCGGTGACGGTGCTCGAACGGGGATTACGCTGGCCTACCGGCCCGAATGCCGAAACGTTCCCTCGCGCCTCCGCGCCGGATAAGCGATTGCTGTGGGTCCGGTCGAACCCGAATGTATTCGGCCGCCCACTGGTGTTCGAGCCCTACACCGGCCTGATCGAGGCAGTATCGGGAATGAACATGACCGCCCTGTGCGCCGCCGGGGTCGGTGGCGGTTCGCTGGTCTACCAGGGCATGTCGCTGCAGCCGTCAGAAGCGGTGTTCAACACGCATTTTCCGCAGGATCTGGATTGGGCGACCATGAACCGGGTGCACTACCCGAGGGTAGCGAGAATGCTGGGCCTGGCCGAAGCTCCCGACGAGTTGATCGCCACCGAGAACTATCGGGCGGCGCGAATGTTCGCCGACCGGGTGCGTCAGGCGGGAATGCCGGTATCGAAGATCCCGATGCCCATCGACTGGGATTTCGCGCTGGCCGAACTACGCGGAGAGATGAAGCCGTCCTACACCAACGGCGACGGCGCGATGGGTGTCAACAACGGCGGCAAGCATTCCGTCGACGTCACCTATATCGCAGCCGCCGAAGCTACCGGGCTGGTACGGGTCGAAACTCTGCACGAGGTAACGGATGTCGAACGCGCATCCGACGGCCGCTGGAAGGTGCACGTGCAATGCATGGACACCGCCGGTGCCGTGGTCGAGAACAAAATCCTCACCACCGGCACGTTGATCCTGGCCGCGGGCAGCCTCAACACCACCCGGCTGCTGGTGCGCGCGGGCGCCAAAGGCTTGATTCCGGACCTCCCCGACGACCTCGGCCGAGGCTGGGGCACCAACGCCGACCGCATCTATGTCTGGACCGACCCCGCCGCGGGATTCGGTGCGGCACAGGGTGGGCCGGTGGTCTACGGCAGCAAGAATTGGGACGACCCGCGGGCCGCCTACACCGTGATCCAGGCATCCATCCCGCCTCTTTCGCTCGACGCCGCCAGCACGATGATGGTCGGCTACGGCGTCAGCGACGGGCGCGGTGAGTTCATCTACGACGCGACACGCGACGACGCGATCCTGAACTGGCCCCGGGACGGTGACAGCTACATCCAGGACAACCACATCGGCCCCGCGGTCCACAGGATCGCCGGACCCGGCGGCGCACTGCTGGACACCAACGTTCTGTTCCCCTCCACCTGGCATCCCCTGGGCGGGGCGAGCATGGGCGCGGTGTGCGATCTGGACGGTCGTGTCCACGACCAGCCCGGGCTCTATGTACTCGACGGTGCGCTGATGCCCGGCAACGCCGCCGCCTGCAACCCATCGATGACCATCGCGGCGGTCGCCGAAAGAGCGCTGGACAATATCATCGCCCGAGATATCGGCACCCTCATCTGACGCACACGACGGTGGCGGCGCACGCTCGCACGGCCGCCCTGCCGGTCACCAAGACCGACTACTCCCGGAACATTGGCGGCCGCTGGTCTCGCGCGGAGTCGGCACGGTGGGTGTGACATAGCGCTCATCGAAGCGTGCCGCACCGGATGAACCGGCACTCACGGCTGTTCGTGGTTTGGGGGACGAGATGCGATGTGCGCCTCGCTCAACAGCGACGAAGGGTCCGAAATATGTTTTCAGCCAAACGATTCCAGCGTGTCGCGATGCCGGTCACGGCGGCCGCGGTCGTTCTTGCGGGCCTGCTGAGCTCCTGCGGCAGCGACCAGGGGGCCGAGCCTCGGACTGCGACCGCGTCGGCGTCGCCGGTGGCATCGTCGACCGCGGCCACCGCCGCGGTGGGGCAGGTCCCCGTAGTGGCGAAGACACAGGGTTGGTTGAAGATCTACAGCGGTACAGCCCCGGCCGGGACCTCTAATGCGTTGCAGCTCAATGTAATCAGCAATCCGAATATCGGACAGTATGTGTCGGACGGGTCGGGCCGGTCGCTGTACCGGTTCGACAAGGACACCGCGCAGCCGTCGGTATCCAACTGCGCTGGACAGTGCGCCGCAACCTGGCCGCCGCTGACCGTCGCCCGTGACCAATCGCTGTTCGCCGCGGGCGTCGACCCTCAGCTGATCGGGTTCATCGAACGCGCCGACGGCACCTGCCAGATCACCATCGGAGGTTGGCCGGTGTACTACTTCGCCAAGGACAAGAACCCGGGTGATCTGCTCGGTCAGGGCGTGGGCCAGACATGGTTCGCGGTGGCCCCGAACGGCGGCAAAGCCCTCTCCCGATAACCCAGCCGCCGGATGGGCGGGCTTATCGCCCTCGGCTGTCGCGACAGTGGCGCGGCCGGAAACATGATCCCGGCCGACGTCGAACGGCGGGTATTTAGCGGGCCGAATCAACGCTGACATCGGTATCCCCGAAGAGGAGGATGAAGCAAACCACTCGCTCTGATCGCGGAACGGGTTGGCTATGGCCCGCGATACAACAGCTCCCGCAGTTCCCCGGATCGAACGTGAGGCGGCAGAGATGATGGCGGAAACCCCGATGGCCACGCAGTCCGCTGATGAAGAATGCCGAGAATGCGGCTACACGCCGGAGCTGAAACGCACTCTGGGCTCCTTCCAGGTGTTCGCGATCTCGTTCGCCTTCATCTCCGTGGCGGTCGGGATCTTCGGCACCTATGACGACGTGCTTCGAGACGCCGGGCCGGTCGGAATCTGGCTGTGGGTCGTCGTGGCCGTAGGACAGACCCTGGTGGCACTGGTGATCGCCCAATTCGCGGCCCGCATCCCACTGAGCGGCTCCTCCTACCAATGGGCCTCACGGCTGGCCAACCCGAAGATCGGCTGGCTGTTCGGCTGGCTGACCTTCTGCTACCTGGCGCTCGGCGTGGTGACGGTCGACAATGCGATGGCAAGCTCCGCACTCATGCCGCTATTCGGCATGCAGCCCGACGAAGACACCGCCCGCGTGATCACGCTCGTCGTGGTGCTCATCCAGGCAGTCCTCGTCGTGTTCTCCACCCGCCTCGTCGGCCTGATCACCTCGGGCGCGGTGGGGCTCGAACTGGTCATCGTGGCGGTGCTGGCCATCGCGCTCTTCGCCGCGGTCGTGATCACCGGCGACGGCTCGGTCGGCAACCTCACTTCGCGCGGCATCACCGAGGGCGCCACCGACTACTTCGCCATCGGCGGCGGATTGATGGCCGCGATGATCATGGGGCTCGCGACACTCGTCGGTTTCGACTCCGCGGCGAATATGGCCGAGGAAGCCAAGGATCCCTTTCGCAGCGTCCCGCGCGCGATCGTGGGATCGGTCGTGGCGGCGGCGGTACTTGGACTGGTCTTCCTGATCGCGCTCACCATCGCGATCACCGACGTCTCCCGGATCAGCGACAGCGACACACCGGTGGCCGCGATCCTGCGCGACCAACTGGGACCGGTGATGGAGAGGACGCTGCTGGTCGCGATCGCGTTCGCCTTCTTCGGCGCCGGCATGGTCACCCTGGCCACCTGCTCACGAATGGTGTTCGCGATGTCACGCGACGCACGTTTCCCGGCCCACCAACTGATGCGGAAGGTGAACCCGCGCACCCAGACACCGATTCCGGCGACCATCCTGATCGTCGCCGTCGGGGTCGTCCTGATGGCCACGCTGCCCGGTGGCGCACTGCTGGAGTTGCTCACGGTGGGAACGGTCATCTCGGCGGTCCTCTACGGCGCGATCATCATTCTCTACCTGGCGGTACGCAGACGACTCGGTCACGAGAAGGACGCGTTCGATCTCGGGCGCTTCGAGCTGCCCGTCGCGATCGGAGCGCTGGTGTGGTCGGCGGTCGTGCTCTTCGTGATCGTCTCGCCCGCGGAGGCTCTGACCTCGGTCCTGCTCGCGGTCGGCTTGCTCCTGGCGGGTGGAATCTACTTCGGCTACCTGCTGATCTTCGAACGCGAGGTACTGGATACCGAACCGGGGGCCGCCGATGTCTTTTCACATTGACCCGGAGGTGAAACCGCGGCCTGCCTCGACCACCGCCACGCTGACCGGGGACGTGGTGCGTGCGGGCGATCCCGGCTACGAGGAGGCGCGACTCGGCTGGAACCGGCTGTATTCCCGCTATCCCGAGGCAATTGTCTTCTGCCGCAACACCCAGGACGTGGTCAACGCGGTCGCGTGGGCCCGCGAGGAGGGCATCGCCCTGCGGGCCCGCAGCGGGCGCCACAGCCTCGAGGGCTGGTCCTCGATCGACGGCGGCCTGGTCATCGACGTCAGCCGGCTTCGGAACTTCGATATCGACGAGACCGCGCACACCGTAACGGTCGGAACGGGACTCACCCAGGCGGAGACGGTCGCGTCGCTCGGGCGGCGCGGCTTCGTGATTCCGACCGGCTCGGAAGGCGGTGTCGGTCTCGGCGGTGTGATTCTCGGGGGTGGCTTCGGATTACTGACCCGCACTTTCGGTTTGGCGTGCGACAACCTGCTCGCCGCCGAGATCGTGGTAGCCGACGGCACGCGTTCGGCGAAGGTTGTCGAGGCCACCGAGCACGTCGACTCCGATCTGCTGTGGGCATGCCGTGGTGGAGGCGGCGGCAACTTCGGCATCGCGACGTCCTACACGTTGAAGCTGCGCGAGCTCTCCGACGTCGCCTTTCTGATCGCCCGATGGACCGGACACGCCGACCTCGGTGCGCTGTTGCGCACCTGGCAGCGCGACGCGCCGGTCGCCGACGAGCGACTGACCAGCGCGCTCGAGGCCGATTCCGCCGCGGTAGAACTCTCCGCGCTGCTCTACGGCGGCACCCGCCGACAGCTGGAAAGCGAGGTGCGCCCGCTGCTGGCAATCGGCAACCCCGAGCTGAGTTTCACCGAAGGCGCGTGGCCGAACATCTACCGGCTGGTCGACCGGGGATCCGACGTCCCCTTCTGGAAGTTCTACTCCCAGTTCGTCACCCGCGCGTTCCCCGATGAGGCGATCGACCTGGTCGTCCGCTTCATGGAGAACACGCCCAGCGGCCCGAGCAACTTCTTCTGTACGAGCTTCGGCGGGGCCGTGCGGCACGACCCGCCCGGCGGGTCGGCATTCGCGCACCGCGACGCGCTGTTCTACTGCGAACCGGGCGCGGCCTGGAACGACCCCGCCCTGAACGCGCGGGCTCTGGGTTGGGCGGCCGACTTCTGGCGTGCACTGCGCCCCTACGGCAACGGCGCCTACGTCAACGTGCCCAACGCCGCCGCCGCGAACTGGGAGCGCGAGTACTACGGCCCGCACCGCGAGCGGCTGCGCCGGGTGAAGACCGCCTACGACCCGGAGAACGTATTCAGCTTCGAGCAGAGCGTGCCGCCCCGCGCTGGTTGATCCGATCCGGCAAGTCATTTCGGGTTCCGCTCACCCCGCCGACCACTCACCGCGCAGGGGAAAACTCGCCGCCGACCCAGAGACGCGTTCTGTCAGGCCTCGGCGGTCCGCTCGTGGCGCAGCAGCACCACTTGGCCTCCGTAGACCCGGGACTCCACCAACCGCAGCGCCGCCCGCAGCTTCACATCGGAGAACACCGGTTTGCCGCCGCCGAGTAGCACCGGGTGCACGTAGACGAGGTACTCGTCGATCAGACCGCGCCGGGTGAGTTCGGAGGCGAGTTCACTGCCGCCGAACAGGAGCAGAGTGCGATCGCGCTTCAGTTCGGCCAGGTTGTCCGGATCGGAGACGACGGTGGCGTTCCAGTCCGCGGCGGGGAGGGTGCGCGACACCACGAGCTTCGGTTTGGCCCGCCAGATCGGCGCGAAAGCCAGGTCATGCGGATGCGTGGACAGCTCCTCCGCGCGCGGCCAGAAGTACGACATCATCTCCCACACCACCCGGCCGTACAGGAAGGCATCCGCATTCTCGGCCAGCGCGTTGGTTTCCTCGGACATTTCGGAATCCATGACGGGCCAGTCGAATTCGCCATTGGGGCCTTCGATATAGCCGTCGAGGGATTGATGCACGATATGAATGATCTTGCCCATGGTTGTCTCCTTCGCAGGTCTGAACGGCTTTCAGCCTGCCGAGGGCGATTCGCCTGAACAAGGCATGTCTGCTCCAGGAAGCGTGAAGCGCCGCTACACGATGCGCCAGGCGCCAGTACTGTCGAAAGGCTGCACGAAATGGAGGACATCAATGCTGGAACGACTCGAGTTGGAGGCGTTTCTCACCCTCGCCGAGGAACTGCACTTCGGCCGGACCGCCGACCGACTGGGGCTGACGACGAGCCGAATCAGCCAAACCATTCGCCGACTCGAACGACGAATCGGCGCAGCACTGTTCGAACGCAACAGCCGCAAGGTGACGCTCACCCACGTCGGCAAGCAACTGCGCGACGACCTGCGACCGGCGTACGAACAGATCGCGGCCGGTGTTGCCGCAGCGAGCCGCGGCAATGTCGTGCCGCGGGTACTGATGGTGGGATTCTCCGCCCCCTGGTGCGGCAACGTCATAGTGCGGGCCGCCGAACTGTTCCGCCGTCGATACCCTGGCAGCGTCGTATCGGTAGAAGAGATTCAGCTGATGGATCCGCTGGCACGGATGCGAGCGGGCATCATCGACCTCCAGCTCACCGAATTCCCCATCGCCGAACCCGACATCACTACGGGGCCAATCATTTTCTCCGAACCCCGCGCTCTGATGGTGCCTGCGGACCATGATTTCGCACGACGAAATTCGGTGTCGCTGGAGGACCTGGCCGACACCACCCTGGTGACGCTCGCCGATGCCTCGATACCGCGGTACTGGATGGACTACTACTTCCCCCGTTGCACCCCCTCGGGTCGACCCATCCCGCAGGGGCCTGCGGTCCGGTTCTGGCCGGAGGTACTGGTCCATGTCAGCCAAGGCGTCGGCGTCAGCACCGTGGCCGCGCGCGCCGAACAATTCCACACCCGCCCCGGCATGGCTTTCGTCCCCTTCCACGACGCCCCGCCGATCGACTACGGCCTCATGTGGCCAACCGCTAATCGCAACCCCTTGCTCCGCCCATTCATCGACACCATCCGCGAACTCGCCTCAACCGAAATCGCTTCTCCCGCTGTACCCGACAGCAGCGCGGACGCTTGATCGGGACAACGTCGGTCCCGCGCTCGGTTGACGTTGCGCCGGAAGGTGATGGACGCAAACCCGGTGAGCCGCTGGTGCGGATCGTGGATGTCGAGGTGGTTTCCGTCGGACGCGAACCCCTGGATGCGATCCGACCGAATGACGTTGTCGCCGAAGGTTTCCTGGAGATGACGCCGGAGAAATTCGTGGAGTGACCGAAATCGCCGAGTTGGAAGCGGTGCACGCGATCGGGCTGCCCGGCACCATGTTCGGCGGTGTAGCGCCGAACATGGTGGCGGCCTGGCGTGCCCGCGCGTCGGTCGAGTCTGTTGATCTCGACGGTGCATCGCATCAACGCCCGCCGATCCGCCGACTCCCCTGGCACCGCGCCGTTTACGTTGGACCCGAGCGTTGCCGTTGTCTCGGGTCAGCTGGCCGCGCTCGCACTTTGCCACGGCTGGGAACGCCGCGCACCGCCTGGCGTGACGGCGGAGAAATACCATTCAGTCCTTTCGGGGTGTGTAGGGCGATCCCTGAACCTGGGAAGCGGTGACGGCACCAGCCGTGCACGAGGCAACAGGGCGTGAGGGCTGTTGGTAGGGAATAGGCTGGCACAGTTCGTCAGGGACATAGCCGAAGGATTGCGCAGCCGCCAGATACCACGCCTGGCCAGCCACCTCAACAAGACCTACAGAGGCCCGATAGGCGGGGACGGTCTTCAGGCTGTCGGCCGTGGGGCGGGTGACGCCGACGCGTCGGCTGCCGAACAGCTGAAACACGCCATGGAGGGCGGCCAGGCCGGTCACGGTGGAGCAGAACAGCCCGACCCCGGGAGCCGGCCCGTTGGCTCTTCGGTCATTCCACCGGCACCGCTGCTGTCGCCCCGCGATGTCGAGAACGCCTTGACCAACCTTGCGATGTCCAGTGCCGACCGGCTCCGGGCCTTTGGCCCGGGGTCGGGCTTCAGCGGCGTCTATCACCCTGGCACAGGGAAGATGCTGGCCTATCCCAGTGGTGATACCAGAACGCTCGACTTCCCAGGAGAGCCGGCGAACCTGGTATCCCGGTACGGCGGTCACGTGGACGTTGAGGACAAACTCCTGCGAGCCATAAATCGCAGTCGTGGCGAGAGCGTTGGGTTCAGTGCGGTGTTGAGGGAGGATGGGTCTCTTGGATGTCGGTGGACATCGAGGTCGGTGAATCTCGAAAACCACGACTTCGATGGGCCCTATGTCCCGGAACACTTGCGTCCGGAAATCATGAGAGTTATGCAGGAAATCACAGCCAGAAGGGTGGAATCTGACATATGACGGTGATAGAGATCAATGGTCTGCCATTGCCGGAGACCTTGGCGGAGGCGATCGGGAAAGGGCGATGGAAAGTTCCGGACACGCTGCTCCTGGAACAAGTCTTCAGTGAGCAGCCGCAGCAGCCGAACTTCTACTCGATCGAGTACATGCGAATCGAGAACCGACACTGGCTCGACGTTGCCGCTCAGGCGCCGACACTCTGTGGCCACCCGGACGAGTTGAATCCGCCCGGCGATATCGACCCCGCCCTGTCGGTACTGATTGGGGATCTCGGCTACGATCAGCCGTTCGCGCTGGATTTCCGTACCTCAATGGTGAAACCACGCGTCATCTATGCCTCACTGCGATCTGGACGTTGGATCACAGTGGCGCCACAGATCGACCACCTCTTGCTCCAGTTGGGACTATGAGCACGAACTGTCCATTCCTTTGAGAGTGTCAGAACCGGGGTCGTCGTAGCGTCAGCCTGTTCGAGCTGATCGGCGAGTTACGGACCCATTGCCCCTAATTTGTATCCCGGCGGCCCCTACGGGCCGCAGGCCGGGATGGTAGACCCGTCCGCGCTGTGAGGGGCCGACAGCACCGAGACCGCTTCTCTCGCCATGGTGTTCTCGAAGGTCGGCGCATGTCTTCCCCGCAGCGGTGCTAGCCGGAGGCAAACCAAACCCCCAACGCGACCATCGAGCCGACCAGCGATTCAACACCGGCGATCGAGCAGTCACCGCGCTCCGCGCCGCACGCCGGGATGCCCGCAAGTGTTCGCAAGAAGGATGCACAATCGCGCCGCCGCCCACCTGGCACCGGAATCGGAACGATCGACATTCGGCTCGCGGCGTTGCTTGTCGTCGGTCATGCACGCTTCGACGGCACCGCCTACGGGTTGGCTCTTACCGGCAGTGGGGTTGTCCGCCAGCTGTCCGCCGACCGAGCGAGTTCTGTACGTATGTACCAGCTTTCGGGTTCGGTTTTCGGTTCTCCGAGGTCTTACAGCCCGCAATAAACCCCATGATTTTGCCTTTACAAACCCCTTACAGACTGTTCGGTTCGAGTAAGGGGGTGCGAGCCTCCTGACCTGCCATTTTTGGGTGTTTGGTATCCCCGATCCCGAGGACACCAAATACCCACTTCGTTGTGTGTTTGGTGTCCTCGGGATCGGGGACGGTAGGTGGAGGTAGGTCAGGTCAGGAGGAAGGAGAAGTAATCAAGATCAAGGAAAAGGGTTGGGGATAGGTGAAGTTGAGAGAGTTGGTGTCGGTGGCGCTGCGTCCGGCATCGATGGAGGAGTTGAGGCATGCGGATGTTCGATCGGATCAATCGTCGTGAGGTGAGGGTGCGTCCGGTTGAGATCGGAGTGCCGCTAACGGATAACCATGAACAATCGTGGCATCGAAAAGCATGGGATCCTGATACTCGAAGAGGCTGCCGCGTTGTTGGATGAGAGCATCGTTCCCGCTGCCTTGTGCACCGCCGTTCACGCAGCACTCGAAGCCGCCGGAAACTGATCTGCCCGACATCTCCCGAGCAGGAACACGATGACCAGCACTGGGAAGATCATCAGATTCCAGCGGAACAGCAGCACCGGCGACGGCTCATCATCGAACACCTCGGGCGCGTCCGCAATCAGCCGATAGGCCACCATGGCAGTGACCTGACCCGCCAGCACCAATGCCGATGCCGCGATCACCAGCATACGACCCGCCCGTCTTCCCCTCTGCAGCGAAATCATGCCTATCAACAGCACCAATGCCACGAAACTGGCGACAATCATCCTCAGCATCAGCACGTCGTAGCCGGTCAGCGAACCCGGATAGGGCCTGTACTTCCACTGAGGCTCGGTCGTGATCACCATCTCGGCAGCCAATGCTTCGCCAGCCCAAGCCAAGGCGCCGGCCGCCAACAGAATGACCGCGGCCCGCCTTCTCCACACCCACGCCGCGTTCCATACCTTGGCCATTCGTCCTACCACCGACTCGCCATCATGCATGGCTATTCCTCCCCTCGCGCCGGTTGAGACGATAGCCGCCCCGAGTAGCGCCGCGCGAGCACGATAAGGATGTGGTGGTGCACCTACGAAGCTGACCGACGGGACGGTTCCGATTGAGCGCGCGCCGCTGTTGTACGGCACCGCCCGCCGTACTGGGGGTGGCCCGCGCCCAGCACGGACGATTTTCGCCCTCCGGGTATGAGCGTCGATGGCATAGGAGTGCAGCGAAATTTGTCCGTGCACGCCCTTGCGCGTTCACCCCCAGCGCGTCGCGCGGATCCACTACGGCGGACGGTGCCCCGGCAGGCGGAGCGGGCAGGCCGGGGGCCTGCCCCGGGTGGGGCGTGGCGCGCGCTCAGGAGATCATCGCGTCCTGTCCGGGTTTCCAGGTTTGACACGTACGTGTCAACAGGAGGCCGGGAGGTCACGCTGATGTTGACGGTGATGGATTTGTTTTGTGGGGCTGGGGGTTCGAGTTCGGGGGCGGTGCTGGTGCCGGGGTTCGGGTGCGGATGGCGGCGAATCATTGGCGGTTGGCGATCGAGACGCACAACGCGAATCACCCTGATACTGACCATGATTGCGCGGATATCACGCAGGTGGACCCGCGCCGGTATTCGCGTACGGATTTGTTGTGGGCGTTGCTGGAGTGCACGAATCATTCGCAGGGGCCGCAAGCGCAACATCGACTCGACCCCGGATCTGTTCGGGGAGGTGCTGCCGGACGAGGCGGCGGAGCGTAGCCGGGCGACGATGTGGGATGTGGTGCGGTTCACCGAGTTCCACCAGTATCGGGCGATTGTGGTGGAGAACGTCGTCGACGCTGCGAAGTGGGTGCTGTTCTCGTTGTGGCTGCATGCGATGGACGCGCTCGGCTATGACCACCACGTGGTGTATCAAGCGATCTCGGTAGCCGAGCCGATGCCGACTCGCACGACGACCGAGACCGACGCGTTGCTGGTGCCGGTGGAGGGCCGTGACGGTAAACAGGCCCAACCGGCCGTACTACCGATGCGCATGATGACCACGCGGTCGGAGACCGGGGTTCTGGTGCCCTATTACGGCAATGGGACGGCCGACAGTACCGACGATCCGCACGGCACGATGCCGACCCGGGGCAGGTGGGCGATGATGGTGCCGTTGCGTAACCACAACATTGCGAAATGGTGGCCGAGGCGCTCGGGCAGGAGGTGGGCTGATCATGGCTCGGTTGATGTCGTGTCGCTGACCGAGGATCCGGTCCGAGCACGCACGAAGACGGTAGCTCGCCGGATGCGGTGGCTGATGCTGCGATCGGGGGACCGGTTGACGTTGTGCCGGAAGGTGATGGGTCGCCGCCGCGGTGAGCCGCTGATGCGAATCGCTGACGTTGAGGTGGTCTCGGTGCGCCGGGAACCGCTCGATGCGATCGGGCCGGAGGATGTCCTCGCTGAGGGCTTCCCGGACCTGACTGCGGCAGAGTTCGTCGAGTTCTTCTGTGCCACGCACAACGGTTGTCGGCCCGAGACCGAGGTGACGCGGATCCAGTGGCGGTACCTGGAGTGACCGGGATGCCGAACACGGTGAGGGCGCTGCTGGTCGCCGCTCTCGAATCGGCGTGGGCGGCGATCCGGGCCCGGCACCCGGACGTGCCGGAGTTGTGTTGACCATCGGTGCCGGATCGACGTCGGCCGGCGCGTTGACGTTGGGCCACTTCGCTGCCAACCGGTGGATCCGCGGGATCACTGCCACGTGCAGCTGCCCGCGACGGATCCGGGTTGTGCCCAGCGTCTACCGGCTCGGCGGCATTACATGCGCGGTATGCGGAGGGAAGTCGACGCCGATTGGTCACGTCCGAGGAAGTGACGATCTGGTGCGTATCTGGTGCAAAACAAGAAAGGCCCCCTCGAAAGGGGGCCTGACCTGGTACTACGGTGGTGCGCGATACTGGGATTGAATCAGTATGTGGCCCTTTCGAATTGGTGCCCTGACCGGCTAAAATGCTTTCCTATCAGGGGAAATTTGCTCATTCGGGAATGACAGTCGTGGACGTAAGTAGACGCAAACAGCCCCGCGTCAGGTCATGAATAGTCCACGAATGGGGAAGGTATGCCTAAGGGAGAAGGGCGCAAGACGCGCCGATCTGGGACGTTCGGCTCAGTCGATAAGCTGCCCAGCGGGAAGTATCGCGCACGGTACTACGGTCCGGACGGGCTTCGGCACAAAGCGCCGACAACCTTCTTGACGATAGATGATGCCCGCGGTTGGTTGTCGCTACGGCAAGCCGAGATCATTAGTAGGTCCTGGAAGCCACCGAGTGCCCAGCCAGCGAAGAAGCTGACGTTTCGCGAGTACGCGGACAACTGGCTGCGGAATCGCGAACTCGAAGATCGAACGCGCGAGGACTATCGAGACTGGCTGGACGCGCACATCCTGCCGATGCTCGGCGACCTACCGATGGTCCGCTTCGAGGATCGCGAGGTAGTCGACCAGTGGTACAAGACCCTCAGTCCCGACACCCCGACACTCCGTGCGCGCGTCTACGGTCTGACGTCGACCATCTTCAACTCTGTCGTTGACGACTCCAAGAAGACTGGACTGATCGTGAATCCGTGCCGCATCCGCGGCGCGTCGACAGTGAAGCCAGCGCACAAGGTTCGACCGGCAGATCTCGCGGAACTCGAAATTCTGACCTTGGCAATGCCTGCTCGCTTTCAGGCCATGGTGTTGCTCGCTGCCTGGTGTGCTCTGCGGTTCGGTGAGTTGACCGAGCTACGCCGAAAGAACGTCGATCTTGTTCGACAGAAGGTTTGGATTCACCACGGTGTTGTCAGATTGAAGAGCACGACGAAGGGGGTTGCCCGCCGCAAGGTGAAGAAGCCGAAAACGGATGCTGGCGTGCGCCCCGTCTCCATACCTCCGCACCTGGTGCCCGCCCTTGAGGATCACCTCCGTGACCACGTCGGACCGGGAATAGATGCGCTGCTATTTCCTGCGGCACGTGGCGGACATCTGGCACCGTCGACCTTCTATCGGCATTGGTACCGTGCCTGCAAATCGGCAGGACGTTGGCAGTACGAAAACGAGAGTGACAAGACTGGAAAGACCGATCTGACACTGCATGACCTCCGGCACACCGGTGCAACGTTGGCAGCGGCCACGGGCGCCACCTTAGCTGGGTTGATGGAGCGTCTTGGGCACTCGACTCACCAGGCCGCGATGCGCTATCAACATGCCGCAGCTGGGAGTGATGAAGCCATCGCTCAGGGATTGTCAGCGTTCGTCGTTGGGTCCGCTACAGTTCCTTCGGGGGTAAAGACTGGTGCAACTCGAATAGGGCCTCGGCGAACAGGCAAGGCTGGACAACCCTTATCTAAGCGGCGCCGCGGCCTTGTAATTCGAGTCAGTCAATATGAAAGACCTCGTTCTAACGGATAATAACACAAACGTCTAATTAATACTATATCGGGACATTCGAGACCATATAATACTTCCTATGGACACAAGGTGGGGATTGAGGTGAGCCAACCTATGGCACGAGCAAGTCAGCCGAATCATAAATTGGCGGCGGTAATGCTGGAGGCGGGGGTTAGTAACAAGGGCCTCGCGCGCCGTATGCAGGAATTCAGTAGAGCCGATGGAGGTCCGCCACTTGCTACTTCGCATACGAATATTGGCAAGTATTTGAGCGGAGAAGTTGGTAAACCGGGCGCGCGTGCATGCCAGGTAATGATAGGCGTACTCGATCAACTGATTAACAGAAACTTACGGACAGTCGACATCGGGTATCCAGACATTAAGCTCGGAAATGAGCCTGTGGATCCTCCCATCGACTCATTTGAGAGTCCGGTAACGATATCTGCGCGGTTGCAGAGGCTAGGTCAGATCGACGTTGACGACACCGTACTGAGCATCGTTGAACTTGCTCTCGGAGATATTATTGAGCGATACGAAGTTGAAGGTCCGAGGAAATTGGCTCCTGAGGTTGTATCGCTGCGCGTGCGTATGGATGAACTCCTGAGGCAGCGGCAACATCCAAAGCAGATACGACATATCTATGAGTTGGGATCGAAGTTATCGGGTATGTTGAGCTATATGGCCGTGAATCGAGGCCACTTTGCGCATGCAAGAATGTATGCAAATGAGGCATTTTACATTGCTAATATTCTGGATGACCAGCAACTGCGGGCATGGGTAAGGGGAACTGAGAGTTTCTGCGCTTACTATATGGGGAAGTTCGACATTGCCGCGACACTCGCCAAAGAGGGGTTGCGCTTTGCGGGGGAGGGGCCTCAGGCAATCCGTTTGCTGTCGAATGGGTTAGCGCGAGCGCTTGGCAAGATGGGTGATGTAGATGGTGTGCATTCTGCAATTGATCATGCAAACCTGCTCGCCGAGCATGCGAAAACCCCGACTGGGTTGTCGCCCGCGTTGACCTTTGAGCCCTACAGCCATGCTCGACTTGCGGCAAACGCAGCCACTGCGTACCTGTCCGCGGGCGACTACGAGCGAACGCTGGAATATGGCCACCAAGTGGAGAGGCTCGTTGACGAGTCCGACTCGGTGTGGAGCAGGTCGTTGGTTCGGTTGGATGTCGCAACAGCGTTGGTAAAGTCGAGTAGCCCTGATGTCGAGCAGGCTGTTCATCTCGGATCCGAGGCTCTCTTCTTCTCGGAGGAACGGCCGATCCGGTCAGTGTGGCAGCGAGCTCACGAGTTCGGTGTGGCTACACAATCCTTCGACGCCTCCGAGGCGCGCGAATATCAGTCTGTGCTTCGTGAATGGTCCAATCGAGTTCGAGATTTTTCGGTACCGAGCAAAGGTTAGTCTGAACCCAACTTTAGGGTTGCTATCTCATCCCAACGATATGTTCCAAACTCGCGCCTCAGCGTGACGAGCTTAACATTGTCAACGCAAACACTGACTGGTGCGAGATCTCGCAATGTGTCAACCTTCTTGATCAGCCGATCCGATGGCTGAATTCGGTTGCTGTATCCGATCCCCAAGTGTGGGCGAAATCTTTCGGTGTCTGGCATATCGAGTTCTGGTACAGACTTCGATACAGCTTTATGTACGACGCGATGAAGCTCGAATAATCCGTCCCAGGGGGAAATTGAGAATCGGATCGCGCCACGTGACCCTGACAGTGGGCCGACTGATATTTCGAAAGGCTGAAAATTGCGGAGCAGACTCTTGGCGTTATTCACGACTGCAAGAATCTGGCTATTTTCTACTTCATCCTGATTGCCAATTCTGAGCACTGTAATATGCAATCCATCTAAGGGCACCAAGTCCAAGTTTTCGCTGTCGAGCTGAGACTGACATTGCGCCGCGAGTTCAGTCAAGGCCACGTCTCTGAACGTCAAATACCAGAAATAAGTCCGGCGATCGGCGGGCCAGGGGCCCCGTTCCCAATGGTTCTCTAACTGCGCTATTTGATTGAATGATTCCCAGTCGTTCCGATTGATCAGCTCTGGGTCCGACAGTGAGTCAGGAAGGGAAGGCGGGAACGGCACCGATTGTGCGGTTCTGTCCGCCGTCTCTGAGTCGTGGTGTGCTGGCACCCTCTTACAATACGTGTGCCCCTCTTGCGTCATGTGCCCCCTCCTTGTGTCCTGTTGTGCCTCTCGAAACTCGCGTTTCCTGATGACAGCCAATTCAGGCCACGTCGATCAAGGGAGGCACTTTCCATGTCACAGAGATACGAGTCGGACAAGAGCAGTCCGACTGGTCAGCTGATCAGCCTGCGAGAGGCAGCAGTACTGGCCGAAGTGAGCTCGAAAACGGTCCGGCGGTGGATCAGCCACGGACGACTTCGGGCTTATCGAATGGGGCCACGGCTCCTTCGTGTGGAGCGCAACGAGCTGCTCGGGGTGGCGAAGCCGGTCCCTGCCGCCTTCGGACCAGGTGATGCAGCGTGACCCGGAGTCTGGGCCTCATCGCAGGATTGGCCGCTGTTTTGACCGCACCCCAGCTCGCTTTCATCCTGTTCATCCTGATCGGCGTTGTCCTCGTCATCGTGTGGCGGGCGAAACACGCAGTGGCGCGCTGGGGTGGTCGGTGATGAAGTCTCGGTTCACAGGTCAACCCACGGGGCCGGGCTATACACCACTGCATTCAATGACCAGTTCGGAGTTCAATCCGGTGTCGGTGTACCGGCCGTTGGCATTCTTGCCGCCGGGGTTGTTGCTGCCGGTATTGGTGGCGTTGATCCTGTTCGCGGCGGGTGCATGCACCGGGGCGGCATTGACCGGCGATCGGTATCCCGCGTCGCCCAATATCTGTCGCACGGATCAGCTCGGTACCACTGCACAGCTGTCAGGAGCGTGCGTGCCCGCGAGTGAGGTTGGTCCGTGACGAGCGCGCCGGAGTTTCGCTTGCAGCCGAGGGACACCCGGATCGAGGAGTTCTGTGCTCAGCAGTACGGGATGTCGTTGACCACGCTGATGAAGGCGATGGAGCGGAGCCAGCGTAGCGCTTACAAGCTCGCGAAGCGTTTGCATGAGGCGGGCCGAGTGCATGTGACTCGTCTGGACTACGGTTCGCCCGGTCCGTGGCGGCGTTCGGAGCAGTTCGATGATTCGACTGTTGCCCCGCATGGTCCGTTGTGGATCTACCTGCGACGCGAAATTGCCTGGGGCTACCTGGAATTCGATCCGGGTGAATGGCAGCCGAAGGCATCGACAGCGGCGCATCTGACTGCGGTGACCGAGTTGCGGTTGGCGCTGACCGGTATGGAGACCGATCCCGAGGTTTGGACCAGCGAGCGCCTGTTGCGGCGCAGGTTCAAGTCCGAGAACGGGCTACCGGGTTCCCACATAAGTGACGGTTGGTTCCAGGACTTTGCGGACCCGGATAAGACGTGGGCGATCGAGGTCGAATTGTCCCGCAAGTTCGGCGACGGCCGGTTGATGCGGTCGATGACCGCCGCGCTGAACACCGCCGAACGGCACGAGCTCGCCGGAGTTCTGTACTTCGTGCGCGGAGAAGGGCTGCGCCGAGCGGTTGAAGGCGTGGCGGCCCGGATGGCGCGCCAGCGGGGTGTTGAACGCCTGCTGAATCTCGAAATTCATGACCTGGATGCCACTTTGGCGCGAAACGAGGTGAACAAACCATGACCGATTGCACTCCGATGATCACACCCGACGATTGCGGCCACAGCGCGGCACGAACCCCGGTAGGGCGGCCGACCCCGGCTCCGCACGATCCTGTGGTAGGTGCGGTGAACCCTGCTCCGACGCAGCCGCCCGAGCAGTTCGAGAACCCGCCACTGCCGAATGGTTGGCATACGCCAGATTGGCATATGCATGTGCCGTCTGTATCGGATGCGTTGGAGTTCGCCGGTACGTCCCTGGTGGGCGCTGGGTTCGTCGCGGCACTCGGGGCGGGCATGAATGTGGTTGCGGCGCGGCGGCGATGGGAAGCCGGTCAGGTCCGCAACTATGCGGTGGGGTCGCTGGTGCTGCCAGTGGGTGCGGTGTGCTCGGCGGGTTCGTGGACGGCCCCGGTGTCGTTGTGGTGGCAGGGCGCGCAGGTACTACTGGACCACGGCGTTGGGTCGGGGTCGCTGGTCGCGATGGCGGTGGGAGCGCTGCCTGTCGCATGGGGGTGTGCCGCGTGGTATCGGGCGCGGTTCCTGACTCGGTTGGGCACTGAAGGGGTGGGGTCGCCGTCGAAGACGCGCCGGTTGCGGCGTCGTCAGGAGCAGGGCAAGGCCCGTGCCGCACGTCGCGCCGCCCGCTATGGGGCTCCGCTGGTGACCGGCTGGTTGCGGTCGCGTGTGGTGTTGGGGCCGTTGTCGGAGCGCACGGATGCGACTCAGCCCGACACGATCACGCGGTTGGCTAACCAGAAGACGTCGAAGCTGGAGATCCCGATCGATGGTCTCGGGCACATCGTGGTGCTGGGGATGTCGCAGAAGGCAGGCAAGACCACGATGCTTGTTCGGCTCGGGACAGGCTTGTATTCCGCGTATTGGCATCGCTATGTGCGCACTGGTGAGAAGCGTCCGCTGCTGATCTTCGTGGACTGCAAGGGCGGCAAGCCGGGGTTGGCGACCGGACGTCAGGTGGTGAAGATCGCCGCACGGTTGGGGGTGAATCCGCGGCGGGTGGCGTTGTGGCCGGTCACGAATCGTCTGGATCTGTGGGCGATGGATGTCGAGGACATGGCCGCCACCCTGGAGGCGATGATCAACCCGGTTCAGTCCTCGAATCTGGGTGAGGAGCACTTCAAGCAGAACCGGGTGCGGGTCACCAAACTTGCGGTGTCCGCGCCGTGCGGGCCACCACGCTCGAAACAGGATTTCCTGGACCGTCTTTCGGTGAAGTGGCTCAAAGACGCGTGGAACGGTGATGAGTCGATCTGCAATGAGATCGACGCATTGGAGCAGTCGAAACCGCCTGCGGTGGGCGACGTTTCGGGCAAGTTCCGCAACATCTTCTCCGCGATCGGTGAGGGCTTCGATGGTGGCCGCCCGCTGGATTCTTTCGATGTCATCTATGCGACGGTGCCGGGCACGGTGCGCGGGGAGTATGCCCGCGCACAGGTAGCGGCGTTGAACACGTTGATCGAGCAGTTCGCCGCGGGTGAGCACGATCGGCAGATCGTGTTGATCGAGGACGAGGTGTCCGCGGTCGCGGACAAGACCGGAGGTATCTCCCAGATCAACATCGCTGAGCGGCTGTTGGGCATGGGAGTGGTCGCGATCTTCGCGGCACAGAACCAGTACGGGCTCGGTGCCACCACCGATGACCGGCGTCGCCTGCTCGAAGCGTGCCCATCGGGTGCGCTGCTGATGAAAATGGAAGGTGGGGGCAAGGTTTCGGAGGTCTTCGGCTCCCGCCCCGTCTCGGAGAACACTCGTCACACCAAGAACAACAAGCCCGGCGACGAAGGCTCGCTCGGCAATCGCGACACCTTCTTTATCGACCCCAACCGGCTCGCGGAATTCGACCGCGGCGACGTCGTATGGGTGCACGGGCTCAAAGCCCAATGGGGCCACGTCATTCCCGTCGACGACGACGAGATCACGCCCTTGCCCGCGGACCCGACACCGCAGCGGTGGGCCGATAGCACTCTGCCCCGCGTGCCCCTGAAGGCCGTGCGGGATCTGGATTCCGGGCGGGCAGGCCGTGCCGATCTCGGATTCGACACCGAGGGCGGTGAAGCGGCATGACCGACTATCTGCGTTCGATCGCCGCCTACGTGGCCAGCCAACACGGTCACACCCGGTGTGCCGATGACCGGCTTGGCCCGCCTACCGACCCACAGTTGACCACCCCGGACAGCAGCGCGGACACCACCAACAGCGCGGACAGCACGGTCGATAGGGGATGGACACGATGAGGACACCGGGGAGACAGAGCCGGGGGCGGGTGGTGTCATGGGCGGGGTTCGTGTTCGGGTCACTGACCTCGATCGCGGCCAACGTCCTACACACGTGGCTCCCCGCCGCGCACATGCCGCCCGGGTGGACACCGGGGGTTGCCCCGCAGGTGGGTGCGGCGGTGTGGCCGATAGGGCTGTTGCTCAGCGTTGAAGTCTTGTCGAGAGCTCGGTGGCGACGCGGCCGATGGTGGGCGGTAGCCCGCTTCGGCGGTGCTGGAGCCGTGGCGGCGGGCTCGGCGATTATCTCCTACAGCCATCTGCGTGACGTGCTGCTGACGTGGGGGTACAGCCCGATCGCGGCGGGCGTCGGCCCACTCACCCTGGACGGGTTGATGGTGGTATCCGGATTCGCGCTGTTGTCGATGACCTTGGACAACGAAACCAGCACCGACACAACCACTTCGGTGACACCCGACGCTGAGCGGCGTGCACCGCAGCAGCCCGAAACCGGTGAGGATTCAGCGGTCCCGCCGTGGCTAGCCGCTGACGTCCTGACCGGTCACCCGGTGACCTCTCCAGCATCGGTGTCCGGACACGGGCAGACCACGACGGACATCGCGCCAGTTCCGGCGGACAGCACGACGACTGACGTGGCCGATATCGCGGCACCAGAGGTCAACAGTGCGGCGAGTGCGGTCAGCGCGGAGGACAGCGGGGCGGACAACCGCCGCGCGATGGCCCGCACACTGCACGGCCAGGGGTGGACACATGCCCGCATCGCCGCCGAACTCGGGGTCAGCAAACGCACTATCCGCCGCTACCTATCCACCACGGTCGACACCGAGAACATCGATACCGCAGCGGTTTCTGAACCTGCCAGCGGCATCGATGAATTCGGTCTCACCGACATCACCGAACCGGCCCACGCCATAACCACGCTGCCGATGCCGGCCGCGAGCAATCACAAGCCTTTGGAAGGAGTCTTCGCATGAGCAACAACGGGATCGATTGGGACGGTGAACTCCAATCGTTGATGGAGTCCAGCGGTATCGACCCCCGCCAAGCCATCCGCCCAGACTGGCGCATCCGCTGGCGCCGCCGCATCCGCGGTGCCCGCGCCTTCCTGATCACGCTCGCGGCCATGGTGCCAGCGATGTGGCTGGTTGCTCGGTCCGGAGCGCCCAGCGCCGCAGTGCTGCCGCTGATGGTGTGGCTGGCGGGCTGGATCGGCTACAGCATCTGGATCAGCTTGGGCCGCCCCGACGCATCCACCACCGGCATCGCGATCCGCGCAAACACAACCCGGATGTTCGGTGCCGTGACGCGGTTCGGATACGCGCAGTCTCGGCCACTGCGGGCACGGTGGCGCGCCCGCCGCGTCGCCCGCGCCGCGACAACAGTCACTGAGGGGGTGTGATCGGTTGTCTGGCAACGAAGTTGACGAAGTCGCTCGCAGTCACCAGCAGCTGTTGCAGATCATCCTGCAACTGGCCTACACCTACCGGCGTGCTCACCCGCCCGGGATCCGGCTGCCACGCAAGGAAGCCAAGGAATTCCAACGCCAGCTCGACGAACGGGTACGGCTCCAAGCACACGAACGCGTGACATCGCTGGCTTGGTACGAGGCACGCGTGGCCGAGTATCGGAACGAATCGGCCATAGTCACCGTCCAGGACGCCGCGGGCACGATCAGCCCCGACGACCGAGTGCGCGCGGGCGCTTATCTGGCAGGGATGCGATCCGGTATCGAGCACACCATCCATTCCACGTCACTCACCCCCGAGGAACGCGGGCAGGTGGTTCAGGCGCTCGACTCGGCCGATGCCGACCCACGAACAGGGTTGCAACACAAGGTGTTCGGGCCGCTCACGAAGAAAGAGAAGGTATTCGCTCGGTTCTCGGCCGCGCAATCCGAACAGGCCCACGCCCAGTACCACGAACAGTTAGAAGCCAAGAAGGCAGCCGCGGAACAGGCACGGGTTCGGCAAGAGCACGAGGCACCGGTGTTCGGTGACAGTTCGGCGCTTGCGCAGCTGCGTCACGCCAACACCAGTTTGCAGCAGCAGGTGTCCGCATTGACTGCGGAGAATTCGGCGCTGAAACAGCAAGTGCAGATGTTGCAGGCCCGCCAAACCACGACGGCCACAGCATCTTCCAACGGGCACGTGGTCGCTGAGGACGCCGCCGAACACCATCAGCGGCCAGAAGCCGAGCAACCGGCCGCCGCGGCGTCCGTCCGGGCCGAAGCTGTCGACCAAGCAGCGGACCTTGCGGCGGATGTCGAAGGAATCTACATCGCCGAGATGGAAGCCGAAGCGTGATGAATCACATCCGGCTCCAAGGGTTTTCACATAACAACACCAGAAAGGAGACACCTATACGACACCTGACACCCCCGTGATGCATCCGCATCACATCTGAGGCTCGGACAACCTCACCCGAGAACTCATGTTTTCGGAAACCGTAACTAACACAACATCTTTCAAGGAGCAACTAAAATGTCCGGAGAAACCACCCTTACCGTCATCGGCAACCTGACCGCCGATCCCGAACTGCGCTTCACACCCAATGGAGCCGCAGTGGTCAACTTCACGGTCGCATCCACCCCGCGTGTGTTCGACCGCCAAGCCAACCAGTGGAAAGACGGGCCAGCGCTGTTCATGCGCTGCACCATGTGGCGCGATGCTGCCGAGAACGTCAACGAGTCGCTCACCAGGGGTGCTCGGGTGATCGTGACCGGCAAGCTTCAGCAGCGCAGCTATGAGGACCGCCAGGGCCAAAAGCGCATCGTCGTAGAGCTGGTCGCCGACGAAGTCGGAGTCTCGCTCAAATACGCCGTCGCCAAGCCCATCAAGCGGACCAACAACGGTTGGGGCAACAACACCAACCGTCCCGGGAAGCCGACCGCGAACACCAGCCACGCCGAGGACCCCAGGTCCGCGGACAACGCTGACCCGTACCAGGATTTCGCGGCACCGGAAGGGGTGGCATAGCCATGGCCTACCTGCACAGCCGGGTGGAAACCGCAGACGGCTCAGGGTGGCTCACCCTCGACTGGCACAACGTCCAGGCGAGGGTGCACACCCTGGAAACCGAAGACAGCAGAGGCGACATCCAGATCGAATGGAAGAACCGGGTTTACATCGGAGTGGGTGCTTGCATGCACCTCGACGATGCCCGTGCTCTGCGGGACATGCTGTCCGAGGCGATCGCTGAATTCACCGAAGGCATCGACAACGGTGTCGACGACACCACGGCCGCCAACGGCAACGGTTCCGACGTGTCGACGCCGCCGAAGGTAAGCAGCTACGCCCAGCAGCTGCTCAACGCGGTCATCGCTCCCACGGTTCCCGAGTTGCCGGGTCCGCCGAAGTGGGGTGCGTGATGAGCTACGTCTACATGCGCACCGAACCTCAGCTGTGGACTGTCGGGTTCTACAAGCCGAACGGCGAGTGGGAACCGGAGTCCGACCACGACCGCAAGGATCGTGCAGCAGATCGGGTGATCTTCCTGAACGGTCGCGGTAGTGACACTGATGTGGCTGAGCTGATCAGGCAGCACGATGAACTCCGCGAGGAGTGCAAAGAGCTGGTCGATCAGGTGCAGTGCTTGCAGTGGGATTACAGCGCTCTTGTCACCCAGCATGATCGGTGCGCCGATCAGCCAGTCGGCAAGGGGGCGTGATGGTCATGATGGCCGATGTTCACGTCATCGACCGATCGCAGCTGTATGCGGTGATCGGGGTGGTGCTGGAGTATCTGCGCGAAGTCGGGGTCATCGTCGGTGACATCGACACCGCGGACGAGCAGATCGTGGACGCGATCCAAAACCATTGGACCGTGTACACCGATCGGCCGGAGGTGATCGCGTGAAGGCGGAGCTGACATGTTGCGGTGAGCCGATGTCGATCATCCCGGCGCGGACGCAGGATCGGGCAGTCGGGATCGACTACCTGATGCACTGCTACGACTGCGGTCACTACGAACCATGGGACACCGACGAGCCGGACTCCGATGCCTACGGCGACAAGCCGCAAACACCGAACACAACCGGCGAGTCGGGCTACCAGTGGTGCGCGTGCCGGGACTGCTTCGACATCGTCATCGCAGGAGCCGACCAGCCAACCCTGTGCAGCGACTGCCAAGAGGCAGGATGCGAGATCGGGGAAGGCGAATGCCAGCGGGACGACTCCTACGACTGCCAGTCGCAGGAGTAACCATCATGGCCCGCAACAAGAAGCCGGTCAGCTGCAAAGAGCTGATGCTCGGTCGGGAGATCCAGGAGCAGTACGACCGAGGCGCGAAATGGGACGCGATCGCCGTCGACTACGACATGTCGAAGTCGAAGGTGCAGCGGCTAGCGAAAGCCTATCGGGATGACTGCGACAGGAGAGCCTACCAGCATCAGTTGGCCCTGTTCGGCTGATCTTTCCAGACACAACCGAATACCAACTGAATAGCAACGAGCGGAGTCCGTGCCAGGTACAAGCTGGCACGGGCTCCGTGCTATTTCTACCAGGCGCGCGCCGGTCGCCGCGGAAACCCACGGCTAAGCTTGAAATTTAACCTCCGCTGGGTATTTGCGCTGTTCGGCGGGGTTTGGTGCCCTTCTTGTGGTGGGCGGGGCGGGTGTAGGCGTGGCCGGTGGCCAGGATCAATCCCACGTCATGGCGAGCGGCAGGGTGTTGGTTCTTCACTCCGGGTGGGCGTCCGGGTCCGGGCCGGGAGGGTTTCGGTGCACTGGCGGGAGATCCCGTCTTCGTGCGGATGTGACGAAACCCCCGCCTCACTCGGGCGGGTGTAACTCGTTGTGGTGCAACGGGTTTCTCCCATGGAAGCCGCAGGTCCGTGGCCAGGGGCCGGGACAGGCGTAGCTGGGTATACGCGGTGAGGATCAGCCAGGTCCAGCGGTCAGCCGAGCCGGGGTCACGCAACTGCGGACAGGTCCAGCCCAGTGTCTGCTTCCACATTCGGAAGGTGTGTTCGATATCGAAGCGCCGCAGAAACATTCGCCAACATCGGTCGACATCGCCGGTGGTGGCGTCGGTGCCGGACCACCACAGCCACACGGGTTTGTTCACTCCACCGCTGGGTAGTTGCTCGACCGTCAGCCGAACGACGGTGCCTTCGAGGATCGGCATCGGCCCGGCCCAGTCCGCCCACGCCGCCCGGCGTTGCAACCTCGGGTGCAGCCGATTCCACGCCAGTGCCGTCGCCGTACCGTAAAGCCGTGTGTCAGTGCGGGTTGCGACATCTTCGCCACCCCAGGTGGCCGGGTCTTTGAAGATGAACTCGCCGCCATGACGCGCGGGCCGGCCACCCTGGGGCGGGTGGAGATACTGCGGGGCCGGGCGGCGGAATACCCGATCCGAGCGCAATCGCACCAGGATCTGTACCGGCAGATCCGACAACAGATAGGCAAGACGCGGACCCTCGTAACCGGCATCGAGCACGAACAGCATGTCCGGGTCGTTCTCGCGCCACTGTCCCGCGGCGATGAGCCGTTCCACGAGGTCACGGATCTGGGAGGCGGTCACCGCGAGAATGTCCGCGCCAGGGCGGAGCCGTTGCGCGTCCAGCGGCGCGGTCCACGAACTCCGGCCGGACTCGAGCGCGGCGATGATCGAGTACGGCCAGCCCGGGATCATCCGATGCTCGTCCTTGCCGCGCCCGTAGGTGTGGCAGAACGACCGATCCGGGCACGTCGCGCCGTCCGGGCGCAACCACGGCGACACGTCGACGGCCATCACCAAGCGACCGTCGGCCGCCCTCGGCAACCGCACACCAGCCAAAACAGTTCTCAGACGGTCGATCTCGACACGGCCACTGTTCACCGCGTCATACAGCGCCCCATGCCCGCGGCGGTGCTCCGGAGCCAGGGACAACCCGACCAGCGACCGCACCGGACCGTCGGCGCACAGCAGCGCCTCGCACAGCTCGAACAACGCATCCGCCCGCCTGGTCAGGCAATCGTAGAAGTCTTGGCGGAACACCGCCAGGTCCCCGAGCACGCCGCCGCACCCGCCGTCGGTCATACTTATCACCGCAGCCCTTGTATGAAATTGCTTGTGTCGCAACAGCAATCATCAGACAGGGGCTGCTTGCATGATCAACCGGGGTCACACCACCAGCTGCGGAGGTTAAATTTCAAGCTAAGACAAACCTCCGGCTATGGTCGGTAATCGTGCAGATCGTCAACAAATGGCTTAGCGATGCTGAGATCGAACGGTCCAAAGAACATACGCGCAACAACACTCAGCGCACGCGCATGCACCACTTCGTCCCACAGATGTATTTGCGACGGTGGACCTCCGGCGCCGACAGTCCGCTGCGGTTCACCGAACTCGCGACCGGCATCAGCGACCTCGACCTTCCGGCAGAGATCGCGAACGACGAGTACTTCTATCAGATTGTTGGCGACGATATCGATCCTGATGAGGTACCGGACCTTTGGTTTGAAACCCACATGTCAAGGATCGAAGACGCTGCGGCACGCTGGCTTCGATCGCTTGACAATCGCGCAGCGGGGCGGATCAGCGACCCCAATCTCACTGGCAACCTCGCCGTGTTCGTCGGCCTTCAAAGCCAGCGCACGCCTCGGGGACGAGCCCGCGAACTCGACATCAGTGCTGCCCTCGAGCGATTCGATGCCCGTGAAGCACTCGACCACCCCCTGCTGCTTCCGCTGATCTGCTCCGTCGTAGGGATTGCCTACTCCCCGGCGCGGCACCATCAAGTCATCGACGAGATACTGGCCCAGCCGGCGTTCAGCAGCGAGACCAAGCCGACCGCGATCGACACCGCGATCAAAGTCTGGCGAAATCACATCACCCCTTTCCTGGCCCAGCGCACCTGGTGGCTCGTGGCGTCCGACGATCCGCTTCTGACTTGCGATGAACCCGTCGTCCTCCTTGGCTGGCCCGGTCAGCCGCGTTACCCGGCACCGAGCCTTCTCACTGCGGCGCTGGTGCTGTTCCCCATCGGCCCGCACCGACTCTTGCTGGCGACCAACAAAGAGCTGCAACTCGAGCCACCGTTCACCCTAACGTCTGACGAAACTCGCGCGGTCAACCTCGAAATCGCTTCGAATGCCCTTGAGTTCACATACGAAGACACCGGCAGCGATATCGCCACACACATGACACTGCCGCCGCTTCCGCCCTTCGATCGATCTACCGCGTCCAACTTCTGGGAAGCGGTACTTCCACCGCCCACTCGATGGGCACAGCGGGCTGACGCACCGAGTTGGCCGCTTCAACGTTGGACCGCCAACTAGCTCCGGAGGCAGTCCAATATCGCGTGGATCACCGAGTGCGCGCCGTGTTCGTAGGGGGCAGGCCGTGGCCTGCCCCCTTGTAACGCATGCCGAGGGGCCGCAGGGGCCCCGGGGTCAAGGGTGGCCGTAGGCCATCGGCGTAGCCGACGCGCAGCGCCCTTGACGCTGGCGGGGGCGGCCCCGCAAAATGCGGCGCGCACTCGGGTCTTCTCCGGAACCGACTGATTACCGAACTCAAAGGGACCTCTGCCGGGATAGCCACGTACGTTTCGTTGCATCGAAGAACAGCAGCACGACTGGTTCGGGGACCGGCAAGCGTAGCTCAGGGAAGCCCCAACGAAGCCAGATTGCGTGAGCACCTGTCATTGCTTCGGCAACAAGCTTTTCCAGCGACCACTGCTTGTTCGAGCTGTCGATCTCGATCACGAGCTTGGGGCTGGCTAGTCGATCAATAGCGACGTCGAGACGACCGTGGCGAATGCCTGAACGGATCTCTGTGGTTGCGACGCTGGGTGATTCTGTCAGCGCCTGCCACCCAGGGTGGGTTTCGCTCCAACGCAGCACCAACGCGGTCAGCTCTTGTGTAACTTCAGCTTTGGTGCGTTTGCGCCACTCGAAGGTGGCAGACAGGAAGTGGTGGAGTTCTTGCGCCGTCTGCCGAGTCTCTTCAAACGCGGACATGTGTCTACTGTCTCACGTACCACTGACGCTCCTGACGCATCGCCGATCGAATTGAGCAGTGGCAGTGATGATTTCCAATGGACGGAGTAGGCAAACGACTGGCACAGGGGCGCACAGCTATGGCAATCGTCAGGCAAGAGTCCGGACGCCGCTGCAATAGGTGCACAAAATCTAGGTAGATCGCTGTACGGCGTTTGCAGCGGATTTTCCCACGGTCCCGCCTCTGATCAGCGGTTTCAGTAGCGAAGGTGCTCCACCCTCCGAGATCACCAAATACACGCTTCGCTGCATATTTGGTGATCTCGGAGGGTGGAGCAGTTGGGATAGATCAGGGGCGGGGCGATGGGAAAGGTTGAGTATCAAAGGTTCTGTTGGGTAGGTGGAGTGGTTGCGTTGGGTGCGAAGCGTTGCAGTTGGGTGCGTGGTTACGTCGGGTAACGAGGGTGCGGACGTGGCGGTGGGGTACTGAGTGGCGTCCGGAGCGCTAGCGCGGTGGTGGCGTTCCAGGTGGACAGTTACGAGTGCGTGGCCCGGTAGGTGTCGACCGTCCGGTTCCTGGTCCGACATGTGGCCAGGTCCGTCTGGAACAGCGGATGTGGGCCCTGGGCGCGCGCCGCATTGTACGAGCGCCGCCCCTACCCGACCAAGGACGAATTTCCCACGTCGTTCAGTGAAGATTCCCGCGGCCCGGCATCGGGAAATTCGTCCTTGGCCGCGAGCCTCTGCGGCGCTCGAGGCAGGCGATGCGGGCAGGCCGAGGGCCTGCCCCGGGAGGGGCGCGGCGCGCGCCCAGGGAATCCACGCCCCTCCGGGATTCCATTCATTGACACGTACGTGTCAAACCACCGGTTGGTTGACACGTACGTGTCAAGGTTCTTGGAAGGACTCCGGAGACCGTGACCGACTCCGACACCATCACCGGGCTACTCGTCTCGGCGCTCGAAAATACCTGGACCGCAATCCGATCCCACCATCCCGACGTTCCCGCCGCGGTGCTGACGATCGGATCAGGCTCAGTCGGCGGTGAACTAAATCTGGGACACTTCGCACCGAACCGATGGATTCGCGGCGAGTATGAGCTACACGAGCTGTTCATCGGCGGTGAAGGGCTGGAGAGGGGACCAATCGATGTACTAGGCACCCTGCTGCATGAGGCCGCCCACGGCGTCGCCGTCGCCCGCGACGTCAAGGACACCAGCCGCCAGGGCCGCTGGCACAACGAGCGGTTCCGCATCATCGGCGAAGAGTTGGGGCTCACACTCGCGAAGCACCCGAAAATCGGATGGTCACTGACCACCGTGCCAAGTCTCACCCAGGAGATGTACCGGGACGAGCTGGACGAGCTGGACTTGGCGCTGGTCGCCTACCGTCGCCGTGAGCCTGATCAACGGGGCGGACGCAAGTCCAACAACAACGGGCTGTCGGCCGAATGCGACTGCGGCCGGAAGATACGGGTGTCGCGGAGCGTCTACGTGCTCGGTGCAATCCGATGCGAGGTTTGTGACGGCCTGTTCGAAGGCATCGAGTCCTAGGCCGTCAGGTCACAAATAGTCCACGACACAAGAAAGCCCCGGCGAAAACCGGGGCTAACCTGCAGAGACGGTGGTGCGCGATACTGGGATTGAACCAGTGACCTCTTCCGTGTCAGGGAAGCGCTCTCCCGCTGAGCTAATCGCGCGAGGTGGAGACGGGAATCGAACCCGTGTGCACGGCTTTGCAGGCCGTTGCCTCACCACTCGGCCACTCCACCGTGCGAAGGGGGAAGGCTGTTCTTTCTGCCAAACCCTACCTTTCGAGCGGATGACGGGATTCGAACCCGCGACCCTCACCTTGGCAAGGTGATGCGCTACCAGCTGCGCTACATCCGCATTTGCATCTCGGGGGCTTTGTTCTGGCCTCCGTGGTGCGAGACAGAACATTAGCGGACCCCCGGTGAAAGGTACAAATCCGCTGGTAGAACGGGTGGAAACCGGCATGTTACGCATGTGGCGGCGGTGGCTGATGCGCTGTGCCGGGGTGCGTGGTGCCGCAGCGGTTCGTGTGCACCGCGGTATGGGGCTGTCCATGCGAAGCATCAACCGACTCACTCGCACGGGCCGATCGCGTCCCGAACGGTGAACCATCGCGGCCCGCCTTGGCCTGAGTGCGACCCTGTGGCAGGGGCACCCGGCGCACTACCGCGCGGGAAGGTGCCGGACACAGTTGTCGATCCGCGAAGGCCTCCGTGCGAGTCGCGCGCACCGATCCCATGCCTCGCCGAGAACCTCGCACGAGTCGTGAGACCCCTTGCCGGGACACGCAGTTCCCCATTGGGGGGTGGCGATTTGGTGCCCGCCCGGTGGTGCGTGCTAATGTTCCATCTCGTTCGGAAGACGCCCCGGCGCCACCCGAACAATCGCAAGAGTACGGTCTCATAGCTCAGCGGGAGAGCGTCCGCCTCACACGCGGAAGGTCGCTGGTTCGATCCCAGCTGGGACCACTCGATCCCCTCGACGTTTCACCTGGTCGGGGGGATTTTTCATACCACCTTGCAGGGGGAGTGGGTCTAGTGTTTGACCGCAGTTATCCCGCAATTCCACCATCTGGGGCACACGGGGGGCACGTCTGCGATCCGCTATGACGGATATTCCGGTGGGGAAGGCATGATCCATAGAATGCAGGATCTTGGTGCGAGTGCTGCGTGGGTGCGTTCGCAGCTGCCTTTCGCGCCGCAGGTCAGCGCTCCTTGCTTCCGAGAGGCTCACGCGGAATGGACAAGTGTCCTTGTCGTGTCCGGATGTAGTTGGCGCAGTCCAGGTTTAGTTGGCACACGGGCGGCACTGTCCAGATGTCGTTGGTGTAGAGGGAGCGCGAGCAGGGAAACGTGAGAGTTCCCCAGTGTGCATCGTCGACCGAGGTCCTCCTCTCCGCGATGTGCCAACTACATCCGGACGCCGACGCGGCCGGGCGTCCAACTTCGAGTGGCGCGCCGCAGGTCGCCGCATCGCCTCCCGCCATCTGGACCTGGACCGGACAGTCCTGTTCGGATGTGGGTTGCGGTGTTCGGGGTTGGGTTGCGGGGGTTGTTGCGGAGTTCGGACATAGTTTTCGTGTTCCTGGGGGACAGTAGGCGGGGTCGGCGGGCTGCGAGGCCGCACGAGATTGTCAGTGGCGTTCCCTTGCGGCAGGGCCGGTGGTGTGGTGTTTCGCCGGTGCCTCGCCTGTTGATTTCAAAACGGGTAGACCCGTAAGGTAATCGACCGTGAGCACACTTCCCTCGGCCGGACGGCCACGCGATCAGCGCACGCACCGTGCCATCCTCGATGCCGCCGAAATGCTGGTATCGGAGCTCGGGTACTCGGCGACCTCGATCAGCGCGATCGCCGCGCGGGCCGGGGTGGGCAAGGACGCGATCTATCGCCGCTGGTCGGGCAAGCCGGAGCTGATCTACGAGGCACTGTTCACCACCGTCGACACTGCTCCGGTGCCCGATACCGGAACCTTGAGCGGCGATGTGACGGTCTTGACCGGGGCGTTGATCGCGGAGTTCAGCACCCCGGCCGCGGCAGCCGCGCTACCGGGGTTGTTGGCCGACTACGCCGCCGATCCGCAGTTGCGTACGCGGGTCCGCACGGCGTTTCTGGCTCCGGCTAAGGCCCGCATGATCGAGATCTTCGACCGCGCTCGCGGGCGCGGAGAACTCGGTGACGAGGTGGAGGTCGAGTTGGTACTCGACACGTTGGCCGGTGCGGTGTTCTTCCATATCGGCCTGCTCGGTGAGCCGGTCACCGCGACATTGGCTGATCGACTCGCCCGCATCGTGAGTGCCGGGATCGGTGCGCGATGAACGGCTGGTTGCTCGGCGCGGGTGTCGCCGCGGCGGCGGTGGCAGGTGTGCATGTGATCGCGGGACACTTCGACCCGGTGCGGCCACTGCTGGCCAGCGCCCTACCGGATGTCCCCAAGCGGACGCTGCATGTGGTGTGGCACTGGGTCAGTGTCGATCTCGTACTCGCCGCACTCACCCTGATCGCGGTGGCGCTGGTCGAACCGGAGGGCACAGAACTGGTCGCGCTGCTGACCGCCGTTCACTTCGCCGCTTACACCATCGTGTTCATGCTCATCGCCGCCGCGCTGCCGGGACCGCGCCGACTGCTAGAGCTTCCCCAGTGGATGCTGTTGGCACCGATCGCGGCTCTGGCCTTCGCGGGCGCCGCGTGAACTTCGCCGAACGATACCGAGAATGACGCCGCCTCCGAATCCGCAAGGTATGTCCGAACACCGTAGGGAACCGAACTGTGCGGCCAACATTTTGTGCCGCAGGTCGGTCGGTCGCCGTCCGCAACGTTCGACCGGAACGGACAGAAGTCTTTGTCCTGTTCGGATGTAGGTTGCGGTGTTCGTAGTTAGTTGGCGGGGGTTGTTGCGGAGTTCGGGTGTAGCTTGCGGGTTTTGGGGCGCGGGAGGGTCTTGGCGGTTGGACTCCGTGTCCGTGTCCGTGTCGAGCCTGAGCGTAGTGCCGGGCGGTGCCGTGGCGAGATTCGCCGTCGAGATCGGGCGTCGTCTCGGCCAACACGGAAGCGAAACATGGTCCAAGGTGTTCGGACCGGGCCAGAATTATCAAGTGCTGTCACGAATCTCGGGTTCAGGTCGTCTGCTGCGCAGAACGTTGCAGGGGATGCCACTGCTACCCGCGGTGCTGATCGCGATTGCTGGTGGTATGGGCATCACCTTGTTCTCGTGGTGGATTCTGGGAAGCCTGATCCACACCAGCACCAAGGCGGCCGACCCAATCGATATCACGAAGCTTTCGCTCACCATCGCTGGTGGAGTGGGTGCCGCAGTAGCCCTCGTTGTCGCCTACCGCCGCCAGCGCGATATCGAACAAGGTCGTTTCGTCGAACGCTTCGGCGCGGCCGCGGCACAACTCGCCGCCAGCCAGGTCGCAGTCCGTATCGCCGGTGTGTACGCGATGGCCGGTGTCGCCGACGAATCGACCGGTTCACGCCGCCAGCAATGCATCGACGTCCTGTGCGGTTACCTACGGCTGCCCTACGCACCGCAACTCGGTGCCAACCACCAGACCAAGCATGTTAAGAAACATACCGTCGCGGACTCCGGCGAACCTGACACCGAAGACCACTTCGAATACCTGCAGAACGACAAGGAGGTGCGGCAGACGATCATCCGGGTCATTGCCAATCATCTCCGGCGCGGTGAACACAGTTGGTCGGGAAACGATTTCGACTTCCGCACTGCTCACCTCGAAAACGTCGACTTTTCTCGGGCGACCTTCAACGCCGCCGCTCGTTTCAACGAGGCGACCTTCACCGGCTACGCCGACTTCGGCGAGGTGACATTCGGTTTGATCGCTCTGTTCAGTGACGCGTGCTTCACCGAGAAAGCTGGCTTCACCGGGGCGATGTTCGCCGGTGGGGCGTGGTTCCACCAGACCACCTTCACTGGTGACGCAGGGTTCGAAGGGGCGACCTTCATCCATCGTGCGGTGTTCGGGGAGGCGACTTTCACCGGCTACGCCGGGTTTTTTCAGGCGCGTTTTACCGAGGGGGCCTCGTTCAACAAGGCGACCTTCACCAACGGCGCATCGTTTGACGACGTGATCTTCGGGGCACACGACGACCCAGTCCTTCCCATCGGCACCATGTTCGACGGAGCTGACTTCGGGACCGGACGTGTCGAATTCGATCGACCTCGGCAGTGGGGTCCGCCGCCTCCACGCTTCGATTGGGACAGCGATCTCTCACTCGAGCCGCGCAACGTGTCACCGCGCACTTGGCCCCCGACAGTCCAGTCATAGCTGTTACCGCAGCCGGAACCCTGCACCCGCAACTACGACGCACAAATTCACCCGCGACCGGTGACGGCATCCACCAGTGTGGGAATCGCGCCAGCCGATGGCGTAGCTGACCGGGGAGCGACCATCGCGTTGGGGGTCGGGTTGGCGGGGAATGCCATTGCTGAGCAAGCAGGTGCCATCGTCCTTGGCTCATATCAGCGACGGCACGGCGAGGGCGTCGACCGGCTCGATGTACGGGGAGCGGGAATGCTCAGTCGCGGCCATCGCGTGCTCGGCGATCGGCAGCACTTCGACCAGCGGGAGCCACGAATCGATCGAGGACATCGCGAGTTTCCTCTCGTCGCGGGAGATCCGCTACCGGGAATCCGCGGTGGTGTGCAGCGCGGGTGCGCGCCAATGGCGGGTTCAGGTACCGGGTTTGCTGGTGTAGAAGCTAATTTCGCATTCGGGGTGTTAGCCGACATCGAAAAGAACGACGTAGCAGGCAATTTCGTATCGGCGGTGTGCCGATGAGTTCGGACCGCGCCACCGGTTCTTCTGCGACGGCGCCTCGCCGACGCTGTTGGCGGCCGATGTCATGAGCCTCGAAGGCAGGCGAGGTATTGGGCGCAATCGGAACTCCGCCGTGACCGGCCCTGAGCGGGCAACGTGAAACCTCAGCGGCGGTGGGCGATCACGCGTGTGCGGTGGTGCGGCACTCGCGGGGTATGTGTGGCGGCGCAGGTGAGACCGTCATCGATGGGCGGGGCGGCTTCGGTGTCGGTGAAATCGTCGACACCGAAATGCGTTGCTACGGCGTCGAACCGGACGCGGTAGGCGCGGTCACGGTTGAGTTGTCCCGCGCCGACGAGCCGCCCCAGACTGTTGGCAGCCAGCAGCACCGCGCGCTGGCGGGTACCGGTGCGCGCGGCGCACGGATCCGGTCGGCCTGGTTTCGCAGCGCCGCCTCGACATAGGCGTGATGTTCGCCATGGGAGTGTCTGCGGACGATCAGGGTATCCATGTCAGGCGCGATCCAGCACCGGCTACCGATAGGGACTTTCCGACGGGTCGACGTCACGAACGTGACGCTCGTTCTCGGGTGCAAAAGGGGGAACGAGCGTGAGCAATAGCTCCATCGTGCCGAAGTAGTGAATCCGCGTGCCGGGGGGCGCGACGACCAGGTCGCCTTCCTCTACCTGGATGTGCTTGTCATCAAGGACGAAAGTTCCAGTACCGGAGGACAAGTAGTACATGTATGTGCTGACTGTGTCGTAGAACTCCTCGAAATGCCCAGCCGCTACGCCCACCTGCGCGACACTCGCGACCGACGTCGATGTGTTGTACACACTCAGCTCGACACCGTGTTTGGCGATCTCGACAGCATCATCCGGAGTGCACTTCTCTGCCACACAAAGCCTTTCCGCTCACCGAGATCCGGCTGACCGAACCCGACGCGGCAAGTCAATCAGTCCAGCGAACACAGTCGCAACTCGGATCCAGCCCGACCACTCGGACTGTTGTCACCGGCGCCCGCGGAGTCTTCTCGTGAGGCTCGAGTGCCGGTACCTACCTGCACGTTCGAGCCACGAGATTCACTGTGTTCACCACCGAACACCGCGACCCCCGAGGGTCTGACCGTCGCCGTCCAACAGCTTCGCCGACAAGGAGTCCGGCGTGCTGACGGCGGATTGCGGGGCGGATGTGGTCGGGGAGCACGACGTCTCCGTCGGAACCCGCTTTCGGGCGGTCGATCACGATCTCGCCGTTGCGGTAGGTCACGGCATACGCCACGGTCAGCACTGAGCAGTCCGCGTTCAGGTTGCGGCGGCGCAGTTCGAATGTCTCGGAGGGGCGTAGTCCGCACCAGGCGGCCAGCAGGACGGACGCAGACAGCTTCTGGGGCATCGCCGCGGCAAGCGCGTCGATTTCGGCCGGCAGCAGCACCGTGGCGTCGTGTGCAGGCTGGACTGTCGTGGCGCCCTTGATCCGGCATGGGTTCTTGTCGATCAGCCCGTCGTCGACGGCGACGTTGAGCACCATGCGGAGGACTTCGTAGGCTCGCGCCCGCGTAGTGGGAACCTCGCTGCCCCTCGCATCGCTCTTGGACTTTCTACCTCTGGTGCGTATACGGGAGACGTTGCTGTACCAGTTGCGGACCATCTCCAGGGTGATCTCGGAGACAGGAGTCTCCTCGAACGTGGGGTTGATGTGATCTCGGAGCAGGTAGTTGTACGAGTCGACCGTGCGGCGTGAGAGCGGTTTGCCCTGGTGGGACACTCGCGTCGCGTGGCAAGCGGCGTACCTCGGTCCCGATCTGCAGCTCCACAAAGCGCCCAACACGTTCGACATGAAGGGGCGCGCGGAGGGTTGGATTTCGGAGGAGCGCAAGCTCATCGCTCTCAACATATGGGCTCCACCTGCCGAGCGCGCCGCCGCGGCTGTCGCCGAGGACCAAGCCGTTGTCCTGTTCGGCCAGTACGCTAAGAAAGTCGTCCGCAGCGGGGGAGAAGATGAGCGGCGACCGTTCCCGGTAGGCATACCGGCTCGCCCGCATCCTCGCCGAACGAACCAGCGTGCGCGTCGAGTGCAACTGGCTTGGCCAGCACAAGGATTCGTGGGGTGGCTGGCATCTCGAACGGTGCGATGGTCCATCCGAGGCGGAGATGCGCCGTCGAGTGGCTGCACTCGCCGCGCGGCTGTCCGCGATCGCCCGACACCGACCGCCGGTACTCGCGGCACTGCACCGACGAGGCGCGCGCGATAGCGCTGCTGCTGTGGTTCGACGCCGACCCGCACGAAATCCCGTTCGTTTCAACGTGGACCGCCGACAATGCTCTTCGCGAGGCCGACTACCCCGACCCCCTGAGGAGGTCTAATGGGCCCGGGCCGGTGGGCTCATGCGCCTCGGCGGCGGCATCCGATTTCCTTGCGTTTGCGTACGTAGTAATCCTTTGCCAGCACATCCGTATTGCATCGGCGATACCGTGCTTGTTGGCGGTGGTCGCCCCGTCATCGGGATCGAAGACGCGGACCGCGAGACGTACCCGACAGTACGAACTCGCAGTCGAGTAATTTCGTCGTTCTTCCGTACGGCAGTTACCTGGACTGGGTTGGTGAGCTCGGCTCGGAGCACGGCGGGCTTGCTACCCCCTGCAACGGATGGGAGCCAGTGTGGCTATCAACATATCGAGTCAGGCGCCGGGTGTGTATGTCAATGAGGTCGCGGCCGGGGTGCAGTTGATCCAGGGGGTGGGAACCTCCACTCCGGCGTTCATCGCGCCGATCGAAGGGCAGGGCGGGCTGCGCCTGATCCGCAGCTGGCACGAGTTCGAGCATGCCTTCATTCCGGCCGAGGGGGACGGCGAGGAAAGTGCCTCGATGACCTCTCGGGCGCTGCCTTCGTCGTTCCTGCCCGAGGTGGTGCTCGGCTACTTCGCCAACGGCGGTGGCCCTTGCTATGTGGTCGGCGTCGATGCGAGCGCCGACGACGCGGTGGCCGCGTACCAGGCCGTATTGGACGAGCTCGCGTGTGTTTCCGATGTCGAGATCGTCGTCGCCCCGGACATGTGGGCCAGTGACCACGGCACGGCCATTGCCAAACTCCTCGCCGGGCACTGCGCCCAGATGGGTGATCGCATGGCGCTGCTACACACCCCACAAGGCCTTGATGCGCAGCAGGCGGAAGCGCTGCCCGCGCAGTTCGACCTGACCGACGACGAGAAGAAGTTCGCCACCGTGTACTTCCCGTGGGTGCGAGTGCCCGGAAGCGACGGCGGCGAATCCCGCAATGTGCCTCCGCCTGGGCACGTCGCCGGGGTGTGGTGCCGCGTGGACGGGATGCGGGGTGTGCACAAATCCCCGGCCAACGAGGCGGTCCAACAGGTGCTGGGATCCGAGCGTGACATATCCGACGACGAGCAGGCCCCCCTCAACGAAGTCGGCGTCAACTGCCTGCGCGTCTTTCCCCGGCGAGGCACGCTGGTGTGGGGGGCACGCACGCTGTCGCAAGAGACCGATTGGCGCTACCTCAACGTGCGACGCGCTGTGAATTACCTGCAAGAGTCCATCGAACTCGGCACCAGCTGGGCGATTTTCGAGCCGAACAACGACAAGACCTGGGAGATCATCCGCGGCAGCGTCGCCAATTTTCTGACCGACCAATGGCGGCGGGGCGCGCTGTTAGGGCACACGCCCGATCAGGCGTTCTGGGTGGTATGCGACAAATCCAACAACCCGCCCGACAGCGTCGCAGCGGGCGAGCTCGTCATCGACGTCGGCGTTGCCCCACTTCGGCCTTCCGAGTTCATCAACTTCCGAGTCACGCAGGTGTTCGGCAACATCTGAGATAGCTGAAGCGGGCCGCGAGGCAGGCTGGTTGGGCCCACACGTCCTACGGCGGCAACCAGTCTGTCACCGCCACGCGGCCCATCAGCAGAACATAAGCTTCCGCGACATCCGCTCTTGCCACATAGCGCGCGGTCTCGGTGACACATGTCCTGATCGCGTGACAGAAGGCGAAGACGATTTCAGCGAGTCGATGCGCAGATCGCCGACGGTCGCGATCAGGCTCCCTGATACTCGACGTCGGCGGCTTTTGCCGGTCAGTGCAGAGTGAAAGGGTTCATCGTGAAAGTCGCACTACTCGGAACGAGCATCGCCCAAGCACACGCCGCCGGGTTCAAGGCCCACCCGGACGTCGAGGTGATCATCTACGGGCATACGCCGGCGAAGGCCGAGCAGATGGGTGCGCGCTTCGACTACCCGGTGACCACCGATCTGGATGCGATATCCGCCGACCCCAGCATCGACCTGGTCGATATCTGCCTGCCGACACGGATGCACACCGAGCACATCCTGAATGCCCTGCGGGCGGGCAAACACGTCCTCACCGAATTGCCGCTGGCTCCCGACATGGCCGGTGCACACAGGGTGGTCGAAGCGGCAGCGGCCAGTGACAGACAAGTGTTCGTCGACATGTTCAACCGGTTCGTGCCGTCGAGCCGCATGCTGGTCGAGGCCGTGACCGAGCGCGCGTACGGTCGGCTGCTCCAGTTGACGGTCGAGACGAACACTGCGCTGCTGTGGCCCGGCTTCAGCATCGGATTGAAGCAGATTCCGCTCGAACAGATGCTCGGTGATCTCGACACCATCGTCCGGGCACTGGGTGTGCCCGGCGATATCGAGGTCGCCAAGACGGCCAAGGACTCCGAGGCTGCCGCCGTGGACGCGTTGCTCTGCTATCCGGACGCCCTGGTCCGCTGTTCGACCTCGTCGATGCTGCCGATGAGCTACGGCTGTCGCGGTGGTTATCGCGCGGTGTTCGAAAACGGCACTCTCGCATGCGCTTTCATTATGGGAGCCGACGGCCGGACAGATTCGGAGATCACCCTCTACACCGGCGACGGTGCGCAGCCGCTCGACGTCCCCCACGTCGACCAGTACTCCGCGATGATCGATCACGTCCTGGAATGCCTGAACGGCAAGGCCGCCAATATGATTGGGCCCGACACGGTGCTCGCCAGCCTGGACGTGGCACTACGTGTCGACAGAGCCGTCAATGGCTGAGCGTGCGCCGGAACATGTACCCGGATCCGGTGCGACGGATCGTCATCGAAGGGGCGCGTGAGCACAATCTGTAGAACGTCTCGGGCTTCGATTCGGTCGAACCGTATTGTCGCCAACTCGGTGCTGGGCCCAGGGGCTGAGCGGCTGGACAACGAGACGACCGTCAGGGTGCGTCCAGCACACTCGCGGGGACGCCGTAGGGCAGGAATCGTACGCGGCGGCGTTCATCGGTGTTGTCGCGATGCGCGCGCAAGGCCTCGAGTTCGCTCGGGAAGATCTGGTCGACCCTGGCTCCGCCGGTGTCGTCGATGTTGTAGATCACCCACACCCCGCTGCCGGTCTCGCCGGTGGTCGCGTCCTCCGGTTTCGGCGGCCGCGTGCGTTCCGGCTGCACGAACTGACCGAGCAGCGACGCCAGCGAATTCACGCTCGTGCGATCGACGTACTCGCCGGCTTTGGCGAGCAGGTCGCGCAATTCGATCCCCGCCTCCCGCAGCGCGCGTTCGAAATCTTCCGGGTCGATCCCGAAGGGGCCGTTGGTTGCCATCGCCTGTGCTCCTGTGCCTGGAGACGGATTCGACGCTACGTCCTCAGTGTCCTCGCGTAACCCCGACTTTGCCAGGTCGGCTCGTAGACCACCGGTGATCAAGACCGGATCACCCGAGGTAACGACCATGATCCCGCCCCGCCGGCATGCTGTCACCAGGTCGTCGGCCAGCCGCACCGGCACGGGCGGTCCATCACGGATTCGAGATGGACCGACCACTGCGCTCACCGTGCGTATGCGGCGTCCGCTGCTCTGGTGTGATCGCGAGCCAGGGTCGAGCCCAGGCGGCTACAGCCAGCGGCAGCTCGCACCGTGACCGTCGTCGTGAGACCGGTCCGCGCGGCTTCGTTGGTGCGTATGCTCAGGACACGAGGGGTTGCTCGGCCGATTCGGTCAATTTCACGATGCACAACCCGCCGCGCTCGGCCTTGACGTCGGTTACCTCGAGCTGAGTGCCCGGCAAGAGAATGAATTCCTCTTCGCCGGTGAACGCGGAGAAGTTCCGGATGCTCACCGCCCGGGCGGGGTGCACCTCGAAAAGCGTTCGCTTACCACGACTTCCGAGGAATGACCGCGCCACACTCGGCTCGGACGTGCAGGAGGACACCCCCCACCAGGTCACGGTCCGGCCTTTCGGGTACTGCCGGCGCAGGTCCAGCGATACCCCGCGCCACAACGGCTCGTTGCGGGCGGGGAGCCCCGACACCGCCGCGAACAGCAGCCGCAGGTACGGGAGGTACGGGGCGAGTCTCGCCCGGTCCGTCGCACGGAGGACGGCGTTGATCTCCCGATAGAACGCCGACTCGCAGGTGTAAAGGTGAAGTGCGGCAATCGCGTCGGCGGACAGATTCCCGGTAGCGTGGTCCGCCCGTCGCTTGCCGAACTCGTGCGACTGCGTGGCGTACCGATCGAGACCCGACAGCAGTTCGGCGACCGGGGCGATGGCGTCGTGGAAATCCATGAGCGGGGTGTCGAAGACGCCGGTGATCGCGGGGAGGACGAGACCCTCGTCCTTGACGCTCGCGAGCCGTTCGAGATAGAGCTGGTGCAACTCCATGGTGGACGCGATGAACGCGCCCATCCGTTCGGCGATGTCGTGGTCGGTCCCGTCGGCTTCGGCCGCGGGCTTGTTCCACCCGGTGCTCGGCAACCAGTCGATCTCATCGATGCCGAGCGCGGCCAGGGCCGCGTTCACTGTTCCGAAATGGTCACCGTTGCAGAAGATATCGCCCTGTGCGGCGGGATTGGCGTGATCCACGTGCCTCACGTCTACCCCTGGGTACTTCTTTTGGAGTTGCAGGACAACATTCTTCAAACCGCGAGCGTGGGCTCCCCACCACGCGAAGACAACACCACGGTCGGCCTCGTCGGCATTCTGCTTGGCCCGCAGGATCTCCTCGATGATCCGCTCGGCAACGGGACGCCAGAACGCGGTGTGCTGGTCGGTTCCCAGCGCCCCGTCGCTACTGGCCGTGAGCGCGGCGTTCAGCAGCAGCACACCCTGGGTGAGCATCGCTTGGAACCATTCCGGCGGCTGGACGGCATCCTGCTCGCGTAGGAGTGCACGAATATCGGCGATCGGGGTCTTCTTGGGGATGCCGTACTTCCACATCGCCGCCGCTTTGATGATGCAGCGGATGCTGATGACCCGTCCGAACTGACTGTCCTTCCAGTCGTGGAAGGTGTTGTCGAACATGGCGATACCGGTGGCGCTCTCCGGCCGCGGATACGGATTCTGGCCGAAGACGACGACCTTCCACTTGTGCGGTGGATTGGGCTTGAGCGCCTGGAAGGTCAGTTCCCGGACGGGGACGATCTGCGGGCCACGGCTCGGGCCCATGAACATGGCCGCGTTCGGTTGCGCCTCGATCACAGGTTTCAGCAGTGGCAGCCACGGCTCGCCTCCGCCTTCGAACAAATCAGTAAGGGCCAGCGGATCATTCGTGCTCACGGCCGGCACTATATGGCATGGATACGACACGGAATTCCCTCTGGCAGAGGACATGTCGGTGGGTCGCGGTAGCGTCGCGAACGATTGCACGATCGCATCTCGATTGGAGTCGACCATGACCATGAACCGTGTGCAGACACCGCTGCGAGTGGTGTTGACCGACATCAACCCGCAGGTTGTCGAGGCGTGGCGGGCGGCCTTCGCCGACCACCCCGAAATCGAGATCCGCAGGGGCTCGATCCTCGACGAGCATGTCGATGCCTGGGTCACCCCGACCAACTCTCGGGGTCTGATGGACGGCGGCGTCGACGCGGTCATCAAGCGGCATCTCGGAGCGGGCATCCAACTGCGCGTGCAGCGGGCAATTCGTGATCAGTTCGCGGGACGACTTCCGATCGGCAGCGCGGTCTGCGTTTCGTCCGGGGCGATCAACCCGAAGTTCCTGATCTCCACGCCGACCATGGAAGCATCGGTGGAGAACGTCAGCGAGACCTTGAACGTGGCGTTGGCATGTGCCGCCGGATTCCAGGCGATCCACCGGCAGAACAACGAGAAGCCCGGCAGCATCACATCGGTGGCACTGGTCGGCATGGGCGCCCGAACCGGCAGAGTGCCTGCCCGTGTGTGCGCCAACCTGATGTGGACGGGCTACACGTTGTTCAACGACTACTCGTTCGACGACTACGACGAACTGCGCAGCACGATCATCGCCCAACTCGACGACATCGAGAATGCGCCCAACAACCAGCCGGTACGCATCACGCGGCCCGAACGGTCCGCGACCAAACGCTGATCGACCGGACTGCGGTCGAGCTCAGCCTCCTGACTAGGCTGGGCGAACTCCCAGGTGAGCGAACCGTCACCGTTGTGGATGTCCAATGATGTCTGTGCCCGGTGCGAGACTCGGGGACATGAGATGGGCGGTGGCGGAAACAGGCGAGGGAGGTGCGCGTCTGTGTCCACTCGATCAGGACGGTCGGCCGGCGGGGCCGGTAGTGCGTGAGTCCTCGCTCGCCGAGGCGGTGCGCGCACGCCCCGAGGTCGAGCGGTGGGTCTGGCGATCGACCGGCGAGATCTATCGGCACTTGCTGGCGGCGGGTGTGCGGGTCGAGCGGTGCTACGACGTGGAGGCCGCGGAGGCGCTGCTGATCGGCCATGAGGAGGGCCAGTCGGGGCAAGCCCGTTCGTTGGCGGCCGCCTGGGCGCGACTACACAACCGGCCCGTCCCGCCGGACGCGCCCGTGCGGGCCGCCGAGACCCAGCCGTCGCTGTTCGAGTCGGGCCCGGTGCCGCTACCGTCCGGCACGGATGAGTTCACCGCGCTACTGGAGGTCTACGCGGACCAGGTGGCCCGGACGGCGAAGACCGAATATCCGCAGCGAATGCGGCTGCTCCTCGCCGCCGAATCGGCGGGCATGCTGGTGGCCACGGAGATGTCCCGAGCCGGGATCCCCTGGCGCGCGGACGTCCACCGGGAGTTACTCGACCGACTGCTGGGTGAGCGCATCGCGGGTGGGGAACCACGCCGGATGGTGGAGCTGGCCGACGAAGTGTCGCGGGCCTTCGGGGAAGGCGTGCGGGTTCGGCCCGACTTGCCCAACGACATCATCAAAGCCTTTGCCCGCGTTGGTATTTCGCTGTCCTCCACCCGGAAATGGGAACTCCAGGAGATCGATCACCCGGCGATAGCGCCACTGTTGGCCTATAAATCGTTCTACCGCTTGTACACCGCCCATGGCTGGTCCTGGCTCGAGCAGTGGGTCCGCGACGGCCGATTCCGCCCCGAGTACCTGCCCGGCGGCACGGTAACCGGCCGGTGGACCACCAACGGGGGCGGCGCTTTGCAGATCCCCAAGGTGATTCGTCAAGCGATACGGGCGGACCCGGGATGGTGTCTGGTGGTCGCCGACGCCGACCAGATGGAGCCGCGAGTGCTCGCTGCCATCTCCCGCGATCCAGGGCTGATGGAGGTGGCCGGTCGCGGCGAAGATCTGTACGCGGATCTGGCGGCCCGCGCCTTCGGTGGTGATCGCGCACAGGCCAAAATCGCGCTGTTGGGCGCCATTTACGGCCAGACCTCCGGGGATGCCCTCACCCATATGGCCGAACTTCGTCGGCGCTATCCGGCCGCGGTGGCCTATGTCGATGATGCGGCCCGCGCGGGTGAGGAGGGTCGCCTGGTGCGCACGTGGTTGGGTCGCACCTGTCCGCCGCCTTCCGCCGCGTCATCCGACCGAGCGGGCCGCGAGGAGGAGTATTCCGGCGGGTACGGCAGCACCCCCGGGGCGCGCGCTCGTGGCCGCTTCACCCGGAACTTCGTCGTGCAGGGCAGCGCCGCCGACTGGGCGCTGCTGGTACTGGCGGGCCTGCGTCATGCGATGACCCGCACGGGGCTCCGCGCCGAACTGGTCTTCTTCCAGCATGACGAGGTAATCGTGCACTGCCCGGTAGCGGAGGCCGCAACGGTCGCCGAAGCGATCGCCACCGCCGCAGCCGCCGCGGGCCGAATAGTTTTCGGGCCGACACCGGTGCGCTTCCCTTTCACAACGGCGGTGGTGGAGTGCTACGGGGACGCCAAGTGAGGATGCGCGGCGGTTGTACCGGGGTGGGAACCGCGGCAACGCATTCGTGTTCGCACTCATGGACGACGAGGGGAATGTGCTCGGCCACCTCGAGGGGATGGACTATCGGCGGGACAGCCCGTACACCGGCGAGTGCTACCGGCTGGCGACCGACCCGGCGCGTGGGCGCGTCTACCACCTGAACCGGTACGGGCTGTACGTGTGGGATGCCGACGGCACCCTACTGGCGAAGGTCGCGACTGACGCCAAGCCGTTCAGCGTGCTGAAGAACTTCACGCTGCTGGGGTGTACACCGGACGGCGACCTCATCCTCGTGCAGGACAAGCAGCATCTGATGGTGCGCATGCCGGTACCGGAGCACGGGGTGGCGGAAGCGCTCGCGCCCGCGATCGAGGTGGGCTTGGCCGCGTTCGCGAAGCGGCGCACCGCGGTGAAGAAGCAGTGGCCCCAGGTGGCCTGGCACTGGACCTACCGGCCCGAGGCCGGAAGTACGCGGTGGCTGTAAACAGCATCCCACCTGCGCTGCTTAGTGATTGTCAACTTATACGGTTCTGTGCGCTGTAATGCGCACCACTTCGGTCGATAATCAGCTTAGTTGTCGGTAACTTATCGCTTCGACAGATCGAAGAGGGAGGTTCCGGCAGTGACCACGCAGTTCGACCGGTTCGTTGCGCTTGGCGACTCGTTCACCGAGGGTATCGGGGATGATGATCCGGCCCGGCCCAACGGGGTGCGCGGCTGGGCCGACCGGGTGGCGGCGGCACTGGCCACGGGCCACCCGGACCTCGAATACGCCAATCTTGCCGTTCGTGGTCGGCTCGTCCGCGGCGTTGTCGAGGAGCAACTGCCGCGGGCGCTTTCGCTCCAGCCCGACCTCGTCACCATCTCGGCGGGCGGCAACGACATCCTCCGCCCGCAAGTCGACCTGGACGACCTGGTCGCCCGCTACGCCGACATGGTCGCCGCACTACGCGAAACCGGCGCCCGCGTCCTGGTTTTCACCGCCTTCGACGGCACCTGGAACCCCATCTACCGCATGCTGCGCGGCCGCATGGCCATCTACAACGAACTCATCCGCGAATTCGCCGACGACCTCGGCGCGGAAATCGTGGACTTCTGGCGCATGGACGAATTCGGCGACCCGCGCCTGTGGTCGTGGGACCGCCTGCACCTCAGCGCCGCAGGCCACGAACGCATGGCCGCCGAAGTGCTCGCCGTCCTGGGCCGCCCGCACGACCTGCGGCCCAGCCCGCTCCCGCCCGTCGCGCCCCTGTCCGATTCCGAGCGCCGTCGCGAAGACCTCATCTGGGCGAGGGATTTCCTGGCCCCCTGGATCGGCCGTCGCATCAGGGGCACCTCCTCCGGTGATGGCGTCGACCCGAAGTATCCGGCCTACGTCCGTGCGGCCGACCTGGACCACCTCGCAACCGCGATACCGAGGTGACTTCGGAACAGATCGTGGCCGATTTCGGGATCCACCCGATGGCGTTGTCGAAGCGTCGGCAGGTCGATCATCGCTGAGTCCGATCAGCGGCTGGTATTCCTCGCCGGCCGAGGCTCACAGATAATGTCGCCATGTCCCTTCCTCATGCGCACGGAAGGCTCAACTGGCATGATCTGTCGCCCTTGGTGACTCGGTACCGCGATCCGGGTGTCGAACTGCCAGTTGGGGCCTGCGGACTGATCCATCTCGACGACAAGCGAACGGCCATCCGTGTCGACCGGCGGAAGTATCTGGCAGGGAGGGTTTGTCGTCGGAGTGACTGCGAGACGTGCGGCACGGCCCTGTTCCGCAAGAAGCGCGGGTATACCGTGACCCTGCCCGGCGAGCTACCTCGACCGACTCGAGAGATGTCGCGCGCAAGAGCGCGTTTGATCGGATTCAGCGCTGCGTTGTCCAAGCTCGTCGTAGATTCGGCACAGTGCGAATCCGAGGCGGCAAGGCGTCACGCTCCGGGAAAAGACTCGTTCAGCCGCAGATCCAGCTGTCGATGCCGAGAGTTCGCCGCACTCATGGAGGCGGGGCGCACAGATGTGTTGTTATCCTTCGGCGACAACGAGATTCGCAGAGTGCTGGAACACCGGCACGGTGGTCAGGCTGTTGGCAACAATCTCGGATTTCTGCTCTACCACGTCATGCACGTGTACCTACGTACCAACCTGATCGTGGCGTTCGGACTCGAGGGCTCACCCCAGGAATGGGGATCGATGATGCCCGGTAGCTCGTTCCGCAGGCAGATACTACAGGACTGTGACGGGCTGACCTTTCTGCCGGCCGCCCGTCGCTTTCTGGAAAGCGACATCTACATGGCCGACAGCCGTGCTACCTATCAACTCGTCGAGGCATGCTTCAGCTACCTGACGCACTACGAACTGCTTTGCAGGACAGTCGGTCGCGGCACCGACTGGACAGCCCTCATACACCCTGAGCTAGGACTCGGCCCGTGTGAAGCCTCAGTGCCCGCGCGGTTCGACGTGTACCAGCCCTGACTGGAAGGCGATCACCACCAGCTGCGCGCACCCCAATCGGCCACGGCCGCACCCGTCTCGATGCGGACAGGGGTGCCACCTTCCCGCTCCCGGTCGGCGGACAGCAGCTCGCGATCGTTCACAGTTGCCATTCCCATTTGAAATCGCTGTGGCCATTCCAGGTATGGGCGAGGCACCGGCGTATCGATTCGCCAAGGGTTCCATCGCCCTGCGTCCGGGCTATCGCGAGCAGGTGCCGTTTGCTGTCGACCTCACGGAGCGCGCGTGTCGACGCGCTGCTCAACGCGGTCCGCTCGTCCTCCCACAACCGCGCCTGGATGAACTCATCGATGGTCATATCGGATCTGACGCGCCACGCGGACCTACGGTTCCATCGGAGACGGTTTCGCACCCGATGTCGGCGACGCGGTCGGCAGCGTGAGAACCCGCGGTCTCGAGTACTCCACGGAATACGCGTGCGAGCTCGCTCTGGTGCAAACCGCGCCTTGGAACCCGTTGCTCTGCGAGAGCTCTACTGGACGTCATTGCACCGAATCATGCTGTGCAACATGAAGTTACGCCCAATCGCAACCGCAACCGGAAACCGGTGCAGCTGAGTCGAATACGTGGGGTCATGGCGTGCGCAGGTGCGACGTCGATCGATCCCGACGATGCGGTCGCCGGTCACCGGTCGGTTTGCCGGTCGATTCCCTCCCGGTGCATACTGTGCCCATGACGACAAGTGGAAAGGGCGTCCTGCGCCCGGGCCATTGAGCCCCACGCCGGTCCTCGAACCGGCTTCCGTCCTGCTGAATCGCGTGGAATCCCTGCCTTATCCGCAGCGCATGCGTGCGCTGGCGCAGCACGCACGAGTACATGCCGAACATTCCGGCTTCGCCGAATTTCTCACCGATATGGCCGGTCAAGGCCACTATGGCCGTCGCATCGCGCTGCATTCGGCGATGGCGGCGCGCGATCTGCCCTACATCACGCGGGTCCTTGCCGGGCCGGATCCCGAGCTGCGCCGGGCGGCATTGCGTGCCGTTCGCATCCTGCCCGTCCCCGATGAAGCCATCCCACCTGCTCTCGACGAGGCCTCGACCGCATTGCGGCTCGCGGTGTACCGCACCATCGTTCACGCCCGCCGGACCGAACTCGCCGACACGCTGCTGTCCGAGGTCAACGAGCGATGGGGCGCGAAGGAGGCTGCCGTGCTGCTGCCCGCGTGCTCGCCGCCGGTCGTCGCCCGGTGGCTGCCGTCGCTCGCACATGCGGTCACCGCGTGGAAGACGCTGACCCGTCGGCATCCGAAGCTCGTGCTGCGCTGCCTCGACGAGGAATTCGCGACGCGACGGGTCGCCCTGTGGCGGCGGCGGACCGTGGCACTCGGTGAAGCGGCCAGGGCGGAGCCCGCACTGGTCCTCGAGCTGTTGGAGCGGCACGACCTGGGGCGCTGGGCGGACGGCTTGCCGGGAGTCGTACTCGGCCCGCTGTTCCGGGCCGACCTGCATCGCACCGCGCGCCTACTGTCTCCGGGGCGGTCGTCTCGTTTTGCATCGAAGACCCTGGTCAGGCGTTGCGCCGAGTTGTCCGACGAGGAACTGCTGACCTTCATACCGGCCCGCAGACCCGACGTATTCCTGCGAGCCATGCCGATCGAGCGGCGCGGCACTATCTACACCCGGCTGGAACGACGTGGCCTCGAGGCACTGAATGTGCTGCATCTGCTTCCGCGCGAGCTGGCTGCACGTGAAGCCCGGCGGCTGCGCGAGTGGCATTCCTCGGTCTGGCATTCGGCGCGGGCGCACCTGGACGACCCGAAGATCACGCTGCGGATCGCCGCGTTCCTCCCGTTCGCGGAGGCCGAACCCGAACTGCGGGCCGCGGCTTTCACCGGCGATCCACGCCGCCGTGACATCGCGCGCACGCTACTGCTGGGAGCCGCCCAGCGCAGTGGCGACAGAGCCGGGACCGCGGCCGTGCTCGGCGAACTCGTCGACCGAATCCGCAACGAGCGCGACCCATCCCGCGCCGCCCTGCTGGAAGGCATTGCCGAACTGCGCCTCGACCCGCTCTGGGCCGAGGATCTCGACCGGCTCGCCGATGCCGCCATCCATGCCCGCGACACCTCCGAACGCACCCGAGAGGCCGTGCGCAAGCTCGCCGACCGGGCATTGAACACCGAACCGGCGCTCGCCACCTGGGCGTTGACGACCTATGCCCGGCTGATCGACCGATTCGGCGCCGCGGCGCTGACGCGCCCCGAACCGGTCGGCCGCGGCTATCGGCGATCGACCGGTCGGACGTCGAGCCACCGGCCTACCCTCGGCCGGGTGCTGCGCCGCGGCCAGGAATGCGAACTGCTCGCTCTGCTGGAGCGTCCCCGCGATCACGACCTGACGATCGCACTGGCCCGATCCCTCGGCTCGCGGCTGCGCGGGCTGCCGGAGCTGCGGCGGGACCTGCGGCAGGCGGCGTTGGAGGGTCCGGACGAGGTGGCGGAGGCGGCGGCGGAACTGATGCTGCGCCGCGTTCGGGATAAGGACACCCAGGTCGCGGCATTGTTGGACGACGATCCCCGCGCGATCCGCCTCACGCCGGTCTGGCGCAATGTCGCGAGCCGTCGCACCGATCTGCTGCCCGATGAGCCGCAGGAGGTACTGGCCGACCACGAGGTCGAGCCGGGCATGGCCGGACGGTGGACAGCTCGTCAGCGCGACGCCATCGGCGCGACGCTGGAGGCGATCGTCGACGACCGAGAGGCCCAGGTCGAGGACCGCGTCAGGGCGCTGCGTGGCCTCGGCCGGATCCCGTTCCACAATGCCAAGTTGGTCGAGCATGCCCTCGGCGACGAAAACGTCATCGCCGAAGCGGCGATCGAGGCGTGCGGTGGCTATCCGCGGGTCCTGCCTCGGTTGCTGCTGCGGATCCCGGGTCCGGTCGCCCTGGCCACCGCGGCGAAACTGTGTCGGGTCAGCCCGCCGTGGCGGCTGCGCGAGAGCTTGGCGCAGACGCTTTTCGAGGGCCGGGTCGGAGCCAGGAAACTGGCTGCCCGCCAACTGATCACCCAGCGGGTGCCCGGTGCGGCCGAACTGTTGCTGCGCGCCTGGGCCGAGCCGGAACTCCATCCCGATGTGCGCATCGCGGTGGCCGTCGCGCTGCGGCGGCTGCCCGAGGACCCACGCGCCCGCGCGGCGCTCGCCGAAGTGCCGCGCCGGTTCGCGTCGGAGCCGATGATCAGGACGCTCCTGCAGGCGACACCCGAGGACTACGCACCCGATCACCGACCTGCCGTCGCCGATCTGGTGCGCGACCTGCTGGCCGTCGCGGAGGGGCCGGGTATCCAGTTCCGTACCGCGAAAGCGTTCGCGATCTGGGTGCCGTGGTACCGGCGCGGCACCGGTGAGATCATCGAGGCGGCCGTCGATGGCGACGACACCGATCTGACGGTGTTCATCGCCCTGGTCCACAGCGGGCTGATCCGCGAGGAGGCGCTGACGGTCCTGCGTCGCCTGCTCGTCGCGGAGAACCATGCGCGGGCCCGGGATGTCGCCCGGGCTCTCAACTACTCCGCCACCGCCGAGGAGTGGCGACAAGACATTGCACGGGCGGCCGCCGAGCTGCTGCTGGACCATCCGCCGCACCTCGTCCTGGCCACCCGCATGCTGATCAACCGGCTACCTGTCCACGACTTCGATCCCGAGGCGCTGGCTTTCGAGCTGAACGCCCTCGCCGACCGGCTCACTCCGCTGACGGCCACCCGGATCGTCTCGACCGTCACCACTCTCTTCGGTTGGAAGAAACCACCCGAGGCGTTGGTGCCCGCGGTCCGGGCGCTGATCGCGCGTGGCGACCTGACCGGCGGTGTGCTCGCACTGGGCCTCCTCGATAGGAGCACCCCCACACCCGAGCTTCGGGAGGCGCTCGACCAACTGAGGTCTTCGCCGCATCTCGATCTGCGCAGAATGGCCTGGGATACCACTCTTTGATCTTCCCGGCCGACCGGCGCCGAGTGGCCCGCTCGGTAGCGGTGGGCGGAGTGAAGGGCGCCTTTCCCTCATTGTGACTCGAGTCACAGTTTGGTAGCGGTTATCGGTGTTTCCGCCCAAAGCTTTCCGCATGCTTTGCGAAGTCTTTACCATTGCGGAGACCTCTGCGTCACGGGTCACTCTCCACCGGGGCTTCCGCTTCGCCCGCCGCTCGCTTTCGATGCCAGAACATGTTTGACCGATGAACCGGATCGGCTTCCCGCCGAGACGGCGAAGGAGAAATATGTCCACCGACACCGATCCCGCACCACGGACGTCGCGGCTACACGCCGTACTACACCACGATGCACCCGCTTCGATCGTGGTTTTCCTTGTCGCCCTTCCCCTTTCGCTGGGCATCGCGGTCGCCTCCGGCGCGCCGGTCGCCGCCGGTCTGATCGCCGCCGTGATCGGCGGCGCGGTGGCCGGATTGCTCGGCGGTTCGGCGGTACAGGTCAGCGGGCCGACCGCCGGCCTCACCGTCATCGTCGCCGAGAGCGTGCACCATTTCGGTTGGGCGGCCACATGTTTCATCACCGTGGGTGCGGGGGTGCTGCAGATCCTGTTCGGATTGAGCCGGGTGGCTCGCGGCGCGCTGGCCATCGCACCGGTGGTGGTACACGCGATGCTGGCGGGTATCGGCGTCATCATCGCGCTACAGCAGCTGCATGTGCTGCTCGGCGGCAATTCGCTGAGTTCGTCGTATCAGAGCCTGACCCAGCTGCCGCACCAGTTGATGTCGGTACATTACGGCGACCTGTGCATCGGGCTGGTGGTCATCATCATCCTGATCGCGTGGAAGTTTCTGCCGCGCCGGGTGCGGGTGGTGCCGGGACCGCTGGTCGCGGTGCTGGTGGCGACGGTGCTGTCGCTGATGCTGCCGACGCATGTGGAGCGACTCGTGCTGAACGGCTCGCTGTTCGAGTCGATCGGCCTGCCCGCGATTCCGCGGGGCGGCTGGTTCACGGTGGCGGTCACCATGGTGACGGTCGCGTTGATCGCCAGCGTGGAGACGCTGCTGTCGGCGGTCGCCGTCGACAAGGCGCGCCCGGGCAGTCGCACGAACTTCGATCGCGAGCTGGTCGGACAGGGGGCCGCGAATGTCACCTCGGGGCTGCTCGGCGGCCTGCCGATCGCCGCGGTGATCGTCCGCAGCATCACCAATGCGAATGCCGGTGCCCAGACCAGGGCCGCGACCGTCCTGCACGGGGTGTGGATCCTGCTGTTCGCGGTGGCGCTGGCGGGCCTGGTGCAGCAGATTCCCAAGGCGGCGCTGGCCGGGTTGCTCATTCTGATCGGGGTGCAGTTGGTGAAGCTGGCGCATATCCGGCTGGCCCGGCGCAATGGCGATCTGTTCGTCTATCTGGCCACCGTGATCGGCGTGGTGTTCTGGAATCTGTTGCTGGGCATGGTGATCGGGCTGGTGCTATCGTTCGCGCTGCTGCTGTGGCGGGTGGTCCGGGTGACGATCATCGCCGAACCCGCGGCTTCGGCGCTGCGCTGGGTGGTGACGGTCGACGGAACCTGCACCTTCCTCGCCTTGCCGAAGTTGACCGCAGAACTCGCCAAAGTTCCTGCGGGCCTGCCAGTTATGGTGCAGCTGGCGGTGGATTTCCTCGATCACGCCTCCTATGAGCTGATCACCGAATGGGCCAGGCGGCGCGAATCAGACGGCGGCACCGTCGATTTCGTCGAGATCGGCACCGCGCGGATGGCCACCGCGGTGGCGGGCCCGCCGGAGCGCGGTCATTCGCGCCAGGTGCTCGACGAGGTGATCGGGCCGTGGCGGCGCAGCGGGAACCGGGAGGATTCGATCGCCGCGGGAATCGCGGCCTACCACCGCGGTCACGCGCATTTGATGCGTCCGCACCTGGACGGTCTGCGCCACCGCCCCGACGCCGACTCCTTTTTCCTGACCTGCGCGGACGCGCGGATCGTGCCGAATGTGATCACCAATAGCGGCCCGGGGGATCTGTTCACCGTGCGCAATGTCGGCAATCTGGTGCCGGTCGGTGGCAGTGATGTCTCGGTCGAGGCCGCGTTGATCTACGCGCTGGAGAAGTTGGATGTGCGGGCGGTGGTGGTGTGCGGGCACTCCGGCTGCGGGGCGATGGAAGCGCTGCACCGCGAGGTGCGAGCCGGGCCGGGGTTGGGCGACTGGTTGGCACATGCGCGGCCGAGCCTGGACCGGTACCGGCTCGGGCATCCGGTGGCCGAGGCGGCGGCTCTCGCCGGATTCGGCGAGGTGGACCAGTTGGGGATGGTGAATGTGGCGCTGCAACTGGAGACGCTGCACGCTTATCCGGCCGTGCGTCGTGGCGTGGAGGAGCGGGGGGTGGCGGTATCGGGCCTGTTCTTCGATCTGGCGACGGCCAGGGTGATCGAGGTGACGGTCGACGGGATCGCCGAGTTCGATGATGGCAGGACCCGTGTCGCGGCCGGGCCGGTCTAGCCGCCCGCGGTCGGGCCGGAATGGCCGGTCCGACAGCACAATTCGGCTGCCGTGTGGGGAGTCTCACACCGGCCGCTCGCTATGGTGCCCGGCACTCCTCGGGAACTTCTCAGGTTTTGCTAAGTCTTTACCAATAGCCTTGATCTGGTTTACATCTCGGCCCACCGCTGTGTCGGGAACTGCTTCACCGCGAGATGCCGGTTCGCGGTCTATTGCCCTGCAGGACATGTTGATCGTCAACCGACCTCGGTGCCGTGCCGCCCGAAGCCATCCACTTCGGGACAGCGTCGCCGAGTCGGCGAAGGAGAAGTCATGGTTGTCGAGAACGATCTCGCCCCACCGTCGTCAGCGCCCGAAAACCGTGCTGCCACAGCACTGTCCGATCGCCTGACATCCATTCTGCGTCACGATCTGCCTGCTTCGATCGTGGTCTTCCTGGTCGCGCTGCCGCTATCGCTCGGCATCGCCGTCGCCTCCGGCGCGCCCGTCGCCGCCGGCCTGATCGCCGCCGTCATCGGCGGTATCGTCGCCGGTCTGCTCGGCGGCTCCCTCCTACAGGTCAGCGGTCCGGCCGCGGGCCTGACGGTGGTCGTCGCCGAGTCCATCGACAAATTCGGTTGGCGTGTAACCGGTTTCATAGTTGTTGCCGCAGGCGTGCTCCAGATCCTGTTCGGGCTCAGCCGCATTGCCAGGGCGGCCCTCGCCGTCGCGCCCGTGGTGGTGCACGCGATGCTGGCTGGTATCGGTATCACCATTGCGCTGCAACAGATTCACGTGCTGCTCGGCGGTTCCTCGCACAGCTCGGCGTGGAACAACCTCACCGAATTGCCCGGCCAGCTGATGTCGCTGCACGGCGGCGACGCGTTCGTCGGCGGCGTGGTCATCGCGATCATGCTGGGCTGGCGCTACGTCCCGGCCAAGATCCGGGTGATCCCGGGTCCGCTGGTCGCGGTGCTGGCGGGCACGGTGCTCGCGATGGTGCTGCCGACCGGTGCGGAGCGAATCGTGTTGAGCGGCTCGCTCTTCGACGCCATCGGACTGCCACAGATCCCGGACGGCGGCTGGTCCGCGGTCGCGGTCATGGTGCTGACCATCGCGCTCATCGCCAGCGTCGAGAGCCTGCTCTCGGCGGTCGCGGTGGACAAGATGCACACCGGCACCCGCACCAACTTCGACCGTGAACTCATCGGCCAGGGCTCGGCCAATGTGCTCTCCGGCTTACTCGGCGGCTTGCCCGTGACGGGTGTGATCGTCCGCAGTGCCACCAACGTGCAGGCGGGTGCCCGTAGCCGGGCCTCGGCGGTGCTGCATGGGCTGTGGATCCTGATCTTCTCGGTGGCGCTGGTCGGTTTGGTCGAGCAGATCCCGAAGGCGGCGCTGGCGGGTCTGCTGATCGTGATCGGCGTGCAGCTGGTGAAGCTGGCCCACATCAAGATGGCCCGGCGGACTGGCGACCTGCTGGTCTATGCGGTGACGGTGCTCGGCGTGGTGTTCCTGAACCTGCTCGAAGGCGTCATCATCGGGCTGGTGCTGGCCTTCGGTCTGCTGCTGTGGCGGGTGGTGCGGGTCGCCATCGTCGCCAAGCAGATTCCGGCGTCACAGCGGTGGCTGATCACCATCGACGGGTCCTGCACCTTCCTGGCGCTGCCGAAGCTCTCGGCCGAGTTCGCGAAAGTACCCGCCGACGCCGATGTCACTGTCGAGATGACGGTGGACTTCCTGGACCACGCCGCCTTCGAGGCCATCGAGGAGTGGGTGCGCCAGCAGGAAAGTAACGGCGGCAGTGTCGATTTCGTCGAGATCGGCAGTGCGCGGATGGCCAACGCGGCGGCCGGACCGCCCGCGCGCGGCTTCGGCCGGGCGGTGTTCGAGGAAATCCTGGGCCCGTGGCGGCGGGAGGACCGGCACCCTGATCCGGTTGCGGCGGGCGTCGCCGCCTACCACCGCAGCCACGCCCACGTGGTGCGCCCGCACCTGGACGAGCTGCGCGATAAGCAGGACCCGGATTCGTTCTTCCTGACCTGCGCCGATTCGCGGGTGGTGCCGAACGTCATCACCAACAGCGGTCCTGGTGACCTGTTCACCGTGCGCAATGTGGGAAACCTGGTGCCCGCGGCGGGTGACGCGTCGGTGGAGGCGGCGCTGCTGTTCGCGCTGCAGGAACTGAACGTGCGCTCCATCGTGGTCTGTGGCCACTCGTCCTGCGGCGCCATGGCCGCACTGCACTCCGGTGCCCAGGCGGACCCCGGGATCAGCAGCTGGCTCGCACACGCCCAGTCCAGCCTGGACCGGTTCCGGCTCGACCATCCGGTGGCGATCGCGGCACGGTCCGCCGGATTCGGCGAAGTGGACCAGCTGAGCATGGTGAATGTGGCGGTGCAGCTGGAGACGTTGCACCGGCATCCGGCGGTGCGCGCCGCGGTGGTCGAACGTGGTGTCACGGTGTCGGGGCTGTTCTTCGATATCGCCAGCGCCCGGGTCATCGAAGTCACCGTGGACGGGCTGGCCCACATCGATGACAACGCGGGACAGCGGGCGATACCCGAACTCGTCTGACCGCATGCGCCCTATCCCGTCCGGCTCACCCGCGCCGGGCGGGATGGGTGCGGGCGGGCAGCGGCAGCGGCGAGGCGGGTTTCTCCGTGTTTGCCAGCGGCCGAGTCGCATCCGAGGTCCCGCGCGCCTCGTAGGCTGGCGGTTGTGAGTACGGAGCTTGACCCGAGACCGACGACACCGCCGTCCGGATGGCGCGCCTTCCGTACCGGGGTGTCCGCGCGTCCTACGCTGAACCTCGCCTACCGGATCGGGGTCGCGGTCATCGGCATCGCGGTGCTGATCCTGGGAATTCTCGCGATTCCCTACCCCGGACCCGGCTGGGCGATCGTGTTCGCCGGACTCGGCATCCTCGCCACCGAATTCGCCTGGGCGCGCCACGCGCTGGGCTGGCTGCGGGGCAAGTATCGGCAGGGCATGGCCTGGTTCTCGGCGCGAGGTCTGGCCATGCGGGCGTTCGCGGCGATAGCTACTGCGTTGCTGGTCATTGCGACGCTCTGGGTTCTCGGCACATTCGGGATGATCGGCGGCTGGATCGGAGTCGAATCGGAATGGTTACGCAGTCCCCTCGCACGGTGAATTCCGTCCCGGGAAACACCCTCACCGAGCCCGAGTGGCTGACCGCACGGATCGCGGAGATGGGGCAGTCCTGGGGCACCGCCTCGCTCCGCATCGCGGGCACGCTGTGGTGGTGCATGGTGGCCTCGGCGCTGGTCGAACAGCTCGCGCGGGCCTACGCCGAGGGGACGCCCGCGCCGGAACCGGCGCTGGATCGCCTCGACTGCGAGGTCCGGCCGGATGGCGGTATCGAACGCGTCCACATCCTGCCCGCCCCGCGACCGGATGCCGCGGCGAGCGGAGACGCCTCGGATGACGAGGGAACCACCGCGCCCCGTGCGACCGGGCCGCGTGACCCCGGCGCCATCGCACTGCACGACACTCTCGCCACGGTGATTCCACCGGTGGCGGCGGTCTCGGGTGCGGGGATTGCCGCGCTCTGGGCGATCGCCGCCGACGCCATCGGCAACCGTGCCCTCGATGCCGGCGTCCCCGAGGCGGGCACTCAACTGGCCACCGAGGTGGGCGGCAGACTTCCGGTACCGCGCTTCGTCGAGATCGAAGGACGCACCTTCGTCCGCCGCATCTCCTGCTGCCTGGTCTTCGAGGTTCCCGGCTGCGAGATGTGCACCAGCTGCCCTAAACGCCCTGCCGCCGAACGCACCTCGCTGCTGGAGAAACTCGCTTCGGAAAGCTGAGCGGCGCGAAGGCCGCACCGCCTTCGTCGCGGGGCCGCGTTCGTCGCCGAGCTGCGATACACGCCACACGGCGCCGGGAGTGCCCACGCACCGGGCTGATCGGCGGCGCCGGCGGGCGTTCGATGCCGGGAACCGCCACCGCTGCACCCGATGGCGTGCGGGAACGTCGGACCGGCGACGCGGCGGGGGCGGTCCATCGGCACGTGCCCGTCACCGTCCCGATAGCATGGTCGCGCCGGTGCAAAACGTGACCGGACGATGACGCGTGCGGGAAAGACCCGCCCACGAGAAACGCCAAGGAGTGCGCTGCCGTGACCACCTCAGCCCCCATCAGCCCAGCTGCCCTCGTCCGGGTGCCGGCCGGGACTACGGCGGGCGCCGCGGTGCGGGAGGCGGGCCTGCCGACCAAGGGGCCGGACACCATCGTCGTGGTGCGCGACGCCGAGGGCGCGCTGAAGGATCTGTCCTGGATCCCCGACGTCGACGTCGAGGTGGAGCCGGTCGCGGCCGATACCGAGGACGGCCGCAGCGTGATCCGGCATTCGGCCGCACATGTGCTGGCGCAGGCGGTGCAGCAGGAGTTCCCCGAGGCCAAGCTGGGCATCGGCCCGCCCGTCAAGGACGGCTTCTACTACGACTTCCAGGTCGAGCGCCCCTTCACCCCGGAGGATCTGGCCAAGCTGGAATCCCGGATGAAGAAGATCGTGAAGGGCGCGCAGCGCTTCTCGCGGCGTGTGGTCGAGGTCGAGGATGCGCGCGTCGAGCTGGCCAAGGAGCCGTTCAAGCTGGAGCTGATCAGCGACAAGTCCGGCATCGATGACCCGGAGGTCATGGAGGTCGGCGGTAAAGAGCTGACCATCTACGACAACCTGGATCCGCGCACCGGCGAGAAGGTCTGGGGCGATCTGTGCCGCGGCCCGCACATCCCGACCACCAAGTTCATCCCCGCTTTCAAGCTGACCCGCAGTTCCGCCGCCTACTGGCGCGGCGATCAGGACCGCGAGGACCTCCAGCGCATCTACGGCACCGCCTGGGAGTCCCAGGAGGCGATGGACGAGTACTTGCACCTGCTCGCAGAGGCGGAGCGCCGCGACCACCGCAAGCTGGGCCTCGAGCTGGATCTGTTCAGCTTCCCGGATGAGCTCGGCTCCGGTCTGCCGGTGTTCCACCCCAAGGGCGGCATCATCCGCAAGGAGCTCGAGGAGTACTCGCGCCGCCGCCACGTGGCCGCGGGCTACGAGTTCGTCAACACCCCGCACATCACCAAGGGCCACCTGTTCGAGGTCTCCGGCCACCTGGACTGGTACCGCGACGGCATGTTCCCGGCGATGCATCTGGACGCCGAGCTGAATGACGACGGCACCGTCCGCAAGCCCGGCCAGGACTACTACGTCAAGCCGATGAACTGCCCGATGCACAATCTGATCTTCCGCGCCCGCGGCCGGTCCTACCGAGAGCTGCCGATGCGGCTGTTCGAATTCGGGTCGGTCTACCGCTACGAGAAGTCCGGCGTGGTCCACGGCCTGACCCGGGTGCGCGGCATGACCCAGGACGACGCGCACATCTACTGCACCAAGGAGCAGATGCACGCGGAGCTGACCAGCACCCTGCAGTTCGTGCTCGACCTGCTCAAGGACTACGGCCTCGACGACTTCTACCTGGAGCTGTCCACCAAGGACCCGAAGAAGTTCGTCGGCTCCGAGGAGGTCTGGGACGAGGCCACCGAAACCCTGTCCGAGGTTGCCTCGGCCTCCGGTCTGGAACTGGTCCCGGATCCGGGCGGCGCCGCTTTCTACGGCCCGAAGATCTCGGTGCAGGCCAAGGACGCGCTGGGCCGTACCTGGCAGATGTCCACCATCCAGTTGGACTTCAATCTGCCGGAGCGGTTCAACCTGGAGTACACCGCCTCCGACGGCACCAAGCAGCGGCCGGTCATGATCCACCGCGCGCTCTTCGGCTCCATCGAACGCTTCTTCGGCGTGCTCACCGAGCATTACGCGGGCGCCTTCCCGGCCTGGCTCTCGCCGGTCCAGGTGGTCGGCATCCCGGTCGCGGAAGCCTTTGCGCCGCACCTGGATCGAGTGATCGAGCAGCTGCACGACGCGGGCATCCGCGCCCAGGTGGACCGCAGCGACGACCGGATGCAGAAGAAGATCTTCAACAACACCGCGCAGAAGGTGCCGTTCATGCTCCTGGCCGGCGAGCGGGATGTGAACGCGGGCGCGGTGAGCTTCCGCTTCCGGGACGGTACCCAGGTCAACGGCGTGCCGGTGGCCGACGCGGTCGCCACCGTGGTGCAGTGGATCGCCCATCGCGAGAACGCCTCACCGACGGCGGAGGGTTTCGAGATCGTGTCGGCGGGGACGGTATGAGCGAGCGTACGGTGTCCGAACCGATCAACGGCACCGCGAACGAGGACAGCATCGTGGATCGAGGCCCGGGTGAACCCGATCGGCTGCAACGGCTCTGGACGCCGTACCGGATGTCCTATATCGCCGAGGCGGCCACCATCCGCCCTGCGGCGGACGCCACCGGGCACCCGTTCACCGATATCCCGAAGATGTCCGACGAGGACGGCCTGATCATCGCTCGCGGCGAGCTGGTCTACGCCGTGCTCAACCTCTACCCCTACAACCCGGGGCACATGATGGTCGTGCCCTATCGCCGGGTGGCCAACCTGGAAGACCTCACCGACGCCGAGAGCGCCGAATTGATGGCCTTCACCCAGCGCGCCATCCGGGTGATGAAGAGTGTGTCCAGGCCGCACGGTTTCAATGTCGGCCTCAATCTCGGTGGGGTGGCGGGCGGTTCGCTCGCCGACCACCTGCACCAGCACATCGTGCCGCGCTGGGGTGGCGACGCGAACTTCATCACCGTCGTCGGCGGGGTGAAGGTGATGCCGCAGCTACTCCGGGAGACGCGGGCGCTGCTCGCGGCGGCCTGGAAGGAGGCGGAGTGAGCGACAATCGCGCAGCCGCGCTCATCGGAGCCGACCGGGTGCGGGTGTCCCGCATGGCACAGCAGGAGGCGGAGTGAGCGACAATCGCGCAGCCGCGCTCATCGGAGCCGACCGGGTGCGGGTGTCCCGCACAGCGCAGAAGGAAGCGGAATAGAAGTGCTGAGCTTCTTCGGCCGCGAGACGTTCGCGAAAGCGACTGCGCCGCTGGGCAAGGCGTTGGTCAAGACCGGGCTCACCCCCGACGCCGTGACCGTCATCGGCACTACCGCCTCGATCGCGGCCGCGGTCACCCTGTTCCCGACCGGACATCTGTTCTGGGGGACCATGGTGATCTGGCTGTTCGTCATGTTCGACATGCTCGACGGCGCGATGGCCAGGGCCCGCGGCGGCGGCACGAAATACGGTGCGGTGCTCGACGCGACCTGCGATCGAGTGGCCGACGGCGCCATCTTCGGCGGGCTGGCCTGGTGGGCCGTGTACCACGAGCACAGCAAGCCGTTGTTCTTCGCGACCCTGGTGGTGCTGGTGACCTCGCAGGTCATCTCCTACGCCAAGGCGCGCGCCGAGGCCAGCGGGCTGTCGGCGGACGGCGGGCTCATCGAGCGGCCGGACCGGCTGATCATCGTGCTCGTCGGTGCGGGCTTCACCGGCATCGGCGGCTATTGGGGCATCGAATGGCTCACCTGGGCGGTGCATGTCGCGATGTGGATCCTCGCGGTGCTGAGCATCGTGACGGTCTTCCAGCGGGTGCTTGCGGTCCGCAGTTCGCCCGGCGCCCGGGATGTGATTCCGCCCGCGCGGCCGCAGAACCCGGCCGCGGGGACCGCGGATCCGGCGGGGCAGCCGTCGTGATCGCACCGCGTTTCGGCACAGGGAAATCGGCCGGAACGACCGGCACGAGACGGGCCGGAGCATCCGGCGCGACGGGAGGATTCGGGGGATGACCGACATCAAGTCCGCGCTGACGGACCGGGCGTACGCGGCCGGGTGGCGTCTGGTGCGGGCGCTGCCGGAGTCCACGTCACGGCGCGTATTCGACTGGGGCGGTGACCGTGCCGCCGCTCGGGCCAATAAGGCGTTTCGCGCGGGCGGTCCACCGAATCAGCTGCGGCGCAATCTCGCCCGGGTGTTGGGCGTCCCACCGGAGCGGGTGCCCGACGACCTGATCCGGGCGAGTATGCGTTCGTATGCGCGGTATTGGCGCGAAGCCTTCCGGCTGCCGACGATGGACCATGCGGCGTTGACCGGTTCGCCCGTGGAGGGGGTGGAGAACCTCGATGCCGCGATCGCGCAAGGGCGAGGCGTGGTCCTCGCACTGCCGCATTCCGGGAACTGGGATGCGGCGGGGGTCTGGCTGGTGCACCATCACGGCGGCTTGGCGACCGTGGCGGAACGGCTGAAGCCGGAATCGCTGTTCGAACGTTTCGTCGCCTACCGCGAGAGCCTCGGATTCGAGGTGTTTCCGCTGACCGGCGGTGAGCAGCCGCCGTTCGCGCTGCTGGCGGCCCGGCTCCGGGAGAACAAGGTGGTCTGCCTGATGGGGGAGCGCGACCTGACCGGCAAGGGTGTTCCGGTGACCATGTACGGGGAGCGCACCTGGCTGCCCGCCGGTGCGGCCAAACTGGCCATCGAGACCGGCGCGGCGCTGATCCCGGTGCACGTCTGGTTCACGGTAGATGCCGACGGCCGTGAGGGCTGGGGGATGAAGACCGAGGCGCCGCTGGATGTTTCGGGCGGCATTGCCGCCGCGACCCAGGCCTTGGCCGACCGATTCGCGGCGAATATCGCCGCGCATCCGGCGGATTGGCACATGCTGCAACCGCAGTGGGAAAGCGATCTGTCCGAGGCGCGGCTGGCCCGGATCGCCGAGGCACGGCGCGTCGACCGCGGCGAGGGCGTCGACCAGGAGGCCACGCCGTGAAAATCGGGATGGTGTGCCCGTATTCGTTCGATGTTCCCGGCGGTGTGCAGGCTCATGTGGTCGAGTTGGCCAGGGTGTTCATCGAACGCGGGCACAAGGTGAGCGTGCTGGCGCCCGCGTCCGAGGGGACGCCGCTACCGGACTTCGTGGTGTCGGCGGGCCGGGCCGTCGCGATCCCCTACAACGGGTCGGTGGCCCGGCTCTCCTTCGGACCCATGGCCTACACCAGGATTCGGCGTTGGATCGACGGCAACGACTTCGATGTGCTGCATATCCACGAGCCCAACGCGCCGAGTCTGTCCATGCTGGCCCTCAAGATCGCCGAGGGCCCGATCGTCGCGACCTTCCACACCTCGACCACGAAGTCGCTGGTGTTGAGCACCTTTCAGGGGGTGCTGCGGCCCTATCACGAGAAGATCAGCGGCCGGATCGCGGTCTCCGAGCTGGCCAGGCGCTGGCAGGTGGAGGCGCTCGGCTCGGACGCCGTGGAAATCCCGAACGGGGTCGACGTGCCCGCCTTCGCGCGGGCGCCGATGCTGCCGGGCTACCCGCGAAAGGGCCGGACGGTGCTGTTCCTCGGCCGCTACGACGAGCCGCGCAAGGGGATGGCGGTGCTGCTGGGCGCGCTGCCGGATCTGGTGCGTAACCATCCGGATCTGGAGGTTCTGATCGTCGGGCGCGGCGACGAGGAGCGCCTGCGCCGCGAGGCGGGCCCGCTCGCCGGACATCTGCGGTTCCTCGGCCAGGTCTCGGATGAGGAGAAGGCCTCGGCGATGCGATGCGCGGATGTCTACGTGGCGCCCAATCTCGGCGGGGAGAGCTTCGGCATCATTCTGATCGAGGCGATGGCCGCCGGAACGCCCGTGGTGGCCAGCGAATTGGATGCCTTCCGCCGGGTGCTCCGCGACGGGACCGCGGGCATCCTGGTGCCGGTGGGCGATTCGGCAGGGTTGGCCGCGGCCATCGAGACCGTGCTCACCGATGAACGGCGGCGCGCGGCATTGGTCAGGACCGCCGCGCAGGTGGTCGGCGAGTACGACTGGCCGGTGGTGGCCGAACAGATCCTGCGGGTCTACGAAACCGTCACCGTCGGCGATATCAGGGTGCGGGCCGCCGGATGATCACCTTCTCCGCCACCACGGTCCTCGTCCTCGCGCTGATCGCGGCGGTGATCGTCGCGATCGGACTGTGGGCCTACTCGACCGCCAACCGGCTGGACCGGCTGCACGTGCGTTCCGATCAGTCCTGGCAGGCACTGGAGGGTGCGCTGGCCCGGCGGGCGGTGGTGGCCCGCTCGGTCGCGATGGCGATCGCGGGACCGGTCTCCGATCCGGCGCTGGCCGATCAGGCCAAACAGCTCACCGCGCTGGCGGGTCGAGCCGAGCGGGCGGGGCGGGCGGACCGCGAGACGGTCGAGAACCAGCTTTCCGCGGCACTGTCGGGGATCGATATCGCCCTGCTGCGTCCGCAATTGGTCGCCGAGCTCGCCGATGCCGAGGCCAGGGTGCTGATCGCCCGCCGTTTCCACAATGACGCGGTGCGCGACACGCTGGCGCTGCGCACCCGCCGCCCGGTCCGCATCCTGCACCTCGGCGGCACCGCGCCGCTGCCCACCTATTTCGAGATCACCGAACGGGCCACGCCGGCCGCCTCGACCGGGCTCGCGGTGGACACCATCCGCACCTCGGCGCGGGTGGTGCTGTTGGACGAGCGGGATCGGGTACTGCTGATGCGCGGTCACGATCCCAACACCCCGGAAGATTCGTTCTGGTTCACCATCGGCGGCGGCGTGGATCCGGGGGAGACCTTGCGCGGCGCCGCGGTGCGCGAACTGTGGGAGGAGACCGGGCACACCGCCGATCCGGCCACCCTGCGCGGGCCGCTGTGGCGCCGGGTCGCGGTCTTCCCGTTCAACGGTGAGCTGATTCGCGCGGAGGAGCTGTTCTTCGTGCTGCGGGTGGCCGCCTACGAACCCGAGCCGGGAAATCTGACCGCCGTGGAGCGACGCTCCATTACCGGCCACAAGTGGTGTACCGCGGCCGATATCGTGGCGCTCGACGCGTCGGGTGAAACGGTCTACCCGTACCACTTGGAGCAATTGCTCGACGAGGCCGCCGCGGCCGCGTCCAACACCGCCGACCTCGAGGTGCGTTCCATCCGCTGACGCGCGGATCCTGTTTGACCCTGTGATGTGCTTCACGAACGTGCTAGCTTCGTGACTGGATTGCGGCCCCGGGGGTAGTCCGGTGCCGATGCTCCACATTGCCGTGGGGCGGTCCCGTTCAGGTGTGTGGAGGTAGCTAGTTCATGTCGTACCTGCTGTTCGATTTCCTTTTGCCGATTCTCGGCCCCTCGGCCGCGGAGTACTGGGCCCAGTTGCTGGTCGTCGATCCGATCTGAGGTAGACCCGGCGCGGTCCGGGTGACGGGCGAATCGATTGGCGGACAAGCGGATTCGCCCGGTGCTTACCGGATTGCGTTGTGGTCGCTCGCTGGGGCCGCGGTAGCGTCGCCGCTGGCGGATCCGGGTCCAGTCGGGCGTGATACGCCGTGTCCGGTGCGGACACGCCGAGGTGACCAGACCAGTGGTCCGCAACTGGCTATCAAGTGGCTTTCTGGGCACGCCTAGAATTGGGTCGATTTCCATCCGCGCGACCCGATTGGCGCCAATGACTCAGGAGTTTGCCGTGACCACGCCCGAATCCACCAACACCGTCGGCACCGCCCGCGTGAAGCGCGGCATGGCCGAGATGCTCAAGGGTGGGGTGATCATGGACGTCGTCACCCCCGAGCAGGCCAAGATCGCGGAAGACGCGGGCGCTGTCGCGGTGATGGCGCTGGAGCGCGTTCCGGCCGATATCCGCGCCCAGGGCGGCGTCTCCCGGATGAGCGACCCGGACATGATCGACGGCATCATCTCCGCTGTCTCCATCCCGGTCATGGCCAAGGCCCGGATCGGTCACTTCGTGGAGGCCCAGATCCTGCAGAGCCTCGGCGTCGACTACATCGACGAGTCGGAGGTGCTGACCCCCGCCGACTACGCCAACCACATCGACAAGTGGAACTTCACCGTGCCCTTCGTCTGTGGCGCCACCAACCTGGGTGAGGCGCTGCGCCGTATCACCGAGGGCGCCGCCATGATCCGCTCGAAGGGTGAGGCGGGCACCGGCGATGTGTCCAACGCCACCACCCACATGCGCCAGATCCGCCAGGAGCTCCGCAAGCTGTCGTCGCTGCCCGCCGACGAGCTCTACGTCGCGGCCAAGGAGTTGCAGGCGCCGTACGAGCTGGTGCGCGAGGTCGCCGAGACCGGCAAGCTCCCGGTCGTGCTGTTCACCGCCGGTGGCATCGCCACCCCGGCCGACGCCGCCATGATGATGCAGCTCGGCGCCGAAGGCGTCTTCGTCGGGTCGGGCATCTTCAAGTCCGGCAACCCGGCCGAGCGCGCCGCGGCCATCGTCAAGGCCACCACCTTCTACGACGACCCGGACGTGCTGGCCAAGGTGTCGCGCGGTCTGGGTGAGGCCATGGTCGGCATCAATGTCGAGGAGATCGCGCAGCCGCACCGGCTCGCCGAGCGCGGTTGGTGACCCCGCCTCCCTCGCGGTAGATCCGAACGACCTCCGGCGTGAAGCCGGAGGTCGTTCGCGTTTTCGGAACTGGTTCCGCGCCGTGACCGTCCCGCGTGTCAGCGCAGTCCGTGCTCGTGCGCGTAGATGGCGGCCTGGGTGCGATCGCGAACTCCGAGGCGGTTCAAGATGCTCGATACGTGATTCTTCACCGTGCCCTCGCTGAGGTACAGCGTGCGCGCGATCTCTCGATTGGCGGCGCCCCGGGCCACCAGCCGCAGCACATCGGTCTCCCGTTCGGTCAGCTCGATCGCGTGCGGCGCCGTGCGAGTTCGGACGAGCGCTGCCAATCGGCCGGAGACGGCTGCGGAATATTGGTCGACGCCGGCGTGCGCGAGTCGCACCGCCTGCGCGAGCTCGGCCGCCGGAAGATCCTTGAGCAGGTAGCCGCAGGCTCCCGCATGCAATGCGCGGATGATGTACTCGTCGTCGTCGAAGGTGGTCAGGATCAGCACCCTGGTCTGTCCGCGGAGCCGCGCTGCCGCCTCGACGCCGTCCACCTCGGGCATGCGCACGTCCATGAGGATCACGTCGGGGGTCAGCCGCGCGGCGAGTTCCAGTGCCTGGGAACCACTCTCGGCGGTGCCGACGACATCGATCCCGTGCTGCAGCGCCAGCAATGCGGCGATACCTTCGCGGACGAGGCGCTCATCGTCGGCGATGAGCACCCGGACCGGGGGCGCGGCCTCGTCGCGGGTCATGCTGCCGCCGGGATGGTAGCGACCAATCGGGTACCGGTGCTTCCGGTGGTGATCTCGACCGAGCCGCCCAGCAGAGCGAGGCGTTGGCGCATCCCGGTCAGCCCTTGGCCCTCGGATGATCCCTGCGCGAAACCCGTTCCGTTATCGGCGATATCGAGGGTGCCCGCGGTCGCGGTGAGTGTTACGCGGATGGTGACCGCGGTGGCGGCAGCATGTCTGCGGGCATTGGTCAAGGCTTCCTGGGCCGCTAGATACAGTGCGAGCCTGGCGGGCTCGCGCACCTGCTGTTCGGTCCCGGAGAGTTCGACGGTGATCGCGAAAGCGCTGTCGTCGAGACGGGTCACCAGGGCCCGCAGGGCGGCGGCAAGGGTGAAGCCGGTGTCGTCCGCACGCAGCGCGCCGACCGCGTGGCGGACTTCGGTGAGGGCGCGGCGGGTCGAGGCCCGGCTCTCGGCGAGGGCCTGGTCCGCGACGGCGGCATCGATGGGGCGATAGGCGGCGGCCTTCTCCAGCTGGATGGCGGTGACGACCAGATGGTGGCCGACGGTGTCGTGAATATCGCGGGCCAGCCGGTTGCGTTCTGCGAGGGTCGCCAAAGACGTGGCCTGGTCGGCATATTCGCGCAACCTGCGGTGGGCGTCGGAGAGTTCGGCGAGCAATGACTCGGCGCGCTCCCTCCCGGCCTCCTCGCGTCGGGCGATGACCGCGATCGCGAGGGCGAACACCACACCCACCGCCAGCATCAGCAGATCCGAGAGGGTCTCCGCATCCCGGCGCAACTCCGCGTGGGCGCCGACGAGCGCGTCCGCCAGCAGCGGTCCGCCCGCGCCCAGCGCGAACGCGACCCGTGGTCCGAGAGAGAAATAGGCGGTCAGCGGGATGAGCACGAACAGGACTTTCGCATTGCCCGCGGGGTCCAGTGCTGTGATGACCGTGTACAACACGACACGCGCCGCCAGCCCAGAGATGGCGGTGACTCGGGTTCCCCACCGAGGAGATTCGGCGAATTCGAGACCACCGGCGAGGGCCAGCGCGCCGACGAAGCCGATCGTCTGCCACCCTCCCGCCCGGCCCGTGCCGGTCCACGCGACGGCTAGACCGGCCAGCAGCACCGACAGATAGAGAAAATCCGCCACCCAGGTCAGCGTGCGCGGTCGAAACATGTCCCGAGCGTAGGGGCGGACCGCGCTCCCGGGCCATCCGAGGCGGGGAATGTAGCCGAAGGTCATGGGTCGCGGGGCACTTACCCCGGTGACCACCGGATTCCTAACGTCGGGGTCACCGAGGAAAGGAACTGATATGGATATCCGTTCACTGCTGCGCCTCAGCGCTGTCGCGGGACTGATCTGCGGCGGCGCCATCGCACTCGCCGGACTGACCGAACTGGCCGTTGGCCACAAGACCGGCATCACCTCCGTGCTCAACGGCGGCGCGGTCCCCTTCGGAATCGGCTTTCTGGTGGGGCTGTACCTGTGGCAGCGCGAACATCTCGGCCGCTTCGGTGCGGTGGCCTTCATCATGCAATTCCTGGGCTTCGGTTACTTCGCCGGTGTCGCCTTCGCGCGAAACTTCGTCCTGCTGTACCTCGACCGTCCCGTGGTCGACGAATTATTGGACAGCCCAGCGCGGTTCGCCTTCCTCGCGACCGCGATAACCGCGCTGGCCGGAACCCTGCTGTTCGGTGCGGCCCTGCTCCGCGGCGCCGAGTTACCCCGTCCGGCGCTGGGACTGTATGCGGTCGGGCTGTCGCTGCTGTGCCTCACCTTCCTGCTGCCCGCACCGCTCGTGCGGATCGGTCACCTCGCCGCTGGCGCGGGCATGGTATGGCTGGCACTGACGGTGCTGCGGTCTGCCGTGCGCGCACGGGCAGCGGCTCAGTAGAGCAGCGGCCCTACTGTGCCGCATATTTCAGTGCGCGGTCGGGGACTGCCGGTAGCGTCGAGCGGGTGGAGTTGCGGCAGTTGCGGTACTTCGTGGTGCTCGCTGAGGAGTTGCATTTTCGGCGGGCGGCCGAGCGGTTGTTCGTGTCGACGCCGACGCTGAGTCAGCAGATCAAAGTGCTGGAGCGGGAAATGGGTGGGCCGCTGCTGGTTCGGGCGCCGCGAGTGGCTTTGACGGCGGCGGGGGAGGCGCTGTTCCGCGGCGGGAAGGATGTGCTGCGAATGGTGGACGAGGTGGTGCGAGAGACTCGCCGCGCCACCGCCGCCCGTGCGCCGGTGCTGCGCTTCGGGCTGTTGAACGGTGTTCCGCCCTGGTTGCCCGCGCTCCTGGAAGAGCTGCTGCGGCAGTGTCTTCCCGGCATCGGCATGGTCCTGACCGGTGGTACCACGGCCCATCAGCTGCGACTACTCGACGCGGACGAGGTGGATCTGGCGTTGGTGCGCACGCCGGTGCGGCTCCCGGATCGCTTCGCCCAGCAACCCGTCGCCCGTGAGGAACTCGGGGTGCTGATGGCGACCGCGCATCCGCTGGCCGCGCGGGATGAACTCGACGCCGCGGATCTCACCGGCCACGAACTCGTCCTGTTCGCCAGGGAATCCGCCGCCGGGCTGCACGACGCGCTGCTGGCGACCCTGCGCGAGCACGGCGCCGAGGTATGCCTCAGCGACAGCGCCATGGGACATGCGCAGATGCTGGCGGTCCTGCCCTTGCGGCCCACCATGATCGGGCTCGGCTCAGTACGTGCCGCCGCCGCGCCGGGCCTGGTCTGGCGACCGCTGCGCGATGCGCCCTTGAGGGTCACCTACGCCGTCGTGTGGCCCACCGGTACCCGCAATCCCGCGGTCCGGGCGCTGGTCGCGGACCTGGCGCGAAAACCGTTGGGCGAACCCGTCTGACCGCCGATCCGAGACTCTTCGGGGTGGCACACAGTTGTCTTACCGTTCCCACAGATCCGCTGGATAGCTTCGTGATCCGGTGCCGTGGACACCCGGCGACACCGTCGCGGGCGGTCGTGGTGGGCACTGCCCCGGGGGCATCGGACCGACACGAACGCAAAGGACGAGCAGTTGAAGCTTCGTAAGACCGGACGAATCGCGATCGCGGGCCTTGCGGTAGCCGCCGCGTTGAGCATGACCGCCTGTGGCAGCGACGACAAGTCGAGTGACGCCAAGCCGACTCGCACCACCACCAGCGCCAAAGCCGCCGCGGCCAACCTGCCGCCGGTCCCGACCCCGGCTCAGATCAACGCGGATCTACAGAAGGCGCTCGATCCGAGCATCCCCGCATCGGAGAAGCTGGAGTTGGTGCAGGGCGTCGAGGCCGACCCGGATCTGCCGAACCGGTTGGCCGAGGCCTACAAGTCCACCGACGCGAAGGTGGAGATCACCGAGGTGACCGCATTCGGCGACACTATCAACGCGAAGGCGAAGCTGATCTTCAACGGCCAGGAAAACATGGCCGACGTGCCGTTCGTCGCCGAGAACGGTAAGTGGAAGGTGCAGAAGGCCTGGGCCTGCCAGATGCTGACCACCATGGGTCAGCAGTCGGTCGCCTGCAGCTGAGGTCATGACGTGCGGTGTTAGCTCGATGCTAACGCGAATTCGGAAGTGCGACATGGACCTACCGCCCACGCGGATGGTCGGGTGGATTCATGACCACAACCCGCAGTCCCGAACGCGTCGTCATCATCGGCGGTAGTTCCGGCATGGGCCTCGCGCTGGCGTCGGCCCTCATCGCCGACGGTGCCGAGGTCACCATTGCGGGCCGGTCCGCCGACCGGCTCGCCGCCGCGCAACACGCGGTGCCCGGTGGCCCCGGCGCCCTCCGCGCAGTCACCGCCGACATCACCAGCGAGGCCGATCTGGAGCGGCTCTTCGCCGAGGCCGACACGGTGGATCACGTGGTGACCACCGGCGGGCCGCCACCGCGATGCTTGGCGCAGATCGCGCACTCACTCCCCACGCGGGACGACACTACTCACGACAGTGGTCGATGGTCCGGGCAACGTGCCCAATGCCTCTCGGTGGAATAGGGTCGTCTTCGTCGGCGAAAATGCGCGCGACAAAGAGTTCGGCTGTTTGCGAGCATGTTCCGATGACAGCGTTGTTCCGAGGTGAGTTCGAAGCGCACATCACCGTTCGTGCCGAAGGCCGGGCGGGAGTGGCCGCGCTCGACGAGTATGCCGCGGCGCGTGGCTTGAAGTTCACCCACATCGTGCTCGCGCGGGGGCGGGTGTGCGATCAGCCGATGCTGACCGTACAACGCGCCGGAACCATTGCGCAGGTGCGCGATTCGGTCGACGATCTGGTCGAGGAGGTACGGGCGGCCGGGTTCGCGGTGGTGCGGGTGAAGGTCGAGGCGACACCGTGGGCGGAGGGCGTTCCGGTGCGTGATCACGAGGCCGTGGCGCTCGGGCCGGGGTATTACTTCGAACACCATCTCAAACTGTTGCTGGAATCGCCGTCGGAAGAGCTTGTCGCGGTGGCGATCGCGCACGCCGCGCATCTCTCGGACAACGCTCGGCGGGTTCGGCCGGACGGCCGAGGGGAGCGCTTTGTCACCCAGCGGTGCCGTCTGGTGGGTGACCTGACCGCGCAGGCCCGGCTCGACGCGCTCGTCGCCGAGCTGAAAGCGGCTCCGTACGAAGTACTTTCGATCGAGCGTGAGTTCGTGGTCTATGACAGCGACGAATCGATCGATGCGGGATGGATCAGCGCGGAAGGGGAGACGTCGTGACCGAGTCGTGGGAGAAGTTCCCGTTCGGGCCGTGGAAGGAGACGGCGGTGGTGCCCGGCGCCGCACCTTCGGAGCAGATGCGTACGCGGCTGGGGCTGCCGCGTACGCTACGGCCGGTCGAGGCGGCCGGGGTGGTGCAACGGCCCATATTCGATCCGTCGGTGCAGCATCACACCCGGGCGATGCGGTTGAGCGAGCCGCATTTCACGGATCCGGATATCGCCGCCCGGTGGTACGCGGCCCGGCGTGACGCACTGGACTGTGTGCTCGCCGCGGTGGCCGGATCGCCGTGGTCACGGCACCTGGTGTTGCGCGGCAGTGTTCTGCTGCGCGCCTGGTTCGGCACTGCGGCGCGGGAGCCCGGCGACGTGGATTTCCTTGTGGTGCCGCAGGATTGGCAGCTGGGTTCCGAGCGCACCCAGGAGATGTTCGACGATCTCGGCGCCCGGGCGCAGGCCGCGGCCCTGGACAGCGGGATCCGCATTCGGGCCGATGCCGCGGCGGATGACGACATCTGGACCTACAGCCGGGTGCCCGGTCGGCGGCTGGTGCTGCCCTGGACATCCGTGACGCCGGGTGTGCCGCCCGGCTCGGTACAACTCGACTTCGTCTTCAACGAGGCGCTGCCGGAACCGCCGGTTCTCACCGAGGTACCCCGGATCGGTCGCCCCGGCCCGTCCGCCGACCTGTTGACGGCGAGTCCGCAATTGTCGCTGGCCTGGAAGATCCAGTGGCTGACGACCGACTCCTACCCCGAGGGCAAGGATCTCTACGACGCGGTGCTGCTCGCCGAGCATTGTCGGCTACCCGCCGAACTGCTGCGCGCGGTAACGTCCGACGAACTGTTCGATGCGGTTCTGCGCCTGCCGAATTGGGTGTCGGTAATCGAATGGGCGGAGTTCGGCAAGGATTATCCGGACCTCGCCGAGGAACTGGACGCCTTCGTCTGGCGGCTGCTGGTCGCCCTGGCGCCGACCTTCGCCTCGGAGATGTCGGCGCTCTACGAGCCGCTCGCGCAACGCCTCTGGCGGTGGATCGAGCAGGCGCGCGAGGCGCTGACAACGGGTGGACTGCCCGCACTGAAAACGGCGCTCGCGGACTACTCCGTCAGCACCGTCGAACTGCTGGTGCTCACCCGGGAATCGCTCGGCAGCTCCTGTTCGCTGCGCGAAGCCGCCGATATCGTCGCCGAACTGCCCGAATGGCGTGGCACCAGGAGCAAGCTCCGCGGGCGGGTCGACCCACATGTCATCGCCGCGGCCATGACGGCCGGGGCCGGAGCTGGTGACGCGTCAGCGGGGGAGTAGCCCGATGGTGCGGTGCCGACCATATCGTGATCCGATACCGCATCAGTACCTGAGCAAGCTCGGCGAGGGCGTGGGATGTGCGCGCCGACAGCTCTGGTCCCCGAGCTGTTATAGGTCATTCGGATACGCGGATATGCGCATCTACGCATGAAATCTCTCGGATTGGGCGTACCTATTGGGGTTACGCAACCTCCCAAAGCAGCAAGGGCGGGAGAGGTGCCGATTTCACGGCGATTGTCGCACCGACGGTGGTCCAGCGTCGGTCGCAACCGGTCCGTGCCCGGCCCGGCGGTGCGGCTGCCGGCATTCCGGGCGACCCGCGCCGCCATGGATGATGGAGCGGCGGGCGGTCCGGTGAGCAGACCCGGAGGTTCTAGTGGTCGGCCGCGGTCGGCTCTTGCAGCGCGGGGCGTTCCGGATGATCCCACCGCACCGAAAAGGTTGTGACTTCCGGGTTTTCGCGGTGATGTCGGAGCAGGGCTTCGATCGTCCACCGGTCGTCGGGTGGGGTGCGGCGGTGGAGGGCGGGTTCGGACATGTCGAGGCGGATAGTGAGGTCGAAGGGCAGGTCGCGGCCGAGGAGCATCGGGCCCGCCACGATCAGGGTGGTGGCGCCGGGCGCGGTACGGATGGACGCCCGCGCGGAGCGGTCGTTGCGCTCGTCCCAGAGTGCGGGCAGCCAGCGGCCGGTTTCGCGAAGCGCGTCGAGCACCTCGCGCCGCAGCGCGGCATAGTCGAACCACGCGGTGCGGTAGGACATCTCGTCGGTCCGCCCGAATTCGAACCGCAGCGAGGCCGGACGTACGTAGTCGTGTAAGGCGACCACTTCGGCACTGCGACCGAGGTCGCGCAGGGCAGCCACGATCCGCTTCGCCACCACGACCGGTTCGGCCGCGTCGGCCCCGTCTACGGCGATGACGGTGTGGCCGCGACGGTCGAGAACCTCGGCGGTGATCAGCTCGACGAGCCGGTCCTGGGTGATCGCAACGAACTTCGGCACCCACCCATCACAGCAGGCCGGTCCGCGTCCGCCCAGCCGAGGCAGGTCCGGTTGCCACTCGGTCGCGGATCGACCCTCCGAACGGGGCGAATCGGGCGTGGCGGGATACTCTCAGCCCATGGCGACAATCGAAGAGGCACTGGAGATCGAACGCCTCGAGCGTGACATCTTCCGTGGCGCGTCCACGAAGACCCAGCTGCCGCGCACGTTCGGCGGCCAGGTTGCCGGCCAGGCGCTGGTGGCGGCGGTGCGGACCGTGGAGCCGCGTTATCAGGTGCATTCGCTGCACGGGTACTTCCTGCGGCCGGGTAATCCGGAGGAGCGCACGGTCTACCTGGTCGAGCGAATCCGCGACGGCCGCTCCTTCTGTACCCGCCGGGTGACCGGTGTGCAGGACGGCGCCGCGATCTTCACCATGTCCGCCTCATTCCATATCGGCGACGAGGGCCCGGAGCACCAGGACGTGATGCCCGCGGTCCAGCCGCCCGACGATCTGCCGGACGCCCAGACCAGCATGAGCCCGGAGCGGCTCTGGGCGATGCGCGAATGGGAGCACTGGGATATCCGCCCGGTGCCGCAGGAGGAGGTGGCCGTCCGCGACGGCGTCGTCTCCCAGCAGCAGGTCTGGTTCCGCTACCGCCACCCGCTGCCCGACGACCCGCTGTTCCACGTGTGCACCCTCGCCTACATGAGCGATATGACCCTGCTCGGCTCGTCCAAGGTGATCCACCCCGACGAGCCCACCCAGAACGCATCGCTGGATCACGCCATGTGGTTCCTGCGCCCCTTCCGCGCCGACGACTGGCTGCTCTACGACCAGTCCTCCCCATCGGCAGGTTTCGGCCGCGCCCTCACCGGCGGCAAGATCTTCAACCGCCAGGGCGAACTCGTCGCCGCGGTGGTCCAAGAGGGCCTCATCCGCAAACTCCGCGAGGACTGACGTCCAGCACGCCTTGAACAGCGGCGGGGCGGCGGTGCGAGTGTGGCCGACTCGCACCGCCGCGTCATCGTGAGCCTCGGAAGGCTCGTCCGCCTGGACGCGCAGGCGGGGCTTCAGGCCACCTGAACTCGCAGGTGACAGACCACGGTGTCGGTCATTCGGCGGAGTTCGCGCTCGAGCTCGTCGCTGCGGTGGCTGGGTAGGACCCGGTCCCACCCGAGGGGTGGGTCGATTTCGGCGATGACGACGACCTTGCGGCGACCGGGGAAGCTGTCGCGGACATAGCGGGCCACGGGTCCGCCGACGGTGGAGTTGCTGTCTTCCAGGAGGACCAGGCGGACTTCCGGGTGCCACGCCTCCCACGCCTTGGTGAACGCCTTGACTGATTCACCGGGTAGGCAGACGTGCACCGCGACAACATCCTTGCCGATGGACATGGCGGCCGAGAGGGCCTCGCGACTGAGCTCGGAGACCTCCGAGATCGGGACCACGATCGCCGTATCGGTGGGCCGTGGCGGTGCGGGGACCACCCCGATGCCGCGACAGCCGCCGATCCTGGTGTACGCGTTGCGGATTCGTTCCATACCCACCACCAACGCGGGGAGCACCAGCACGATCAGCCAAGCGCCCTCGGTGAACTTCATTGCGGTGGTGACGATCGCGGCGACGAAGGTGAGCACTGCACCGAAGCCGTTCAGTGCGATCCGCCAGCGCCAGCCGCGGTCCCGGGTCAGCCACCAGTGCCGCACCATGCCGGTCTGGGCGATGGTGAAGCCGACGAATACGCCGATTGCGAAGAGCGGCACCAGCGCGTTCATATTGCCTGCGGCGCCGATCAGCAGCGCAGCCGCGCTCAGGCCCAGCGTCAGCACGCCGTAGCGGTACACCTGCCGCGGCGTGCTCACCGCGAACCGGTGCGGCAAACAGTTGTCGTCGGCCAGGATTCGGGTCAATGTCGGCAGCCCGCCATAGGACGTATTGGCCGCCAGCGCGAGCAGGATCACGGTGGCGAATTGCACCACGTAGTAACCCACTCCGTGGCCCAGCGCCGCCTCGGTGAGCTGGGAGAGCACCGTGGTTCCTTCGATAGGCTGCAACGAGAACTTCTCGATAAGGACGGCCAGCCCGATCAGCATGGTGCCCAGCAGCACACCCAGCGCCACCTCGGCCCCCTGTGCTCGCTTCACCTTCGGCGCCTCGAAGCTGGGCACGGCGTTCGCGATCGCCTCGACGCCGGTCAGCGCCGCGCAGCCGCTGGAGAAGGCCTTGAGCAGTAGCAGCACACCGACCGTGTGGATGTCGGAGACAGCCGCCGTTCCGGTGGTGACGGCGGCCGGCTCAGACCGCAGTAGCCCGCCGATGATCACCACGAAGATGCCGACCACGAATACGATCGTCGGCAGCATGAACGCCCGCGCGCTCTCGGTGATGCCGAGCAGATTCAATGCGGTGATGCCGACCAGCACCGCGAGGCATATCCACACCCTGTAGTCGTGCAGCGCCGGAAACGCCGAGGTCAGCGCGGCGACGCCGGCCGCGATGGATACCGCCACATTGAGCACGTAGTCCACAATCAGTGAGGCTGCCGCAACCAGGCTGGTGCGGTGTCCCAGGTGTTTCTTCGCCACCGCATAGGCGCCGCCGCCGTCCGGGAAGGCCGCGATCACTTGGCGGTAGGAGGCGATCAGCACGGTGAGCAGCGCCGCGATCGCGAGGGTCACCGGCAGCGTCATGCCGAGTCCCAGCCCACCCGCGGTGGCCAGAACCAGCACGATGGCTTCCGGGCCGTAGGAGACCGACGCCATGGCGTCCAGGGAAAGCCCCGCCAACCCGGTCGAAACGGTCAATCCACGGCGGGTGGAGGCAGTATTCGCATCTCCGCTCGGCCCCTTCGCCTTGCGCGGCAACACAGCTATCACCTAAGCGAGTGTCGACCTGTTCCGGCGAAATGAGCCGTGCGTTGATGAAACGTTGACGGACACCGTGATCAGGACCACAGTGGACCGGCTCGTAAGCTCTGCGAGGTGAACGCTTCCTGGGTCAGCGACCCCGCCGCCGACACCGCCCCGGAGCTCTCGCGCCCCACCATCGGCGTGCTGGCCCTCCAGGGCGATGTGCGCGAACATATCGCGGCGCTGGCGCACTGCGGAGCCGAGCCGGTGCTGGTGCGCCGGGAATCCGAGTTGGCCGCCGTCGACGGCCTGGTGCTGCCCGGTGGCGAGTCGACCGCGATCAGCAAACTGCTGGTGGCCTTCGACCTGCTACAGCCGCTGCGCGCACGGCTGCGCGACGGCATGCCCGCCTTCGGGTCGTGCGCGGGCATGATCCTGCTCGCCTCCGAGGTGCTCGATACCCGGCTGGACGCCCAGCACCTCAATGGCATCGATATGACGGTGCGCCGCAACGCCTTCGGTCGTCAGGTCGATTCCTTCGAGACCGATCTGGACTTCGCGGGATTGGACGGCGGCCCGATGCGTGCGGTCTTCATCCGGGCGCCGTGGGTCGAGCGGGCCGGAGAGCGGGTCCAGGTGCTGGCGACCGTCCCGAGCGGCCCGTTCGAGGGCCGCATCGTCGCCGTGCGCGAGGGCAACGTACTCGCCACGTCCTTCCACCCCGAGGTCACCGGTGACCTGCGGGTGCACCGGATGTTCGTCGAGATGGTCCGCGCCGCCTAGTGCCCCCGTAGGTTTCGGTCACCTTCGGAGCATGCGATCGCCGGCCCTGGCGCGGACGTCGGGCGGAGCGGGTCCGACGGCGTCTATTAGGCTGGTGTAGTTGTCCGCCCGGCCGTCACGGCCCAAACCCTTCGGGGTCGCCGCTGCGCCGCGGGTAACGTACTCACGTCCAGACGTGCAATCGACCTGAAGGAAGTAGGGAATGAGCGGCCACTCCAAATGGGCCACCACCAAACACAAGAAGGCCGCGATCGACGCCAAGCGAGGCAAGCTCTTCGCAAAGCTGATCAAGAACATCGAGGTTGCGGCTCGGACCGGTGGCGGTGACCCGGATGGCAACCCGACGCTGTACGACGCCATCCAGAAGGCGAAGAAGTCGTCGGTCCCGAACGACAACATCGAGCGCGCCCGCAAGCGCGGCGGTGGTGAAGAGGCCGGTGGCGCCGACTGGCAGACCATCATGTACGAGGGCTACGGCCCCAATGGTGTCGCGGTGCTGATCGAATGCCTCACCGACAATCGCAATCGGGCGGCGGGCGAGGTCCGGGTCGCGATGACCCGCAACGGCGGCAATATGGCCGACCCGGGTTCGGTCTCCTACCTGTTCCACCGCAAGGGCGTCGTCACCCTGGAGAAGAACGGTCTCTCCGAGGACGACGTGCTGATGGCGGTGCTCGATGCGGGCGCGGAAGAGGTCAACGACCTCGGTGATTCCTTCGAGGTCATCAGCGAGCCCACCGACCTGATCCCGGTCCGTAAGGCCCTGCAGTCCGCCGGGATCGACTACGACTCCGCCGAGTCCGGCTTTCAGCCCTCGGTGAGTGTGGCGGTCGACGCCGATGGCGCGCGCAAGGTCTTCAAGCTGGTGGATGCACTCGAGGACAGCGACGACGTGCAGAACGTCTACACCAATGTCGACCTGTCCGATGAGGTGCTCGCGCAGCTCGAAGAGGATTAGCTCGTTGCGGGTGTGGGACGTGCAGAACGTCGCCGCATCCGATGGTCGACCTGTCCGATGAGGTGCTGGCGCAGCTCGAAGAGGATTAGCTCGTTGCGGGTGTGGGACGTGCAGAACGTCGCCGCATCCGATGGTCGACCTGTCCGATGAGGTGCTCGCGCAGCTCGAAGAGGACTGATCCACTCCGCCGGTTCGGGGCGGTCCGCGGCTGGCGGGCCGCCCCGAACGCGTTCTACTCCGGCTCGAGCTCCGCGTAGTAGGCCCGCATAGCGGGGAAGTAGTCCCCGAAGTCGGGAAGTGAGATGCCATTCCGCGCCGCGCCGAACATATCCAGGTAGTACTCCCACCCGGGTCCGACCTCCGGCACCAAGGCGATCTCGTCGGGGCCGTTCAGATGCTGGGTGAACCGCAATTCGGTACCGGCCGCGGACTCGGAGAGCTGGACCTCCAGATACCAGGAACCCGCCTCGTCCACCGCCGAGATCTCCAGGCGGCGCGGCGGTTCGCAAGCGCCGATGCGCATTTCCATCCAGGGCTGACCCTTTTCGAAGGCCATCTGCACCTTGATGGTTCCGCCGGGCACGCCCTCGCCCTCCCATGGGCCGTACCACCGGGCGGTGCGCTCCGATTCGGTGAGACTCGCCCAGACGTCCTCGATGGGGGCGCGGTAGCTGCGGGTCAGGACCAGATCGCAGCCCGCGTCGGTGCCGAACAAACGGCCGGAGGGTCTTGTCATGCCGTGTTCTCCCTTGTCGTATTCGGGTCGGCCGGCCGGCCGCGGTGCTCGCGCCGGGTCCGGTGGATCTCGGTGTCCAATGCGTCCAGATGTCGGGACCAGGTGTCGGCGCTATCGAAGCGGGCGATCCAGGCGGCGAATTCGGCCAGTGGTTCGCGATCGAGCACATAGAACCGCTGCCTGCCGACCAGTTCGTCGTGGACGAGCCCGCTTTCCCGCAGAACCCGCAGATGCCTGCTGATCGCGGGCCGACTGATGTCGAACCGTCCCGCGATTTCGCCCGCGGTCAGCCTCGCGCCGTGTAGCAACTCCAGGATTTCCCGCCGAATCGGATCGGCGATCGCGCTCGCCACGTCGTCCACTCCAAAAGCGTAACTACGTGGTTACGTATTTGTCGAGGATCTACCGCGGGAGCCCCTACGGGGGTGACCGGTCGGTTTATTCAGCGACCTTCGTGCGGTCGCACCACTCGTACACGGTGAGCAGGCCCGATTCGGTCTCGACCTGCCGCGCCGTGATCTTGAAATGTTCGTAGCCGCTCTTGAACGGAATTTTGAGCTCGTCGCCCGGTGGCGTGATCGGGACGATACGCTCGGGCAAGTCTTGCGGCCCGCCCTCGAGGATGGCTTTCGCAATGTTGCTCATCTTCCGATGGTAGGCCCGGTGTGGCCACCGCCTCGGTGTTTCCGCGTCACGGCCGGGGCACCGGTCGCCAACGATTTCATCGACCCCGCGATCGGACCGACAGCGACCCGAGTGCGTGGCGCGCATAATCGCTGGCGTGGTACGCCGGGGGCGAGGAAGAATTCGATCATGGTCTCCCTGACGTTGGTCCGCGGTGACATCACCGAGCAGTCCGTCGACGCCGTGGTCAATGCCGCCAATTCCTCGCTGCTCGGCGGCGGCGGAGTCGACGGCGCCATCCACCGCAAGGGCGGGCCCGAGATCCTGGCCGAATGCCGCAAGCTGCGGGCTTCGCGGTACGGGAAGGGTTTGAAGACGGGGCAGGCGGTCGCGACCACCGCGGGCCGATTGCCCGCACGCTGGGTCATCCACACCGTCGGCCCGGTCTGGTCCGCCACCGAGGACCGCTCCGATCTACTCGCCTCCTGCTATCGCGAATCCCTGCGCGTCGCAGGGGAATTGGGTGCCGAGACGGTGGCCTTCCCGGCCATATCGACCGGCATCTACGGCTGGCCCATGGCGGACGGCGCCCGTATCGCGGTCGAAACGGTTCTGGGCGCCCGGACCGTCGTGGCCGAGGTCCGGTTCGTGTTGTTCGACGAGTCGGCCTACGCCGCCTTCGCGGCACAGGTGCCGCCGGTGTAGGCGCCATGCGTCGACGGTTGATCCACCCGTGTCGCTGGAGACGGGTACGCACCCCATCCACTAGACTCTCGAACAGTTGTTCGTGTCTGCGAGAGGGGTTTTCGTGCGGGTGATGGGCGTCGACCCCGGACTCACCCGGTGCGGGCTCAGCGTCGTGGACGGCGGGCTGGGGCGGAAGGTGACCGCGCTGGATGTCGATGTGGTGCGCACCCCGCCGGAGATGGATCTGGCACATCGGCTGCTGCAGGTCGCCGACGCCGCCGAGCACTGGATGGATACGCATAAACCGGACGCGGTGGCGATCGAACGGGTCTTCTCCCAGCACAATGTGCGCACCGCCATGGGCACCGCGCAGGCGGGCGGGGTGATCGCGCTCGCCGCGGCGCGGCGCGGGATACCCGTGGCCTTCCACACCCCGAGCGAGGTGAAGGCCGCGGTCACCGGGAACGGCACCGCGGACAAGGCTCAGGTGACGGCCATGGTCACCCGGATCCTCGGATTGCAGGTCGCGCCGAAACCCGCGGACGCGGCTGATGCGCTGGCCTTGGCGATCTGTCATTGTTGGCGGGCGCCGCTGCTGGACCGGATGGCCAAGGCCGAGGCGCAGGCGGCCGCGGCGCAGCGGCGGTACACCGAGCGGCTGGCCGCACAGCAAGCACAGCAGCTGGCCGCACAACAAACACCGGGACGGGCCGCACGAACACAGCGGCCCGCCGAGCAACGAAAGGCGGTAGGCGGGTGATCGCGTCGGTACGCGGTGAGGTGCTCGAGATCGCGCTCGACCACACGGTGATCGAGGCGGCCGGGGTCGGCTACCGGCTCAACGCGACCCCGTCGACGCTGGCCACGCTCGCCCGGGGCGAGGAAACCCGGCTGTACACCGCGATGATCGTCCGCGAGGACTCGATGACGCTGTTCGGATTCGCCGATACTGAGGCCCGCGACCTGTTCGGCCTCCTGCAGACGGTCTCCGGGGTCGGCCCGCGCCTCGCCATGGCGGTGCTCGCGGTGCTCGAGCCCGAGGCGCTGCGCAAGGCGCTGGCGGAGAGCAATGTGGCGGCGCTGACCCGGGTGCCCGGCATCGGCAAGCGCGGCGCCGAACGCATGGTGGTCGAGTTGCGCGACAAGGTGAATCTCGTTCCGGTCCAGGCCGGTCCGCCCGGTTCGGCCATCCCGGCCGTCGCTCCCGTGCGGGACCAGGTGGTCGAGGCGCTGACCGGGCTCAGCTTCCCGCTCAAACAGGCCGAACAGGCGGTCGACAGCGTGCTGGCCGAACAGCCCGCCGCCGACACCTCCACCGCCCTGCGCGCCGCGCTCAGCCTGCTCGGCAAGAACCGCTAGGCCGCCATGGATTACCAGGACCACGAACCCGCCGAATCGCAGGTCACCGCAAGCTATTTGAAATCCGACGGGGAGATCGAGGCGAGCCTGCGCCCGAAATCGCTGGATGATTTCATCGGTCAGCCCCGGGTTCGTGAGCAGCTCATGCTGGTCTTGCGCGGCGCCAAACAGCGCGGCGGCACCCCGGATCACGTGCTGCTCTCCGGCCCGCCCGGCCTCGGCAAGACGAGTATGGCGATGATCATCGCCGCCGAACTCGGCACCGCACTGCGTATCACCTCCGGTCCGGCGTTGGAGCGCGCGGGTGACCTGGCCGCCATGCTGAGCAATCTGGTCGAGGGCGACGTGCTGTTCATCGACGAGATCCACCGCATCGCCCGGCCCGCCGAGGAGATGCTGTACCTGGCGATGGAGGATTTCCGTGTCGACGTGGTGGTCGGCAAGGGTCCCGGCGCCACCTCGATTCCGCTGGATATCGCCCCATTCACGCTGGTCGGCGCCACCACCCGGTCGGGTGCGCTGACCGGGCCGCTGCGCGATCGCTTCGGCTTCACCGGCCACATGGACTTCTACGAGCCCGATGAACTGCTGCGCATCCTGCAGCGTTCGGCGCATATCCTCGGCGTCGAGATCTCACCCGACGCGGCCGCCGAGATCGCGGGTCGGTCCCGCGGCACCCCCCGCATCGCCAATCGCCTGCTGCGACGGGTGCGTGACTACGCCGAGGTGCGCGCCGACGGCCGCATCACCCGGCCGATCGCCCAGGCCGCGCTCGAGGTGTACGACGTCGACTCCCTCGGCCTGGATCGCCTGGACCGCGCCGTACTCGGCGCCCTGGTCCGCAGCTTCGGCGGTGGCCCGGTCGGCGTCTCCACGCTTGCGGTGGCCGTCGGCGAGGAGGCCGCCACAGTCGAGGAGGTCTGCGAGCCTTTCCTGGTACGCGCGGGTATGGTCGCCCGCACCCCGCGCGGTCGCGTCGCCACCGCGGCAGCCTGGGAGCACCTCGGACTCGTACCTCCGCCCGACCTGGTCTTCGGCTCCATCGAGGTCCGTGGCCGCGAACCGCACCCCACCCTCGACCTGTTCGACTGAACACCCGTCGCGACCGCGCCGAGCGGCCGAGATGCGTTGCGCGGGATAGAGTCGATCGGGTGGCGGTGGTCCAGACAATCCTCGAGCGAGTGCCCGAACCGTATCGTTCCCAGCTGATTCACCATCGGGAGATGCTGAAGTTCGCGATCGTCGGTGCGACGACCTGGTTCATCGACACGGGCGTCGTGTACGCGACCAAACTCACCGTGCTCGGCGAAAAGCCGTTGACCGCACGACTTCTCGGAGTGTTGATCGCCACCATCGCGTCCTACGTCCTCAATCGCGAATGGTCGTTCCGCACCAGGGGCGGCAGACAACGTCACCACGAGGCCGCGCTGTTCTTCGCGGTCAGCGCGCTCGGTATCGGTGTCACCCTGCTGCCGCAGGCGATCTCGCTCTACATCTTCAATATCCGGATCCCGCACGTCGGCCCGGTCACCCAGGCGGTGGCCAACTTCATCACCGGCCAGATCCTCGGTGTGCTGCTGGCCATGTGGTTCCGCTTCTGGGCCTTCCGGCGCTTCGTCTTCCCCGACGACCTCCGCGAAGCGGAACTGCACAGCATTCAGGGCTGATCCACTGCCACGACGGTCGCTCGATCAGCCGTCATCGCATTTGCGACGGCCGACCTTCAGTGGTGCTGGCCGGTGTGCTCGAGGGCGGTGACGACCAGGTCGAGAAAGGCGTCGACCTCGTCGCGCTGGTAGCCGCGGGTGCCGAGCCTGGCCTCGGTGAAATGCACCGCGCGCACCTCGGCGACGGTCAGACTGCCCGGTCCGCCGTGTGCGAGGGTGGCGGCGACCAGATCCAGGAAGGCGTCGACCTCGTCCTCGTGGTATCCGCGCCGCCCGACCGGGGCCTGGGTGAACCGCATCCGATGCACGTCGTCGGGCGTGAGCAGGGGAGCGGGCCCGGAGCCGTTGCCGCCCGCGGGCACCGGCCGGATACCGTGCTGTCGGTACTCGAGTTCGACACGTACCCGGTCCAGGAACTCGTCGACCTGATCCGCCTGGTACCCGCGGCCACCGAAGCGCGGTGCGTCGAAGGCGACATGCCGGACGTCGTCGGCGGTCAGCACACCCTGTCCGTCCAGCGTCGCCGCGACCAATTCCAGGAAGGCGTCGACCTCTTCCGCGTCGTAACCGCGATGCCCGACCGGTGGCATGGCGAAGTGGATCCGGCTCACGTCTTCGGGGGTCATCACCCGCGACATTGTGTCAGGATCCCCGCCCTCGGCCGGTTGGATACTCGCATTTCGTACTGCACGGTCTCTTGTGAACACGTCGCCCCCATGCGAACGGACTCGGCCTTGTGCCCACACTGTAGCCGCCGCGCGCCGTGTCTTCAGTCCTTGCGCACACCGTCGACGAGCAGCCGCCGGATCGCCTCGTTCAAACCCTTGATCGCCGCCTCGTCCGGATCGCGCAGCCCGTGCACGATGCCCGCGAGCAACATGCCGGTGACAGCGCGCGCGGTATTCCGCGTGTCCAGATCCGGGCGCAGATAGCCGAGCTCGACGCCGTGGTCCAGATAGGCGGCGGTCAGGGAGTCGGCCGTGTCGAGGAGACCGTACAACCGGGCGGTCAGTTCGTCATCGATCCCGGTCGCGTGGAAAAGCAGCAGCTGGGCGACCCGGCGGTCCTCGATGAGTATGCCGGTGAGCGCGACGCCGATCCGATCGATTTGCGCCCGGTATTCGTCGAGCGAGGTCGCGGCATCGGGGGCGTTGTCGGTGCCGAGAGCGGCGATGATGCGCGCGGCGAGATCGTCGATGACGTGGTCGATGATGTCGCGCTTATTGCTGAAGTAGCGGTAGAAGGTGCCGTGCCCGATGCCGAGTTCGCCGGCGATATCGGCGATTCCGGTGGCGTGGTAGCCCTTCTCCGCGAAGCAGACGAAGGCGGTGTCGATGATGTCTTGGCGCAGTTCGGCCTTGCGTCGTTCGGCCCGCGTGGATGGCTTCGTCACCTTCACGATGATACAGTCGTCACAAACGGAATGATGTGTCATTCTGTGATAAATGATTCACATATCTGGAGGTTCGACGTGGCGCCTCAGTACGACGCTGTCGTGGTCGGTGCGGGATTCGGCGGAATGGGTGCGGGTATCGAGCTCGACCGGCTCGGTCTGAGCAACTATGTGATCCTGGAACGCGAGGATGACCTCGGCGGCACCTGGCACGTCAACCACTACCCGGGTCTCGCGGTCGACATCGCCTCGGTCACCTACTCGTATTCGTTCGAGCCGAACCCGTACTGGACGCGGCTGTTCGCGCCGGGCAAGGAGCTCAAGAAGTACGCCGAACATGTGGCCGACAAGTACGGCCTGCGCCGCCGGATGCGGTTCGGCGCCGTCGTCGACGGCGCTCGCTGGGACGAGGAGCAGCAGCACTGGGTGGTCACGCTGGCCGGTGGGGAGACCGTGACCGGTCGCTATCTGCTGACCGCGACCGGATTCCTCTCACAGCCGTACACGCCCCCGTTCCCCGGTATCGACTCGTTCGCGGGCACGATCATCCACACCACCGCGTGGGAAGACGATTTCGACCTCACCGGCCGCAAGGCCGCGATCATCGGCACCGGCGCTACCGCCGTGCAGTTGGTGCCGGAGGCCGCCAAGAAGGTCGCGGAGCTGACCGTCTTCCAGCGCACCCCGATCTGGGTGGTGCCCAAGATCGATACCGCCATTCCGGCTGCCGTGCAGAAGCTGTTCGCCAAGGTGCCCGCCACCCAGAAGGCCGCGCGCATGGTGAATACCACCCTGCTCGAGGCGCTGATGGTGGTCGGTGTGCTGCACTACAAACAGGCCAAGCCGCTGAACAAGGCCGCGGGAGTGCTGGCCAAGGCGCATCTGCGGGCGCAGGTGCACGATAAGGAGATTCGCGAGCAACTCACCCCGCACTACGACTTCGGCTGCAAGCGCCCCACCTTCTCCAATCACTACTTCAAGGTCTTCAACCAGCCCAACGTGCATCTGGAGACCAACTCCATCGACCACATCGAGGCGGACGGCATCGTCACCGCCGACGGGCGCAAGACCGAGATCGACACCCTGATCCTGGCCACCGGATTCAACCTCTGGGATGTGAACTTCCCGGCCGTGGAGATCATCGGCCGTGAGGGCGTCAACCTCGGAAAGTGGTGGCGCGACAACCGCTTCCAGGCCTACGAGGGCATCACGGTGCCGAAGTTTCCGAACTTCCTGAGCCTCAACAGCCCGTACTCCTACAGCGGCCTGTCCTACTTCACCACCATCGAGGCGCAGATGAAGCATATGGGCCGCCTCTTCGGTGAGATGCTGCGGCGCGGCGAGTCCACCTTCGAGGTGACCGGCGCGGCCAACGCGCGTTTCCTCGACAAGGTCACCGAACGCCTGGGCGCCTCGGTCTTCTACGGCGGCGATTGCGCGAGCGCGCGCAGCTACTACTTCAACCCGCACGGCGAGGCCGCGCTGTTACGTCCCAACAGCACTGTCAGCACCCATCGGCACGCGGTCGGGTTCCCGCTCGACGACTACACCTTCGGCCCCGTCGGCGTGCCGGAATCCCAGCCCGCCTGATCCTGGCGGATCCCGTCACGGCGTTCGGGCGCCCCGGTGCGCAGGCCCCGTTTCTCACTCATGAGGACGGGGCCTGCGCGCGTTCGCCTCGGTTCTTCGGCGGTGGGCCGATCGGTGGGTTCATACGCCGGATCGGGTCGGTACATACCGGCGTGTCGACCCCCGCGGTGGACCGAGGGGATCGAGCAGCGTGAGGTCAAGGGTGTGCGGGTGTGGCACTGATGACACGAACTGGCAGACTGTGGGAGTACCTGTCCATCCCACCCACAACACTAGGGACTGACTTCGACGATGGAACTCCTGTTTCCGCTGCTGCTGGTAGCCCTGCTCGTACCGATGTTCCTCGGCGTCCGCCGTCAGAAGCGGGAGGCCGAGAAGGTTTCCTCGATGCAGGACAGCCTGAAGATCGGCGACGCGGTCACCACCACGTCGGGTCTGTACGGCACTGTGGTCGACCTGGACGACGAGACCGTCGATCTGGAGATCGCCGAGGACGTCGTCACGACATGGCTGCGTCAGGCGATCCGCGAGGTCCGCACCCTGGATGAGGCCGACGAATCCAGCACCGACGAGACCGGCACCGACCAGACCTCGACCACTGTCGAGGAGTCCACCGAGCAGACCGAAACCCGGTTGACCAAGGACTGACCGTCGGCTCCCGCCACGTCCGCGCGCCGGATGCTGTAGCGGTTGTGCCAGACTTGCGGCATTCGCGGGTGCCTCAGTGGTGACACAGGCCTCCGGCCCCGTCACTGCCGTCAGGCCCGCGCCCCGGCGCGGCTGACGCGCGTCCGCCTGTTTCCACTCTCGACTTCCGCCTAGGAGATACGTACTGTGCCACCTTCTCAGGGATCGGCGCATCCGCTCCGGCTGCTCGGCGCCTACGCCGCGCTGCTGGCCGTGATCTATGCGCTGGTGTTCTTCACCGGTGACAAGTCCCCGACACCCAAGCTGGGCATCGACCTACAGGGTGGAACCCGGGTCACGCTGACCGCGCGCACGCCCGACGGCAGCAAGCCGAGCCAGGACAGCCTGCGCAAGGCCCAGGACATCATCGAGAGCCGCGTCAATGGCCTCGGTGTCTCGGGTTCCGAGGTACTGATCGACGGTGACAACCTGGTGATCACCGTGCCGGGTGACGACAGCCAGCAGGCACGATCGCTGGCGACGACCGCCAAGCTCTACATCCGTCCGGTGCTGCAGGCCGTGCCCGCCACGAACGGGAAGGCGACGACCGGTACCGGTGCGGGAACCCCGCAGATCCCCGGGACGGCGCCTACCGATACCGGCATACCTCCGGCTACCGATGCCCCTGCGCCGCCGCCCGCCGAAGCCCCGCCTGCCGCGGAGGCCCCGGTCCCGCCGGTCGGCGAGGAAGCCCCCGCGCCCCAGTCGCGTGTCTTCCCCGCGCAGGCGCCGACCTCTCCGCCCGCGCCCCCGAACGGTAAGACCCTGACTCCCCAGGAGCAGGCGCAGAAGGAAATCGCCGAGGCGAAGGCCACCCGACAGAGCACCGACCCCACCGTGCAGCAGGCCGCGATGCTCGCCATCGACTGCACCAAACCGGATCCGCTGACGGGTAACGACGACCCGGCCCTGCCGCTGGTGACCTGCTCGATCCCGGGATCGCAGAATCCCGAGGTCTATCTGCTCGGACCCAGCCGCATCGACGGCCAGGAGATCAAGGACGCCGCCGCGGGGCTGAACCCCCAGCAGGCTCGACACGAGGTGAACCTCGAGTTCAAATCCGGCGGCAGCGATGCCTGGGCCTCGCTCACCGGTGAGATGGTCAATAAGCGCGTCGCCTTCGTCCTCGACTCGCGCGTCGTCTCCGCGCCGGTCGTGCAGCAGGGTCCGCAGCAGGGTGGTCGCACCACCATCTCCGGTAGCTTCACCGCGGCAAGTTCCAAGGAACTCGCGAACACACTGAAATACGGTTCGCTGCCGCTGTCGTTCCAGACTTCCGAGGCCGAAACGGTCTCGGCGACACTGGGTCTGTCCTCGCTGCGGGCCGGTCTGCTGGCCGGCGCGATCGGCCTGATCGTGGTGCTGCTGTACTGCCTGGCCTACTACCGCATGCTCGGATTCCTCGCCGGATTCTCGCTGATCGCCGCGGGTTTCGCGGTGTACGGCATTATCGTGCTGCTCGGCCGCTGGATCGGGTTCACTCTGGACCTGGCCGGTATCGCCGGTTTGATCATCGGTATCGGCCTGACCGCCGACTCCTTCGTGGTGTTCTTCGAACGCATCAAGGACGAGATGCGCGAGGGCCGCAGCTTCCGCTCGGCGGTACCACGCGGTTGGTCGCGGGCCCAGCGCACCAACCTTTCCGGTAAGACCGTGAGCCTCATCGCCTCGGTGGTGCTCTACATCCTCGCCGCCGGACAGGTGAAGGGATTCGCGTTCACGCTCGGTATCACCACCGTGCTCGACGTGATCGTGCTCTACCTGTTCACCGCCCCGCTGATGATGATGGCCTCACGCTCGCCGTGGTGGTCCAAGCCTTCGGTGAACGGTCTCGGCGCGATGCAACAGATAGCCCGGGAACGCGGCGCTGGCGGTGTCCTGGTGAAGGAGTCTTCCCGATGAGCAGTCCCACACTGGAGAAGTTCGCGGACGAGCCCGACCGCGGACCCGCACCCCGGCACAGCATTTTCGAGCGGCTCTACACCGGCACCGGCGGTTTCGAGATCGTCGGGCGGCGTCGCTTCTACTACATGCTGAGCCTGGCCTTCGTGCTGATCTCATTGCTGAGCATCGGTATTCGCGGCTTCACCCTCGGCATCGATTTCGCGGGCGGTTCCCGGATCCAGCTGCCCGCGGCCGAGCAGGTCACCACCCAGAAGGTGGAGGACGTCTACTCCGCCACCATCGGGCACGACCCGGTGTCGGTGCAGAAGGTCGGTTCCGGTGCGGCCGCGACCATCCAGGTCCGGTCGGACACCCTCGATCGCCAGCAGACCGAGGCATTGCAGACCGCGCTGTTCGACGCATTCCAGCCGAAGGATTCCAACGGCGAGGTGACTCCCAACGCGATCAGCATCGCGGAGATCAGTGAGACCTGGGGTAGTCAGATCACCAGACAGGCGGTGATCGCGCTACTGGTCTTCGTCGTGCTGACCATGATCTACATCGCGATTCGTTTCGAACGCGATATGTCCATCGCGGCCATCACCTCGCTGTTCTTCAACCTGATCGTGACGGCGGGTGTCTATTCGCTGGTCGGCTTCGAGGTGACCCCGGCGGCGGTGATCGGTCTGCTCACCATCCTCGGCTTCGTGCTCTACGACAACGTCGTGGTGTTCGACAAGGTCGAGGAGAACACGCGGGGCGTACTGCACCTGACCAAACGCACCTACGCCGAACAGGCGAATCTGGCCGCGAATCAGACGCTGATGCGTTCGATCAACACCACGGTCATCGGCATTCTGCCGATCATCGGCATGTTGGTGATCGCGGTGTGGCTGCTCGGTGTCGGCACGCTGAAGGATCTGGCGCTGGTGCAGCTGGTCGGCATGATCGTCGGCGCGTACTCGTCGATCTTCTTCGCGGTGCCGGTGCTGGTGTCGATCAAGGAGCGGTTCGGTCCGGTCGCCGCGCATACCAAGAAGGTGCTGGCACGGCGCTCCGGCGCCGCGTCGGAGCGGGCTCGGGCGGAGGCCGAACGTCGGGCGATCGCCGCGACCGGTCGGGGCGTGCGCTCCGATGTCCGCAGAGAACCCGCCGACACCGCACCGCGGCCCGGTGCGCGCCCGAGCGGGAAACGGCAGCGAAGGCACTGACACCGCGTTCGAGGATCATTGGTCGGTCGATATCCGTGCTCCCCGCGCCCGCGGGGACGATCCCGGCAGGGGGTTTCGTTCTATGCGACCACGTTCCGGCGCAGTGTTGCGCCTGATCGCAGCTGTTGCCGCGGGCACCTTGGCCGTCGGGTTGGCGGCCGGGTGCTCCAGCGAGAATCAGGTGCCGTCCATCGGGTACGCCGTCGACGCGGCGATCACCAGCTACAACGGCGGCAGCACCGCGGGCGCGAACGGCGGCGCGCCCGCGGTCTTCGGGCGGGTTCTGACCGGGTTCTTCTATACCGGACCGGATGGCCAGCAGGTCGCCGACACCGATGCCGGGACGGCGAAGGAGGTGCCGGGCGAGTCGCAGACCATCCAGTACCGGCTCAACCCGGACGGGGTGTACTCCGACGGAGTCCCGACCTCCTGCGACGACCTGGTGCTGGCCTGGGCCGCGCGCAGCGGCCGGTTCACCAGACCAGGTGATCGCGGGCAGGTCTCGCTCTTCGACGCCGCGAGCACCTCCGGTTACGCCGATATCGAGCGGGTGGAGTGTCAGCCCGGTTCCAAGGACGCCACCGTGGTGTTCCGGCCGGGCCGGCGCTTCCTGCCGTGGCGCACACTGTTCACCGCCGGTGAGCTGATGCCCGCTCATGTGGCGGCGCGGGCGGCGAATGTGCCGAACGTCGTGAACGCCCTGCAGACCGCTGATCCAGGGGCGATTCAACGCCTCGCCGAATTCTGGAACACCGGGTGGAAGCTGGGCCAGGGCGACCTGGACATGTCGCGGTTCCCGTCCTCGGGCCCCTATCGGATCGAATCCTTCAGCCCGGAGGGCGGGCTGGTATTGATCGCGAACGAGCGGTGGTGGGGCAATAAGGCCGAGACCGGCCGGATCGTGATCTTCGGCAAGACCTCCGATCTGAAGTCGAAGGTCGGGGACAACGCCGTGAGCGTCGTGGATGTGGACGCCGAATCGGTGAAGGATCTGAGCCTGGGCGGGTTTTCCGTGAAGACGGTGCCCGGGCGCGGCGCCGAGCAGCTGGTGCTGGCGACCTCGGGGGTTTTCGGCTCGGTCGAAGCCCGACGCGGCTTCGCGCTGTGCGTGCCACGGCAGGCGCTGTTCGACAAGCTCGGGAAGGCACAGGACGCGCCGTCCTCGGGGCTCGGTTCTGGGCCACTGAATTCCCGTACCGTGCAGCAGGATTCGCTGTTCTATTCGGCGGTCACCGGTGCCGCCGACCGCTACAAGGGCACCGATATTCCCGGTGCGACCCGCACGCTCGCAGCCGGGGCCGCGGCCAATCAGACCATCCGCATCGGCTACCTGGGTCCGGATGACCGCCGCGGTCGCACCGTCGCGATGATCGCGGAAGCATGTAAGCCCGCGGGAATCACCGTGGTCGACGCCGGTTCCGCGGATTTCACACCCACCCAGCTCACCGAGGGCAAAGTCGACGCCGTCCTCGGCGGTACCGCATCGATGCCCGGTCCGGCGGGTTCGCTGACCGGGGTGATGGCGACCAGCGCGTTGCGCACGGGTAACGGGCTCAATTTCGGACGATTCGGTAACGGCCGTTACGATGCGATCACCGATCAGCTAGCGGCCGACGACAACTCGACCGTCCAGTTGAATCTGCTGACCGAGAGCGAGAACCTGCTGTGGTCGGAGATGCCGAGCATTCCACTGTTCGTCACCCCGCGCACCATCGCCTTCGCCGACGGTCTGCACAACGGTGTGGCCGGCCCCAGCCAGGCGGGGTCCGGCTGGAATATGGACCGCTGGGTGTTGAAGCGGTGACAGGTGTGTGTGGGTGAGTGACGATGGAGAGGTGTCGATGAGCAAGCACGCGGCGATCGAATCCGACAATGTAGTCGCCGAGCGGACCGCGAAGGCGGCCGAACAGATCGAACGCCTGACCAGGTGGCGTGATGATTTCCCGACTCCCGGTGTGCGTTTTGCGGATCTCACCCCCGTCTTCGCCGACCCCGAGGGCTTCCGATCGGTTATCGATTGCCTCGCCGCCTGCGCCCCCGACGCCGATCTGGTCGCGGGTGTCGACGCCCGAGGCTTCCTGCTCGGCGCGGGCGTGGCCGCCACTCTCGGTACCGGCGTGCTCGCCGTGCGCAAGGCGGGCAAGCTACCCCCGCCGGTCCTGACCCGCGAATACAGCCTCGAGTACGGCACCGCCGCGCTGGAGATCCCCGGCGACGGCGTCGACCTCGCCGGCCGCCGTATCCTGCTGCTCGACGATGTGCTCGCCACCGGCGGCACCCTCGCCGCGGCCGCCGAACTGTTCACCCAGGCGGGTGCCGAAATCGTCTCCGCCGCAGTCGTTCTCGAACTCACCTTCCTCGGCGGTCGTGCCCGTCAGGGTGACTACCCACTGACCTCGATCATCCAGGTCCAGGGCTAGCGGCAGGCGTCGAATTCGATCCGGAGGCGGCGCTGCAGGGCGACGGCCTCCGGGGTGTAGTAGCGCTCCGGGTTCTGTTCTCCTGCCGTGTTGCTGCCGTAGTCGCAGCCCGCGACGTGCACCAGGCCGCTGAATTGAGGGCCGGAGCGGTCGCCGCCGTTCCAGGCCCAGCGCAGGTACATCGGGTGGTCGCGGGTCGGCCGGACGGCGGTGATGGTGGCCGTGAGATCCTCGTACGCGGACTTGGGTGCGCGGACGCCGGCGGCCAGATTCCAGAGATGCCCGTTCCTGATGTCGACGGCGGTCACCTGGATCGGAAGTCCGGACAGCTGCTGGCGGATCCGCTGCTCACGGGCCGCGTCGAACGGGAAGTCGACGGTCCACAGCGGCTCGGCTCCGGTCTCCGCCACGGTCAGTTGCAGCGGTTCGGTCGCCAATTCGGTGCGCACCGCCGCCACCGCATCCGCCGTATTCGGCGCCGATCGAATGTCGACGTACGAGGCGGCCGAGGTATGGAACCAGCTGACCCGCGCGCCGGGGAGGGCCGCACCGACCAGCCGGAGCCGTCGTGCGTCGGCGGCGATGGCAGCGGGATCCAATTCGGCGGCCCGCTTCACCGTGATGCGCTCGCCGACCACGAATTCCGCTGTCTGGCTGTACTTTTCGAAGTCGCGCTGCTTGATGTCGTTGATTCGGGTCGCCACATCGGAGATCTGTGCCTCGGAGGCGTGCGGCATGGTGACGGTCAGGTCGAGGACCGAGCCGTGGGTGATGTCGTTGGCATAGCTCGCCGAGTAGCTCTCCACCCCGGGCATGGCGCGGATCGCGGTCGCCAGCCGGTCGACCTCGGTCTTGCGGCCCGGGGCCCCGGCACACGCGGTCGCCAGCAGCGCCACCGCGAGGATGACGCACACCGCGGACAGACACCCGGTCGCCACGGACCGGGAGGCGAGACCGTTCATCCGCTGTATTACAACATCGCGCGACGGCCGGATACGGTAGCGGCACGAAACTCCGTTGCCGTCACGCCGGTCGCGCTGCCACGATCGGCCGATGAGTGTAATCCCGCCGCGCGAGATCAGGGCGCGGTTCGACGACGAGACCATCGTGGTCTACCAGGCATACTCGCCGCATATCGCGGATCCCGCGGTCGCCGCCGGAACCTTTGTGGCGCCGTTCAAACGGGAGCGTATGACCTGGATCAAACCCTCGTTCCGCTGGATGATGTACCGCTGCGGGTGGGCGACGAAACCGGGGCAGGAACGGGTGCTGGCGATCACGCTCCGGCGCAGCGGATTCGAAGCGGCGCTGGCCAGCGCGTGCCTGAGTCACTACGCCCCGAACACGCATGCGGATCGCGCCGAATGGGCGCGCCTACTGCGCACGAGTCCCGTTCGCGTCCAATGGGATCCCGAGCGCGACCTGCACCACCGACCGCTACCGCACCGATCGCTGCAGGTCGGGCTCGGCGGGGACGCGGTCGACAGCTATGTCGACGAGTGGATCGCCGGTATCAGCGATGTCACCGATACCGCTAGGGAGATCCATCGGTGGGTGGCGGCGGGTGATCTCGCGGCGGCGTCCGCGCTGCTGCCCGTGGAACGGCCGTATCCGCTGCCCGCCGAGGTCATGGCGGTGATCGAGGCGACGCCCGCGACAACGTGATGGGCCTCGACCGGGGCGAATCGCGGTGTGATCGGAATATCACTGGCCCGGTTGGCGGTGGTGTGTCTACTCTGGACGAGTCTTATCCCCGTTGATCGGAGTCATGCCGTTGCTCTCATGAGGTAGCGCCTTCGGGCGGCCCGCAGTCCGCGCGCCGCGTTTCCGTCGCGACCTCAGGGGTACACATGACCTATCTGTCTATTTCCGATATCACTTTCTCCTGGCCCGATGGCACCCCGGTCTTCGAGGGGCTCGGTGTCGCGGTCGGGTCCGGGCATATCGGCCTGGTCGGTAGCAATGGCGCGGGCAAGTCGACGCTGCTGCGGTTGATCGCCGGAGAGTTGACACCCGCCCGGGGGTGGGTGACCGCGTCGGGTCGGGTCGGCTACCTTCGGCAGGATCTCGGGTTGGCGCCGGGGCAGCGGGTGGATGCCGTCCTCGGCATCGCCGGGATCCGGAAGGCATTGCACCGCATCGAATCCGGGTCCGGTGACGAGCGCGACTTCGACATCGTCGGCAATGTCTGGGATGTGGAGGAACGCGCGGTAGCCCTGCTCGGCAGGCTGGGACTGCACTACCTGGCCGATTCGGCCGAGCAACTGGACCGCACGCTGGAGACACTCTCCGGTGGCGAGACCGTATTGCTGGGCGTGGTGGCCCAACTGCTGGCCGAACCCGAGGTGCTGCTGCTGGATGAGCCGACGAACAATCTGGATCAGCATGCGCGGGAACGGCTGTACGAGGTCCTCGCACAATTCTCCGGCACCGTGCTCACTGTCAGCCACGACCGGGAGCTGTTGGAGCGGACGGACACCATAGCGGAGCTGCGCCGAGGCGAACTCCGTTTGTTCGGCCGCAATTTCAGCGAGTACGAGCGGATTATCGAAGCCGAGCAGCACACCGCTCGCGCCGCGATCCGCGACGCCCGCGGTGACGTGCGCAAGCAGGCAAAGGAACTCGTCGAGGCCCGGATCAAATTGGATCGCAGGCAGCGCTACGGCAAGAAGATGTACGAGAACAAGCGGGAACCGAAGATCGTCATGGGAGCGCGCAAACGGGCCGCCGAGGTGTCGGCGGGCAAGCTGCGCAACAGCCACATCGAGAAGCTGGACACCGCCAAGGAACAACTCCAGCAGGCCGAGGAACTGCTGCGCGACGACAGGGAGATCCGCGTCGAACTACCCGGCACCCGGTTGTACCCGGGGCAGGACGTCATCGACCTCGACGACGTGCGGCTGGCCTGCGGTCCCACGGTCTCGCTGCTGGTCACCGGGCCGGAGCGGATCGCCCTCACCGGCCGCAACGGCGTGGGTAAGACCACGCTGCTGCGCCGGATCGCGCAGGCGCCGCCGAAGGTGCCGTGGCGCATGCTCCCACAGCGCCTCGACATCTTCGACGAGCGGCGTACGGTCTTCGAGAATGTCGCGGCGACGGCACCGCAGGCGTCCGCGGAACAGATCCGAGCCCAGTTGGCCCGCTTCCTGTTTCGCGGCGCCGATGCCGATGTCGGGGCCGCCGCACTCTCCGGCGGCGAACGCCTTCGCGCGGCGCTGGCCATGCTGCTGCTCGCCGATCCGGCTCCGCGTCTGCTGCTGCTCGACGAACCCACCAATAACCTCGACCTGCCCAGTCTGGAGCATCTCACCCAGGCCCTGGCCGGTTTCGAGGGCGCGCTCCTCGTGGTCAGCCACGATCCGCGCTTCCTCGACGAGATCGGGGTGACCCGTCACCTGGAGCTCACCCCCGACGGGTTGGTCGAGTAGCCGCCGCGTCGGCTCGGATGCGCTCGACCGGCTCGCGGGCCGGTCAGAATTCGCGGACTGGCAGGGCGAGGGTGTCGAAGGCCGCGTCGAGGAAGTCGTCGGGCAGTCCGGTGCCGGCCCAGGTCCAGTCGGGTGGGCTGACGGCCTCGGCGACCTCCTCGACCGCCCAGCCCGCGCGGTCCGGGTCGTCCATCGGGATACGCAGGGCGATCACCGCCCAGGTGGTGAGTTCATCGATGCCGAGGTACTGCCACCATTCGGCGTCGCTCCAACCGAGCCGCTCGGTCGCATGCTCGGTCCAGGCCGCGCGATACAGCAGGGTGAGCGCGGTGCGTGGGTCGGCCTCCGCGGCGGTGACGGCCGCGCGGACGGTGCGCACCAGCCGCAGTTCCTGCGAGCGCGGGTGGCGCGCGAAGAAGGCCAGATTGTCGCGCAGGGTGGCGCGAAAGGCGCGGCCCCGCCCGAGATTCCAGCGTTCCGGCGGTGCCCAGAGTCGCCCCGGTCCGTCGCCGAGTCCGGCGGCTCGCGCCCGGATCGCGATATCGCCGAGGACGGCGTCGCGCCAGCCGAGCCCGTAGGCGGCCTGCGCGGCGACGATGGCGTGTACCTGCTCGTCGGTCGCCGGACCGTCCAGCAGCGCCGCATCACATTCGCCCCAGAGTGGGACCAGCGCCGCCATCACGGCCTGCCGACATTGCGCATCGAGCTCGCGTCGGGGAATGTCGGTCCATGGCAGCAACGCCAGGTAGGTCCGGTCCCACAGTTCTCGCACCGCTGAATTGTTCACTACCGCTTCCGTGATTTGTTAATCCGCCGCCCGAGCGACTCAATAGTGCTGGTACACGAGATTTTTCGGAGCGAGTGGGACGATACCGGAAGGTTGCGGCCGGGTGCGCGGTTTCGGTGCGGGTCGCCGCATCCGGCCGGTTCGGGGCCTCCGAACCGGCCGGATGAGCGGCTATCGGACGAGTCCGAGGCAGAGTTTGAAGGCGGGGGTGCCGCCCATCAGGTAGGCGCCCGCGGATTGCAGGATGCGGTCCTGGGCGACAATGTGCTGGCACATGGTGTTGGTGTCGCGCAGCCAGCGGTCCAGCGGGGACGGCCGGTAGATGGCGGAGGTCTGCCGCAGGTCGTAGAGCCTGCCCACGATCGAGCGGGCGGTGCGGAAGGCGTGCAGGCGGGAAAGCGGCAGCGCGGCACGCTCGTTCGGGGTCAGGTCGTCGAGTGTGCCCGGGCCGTCGAGGATCTCCCATTGCCTGCGCAGGGCGGCGTACACCCCGGAGCGGGTGGCATGCAGGTCCGCCTCGCATTCGGCGATGGTCACCTGGACCCGGTAATCGTCTGCCTTGCCCGCGGATTCGGCGCGGGCGTAGTCCAGCGCCGCCCTGGCGACGCCGAGCGGCACCGCGGGCATATTCCGCATATGCACCTCCGGCTGCGCCAGCGGACCGGATTCGCCTCGGACGACGCCGAATTCGAGGGTGTGCTGCTCGGGCACGAAGACGTCGGCGATGCGGTAGTCGCAGCTGCCGCTGCCCGCCAGGCCGGTCGTATGCCAGGTGTCGATGATCTCGACCCGGTCGCGCGGCACCAGGAACAGCCGGGAATCGGGCGCGCCCGAGGCATCGCGTTCCGGTTCGCCGTCACGCTGGATGAAAGCCCCGGACACCACCCAATCGGCGTGGGTGATCCCACTGCCGAATTGCCAGCGCCCGGTGAGCCGGAACCCGCCGGGCACCCGCTCGGCCCGGCCGGTGGGGAACAGCAGGCCCGCGGTCGCCATATCCAGGCTCGGGAACATTTCCTTCGCGACCGATTCCTCGAGGAACCGGGCGTAGAGCCCGGTGTCGGAACCGATCATGGCGCACCAGCCCACCGAGGCGTCACCATAGGCCAGCGCCTCCACCACCTCGGTCTGCTCGATCGAGGTCAGCTCGGGGCCGCCCCAGCTGCGCGCGAAGGCCATCCGGAAGACCCCGGCATCGCGCAGCTGCTCCACGATATCGGCGGGCAACCTGCGAGCCTGTTCGATTTCCGCGGAGCGTTCCCGCAGTCGAGGCGCGAGTGCTTGTGCGCGAGCGATAATTTCGGCGCCCGCGCCGGGCAGTGGTGCGGTGCGGGGTTCGTCGACGAGGGTCATCCTCGGGTCTCCTTATGTGAGCGGGGTGATCGCCTGGGGGAAGCGGAAGAAGCCGTCGGGATCGTGACGGTGTTTGATACGCGCCAGGCGCGGGTGGTTCGCGCCGTAGTAGGCGGACAGGTCGGTGAGGGCGGGGTCGGTGAAATTCACGTAGGCGGCGTCGGTCGCGTACGAGCCGAGTTCTTCGTGCACGCCGTCGAGCCATTCGAGGTTGCACCAGATGGTCTGGGCCGGATCCGTGCTGCTCCACGAGGTATCCATGGAGATCAGGAACAGGGTGTCGCGGTGTGGAAAGGCGGTGTCGGCGGTGGGGATTCGGTTGATCGCACCGCCCCAGGTGAACAGCGCGACACCGGCGCCGTCAGGGTTGGCGCTACCCGGCCAGCGGTCGACCGCATCCACGATGGCCTCGATACCGCCTTCGGCCAGCGGTTTCGGGGTGCATCGGGTGCGGACCGCGAACGGGTCGCCCGAGGTCTCGTGGTGCAGATAGTCTTTCGCATCCCAGTAGTCGCGGTCGGCGATCTCGACGCGCTCGGGATCGGCGACGGCCAGTGCGGGAGCGAGCATTTCGCGCAATTCGGCGGCGGGCCCGAGATGCTGGCCGATGACCGAGACGACGCCGGGCTCGGTGCCTGCGCGGCTCGCGCCGATGCGGGCCGCGAATTCGTCCGGCGCGGTGGCCATGATGTCCTGCATGACCGCGAGTACCGGCCGGGCGTGGCGCCACCGCCACAGCAGCAGGCAGGTGGAACTCGGTACCGGGGTGCGGGCCTGGAAGGTGAACGAGGTGTTCACGCCGAAGTTTCCGCCGCCGCCGCCGCGGCAGGCCCAGAACAGGTCGGCGTTATCGGTGGCGTCGCAGCTCCGGGTGCTGCCGTCGGCCAGCACGATCTCGGTCCGCACCAGCGCGTCGCTGGTGAGTCCGAAGGCGCGCGACACCGCGGCCACACCGCCTCCGAGGACCAGCCCGCCGACGCCCACGTCATTGGAGTTGCCGAGCGGAATCGCCAGATCGTGCTGCTGTAGCGCGGCATACAGCGCGCCGCTGCGGACGCCGCCGCCCACCGTCACCAGCCCGGTCGCGGTATCGATGTGGATCTCGTCCAGTCCACTCAGATCCAGCACCATGCCGGATCCGACCGAGTGGCCCGCGTAGCTGTGCCCGCCGCCGCGGGCGACCAGCGGAACCTCCGCGTCCCTGGCCCAGCCGATTGCGCGCGCCACATCGACGTGGTCACGCGGCGATACCACCACGGCGGGACGGACATCGGCGTAGCGCTTGTTGAACGGCGCGGTCGCGGCGTCGAATCCCGGGTCGCCGAGGTAACGCACGCGGCCGCGGACAAGCTGTTCGAGACTCTGCATCAGGTCCCCTCGTGCCCGCGGGTCGGCGGATAGTCGAGCAGATCGGGGGTGGCACGACCAAGCACCGCCCAGCGGCGGTCGGTGCCGGGGGTGCGGCGGTCCGCGATCCGCTCGGCGGGTCGTGGTGTCGCGCAACCATTTTCGGCGGGCCCGCCGACCGAGTTCGGTGCGATCCAGAGACGCTCGCGGTACCGGCGCAGCAGCTGATTCACCGGACCTCCTCGAGATAGGAGATTCCGGTGGCCGCGTTCGGCCCGTACCGCTCCCATTCCTCGCGCAGCCGCAGCACACCCGCTTCGGTGTGCTCCGGCTCGGAACGGGTGATGCCGGAAATGATTTCGCCGCCGTGCAGCACCATGGTGTACGCCAGCCGCAGCACGCCGTCGGCGTCGCAGGTGCCGTTGAGCGAGCCGCGGCGCACCTTGCCGCCCGCGAAGTGCGCCCATACCAGGTCTCCGGTCTGGTAGTACACGGCGACGACGCCGTCGTCGCCGTCGGGGTTGCGGAAGCGGCGGCCGTTGTAGTCGATCATTTGTCGGCGTCCAGCAATCCGGCGGGCAGGGTGAAGGTCGAGCCCGGCGCGAGCGGCTCCAGCGGTTCGCCGACCAACTCGACCGACGCGGCTGCCGCCTTGAGCAATTCGGCGCAGCGCGGGGCGTCGGAAGCCTCACAGACCACGAACGAGTGCCGGGCGATATAGCCGCCGGGCGGCAGTCGCAGCTCGGCGCCCGGCTCGACCATGACCGCCGCGGTGACGAGACCCGGTGCGTGCTCGGGGACCGTCACCGAGCGCACCACGCAATCCTGTTCGGGATAGCCGAATCGGATGCCCGCGGCCGCGCGCCGCAGGGCGGTGGTCGCGGGCCGGTGCCCGGTCGCGACGTCGACGAGTACCTCGCCGGGGTCGATGCCGGTGGCGATCTTGCCGAGGAAGGGGATCAGGTCGCCGCCGAGCCTGCCGTTGACCTCGATGATGAGCGGGCCGCGCGCGGTGAGCCGCACCTCGGTGTGGGTGATGCCGTTGTCCACCCCGAGTTCCCGATGTGCCCGTGCCAGGGTGTCCAGCAGGGTCTCGTCGCCGAGCAGCGGATCGGCGCCGTCCACCATGTGGCCGACCTCTTCGAAATACGGCTCCATCCCGGTGCGTTTGCGCGCCAGGAACATCGGCAGATATTCGCCCTTGTACACCGCGGCGTCGATGCTGATTTCAGGACCGACCGCGAACTCCTCGACAATGGCGGTGCCGCGGAAGGGTTCGTCGCCGATGGTGCTTGCGCCGGTCGCGGTGGCGAAGGCGGCGTCGAGTTCGTCGCGGTCCGCGGCCTTGACGACACCCATGCTGGCGCCGAGCGCCTGCGGCTTGACCACCACGGGATAGCCGATGCGCTCGGCGGCGGCCCGTGCCTGCTCCAGCGTGCTGGTCAGTTCGAAGCGAGGCTGCACCAAGCCCGTCGCGGTGAGGACCGCACGGGTGCGGTTCTTGTCGCGACAGCCGCGCACCCCGATCGCGGTGAGTCCGGGCACGCCGAACTCATCGGCCATATCGGCGGCGGGCTGCACCAGCGGCTCGTCCCAGCACAGCACCCCCACCACGTGGCGCCGGGCGGCGACTTTACGCGCCTCGGCGGCCAGGATCTGGTGGTCGAACAGGTTCGCGACCACGATCTCATCGAAATAGGGGTGCTGCCAGGTGGGTTCGATATTGTTGATCAGCACCAGATCCAGACCGCGCGAGCGCGCCCGGGCGGCAACGGATTCGACGAGGTATTCGCGATACAGCTCGAGTCCGCTGCCGATGGCGAGCAGAACGTCGTTGGGGGTGTTCATGATTGGTGTTCCTCCGGCATCAGGCGGCCAGCCCGGCGGCGGCCGCGAGTTCGACGATGTGATCGGCGACCAGTGGCGCGGTGCGGAATCCGTCGCCGCCGGTGGCGGCGCGGGCCCAGACCGCGGGTCCCGGTTGCGCGAGTGCGGCGCCGCCGGTCACGGCGTCGACGCTGTAGTGGCACTGCTTGACGGCGGCGATCCGGTACCGATGCGGTTCGGTGAGGATGCGGTCGACGTACTGCCGTGCGATGGCGCGGGTGTCGTCGGTTTCGGCGAAAGTGTCGACCGGGCGGCACAATTCGGATGAGCTGAGTTTGAGCAGCGTGCCCGCCCCCGGCGGCATGAGCCAGCCGGTGCCGTCCGCGCCGATGCGTCCGGCGCTGGGCGCCTGCTCCCACCATTCGGACAGTTCCGCGGGCGGGCGCAGATAGACGGTGGTCTGGCGATGCAGTACCGTCGGCGCCTCGACCAGGTCCCGGGTCCAGGCGCCGGTGGCCAACAGCACCAGATCGCCGCCGAGATCCGTGCCGTCGTGCAGCGTGAGCCTGCCGGCATCGGCGTCGACGCCGACCACGGTGCACCACGGCCGCAGCGTGACCGCGGGATGGGCGCGCAGCCAGCGACCCGCGGCATGCAGCACCCGCTCCGCGAGCAGCACCCCGGCCTCCGGTTCGTGGATCCCGAGATGCCGGTCCGGCAGCACGATATGCGGCAGGGCCTTCGGTGGCAGCAGGGCGAGTGGCAGCTCTGCCCGGGCGGCCACCTCGAATGCGGCGTCGACGAGGTCTGCGGGCCATGCGGTGACCACCCCGATCCGGCGGTAGAACTCCCCGCCCAGCAGTGCCTGTAGCCGCAGCCAATGCCGGTGCAGCGCGGCGGCGGCCCGGGTGGCGGCGGGATCGCCCGGCGCCAGGGCGCGTACCGCCCGGTGTTGGTCGAACGAGCCCGCCGCCGGATTCGGGATCGGCCCCCGGTCCAGCAGCGTGACCCGATGCCCGGCCCTGGCGCAGCGCACCGCGGTGATGAGCCCGGTGACCCCGGCGCCCGCGATCAGGACCCTGCTCATCTCAGACCTCGACCGGTTGCAGCCGCGGCAGCCGTACCGGCTCGATGACGGTGCGGCGGGCCACCTCTCGCAGATCGGTGCCGGGCAGCATGTCGCTGCCCGCCAGCGCGGTGGCGGCCAGGTCGATGAGAATCGGTGCGGCGCAGCGCACCAGCACATCGATCTGGTGGCAGAAGTCGCCGCCCTCGGTGACTGTCATCCGGTCCAGCCTGGCCAGCTGCTGGGTAAGTGTCTCGGTCGCCCGGTGCAGGCTGAAACCGGGCAGCTCGTAGGCCACGCGGAAACGGTCCACCACGCGCAGCGCGTCGGCCCGGCCCCGCTCCGAGATCGGCAGCGTACCGCGCCAGACCCAGGCATCCGCCTTGGCGGCTACCCGATTCCACGGCTCGACCAACCTGGTGCGGGTGAGCGCGACCAGTTCTTCCCGGCTGAAGCTGGTGCGCTGCAACTCCGGACTGTTCGAGGCCAGGTGGAAGCGAATCAGATCGCGCGGAACCTGCGTCGCCAGGTCACGGCCCCAGACCAGGTGACCGCGACTGGTGGAGAACTTCTCGTGCCGCAGCTCGTAGAACTCGTTGGTGAGGAACAGGTTCGGGAGCGCGTAGTCCTCGCCGAGCGCCAGCAGCATGGCGAGCCCGGAGATCGCGAAGGGATGGATATTGTCGATGCCGAGGAAGTAGACGACCCGCGCGTGCGCGTCGGTGCGTAACAGCGCGTCCTCCGAACCCGGCTCCAGCCCACGGTTTTCGGCCGCGAGCAGCGCGCAGTACATCGTCCAGGCGACCGGCTCGGCATTCGGATTGATCACCTGGCCGGGCAATTCCGGCGCCGGGATACCCCAGCCGATCGGATAGGTGACCGGGAAATCCGGCAGTGGCTGGGCCAGCAGCTCGTCCAGCACCTGCGCGGCATGCGGGCGCAGCACCCCCGCGGCATCGGCGAAATGGGCGCGCAGCCGCTGCCGATACCGCTCCAGCGGCAGTACGAGCACCTCCACCTCACGGATCTCGAGTACATCCTCGGGATCCCGAGTCGACCGCGGGTCGAGCAGTTCGCCCGCTGTCACCGCGTGCCCGCAGCTTTCGCACAGACCGGCGCAGCTGTCGGCCAGGCAGACCGGGCAGGTGCCCGCGACGTGTCCGTCGACCAGGTATTCGCCGGTGCGCGTCGAATAGGGGAACGGCATGGGGCGCAACCGCACCGCGCCCTTGGCGCGCAGGTCGGCGACGACCCGGGTGACGAAGGAGGTGAACCGTTCCTCCCACCCCGTGAACGCGTCGACGGCGATGCCGAGTGCGGCCAGTGTCGCCTCGACTTCCTTGGCCGAGCGTTCGACCAGGGCCTGGGCATCGATGCCGAGGCGATGCGCGGTGGTGGCGACATAGGTGGAGGTGTCCTGAACCCCGGTGCCGAACAACACTTCCCGCCCGGCGGACCGGGCGTAGCGGGTGTAGACGTCGGCGGCGAGGAAAGGTCCTGCCAGATGTCCCAGGTGCAGATCACCGTTCGCGGTCGGTGCGGGAGAGATGACAATGGTCGGACCGGTCATGACGATGCCTCGGTATTCGCGTGCCGGGCGGTGAAATTCGCCGACATGTCCGGGTCCCACCAGATGGCGTACCACTCGAAATCGGTGTCGCCCTCGTTGTGCACGTGGTGGGTGGTGCCCGGAATCAGGTGCGCCAGATCGCCCGCCGCGAATTCCCGGCGCTCGCCATCGACGTCGATGGTCGCGCGCCCCTTCATCGCGATGAACAGCTCGTATTCGTGATGGGCGTGCGCCGCGGAGATACCGCCGGGTGCCAGTACGCACCACGCGCCCTCGAATGGCGCGTTGAGTGCCTCCCACGGCAGCAGTCGCTCGGAGGCCACGCCATAGGCCTCGGTGAGATTGGCCCGGTCGAGCCTGCGAATCTCTGTCATGCCGTGCGGCTTTCCGGGAATACGCCGGTAGTGACGTGGCGGCGATCGAGGATGTCGTCGACGATGTCCTGGGAGCGGTGCGCCAGCACGCTGATCAGGGTGTCCGAGATGCCGTGCGTCGCCTCGTTGACGCCCTGCAGATAGACCGCGCCCCAGGCGGATTCGCCGAGCTCGAGGCGGTAGCGGCGGCTCACCTCGACATCGATGAGTCCGAGCCGGTCGGCGAGATCCCGCACGATCGCGGGCATCCGCTGTTCGTAGCCGGTGCCGAGCAGGACCACGTCGCAGCGCATCGGCTCGACCTTGCCGCTCTTGCGGTCGCGCAGCTCCAGCACCACCTCCTCGCCTTCCATCCGCGCGCCGACGACCTCGGTCATGGCACGGACCACCGAGCGCTCCCGGCCGAGCATCCGCTGCTGATAGAGCATCGAGTACAGCTCGTCGAGAAACGGCGGGGCCAGGCCCGCGTAGTTGGTGAGGTGGACCTCGTCGAGGATGCGACCGCGCACCTCGGCCTTGGAGTGATAGAACTCGTCGACGAAGGACGGGAAGAACAGTTCGTTGACGAACTTGCTGGTCTGGTAGTTCTGCAAGCCGATCGAGCGCATCACGATGGTCGGCGTGCTCCGCGGCAGGTCGGTGTGTACCGCCATGAACATCTCCGCGGCGCTCTGGGCGCCACCGATCACCACCGGACGCAGCGGGCGATCGGTCGGCATCTCGGCGATGCGGGTGCAGTACTGGGTGCTGTGGATCACCCGATCCGAAGGCAGCTTCCGGAAGACCTCGGGGATGTGCGGATCCCGTCCGGTTCCGATGACGAGATCGCGGCAGCCGATGGTGCTGCCGTCGGTGAGCGTGACGGTCCAGCCGGTCAGTCTGCCATCGCCGGTGCGCCGCGGTGCGATGCTCTCGCAGCGCGCGTCATAGCGCACCCGCACCCGCTCCAGCGAATGCGCGACCCACTGCTGGTACTCCGACAGTTCCCACCGATACGGGTTGAATGTGGAGAGGTTGACGAACTCGTCGAGGCGCTTGCGCTCGTGCAGGAAGTTCAAGAAGGAGAACCGACTGCGCGGGTTGCGCAGGGTGACAAGGTCTTTGAGGAACGACACCTGGCTGCGGGCCCAGGGGAGCAGCAGATTGCGCTGCCACTTGACGTCGGGGTGCTGTTCGAGCACCACCGTGTTCTCGGCCAGGCGCACCGCACCGGATTCCTCGAGCGCGACGGCCAGCGCGAGATTCGCGGGGCCGGCGCCGATCGCCAGGACGTCGACTTCGTGATCGATCACATTTCCACCTGAGTCTGGATTGGTCTGTCGGAGCTGGTCCGCTACGGGAGCTCTGCGATTCAGTGAAGGCGTCGGTTGCGTTGTCCGACACTGTTTGCCGGGTCCGAACATCAACCCACCGACGCCGGGCCCGGACATACCGCGAAAAGCCCTGAACCGCAGTGCTTTCGCGCGGTTCAGGGCTTGGGTGCAGGGGACTACTTGGCCGGTGCAGAGGCGGTGGCCACGGTCACCGTCTCCAGATCGAGGTCACGGAAGGCGGTGACGACGACGTTGCGCAATCGCGTCGACCATCCGGTCTGGACACCGGGAATCACCAGCGGGATCGCGGGCATATCCTGCAATACGAGGCGCTCGGCCTGTTGGTACAGGGCGTAGGAATCCTGTTCGCCGACCGTCGAATCCGCCTGGGCGAGTAGCGCGTCGACGGCGGGATTCGAGTACAGGCCGGTGTTGGAGGATCCGCCGGTGCGGTAGAGCGGGTTGAGGAAGTTCTCGATCGACGGGTAATCCGGCACCCAACCCGTGCGGTACATCGTGTGCATCTGATGTCCGTTGATCGATCTGCGGAATTCACCGAGGGTGGACACCGGAACGAAACGGCATTCCCGGCCGAGTACTTCGGTGATGGACGCGCAGACCGCGGTCAGCCATTTCTCGTTGGCCGAGTCGATATTCGAGGTGATCTCGATCGGCCCCTGGAATCCGGTGCTGTCGAACAACTGCCGGGCCGCCGCAGGTTGATAGGTGCAGCTCGGACCACACTGCCCCGGCGTCGATCCGCGGGCGGTCGGGGGCACCAGGCCCTCGGCGGGAGTGCGGTCCCCGGTGAAGATCTTGTCGATGACGCCCTGCCGATCGATGGCCATCGAGATGGCCCGCCGCACCGCGGGATCGGCGAATCGGGGGTCGTAGAGCGGGAAGGTGAGCGATTGCAGGCCCGCACCGGCCCGGATGAAGTGACGTCCGGCCAGATCCTGCTTGTAGCGGCCGCCGACCAGCGCGTCGCCCGGCAGCACCTCGAGGAAGTCGAGTCGGTCGGCGACCACATCGGCGTAGGCGCCCTCGAGGGTGGGACTGAAGCGGAATTCCGCCCGCGCGATGGTCGGCTTGCGCTCGCCCGCGTAGCCGTCGTAGCGCTGGACCACCAGCTTGGTGCCCTTCTCGTGCGCGACGAATTCGAACGGACCGGTGCCGATCGGATGCGCCTCGTAGCGCGCCCGGTCGGTGAAGAACGCGGCGGGCAGCGGTGCGAACGCGATGAGCCCCAGGCTGGTCGGGAAGGCGGGGAAGGCCTGGGCGAGGGTGGCGACGAAGGTGTGGTCGTCGACGATCCGCAGGCCCGATAGTTCACGCGCGGTCGGAGCCGGGGCCTGTCGGGGCCCGGGGCCGTCCGGATCGACGGTGTAGACCTTGTCGAAGCCCTCGATCTGCGACAGGAACCCGGCACCCTGCTGGTTGTTCGGCGCGTATGCGGTGTAATTCCACGCATCCACGAAACTCCGTGCGGTGACCGGTGTTCCGTCGTGGAAGGTCCACCCTCGCCGCATTCTGATGGTGAAAGTCCGCGAATCGGTGCTCTCGATCGACTCCGCGATGGCGTTGCGCGGCGCGGAGGTCTTCGCGTCGTATTCGACCAGACCCTTGAACAAGCTGCGGATGATCTTCGATCCGCCCGCGTCGGTGGTGTTGCCCGGTACCAGAGTGTTCTCCGGTTCGGTCGTGTTGAGGCTGATGGCGGGGCCCGCCGGGCCCGCGGGCGGTGCGGTGTCGCCGCCACAGGCGGCCAGTGTGGCCGCGAGTGTGGCCGCGGCCACGCAGGCGACGACTCGTAGTGATCGCATGGTTGTACTCCTCTTTCTGTCAGGACCGAGTGGTCCAGAACCCGATCCCCATCGCGCCCCACCAACACAGATGGGAGACGAGGGCGGTCAATGCGCCCCGGGCGAGCAGGCCGGGACCTGGAGTCGCCCCGGCGGCCGCCATCCGCGTGCCGAGCGCCGTCGCCTGCAGGCCGTTGACGGCGACGACGAGCACCAGCGCGAGCTTCACCCGCGTCGCGGTCGCCGCGAGATTCGGCTCCAGCAGCGTCCCGCTGGCCACCAAGCCCGCCAGGCCCAGCCAGATCGGCGGATGCAGACGACCGATGGTGGCGATGGTCTCGGCGAAATCCGCTCGGCCGAGCAGCCACAGCAGTACGAAATAGTCGGCGAGCAGCACCGCGCCGAAACCGAAGACCAGTGCGCTGAGGTGCGCGAACAGGGCGATGCCGTGCAGCGTGGGGCTCGGATGCAGGTGGGTGGAGACCCAGATCGCGGTGCCGAGCGCGGTGAGGGTGCCGATCAGTTGGACGGCGAAAGCCGGCCCGTCGGCGGCGCGGCGTCGCGGCGATACGGGTGCGGCCTCGGTGGACACGGGGGATTCCTACCGTTCGGTCGCGGGCGCGTGCGGCGACATCGAAGGGCGGGGCGACGGGATACGGCTCATGTCCGTCCGACTCTCTGTGATTGTGAACTCGCTGAGAGCCAGTCAATGGGTCGATGCGGGTTGTCCGACACCCCTCGCGGGTCAGAACGTCAACCCACCGCCGACCGGATGCGCCGGTGCAGCTGGTGAAAGCGCCTGCCGCTCAGGGTGTCCGATTGTTCGCCGTTGTTCGCGAGGCCTATCGGTCAAACGGGGGCTCTGCTGAGCTGTCGAGATGACTACCGTGCTTCGACTCGCCGCCGGGATCACCGCCGTCACCTGCGCGATGCTGCTCACCGCCGGGTGCGAGACCGATCCGGCCGCGGGTGATCCGGACCGGAAACTGGTCAGCTACAACGGAACCGAACCGGAGAAGCCGCTCATTCCCGGGGACGCGACCGAACGCGACAGTGTCAAGATCGTGAACGCGCTGTTCGCCGGTCTCGTCGAGTACGACACCGCGACGGCGGAGCCGCGCAACGCGGTCGCCGAATCGATCACCACCGCCGATTCGCGCGTCTACGCGATCACGATACGGCCCGGCTGGACCTTCCACGACGGGACACCGGTCACCGCGCGGAATTTCGTCGACGCCTGGAACTACACGGCATACGGCCCCAATAAATTGCAGGGCGCTACCTACCTGTCGCATATCGCGGGGTACGAGGAGGCGAATAATGGTTCGGCGGAGCGGCTTTCGGGTCTGCGGACCATGAACGACCGCACCTTCGAGGTGACCCTGTCCGAACCTTTCTCGGCCTTCCCGACGACCCTGGGCTATGCGGCGTTCTTCCCGCTGCCCGCCAGCTTCTTCACCGACCGGTCCGGTTTCGAAGCGCACCCGATCGGCAACGGCGCCTTTCGTTTCGCCGCGCACACGCCGGGCAGGAGCATCGTGGTGCACCGCAACGACGACTATGCGGGCGCACGCAAGCCGCGCGTGGACGGTGTCGAATTCCGGTTCTACGCACGGCTCGAGGACGCCTACGCCGACGTGGTGGCGAATAGACTCGACTACCTCGATTTCGTACCCGCCGACGCGCTCGCGGGCGGACGCTACAAGACGGAACTGGCGGGCCGCAATCTGTCGCACCCCTACCTGGGTGTCCAATCGATCTCGTTTCCGCTTTACGATCCCAGGTACGGCGATCCGTCTCTGCGGCAGGCGATTTCGATGGCGATCGATCGTCGGTTCGTGGTGGATACCGCATTCGGTGGTGACAAGCTGCTCGCCGATGGGCTGGTGCCGTCGAATGTGCCCGGACATGTGGCGGGCCAATGCGGCGAGTCCTGCACCTACCTGCCGGAGAAGGCACGGCAGCTGTTCGAGTCCACCGGCTTCACCGGCCCGATCGAACTGACCTCCAACGACGACTCGGCGAACCAGGTGTGGATCGATGCGGCGTGTGTGACCATCACCAGGGCGCTGGGCCGGGAATGCCGCTACGCGCCGGTGCCGACCTTCGGCGAATTCCGCACCTTGATCAACGACCGGAAGATCACGACGATCTTCCGGTCAGGCTGGGTGGCCGACTATCCGTCCATCGAGAACTTCCTCAACCCGATCTACCGCACCGGTGGCGCGGTCAACGGGTCGACCTATTCGAGCCCGGTGGTCGACTCGCTGCTGGCGGGCGCCGACGCGGCGCCCTCCGAGCGCGCGGGGTGGGCGCTGTACCAGCAGGCCGAGCGGCAGATTCTGCGGGATATGCCCGCGATTCCGCTGTGGTTCCAGAAGGTTCAGTCGGGTTGGTCGACGCGCACGCACGACGTGGCGGTGTCGCAGCTGCTGCAACTGGATTTGTTCGAGGTGACCGTCGACTAACCGGTCCGGGTATCCGACCGAGGTGGTGGCGTCGCGAACGCCACCACCTTCGTCTGTATCGGGCGAAATCAGTCCAGCGTCGCCACACCACCGCTGGTGTACAGCCGGCGCGGCGTGATGACGACGGGTTCGGTGAACAATTCGGCGAACGCCCGCGCTGTGCCGAACATCGCCCCGATGCGCTCGGCGTATTTGGCGGCGTACTGCGGTTCGCGGTCGGCGGGCGCGATATCGTCCGCCAGTCGCGCGATGCCCTCCACGCGGACGATATCGCGGCCGATATCGGTCACGTCGAGCCCGAGGGATACATGCGGATTCTCCCGGATATTGCGCAGCTTGAGCTTCTTCGGCTGGCTGTAGATGAGGAATGTGTCGTCCTCGCGCAGCAGGAACCACACCGGGACGCTGTCGGGTCTGCCGTCCGGGCGGACGGTGGTCAACCAGGCGATGAGATTGCCACGGAGCCGGGCCTCGACGTGCGCGCGTCGCTCGGCGGGCAGGGTGGATGTCAGATTCATTGTGGCCTCGATCCGGACTCGGGCGGTCTGTCGTTCGGCGGAAACGCGAAAGTGCCTGTTCCGCAAGTTACGCGGACAGGCACCCTCGCGGGCACGAGGCTATCTCACGCGGGCGTTTTGTTCTCGTGGATACCCGCGTAGGCGCACCACGCGGCGAACAGGCCGAGCCCGCCGCACAGGGGCCAGATCCCGGCGCCCAGCTGTTCCCACGCGAGCACGCCCAGCGTCGGTCCCAGCGCCATTCCGAGACCGAAGGTGGCCTGGTGGGTGCCGATATAACGGGCCCGCACCGCGGCCGGGAAGGTGGACGGGTAGGCGAACATGGTGGGGCCGTTGACCATTACCCCGAAGACGAAGACGACGGTCGCCAGGATGATCGGTGCCGCACCGTGCCCGGCCAGCGCGTAGCCTGCCACCCCGAGACCCATGATCGCGGTGCCGACCGCGCCGACGATGTTGGGGCGCAGGTGTTTCACGTACGAGGTGATCTTCAGCTCGCACAGGATCAGCACCACCGACGCGGTGACCAGCACCGCGCTGTAGAGCCCGGTGGAGTGACCGTCGGCGGTGATGTCGAGCGGCAGCGCGACAGTGTACTGCACGTAGATGATCGAACCCACCAGTACCGAGGCCAGGAACAGGTGGTAGCGCCGATCGCGCAGGATGACGCCGTAGCCGGTGCGCTGGTCCGGCACCGGATCCGGGGCGTCCTCGGCCACCGCGACATTCGGCAGCAGTAGCAGTGCCAGCGCGGCGTAGGTGAGTGCCGTTGCCGCGTCCAGCCACAACAGCAGGTTCCAGTCGATCAGGATGACCGCCGCCGCGACCAGCGGCGCCAGCGCGGCGCCCATGTTCAGGGCGATGCGCATCATCGAAAAACCCATTACCCGATGCTCTTCCGGCATCAGATCGCCCAGCAGCACCGCCGCGGCGGGCCGGTAGGCCTGGGTCACCAATCCGGCGCCGGCGATCGCCACCAGTAGAACGACGTAGACGCCGGGCCTGGCCAGCAGTGGGATCAGCGTCAGCAGCGCGGCCGAGCCCGTCATGGCGGTGATGATCGTGGTGCGCGGGCCGAGGCGGTGGGTGAGTTCGCCGCCGAGCATGGTGCCGAAGACCGCGCCCGCGCTGTAGGCGGTGAGCGCGATACCGGCTTGGCCGACGGTGAATTCGCGATGGGTCAGATAGAGCACCAGGAAGGTCTGCACGAAGGCGCCGAGCTGGTTCACCAGCACGCCGATGAGTAGATAGACGACCGGTCGTGGGGTCTCCCGCAGGGCGGCGAAAACGCCGGTGCGATCGGTGGTTCGGGTTGCGTTCATCGAAATTCCTTGTCAGCCGCGGACGGTGGTGCGATACGCGGACCAGGTCAGCGCAGCAGCGATTCCACGGCGCCGAAGTCGAGCGCGTCCGCCAGCGCGGTGTAGGTGCCCGTGTCCAGCAGTTCGCGGGCCGCGGCCGCGGTCGCGCCGTAGGCGGCCTGGGCGAGTGCCGGGCCGAGGCTGACCCGGCGTACGCCGGTGCCCGCCAGTTCGGGCACCGCGGGTGCGCCGGGTCCGGTCATCACATTCAGCGGCAGCGGGGATTTGCCCGCCAGATCGGCCAGGGTTTCCAGGTCGAGCAGACCGGGAACGAACAGGCAGTCCGCGCCTGCCTCGGCGTAGTCGGCGGCCCTGGCCAGCACCTCGTCGAACCGGTCCTCGGGTGCGCCGATACCGAACAGGTACACGTCCGTGCGGGCGTTGAGTACCAACTCCGGCAGTCCCGCGGTGGCGGCGGCGTCGCGGGCGGCGCGCAGGCGCTCCCGCTGCGCCGCGCGATCGAACAGCGGTCCGCCCGGTGCGGTGGAGTCCTCCAGGTTCACCCCGACCGCACCGGCGGCGACGACGGCGGAGACAGTGGCCGCGACGTCCTCCGGGGCCGATCCGTAGCCGCCTTCGATATCGGCGGTGACCGGCACGTCGACCGCCGCGACGATGCGGCCCACCTGGCCGATCGCCTCCGCCCGGCTCAGCTGCTGACCGTCGGTGCGCCCCAGCGCCCAGGACACCGCAGCGCTGGTGGTGGCGATCGCGGGCGCGCCGGCCTGCGCGATCACCGCCGCGCTCACCGCGTCCCAGGCATTCGGGAGCACGAATGTGCCCTCCGCGTGCAGGTTTCGAAAGGTTGTCGCTCGGCCCTGCTGGATGTCGTGCACCACGTTGGCTCCCTCATGAGCTGCTGATTCTGATCGATCGAACTCGACGAAACTAACCCCGAATTCGGTTCCGACCACGGTGTCCGCAATGAGCACGGACAAACGAACGACAAAGGCGGACAACCGCTCAGCGCACGAAGCCCCCTTCGGTGAAGCCGATCGCGGCGCGCACCGGATCGGTGTCGTGCTGATCCTGGCCACGGCGCAGCGCGAACCGATCGGCCTCCTGGGCGACCAATTGGCCGATCAGAGGTGACATCAGGTAGCGATCCGGCTCCGAAACCCGGTGTAGCAGACCGCCATCGATGAGACTGTCCATCGCGTATTCGGCGGACTCGATCGAAATGTGCAGGGCCCGAGCCAAAGCCGCGGGGGTGACCTCGTCCGCGCCGCCCGCCAGCATGTGCAGCACATGTTTGGCCAGCGGCGGGCGCGACAGATAAGCGGGCAGCACCGCGTCGGCCAGGCTGATATCGCCGATGCGCAGCCAGTTCGCCACATTGACGCCCTCGGCCAGCCTGCCCGCGATCTCGGAGAGCCTACGGCCTGGCTGCGCGGAGATCTTACGGCCCGCGATGGTCAGAGCCAGGGGTAGATGTCCACAGAACTCGGCAATGCGCAGTCCCGCCGCGTGTTCGGCGCGTACCCGGTCGCTGCCGATCAACAGGCGTAGTAGGTCCAACGATTCGACCCGCGACAGCGGGCCGAGGCTGATGCGCCGCACCCCGTCCAGGCCGAGCAGCCGGGATCGGCTGGTCACCACGATCTGGCTGTTGAGCGAGCGCGCCAGCAGCGGCCGGACCTGCGGTTCGTCGCGGACATTGTCGAGCAGCACCATGACCCGCCGCTCCGCGAGCATGGATCGGTACAGGCCGATCCGGTGCATATCGTCCTCCGGCACCTGATCCGGCGGTACGCCGAGCGCGTGCAGGAAACCGGCCATCACCTCGAGCGGGGCGGCCTCATCGGCGCGCCGGGCGGCCATATCGGCGAAAAGCTGGCCGTCCGGAAACTGTTCGGCCAGTTGATGTGTGAAGCGCAGCGCGAACGCCGTCTTGCCGACGCCGACCGGGCCGCGCACCACGACCGGGACCCGTGATTCGGCGATACCGGACATGGCGGCCCTCGCACCGTCGAATTCGGCCAATCGTCCAACGAAATCGTGTGGGCCGATGGGTAATTGGGCGGGGCGCGGTTGTCCGGGCTCGGCCTGGTCATCGACCGCGACGATCGGTAGCGGTTCGGTCGGAGTGCTGTCGCCGCGGGCCTCGCGCCAGCGCCGCTCCCACTCGTGCGGGTCGCCCCCGCAGGCCCGGGCGAAGGCGATGGCCACCGGTAGCGTCGGCAGCCGGTGGCCGCCCGCGGCGTCGGAGAGCACCGAGGGGGAGTACAGGGCCACGCTGGCCAGCTGTCGGTAGGACGGGTTGCCCGCCGCGGCGCGCAGCTTCCGCAGATCACCCGCGAAGGCGGCGACGGGGCTCGATTGGACATCGATCGGTTTCTCGCGTCTCCCCATCGGTGCTATCACTCCCTGAAATGCGTTGCGGCACAGATGTTCCCGTGCCGAAGCTTGGCAGCCGACACCGTTGTCGGCTCCCCCCATGACGCGCACCGCCCCCCGAGCACCGGCGTGGGCGGCAGTCCCCTCTCGATCATGACCGCATTCCGGGGATGTTCGCGCCGCGCGCCTGGCGCGTCCGAAATTCTCCCGTTCCGCGATGGTGCATCCAGAGGGTGAACGGTCAACGTCGCTGTGGCGTGCATCAGACGACGTGCCGCCTAAGCCTGAATCGTGTCGGAGCCATTGGGTATTAACGGAATTCGAGTGCCCGCCAAGGAAGTACTCTTGACCGCCCCGCATCGCGCCGACTGGACCTCCTTGTTCGAGGAGGAACTCGGCGGTCCCGGGTCCGCACGACCTCCGATGGCGCGGACCTCGCCGTATCGGTCGCAATCGCGGGGCTATCCGCCTGACAGGATGTTCGGTCGGGCGCGCCGAACAGTCTTCGAAAGTATTGCGTCGAACGTGAGCAGCATTTCCAGCGCTAAACTGGAGTCAGTAATTTCTACGTGCAAGCTAGCTCGGCTGCTGGCCTGTGTCGGGATCTATTCTGGTCGGCACGCTCGCCTCGCAGTCCGAATCGATACAGGCTGAAGAAAGAGCAGTGCGGTGCTAACGCGACATTCCCATAAAGACGACCTGGCCGCGCGCCTGCGGGCGCCTGCCGAGCGCGAACTCCGTCTGGCGAAGGACATCGCGTGGCTCAAAGACGCGATGAAGACGCTCCTGGACGAGCGCAACTTGCCTCACCCGGAGGAAAAGTCTCGCCAGTAGGTCTCGAATTCACGACTTCAGCTAACAGTCGGATAATTTCGACGGTCGGCGATCTCGGTGTGCGTGATCGTCCGGTCGAAAGTGCCGTCGACCGGCCCGGCCGTCGGTCGACGCAGCAGAGGAGTCGGGGAGTCACCGCTCCGCAGGGGCCCGGGTGCGGCAGGATGGGGCGGCGTGGAGCAATCGGTGGTTTCGGTCGATGTGGTGACGCTGCGGTTCTGGCCCGACGATGCGACGGTCACGATCGGTGTCGCGCCGCGCGAACACGAGCCGTTCACCGGTGCGCTGGCGCTGCCGGGTGTGCTGCTCGGGCGTGGTGAGCGCCTGGCGCTCGCCGCGCGACGGGCGGTGCACACCAAGCTCGGGGTGCCCGAGGCCGCGATCGGTGCGGTCGGTCAGCTGGTGACCTTCGACGAACCCAATCGTGATCCGCGCGGCCCGACCCTGTCCATCGCCATGTGGGCGGTCGTCGACTCGCACGACGGTGCGGCGCACTGGGTTCCGTTCGACGAGGTCCCCGCCCTCGCTTTCGATCACAATCGCATCGCCGACGTCGCCCGCGGTCACCTCGCCCGCCTGCTCTGGAAGGATCTGCCGTTCACCCGGGCGCTCACCGGCACCGAATTCCCCGCCACCCGCGCCGTCGAGCTCAGCACCGCCCTGCTCGGCATCCGCCCCGACCCGGCCAACCTCAACCGCACCCTCGCCGCCATCCCCGGCCTGGCCCGCACCGCCGAACGCCGCCGCACCAAGGCCACCGGCCGCCCCGCCGCCGTCTGGGCCTTCGACGCCACGGAGTGAGCCGCCCGGCGCTACGCTGTGCGGACACTATCGGCGCTCGATCGCAGGATTCCTGCGAATTCGACCGAACACTGTCCGCTCAGCGTGGTTCCACCTCGTATACCCCATACGGGCGGCCGAGTACGGGGTACGACACGTTGCGCACCGGTACCCCACCCGCGGTTCGCCCGAATTCGCTGCCACCGTGCGCGTGTCCGTGGATGGCGAGGTCGGCGCGGCCGCCGTCGAGCGCTTCGCCCAGTTCGTGGCAGCCGAGGCCGGGATAGATCTTCGGTGGTTCGCCCGCGAGAGTCGCCACGATCGGAGCGAAATGGGTCAGCGCGATGCGGATATCGCAGTCGAGGGTGTCCAGCGCGGTGCGCAGACGCCGGGCGTCCAGGGGTCCGCGGCGCATGCGTGCGCGGTGTTCGACGGTGCCCTCGTCCGGGTTGCCGGGGTAATCGGGGAAGCCGCCGCTGCCGCCCATCACGCCCGCAACGCCGACCTTGGTACCCGACAGTTCGAGGGTGACGGCGCCGCCGTCGAGCATGCCGATGCCGAGTTCGGTGAGCATCGCGGCGATGCGGTAGCCCTGCCGCCGGTCGTGGTCGTGGTTGCCCAGCACCGCGACGACCGGCACCGGCAGGTCGGCGACCTCCTCGCACAGCAGCCGCGCTTCGTGGAGTCGTCCGCCCTCGGTCAGATCCCCGCCGAGCAGTAGGACGTCGGCGTGCTCGGCCAGGTCGAGGAAGGCGGGCCGGAAGCGTCCGGCGACGGCGTCGCGCATGTGCAGATCGGCGATGGCGGCGATGCGGGGGCCCGGCTCGGTGGTCCGGCGGTCGGCGCTGGGCGGCATGCGCGTCAGACAATTACACCGGCCCGCCGGTGTCAACTCGATATCGCCCGTTCACTGCCCGTCCATCCACTGGTGAACTGCATGTATAGCGGAAAGCTATCGCAAATTCAGATGTCGTTCAGCGAGGCGACGCGCGGTGGGGTTGCCGATGAAACGTCCATGAACAGTCGATCGGAAACCTTCCGGCGGATGGTCCGCGGCCCGCATGGTTCGGATCATGAACCGGAGGCGGCTGTTTTCGAAAACCGTTGCGGCGGCGGCGCTCACACTCCTCGCCTCGGGCACCGCCCGCGCCCGCGGCCGGGTGAGCAAGGTGGTGCTGATCGGTATCGACGGAGTTCTGTACTCGAAGATCGAGCAGGCGAATGCCCGCAACCTGCTGCGGCTCAGCGCCGAGGGCCTGCTCAGCCGCAGTTCGATCGCACCGCACACCAGCATCTCCGGTCCGTCCTGGACCACCGTGCTCACCGGCGTCTGGGACCGCAAGCACGGCATCACCGGCAACCACTTCGACGACCGGCCGTTCGCGAAATACCCCACCGTTTTCACCCAGCTGCAGCGCGCCCGCCCCGACCTGAAGACGCACTGCATCGCCACCTGGGACATGATCGCGGTCATGGCGGGCAGCGGTGACGGCCGCGCCGATGTCGTCGTCACCACCGCCCCGGTGCCCGATGATCCCGACGAATCCAGGACCGACGCCGCCACCGCCGCCGCGGTGGTCACCGCTATCACGAAGTTCGCCCCCGATTTCCTCTTCACCCACCTCGACCAAGTGGATCACGCGGGCCATTTCGGCGGCGGCGCCCGATCGGGGAAATACCTGGACGCCATCACCCGGGTAGACGAACTGGTCGGCCGCATCGTCGCCGCCGTCGCCGCTCGCGCCGCCGCCGAACCGGGCGAATCCTGGACCATCCTGGTCACCACCGACCACGGCCACACCCCGAAGGGCGGCCACGGTGGTCAATCCGCGGACGAGACCGCTACCTTCGTCATTGCCCGCGGCCCCGACTTCCCCGCGGGTGTCACCACCACCCGCTTCTGCCTCGCCGATATCACCCCCACCGTCCTCGCCCTGCTCGGCGCCCCGGCGGACCCCGCCGCCGACGGCAGCTCGATGATTGTCCGTCCGTCCGCCGAACCGATCGCGAGCCGCTAGCATCACGCCACCGGCACTACCGTGAAGGTGAATGCGGGGGTTCTCGAGCACGCGGGTGATCACACCTCCGTGACATCGGCAACCGCTGATCGGACGTAGGTTCGGTGACCGGACTAAAGTTGTGGTCTGGGCGGTTGCAGCGGTCGGCTAGGGTGGTCGGTCGCGGCGTGGAGAGGTGGTGGCATGACTCAGCATCTGGGCGAGGCGAATGTCGAGCAATCGGCAAAGTCGACCTCGCCGTCGAAGGGTGTCGCGGCCACCCCCGACGGTGCTCCCGCACCCCGGCCGACGCCGAACAGCGTCCCGCAACGTCAGCCCGGCACCTCGGCCGCCGTGCCGACCTCGGCCTCGCGTCGGGTGCGTGCCCGCCTGGCGCGTCGGATGACCGGTCAGCGCGGCATCGCGGCCGTCAAACCCGTGCTGGAGCCGTTGGCGTCGGTACACCGCGAGCTGTATCCGAAGGCGAATCTGACGCTGTTGCAGCGCGCTTTCGACGTCGCCGACGAACGGCACGCGCACCAGTTCCGTAAGTCGGGTGACCCGTACATCACCCATCCGCTCGCGGTCGCCAACATCTTGGCCGAACTGGGCATGGATACGACGACGCTGGTGGCGGCGCTGCTGCACGATACGGTCGAGGACACCGGGTACTCGCTGGAACAGCTGACCGCGGACTTCGGTACCGAGGTCGCGCACCTGGTGGACGGCGTCACCAAACTGGACAAGGTCAATCTGGGCGCGGCCGCCGAGGCGGAGACCATCCGCAAGATGATCATCGCGATGGCGCGAGACCCGCGTGTGCTGGTGATCAAGGTCGCCGACCGGCTGCACAACATGCGCACCATGCGTTTCCTGCCGCCGGAGAAGCAGGCCAAGAAGGCCAAGGAGACACTCGAGGTCATCGCCCCGCTGGCGCATCGTCTCGGCATGGCGACCGTCAAATGGGAGCTCGAGGACCTCGCGTTCGCGATCCTGCACCCGAAGAAGTACGACGAGATCGTGCGCCTGGTCGCCGACCGCGCGCCGTCGCGTGACACGTACCTCGCCAAGGTGCGCGCCGAGATCGTGAATACCCTTGCGGCGTCGCGGATCAACGCGATCGTCGAGGGTCGCCCGAAGCACTACTGGTCGATCTACCAGAAGATGATCGTCAAGGGTAAGGACTTCGACGATATCCATGATCTGGTCGGCATCCGCATCCTCTGCGACGAGGTACGCGACTGCTACGCCGCGGTCGGCGTGGTGCATTCGCTGTGGCAGCCGATGGCGGGTCGCTTCAAGGATTACATCGCGCAGCCGCGCTACGGCGTGTACCAGTCGTTGCACACCACGGTGGTCGGCCCGGACGGTAAGCCGCTGGAGGTGCAGATCCGTACCCAGGACATGCACCGCACGGCCGAATTCGGCATCGCCGCGCACTGGCGCTACAAGGAGACCCGCGGCAAGCACTCCAACGACAGCACCGAAGTCGACGATATGGCGTGGATGCGCCAGCTGCTCGACTGGCAGCGCGAGGCCGCGGACCCCGCCGAATTCCTGGAGTCGCTGCGCTTCGACCTGAAGTCGCCGGAGATCTTCGTCTTCACCCCGAAGGGCGATGTGATCACGCTGCCGCAGAAGTCGACCCCGGTCGACTTCGCCTACGCGGTGCATACCGAGGTCGGTCACAAATGCATCGGCGCCCGGGTCAACGGCCGCTTGGTCGCGCTGGAGCGTCAGCTCGAAAACGGTGAAGTGGTAGAGGTTTTCACCTCCAAGGCGCAGAACGCGGGCCCGAGCCGGGACTGGCAGAACTTCGTCGTCTCCCCGCGCGCCAAGGCCAAGATCCGGCAGTGGTTCGCCAAGGAGCGTCGCGAGGAGGCCCTCGAAAACGGCAAGGAGCAGATCTCCAAGGAGGTCCGCAGGGTCGGGCTGCCGTTGCAGCGATTGATGAGCGTGGACGCGATGACCGCGGTCGCGCACGAACTGCACTACACCGACATCTCCACGCTCTACACCGCCGTCGGTGAGCACCAGGTATCCGCGCATCATGTGGTGCAGCGGTTGATGGCCCAGCTCGGCGGCATCGGTGACGTGGAGAACGAGCTGGCCGAGCGCTCCACCCCGTCGACCACCCCGGCCAGGCAGCGCACCACCGGTGACGCGGGCGTGCTGATCCCAGGCGCTCCCGGCACCGTCGCCAAGCTGGCCAAGTGCTGCACGCCGGTGCCCGGCGACGAGATCATGGGCTTCGTGACCCGCGGTGGAGCGGTCAGTGTGCACCGCACCGACTGCACCAATGCCGGGTCACTGCGCGAGCAGGCCGAGCGCATCATCGACGTGGAGTGGGCGCCCTCGCCCTCCTCGGTCTTCCTCGTCGCCATCCAGATCGAGGCGCTGGACCGCACCCGCCTGCTCTCGGACGTGACCAAGGTGCTCGCCGACGAGAAGGTGAATATCCTGTCCGCCTCCGTTGCCACGCACGGCGATCGGGTCGCGATCAGCAAGTTCACCTTCGAGATGGGCGACCCGAAGCATTTGGGCCACTTGCTCAATGTGGTGCGCAACGTGGAGGGCGTCTACGACGTCTACCGCGTCACCTCGGCCACCTGAAAGAATCCGATTTGTCGGTAGAGAAATGGTCGCCCGGATTTCCCGGGCGGCCATCTTCTTGGTATCCGTTGCCGATTCGACGTGCTCAGTCTGTGAAGTTTTGTGTTGCTATGGATTAGCGCGAATCAGGTGATCGGCGATACGTCCGGTATGGGCGCCGGGTGGGCGCGGCCGGCACGGTTCGTGTCTCCAGTTGTCCGGCGCGACACCATATTCGGTGTGTCGAGCTGATCGCCGCGCGGTTGCGGCTCGGTTCCGGCGAGCGGAAACTTGCCGGGACTGGATCGCTGCCACGCCGCTCGGTGCCGAGTGCATTTCGGCGTTTCGTGGAAAGTTTTCGCCGCTTCGGCGGTCATAGCTGGAATCTGTTACCGTCTAATGCGTTTCATGGCGTTGAGGGTAGCTGCGGCAACACGGGATTGATTGCGGATCGCTATGACTATGTACACGGCACGAACCTCGGGGATGCTGGTCGCAATCGCCGTTGCTGTGGCGACCCTACCCGCCACCGGATCCGCCGTCGCGCAACCGGCGAATCCCGCTGGGCCATCGACGAATCTGTCCATCGATACGTGTCCGGCATTGTACGCCTTGGGAGTTCAGGGCACAGGGGAATCATCACCGGACGCGGCGCCGAGTACCGACACCGGCATGCTCTCCACGGTTTTCCGGCCCATGCTGGCCAAAGCCGCCGAGCCCGGACTGGTCGATCGGGCGTATGTCCCCTACGAGTCGTCCTTCGGGGGCGTGGACGCCAAAGGCGCCACGCCATATGCGGAATCGGTCATCGGCGGGCTCGTCCGACTACGCGGCATGGCCAAACAGGTCGCGGACCGCTGCGCCGACACCCGATTCGCCATCGTCGGATATTCCCAGGGCGCGCACGTGGCCTCGGTGTTCGCACAGGAGGTCGGCCGGGGGGCCGGGGTGATTCCGGCGGAGAAGGTCGCGGCGGTCGCCTTGTTCGCCGACCCCACCCGCAATCCGGGTGCGCCGTTGTTCCCCGGTTCGCCGGGTAAACACACCCCCGATCCGGCGCCGGGCACCGCGGGGGAACGGGTCGCCACCCTCGCCGGGCTGCCGCAGACGCCCGCCGAGGGCGGTGGTATCGGCCCGGAGCGGGATCAGGCGGTCAATTTCGCCGCACTCACTGGACGAGTGGCCAGTTTCTGTGCCGCAGGTGATTTGGCATGCGACGCGCCGGAGGGCGCGCCGATCCTGAAGGCCGTCGCCAATGTCGCGGGCCAAGCCACCCTCAGCGGCGGCGATCCGATCGCCTCACTGGTCTCCATCGCGCAGGCGCTCGCCTACACATCGATCAAGACGGTGACCGCGGTCGCCACCGAGGATGTACAGGGCACCTCGCTGGCGAATCTGTCGCTCGCGCCGAAGAAGTCGATCTCCCAGCGCATTGCCGACGCCTCCGATCCGCGTACCCCGCTGCAGGTCAACGGTGCGCTACAGGCGCTGCTGAAGGTCGGCATGATCGGGCTGAACGCCGTTGCCACGGTGGTGAGAACGGTGCTGAGCCCCGCCGCGATCTCCGAATTGGCCACGGCGGGCCTGTCGAACCCTGTGGCCGGACTGCTGCTGCTCGGGACGAAGCTGCTGGGTGCGATCCCGCAGCTGATTCCGCCGACCACGGTGTCGCGACTGGTTACCCAGGCCTTCGACGCGGTCGTCCAGAACATCACCGATAACAGTGAACTGCTGAATGTCACCACCTGGGTGCGGTACTGGGACACCGTGCAGCGGCACGGCGCCTACAGCACCGCGGCGGTCGCCGCGAACGGCGACGCGCCGACCCGATACGTGGCCGACTGGTTCGCGGCGGTGGCACGAGATCTGGCCGGACAATTCGGCAGCGGGGCCGCCGTACAGGGTAACAAGCCGGCGCCCGGATTCTTCGAAGAGAGTTCCGGCGCGTCGACTACGCCGAATTCGTCCGGTACGGGACAATTTCCGTTCGGGACAGGAGCCGATGGCGCCTCATCCGGCGGCGCGACCTCGATTCCGCCCACCGAGCGACCAGGCACCGCCAACAACACCTACCCGTTCTCCACGAACTGATCGCCGAGAGGTCCGACGATGCGACACCACGTGCCCGGCTCTGCGGGAAGGGGGGAATGTTGAAGTCGTACAAACAGCTGTCGCGCTGGTACGGCGCGCTCGAGCCGGAGACGGGCGCACCCGCACCCGCCGGGCAGGACGAGGCGAGTTCGCCGCCGCCGGGTGACGAGGAGGGCCCGGCCCGGTATCCGCACTACATTCGCGAAGAGGATCCCGAGGAGGCCCGCGCCCGCGCCGAGGTGCCCACCGATCTGCCCGCGCGGCGCAGCGAATTCGTCGGCGGCTGGTCGGATTGGGTGGCCGATCGCGCGCCCGGACCGTATGACGACTATGCCCCGCAGGTGAGCAGCACGGTGCGCTTCCCGTGGCCCGAGGACGACTTCGACGAGGACGACCACCACGACGAGCCACGCACCCGCTCGACCCCGGCGCTGCGCACAGCCGCGCGCGAGCATCCGGGATCCCGCCGCACCCGGGTCTTACTCGTGCTGGTCGCGGCCGTGCTGCTACTGGCGCTGGCCGGTGCAATCGCGCTCTGGTTACTCCAGTCCTCCGGGGAACGCGGAGCGGCGGGCTCTGGTCCCGCGTCGATGCAATTCACCGCGGGCAGTGTGCAGTCCGGGCCGATCGCGGACTGCCCGACCGAACGCGGCGCGGGCTTGGTGCGCAGCGCCGATCCGGGCGGTACGGAATCCGGCCCCGACGCGGTGCTGGCCTTCCAGTACGCCTATTACGTCGAGCGCTCCGGCGAGCAGGCCAGGGCGATCGTCGCGCCGGACGCCGCGATTTCGCCCGCCGAGGTGATCCAGCGCGGTATCGACTCCATCCCGGCGGGCACCACGCATTGCGTGCGGGTCCTGACGATCGCCGACAACAAGTATTCGGTGGAGGTCACCGAATACCGGCCGGGTGGCGTCCCGGCCACGTACAACAAGCAGACGGTCACCACCGCGGTGATCGGCGGCCGCACCCTGATCACGGGTATCGCGGCCGGATAAAGGAGAGCTGAGAACGATGGGAGAGGACTGGAGCCGCTGGCTCGACGAGGCGCCCGAGGAGGGCGGATCGTCGGGTCGACAAGTGCGGTCTAAGGCTCCGGTGCTACGGCTACGGCGCGGCAAACGGGATGGCGACGGCGTGGACGCCGAACCCACGCAGCGGCCGATTCTGGTGGTCGGCGGCTGCGGTGGTGCGGGAACCACCACCACGGCGCTCGGTATCGCGGGCGAGCTCGGGATGGCGGGGACCCCGACGGTGGCGGTGGACGCCACCGCGGCGGGCGGCGATCTGGCGCTGCGCGGCGCCGACGAACACTTGCATCCGATCAGCCTGCAATCGTGGTTGTACGGACGCGGTGACGACGACCCCGCTCCGCTGAAGGAGTGTCTGTCGCTGGCGACTTCGGGCATCGGGCTGCTGTGGCGCGACGCGGCCCCGCTGCGCCGCCGCGCCACCTATCTGACCGTCGCACGGGCGGTGCACGACGCCGGATTCACCGCGGTCTACGACGGCGGAAATCCGATTGCCGGACGTCAACTGCGTCCGCTGTTGGATGACGCGGATGTCGCTCTGGTACTTGCCATTCCGGCCCGCGCCGACGCCGCGAACCGGCTCCGAGTGAGTCTGGAATGGCTCGATGACCAGTTCGGTGACGGGACCGAGGGGCAGGGTGGCGGGATCGTCGGCGACACCACCGTCGTCATCTCGCATCAGTATCCCGGCTCCGATGCGCGCGTAGCCGACCATTTGCGCGAACATCTTTCCGGCTGGGTCCGCGATATCAGGGAAATTCCCTATGATCCGCATCTGGCGCGCGGAGAGCTCGTCCGGCACGCCTCACTGGCCGCCGAGACGCGCCGGGCCTACGGACAGCTGCTCGCGGGGGTGGCATCATGACCGCCGCTATGAAACTTCGTCGCAAAAACGATCCACAACCGGCAGGCGTGGTCGCCCCGCCGGAGGCCCGGCGCGCCCCCGTCTGGGACCGCCCGGTGCCCGGTGTCGGCCGGGCGCCGCTGGTCTGGTTGCTCGGCGTGCACGGCGGTGCCGGAGCCACTACGCTCGCGCATGTGCTTGCGCCCGCGGCGGATTCGAGCCGCCGCTGGCCCGGCGTCTTCGAGCGTGAATCCCCCTTTGTCGTGCTGGTGGCCAGGGAGACCATCGCGGGTCTGACTCGTGCTCACGATCTACTGCGCCAGCACCATTTCGGCTTCGGCGGTCCCTCCGAGGTGCTCGGCCTGCTCACGGTCGCCGCCCGCCCCGGCAGAATCCCCGCGGAGATCCGGCGCTACCGCGACGTGGTCGGCTCGCTGGCGGGTCCGCTGTGGCAGGTGCCGTGGTACGAGGAATGGACTCTGGTCGAGCCGGAACAGTTGCCGGTGTGGTCGCCGGGTGATCCGATGCCGGAGAAGAAGCGCAAGATCGATCCGCTCGAGGAGGTCCCGCTCGAGGTCCGCGAACTCGGCGCCGATATTGTTGCGGTGGTGCGCGAAAAGCTCGACGCCCGTTCGTCTTTCGACGAGGAGGAGCTGTGATCTGCCCCACCGCGGCCGCGCGGTCCACGCAGTCGATATCCCTGATTCACACTTCCGAGAAAGGCAGCCGATGAGCATGATTCTCCTCGCCGTGCAGGACACGTACGGCACCGTTCTCGCGCAAGTCGGTAACCCGACACCCGAGGCGCCCCCTGGCTCGGAGAAGATCCTGCAGCTGGTCCGGTACCTGACCTGGTTCGTGCTGCTGTCCGGCATCTGCGGCATCACCTACGCGGGCGGCAAGTTCGCGTGGGAGAAGTGGACCGGCGGCGGGCTGGAATCGCCGAAGATGGTGGCGGGCGCCATGATCGGCGGCGTGGTCGCCACCAGTGCCGGCACCATCATGAACGCTGTCATCGGCACGTGATGTCGGCCATGTCCAGCGTGCGACACACGGCGAGCGAGCTGCTCGCCTACAAGCAGATGCCGTCCGATGTACTCGAACCGCTGATGCAGCTGCTCAATTGGCTGCTGTGGTTCGTGCTCCTGGTGTGCCTGGCATGGATGATCCTGTCCGCGGGCCGGCTGTGGATCGCCTTCCGCAGCGATCTGGCGGCGAACGACGCCTCGCACGGGGTGTTGATGAGCCTGCTCGGCGCCACGGTGGCGAGCACCGCCTCGGGGATCGCGTTGGCTTTCCTGCCGACGTGAGCGTCCGGTACCTGACGGGGACGGCCCTGACATGAATTCCACAGTGATGCGGTCACATCCGGTGCCACGCGGTACCGCCGGTTGGCGTGCGTTCCACAAGCCCGCGGTGAGCGTCTTCGGCGCCGCGCTGTTCGCGGTGACGGGTTGCGGCGCGGACGGTGACGGTGCCGCGCCGAATCCGGCCGCGGCGCCGACCAACGTGCGATGGCAGGACTTCCAGGGCGTGGCGTTGCCGTCGGCCGATCAAGGACCCCGATCGTTCGAGGGCGGCGCCGCAACCGATTTCGACCATTCGCCGCCCGGCGCCGCGGTCGCCGCGATCACCCACACGGTGCGATTGTCGGTGGCCGCTGACAACCAGTGGGCGAGGGTGGTGGCCGAGGAGGTCGTGCCGGGCCCCGCCCGCGACGAGTGGTCGGTGAATCGGTTGCAACTGTCCATCACCGGGCCCGCGGCGGCCGAGTACACGCCGAGATTGCTCGGCTACAAGATCACCGACTACACCGAACAGCGGACCGCGGTGGACATCTACACCGAGTACTCCGACGGTTCGAAGGCGGTGAACCACACCACCGTCGAATGGTTCCAGAAAGACTGGAGATTGCGACTGCCCGATCCGAACTCGACCACCCGGCCCGTTGAGGCCATCGACGTACTGCCCGACGACATCGTGACATTGGAGGCACCGAAGTGAGTCAGAAGGAGCCCTACGCGCGCGAGCGTGTCTCCTTCGGTGTCATCGCGTCCGCGGCCCTGCTGGCACTCATCGTGGTCGTCGGCATCGTGATGTATATCGGGCGTGACGATTCCGCCGGTGGCGACGGCACCTCGGCCACCGCGACGACCGGGGGCGAGGGTTTCGCCGAGCCCGAGGTCGACATCTTCGGTAGGCGCATCGATATCCCGAACAATCCTGCCGGCCAGCCGCTTTCGCAGGATCCCGTACGCCAGCGCAAATCCTCGGACCCCGACTGGCTGACCGGCGCACCCGAGGGGACGACTGCACCGCACGGCTGGCAGCGGGTATACGGAGCGTCGGTACCGTTCTCCACCTCCGACGGCCCCACCCGCATCGAAGACGGTCTGGCCGTTGGTTATTCGCACACCCCGCAGGGCGCCGTACTGGCCGCGGCCCAGATCACCTACCGGCTCAACGCACGCCCCGCCGACCGTGACCTGTACCTGCGTCAGGTGCGGGTCTCAGCACAGCAGATCGCCGCCTACGACAAGGCCCTGGACGAGAATCGGCTGCCGAAACAGCAGCCGGAGAAGATCACTCGATACTTCGTCGCCTCGGATGCCTTCAAGGTGGAGAACTACGCCGATGACCTCGCCATCATCCGCTTCGCCTCGCGTGGGCCGGTGATCGACGGCAAACAGCTCTGGGCGGCACTGCGTTTGGTGATGGTGTGGGATGCGGGGGACTGGCGGCTCAAACCGTCCACCTCCAACAGCGCCCAGACCGAGTACATCGAATCGCTGCAAGGGTGGACCAGGTGGTGAGCCGGGGCCCCGGATCCGGGACCACCCGCTCACCGCTGGCGCTCTTCGGCGCCGGAGCGATTCTCGCGGTGGTGATCGCGATCGCCATTACGGTGACCGCGGTGCGTGACAACGACTCTCGCGGTGACGAGGTGTCGATGACGGCTACAGCTTCGGAGAGTGCGCCCGGGAGCGCTGCACCGGGTTCGGCGGGATTCGTCGGCTCGGAGCTGGACTCCTTCGGGCACCGTTTCGATATTCCCAGTAGTCCTGCCGGGCAAGCGCTTCCGCAGTCACCATCGCAGCTGAAAGCGGTGCACCCGGAATGGCTGACGGCGGCCCCGGGTGGGACGAATCAACAGGGCGGCTGGCAGCGCGTTTACGGCGGCCCGGTGATTCCGTTTTCCACCACGGATGGTCCGGACCGAATTGTGAACGACGTGCCTGTGGGGTTCGGCCGGACCCCACGGGGAGCGGCGCTGGCAGCCGAGCAGATCTACTGGCGCACCGCAGCGCGCCCGACAGACCGGGCGTTGTGGCAGCAGCTGGTCATCCTCACCCCCGAGGAGATCGCCGAGCGTGACCGGAACATCACCGAGGGCAGAGTGCCCACCGAGTTACCCGAGAAGATCAAACCCCTGTTGTTCGCATCAGATGCCTTCCGAATCGAAAGTTATGGTGAAGATTCCGCTGTGGTTCGTATCGCCCGAAAGACCCGTGACTTCTTGCACGGCGGGCGTAGTTGGGTGGCAATGAGACTCAATGTGGTGTGGCGTGACGGTGGTTGGAAACTCAAGTCGTCCGCGAGCGATGCACAACCGCTCGAGACGATCGACTCGATCGATGGGTGGACAAAATGGTGAGGCGGGTCCTTACGATTTTCGCGGTCGTCTTCACGGTGATGATCGCGACACCGACTGTGGCCTACGGCCAGACCTACGGCTTCGACGATACGTGCAATGAGATTCACGACACGCTCGATGACGTTGGCCTGCCGGGGTTCTCACTCGGTGATGCCGCGTCGGCCGCGTGCAAGGCGGGCAATGCCGCCTCGCACCCCGGCGACGCGGCGACCGCGGTCAAGGACAAGGCGTGGGATTCGACCTTCGGCAAGGTCGTCGACTCGCTGATGAAGGGCCTCGGTGAGGCCATCATCCTGGCGTTGACGTTCTGGATGAAGGTGCCGAACGAGGCGGCCAGCGATAATGGATCGTTGTTCACCAAGATCAACGATTACACCTATCAGATACAGATATTGCTGCTCATCGCCTCGGTCATCCTGACCGGAGCGCGCCTGGCCGAGGCCAGACGCGGTGCCGCGGTGAGCGAAGCGGCCGAATCGTTCCGCATGTTCGCCCGGGTCGTATTCAGTTCGTGGATGCTCGGCGCCATCGTGGTGGCGGGTACCCAGGCCTCGGATCGCTTCTCCGAATGGGTGATTACCGACGCGACCAATGGCAATGCCAAGGACCTCGCCGAGCTGATGGTGAAAACCAGTAAGCTGCAGGCCTTCTCGCCGGGTCTGGTGCTGATCATCGCGATCGTCGGCCTGCTCGGCGCGCTCGCTCAGATCGTGCTGGCCATCGTCCGGCAGGGCCTGTTGCTCGTCGCGGCGGGTGTGCTGCCGCTGGCGGCCGCGGCCTCGGGGATGAACACCGGTAAGCAGTCCTACCAGAAGCTGGTCGGCTGGATCATCGCGTTCATGCTGTACAAGCCGGTCGCGGCCATCGTCTACATGATCGCGTTCACCACCGCGGGCCACGTGGATTCGCTCACCCCGACCAGCGGGCTGCCGGAAGGTGAAGAGGCGCAGCGCATGCTGGTCGCGATCGTGCTGCTGTGCAGTGTCGCGTTCGTGCTGCCCGCGCTGATGCGCCTGGTCACCCCGGCGGTCGCGATCGTCGGTTCGGGTGGTTCCGGTCTCACCGCGGCGGGCGGTACCCTCGTCGCCGCGGCGGCGCTGGGCGCCATGGGTACCAAGGCGGTCGCCGTGAAGTCCACCGCGACCGCGGGCTCGCCGGGTTACGTCGCCGGTGGCGGCGCGGGCCCGCGCCCCGGTGGTGCCGGTCCGCGCGGCGGCGGTCCGCGTCCGACGCCTCCGCCGCGCGGCGGTGGCGGCGGTGGCGGCGGTAGCGGTCAACCACCGCGCGCCTCCGGGCCCGGCGGCGCGGCCGGAGTACCCTCCGGTGCGGCCAGCGCCGCGGGGCGGATCGGTGCGGCACGCGCCGCGACCAGCGGGCTGAGCCGGGCCGACGAAACCATGGGCGATGTCGCCGGTGACCGCTGGGCGAATCGCTCGCCCGACCTCGGGAGGAGCACCATTCCGCGATGACGATGACTGACACCTACGAGCGCCGCTCGTACGGCTTGTGGCAGAAGCCCCGCAGCGCAGGTCTTTTCGGCCTGCGCTGGGAGGAGACCGTCATCGGCTTCGTGGTCGTGATCACGGCGCTGATCACCGCGATGGCCGCCGGTTTCCAATGGGGTCTGATCGTCGGCGGCACCGGCGTGGTGATCATGGTTCCACTGGTGTGGCGGACCGGGGGCCGCTCCGGCTACGAGACGGGATTGATGATGTTCAACTGGATGCGTTCGCGTAATCGTGGCGAGCACGTGTACCGGGGTGGCCGGTTCTCCCGTATCCCGGGCGGGGTCACCCGGCTGCCGGGCCTGCTGGCGCCGTCGAAGCTGTACGAGGGCATCGACGCGGGCGGTTACAGCTTCGGCATGATCCACCTACCACAGTTCGCGCAGTACACCGTGGTGCTGCGGGCCTGGCCGCAGGGTCATGAGGCCGTCGACCAGCCGGTGATCGACCGCTGGGTTTCGGCGTGGGGCACCTTCCTCGCCTCGGTCGGCCAGACCAGTGACATCATCGCGGTGGTCCCGGTCATCGACACCGTGCCGGAGACCGGAAACCGTTTGCTCACCGAGGTTTCCACCATCACCAGGCCGGAGGCGCCGGAGCTGGCCCAGCAGGTGATGTACGAGCTCGCCACCGAACTGCCGCAGGAGCGGGTGCAGTTGCTGCCCCGGGTCGCGATCACGTTCAAGGCCACCACCGCCGAGCGCCGTAAGAACCCGGCCGAGGAAGCCGTCGAGATCGGTCGCAGGCTGCCCGGCATCTGCGCGGCACTCGCCGAGGCGGGTGTGCGCGCCCAGCCGATGTCGGCGGACGAGGTGATCTCGTTCATCCGGCGCAGCTACGACCCCGCCTCGCAGGCCGACCTCGAGGTCGCGGCCTCCGAACCCGGAGGGCACGGCCTGGATTGGGCCGACGCCGGTCCGGTCTCACACGACGAGAAGTGGGATCATCTGGTCCATGACGGCGGCCGTTCGGTCACCTGGGAAATGGACGCCGCTCCCGAGGGCGCGGTGGACGAGCGGGTGCTGCAGCGGCTGCTCGCGCCGAATCCGGAGGTGCCGCGCAAACGTATCGCCATCGTGTACCGGCCGCATTCGGCCGCCGATGCCGCCGAGATCGTCGATGACGATTTCAAGAACGCGCTGGTGGCGCAGCAGAGCGAACGCGGCGTCGTCTCGGCCGCCGCGACCCTGCGGGTGGGCGCCACCCAGCAGGCCCGAGAGGAACAGGCCCGGGGTCACGGTGTGACCCGCTTCGGGGCGCTGGTGACCATTACCGAGCCCCTGCGCGGCGATCTGCCGCGTATCGAAGCCATCACGCGCGATCTGTCCACGCAGGCGCGCCTGAAGATCCGGCGGTGCTACCGCTACCAGGCGGCGGCCTTCGCGGCCTCGCTCGGGTGCGGGGTGATCCTGCCGGAACACGCGACAATTCCGAAGGCATTGGCGGGGTGAGCGATTCATGGCACGTGAGTACGAGCCTCCCGTACAGGAGCGCGACGGCGTCCCGGTCCGGAGCGGCAGCGGACGCGAGGATGTCCCGTTCGGCGTCGGGCCCGACGAGGTTCCCTTCGAACCGGGCATCGATGCCGCTCCGTTCGGGCCCGGCACCGATGACGGGCCGTTCGGTCCCGCGCTCGACGAGCGGCCGCCGCTCGTCGGCGAGGTCGGGCGCCCACGTGGCGGGCAGCGCTCGGGCATCGAGGATATGCCTGATCGGCCGCGGCGTCCGGCCCGAGCCGACGTGAGCGGCGACGAGCGGACGGGCGTCGACGAGGCATCCGATCGGGAGCGGAGGGCGTCCAGGGACGCGGCCGAGCGACGGGCGCGGCCCGGGGCCGGGCGCGCCGACGGTGTCCGTGCCGATCGGGTGCATGCCGACCGCGCCAGGAGTGAGAACGTCCGTGGTGAGCGAGGATCCGACCGGACCAGGGCCGATGGTGCGCCCGCTAGGTCCACCCGCGACGGTGCGCCCCGACCCGACCGGGATGGTGCGTCGCGTTCCGCGCCCCGGCCGGACCGGGACGGCTCGGAGCGCGGCGGGCCCCGACCCGATCGCACCGGTGCGGCGCGTTCGGATCGCGCCCCGGTCCGGCCGGATCGCATCGGTCCGGCCCGGCCCGATCGCGCCGGGGGGCAGCAGCGTCCCGACCGTGCCGCCGCCGCGCGCCCGGATCGCATGGGCGCCCAGCGCCCCGATCGTGCACCGTTGCCACGCAACGGCGGCAGGCCGGGCCGCCCGCTGCCGCGGCCGGACAAGGTTGATTACGCCGCCGATCGCGCGATGGGTACCCCGCCCATGGACAAGGCCGCGCGGCGGGCGAAGGCCAGGGCGGACAAGCGCAAACAATCCGGCCCGCCGCTGCTCGACGAGGCCACCCGGTCCAAGCTGGAGCAGATCAGCCGCGAAGGTTCGGGACTGCGCGCCGCGTGGGCAACGTTCCGGGTGCGCACCGACGATATCCGCCGCCGCAACTACGCGGCGCGTGCCGAGCAGACCTTCGAGGACGGATTCGACCGCAGCACGGCACAACTCACCGACCGCGGTTACGCGGGCGCGGGCGGCGGCCGGATGAACGTGGTCGGCCGCCCGGTCGAATACCGGGCCACCACCGCCCAGGTCGCGGGGCTGTGGCCATGGTCGGTGGGCGCGGGTGCGCCGCTGATCGGCACTCCGCTCGGTTCCCACCTGCACACCGGCGCACCGGTCTGCTTCGATCCCATGAACTGGTTCCTGCGCGGCAGTTTCATCACCGCGCCCAGCCTGTTCGTGCTCGGCCTCAACGGTTTCGGTAAGTCCTCACTGGTGCGCCGGATCGTGCTCGGCGGCATCGCCCAGGGCATTACCCCGCTCATCCTGGCCGACGTCAAACCGGACTACCGCAAGATGGTGGAATTGGTCGGTGGTCAGGTCATCGACCTCGGCTACGGCCACGGCAAGCTCAATCCGCTGGCCGCGGGTGTGCTCGGCTCGGTGGTGCCGCGGCTGGACGAGTTCCCGGCACTGCAACTGCAAGTGTTGCAAGATCTTCGGGCCCGGCAGGTGACGCTCATCGCCGGTCTGGTCGAACTGGTGCGCGGCGCTCGGGTACGCGATTACGAGGAGACGTTGATCTCCACCGGGCTGCGCATCCTCTATCAGCCGGGCAGCGGCTACACCCCCGACCAGCCGCCCATTATGGAGAATCTGCTCGAGGTGATCGTGGCGGGCGGCGAGGAGTTGATGCTCGACGCGGGCGCCGACAATCCCGACGAATACCAGAACGCCATCAAGGGATTGCGCCGCTCGCTGCGCGCACTGACCCAGGGGCCGTTCGGCGCGATCTTCAACGGACAGACCACGGTGCCGATCGACACCGGTGCGGTCGCGGTCTGCATCGATGTCTCGCATATCCCGACCGGCGACAAGAAGCTCAAAGCCGCCGTCATGCTGGCCTGTTGGGCCGACGGCTTCGCCTCGGTCGAGGCCGCGCATGTGCTGGCCGACGCGAAACTCGGCCCGCAGCGCTACTTCCAGGTGGTGATGGACGAGCTGTGGCAGGTGCTCGGCCTCGGTGACTTCATGGTGGACCGGGTCGACGAACTGACCCGTTTGCAGCGCAGCATCGCCACCGCGCTGATCATGATCAGCCACACCATCAAGGATCTGCAGGCCCTCGGATCCGAGGCCGCCATCGCCAAGGCGCTCGGCTTCCTGGAACGCGCCCGCGCCAAGATCTTCGGCGCGCTGCCCGCCGAGGAGGTCAAGCGGCTGGACAGCACAGTACCGTTCACCTCGGCCGAGGAGGAAATGGTGACCGGATGGTCCGCGCCACAGGCGTTGACCGGCGAGGCGCTCAAACCCGGTCAGCAGCGGCCCTCGCCGCCCGGTACCGGCAAATTCCTGCTGAAGATCGGTGAGGACCGCCGCCCCGGTATCCCGTTCCACATGGAGTTCACCTTGTCCGAGAAGGAAAGCGGGATCCACGACACGAACCAGCGCTTCAGCGAGTTCACCGAATCCACCGCGCGTGGTACGGATTCGCCGAATGGGAGCGCCGCATGAGATATCGGCCGGGATACGCGGCGTCGGTTCTTCGCGGCGTGCCCTGGCGGTCGGTATCCGACGGCGGAAGGGGTGCCCGATGATGCCGCACAGGTCCTATCGCAGAGTGTCGCCGGAGGTGCGCCAGGCCGCCGTCGAACAGGTCATCGCGCTGACCGGCACACTCAGCAGTGAATCCGAGGCCTGCCGGGTGGTCGCCGAACAGATCGGAGTGCACGCCAATTCGGTGCGCAACTGGGTCCGTGCCGCGGAAGGTCCCAGCCTGGAGCGCATGGACGCCACCGCCCTGCGCCGCAAAGTGGCCCTGCTACAACAGCAATTGGCGGCCGCCGCCGAAATGAATCGAACGCTGGCCGACACCCTCAACGAATCCCGCCGACGAACGTGAGCGAGCGTAGCGCCCGCACCATCGGCGCGGCGCCCGCCGGCACGGTGGAACCGAGCGTCGGCGGGGTGCGGCCGTGAGCGCCAAGGGGGTGCTGTGGGCGGCCATGGGCGCGGTGATCGGATTGATCGCGGTCGTGCTGGTGGTCGTGATGCCGTCGGTGGACGACCCGTGCGAGGGGATTTCGGTACTGGGGCCCTCACAGACCGCGCTGCCGCCGCTCGGCGGATACGCGCCGGGAGATCCGCGTGCCTCCGCCGCAGCCGGTACCAGCGGATCCACGACGGCACCGGCGAATTCGACGCTCACCGCGACCCCGTCGCTCGCGGCGGGGGTCGGACCGATCCGGCGCACGCTGCCGCTGGCCACGGGCACCTTCACGATCTCCGACACCTTCGGTTCGCGCGGTGGCGACCACAAGGGCGTCGATATGGCCGCCACCGACGGCACGCCGATGTTCTCGGTCTCCGACGGCCGGGTCGTCGCGGCCGGGCCCGCTTCGGGTTTCGGCAATTGGATCGTGATCGACTCGGTCGACACCAACGGTCGCTCGTACTCGGCTGTCTACGGGCATATGTGGGACAGCGGTGTCCTGGTGCGCGTCGGCGATACGGTGCGTGCGGGCCAGCAGATCGGCCTCGTCGGATCCGCGGGCGAATCCAGCGGCCCGCACCTGCATTTCGAGATCGTCCCCGGTGGCCGCTTCACCGGCGGCCGCCAGATCGATCCGCTGCCCTGGTTGGACGGGGCGCCGACGCCGGATCTGGGTGGTGCGCAGTGGTACTCCAGCGATCCCCGGTGCAACCGTGGCTTCGGCAGCGCGGGCGGGGCGCTGGCCGCGGGCAAGGTGCCCGCGGAACTCGAAATCTGGTATCGCCGCGCGGGTTCGATCTGCCCACAGGTCACCTCGTCGCTGCTGGCGGCGCAGGGCAGGCAGGAGTCCGGCTTCCGGCGCGGCGCGAGCTCGCCCGCGGGTGCGCAGGGGCTGGCACAGTTCCTGCCCGGCACCGCGGCCAGCATCAACCCCGACGACGGACAGCCGTATGTCATCGATGCCGACGGCAACGGCGTGGCCAGCGTGTGGGACGACGGCGACGCCATCATCGGCCAGGGCCGCTATATGTGCGCGATCGCGCACAAGATCGAGAAATGGCAATCCGAGGGGCGGGTGCAGGGCGATATCACCGCGCTCACCCTGGCCGCGTACAACGCCGGTGAGGGTGCGGTGCTCGCCTCGGGCGGGATGCCGAATCAGGTGGGGGCGCACTACTCCGAGACCCAGCCGTATGTGCGCAATATTCTGGCGATGGAGCCGCAGTACCGGGCGCCCGGATCATTGGGGCGCTTCACCCCGGGTGAGGGCGGCGGCGGTCAGCAGATCGTCGAGGCCGCGCACGACTGGCTCGGCACCCCGTACGTGTGGGGCGGCGGCGGACCTCAGGGTCCGAGCGGCGGCGGGCTCGACGGTCCCGGATTGACCGCGGCCGCGGTCTTCGCGGCCTCCTCCGGCACGATCACCCTGCCGCGCACCGCCGAACAGCAATGGGAGGCGGGCGCCGAGGTACCGATGAGCAAGGTGCAGCCGGGAGATCTGGTGTTCAGTTCCTTCGGGTCGCGCGGTCCCGCGCAGGTCGGCATCTACGCCGGGAGCGGACGGATGATCCAGTCCGTGCCCGCTTCGGAGGGCCGATCGGGCGGCGGCGTGAGTGAGGTCGCGGTGCCCGGTGACGCGCGCATGAGGAGGGTACTGTGAGGTCCCGGCGGTTAACCTTGAAGGACAAGGGGAAAGCACGCGCGAAACTGGTGGTGATGCTGGTGGTGAGCGTGGCAATGCTGGGCGCAGCCTGTGGGCGCGACAGTGGCGACGCGAGTTCCGGTGCGTCGCATCCCGTCACGTCCACGACCCGGTTGCTGGAGGGCGCGCCCGCGCCGGACCCGGTGACACCAGACGGCGTCGCGGTGACCGCGTTGCGGGAGATCTACACCTGGCAGCCCGCCGCCGAGGCTCAGGGCACATCGCTGAACCGGGCCCGGAAATGGCTGGGTCCCAGCCTGATCCGGGTGCTCGACAGCGCGTCTTCGGTGACCGAGACACCGAAGCAGACGCTGCAATGGGCGGATTGGGCCAAGGCGAAAGCCACCGTCCAGGCGTTCACCTTCGCCTCGGGGGAGCGGCCGCCCGCCGGCGCCGACCCGAATACGGAGCAGTACAAGATCGGGATCGAGCAGACCGTGGTCTACCCGGACGGGCGCAAGGAATCGCTGCCGCCGAGTACGGTCATCGCCACCGTCGTGCGCACACCCGAGGGCTGGCGGCTCGACGCGTTCCGCTGATCCACCGAAGTATCAACCACCGCAAGGCCATTCGAGGAGGCAGAGATGGCGAAGAAAAAGAAGGTGCAGGATCCGGCCGCGATCGGGCCGGATATCGGCCTGATTCTCATCTACGCCGGTTTCGCGGTGCTCACGACCCTCTGGATCGCCCTGCATCTGGGCAACGCCATGTCGTCGACGCCGCAGCGGATTCCGATCAACCCGATCGAGATCGTCGCCGATCTGGCCCGCGGCAGGCTGACCTGGCCGGCCGCCTCCACGGTGATCGTGCTGCTGGTGGTCGCGGTGCTGGTGGTGGTCCTGATGGTGCACAAGCAGATGAAGGCCCGCTCGTCGCGGGGCAGGCTGCCGGTGGACGACAAGGCCGATGTGATGGGCAGCGGCGGAGCGATCGCATCGCTCACCGAGGCCGGGGTGCGGGCGAAGGCGGAGCAGCTCGGTGTGCGCATCGGCTACGAGGACAGCCCCGGTGTGCCCATCGGTATCGGTGTCGCCGACGGTGCCATGCTGTACGGGTCCTACGAGGATCTGCACATCGACATCTGGGGTCCGCGTCAAGGTAAGTCGACCTCGCGGGTCATCCCGGCCATTCTCACCGCGATCGGCCCGGTGCTCGCCACCTCGAATAAGCGTGATGTGGTCGACGCGACGCGGGATGTACGCCAGAGCAAGGGCAGTCCCACCTTCGTCTTCGATCCGCAGGGCGTCGCCGCCGAAGAGCCGACGTGGTACTGGGATCCGCTGAAGTGGGTCGACCCCAGCCGCTCCGGCTGTGAAATGCGCGCGGCCCGCTTGGCGGGTCATTTCGCCGACAGTGACGGCGGTTCGGATGCCAAGAGCGACGCGTTCTTCGATCCGGAGGCCGAGGATCTGCTGGCCGGCCTGTTCCTGGCCGCCGCGGTCGGCGGCCTCCCGATCACGAAGGTATGGGAGTGGGTGACCCATCACCGCGACGAGACGCCGATCCGGCTCTTGCGGGAGGCGGGGCACATCTTCAGCGCGGACGGTCTGACCGGGCAGTACCAGGCCGATGAGCGCACGCGCAGTGGCGTTTTCGGTACGGCGAAGAAGATGATCCGGTGTCTGAAGCTGACCAATGTGCACGCGTGGGTCACGCCCGGCGAGACCCAACTCCCCAGCGGTCACTCCGTGCGTCGCGAACTCTTCGACGAGCTCGCGTTCATCGAGGCGAACGGCACGCTGTACAGCCTGTCGCTGGAGGGGCGTGGCTCGGCCGCGCCGTTGGTCAGCGCGCTCACCGAGGCGGTCATCGACGTGGCCATGCGCAAGGCGTCGATGTCGCGCGGTGGTCGCCTCGAGATTCCGTTGCTCGCCGTGCTCGACGAGGCCGCCAACGTGGTGCGCTGGAAGGATCTGCCCAAGCAGTACAGCCACTTCGGCTCGCGCGGCATCGTGGTGATGACGGTGCTGCAATCCTGGGCACAGGGTGCGCGCTGCTGGGGTGAGGACGGTATGGCGGCGCTGTGGTCGGCGGCCAATATCAAAGTGCTCGGCAGCGGCGTCGACGATACGAACTTCCTGCGCGACCGGTCCGAGGCGCTGGGCGAATACGATGCGATCTCGGCATCGGTCTCGGAATCCAAGGGCAGTAAGAGCTATTCGCGCTCGCTCGGCTCGTCGAAGACCTTCTCGGTGAACGGTCTGGCGACCTTGCCGCGGGGCCGGGTGATCGTCTTCTCCTCCGGTGCGCCGCCGGTTCTCGTCCGCACCGTCGCATGGTGGGACGGCGACTACGCTGCCGAGGTGAAAAAGTCCATTGCGCAGCATGATCCGTCGCGCAAGACCCAAATCACCGATCTGATCGGATCTCCGTCACTGATCAAGTCGGTGACACCGCAGGAGTACGGACCGCAGGAACACGGGCAGCCCGAGGAGGCACGGCCACTGTGAGCGACGAACAACCCAAGTTCGCCAACGTGGCGGCGTTTGTCGAGGACTACATCGGCAATGTCTACCAACGCCAGGTCACCGATCTGAGCGACACCGTCTGGTGCCAGGAATGGTGGCGCCATGTCGAGGCGGTTGCGCGCCTGGACGCGCTATGGCGCGCCTGGGAGCAACTGCACCGCGACGAGCGCGGCGGACTCAGCCACTGGTTGCTCGAACATGCCGACCATCACATGAAGCGGCTGTTCGATCCGCGGGGGCCGTTCAAGTACTGCAGCGTGCGCAACGGCCATATGGACATGATCGGCCCGCTGCCGCTGAAGTCCCCACCCGGTGGGCTTTTCGTCGACGAGGACGACGAGCGGCCGGAGGGCTGGATCTATCGCACAGTGGTCGAATTCGTCGAGAACTACCTGAGCATGATCTACCAGCGTCAGGTCACCGATCTCAGCGATACCGTCTGGTGCCCGGAGTGGTGGCGTCACCAAGAGGCCGTGGTCCGGCTCGATGCGCTATGGCGCGCTTGGGAATACCACCGCCAGAATCCGTCGACCGGTCTGAGTATGTGGTTTCTCAAGCATGCCGATCCGCATATGGCGCAACTCTTCGACCCGAAAGGGCCTTTCAAATACTGCAACGCGCGGGGCGGGCATCAGAGCAATCTGAGCCCGCTGCCGATCACGTTGCCGGTGCAGGGTCTGTTCACCGACCCCGAGGATCCCCGGTGAATTAGCGGGTGCGCTCGAGCCCGCGGGCGAGTTCCTGTTCGCGGGCCAGCGTGGGGGTGGGTGGTTCCTGGGATCGGGCGCGGGCGGCTTCCTGGATCGGCTGTGCCTGCCCGACCTCGATGAGCATCCGGACCGCCGCTAGTTCCGGGGCGATGCCGATGCGAGCGAGGTGTGCCGCGATCGCCGTCCGGCGCTCGGCGGAGTCGTATCGGATGAGTGGTTTGTTGGCGGCGGCGGCCGATGCCGTGGCAGCCATCCGGCTGGCTTCGGCCTGGGCCGCGAATCGGTCCTTCTCCAAGGAGATTCCCTTGACCGGTGCCGCCTTCTCCACCATGAGCGCCAGCTCGACGTTGCGAGGGTCCTTCGCCTTGGCGTCGCGCGCTTCACGAATCTGGAGTTCCCGCGCCTCTTTGATACGGGCATCGGTGACCTTGACGCGAGCCTCGGCTTCTTTCTGACCACGCTCCCGGGTGCGCAGTGCGACGAGGGTCGCAAGCTGCAACATAGTCCTCATCATGGCCGCGGTCTCCCGGCCGATGTCGTCCAGTTCCTCGGACATGGCTGCTCCCCGATGCTGCAGTGATCACTATGGATGATTGTGGTGCTTCGTCACGGACACCGCCACGCGAACTGTAGTCCGTCGGGCAATGCCCCGCCTGCAAACGTGGACACCCAGAGGACTCGTGTCGTGGCACTCCCTTGTCGGGGGGTTGCCCTGTAAGGGATGGCTACGCTACGCGAACTCCTTCATCTGAGATTACCCGAGAAGTGCGTGGCACAACCGTACGGACGTGCCGTTAACAGCATATATCGCACAATTCCGGCGTGCATCGGTAACTTTCGGAGGATCTTCGGCGTAAGCCCAGCCTTATCGAACGATTAGGGTGCACTACCCTGTCTACTTCCGGCCGGTAGCAATGAGCCGGGCCCGGTGGTGGGCCCGGCTCAGCGAGCGGCCTAGTCCAGTCGGATCGACTGAATCGTTACGGGGGCGTTCGGCTTTCCGTCACCGGGTCCGTTGGAGTTGTCCTGGCCGGCCTTGGCGATCTTGTCCAGTGTCTCCATACTGTTCTCGTCGACGGTGCCGAAGATCGTGTATTGCGGCGGCAGTTGGGAATTGCCGTAGACGACGAAGAACTGGCTGCCGTTGGTGGCCTTGCCGTCGACGCCGTCCGACCCGGCGGAGGAGTTGGCGTTGGCCATGGCAAGTACGCCGCGCTTGTAGTCGACCGGTAACTGGGTATTGGGGTCGCCCGCCGCGTACTGATCGGTCGGGTACTCGTTGTCGAATTCGTAACCGGGACCGCCCATTCCGGTGCCGACCGGGTCGCCGCATTGCAGCACCTTCAGACCTTCGCTGGCGGTCATCCGGTGGCAACTGGTGCCGTTGAAGTATTCCTGGTCGACCAGGCTCATGAAACTGTTCACCGTGCACGGCGATTCGGCGTTGTTCAGCGTCAGGCCGATCGGACCCGCGCTCGTCTCCACGCTGACGCTGACCTTCGCGTTATTGCCCGTGGTCGGGATCTCGGTGCGCTCTGGCTTGTGCACCGGCTTGTCGGCGGGCGTGCGGCCGTCGCGGTAGGTGCAGTTCACGAGGGCGGGCTTGGCCTTGGCGGCGGGCGGGGCGGCGGTGAGCGAGGCGTCCTTGGGCTCGGACGCGGTGTTATCGCCGGTGTCCTCGCCCTTGGTCAGGAAATACACGCCGGTGACCGCCGCGACCGCGACGACCACACCGAGCACCGATCCGGCGATCGTGAGTTGCTTGCGCTTGCGCGCCCGATCGGCGCGATTGGCCAGCTGGCGTTCCAGCTTCCGTTTCGCCGCTGCTCGTCGCTGTTCGTTGCTCGGCACTGACACGTTCCTCCCGTATTCCGGTCCTTTCGGGGGAACAGTGTGCCATCTCTTCCTTAGAGTTCCTCTTAGTTCCTCCCAACGTGCGTGGCGGCGAACGGTGCGTCGCGGGTAAACCGGTTGGACTTGGCGGGGCACGGTGGTGGAAACTGGATCATCGTGACCAAGACCAGCAGCTTCTCCGCCCCGAAGGGGGTTCCGGACTACGTCCCACCCGGCTCGGCCGAGTTCGTCGCGGTGCGCGACGGACTGATCCGCGCCGCGACTCTGGCTGGGTATGGTCATATCGAGCTGCCGATCTTCGAGGAGACCGCGCTGTTCGCGCGGGGCGTCGGCGAGTCGACCGACGTGGTCAGCAAGGAGATGTGGACCTTTGCCGACCGCAACGGTCAGAGCTTCACATTGCGCCCCGAGGGCACCGCGGGGGTCATGCGCTCGGTGATCCAGAACGGCCTGGACAAGTCCGCCCAACTGCCGGTGAAGCTGGTCTACGCGGGGCCGTTCTTCCGCTACGAGCGTCCGCAAGCCGGTCGGTACCGGCAGTTGCAGCAGGTCGGCGTGGAGGCCATCGGCGTGGACGACCCGGCCCTGGACGCCGAGGTGATCGCCATCGCCGACGCGGGCTATCGCGCGCTCGGGCTGAGCGACTACCGGCTGGAGGTCACCTCGCTCGGTGATGAGACCTGCCGCCCGCAGTACCGGGAATTGCTGCAGGAGTTCCTGTTCGGCTTGCCGCTCGATGCGGAGACCAAGCGTCGCGCGCAGATCAATCCGCTGCGGGTGCTCGACGACAAGCGGCCGGAGGTGCGCGAGCTGACCGCGAACGCACCGCTGATGATCGATCACCTCTCCGAGTCGGCCAAGACGCACTTCGTCCAGGTGCTCAGCTACCTGGACGCCCTCGGCGTGCCGTACGTGGTGAACCCGCGCATGGTCCGCGGCCTCGACTACTACACGAAGACGACCTTCGAATTCGTGCACGACGGGCTCGGCGCCCAGTCCGGCATCGGCGGCGGCGGACGCTACGACGGGCTGATGGCCGAGCTCGGCGGGCAGGCGCTGTCCGGTATCGGCTTCGGCCTCGGTGTCGACCGGACCGTTCTCGCCCTGCGGGCCGAGGGCAAGTCCGCGGGCAGTCCGGCGACCTGCGAGGTTTTCGGGGTGCCACTGGGTGACGCCGCCAAACAGCGCCTGGTGGTGCTGGCCGCGCAGTTGCGCGCCGCGGGCATCCGGGTCGACCTTGCCTACGGCGGCCGGGGCATCAAGGGCGCCATGAAGGCCGCCGACCGCTCCGGGGCCGCGTTCGCGCTGGTGCTCGGCGACCGCGACCTGGCCGAGAACACCATCGGTGTGAAGGATATGGGCAGCGGGGATCAACGGCAGGTGTCGCTGGACGAGGTCGTCGGCGTGCTCCGCGCGGCGCTCGCGGGCTAGTTCCGGATCGAGTGGGGTGTGTCGGGTCCCGGCGCGCCCCGCCGGTCAGGCCGATCCGGTCTGCCGCTTCGTCGGACGCGCACGGCCCGACGCGGCTGCTGTCCGGGCCGCCGGGAAACTCCCGGCGGATGGTTCTGCCCGGCGGCAACGGGCGCACGTGATGCCGCTGTACGGGGTAACGTGTCCGGCGCGCCGATGATGCGCACGGCTGTGGAGAGGCGGGTCGTTGGAGTCGAATCCTGGGGGAGCTGAGCCGGTTTCGCCGATCGGACTCGATTTGGTGGCTCCCGAGGTGTACGCGCCGATGCTGCGTCGGCTGGCGCTGGCCGCGGCGGGTATCGGGATCGGCGCGGCGCTGCTCGCGGCGACGGTGGTGAACTGGCCGATCGCGGTGGCCATCGGACTCGTCGTCGGCGCACCCACCATCGGCTATGCGCTGGCCTTGCGGCGCAGGCGGATGTGGCTGACCGGCACCACGATTCACGCGCGGCGGGTTTTCGGGGAACGACGGATCGAGATGTCCACGGCCACCGGCATCGAGCTGCTCGTCTTCCCGGCCAGGCTCAGCCGCATCGTCCTGCGCATCACGGCCGGGCCCGACACCCAGATCATTCCGCTGGCCATGTACACCGACGCGGGCAGCGGCCGCGAACTTCACCTGCTGGGCCTGCGCAAACTCGCCGACGCCCTCGCCACCAGCCAATTGGCCACCGCCGTCGCCGTTTCCGCTGTACTGATCCACCAGCTGCGCGCCGAGGCCCGCGACGCGGCGCTGGGCGACCGCCCCCTCTACCGCGCCGTCCAGCTCGCCAGGGCGAAGGATATGGTCTCCCCGATCGTGCTCACCGACCGCGAGGTCGCCGAACTGGGGTGAGGCGCATCCGCCGCACTCCGGCGGCCCGTGCATCGATGCGCGCGATGCATCGGTGCGCGCCATGCCGTTTGCCCTCCCTTCCCGGTTTCTTCCGGGTATTACGCGAACACAGACGAATAGTGCGGGGTGCCGGAGAGCACGATGTGCTGCGGTGGATGACTACTGTCACGTAGCTCACGGCCGGCTTTCCGGGGCGGTGAGAGTCGATAGGGTGGGATTCGAGTGATCGCCTACCGCAAGGAGTTGTCGTGAGCACCGCCGCTCGGAACGCGCCCGTGACCGTTGCCGTGACGGGCGGGGCGGGGCAGATTGCCTACGGTCTGCTGTTCCGGATCGCCTCCGGGGCGATGCTCGGTTCCGAGACGCCGGTGCGGCTGCGGCTGCTCGAGATCCCGGCCGCGGTCGCCTCACTCGAGGGTGTGGCGATGGAGTTGGAGGACGGCGCGTTCCCGCTGCTGGAGTCCATCGATATCAGCGATGACCCGTGGATCGGGTTCGACCGTGCGAATGTGGCGCTGCTGGTCGGTGCGCGGCCGCGTACGGCGGGTATGGAGCGCGGCGATCTGCTCGCCGCCAACGGCCCGATCTTCACCGAGCAGGGCCAGGCCATCAATGCCAGCGCCGCCGACGACGTGAAGGTGCTCGCGGTCGGCAATCCCGCCAACACCAACGCCTTCATCGCCATGAGCAACGCGCCCGATGTGCCCGCCGAACGTTTCACCGCGATGACCCGCCTCGATCACAACCGCGCCATCGCCCAGCTGGCCAAGAAGACCGGCGCCCCTGGTTCCGATATCGCGCGGGTCGCCATCTGGGGCAACCACTCCGCGACCCAGTACCCCGACATCACCCACGCCACCGTCGACGGCCGTCGCGTCCTGGACCTGATCGATGACCGGGCCTGGCTGCGCGAGGACTTCATCCCGACCGTCCAGCAGCGCGGCACGGCCATCATCCAGGCCCGCGGCGCCTCCTCGGCCGCCAGCGCGGCCAGCGCCGCCATCGACCACATCCACGACTGGGTGCTCGGCACCCCCGACGGCGATTGGACCTCCATGGCGGTCCCCTCCGACGGCTCGTACGGTGTCCCAGAGGGCCTCATCAGCTCCTTCCCCGTTACCTGTGCGGACGGCGCGTACTCCATCGTCGAAGACCTCGGTATCGGCGACTTCTCCCGCGCCCGCATCGACGCCAGCGTCGCCGAACTCGAGCAGGAACGCGCCGCCGTCATCGATCTGGGCTTCGCCAAGCGCGGCTGAACCCGTCGCGGGTCAGGGCTCCAGCCAGCTCTTGCGCCGGTAATACCGATCCATTTCCTCGTCCTCTTCCGGAGTCGGCTCTCCGCGCTTCGCCGACGTCACCGGGGGTGCGGGCAGCGGCTGATTCAGGGCGTCCACGGTGCGCGCGGTGAGGGCCAGTAGGCGGGGGTCGTTCTCGATGTCCGCGATCGCGGCGGCGATCGCGGCGCGGGATTCGGTGAGCGCCCTGGCATGGACACGCACAATCTCGGTGACGAGGATGTCGGGGTCGATGCGGCGGCCCGCGTCGGTCAGGTGAATGGCCTCCAACGCGCCGTCGGGGCCGACCCGGACGTTGACCAACTCGCTCGCCGGTGCGGTGCCGCCCGGTCCCAGCGCCGTCTGAAGCCGGTCGATCCGCCAGGAAAGAGGGTCGATATCGGACATGCGGTGCTTCCTCCCCACTCGTGCCGCACTCACCGGCACCTTATAGTGACCCGGGATGCGGTACATCCGATCAACCTGAGGGGGCAGGTGTGGGTGACTACGACGATATAGAGCTGGACCCGGCCGCGGTGCGGTCACTCGCCGATGGTCTCGGCACGATCGGCCGGGAGATCCAGGTCATCGGCCGCGGCGGTGCGTTGGCCGAGGGCATGGTGGACGGATTCCCCGGTGCCGGCGTTTCTGCGGCATGCCGGACCGCGGCGCGGTCGGCGGATAAGGCGATGGGCGCGGCCGGTACGGCGCTGATGGAAATGGGCGGCTCCGCGGTGGCGGCGATCATCGCCTTCCAGCAGCGCGATACCGCGAACGCGCGAGATATCGCGGCAGCCGGGGAGGGCGACCGGTGAGCAAGCACCTCACCGTTGCGGAGGTACTGAGCTGGAAGCCCGAAGCGCTCTCCGCACAGGCGAACGAATGGGACAGGCAGGCGAACGATCTGCGCCTGCGCATGGATACCCAGTGGCGCGCCGTCGATGGGTCGCGCGAAACGTGGCGGGGTGCGGCCGGTGCGGCGATGCGCGCCCGATTCGAGCAGGTCCGCGTGCAGAGCCTCGCCGTGCTCGAGGCACTGGAGAAGGGCCAGGACGCCGCGCGGCTCGCCGACCTGAGTTTCACCTCCGCGAAGTTCCAGGTGCAATCGACGAAGAACACCGCGGAAGGCAAACTGCTCGAGGTTCAGCCCGACGGCACCTGCGTGATTTCCGAACGCGTCAAACAGTCCCTCTACTCCTCGGTCAACGGCGACGCCGACCGCTACAGCACCGCGATCGGTGCGTTGACAGTCGACGCCGACGCGCAGACCGCCGCCATGAAGCAGGCTCTGGCACATGCGGCCGACGCGGACACCATGGCCGGGCAGGCGATCGAGGCGGCTTTCGCCGATCTGCCCGCCGTCGACTCTTTCGGCAATAGCGCGCCCACGCTGGGGGCCACCCCGAAGGATCCGCCGAAGAACGGCAGCCCGGAGGACAACAAGAAGTACTGGGATGCACTGACACCCGAAGAAAAAGCCTTGATGATCAGTACTCAGCCCGCGTCCATCGGCGCTCTCGACGGACTGCCCGCCGATATTCGTGATCTGGCCAACCGAGCCGCGCTGTCCGCCGAGCGGACCCGCCTACAGCGCGAGGTCGACACGCTGACCGCCACGGTCGACGCGAATCCCAGGAATATCCAGGCGCGCCAGGATCTCGAAGACCGGCAGCGCCGGCTACGGGACGTCCAGAAAATCGATGAAGTGATCAACCCGGACCCGAGGGAGAACAAGCCGCCGCGGACGTTGCTGATGCTCGACACCCGGTCCGGGCGCCAGGTGCGGGCCGCCGTCGCGGTCGGCGATCCGGACACCGCCGACCATATCGCTGTCACGACGCCGGGATTGAGCACCAATGTGCGGGAATCGCTCGGCGGCATGGTCGGTGAGGCGGACACCCTCCGAACCCAGTCCGAGCGCCAGCTGCGTGCCGAAGGCAAGGACGACTCGGTCGCCGCGATCGCGTGGATCGGTTACGACCCGCCGCAGAAGAACGCGTTGGATATCGGCAATGTCGCGTTCGAGGGCCGCGCCGACGAGGCCGCGAAACCGCTCGCGAAGTTCTACGAAGGGCTCGATACCGCGAGTAATAGGAACGATCCGCATATCACGGCACTCGGGCACTCCTACGGATCGCTGGCGACAAGCCAGGCCCTTCAGGAGGACGGGCGCGCCGTCGACGATGTGGTCTTCTACGGTTCGCCCGGCCTCGGCCGGGAATTGCCCACGCAGATAGTCCCGCAGGTCGGTTGGCTCTCGAATATCGGCGGGCTCAACGACGAGGTCGAATCCGCCGAGGACCTCGGCCTGCAACCGGGGCATGTGTACGAGATGACCGAGCGCGACGACCCGGTGGCGAATCTCAACGCCTTCGGTCGCAGCCCGAATCGGATGCCGTGGGTGACCCATCTCAGCACCGACGAGATCACCGTCGACAACGTCACCTATACGGGTGCTTCGGGTCATTCGGAGTATCCGCGCACCGACAGCTCCACCGGCCAGCCGCATCGTTCCGGCTATAACCTCGCCGCGATCGTCGCCGGGATCCCGGAAAATGCCACGAATCCGAACGGGCCGCGGTGAGCAGGCCGTGGAAGGCGATCGTCCTGGTTTCAGTCGTGATCACGGTGTCATTCATCGTGTCGATGGTCTTTGTGATGGGAGTCTGGCTGATGGCTGATGACGACTCGAATACGCCGACGAGTGAGCAGGAAACCGCCGAAGCGGTGCGGCAGTTACTGAACCGACCGAGTCTCGAGGACACCGAGGAACGGGTTCGTTCGGTGGTCGAACAGATCGCGGCCGTCGGGTCGGAGCTGGTCCCCGGTATGCGGTGGCAATGGATCGACGACCGCAGGGGCAGCGACTGCGGCAGGCCGTTCGACCGAACGCGGGGCATCGAGATGAATCTGCCGAACTACTGGACCCGGGATGTTCCCATCCCGGATTCGATCTGGCCGCAGTTCCTCGCACGTGTACACCTGATCGCGGCCGATGTCGGCGCCACCGCGGTCGAGGTCATGCAGGATCGACCCGCGGCGCACGATATTTGGTTCTCGAGTCCGGACGGCATCACCATCAAAGTCACCACCAAGCGTGCCACGGTGATCTCGGCGTCGACCGGCTGCCGGTTGTTCAGCGACCGATTCGATTCACCGATTCGCCCGACATCGTGAGGCAGCGCCCGCTACTCGCCGACGGTCCAGGTTTCGCTGCCGTTGAGCAGGGCTTGGAGGGAATCGGGGCCGACGGGTTGGCGTTCGCGGGCGATGGTGGTCTGGGTGCGGACGGCGTCGTCGTAGGTGGGGCGGTGGACGCTGCGGAAGATGCCGGTGACCACGTGGCCGAGATCCTGATCGGACAGGCGGGACAGGGCGTAGGCGTATTCGGGATTGTCGGCGTAGGCGTCATGGATGACGATATCGGCGTCGGCGACCTCGTCGGTGCGGGCCACGGCCAGCCCGAAACCGTCTCGTATCACCGCGAATTCGCCGTCGGCCCCGAAGCGGATCGGTTCGGCGTGCCGAAGCGGGATCAGGTGGGCGGCGGCATTGTCACGGCGCAGGGCGTCGAAGGAACCGTCGTTGAAGATCGGGCAGTCCTGCAGGATTTCGACGAATGAGGTGCCGCGGTGTTCGGCGGCGGCACGCAGTACCTCGGTGAGACCGGCGCGGTCGGAGTCGAGGGCGCGGGCGGCGAAGGTCGCTTCGGCGCCGAGCGCCACCGACAGGGTGTTGAAGGGGTGATCGACCGAACCCATGGGGGTCGACTTGGTGATCTTGCCCCGTTCGGAGGTGGGGGAGTACTGGCCCTTGGTGAGCCCGTAGATCCGGTTGTTGAACAGCAGGATGGTCATATTCACATTGCGGCGCAACGCGTGGATGAGGTGGTTGCCGCCGATGGACAGGGCGTCACCGTCGCCGGTGACGACCCAGACCGACAGGTCGGGGCGAGTGACGGCCAGGCCGGTGGCGATGGCGGGGGCGCGGCCGTGGATGGAGTGGATGCCGTAGGCCTCGAGGTAGTACGGAAAGCGGCTGGAGCATCCGATTCCGGAGACGAACATCAGATTCTCCCGGCGCAGCCCGAGGTCGGCCAGGAAGCCGCGGACGGTCGCCAGGATCACGTAGTCCCCGCAGCCGGGGCACCAGCGCACCTCCTGGTCGGAGGTGAACTCCTTGACCTTCTGCGGGCCGTCGGCGGTGGGGACGCCGGAGATCCCGGTCAGGCCCAGATCTGTTCCGACGAGCGAGGTTTCGACGATGGTCATATCAGTTGACCCCCGGGGCTGTCTCGACGGCCTCGCCTGCGGCCGTGCGGTAGGTGGCCCGCGCGCGAGCGGCGAAGGCCTTGTCCTGCTCCATCTCCTCGATGGAGCCGTCCAGTGCGGCGTCGATGACGCCGACGAGTTCCTGCGCGGAGAACGCGGTACCCGCGATCTTCGTCCACGGCTGCACGTCGACCAGGTATTTCGCGCGCAGTAGCAGGGCCAGTTGGCCGCCGTTCATCTCGGGTACGACGACGGTGCGGTAGCGGCGCAGGATGTCACCGAGATTGGGCGGCAACGGATTCAGATGACGCAGGTGCGCCTGGGCGACCGGAACGCCGCGGCGGCGGGCCCGGCGGCATGCCTCGCCGATGGGGCCGTAGGAACTACCCCAGCCGAGCAGGAGCAGTTCGGCGCGCCCGTCCGGATCCTCGACGTCGAGCTCCGGCGCCGCGATGCCGTCGATCTTGGCCTGCCGCAGTCTGACCATGAGTTCGTGGTTCGCGGGCTCGTAGGAGATATTGCCGCTGCCGTCGGCCTTCTCCAGGCCACCGATGCGATGCGCGCGGCCCCTGGTGCCGGGTACGGCCAGCGGGCGGGCCAGGGTTTCCGGATCGCGGGCATAGGGCTGGAAGTCACCCTCGTCGTCGGCGTCCGGTTCGAAGGCGGCATCGATTGGTGCGAGCTCGTCGACATTCGGAATCGACCACGGCTCGGAACCATTGGCGATCGCACCATCGGAGAGCAACAGCACCGGTGTCCGGTAGGTCAGCGCGATCCGCGCGGCCTCGACGGTCGTGGCGAAACAGTCCGCGGGGGAGCGCGGCGCGAGCACCGCGACGGGTGATTCACCATTGCGGCCGTACAGCGCTTGCAACAGATCAGCCTGCTCGGTCTTGGTGGGCAGGCCGGTGGAGGGGCCGCCGCGTTGGACGTCGACGATCAGCAGCGGCAGCTCCGTCATCACGGCCAGTCCGATGGTTTCGCTCTTGAGCGCGAGACCCGGCCCCGAGGTGCTGGTGACGCCGAGCGCGCCGCCCAGCGAAGCGCCGAGTGCCGCGCCGATTCCGGCGATCTCGTCCTCGGCCTGGAAGGTGGTGACGCCGAAGTTCTTGTGCTTGCTCAGCTCGTGCAGGATGTCGGAGGCGGGGGTGATCGGGTAGGTGCCGAGGAATACCGGCAACCCGGCCAATCGGCCCGCCGTGACCAGTCCGTAGGCCAGCGCGGTATTGCCGGTGATCTGGCGGTAGGTGCCCGGCGGCAGGGTGGCGGGCGCGATCGCGTAGGTGGTGGCGAAACTCTCGGTGGTCTCGCCGTAGTTCCAGCCCGCGCGGAAGGCGAGCACATTGGCCTCGGCGATCTCGGGCTTGGTGGCGAACTTCTCCCGCATGAACCGCTCGGTGCCGCCGATCGGTCGCCCGTACATCCAGGACAGCAGTCCGAGCGCGAACATATTCTTCGCGCGCTGCCCGTCCTTCTTGCCGACTCCGCTGGGTTCGGTGGCGGCCAGCGTCAGCGAGGTCATCGCCACCCGGTGCACCACGAAGTCGGTGAGGGTGTCGTCGTCGAGTGGATCGGCGGAGTATCCGACCTTGGCGAGATTGCGTTTGGTGAATTCGTCGGTGTTGACGATCAGTGTGCCGCCCCGCGGCAGGTCCTCCAGGTTCGACTTCAAGGCGGCGGGGTTCATCGCGACCAGTACGTCGGGCTGATCGCCCGCGGTCAGGATGTCATAGTCGGCGATCTGGATCTGGAACGACGAGACGCCGGGCAGCGTGCCCTGCGGTGCCCGGATCTCCGCGGGGAAATTGGGCTGTGTGGCGAGATCGTTACCAAAGGCGGCCGCCTCGTGGGTGAAGCGGTCGCCGGTGAGCTGCATTCCATCGCCGGAGTCGCCGGCGAACCGAATTACAACCTTTTCCAATTTCGCTGCGCCGACGTCTTTTTGGTGCGAAACCATATGCCTGCTTCACTTCCTCGTCGAGTGAGAGGGTGCCAGTGGCCAAAGTACTCCGCCGCATGGCGTATTTGCGGGTGAAGCGCGCTGTCGATCGAGAAACTCGGGCGACGCGTCAGGCGAACAACGACAGCTGCGGATCGGCGGCGGGCTCGGGCCGCGGCCGGGTCTCCGGTCCTGGGGACGCGACCCTGGTCAGGCTGTGGCGTTCGAGTAGCGGGGTGACGCGCTCGCGCAGCCAGCTCGCATACTCCGGCGTCACATAGGCGCCGCGCCCGTAGAGCTGCCGGTAGCGGCGCAGCAGCGCCGGATGCTCCTGGGCCAGCCAGCTCAGGAACCAGCCGCGGGTCGCGCCGCGCAGATGCATCGGGAAGGCGATGGCCGAGGCGGCCCCCGCCGCGGCGATCGCGCCGAACAGCTCGTCGAGGTGGGCCCGGCTGTCGGTGAGGTACGGAATGACCGGCGCCACCATCACATTCACCTCGAACCCGGCGTCGGCCAGCGCGCGGACCAGGTCCAGCCGCGCCATCGGGGAGGGCGTGCCGGATTCCAGCCCGCGATGCAACTCCATATCCAGGATCGCGATCGAGACCGCCACGCTCACCGATACCTGGCGCGCGGCCAGCGTGAGCAGTGGTAGATCCCGGCGCAGCAGGGTGCCCTTGGTGAGTATGGAGAACGGCGTGCCGGAATCGGTCAGCGCGCGAATGATCCCCGGCATCAGCCGGTATCGGCCCTCGGCCCGCTGATACGGATCGGTATTCGTACCGAGCGCCACCGGCTCCCGATGCCAGGAACGCCGCCCGAGTTCCTTGCGCAGTACCGCGGCGATATTGGTTTTCACCACGATCTGCGCGTCGAAATCCCGGCCGGCGTCCAGATCCAGATATTCGTGGGTGGGGCGGGCGAAGCAATATCGGCAGGCATGCGAACATCCGCGCATCGGATTGATCGTCCAGTGGAAAGGCAGATTCGAACTCTCGGGCATCTTGTTCAGCGCGCTCTTGCAGAGCACTTCGTGGAATGTGATGCCCTCGAATTCGGGTGTTTGTACGGTGCGGACGAAACCCGCCCGGCTCAAGCCGGGTAGTGCGCCGTCGTCGGCGTCCAGGGTCTGGTTCTGCCACCGCACCCACCTAGTCGAACATGTGTTCTAGAGCGTGTCAAGCGATCCGTCGGGTGTCACGCTGGCCGAACCGCTGCGGATCGGCGAAGAACTCCACCAGGTCGCGCACCGTATCGTCGGTCGATCGCGGCTGGTAGCCGAGCTCGCGCTCGGCCTTCGCGTGATCCACGATCGGCGCCGAGATCAGTGCGCCGAGGGTGGCTCGCGACAGGATGTCGGTGCGGAGCATCTTGCCGATCGGTTGCAACACCGGGATCAGTCCGCCGACCATCTTGGGCGAGATGGTGAACTTGGGACCCTTTTTGCCGCCGTGCTTCGCGGCCAGCTTGCACAGGTCCATCATCGAGATCATCGAGCCGCCGAGCAGGTAGTTCTCGCCGGTGCGGCCCTGCTCCGAGGCCAGGATCAGACCCTCGGCGACATCGCGCACGTCGACGAGGTCGAAACCGCCGCCGATCATCGCGGGGATCCGGCCCTGGGCCGCGTCGCGCAGCGTGCGGTTGATGCGCGAGAGCGGGGTGCCGTAGTCGACCGGCCCGAAGACGCCGGTGGGGTTGCACACCACCGCGTCGAGGCCCTTGGCGATGACCTTGCGCAGTTCCACCTCGCCCGCGTACTTGGAGCGGTCGTAGACCGGCAGCGTCTGGTCGGTCGAGCGCACCGAGGTCTCATCGATGCGGCCGCCGCAGCTGTACTGATTGAAGGCGTGGATGGAGCTGGTATGCACCATGCGCCGGACGCCGAGTTCGAGTGCGGCCTCGGCGACCACGCGGACGCCCTCGGTATTGACCTTCCAGGCCAGGTCGTTCTGGTCGGCCAGGGTGATCACCGCGACCAGGTGGTATACGACCTCCGCGCCCGCCAGCACGGTCTGCATCGAAGCGGGATCGAGCACATTGCCGGAGACCCAGGTGATATTCGGTTCCGCCGGTTGCTCGGGCACGACCCGGTCGATGGCGGTGACCTCGTGCCCGCGATCGACCAGCAAGCGGAGCAGATTTGTGCCAAGGTAGCCGGCTGCGCCGGTCACTGCGACCTTCATGTCAACGAGAATATAGAACTCGTTCTAATTTGCAACATGTTCCAGTTCTGCTCGATCGGCCGGTCCGGCTCGAAAACTTGCGCCGACGGCGGCCGGGTCGCGGCTCGGGGCGACCCGCGTGTCAGCGAGACTTCGTCTGGCTGAGCCCATTTGGGTCCGCTATATTGGGCCCCAACCGTAGCGGCGCGAGGGTGCTGGGAGCGCGTGTAGCCGTCACGGGCAGGGAGCCGACGTTTCGACAACGCTATGTGCACGACACTGATGTTCACGACGATTTGGGGGGCAACTCGATGAGTGATGTCTCGGTAGAAACCGACGCCGTTCGGATATTCGCCGCTGAGAATTCCGGTATCGCGACGGAGATCGCCGCGGTGGGAAATTACGACGCCGTGGCGCATGTCGCCGCACTGACGCCCGTATTCGGCTTGATCGGCGCCGACTATCTGCTCAGCTTCGCGGCAGCGCAGGTATTGCAGGCCAAGGACATCAACGACCTCTCGGCCAAGTATCAGGACCTATCGTCCAAGGCGTTCACCGCCGCAGCCGCTTTCGACAGCACCGACTTGGGCAACGCGGGCGATCTCAACGCCATCGCGGGCCAGATCTGAGACGCGATGAAGCCCATGGATACCGGCAACACCGGCGTGATCGCACCCGAGGATCAGGCCGCGGCCTCGGTTCAGCATGCCGCGCAGGATGCGAACGACATCGCCGCCGCCGCGGTGCAGAGCACACCGCAGGCGATTCAAGATCTGCCGCTGCCGCAGCTGCCCGAGGATATGGCGCCGATCGAGGCGCCGGAATTCATCCTGTCCCGCAAGATCAGCGATGACGCGCAGACGCACGGCACCATGCCCGCCGGGCTCGGCGGTCTGAACGGCACCACGGCGCCCGACGCGCAGGGCATTCTCAGCGCGGCGCCCGCCGATGTGTCGAGCCTGCTCGGCGACGCCAACACCGCGATCAGTCACGCGACGGCCCAAGTGCAGCAGGCCACGCAGGGCGTGCTCGACCAGGCGAACGGCGTGCTGAACGGCGCCCTCGGCGGGGCCGCCTCGGCGGCGGCGCAGGCGGTCGCCTCGACACCGGACCTCTCCACCCTGCCGCAGCTGCCCGCCGATCCGGTGGCGGCTCTGATGAACGGGATCTCGATCCCCGCGCTGCCCGGCGTCGACCTCTTGTTCCAGCCGATTCTGGAGCTGCTCAACAGCTTCGGCACCGGAATCATCGGCGCGCTCGATCCCACCAAGATCCTGAGCCAGGCATCCTCGGTCATCGAGACGGCCATGCAGGTGGGCAAGGGCAGCATGGCGACCGTGGAGCAGGTCTGGGAGGGGCAGGCCTCACGCAATGCCCAGGCCGCGAGCCAGCAGGCCAACACCGAGGGGCAGGAGACCAGCCAGCGCGGCTTCGACATCTCCGAACTCACCCAGCGCGCGGCGGCCGTCGTACAGCAGGGCAACGCCCAATTGCTCGGCATCGCAGGGTCGTTCGCCACCCAGGCGACGGCACTCGCGCCCGTCATCTTCACCCCGCCCGCACAGGCCACACTGATCGCCACCGCGACCGAACACCTGGGTCAGGCGGTCACCGTCGCCAATGCCACCCGGGGAGACCTCGCCGGGAAGACCGCCGAGCTGAACGGTGTGGTGGCACAGATGCTCGGGCAGAGCGGACTGCCCGCGCCGCAGGAAGTCGCGCAGGCGGCGATCCAGAACATCGGCGAGCCACTGCTGAGCCAGGCGGAGGACACCGCGACCAAGGCCGCGGGTCTCGGCACGGACTCCTCTGGCAGCCCGTCCCTCGGTACCCAGGCTTCGACCAACCCGCAGTCGGCCGGTCAGGGCGGCTCGGGCACGGGCAGTCCGAGCTCGCTCGGTGCGCTCGGCACGGGCCGGTCGGGCAGCTCGAGCGGGCGCGGCGGAACGGGGACCGGTTCGGGCTCGGGTTCGGGTACGCCGTCGTCGTCTCGCCCGAACACCGGTTTGCCCGGCTCCACCGTGTCGCCGCTGCGTTCGGTGGCGGGTGTGTCGGGTACCTCGCTCGGAACCGGTGCGTCCACCTCGACGGCCGGAACGGGTAACTCGTTCATGGGCGGCCCGGGCTCGGCGGCAGGCCAGCGCGGTACCGATAACGACGAGCACTCGCGCAATGTGCAGCCGTACCAGAGCAAGACCGGCAATGACGATCTGACCGGACCGCTCGGCGAGTCCACCCCGGACGTCATCGGCGCGCCGCATTCGGACGAACTGCTCTCCGATTACGAGCAGGACCAGTTCTGACCCGAACGCGGACAACGGCATAACGCACGGTGCCCCTTCCTCCCCGGTGGGAAGAAGGGGCACCGTCGTCGGAGCCGGTACTCAGTCCTTGACGAAGGCGTCGAGGAGTTTGCGGTAGAGATCGGCGAAGCGCTTGCGCGCGCCCTGCTGTTCGGTGCTGAGACCGTCGGTGACCTCCGGGGCGTACACGATGAGATGCACATCCTGATCCGGTGCCTGCGGCATCAGGTCGATGATCTGGGTGCCCTGATCGGAGACCGACGGTGTGCCGAGGTCGACGGCGCCGAGCGCCTTGATCTCGGTGAGCGCCGCCTGGAGTACGTCATTGCCGACGGATCCGGTGAGCTGCTGCGGCGGCGTCTGCGGACTCCGGTCCGCCGCGGCGGCGTCGGGTTTCTTGACCGCATGTCCGTCGGCGTACACCTCGAGCACCGGGCGCAGGTCGACCCGCTCCTGCCACCCGTTGGGAATGGTGGTGAGGGTGATCAAGGCCAGCGGCTGGGCAGGCGCCGCCGGAGCGGGCTCCGGGTCCGCCGTCGCGATGCCCCAGCTCCCCGCGAGCGTCAGCGCGAGGATCAGCAGGGTTGCCCGTATTCTTCGCATGAAATTCCCATCCGTGTCGCCGTTATCCTGGTAGATCATCGCAGCGCGGGCGGATTGTCCAGATCCCGTGCCGAATACGTATCGCAGGACTTGACCTCGCCGGTCCGATACCCGGTGAGGAACCATTTCTGCCGCTGCTCGGAGGAGCCGTGTGTCCAGGCCTCCGGATTGACCCGACCCTGCGCGGCGCGCTGGATCCGATCGTCACCGACGGCCGATGCCGCAGACAGCGCGTCACGAACATCATTGTCCGACAATGTCTTCAGGAACGGCTGTCCGCCGCCGGGGGCCGGAGTCTTATCCGCGAAATGGGCCCAGATACCGGCATAGCAATCGGCCTGCAACTCGGTACGCACCGCCCCGGATTCGGGGCCGCGCGGGTCGCGCTGGGCGCGGCCGATATCGCCGAGAAGGTTCTGGATGTGGTGGCCGATCTCGTGCGCCACCACGTACTCCTGCGCCAGTGGCCCGCTATTCGCGCCGAAACGGTCGGTCAACTCGTTGAAGAAGGTGACGTCGAAGTACGCGGTCTGGTCGACCGGGCAGTAGAACGGGCCGACGGCGCTGGTGGCATTGCCGCAGCCGGTCGCGGTGGCGCCGGAGAACAGGACCACCCGGGGCTTGACGTATTTGCGGCCCGTCTGCTTCGGCAGTTCAGCGCCCCAGATGGCGTTGAGGCTCATCGCGGTCAGCGCGACCCGGCAGTCGACATACTTATTGGCGTCAGCACCGGTCTTGCAGTGTTCGGGCGTGCCCGCGGTCTCCGCGGCGGGCTGCCTGTCCTGGGCGCCGGTGAACTCGCCGAGCAGTGAACCCGGATCCCCGCCGAAGAGCAGTGCGAGCACCAGCACGATGATTCCGCCCGCACCGCCGCCCAGTGCGATCATGCCGCCCCTGCCAGGACCACCTCCGGAACTGACGGCATCCGGGTCGATCTGCAGGCCCTCGTTGAAGGTCATCGTCGTCGCTTCCTGGGTTCGATTCGGCCGCGCGGCCACGGAGCGAGCGGCGATCCGCGGCAGTGGAGCACAAAGTGTTTACAGCTTGACAGAGATGCGCCGCAATCGGATCCCCACAGCAAACGTGTCGCATAACCGCGCGATTCGGGCAGTTCGCCCGCCCCGACCCGGGCTGGTCGCCGCCGCGCGCACCGATATCAATTAGGGACCCTGCCTGCGTCGTCGCTACGATGGCAACCGCACCGGGTGGCCCTTCCGGTGTCGGAATCGTCGAAAGGAATCCCGTGCTGCGCACCCACTTGGCTGGTTCGCTGCGAAGCGAACATGCCGGTCAGACCGTCACCCTCACCGGCTGGGTGGCCCGGCGGCGTGACCACGGTGGCGTGATCTTCATCGATCTGCGCGATGCGTCGGGCGTGGCGCAGGCGGTGTTCCGCGAGGGTGAGCCCGCCGAACAGGCCCATAAGCTGCGCGCCGAGTTCTGCGTGCTGATCACCGGAGTGGTCGAGCAGCGGCCGGACGGCAACGAGAACCCCGACCTGCCGACCGGTCAGATCGAGGTGAACGTCACCAAGCTCGAGGTGCTCAACGAGAGCGCCCCGCTGCCGTTCCAGCTCGACGAGCAGCCCGGTGAAGAGGCCCGCCTCAAGCATCGCTACCTGGACCTGCGCCGCGAGGGCCCGGCGCACACGATCCGACTGCGCTCGAAGGTCAACGCCGCCGCCCGCGAGGTGCTCGCGGGCCACGCCTTCGTCGAGGTGGAGACCCCGACGTTGACCCGCTCCACCCCGGAGGGCGCCCGCGACTTCCTGGTCCCCGCGCGCCTGCAGCCGGGCAGCTTCTACGCGCTGCCGCAGAGCCCGCAGCTGTTCAAGCAGCTGCTCATGGTCGGCGGCATCGAGCGCTACTTCCAGATCGCGCGCTGCTACCGCGACGAGGACTTCCGCGCCGACCGTCAGCCCGAGTTCACCCAGCTCGACCTGGAGATGAGCTTCGTACGCCAGGAGGACGTGATCCTGCTGGCCGAGGACATCCTGGTCGCGCTGTGGAAGCTGATCGGCTACGAGATCCCGACCCCGATCCCGCATATGACCTATGCGGAGGCCATGCGCCGCTTCGGTTCCGACAAGCCGGACCTGCGTTTCGGCGTCGAGATCACCGAGTTGACCGAATACTTCAGAGACACCCCGTTCCGGGTGTTCCAGTCACCGTACGTCGGCGCGGTCGTCATGCCCGGCGGTGCGAGCCAGCCGCGGCGGCAGCTCGACGCCTGGCAGGAGTGGGCCAAGCAGCGCGGCGCCAAGGGCCTCGCCTACATCCTGGTCAACGAGGACGGCACCCTCGGCGGCCCGGTTGCGAAGAACCTGAGCGACGCCGAACGCGAAGGTCTGGCCAAGCAGGTCGGCGCCGAGCCGGGTGACTGCGTCTTCTTCGCCGCGGGCGAGGTCAAGTCCAGTCGGGCGCTGCTGGGTGCCGCGCGCGGCGAGATCGCCCGTAAGGTCGGCCTGATCGATGAGAGCGCCTGGTCGTTCGTGTGGATCGTGGATGCCCCGCTGTTCGAGCCCGCCGCCGAGGCGACCGCGAGCGGCGATGTGGCGCTGGGGTATTCGGCCTGGACCGCGGTGCACCACGCGTTCACCTCGCCGAAGCCGGAGTCGCTCGACACCTTCGACGCCGATCCGGGTTCCGCGCTGGCCTACGCCTACGACATCGTGTGCAACGGCAACGAGATCGGCGGCGGTTCCATCCGTATCCATCGCCGCGATGTGCAGGAGCGCGTCTTCAAGGTGATGGGGATCAGCCACGAGGAGGCGCAGGAGAAGTTCGGATTCCTGTTGGACGCCTTCGCTTTCGGCGCTCCGCCGCACGGCGGTATCGCCTTCGGCTGGGACCGGATCGTCGCACTGCTGGCGGGGCTGGACTCCATCCGCGAGGTCATCGCCTTCCCGAAGACCGGCGGTGGCGTCGACCCGCTGACCGACGCGCCTGCGCCGATCACCGCGCAGCAGCGCAAGGAGGCCGGGTTGGACGCCAAGCCGGTGCAGAAGAAGGACGGCGACGCGGCGGGCGCTGCGGTGAAGGCCCAGGCGCCCTCCGCCTAGTGTCCGCGGACTGATCGGTTCGCGAACCGAGGTGATTGTCGGTGGACGACACTGGTGCCGCTCATATGGCGCCGGTGTGCGGTGTCGCGCTGGGCCACTGGGTCGATATCGACTCGCCGCCGACGATCGTCGGCGGCATGGTGAAGGGACCCGAATTCGTTTCGCTGGAGGCGTTTTCGGTCGGTTTGGTGCGCGGCGACCGGCGGTTGGAGTGACTGCGCCGCGCTCACGAGCGCGGCGCGACTTCTTTGCGGCGCACGGGCCGGTCGGGCGCTCGCGTGCACCTGCGTGGCATCGTGTCGGACGAGTGCCGGTGCTCGAACGACGGCCCCGCGCCGTAAGCGACAGGGGCCGATCGAGCGTCTCGAGGCATGGCTGGGGCGTGACCCCGGTCGCGAAGTGATCAGGGCATGATGGTGCCGCCGGTGAGCCTGCGGTAGGAGTAGGTGACCGCGATAACCGAGATCGGTCCCGCGACCAGCAGACCGAGGCCGCAGAGCAGTGCGCCGAGGAAGGTGATCACCGCGACGGCGAGCGTCAACAGCAGCACCGGTCCGATATTGGTCACCACGAGCATGGCACTGGACTTGATCGCTTCGAACGGGCCTTGGTCCTGATCGACGACGAAGTGCAGCGCGAATATACACAGGAACCCGGCGATGAGTCCGGGAATCACGCAGAATGCCAACCCGACCCAGGTGCCGATGAAGGCCAGCAGGGCGGTCAGCAACACATTGCCCGCGTTCACGAAACGGAAGTACGAACCGAAAACTGGTTTATTGCCGTCGGTTTCGTACAGGCCGCCGCGCACCATCGCCGCCTGCAGCAGCCAGATGGCGGCCATCACCGCGAGGAAGATCAAAAGCACCGACAGCAGTGATTCGGGCTCGAAGGTTTGCACCACAAGAACGAAAGCCAGATAGATGACCACGCCCAGTGCCGTAATTCCTAGCCACGGAGCGGGATTCGCGCGGAATTTCTCCAGTCCGTAGCTCAGCGCGTTACCGACATCCAGACCGGTCGGCGCGGCCAACTGATAGCCGTAGGTCTGCTGTTCATCGGTCGGCGGCATCGCGCCGGCCGGCGTCGGGACCATCCCCTCCGGTGCCGTCACGCCGGGCGCCGGCATGGTGTCCTGGGGAGAGGGTACGGTACCGGGAAGGGGTGCCATCGCGCCGGGCGGTGGCGTCCCCGGCCCGCTTCCCGGCGGCCCGTAGGTCGGGTGCGGCGTCGGGGCCACCGCGGGCGGCGGCTCCACCGGCTCACTGCCGTACTGGGCCGCGCCGGGGCCTTCGAACTGCGGGTATCCTGCGCCGCCCGCCATTTCGTGGCGTCCGTGTACGGCGCCGGTCCCCTGCGGATGCGGGTTCGCGCTCTCGTGCTGTCCCGGGCGTGCCGCGAATTGTTCGCCACCGCCCTGTTCTGGTGTGTCGCCAGCGGGTTCGCGCGGTACGGAGGACGGTGTGTCGGTCAATGTAGTAGACCTTTCGAGGCAACTGGTTTGCGGTGTGGCGCACAGCAGTTGACGATGAGAAAACCTGACGAGTGCAATGGTGTCAAGCGGGCAGCGCCCGTTCCGCAACCTGCGGGGAGACACGCCGGGCGACGCGGAAAGGTTGTGTAACCGCTCGCTAGAAGTGACCCGATGCGAGTAGCTTGAGAGGCGATGACCGCACTATTGGCCGAACGCGCCGCCGAAGTCGTGTCCGCAGCACAACAGTTGCTCACAAAGCGAATGGGTGCTCCGGTGAAGCTGAGTGATCCGATGGAACTCAGTGGTAGTGGTAGGACGACGGTCCTTCGCGTGCGCGTTTCAGAGAACGCCTTCTCGTTGCCACGGACACTCATCGTCAAACAAGTCCGCGGGGCGGCACGCGATCGACGCACCGGTGGCTTCGCGCCCGGCGTCGCCAGCATTGATTCGGCATTCCTACGCGAGGCGGTCTCCTACCAATTCACCACCGCGCTCAGCCGCGGTCAGCGGCCCGGCGCCTACCTGATCGCGCACAGCCTGCCGGACCGGCTGTTGATCCTGAGCGACCTCGGGGAGAACTCCCTGCTCACGCAGGTGCTGAACTCCGGGGCCGAGCCTGCCACCCGCAACGCGTTGATGGCCTTCGCGCAGGCGATGGGACGGATGCACGCGGCGACCGTCGGACGCGAGGCCGATTTCGTCGCGCTACTGCGCCGGGTCGAGGTGGTGCACCGGGTGGACGGGATCGCGCAGCAGGCCGAATCGGCTATCGCCGAGGTGCCGGGGCTGTTGCAGCGCGAGCTCGGCATCGAGGTGCCCGGCGAGATCGCGGAGCGGATCGTCCGCGGCAACCGGCTGTTCTCGGCCGGCCGGTTCCGGGCCTTCAGCCCGTCGGATCTGTGCCCGGACAATGTGATCCTCAATGAGGAGGGTGCACGCTTCCTCGACTACGAGTGGGGCGGCTTCCGCGACGCCACGCTCGACATCGCCTACGCGCTGGTGTCCTTCCCCGGATGCCTCTGCGATTTCGAACTCTCCCGTGAGCGCGCCCGGCAGATGGTCGAGGCATGGCGTTCCGAGGTGGTCGGGGTGTGGCCCGCTCTCGCCGATGACGCCGTGCTGGCCGAGCGGATCCTCGAGGCCCGGCTGATCTGGGTGTGGCTGAGCACCTACTGGTTCCTGCCCGCCGACCACGTCCGGATCGCCTCCGCTCGTGAGCACGGGCTTTCGGTCCCGCGTTCCGAAGCGCTCATCAATCGCTGGGCCGCACTGGCCGAGGACGCGCGGTGCACCGGTGACGACACCGTCGGCGATTTCGCCGAGGATGTTTCCGCCATGCTCGAGGAGCGCTGGTCGGAGTAACGGTCGCCCCCGGGTGCGGTCAGGGCCGCAATTCGGATAGGCGCTGTTCCAAATGTGTACGCTCCACGGTGTTTTCGGTCAGTAGCAGCGCGGATTCGTATGCGGTAGCGGCCTCCGTGGTGCGTCCGAGTGCGGTGAGAAAGGCGGCGCGGGACGCTTCGAAGTAACCGTAGGTGACCAGGGCTGGTTCACCGGAGAGTTCGTCGAGCAGGGCGAGGGCGCGGTCCGGTTGACCGGAAAGACCAACGGCGACCGCGTAATTCAGGCGGACGACCGGAGAGGGCCAGTTCCGGAGCAAGAGTGCGTACAGCCCGGTGATTTCCCGCCAGTCGGTGTGTTCCCAGGTCGCCGCCTCGTCGTGTACGGCAGCGATCGCGGCCTGCAACGTATACCGGTCGGTATGTGGCAGAGCCTGTTTCAGTAGGGCGGTGCCCTCGTCGATGGCCGTGCGGTCCCAACGGGACCGATCCTGATGCTCGAGGGTGCAGAGCCTGCCCTGCGCGTCGACCCGGGCCGCCCGGCGGGCATCGGTGAGCAGTATCAGCGCCAGCAGGCCGGTGACCGTGGGATCGTCCGGGACCAGCGCGTGCATCATCCGCGCCAACTGCAATGCCCGCGCGGTGAGATCGGGACGGACCAGCGCATCGCCGGAGGGCGCGGTGTGCCCGGTGGTGAACAGCAGATGGATGACCGCGCAGATGGCATCCAGCCGTTGCGGCAGTTCCCGCACCGACGGCACCCGATAGGGGATGCGCGCCACCGCGATCTTCTTCTTCGCCCGGGTGATCCGGGCCGCCATGGCCGAATCACTGATCAGGAATGCGCGAGCGACCTCCGCGGTGGTGACGCCGCAGACCAGGCGCAGCGTGAGCGCCACCTGTGCCTCGCGCGATAGCGCGGGATGGCAGCAGGTGCTGATCAGCCGGAGCCGGTCGTCGGGGATATCCGAGGTGCCCGCGTCCGGCTCGGCGGTATCGAATCCGTCGATGACCAGGAGCGGCAATGCCCGGCGCAGCGTCGCATCGCGACGCATCAGATCCAGGCCGCGGTGCTTGGCGACGGTGGTCAGCCAGGCGCCCGGCTTGCTGGGCACGCCGTGCGCCGACCACTCGGTGAGCGCCTTGGCGTACGCGTCCTGCACGCACTCCTCGGCGAGATCGAAATCACGGACCAGCCGCACCGTCGCGGCGAGCACGAAGGCCCATTCGCGACGGTGCGCCCGCGCCACGGCTGCGGCGGCGTCGTCCATCGAATCAGTCGGCCATCGAATTATTCGAACACCATGATCGGCCGCACCTCGACGCCGCCGAACTTCGCGGGCACCTGCTTGGCCAGCGCGATCGCGGCATCCAGATCGGGCGCCTCCAGCAGGTAGTAGCCGCCCAGCGCCTCCTTGGCCTCGGCGAACGGACCGTCGGTCACGGTGAAATCGCCGTCGCCGCTCGCGCGGATCGAGGTGGCCGTGCCGGTCGGCTGGAGTGCGTTGCCACCCGCCAACGCGTCGCCCGCGATCTCCTGGAAGGTCACATGCGCCTGATAGACCTCGCCCATTTCCTGCTCGGACGCGGCCGCGTAGGAGGACTCGTCCTCGTAGATCAGCACCAGATATTGGCTCATCGTCTCGCTCCTTCGGTTCCGGAACCCGTCCATCGGGTCGCCGTACTCGTTCCGACGAACGGGACCGACGGAAATCGACAACCCGTGGGGAAAATTCTGCCCCGAAATCGAGGAGGCCGGTCGGCGCTTGCCGCAATCCGGCGCGGCGCTCAGCGGCGCCGCAGCAGCACGCCGCGGATGAACGCGGCCTGCCCGGAATGCTGCATATCATCGTCGATGACGCTGATCAGCCGCACGCCGAGGGTGACGGGCGGATCCCATCGGGTGTCGACGATCCGGGGCAGGTCGGCATCGGTGAGCCCGGAGACATAGGCGACCGACTGGTCGTGCACCGCGTCGAAGTAGCCGAGCAGCAGCTCGGCCGGAACGTCACCGAGTTCCGCGACCTCCGCGGACCCGTGCCCGTATCCGTGCGCCGCCTCGGGGAAGGGCAGGTCGAAGCGTTTCGCCCAGCCCGCCGCGGTCCAGACCTGATCGATTCCCGCCACATCCGCGATGTGATCGTCCTGCACGCGGGTCAGATGCCAGACGAGCCAGGCGATGGAGTTGGCGTCCGGGTCGAGGCGGGTCGCCAGTTCGGCCTGCGTGAGACCATCGATCGCGCCGTGCACGTTCTCCCGGATCCGGCCGAAGGCGTCGACCAGTAAGTCAGCACTCGTCATGCCGACATCCAAGCACGAACCGGCCGCTGCTATTCCCTTATCGAGGCGTGTTGTCAGAGGACCGGGGCCGGGCGCGGCTCCACCCGTCCGCCGGAGCGAACGGCGAACGAAGCGCCATGGCGCACACCGGTATTCGGATCCTCGATATTCGCCAGGTAGAACCAGTCCATCTGGGTCTGATCGGCGGTCACGTCGAGGACGCCGTAGCCGTGCGATTCCAGTTCGACGTAGCGCAGATGATGGTTGACGCCCTTGATCGACTCCTCGATCGGCACCGCCACCGTACGCGGTGGGGCCTTCAGCAGTTCGCCGATGCTGGCCGAGGTGACCGACGGGACCACGAACTCCGCGCCGACGGTCGGGCCGCCCGGATAGTTCGCGGCGTCGATCGGCAGGTCGGCGGCCCAGGAAGAGTGGATATCGCCGGTCAGGAAGACCACGTCGCCGATCTGTCGGTCCGCGAGGACGCTGAACAGCCGCACCCGGTCGGCGGTGTAGCCGTCCCACTGGTCGGCGTTGGCCGGGATACCCGCCTGCGGCAGTCCCATGACGCTGGTGAATGCGGCCGTGGTGGCGGGCTCCAGCGGCGGGAAGACCAGCGGCGCGATCATCACCGAGTTGCCGACCAGTTTCCATCGCACCGGCGCGGACGCCAATCCGGCGGTGAGCCAGTCCATTTGGGCCTGACCGGTGATGGTGCGGGCCGGATTGTCGACCTCGCGCCAGCCGGTGACCGCCTTGACCTCCCGGTCGCGGTAGCTGCGCAGATCGAGCATGGAGAGTTCGGCGAGGGTGCCGAAGCGCAGCCTGCGATAGATCTGCACTTCGCCGCCGGAGCCTGTGGCGCGCACCGGCATCCATTCCAGGTAGGCGCGGGCGGAGGCGGCTCGGCGGTCCTGCCAGTCGCCGCTCACCGCCGGGTTGTGCTTGCTGGAGCCGCCGGACCAGGAGTTGTCGGCGGATTCGTGATCGTCCCAGGTGCAGATGAACGGCAGCAGGGCGTGCAGCGCGGTCAGATCCGGGTCGGTCTTGTACTGCGCGTGGCGGATCCGGTAGTCGGCCAGCGTCACGATCTCGTTGGCGGGATCGTGCGGGCGGACCGTGCCGGTGCGGCCGCCGTATTGGCCGCGGCCGTACTCGTAGAGGTAGTCGCCGAGGTGGATGACGGCGTCGAGATCGCTACGCGCGGCCAGGTGGCGGTAGGCGGCGAAATAGCCCGCCTCCCAGTTCGCGCAGGACACCACGCCGAAGCGCAGGCGGTCGGGGGAGTCCGAGAATGCGGGCGCGGTGCGGGTGCGACCGACCGGCGAGGTCTCGCCGAGCGCGGTGAAGCGGTAGTAGTACACGCCGTTCGGTGCGAGTCCGGCGACGTCGATCTTGACGGTGTGGTCGGAATCCGCGGTGGTCGTGACACTTCCGGACGCCGCGACGGCGCCGAACCCCTCGTCGGCGGCGATCTCCCAGCGCACTTCGGTCGGTGCGCCGACACCCGAACCAGGGGTGGCGTCGTCGGCGGGGGTGACGCGGGTCCAGAGGATCACGCCGGTGGGCAGCGGATCACCGGAGGCGATGCCGTGCCGGAACACCGGGGATGCGGCCCGCGCCGTACCGGTGGTCAGCAGCGCGGTGGCGGTGGCCGCGGCGGCCGCACCACCCTTGAGGAGAGTACGTCGTGCGAACGGTCCGACCTGCCCGGAATGTGAAACGACCACGTTTTCAGCCACAGGTATTGATCACAGCCGATCCACGGGCGGCAGGCAAATCGAACGCCGACAATTCATCTCGCGACGCGCCTGCGATTGGAGTGTCGGACCCGGACGGTACGGTCGCAATCATGAGTGATGGGCTGTTCGACGTGCCCGGTCAGGCGGCGGAAGGGGTGGATGCGCGGGGCGGCGTGGACTTTCGGGGAACGGGGGAATTCGTGCCGCTCGCGGTGCGTATGCGCCCCGCCTCGCTGGACGAGGTGGTCGGACAGCGGCATCTGCTCGGGCCCGGGTCGCCGCTGCGGCGACTGGTCGAGGGATCGGGTGCGGCCTCGGTCCTGTTGTACGGGCCGCCCGGCACCGGCAAGACCACCCTCGCCTCGCTGATTTCGCAGGCCACCGGCCGTCGTTTCGAGGCGCTCTCCGCGCTGTCGGCCGGGGTGAAGGAGGTGCGCGCGGTCATCGACCTGGCGCGCCGGCGGCTGACGGTCGGCGAGCAGACCGTGCTGTTCATCGACGAGGTGCACCGGTTCTCCAAAACCCAGCAGGACGCGTTGCTGGCGGCGGTGGAGAACCGGATCGTGTTGCTGGTCGGCGCGACCACCGAGAATCCGTCGTTCTCGGTGGTGTCGCCGCTGCTGTCGCGCTCATTGGTGTTGCAGTTGCAGTCGCTGACCGACGGCGATATCCGGCAGGTGCTCCAGCGCGCCATCGATGACCCGCGCGGCTACTGCGGCGAATACAAGGTGACCGACGCCGCGCTGGACCACATCGTGCGGATCGCGGGTGGCGACGCGCGACGCGCGCTGACCGCGCTGGAGGCGTCGGCGGAATCCTCGCTCGACGGCACCGTCGACGTGGACCTCGTCGAGGCCAGCGTGGACAAGGCCGCCGTCCGCTACGACCGTTCCGGCGACCAGCACTACGACGTGGTCAGTGCCTTCATCAAATCCATTCGCGGCTCGGACGTGGATGCGGCCCTGCACTATCTGGCCCGCATGATCAGCGCGGGGGAGGACCCCCGCTTCATCGCGCGCCGCCTGGTGATCTCGGCCAGCGAGGACATCGGCATGGCCGACCCGACCGCACTGCAGACCGCCGTCGCCGCCGCCCACGTCGTGCAACTCATCGGCATGCCCGAGGCGCAACTGACGCTGACGCACGCGACGATCCACCTCGCCACCGCCCCGAAATCCGGCGCCGTGCCCGCCGCGCTCAGCGCCGCCATGGCCGACATCTCCGCGGGTAGGGCGGGGCTGGTCCCGCCGCATCTGCGAGACGGTCATTACGCGGGCGCCGCCGCCCTCGGTAACGCCCAGGGCTACAAGTATCCGCACGACGACCCCGATGGAGTGCTGGCGCAGCAGTATCCACCCGACGAACTCGTCGGACGCGACTACTACACCCCGACCGACCACGGCAACGAACGCGAAATCGGCCCCCGCGTCCAGAAATTGCGCCGGATCGTCCGCGGCAGATGACCGGCCGCGGGATCGCCGACGACACCGGCGCGCGTCCGCGGCGCCTTGGTCGGGGGCAGGTCTTCCCCGTGCACCGCGCACCCCGTTGGGAACCCGCCGCGGACCCGGCCGGGGGCTGGTGGGCCTAGGCATCCCGGCCGGTGGCGCGTGCACCCCGGTCGATGAAAAACCACGTGCGCGGCACCGGTAGGCTGGATATTTGTGCAGACCCACGAGATCCGACGGCGATTCCTGGACCATTTCGTCCGTGCCGGCCACACCGAGGTACCCAGCGCCTCGCTGATCCTGGCCGACCCGACCCTGCTGTTCGTCAATGCGGGCATGGTTCAGTTCAAGCCGTACTTCCTGGGCCAGGAGGCAGCGCCCTTCCCGCGGGCGACGAGTGTGCAGAAATGCGTCCGGACCGGCGATATCGAAGAGGTCGGCGTCACCACTCGGCACAACACCTTCTTCCAGATGGCGGGCAACTTCTCCTTCGGTGACTACTTCAAGGAGGGGGCCATCACCCTCGCCTGGGAGCTGATCACCAAGTCGCAGGAGGACGGCGGCTACGGCTTCGATCCGGAGCGGATCTGGGTGACCGCGTACGAATCCGATCCGGAGGCCGCCGAGATCTGGCACCGGGTCGCCGGGATTCCCGAGGAGCGGATCCAGTTCCGCGACGGCAAGGACAACTACTGGGATATGGGCGTGCCCGGCCCGGGCGGTCCGTGTTCGGAGATCTACTACGACCGTGGCCCCGAATACGGCAAGGACGGCGGTCCGGTCGTGGACGAGGATCGCTACCTCGAGATCTGGAACCTGGTCTTCATGCAGGACATCCGCGGCGAGCTGAGCCCGAAGCTGGGCCATCCGCCGATCGGATCGTTGCCGAAGAAGAATATCGACACCGGAATGGGCGTCGAGCGGGTCGCGCTGCTGCTCCAGGGTGTGGACAACGTCTACGAGACCGATCTGCTGCGCCCGATCATCGATAAGGCCGAGGAACTGACCGGCCGGTCCTACGGTGTCGAGCACGAGGACGACCGCCGCTTCCGGGTGATCGCGGACCACGCGCGTACCTCGGCCATGCTGATCGCCGACGGCGTCAACCCGGGTAACGACGGTCGCGGCTACGTGCTGCGCCGCCTGCTGCGCCGCATCGTGCGCTCGGCCCGCCTGCTCGGCGCGGAGAAGCCGGTGATCGGCGAGTTCATGAAGGTCGTCAGCGATCTGATGGCTCCCTCGTATCCGGAGCTGGCCACCGATTTCGCGCGCATCGAGAATGTCGCGGTGGGCGAGGAGGCCGCGTTCCTCAAGACGCTGAACACCGGCTCCAAGCTGTTCGCCGACGCGGTCGACGAGGTGCAGATCAAGGGCGGCAAGACGATTCCGGGAACGGATGCCTTCAAGCTGCACGACACCTACGGCTTCCCGATCGAGCTGACCCTCGAAATGGCCGCCGAGGCCGGGCTTTCCGTGGACGAAGAGGGCTTCCGCTCGCTCATGGCCGAGCAGCGGCGGATGGCCAAGGAAGATGCGCAGGCTCGCAAGCACGGGCATGCCGACCTGACCGTCTACAAGGAACTGGTCGACCGCGGCGCCACCGAATTCACCGGCTTCGACGAGCTCACCTCCGAAGCCCACGTGCTGGCCCTCATCTCGGACGGAGTCCGCGTCCCGGTCGCGACCGCGGGTCAGGATGTCGAGGTCATCCTGGATCGAAGCCCGCTGTACGCCGAGTCCGGCGGCCAGATCGCCGACCGCGGTTCCATCACCGCCGCCGGGGTGAAGCTGCGCGTCAACGACGTGCAGAAGATCGCCAAGAAGCTGTGGGTGCACAAGACCACGGTCGAACAGGGCCAGATCACCGAGGGCGACGTGGTGCTCGCCCAGTCGGATCCGGCCTGGCGGCGCGGCGCCACCCAGGGCCACTCCGGCACTCATATGGTGCACGCGGCGCTGCGCCAGGTGCTCGGGCCGAACGCGGTACAGGCGGGTTCGCTGAACAAGCCCGGCTACCTGCGTTTCGACTTCAACTGGCAGGGCCAGCTGTCCGAGCAGCAGAAGGCCGATATCGAGGCCGTCTCCAATGACGCCGTCGGCGCGGACTTCCCGGTGAACACCTTCGTCACCGATCTGCCGAAGGCCAAGCAGATGGGCGCACTGGCGCTGTTCGGCGAGAACTACGGCGACGAGGTCCGCGTGGTAGAGATCGGCGGCCCGTTCTCGATGGAGCTGTGCGGTGGTACGCATGTGCAGCACTCCTCGCAGATCGGCCCGATCACGGTGCTCGGCGAGGCGTCGGTCGGTTCCGGCATCCGGCGTGTGGAGGCCTTCGTCGGCCTGGATTCGTATCAGTACCTCGCCAAGGAGCGGGCACTGCTGGCCGGTGTCGCCTCCTCGCTGAAGGTGCCCTCCGAGGAGGTGCCCGCGCGCGTCGAACAGCTGGTGGAGCGGCTGAAGGTGGCCGAGAAGGAGCTCGAGCGCACCAAGATGGCCGCGGTGCTCTCCTCGGCGGGCAAATTCGTCGACGAGGCCGTGCGGATCGGCTCGGTGCTGCTGGTCGCCGTCGCCGCGCCGGAGGGTGTCCAGACCGGTGATCTGCGCACCCTGGCCACCGATATCCGTGGCCGGTTCGGCAGCGAACCCGCCGTGGTGGTGCTGCTCGGGAATGCGGACGGCAAGGTGCCGTTCGTGGTCACGGTGAACAAGAGCGCACAGGACCTCGGTATCAAGGCGGGCGATCTGGTCGGCAGCTTCGGTCCGAGCATCGCGGGCCGCGGCGGCGGCAAGCCGGAGATGGCGCAGGGCGCCGGATCCGATCCCTCGGGTATCGCGGCCGGCCTAGCGGCGGTCCGCGCGCGGGTGGCCGAACTGGCCGGGTGATGGGAGACCCCGAGAATCCCGAATCGACGGGCCGGCCGCGCGGTGCGGACCGGCCCGATGCGGCGACCGATCCAGGACGGGGTCGGCGCATCGCTATCGATGTCGGCAGCGTCCGGATCGGGGTGGCGTCCAGCGACCCCGACGGCATCCTCGCCACGCCGGTGGAGACCGTGCCGCGCGCCAAGAGTTCGCGCGGAGGTGGTCCTTCCGCGGATATCGCCAGAATTGCCGAAATTGTGCGGGAGTACGAGGCAGTCGAGGTCATTGTCGGCTTGCCACGCACGTTGCGCGGGGAGAAGGGGACCGCGGCCGGGCTCGCCATCGCGTTCGCCGAACGTTTGCAGCGAATAATTGCCCCCGTGCCGATCAGGCTTTCCGACGAACGTTTGACTACGGTGTCAGCTGCACGTGCATTGCGGGACAGTGGAGTTCGCGCGCGTGGCCAGCGGCAGGTAATCGATCAGGCGGCGGCCGTGTCGATCCTGCAAGGATGGTTGGACGAACGGAGTGCGGTGTTGAGGTCGGTCGAAGAGGCGTCGGTGCGTGACGCGTCGTCCGGGGACGATGCATGACGGATCGATGGGCGCGGGCCGAGGAACGCTACCGACAGCGCGAGGCTGATCGGCGTTATCGGCGAGACGACCGAGCCTGGGGCGGGCGGGACGGCCGGGACCAGCGCGGGCGGGCGGCGGGCGGGTCCGAGCAGGACGATTGGGATGACTACGAGGACGACACCAACGTCATCCCGCGGTATACCGACGAAGAGCCGTTGTACGACGACCAGCCGTTGTACGACGACGATGACGACCTTGCCGAGAACTACGAACCGGAGCCTGCCCCGCCGCCCCGCCCCCGGGGTTCGCGACCCCGTAAGGCGGGCGCGGGCGGTCCGGCGTCGCGCCGGGGCGGCCCATCGCAACGCGGCGGCTCGCGTCGTAAGCGTTCCCGGGCGGCCGCGCGCAAGGCGGTCGAGCGTAAGCGGCGGCGCCGCTATCTGTGGGTCATCACCGCGGTGTTCGTGGTGATGTTCGTCGGTGCGGCTGGTTTCGCGGTGATGAAATTCGCCAGGTCGATGGCCGGGCACGAGGATTACGCGGGACCGGCCGGACCGCTGGTGGTGGTACAGGTGCACCCCGGTGACACCGCCAAGCAGATCGCCTCGAGCATGGTCGACAAAGATGTCGTCGCCAGCAGCGGCGCGTTTTTCGAAGCGGCCGTGCGGAATACGAATATGAGTTCGGTGCAGCCCGGTTTCTACGCGATCCCGAGTAAGCTCCCGGCCGCGCAGGCGGTGACCGCATTGCTCGGTAAGGATTCGCGGGTCGGCAACCTGGTCGTCTCGGAGGGGCGCCAGTTGCACGACCAGCACGACGTGAACACCGGTGCGCGCAAAGAGGGGATCTACACCAAGATCGCCGCCGCCAGCTGTATCGGCACCGGCCCCGAGAAGAAGTGCGTGACCTACGAGCAGTTGGACGCCGCGGGCGCGAGCCCCGATCTGGTGGCGCTCGGCGTGCCCAGCTGGGCCGAGCAGTCGGTGCGTTCCGCCCCGGACCGCAGCAGGCAGTTGGAGGGGCTGATCGCCGCGGGCACCTTGGACTTCGACCCCAGCGGAACACCGCAGCAGATCCTGAACCAGCTGATCACCGCGAGCGCCGAGAGCTACCAGTCGACCGGGCTGCTCCAGTCCGGCGCCGAGACGAAACTCTCGCCCTATCAGACGCTGATCGCGGCATCCCTGGTCGAGCGGGAAGCTCTGCCGCAGGATATGCCGAAGGTGGCGCGGGTGATTGTGAACCGACTGGAGGAGGGCCAGCCGCTGGAGTTCGACTCGACCGTCAACTACGCGCTGGACCAAACCGAGGTCGCGACCACCGACGCGGACCGCGCCAGGCGCACCCCGTGGAACACCTACGCCATGGCGGGGCTGCCCGCCAACCCGATCTCCGCACCATCGCTGAACGCGTTGCGCGCCATGGAGAATCCCGAGCCGGGGCCGTGGCTGTACTTCGTGACGATCGATCTGAAGGGCACCACACTGTTCACCGAGAGCTACTCCGAACACCTGCGCAATATCGAAAAGGCCAGGCAGAGTGGGATTCTCGACAGTGGGCGGTGAGCGCGGCGGCGCGGCGGCGGTGAGCGAGGGCGTCCGCAAGGCCGCGGTGCTCGGTAAGCCCATCGCGCACTCACGCTCCCCGCAACTGCACCTCGCGGCATATCGCGCGCTGGGGTTGCCCTGGACCTACGAGCGCATCGAATGCTCGGCCGAGCAGTTGCCCGGCCTGGTCAGCGGGCTCGGGCCGGAGTGGATCGGACTATCGGTGACCATGCCCGGCAAGGAGGCGGCACTGGCGTACGCGAGTGAGCGCACCGAACGCGCCGTTCTGGTGGGTTCCGCCAACACGCTGATTCGCACCGCCGACGGGTGGCGGGCCGACTGCACCGATGTCGACGGGGTGCTCGGTGCGTTGCGCGGCGGCGGGGTCACGACGCTCGACCGGGCCGTCGTGCTCGGTGCCGGTGGCACCGCTCGTCCGGCGCTGCTGGCGCTGTCGGAGTTGGGCGCCGACGCCGTGACGATCATCGCGCGCGATGCCGCGAGGGCGCGCGGCGCGGTGGAATTGGCCGAACAGCTCGATATGACTGTCGCGGTCATCGGTTTCGACCCGGACGCGGTCCGCACGGTCTGCGTCGGCGCGGGTGCGGTGGTCAGCACGATTCCCGCGGAGGCCGGGGCCGTGGTCGCCGATGCGGTGGCGGCCGCGCCCGTGGTACTCGACGCCATCTACAACCCATGGCCGACACCGCTCGCGGAGGCCGTCGCCCGCGCGGGACATACCGTGGTCAGCGGCCTGCAAATGCTGTTGAACCAGGCATACGGCCAGGTGGAGCAGTTCACCGGCCGCCCGGCGCCGCGCGCGGAAATGGCCGCGGCGCTGGAGAGCTAGGCGAGAGCAACCGGTACTTCGGCCGACCGTGAACCGGTGGTGCGGTGTGGTTCTGCGGCGGAGGCGCGATTTCTGATACCGGTTCTAGTTCGGATCCGGGGAATCGGGCGTTAAGGTGGTCCCCATGAATGCTTGGGTATTGCGGGCCGTCGCGCTCGGCGCGCTGGTCGTCGGGCTGCGCGCCGTGCTCGGGTTCGCGATGGTGAACTGGCCGACGCAGGGGTCATGGATGCGGCTCTTGTGCATGGTCGTGCTGCTCGCCGTCATCCTCTTCTGGGGCGTGCTGGACGGTCGCAGGGACCGGATCGCCCACCCCGATCCCGAGCGCGGCTCCGATCTGACCATCCGGTGGTTGAAGGCCGGGGTCGCGGGCGGTGTCGGCAGCGGAGTGGCCGCATGGGTGCTGGACTTCTTCCCCAAATTCGATCTCGGCGACAACGGCCTGCTCTTCGAAGCCACCGCCGGCGCCTCGTTCATCGTTCTGGTGATCTTCGTTCCCGCCCTCATCGGCGTGGGCATCGGCCGCATGCTGGTCGGTCGCCAGGCGGACAAGTCGGCGACACCGCCGCGCGCCGGGAACCCCATCTCCACCCCGGTCTGACCGAACGACAACGGCGCACTTCCCATGGGAAGTGCGCCGTTGTCGTGCTCACGGACGCGGGTGGGTCCGACACGGTCGGTCTCGGCGCCCACCTGCCACTACAGCAGGATCGCGCCGCCGCTGGGGCTGTCCTCGCGGGCGATGGCGGAGTATGCGGCGGCCAGCAGGGTGGGGTCCGGCCCCTCGAGGCGGCCCGGCTTGGCGAGTCCGTCCAGGACGACGAATCGCAGCACGCCGGAGCGGGTCTTCTTATCGGTCTGCATGGCATCCAGCAGCTGCGGCAGCGCGTCGGCGTCGTAGGAGGTAGGCAGACCGACGGAGGCCAGGACGGTCCGGTGGCGGTCGGCGGTGGCGTCGTCGAGGCGACCGGCGAGGCGGCCGAGTTCGGCCGCGAAGACCAGGCCGACGGAGACGGCCGCGCCGTGGCGCCAGCGGTAGCGCTCGCGGCGCTCGATGGCGTGACCCAGGGTGTGGCCGTAGTTGAGGATCTCGCGGAGGCTGGACTCCTTGAGATCGGCGGCGACAACATCGGCTTTGACCTGGATGGCGCGGCGAATCAGCTCCGGGAGCACCTCGCCGGTCGGGTCGAGGGCGGCCTCGGGGTCGCGCTCCACCAGTTCCAGGATGACGGGGTCGGCGATGAAGCCGGCCTTGATGATCTCGGCCATACCCGCGACGATCTCATTGCGCGGCACCGTCTCCAGGGTCGCCAGGTCGACCAATACCGCCGCCGGTTCGTGGAAGCTGCCGACCAGGTTCTTACCCGCCTCGGTATTGATGCCGGTCTTGCCGCCGACGGCCGCGTCGACCATGGCCAGCAGGGTGGTGGGCACATGCACGATCTGCACGCCGCGCATCCAGGTGGCCGCGACGAATCCGGCTAGGTCGGTGGCCGCGCCGCCGCCGAGGCTCACCACGACGTCGTTGCGGGTCAGCCCGATACGGCCGAGCACCTCCCAGCAGAATCCGGCGACGGCCAGATCCTTACCGGACTCCGCATCCGGGATCTCCACCCGGTGCGCGTCGATCCCGGTGTCCGCCAGTGCCTTTCGCACCACTTCGGCGGTCTCCGTGAGCGGTGGCTGATGGAAGATCGCGACCGTCCGCACACCCTTGGTCGCGCCCGTCACCGACTCGACGAGCTCCCCGAGCAACCCGCGCCCGATGATCACCGGGTACGGGTCGGCGGTCTTGACCTGGATACGACTCGGCTCTGTCACGGATGCTCCGATTCTCTTGGTGCCAATTGCTGCGGTGTGCACGGGTTCGCCGCTCGAATCCCGCTCGGATGCCACATCGTTGTCACGAGCGCTGCTCCGATTCGGTGCGCGCCGGCTGTTCTGCCGCGTGGGCCCTGCCTCGCCGGGCGCGCGCCCGGCGGGCCCGGCCGCTGGACGATGATCGGTCGCCGGACTCCGCCGTGCGGTTGTCATTCGAGTCGGAACGCGAGCCGGTCGTATCGCCGTCGGGCGATGCGGTGGGACTGCGGCGGGGCAGCCACTGACGAGCGGTGGCAGGCGGGGCCTCGGCGGCCTCGGCGCTCGAGGTGCCGCTCGGTGCTCCCGCCGCGCGGCGCGCCCGCCGTGGACGGCCGCCCGAGTTCTCGGAAGGGGTGGCGTCACCGCCGGATCGGCGGGAAAGCCAGGATCGCCCGGCGGGAGTACCGCCGTCGGACAGGCTGGTCGCGGCGCCATCGGATCGTGCGCCGGTGGCCGCGCCGGGGCCCGAATCGGCGGCGGACACCGCGGGCGCGTTCTCTGGGCGGCGACGACCACGAGCGCGTCGCGGACGTCCGCCGGACGTCGCGTCGTCCGTGCGCTCGGACTGCTCGCCGGTCTGTTCGGCGGATGCGGCCCTGCGGCGGGCCGCGGCGCGGGCTCGGGCGCGGCGGCGGGCCCGCGATCGGTTGCTGCCCGATGGTGTCGGGTTCTGGGCGGTCGTATCCGGTTCGGGCTCCGCGCTCGGTGCGACGGGTTCCATGCCCAGTTTCGCCAGGATCATCCGCACCACCCGGCCCGGGCTGCGGCCGTCGGTACGCACCCGGACGGTCGCCACCTCGCGGTAGAGCGGGCGGCGCTTGCGCATCAGCTCGCGATACTTGGCGCCGGGGTCGGCGCCGTTGAGTAGGGGGCGCTGATTGCTCGCACCGGTGCGCCGCAGTCCCTCGGCGACACTGATCTCCAGGTAGACCACGGTGCGGTTGCGCAGTAACGCCCTGGTGTCCTTGGACAGCACCGCGCCGCCTCCGAGCGACACCACCCCGCGTTCGGCGAGGATGGCGCGGCGTACCACCCGCTCCTCGATTTTGCGGAATTCGGGCTCACCATCGGTGGCGAAGATTTCGGGGATGCTTCGCCCGGTCTCACGTTCGATGCCCGCGTCGGTGTCGTACAGCTCGACCCCGAGTTCCCGGGCGAGCTTGCGGCCGATCGTCGATTTCCCTGCTCCGGGCGGTCCGACCAGCACCACGCGCGGCGCGCGCGGGTCGGTCTGGACGATCATTGCGACCGACTGTCCGCGGGCACGTGTGGACGGGAGCTGACGCGCTTGATGTAGCTGTGGATGTTGTCGACGGTCTCGGTCAGCGAATCGCCGCCGAACTTCTCCAGCGCCGCCTGCGCGACCACCAGCGCGACCATCGCCTCGGCGACCACGCCCGCCGCGGGCACCGCGCATACGTCGGAGCGCTGGTGGATCGCGACGGCTTCTTCGCCGGTGGTCATATCCACGGTCGCGAGCGCGCGCGGGACCGTGGATATCGGCTTCATCGCGGCGCGCACCCGCAACGGCTCGCCGTTGGTCATGCCGCCTTCCAGGCCGCCCGCGCGGTTGGTGGAGCGCAGTACGCCGTCCGGACCCGGCTTCATCTCGTCATGCGCCTTGCTGCCGCGACGGCGCGCGGTTTCGAAACCGTCGCCTACCTCGACACCCTTGATCGCCTGAATGCCCATGAGGGCGGCGGCCAGTCGCGAATCGAGACGGTCCGCACCGCTGATGAACGAGCCGAGCCCGACCGGCAGGCCTTCCACGATCACCTCGACGACGCCGCCCAGGGTGTCGCCGTCCTTCTTGGCCGCCTCGATCTCGGCGATCATGGCCGCCTCGGCGTCCTTGTCGAATGCGCGCACCGGGCTCTCATCGATGGCGGCCAGATCCGCCCCGGTCGGGGTGACGCCGGTGGTGTTCGCGGCCGCGCCGATGGAGACGACGTGCGAGACCACCTCGACGCCGAACGCCTGGCGCAGGAAGTTGCGCGCCACCGTACCGGCGGCCACCCGGGCCGCGGTCTCACGCGCGCTGGCCCGCTCCAGCACATTGCGGGCGTCGTCGAAGTTGTACTTGAGCATGCCGGAGTAGTCGGCATGCCCGGGGCGGGGCCGCGTAAGTGGCGCGTTCCGGGCCATATCGGCGAGTTCGTCGGGATCCACCGGGTCGGCCGACATGACCGCGGTCCACTTCGGCCACTCGGAGTTGGCGATCTCGATCGCGACCGGTCCGCCCATGGTGCGGCCGTGTCGGACGCCGCCGACCATGGTGACCTTGTCGGCCTCGAACTTCATCCGGGCGCCGCGCCCGTATCCGAGTCGGCGGCGGGCCAGTTGTGCGGAGATATCGTCGGACGTCACCTCGACACCCGCGATCATCCCCTCGAGGATGGTGACGAGAGCGGGACCGTGAGATTCTCCAGCAGTAATCCAGCGCAGCACGTTCTATATCCTTCCATGTCGGGGCCCATGCGCCCGCATCCGGTCGGTGGTGATCAAGGGCACGCCGCCGCATCTGCCTGCCCACTTCCTCATCGCCGGTCACCGGCGCGGCCGCAACCCCTAATCGGCGGGCGAATCGTCACGGCGGCAGCGCGACCAGGGCGAGCAGGGTCGCCAGGCACATCGCCGGACCATGCGGCACGGTGTGATCGGTCCGGCGGGCGGCCAGCAGTGCCGCCCCGGCCAGCGCCGTCAGCACCGGCGCCGCGAGCGCCGCGCAGACCCACGCCTGCGCGCCACCCAGCGCGGACGCCGCTCCGAGTCCGGCGGCCAGCTTCACATCACCCGCGCCCAGCGCCGCCGGTGCGGCGATGTGGACGAGTAGGTACGGCGTAGCCAGCAGCATCGCACCCAGTGCCGCTGTTGTGAATTGTGTTGTGAACAGCGCGTATCCGAAAACACCGGCCGCGCCGGTTCCGGTGAGTGCGTTCGGTAGCCGCCGCTGGTGTAGATCGAACCAGCCGAGCGCCGCACACCACATCGTGAGCACCGCAAACGCTATGAGGGACATGCCATCCAGCCTCGCCGGTCCCGCCCGGTGTTCCACCCGTGGAACGCGAAATGTGCATAAGTTCCACGCATGTGAACATCCAACGTGTCGCAACAACGGATTTCGTGAGCGCCGGGTAACTCGTCGGTAGGGCCGAGGCGTGCCCACAGCCCTTGCCCCCGATGCCGATGTCACCTGCGTGGCATATGAATCTGGCGTCCAGATCCGGGGACGCGGGGGAGTAGTTTGAACACATGTCTGCTGATCACGCGGGCCGTGGGCCCGACTACGCGGCGCGCCGAGGTGCGTTGCGGAGTCTGCTGGTGGAGAACGAGGTCGACGCGCTGCTGGTCACCGACCTGGTGAACATCAGGTATCTGACCGGATTCACCGGGTCCAATGCCACGCTGCTCGTCCATTCCTGGGATATGCGGAATGCGGAGGAGCGCACCGTGATCGGCACCGACGGCCGTTACCGCAGCCAAGTCGCCGAGCAAGTGCCGGATCTGCGGTCCGAAATCGCACGGGCCACCGCCCGTCGGATCGTGGCGCTGGCGGGGGAATGGCAGCTGGGCCGGATCGGTTACGAGAGCCACGTCGTCACCGTCGACCAGCATCGCGGCTTCGTCGAGCAGGGCACAGGCCTGGAGTTCGTCGCCGCTCCCGGCCTGGTCGAGCAGCTGCGCACGGTCAAGGACGCCTATGAGATCGAGCAGCTGCGGGCCGCCTGCGCGGCGGGCGATGCCGGGTTGGCCACCCTGCTCGAACGCGGCGGGCTCCGTCCCGGTCGCACCGAGCGGCAGGTGGCCCGGGATCTGGAATGGGCGATGTTCGAGCACGGCGCGGAGGCGATCGCATTCGAGACCATTGTGGCGACCGGCGCGAATTCCGCCATTCCGCACCATCGACCCACCGAAGCGGTGCTCGCGGCGGGCGACTTCGTCAAGCTCGATTTCGGTGCCGTGATCGGCGGCTATCACTCCGATATGACCCGCACCCTGGTACTCGGCGCACCGACCGATTGGCAGCGCGAGGTGTACGCCCTGGTCGAGGAGTCGCAGCGGGCCGGACGCAAGGCGCTGCACCCCGGCGTCAAGATTTCCGACGTGGATGCCGCGGCGCGTTCGGTGATCGAGGCGGCCGGGCATGGCAATTTGTTCGTGCACGGCCTCGGGCACGGGGTCGGATTGCAGATCCACGAAGCGCCCGGAATCGCCAAAACCGGAACCGGTACACTTCTGTCTGGTGTGGCGGTGACCGTCGAACCAGGTGTGTACTTTCCCGGCCGCGGCGGGGTCCGGATCGAGGACACGCTCGTGGTGCGCGAAGGGGGCCCGGAGCTGCTCACTCACACCAGCAAAGACCTGACCGTCGTCGAGTGACGCCGGTTGCCCGAGACAATGTTGTTTTACGAACTAGGAGATCCGAGACAGTGGCGGACACCAGCGACTTCAAGAACGGCCTCGTGCTGAAGATCGACGGTCAGCTCCAGCAGATCGTCGAATTCCAGCACGTCAAGCCGGGTAAGGGCCCCGCCTTCGTGCGGACCAAGCTGAAGAACGTCGTGTCCGGCAAGGTCGTAGACAAGACCTTCAACGCCGGTGTCAAGGTGGAGACCGCCACCGTCGATCGTCGCGATATGACCTACCTGTACCACGACGGCACCGACTACATCTTCATGGACGGCGAGACCTTCGACCAGATCTCCATCCCGGAGGCCACCATCGGTGAGGGTGCTCGCTTCCTGCTGGAGAATATGGCCGTCCAGGTCGCCGTGCACGAGGGTGCGCCGCTGTTCGTCGAACTTCCGGTCTCGATCGAGCTCGTGGTCCAGCACACCGATATCGGCCTGCAGGGTGACCGCTCCACCGGCGGCACCAAGCCCGCCACCCTGGAGACCGGTGCCGAAGTGCAGGTCCCGCTGTTCATCAACACCGGTGACAAGCTGCGCATCGACTCGCGCGACGGCAGCTACCTCGGTCGAGTCAACGCCTGATCGCCGGCAGCGGCGTACAGGGATAATGGTGACCGTGGCGGACCAGCCCGGAGATAAGAAGTCCACATTCAAGAAGCTCGGCGCCAGGCATAAGGCCCGCCGCCGCGCGGTGGATCTGCTTTTCGAAGCGGAGGCCAGGGATGTGGACGTGGCCGACCTGCTCACCGAGCGGGTCGATCTGGCCACCCGCGACCAGTCGGTCGCACCGGTGCACGCGTACACCCGCACCCTGGTCGAGGGCGTGGCCGACGATTTGGACCGGGTGGACGGCACCATCGAGTCCTACCTACAGGACTGGGCGCTGTCCCGCCTGCCCGCGGTGGACCGTGCCATCCTGCGCATCGCGGTATGGGAGTTGTTCCACGCCAATGATGTTCCGCCGGTGGTCGCGGTGGATGAGGCGGTGGAGCTGGCCAAGGAGCTGTCCACCGACGACTCCCCGTCCTTCGTGAACGGCGTGCTCGGGCAGGTCGTGCTGGTGGCGCCGCAGGTGCGGGCCGCCGCCGCGGCCACCCGTGCTCCGCGCCCGGAGCCGGAGGCGTGACCGCCAGGTACGCCGACTCGGCCTGAGCTCAGCGCAGCAGCCGCACACTCGATCAACGAGTGTGCGGCTGTTGTCGTTTCGGGGGGTCGAGTACTGATCCGATGCGGTTGAGCCACTGTCTCGCCCGGCCCGGGACCGGCGCTCGTACCCGGCGACAAAGCCGCGGCCGAGTCGTTCCTCCACGACAGCCTGAAGCTCGATGTGATCCGCCGCTACGAGATTTCCTCTCGGAAGGTGACATTCACGCCCCGAGATGGACGACAGCTACTCATCGAACCTCTGAGCGTGCAACTCGGCATTACCGTAACTGATGGCGTCCTGACGCACTGGCGTGGCCAATATGATTCGTATACACGGGATTTCGTCGCTTTTGCGAGGAGGTCTACCGCCAGCCCTGAGCCCGCATGGCCCCGGTCCGTCCGTGGGTGTACCGGGAATCGGCGGGAGCGCACACCGGGAGTCCCCTGGGCCTGACATATTCGTGACCCCGGCTCCCGCCGGTAGGTGTACGGGATCCGGCGGGAGCGCACCGTGAGCGATGCGATCGCTCTCGGAATGGGGGTGTGCGCCCAGTCGTCGAGGTGAATCGGCCGGCCGGACACCTCTTCGATTATTGATCCTCAACTTCACTCGAGGTCAAGGGATCCGGCGGTGACGTGAGCCACGGTCAGTCGTCGGACACGGTGAGGACGACCTTGCCGGTGGTGCGGCCCGCCGCGATGATCCGGTGTGCCTCTGCGGCCTCTTCGAGTGGGAGCACCGTGTCGACGTGGACCCGTAGCTTCTTATCGGCGACGAGATCGGCGAGCGCTTCCAGTCCCGTGTGATCGGGTTCGACGAGGAATCCGCTGGCCCGCACGCCGAGTTCGGCTGCGCGCTTGTACATTCCGGGCGTCCATCCGGCCTGGGCGTTGACGAGAAGGCCGCCGGGGCGCAGGGTCTCCATTGCGCGCAGGGCCGGTTCGCCGCCGAACATCTGGATGACGATGTCGACGTCGCGCACCGTCGCCGGAACATCGGTGGTCGTGTAGTCGATGACTTCGTCGGCTCCGAGTTCGCGCAGGAACTCGTGCTTATCCGCGCGGGCCGTCCCGATCACATACGCGCCGACGGCTTTCGCGATCTGGACGGCGAGATGGCCGACGCCGCCCGCGGCGGCCGACACCAGTACGCGCCGGCCGGATGCGACGTGCGCGGTATCGACCAGCATCTGCCTGGCCGTCAGCCCGGCCAGTGGCAGCGCGGCGGCCTCGATGAAGCTCAGCCCTTCCGGCATCGGTGCGAAGTGCCGCGACGGTGCGGTGACGTACTCGGCGTACGCGCCCGCGGCCCGGGGGAACCACGGCATGCCGTACACCCGGTCGCCGGGTGCGAATCGCGTGACGCCGTAGCCGACTTCCTCCACGACCCCGGCGACATCCCAGCCATTGACGAACGGGAGCTCGAGGACGCGGTTATAGGCCCGGCCTTCCCTGGTGAAGTAGTCGATCGGGTTGACCCCCGCCGCGACGACTCGCACCAGCACTTCGGTGAATTCCGGTTTCGGACGGTCGATCTCGACGTGCCGCAGGGTCTCCGGCCCGCCCCATTCCCGCTGTTGGACTGCGCGCATCTCATTGCCTTTCATTGTTGTTCGCGACCGCGGCGGTGTCGGCCGCGCGAAGGAGGAGTTCGGTCAATGCCGGTGCGGCGGTGACCATGACGTCGTGACCCGATGCCACTTCGTAGACCGGCCAACCGAATTCGTGAGCCCACGCCGCGAAGGGAATCGCGTTCCCGGGTGTGGCGGTGATCGCGAGAGTGTCGATCCGATCGACCGCGCCGGTCAACCGGGTGGGTTCATCGAAGGTACGTAGCGGATGTGCGGTGAGCCGGTCCCGCAGCCAGGCGATGTCGGCGGGATCGTGCACGCCGACCTGCTCCGGTGCGGGCGGCGGAATGTACCGGCCCGCACCGTGGCGCCCGGCGGCGTCGCGCATCGCGGTGACGAACGGCGCCGGGGCGTGGTCGTGCATCGATGTGCCGTCGGCGCCGACCCACGCGTCCACCAGCACCAGTCGGCGAATCCGGTGCGGCACGGCGTCGGCCGCGCCGCGGACCACGAAACCCGCGTAGCTGTGTCCGACCAGGATGACGTCGGTGAGGTCGTGCTGCTCGAGCACCTCGACGATATCGGTGACGTGGGTCTGCAGGCCGACGTCCGGGGTGAGCAAGTGGGCGCACTCGCCGAGCCCGGTGAGCGTCGGCGTGTAGACGCGGTGGCCGGCCATGCGCAGCGGCGTGGCGACGCGGTCCCAGGCCCAGCCGCCGTGCCAGGCGCCGTGGACCAGAACGTAAGTCGATGGCGTATCGGTCACGAGATCCTCCAAACTAAGTGGACGCTCGTACTATTACTTCTGGGCGTCTGAGCTGTCAATATCTCAGTAATGTGCGGATCATCTGGCTAAAATTATGGGACAGCTGTCCATCTATTATGGTAGAGTGTCGGAAGGTGGTGCGCATGATGGTCGAGACCAAGGTCGACGGGCGAGTGCAGCGCGGGGAGCGATCCCGCCGCGTGATCCTCGATCGCGCGATGGACATTGCCTCCGTCGAGGGTCTGGAGAGCCTGTCCGTACGGCGCCTCGCCAGCGAGTTGGAGCTGAGCAAGAGCGGCGTATTCGCCCAGTTCGGTTCGAAGGAGGAGTTGCAGCTCGCCACCGTGCGCGCGGCCGTCGAAGTCTTCGTCGCGGAAGTGGTGAAACCGGCCCGCAGGGCGCCCGTCGGCATCCGACGGGTGTGGGCCCTGGCGGATTCGTGGTTGACCTACGCCGCCGCACCGATCTTCAGCGGCGGATGTTTCTTTCTCTCCGCCGTTTCGGAATTCGACGCCAGGCCCGGCCGGGTGCACGATGCCGTGGCCGCCGCGCGCCGGGATTGGTTGCGGCTCTACGAGACCGCGGTCGCCGAGGCGATCGAGCTCGGTGAGATCGATGCCGATGCCGACCCCGCGAACCTGGCCTTCGAACTCGACGCCATCGCCAGGGTCGCGGGCCAGGACGCGCTGCTGTTCGACGATCCGTCCTACTACGACCGGGCGCGCCGCCTCGTGCGTGCGCGCTTGAAAACGATGGCGACCGCCACTTCGCCCGTGATCCCCTAGCCGGTGAGCAGGAGCCGCTACCGCGGCGCATCAATCCCCAACGAATCGCCGCATGCGCCATGATCATCGTGGACACGTACTTGATGGCCGAATACTGAGGCTCCGCTGAACCGATCCGGCTCCGACAGGGCGGCTCGCGTTCGCTGCCGCATTCCGGGCGGGCGCCGGGTTGCACCGCACTAGAATCGGTGCGGGCGTCTTCATCGGATATCGCACATCCGCGACCGGATGTTCCCGGCGCGTGAGCACGGACGGAGGCCGGGTCGGTGGAGCGGACGACATGCGTGGTGGTGGGCGGCGGACCGGCGGGCATGGTGCTCGGGCTATTGCTCGCCCGGGGCGGTGTCGAGGTGACGGTACTGGAGAAGCACGCGGACTTCCTGCGCGACTTCCGAGGTGACACCGTGCATCCCACGACGCTAGATCTGCTGGACGAGCTCGGGCTCGGCGCGGAATTCGCGAAACTGCCCGCGAGCAAACTCGAATCGATCCAGTTGCCGATCGGCGGTTCGGTGCAGACGCTCGCGACGCTGAAAAACCTTCCGGGCAAACACAAATACATCGCGATGGTGCCGCAGTGGGATCTGCTCGACCTGCTCGCGCGGGCCGGGGATCGGGAGCCCGGTTTCCACCTTCGGATGAATACCGAAGCCACCGATCCGGTGTGGTCCGATGGCCGGGTGGCCGGCATCCGATACCGGACCGCCGACGGCGGCACCGGGGCCATCGCGGCGGATCTGACGGTGGCGTGCGACGGCCGCAGCTCGGTGCTGCGGGCGGCGGCCGGGCTGTCATCCCGGAGCTGGCCTACCCCGATGGACGTGTGGTGGTTCCGCCTGCCCCGCACCGAGATCGACCCGGCGGGCGCGATTCCGGTGCTCAGCGCGCACCGCTCCGCCATCATGCTGGACCGCGGCGACTACTGGCAGTGCGCGACCCTCATCGCCAAGGGCAGCGACGAGGCCGCGCGCCGCGGCCCGGTCGGCGATATCCTGCGCGGTATGGCGGCGGTGTTGCCGTGGCTGCAGGACCGGGTGGATGCGCTGCGGAGTTGGGATGAGGTGAAACTGCTCGACGTGAAACTCGACCGGCTGGACCGCTGGTACATCGACGGCCTGCTGTGCCTCGGCGACGCGGCGCACGCCATGTCCCCGGCCGGCGGGGTCGGTATCAACCTCGCGGTGCAGGACGCGGTCGCCGCCGCCGGAATTCTGGCCGCACCGCTGGCCGCGGGCACCGTGACCACCGCGGACCTGGCCAAGGTGCAGCGCAGGCGAGCCATCCCGACCGCCATTACGCAGGGCATGCAACGCTTCCTGCATGCCCGGGTCATCGGCCCGGCGCTCGCGGGGCGGGTGAATATCGCCAACGCGGACCGGGCTCCGCTCTCCCTTCGCGTTTTCCGCCGTATCCCGGTGGTGCGCAGCATCCCGTCCTACCTGATCGCCCGCGGCGCCCTTCCCGAACACGCGCCGGAGTTCGCCCGGCGGGCCTGAGCCTCCTTGGGTTGCTCACTATGTGTCGGGCCGCAGAATGATCTTGCCGAGCGGTACCCGATCCTCGAGCAATCGGTGGGCCTCGCTCGCCTGGGTGAGGGGTAGCACGGATTCCACGAGCGCCTCGAGTTCGCCCGCGACCGCCGATTCCAGCGTCGCCGCGCGTTCCGCCGCGACGCGTGCCAGCCACTGCGGCCCAGCGCATCCGACGAAGGTGAGCCCGCGGGTGATCAGATCCATCGCCGAGAGCTGCGCAGGTGCGCCGGACAGGAATCCGTAGCCGAGCATGCGCCCACGCAGCGGCGTCATGACGTCGGCCGTCTCCCCACCGATCGAGTCGAAGACGACATCCACCGATATCGCGCCGAGAGTTTCTCGCAACCGTGCGGGCCACTCCGGATCGTTGTGGTCGATCACCTCGTCCGCGTCCAGCTTGCGCGCTCGTTCGGCCTTGGCCGGACCGCCCGCCGCCGCGAGGACACGGTGCGCACCGCGCCGCGCGACGAGCTGGGTGAGCGCGGCCCCGACACCCGTCGCCGCGGCCTCGATCAGCACCGTCTCGGTCCAGGTGAGTGCGGCCGAATCGAGCAGTGTGCGCGCTACCGAGCCGCCCATGAGTACCGCCGCGGCATCTGCCGAGGACAGGCCGCCGGGTATCGGGCGCGGAGGCGGCCGGTGCGCACACACATTCGGCGTAGACGACCGTCCCAGGGAACGCGCCGACGCCGCGCGCAACCGGCGCGCCCCGATTTCGACGCGGAAGCGGTCGGGGCGCTGTTACTGGCGACGTTGGGCGGCGAACTCGTGTCGCGGATGGTGCGGGCGGGACAGTCCGATCGCCTGCGTGCCGCGGTCCGCGCGCTGGTCGAATCGGTGCTACGGGCGCCGTGCTCCACCCGGTGCGGTCAGCGGATCGCAGGGGTGCGGTGCGGCGTTCGGTGCCGACCGGCCGGATCAGTCGCGCGCCAGGATGGCGTCGAACCGCCTGTCGGCGTTGTCCAGCTGGCCGAGGATGTGCTGCTTGACGTGGTCCGCCAGCGGCGTATCCGGGCGGGTGACGAGGTCGCGGTACACATCGGTCAACGGCCGGTATTTGGCGGCGAGCCGCTGCATCACCGGACCCGTGGCATAGAGGATGCCCACACCGTTATCGGTGAAATCGGAGAGTTTGACAATGCGTGCCCACGGCGAGCGCTCCAGATTGGCCGCGACATGTTCCCGGTATTGCACATGCCGATCCTGGGTCGGATCGGGCGGGGGATTGGTCACCGCGGCGATGATATCGGCGACCCGGGTGCCGAACCGTTCGGCGAGTTCGCTCAGCGCGGCGTCCGCCGGTTCGCCCGGGCGGGTCCCCGCCAATTCCCGGGGATGATCCTCGACGGAGTCGTGCAGCAGCCCGGCGATGACCAGATCGGGCTCGCGCACCTCGTAGTGGCTGACTATTCGGATGGCTACCCGCAGCAGATGGTTGAGGTACGGTTCACGCCCGTATCGGTCGTCGCGGTGCAGGTCGGCAGCGAGCTCGAGTGCCTCTTCGAGCCGATCCGCCCCGGGTAGGTCCGCGATTTCGAGCATCAGTCGGTCACGCAGTCCGGGCCCGCCGTAGACGTCGCTGATCGTGTGCAGCGGCATTACGGCCAAGACCCCCGCCCCTGGATTGCTCATACCCTTGCCTCCCCGATGCTCCGCTCCGGCATGCGCGAACCGTGCCGAAGCACGATTCGCTCACTCCGTTCGCTCATACAGCCAATCTATCCGGGCGCACTCGCGGGCGCTGTGCTCTGCGACACTTGCCGCCGCATCGCACCGGCGAAAATGCGTTGCCGACCGCGTTCGTCCGTGGTGTCCTGAACTCACAGCGAGCCAGAAACGGAGGAAATCGTGGCCGCCCAAGACATACGGCCGCGACCCGGTTCGGCCGATACCGACACGCTGAAATTGCACCGTCGCACCATGGTGCTGGATGGGCGCCTGTATTCGGTGCTCACCCTGCGTCCCGGCGGCGACGTCCGCTTCGCCACCAACCGTTACCACAACACCTGGCATGTGCTCTCCGATTGGCGCGGCGCCCGGGTACTGGCCCGGCTGCTGTGGGGCCTGGCCTATCAACGGCGGCCCGGCACCCTGGTGGTGATCGATCCGGGACATCTTGACCCGAATCCGTTCGATGCCGCGACGTCCGACCCGATCGTCTTGGTGCCCTCGGACCTCACCGTCTTCACCCGCGCCGCCGCCGTAGCGCTGCGCAAGCGGCTGCCGCTGCGGGACCGGTCGGCAGGCACCGTCCGATGGCAGACCTTCGGCCTGAAACCGGCACTCGCGCGGTGGCTCGCCCGACGATCGCCCGACCCCGGCGCGGTTGTCTCCCATTATGTGGCTGAGCCGGTCGGGTGGACCCGCATCGACCGGCTCGGCGGACTTCTCGTGATCTACGGTGCCGCGGATCACTTGCGGGACTGGGCCACCTGTCTCATGCGCCTGGGCACCTACGCCCAGGATGGGATGGACTACCTGTACCTGGACTATCCGGTGGTGGACGGCGAGGTGCAGATCTTCCGCCAGTACCGCCGCGAGGTGAATATCGCCCGCCAGGCGCGCAGAGAGGTGCTGGCCCGCACCGGCGGCCGAGCGGAACCCGGCATCGAATCCGCCATTTGGTCCCACGCCGCGACCGTCCGCCACCGTCGCTACCCGCCGCCCGCCGGGCCGGTGTCGCCGGTGGGCGGGCCCTAGCGCTGCGGTATCGGGTCCGGCCGAGACCGGAGACGCTCGTTCCGGGACGAACCCGAATACCCTGGCGTCGAATTCGCCGAGACTTTGTTCCTATGGCTGGGAAGTCGCTTCCGAATGGGCGGGATACGGTGTCGCGCAGTTTGTGTCGGGGTGTGCTGGTGCGGGTTGAGGAGGAGCGGTGTTGCGAACAAGGCTGCGGCGGGGTCGCCTGCGTGTGACGGTGGGAGCGGTGGTTGTCCCGGCGGCGCCGCTGCTGGTGACGGCGTGCTCGAACGATGCCGGTTCGGCCGCGTCCGCGACAACCACGGTGGCTCGGGCCTCGGCAACCGAGACCGCGGCGGCGACGAATCCCGGTGTCGCGGGCCCGAATCCGTCCGCATCCGCGCCGGTGGCGGTGGTTCCCGGACCCCAGACCGTGGAATCGCAGCACGTGCGTCCACCGGCGGTGAATGTCTCGGAGCCGGAGCCACCGCAGGCGCCGCCCACCGGCGAGTACGTGAAATGCACCGATCGGATCAACTACGCGGGCGACCCACGGTCGAATGCGGAAATCAATACCCTCGGCGAGCAGACGGGTCAGTGTCCCGATCCGATTCTGCCGACGGCGACGACATCGCCCACCGATTCGCCGACCGTCACCACATCGCCCACCGATTCGCCGACCGTCACCACATCGCCCACCGCATCGCCCACGGCGACCGCATCACCCACGGTGACCGAAACGCCCACGGCGACCGAAACACCCGCGACAACCGCATCACCTACGACGACCGCCACGGCGTCGCCCACGCCGTAGCGGCTCGCGGCGATCGGCTCTGGCTCGGCGGCGCGATGGCGAAGAGCCGATCGAATCGTGTGTCCACGAGCAGGATTCGGCAGTGGCGGGGTTCCCCGAAGGTGCTCGATCGATGTCCCGGGAATGGCAGGACCGACGCCGAACTGCGGGGCAACCGAACCACACCTACGATCCATACGACACGCCGAGCTCGGGAGGACGAAACCGCTCGATGACCCGTTCCGCGCAGGAAATGCACGCCTACCTGGTCAACCAGGTCAACCTCATGCTGCGACGGCTGGGCATGTTCGGAGGTGAGCCCGCCCTGTGGACACTGTTCGACCACCTGTTCTTCCTCGAGGGCGACGACCACGGAGTGTCGGATCTGCACGAGTCATGGCGTGAGCGCAACGCTTTCACCCCGACCGGTGCACAGGGCGCCCTCCGGCGTTTGCTTCCGGACACCATGAGATCCGCCCTGCCGTCGATGTATGCCGAAGCCGCCCGTCATCGAGGCTGGCTCGATCTGGATCGAACATTGACGCCCGACGAGTACGCGCGACTGCGCACCGCGATCCCTTCATTCGTCGAGGATGACCGCACCTGGTCCGAGGTCGTCGAGGCATTCGGTCAACCCAGCGTCCTGTTCGGCAGCACCAATCGGCTGTACGAGAAGACACTGGCCTACGCGACCGCCGACACGTCCGACCCTATGGTGGTCTTCCACCTCTGGAACGGTGTCGACCCGGGCGCGCAATCATCCTGGCCGCCGAAATATCAGGAACCGATCCTACTCGCGATCCGATGCGGCACAGGCTCGTTCGCCGATACCTTCGTCTTCAGCCCGGAAGGTACTCGCCGCCGGCCACCCGAGGACAAACTCTCCTGAGCTCTGCTCGCGCGGTTATCGCAGTGCGCCGACCTGGTCGGCCGATGGTGCCGCCGGGTCGACCCGGTGCTCATTCCGTCTTCGGGAACAAGGTGTTGTGCCGGGCGGCGACCCACCACCGGCCGTCCTCCTTGACCAGTACGTAGAGCGCGACCATCGCGGGATCGGTGTCGATGAGTTCACCATCGGCGGTGGTGGCGCGAGCGGCCTTGTGCGCCACCGCGATATCCGGTCGCAGGAAGGTGATGTCGGTGACGTCGTAGCGCACGTACTCGTCCTTCAGGAACCCTGCCAGACCCTGCGCCGCCGCACTGAGCAGTGTCGGCTTACCGACCATGACGACGCCGACCGCATTGCCCGCCGCGGCGTTCGCGGTGAAGTCGGCGGTCATCAGCTCGGCGTCATTGGTGTTGTACCCGGCCTGCACATTCGCCACGATCTGTTCGATGGCCGCGATGTCGTCGGTGTGGTCGATCGTGGTGTCCTCGACCACGGGCGGCTGGACTGCTGCTGTCGCGCTCATGGAAACGATCCTGGTTCCTCAACGTATGTTGAGGTCAAGGCTCGTGTCGTCGCGTAGGTCACAGCGTGGGATTCGTGCGCGGCGGTGGGCCGGAGGAGAAGGCCCGCTTGCGGATTCGGACGGCCGTGGCCGTCAGCGCACGCCGCGGGTGCGGAACTGAATGCTGATGCGCGGCCCGGCCGGTTTCCGGGTCTTGGGCACCGCGTGCTCCCAGGTGCGCTGACATGATCCGCCCATGACCAGCAGATCGCCGTGTCCCACCTGATATCGGATGCTCGCCCCGCCGCCACGGGGCCGCAACAGCAAAGCTCTGGGTGCGCCCACCGACACGATGGCGACCATGGTGTCGTGGGTCGCGCCGCGCCCGAAGGTATCTCCGTGCCAGGCCACACTGTCGCGACCGTCGCGGTAGTAGCACAGCCCCGCGGTCCGGAACGGCTCGCCGAGCTCGTCCCGGTAGTGGGCGCTCAGCGCCGCGCATGCCTCGTGCACTGCCGGATCCGGCCACGACTCGTACTCCTCGTAGAACCGCAGCAGTCGTGGTACGTCGACCACCCGGTCGTACATCGGCCGTCGCTCGGCCTGCCAGTCCACGCCGTCGACCAGGCGCTCGAACAGCAGATCGGCGCCGCTGAGCCAGCCCGGCAGCACATCGACCCAGGCCCCGGCGGTGAGGACGGTGCGACGTATGCGCTCCAGCGACCCGACCTCGATCTCCCCGAATCCGTCGAGCAGTGAACCCTGCAACGGTGTCGGCATGCGCTCGAATGTACGCGCTATCGAACATACGTGCTAGCGGCTATCGGTCGGCGTGTCGGATTCGGCCCCGGGATTCGCCGATGACGCCCGCTGCGATCCGGGAAGCGGCGGCGTGGCATCCTCATCCGTCGGCGGCAGGTCGCCCCCGCCCCGCGTGGTCGCGCTCACAGCCTCCGCGTGGGGCAGCTCACAGCGCGATATGCCTGGTGAAAGTGGGGTCAGGGGCGCTGTTAGGCTGCTAGCCGTAAGACATCCTTTAACGGACCGTCCGGTGAGGCGGGGAAGGAGGTCGGTATGGCCGTGCCCGGAGATCGGGCCGCCAAGTCCGGCGGTGCCGAGGTATCGCAGCGGCACACCCCCGAGTGGGTAGAGGCGGGGCGCGAGTTGTTGTCGGCTTCCGATGTGAGCCGGACCGTCGCGCGTATCGCCCATCAGATCATCGAGAAGACCGCCCTGGATTCGGGCGAGTCCGGCACCCCGCGCGTGGTGCTGATCGGCATCCCGACCCGCGGCACCACCTTGGCCGCGCGGCTCACCGAGAAGATCGAGGAATTCGCCGGGGTCCGCCCGGCGCTGGGCTCCCTCGACATCACCCTTTATCGCGATGACCTGCGCAGCCGCCCGCACCGGCCGCTGGAACGGACCTCGGTCCCGGAGGGCGGTATCGAGGACGCGCTGGTGGTGCTCGTCGACGATGTGCTCTTCTCCGGCCGCACCGTGCGCTCCGCGCTGGACGGACTGCGTGACCTCGGCCGCCCCCGCTCGGTGCAGCTGGCGGTGCTGATCGACCGCGGCCACCGCGAACTCCCGATCCGCGCCGACTTCGTCGGCAAGAATGTCCCCACCTCGCGTTCGGAGGATATCTCGGTGCTGTTCACCGAGCACGACGGCCGCGACGGCGTCTACCTGCACCAGGAGGCCGAGGCGTGAAGCATCTGCTGACGGTCACCGATCTGGACCGCGCCGCCGCCGCCGAGCTGCTGGACGAGGCCGAACGTTTCGAGCAGGCACTGCTCGGCCGCGAGGTGCACAAGCTGCCGACCCTGCGCGGCCGCACCGTGATGACGGTCTTCTACGAGAATTCGACCCGCACCCGCGTCTCCTTCGAGGTGGCGGGTAAGTGGATGAGCGCCGACGTGATCAATGTCAGCGCGAGCGGTTCCTCGGTGTCGAAGGGCGAATCGCTGCGTGATACCGCGCTCACCCTGCATGCGGCGGGCGCCGACGCGCTGATCGTCCGGCATCCGGCCTCCGGCGCGGCGCACCAGATCGCGCGCTGGATGGATACCTGGGCCGCCGAGGGACGCGGATCCGCCCCGGCCATCATCAACGCGGGCGACGGTATGCACCAGCACCCGACCCAGGCGCTGCTGGATGCGCTCACGCTGCGTCAGCGTCTGGGCGATATCGAGGGTAAGCGGGTCGTTATCGTCGGTGACATCCTGCACAGCCGGGTCGCCCGCTCCAATGTCTTCCTGCTCGACACCCTCGGCGCCGAAGTGGTGCTGGTCGCGCCGCGCACCCTGCTTCCGGTGGGCGTGCAGGCCTGGCCCGCGCGCATCTCGCATTCGCTGGATGCCGAATTGCCCGGCGCCGACGCGGTTCTCATGCTGCGGGTACAGGCGGAGCGGATGAACGGTGGATTCTTCCCCTCGGCCCGCGAATATTCGGTGAACTACGGCCTGTCCGAGCGCAGGCTCGCACTGCTCGACGAGCATGCGGTGGTGCTGCACCCCGGCCCGATGCTGCGCGGCATGGAAATCGCCTCGGCCGTGGCGGATTCGCCAAGGGCGGCGATCCTGCAGCAGGTCACCAACGGTGTGCATCTGCGGATGGCCGTGTTGTTCCGGCTGCTGGTCGGCACCCAGGAAGCGGTCGTCGCATGAGTCGGCACGAGAACACATCGGTACGGAATTCGGGACGGAAGGCGGCGCGGCATGGGTGAGCTCTTGATCAAGGGTGCGCGGCCCTACGGCGAGGGTGAGCCGGTCGATGTGCTGGTGCGCGACGGCGTCATCGCCGAGATCGGCGCGGGCCTGAGCGCGGGCGAGGCCACCGAGATCATCGAGGCGCGGGGTCAGATCCTGCTGCCTGGCTTCGTCGACCTGCACACCCACCTGCGCGAGCCCGGCCGCGAGGATACCGAGACCATCGAAACCGGTTCTGCCGCCGCCGCGCTCGGCGGTTACACCGCGGTATTCGCCATGGCCAATACCAACCCGGTCGCCGACTCGGTGGTCGTCACGGACCATGTGTGGCGGCGCGGCCAGGAGGTCGGCCTGGTCGACGTCTACCCGGTGGGTGCGGTCACCGTGGGCCTCGCGGGTAAGCAGCTCGCCGAAATGGGCACCATGGCCGCCGGTGTCGGCGCGGTGCGCATGTTCTCCGACGACGGCCACTGCGTGTACGACCCGCTCATCATGCGTCGCGCGCTGGAATACGCGAACTCCCTCGGCGTGCTCATCGCCCAGCATGCGGAAGAGCCCCGACTGACCGAGGGCGCGGTCGCGCACGAGGGTCCGACCGCCGCCCGGCTCGGCCTGGCAGGCTGGCCGCGCGCGGCCGAAGAGTCCATCGTGGCACGTGACGCACTGCTGGCCCGCGACGCGGGCGCCCGCGTGCACATCTGCCACGCCTCCACCGCGGGCACCGTCGAACTGGTGAGATGGGCCAAGTCCCAGGGTATTTCGATTACCGCCGAGGTCACCCCGCACCACTTGCTGCTGGACGACTCGCGCCTCGAGACCTACGACGCGGTCAATAAGGTCAACCCGCCGCTGCGCGAGGCCTCCGACGCGCAGGCGCTGCGCAGGGCACTGGCCGAGGGCATCCTCGACTGCGTCGCCACCGACCACGCTCCGCATGCCGAACAGGACAAATGCTGCGAATTCGCCGTCGCCCGTCCCGGCATGCTCGGGTTGGAGACCGCGCTGTCGATCATCGTGCAGACCATGGTCGAACCGGGTCTGCTGGATTGGCGCGGCGTGGCCAGGGTGATGAGCGAGCGGCCCGCCGCGATCGTCGGACTCGACGAACACGGCCGCCCGATCGAGGTGGGCGAACCCGCCAACCTCACGCTGGTCGATCCGGATGCGAACTGGACGGTGCGGGCCACCGAGCTCGCGAGCATCTCGAACAACACGCCGTTCGAGGACATGACGTTCCCGGCGAAGGTGACGACAACGTTGCTGCGCGGCCGGGTAACTGCCCGTGAGGGCAAGGCGGTGGGAGGTCCGTAGTGGAAAGAACGCTGTGGGTAGTCGGGCTGCTTGCCCTGTTCGCCTTGTGCATCTGGTTGATGTACCGCGGCTGGCAGAACAAGGCGGCGCGTCAGGCCGTGCGCATCGGTGAGCTACCGACGGTGCCCGGGGAACTGGGCGCCCAGGTACTCGAACCGACGACCGGGATGTACCTGGGTAGCACCATCGCGCCCAGTTGGCAGGACCGGATCGCCGTCGGTGACCTGGGCTTCCGGGCCACAGCGGAACTCACGCGGTTCGAACGGGGGATTCTGCTCGAACGCGACGGGGCGACGGTGATCTGGATTCCGCAGGAATCCATTACCGCCGTGCGCACCGAACGCGGACATGCGGGCAAAGTGATGACGGAAGATGGTGTGCTGGTAATTCGCTGGAAGCTGCCGACCGGAACCGAGATAGATACCGGTTTCCGAGGTGACGACAAGACGGTGTACCCGGCGTGGGCCAGGGCGATGACGGGAGATGAACAGACATGACCAGTGGTGTCGAAGCCGCTCTAGTGCTGGAGGACGGGCGCGTATTCCGCGGTACCGCCTACGGCGCGGTGGGCGAAACCCTGGGTGAGGCGGTGTTCTGCACCGCGATGACGGGGTATCAGGAGACCCTGACCGACCCCAGCTACCACCGCCAGATCGTGGTGGCCGCGGCCCCGCAGATCGGCAATACCGGCTGGAACGACGAGGACGACGAGTCCGCCAAGATCTGGGTCGCCGGATATGTGGTGCGCGATCCGGCGCGCCGCGCCTCCAACTGGCGCGCCACCACCACGCTGCCCGACGAAATGCAGCGCCAGCAGGTGGTCGGCATCGCGGGCATCGACACCCGCGCCCTGGTGCGTCACCTGCGCACCCGCGGTTCGATGAAGGCGGGCATCTTCTCCGGTGCCGCCCTGACGGATGCCGACGAACTGGTGGCCCGCGTGAACGGCCAGCCTTCCATGCTGGGCGCGGATCTCGCCGAACAGGTGAGCACCCCATCGCTGTACACCATCGAGCCGATCGGCGAGCGTCGCTGCACGGTGGTCGCGGTCGACCTGGGCATCAAGACCAACACCCCGCGCATGTTCGCCGAACGCGGCATGCGGGTGCACGTGGTGCCCTCGAACACCTCGCTGGACCAGATCCTGGAGCTGAAGCCCGATGGCGTCTTCCTCTCCAACGGCCCCGGTGACCCCGCCACCCAGGATGGCGCGGTCGCGCTGACCCAGGGGATTCTGGCCAAGGGCCTGCCGCTGTTCGGCATCTGCTTCGGCAACCAGATCCTGGGCCGGGCGCTGGGCCGCAGCACCTACAAAATGAAGTTCGGCCACCGCGGCATCAATATCCCGGTCGTCGAGCACGAGACCGGCCGCATCTCGATCACCGCGCAGAACCACGGGTTCGCGCTGGAGGGCGAGCAGGGGGAGCGGTTCGACACCCCGTTCGGCACGGCGGAGGTCAGCCATGTCTGCGCCAACGACGGCACTGTCGAAGGTGTGCGTCTGGTCGATGGCCGCGCATTCTCCGTGCAGTATCACCCGGAAGCCGCCGCCGGACCCCACGACGCCGCTTATCTCTTCGACCGTTTCGCCGGTCTCATGGAAGGAGCCTGATGCCTCGCCGCGAGGATCTACACCACATCCTGGTGATCGGCTCGGGTCCGATCGTCATCGGCCAGGCCTGCGAGTTCGACTACTCCGGCACCCAGGCGTGCCGTGTGCTGCGGTCCGAGGGACTGCGGGTCTCCCTGGTGAACTCGAACCCGGCGACCATCATGACCGATCCGGAGTTCGCCGATTCCACCTATGTGGAGCCGATTACGCCGGAGTTCGTCGAGAAGGTCATCGAGAAGGAGCGTCCGGACGCCATTCTCGCCACCCTCGGTGGGCAGACCGCGCTGAACACGGCGGTCGCACTGCACGAGAACGGTGTGCTGCAGAAGTACAACGTCGAGCTGATCGGCGCCGACTTCGAGGCCATCCAGCGCGGTGAGGACCGGCAGAAGTTCAAGGACATCGTCGCCAAGGTCGGCGGCGAGAGCGCCCGCTCCAGGGTTTGTTTCACCATGGACGAGGTCCGGGAAACCGTCGCGGAACTCGGCTTCCCGGTGGTCGTGCGTCCCTCGTTCACGATGGGTGGCCTCGGTTCGGGCATGGCCTACAACCACGAGGACCTCGATCGCATCGCGGGCGGCGGCCTGGCCGCCTCGCCGACGGCGAATGTGCTCATCGAGGAATCCATCCTCGGCTGGAAGGAATACGAGCTCGAGTTGATGCGCGACGGCCGCGACAATGTCGTGGTGGTCTGCTCGATCGAGAACGTGGACCCGATGGGCGTGCACACCGGTGACTCGGTCACCGTGGCGCCCGCGATGACCCTGACCGACCGCGAATACCAGAAGCTGCGCGACCTCGGCATCGCGATCCTGCGCGAGGTCGGCGTCGACACCGGCGGCTGCAATATCCAGTTCGCGGTGAATCCGGCCGACGGGCGCCTGATCGTCATCGAGATGAACCCGCGCGTCTCGCGTTCGTCCGCCCTGGCTTCCAAGGCGACCGGCTTCCCGATCGCGAAGATCGCCGCCAAGCTGGCCATCGGCTACACGCTCGACGAGATCGTCAACGACATCACCAAGGAAACCCCGGCCTGCTTCGAGCCGACGCTGGACTATGTGGTCGTCAAGGCGCCGCGGTTCGCGTTCGAGAAGTTCCCGGGCGCCGACGCCACACTGACCACCACCATGAAGTCGGTCGGCGAGGCGATGTCTCTCGGCCGCAACTTCTCCGAGGCGCTGGGTAAGGTGCTGCGTTCGCTGGAGACCAAGGCCGCGGGCTTCTGGACCCAGGATGACGGGCCGTGGGCCCCGGTGGACGGCGACATCCAAGCCGCCGTCGACGCGATCCTGGATGACCTGCGCACCCCGACCGAGGGGCGGATCTACCAGGTCGAGCGGGCGCTGCGGCTGGGCGCGAGCATCGAGGTCGTCGCCGAGGCGTCCGGCATCGACCCGTGGTTCGTCGCCGAGGTCGCCGGCCTCGTCGAGCTGCGTCGCGAGATCCTCGACGCCCCGGTTCTGGACGAGTCGCTGCTGCGCCGGGCCAAGCACTACGGCCTGTCCGACCGCCAGCTCGCCGCGCTGCGGCCGGAACTCGCGGGTGAGACCGGCGTGCGGGCGCTGCGGCACCGTCTCGGTGTGCGCCCGGTCTTCAAGACTGTCGACACCTGCGCCGCCGAATTCGAGGCCAAGACCCCGTACCACTACTCGGCCTACGAGCTCGACCCCGCCGCGGAGTCCGAGGTGGCGCCGCAGCGCGAGCGCGACAAGGTGATCATCCTCGGCTCCGGCCCGAACCGCATCGGCCAGGGCATCGAGTTCGACTACTCGTGCGTGCACGCGGCGCAGACGCTCTCGCAGGCCGGGTACGAGACCGTGATGGTCAACTGCAATCCGGAGACCGTCTCCACCGACTACGACACCGCCGACCGGCTGTACTTCGAGCCGCTCACCTTCGAGGATGTGCTCGAGGTCTACCACGCGGAGACCGAGTCCGGCACCGTCGCGGGCGTTATCGTGCAGCTCGGCGGTCAGACTCCGCTGGGTCTGGCGCAGCGCCTGACCGATGCGGGCGTCCCGGTGGTCGGCACCAGCGCCGCCGCCATCGACCTGGCCGAGGACCGCGGTGAATTCGGTGAAGTGCTGGTCGCGGCCGGGCTTCCCGCGCCGAAGTACGGCACCGCCACCACGGTGGAGCAGGCCAAGAAGATCGCCGCGCGGATCGGGTACCCGGTGCTGGTGCGGCCGTCGTATGTGCTCGGCGGGCGCGGCATGGAGATCGTCTACGACGAGCAGTCCCTGGAGGGCTACATCTCGCGTGCCACCGAACTCACCCCGGATCGCCCGGTGCTGGTGGACCGCTTCCTGGAAGACGCCATCGAGATCGACGTCGACGCACTCTGCGATGGCGAGGAGGTCTACCTCGGCGGCGTGATGGAGCATATCGAAGAGGCGGGCATCCATTCGGGCGACTCGGCCTGCGCGCTGCCGCCGATCACCTTGGGCCGCAGCGATATCGATGCGGTGCGCCGCTCCACGGTGGCGCTGGCCAAGGGCATCGGCGTCAAGGGTCTGCTCAATGTGCAATACGCGCTCAAGGACGACGTGCTCTACGTGCTGGAGGCGAATCCGCGTGCCAGCCGCACGGTTCCGTTCGTCTCCAAGGCCACGGCGGTGCCGCTGGCCAAGGCGGCCGCGCGAATCACCATGGGCGCTACCATCGCCGAGCTCCGCAAGGAGGGCATGCTGCCTGCCGAGGGCGACGGCGGCCACGTTCCGCTGGACGCGCCGGTCGCGGTGAAGGAAGCCGTGCTGCCGTTCCACCGCTTCCGGCGGGCCGACGGCACCGGCGTGGATTCGCTGCTCTCCCCGGAGATGAAGTCCACCGGCGAGGTGATGGGCATCGACGCCGATTTCGGCACGGCCTTCGCCAAGAGTCAGGCCGCGGCCTACGGTTCGCTGCCCACCGAGGGCACCGTCTTCGTCTCGATCGCCAACCGCGACAAGCGCGCCATGGTGTTCCCGGTGAAGCGCCTGCACGATCTGGGCTTCCGCATCCTGGCCACCGAGGGCACCGCGGAAATGTTGCGCCGCAACGGTATTCCGTGCGAGCAGGTGCGCAAGCATTCCGAGGAGAGCCCGTCCGACGAGCCGACCATCGTGGAGCAGATCCGCGACGGTGAGGTCGACATGGTATTCAACACCCCCTACGGCAACTCCGGTCCGCGTGTGGACGGCTATGAGATCCGCACCGCCGCCGTGGGCGTGAACATTCCGTGCATCACCACGGTGCAGGGCGCGGCCGCCGCCGTGCAGGGCATCGAGGCGTGTATCAACGGCGGTATCGGTGTGCGCTCCCTGCAGGAGCTGCATTCGGTGCTGCGTGGCTGAGTGGAGCTCGAAACGGAGACGGCCACCGAGGAGGCGGGTTCGATGAAGACATTCGGCGACCGGTTGCAGCACGCGATGCGGCATTTCGGTCCGGTATGCGTCGGCATCGACCCGCATCCGCAGCTACTGGACGCGTGGGGCCTGTCCGATGATGTCGACGGTCTCGAGAAATTCGCGGAAATCTGCGTCGAGGCCTTCGACGGCACGGTCGCGCTGGTCAAGCCACAGGTCGCGTTCTTCGAGGCATATGGCTCTGGCGGAATCGCGGTCCTGGAGCGCACCATCGAGGTCCTGCGGGCCTCGGGCACCCTGGTGCTGGCCGATGCCAAGCGTGGCGATATCGGCTCCACCATGGATGCCTATGCCCGCGCCTGGCTCGGCGACGGCCCGCTCGGGTCGGATGCGGTCACCGTCTCGCCCTACCTCGGATTCGGTTCGCTGACACCGGCTCTGACGCTCGCGGAGGCGAACCATCGCGGCGTATTCGTGCTCGCGGCCACCTCGAATCCCGAAGGGGGACAGGTGCAGCGGGTCGTCGCCGCGGACGGCCGCACCATCGCTCAGGCCATGGTCGACGAGGCCGCGCTGTGCAATGCGGGCGAAGGATTCGGGTCGGTGGGCGTGGTGGTCGGTGCGACGCTGGCCGAGGCCCCCGATCTGTCCACGCTCAACGGGCCGATCCTGATGCCCGGTGTGGGTGCGCAGGGCGGTGACCCGGAGACCGTGCGGGCGCTGGTCCCCGAGCAGATGCTGCGAGCCGTCGTGCCGAACGTATCCCGCGAAGTGCTGCGTGAGGGACCCTCGGTCTCGGCACTGCGTGCCAAGACGAGCGCCCTGCAGGACCAGTTCGCCTTCCTGGGCTCCTGACCGGTTCGCGGGTCCCCGTCGCGTCCGCAGATGGCACCGGACCGGTGGCCAGGAGGCGTTCTGCGCGGGTTTGACGGCGTCGCTGTCCCCTGGCGAGGGCGGGCGCGGTCCGAACGCCCCAGCGGGCAATGCGGGGCACGGAGTGTCGAATATGTGGTCGAACGGCCCCGGATTCCACGGCGAATCCGGGGCCGTTTCGGTCCCCGTACCCGCCCCCGGACATGATCTCGATCGCATCGATGGGGACATGTGTTCGATCCGACACGCGGGAAGTTGCGCCGACACGCGGAAAAATTCGAGAAACTTCCTGGTCGGGCGGGTGTGCGGTAGCTGGGGGGCCGCGCGCCGCTGCCGCTACTGCCCCGCTAACCCTTTTATTTCATGAAAATTGCCTGGTGGCAGGGTATTTCGCCGGATCGGCGGTAGTATCGCCGCAGCGATCCCGGCGCCGCGCGCATCCTGGCGCGCGCGCCCTTACGACATCCGGAATCATGCGCTGACCTGGGGGGTGGGTTCGCAATTGGCGGACGTCGTGGGTACGGTCGCTGAGACTGCCGGGTTACCGGCAGGAGTTGATGCAATGAACGATGAGACGGAGGAACCGTGGCCCTTCCCCAGCTGACTGACGAGCAGCGCGCCGCTGCTTTGGAGAAGGCGGCGGCCGCTCGCCGCGCTCGGGCGGAGCTCAAGGAGCGCTTGAAGCGTGGCGGCACTGACCTGAAGAGCGTCCTCAAGGATGCCGAGACCGATGAGATCCTCGGCAAGATGAAGGTGTCGGCGCTGCTGGAGGCTCTGCCGAAGGTGGGCAAGGTCAAGGCTGCCGAGATCATGACCGAACTGGAGATCGCTCCCACCCGCCGGCTGCGCGGGCTGGGTGATCGGCAGCGCAAGGCGCTGTTGGCCCGGTTCGACTTCGACGCCTGATTACGAGGGTGGTCGAACACACGCGGAAGGGTCGGCTGGTTGTACTGGTCGGCCCCTCGGCCGTGGGCAAGTCCACGGTCGTGCGGTGCGTGCGGGAACGCCTGCCCGAACTGGTCTTCAGTGTGTCCGCGACAACCCGGGCCCCCCGGCCCGGGGAGGTCGACGGACTCGACTACCAGTTCGTCTCCCGAGAAGCGTTCGACGCCATGATCGAGGCGGACGAACTACTCGAATGGGCAGAGATCCACGGCGGACTGCAGCGGTCGGGAACCCCGGCCGGTCCGGTGCGCGAGGCGCTGAAGGCGGGCAAGAACGTGCTCGTCGAAGTCGACCTCGCCGGCGCGCGTTCGGTGCGCCAGGCCATCCCGGAGGCCATCCTGGTTTTCCTCGCCCCGCCCAGCTGGGATGAACTGGTCGCCCGGCTCACCTCGCGCGGCACCGAATCGCCCGAGGTGATCACGCGCAGGCTGGAAACCGCCAGGATCGAATTGGCGGCATGTGACGAGTTCGACATCGTCATCGTGAACGACGAGGTGACCAGCGCCTGTGAGCAGTTGGTATCGTTGTTCGTTAGCACAATTTCGAGATAGGCGCCGCACACGTCGCCGTCCCGGTTCCCACCGGGACGTTGGCAGCGGTCCGAACCCTCGAGTACCCGCTGATTTTTCCACGACAACCCGCAGGAGCCTCCCTAGTGAGCGACACCAAGACCGTGCCCGCGTACGACACCCCGATCGGCCTGACCAACCCGCCGATCGATGAGCTGCTCGAGCGCACGTCGTCCAAGTACGCGCTGGTCATCTACGCGGCCAAGCGGGCCCGTCAGATCAACGACTACTACAACCAGCTCGGCGACGGCATCCTCGAGTACGTCGGCCCGCTGGTGGAGCCGGGTCTGCAGGAGAAGCCCCTGTCGGTGGCCATGCGCGAAATCCACTCCGACCTGCTCGAGCACTCCGAAGGCGAGTGACGTACTGCGGGATTTTCCCGCATTGGACACGGAGGCGTAGTGACCACACGGATCGTCGTTGGTGTCGGCGGAGGGATCGCCGCTTATAAAGCCTGCGCGCTCGTCAGGCGTTTCACCGAGACCGGACACGAGGTCCGGGTGATCCCCACCGACTCGGCGTTGCAGTTCATCGGCAAGGCCACCTTCGAGGCGCTGTCCGGGAACCCGGTGCACACCGACGTGTTCACCGATGTGCCCGAGGTGCCGCACGTGCGGCTGGGCCAGGAGGCGGACCTCGTGGTCATTGCCCCGGCTACCGCCGATCTGATGGCGCGCGCCGCTCAGGGCCGCGCCGACGATCTACTCACCGCCACACTGCTGACGGCCCGATGTCCGGTCCTGTTCGCGCCCGCGATGCATACCGAGATGTGGGAGCATCCGGCGACCGTGGCCAATGTCGAGACGCTGCGCAGGCACGGCGCGATCGTCATGGAGCCCGCGTCGGGCCGGCTCACCGGTACCGATACCGGTCCCGGTCGGCTGCCCGAGCCGGAGGAGATCTTCGGACTCGCCATGCTGTTGCAGGAGCGCGCCGACGCAATCCCGCGTGATCTCGTCGGCCGCCGCGTGGTCATCACGGCTGGTGGCACGAGGGAACCGCTGGATCCGGTGCGTTTCCTCGGCAACCGCAGCTCGGGCAAGCAGGGGTACGCCCTGGCCCGGGTCGCGGCCCAGCGCGGCGCCCTTGTCACACTCATCGCGGGCAACACGATCGAGATGGCCGCACCGGCGGCCGTCGACCTGGTGCACGTCACCACCGCCGAGCAGTTGAAGACCGCCGTGGACAAGCATGCGGTCGGTGCGGACGCGGTGATCATGGCGGCGGCGGTGGCCGATTTCCGGCCCACCAACGTGGCCGCGGCCAAGATCAAGAAGGGTGCGGGCGAGCCGGACGTCATTCCGCTCACCAAGACCGACGACATTCTCGCCGGATTGGTGCAGGCGCGGCGCGACGGCCAGCTGCCGGGTACCGCGATCGTCGGATTCGCCGCCGAAACCGGTGACGAGCACGGCGACGTCCTCACCCACGCGCGGGCCAAGTTGGCTCGCAAGGGGTGCGATCTGCTGGTGGTCAACGCGGTCGGAGAGGGCAAGGCGTTCGAGGTCGACACCAACGACGGCTGGCTACTCGGGGCCGACGGCGCCGAACAGGCCTTGGACCACGGGTCGAAGGCGCTACTGGCCAGCAGAGTGCTCGACGCGCTCGGGCCGCTGCTGCGCGACTGATTGTCGGCGGAACGAATTACGTTGCGACGCAGAATGAATGCCGGAGACCGGTCGATCAGGACGCGGATTATCGGACAATGGCGGTGTGGTGCCGCAGCCGTGGATGATCCGGGTCGTCTGAGACAGTGGCCTCTACTGGATTCATCGCGTCGGTGGTTTGGAATAGTCTGAGATGAAGGGTTGCGCGGGGCTACCGCGGCACTACTGTCACTGTCGCAATCCGATACGAGAAACCCGTTGAGGGAGAGGGAACAACTGTGCGCACGTCTGGCAGCCGCCTATTCACCAGTGAGTCCGTGACCGAGGGTCATCCGGACAAGATCTGTGATGCCATCAGCGATTCCATCCTCGACGCGTTGCTGGCGGAAGACCCGCGCAGCCGGGTCGCGGTGGAAACACTCGTGACCACCGGCCAGGTGCACGTCGCCGGTGAGGTCACCACCTCCGCGTACGCGGATATCCCGCGGATTGTTCGCGAGAAGGTCCTCGAGATCGGATACGACTCGTCCGCAAAGGGTTTCGACGGAAACTCCTGCGGCGTGAATATCGCGATCGGCGCGCAGTCGCCGGATATCGCCCAGGGCGTGGACACCTCGCACGAGGCGCGCGTCGGCGGCGAGGACGACGCGATCGCCAGGCAGGGTGCGGGCGATCAGGGCCTGATGTTCGGCTACGCGAATATCGACACCCCCGAACTCATGCCGCTGCCGATCGCGCTGGCGCACCGGCTCTCGCGGCGACTGACCGAGGTGCGCAAGTCCGGCGTGCTGCCGTACCTGCGGCCGGACGGCAAGACCCAGGTCACCATCGAGTACGAGGGTGACCGCCCGGTGCGTCTGGACACCGTGGTCATCTCCACCCAGCACGCCGCGGACATCGACCTGGACAACCTGCTCGCCCCCGATATCCGCGAGAAGGTCGTCGACTCGGTGGTTGCCGATCTGAACCTGCCCAGCCTGGACACCTCCGATATCCGCCTGCTGGTCAACCCGACCGGCAAGTTCGTGCTCGGCGGCCCGATGGGCGACGCCGGCCTGACCGGCCGCAAGATCATCGTCGACACCTACGGTGGCATGGCCCGCCACGGTGGTGGCGCGTTCTCCGGCAAGGATCCGTCGAAGGTGGACCGCTCCGCCGCGTACGCCATGCGCTGGGTCGCCAAGAATGTCGTCGCGGCCGGGCTCGCCGACCGCGTCGAGGTTCAGGTGGCCTACGCCATCGGCAAGGCGGCTCCGGTCGGCCTGTTCGTGGAGACCTTCGGCACCGAGAAGGTCGACCCGACCCGCATTTCGACGGCCATCACCGAGGTCTTCGACCTGCGCCCGGGCGCCATCATCCGCGATCTGGACCTGCTGCGCCCGATCTACGCGCCGACCGCCGCGTACGGCCACTTCGGCCGCACCGATGTCGATCTGCCCTGGGAGCACACGGACCGCGCGGACAAGCTGCGCGCGGCCGTCGGCCTGTAGGTCGACCATGCGGTTCCGGGTCCCTGCCGCGTGAAACGACCCGCGGCGAATACCCCCGCCGCTCCCGCGGACCAGGCGTCCGAGGGAGCGGCGGCGATATCGTCATCGACAACGGTGGGACACCCCATCGCGCGGGTGCTCCCACTGTTGTCGCCCGCACATCTGGACCGCGATTTCGATTATCTGGTACCCCCGGAATTCGACGAGATCGCCCAGCCCGGCGTCCGGGTCCGCATTCGTTTCGCGGGCCGCCTCGTCGACGGCTACCTGCTGCGACGCCTCGAACACACCGACCACACCGGCAAGATGGTCAAACTGGAACGCGTCGTCTCCGCCGAACGCGTCCTCACCCCCGAAATCCTGAAGCTCGCCACCGCGGTAGCCGCCCGCTACGCGGGAACCCGCGCCGACGTCCTCCGCCTGGCCATCCCGCCCCGTCACGCCCGCACCGAAAATGGCGGCCCGGCGAAGAAGAGTGCCGAAAGTGCGGCCGCACACGATGATTCCGTACGCGTCGAGCAGGATGGTCCGGACTCGGCATTCGGGGAGACGGACGCCGAACCCGCGTCCGACATCGCAACGGGCGACCCTCGCCTGTCCGCCAGCGAATCATCCGGCTGCACAGCGGAATCGGCATCCGGGCGGGCGAATCCGGCAGCACCGAGCCACTCGGAACCGGATGCTTCCACACCCGATGCGGCGCGATCGACCGAACCCGGAACAGACAGTACGGCGCCGGGCTCCGGCGACAAGGGAACTGCCGTTACCGCGGTCGATACCGGGTCGTGGGAACGGTATGTGCACGGTGCCGCCTTTGTCTCGGCGCTGGGGCAGGGGAAGGGGGTGCGGGCGGCCTGGCAGGCATTGCCGGGGGAGGATTGGGCGCGGCGGCTGGCGGAATTGGCGGCGACCGTGGCGGCGGCCGGGCACAGCGCGATCCTATTAGTGCCCGATCAGCGCGATCTGGATCGGGTGTTGGCGGAATGTGTTCGGCTGGTGGGTGATTCGGCCGTCGGACTATCGGCCGGGTTGGGGCCTGCGGCGCGATACCGGCGGTGGCTGGCGGTGCTGCGGGGGGCCGCGCGGATTGTGGTCGGAACGCGCGCGGCGGTCTTCGCCCCCGCGGTCGATCTGGGACTGATCGCGATCTGGGACGACGGGGACGACACCTATGCCGAACCCCGTGCGCCGTACCCGCATGCGCGGGAGGTGGCGATGCTGCGGGCGCACGAGTCCGGCGCGGCGTTCGTGGGCGCCGGGTTCGCACGGTCCGCGGAGGTGCAGGCGGTCGTCGACTCCGGCTGGGCGCACGATCTGGTGGCCGATCGTGCGGTATTGCGCCAGGCCGCGCCGCGCATCAGCGCGCCCGGTGACACCGACGTGGCCCTCGAGCGCGATCCGATAGCGCGAGCCATCCGCATTCCCGGCGTCGCCTTCGCCGCGGCGCGGTCGGCGCTGAAAGAGGGTGCGGCAGTGCTCGTCCAGGTGCCGCGGCGCGGATATGTGCCCGCCCTGGCCTGCGCGAAATGCCGGACGCCCGCGCGGTGCAGACATTGCAATGGTCCGCTGGCGCTGCCGGAGAATCGTGGCCGCCGAGGCGACCCGAACGAGGCACACAGTCCAAGCTGTCGCTGGTGCGGCATCACCGAGGCCGCCTTCCGCTGTCCGGTCTGTGCGTCGCGGGCACTGCGCGCTGTGGTGATCGGCGCGGTACGCACCGCGGAGGAACTCGGGCGCGCATTCCCCGGCGTCCCGATCCGCGGTTCCAGCGGCGGCGCCATGCTCGACTCGGTGGAGCCGGGTCCGCAGGTCGTCGTCGCGACCGTCGGCGCCGAACCCACCGTGCGCGGCGGATACGGCGTCGCACTGCTACTGGACAGCTGGGCCCTGCTCGGCCGCGCCGACCTGCGTGCCGCCGAGGACACGCTGCGCCGGTGGATGTCGGCCGCCGCCCTGGTTCGTTCGCGCGGCCAGGTCATCGTGATGGCCGAACCCGCCATCCCCACCGTGCAGGCCCTGGTTCGCTGGGATCCGGTCTGGCACGCCCGCTTCGAGGTCGAGGGCCGCGCCGAGGTCGGTTTCCCGCCCGCCGTCCGTCTGGCCGCCATCGACGGCGCCACCGATGCCATCGCGGAACTGCTGGCGGCGGCCACCCTGCCCGAGGATGTCGAGATCCTCGGCCCGGTCCCGCTGCCACCGAGCGCCCGTAAACCCTTCGCGGGCGATTCGCCCGCCGAGGTCGAACGCATGCTGTTGCGCGTGGACCGTCGCTCCGGCGCCGCCCTGGCCCAGGCGCTCACCACGGCCCAGGCCATCCGCAGCACCCACCGCTCCGATGCTCCCCTCCGCGTTCAGATAGATCCGGTCGACATCGGGTAACGCCCCGTGCCGGCCGAGGCGTGTTTCGACCACCGCGGCCACGACGGGGTCGTGACGATCGGCTGGTCAGGTTTGCAACAGTTGCGACGCGGGTGTGTGCCCCCCGATCGGCAAGGCGTTCCGGAGGTCTTTGCGCGAGGTGATCTCGAGCTTGTCGAAGACCTTGCGGAGGTGCCATTCGACAGTGCGGTCACTGATGAACAACTGTGCACCGATCTCGTTGTTGGTGTGTCCGTCCCGCGCCAGTCGGGCGATGTATTCCTCTTGCGGGGTGAGCTCGTTCGGGATGTCGGCCTGGCGTTTGCGGATCTTCTCGCCGGTAGCGAGCAGCTCTCTACGGGCTCGTTCGGCAAACCCGTCGGTGCCCATCTCGACGAACATCGCATGGGCGGAACGCAGCTGGGTTCGTGCGTCGACTCGCCTGCCCTCGCGGCGGAGCCACTCGCCGTAGAGCAGTTGGGCGCGGGCGAGGTCGAGGCGTAACCGAGTACGGCCGAGGCGTTCGATGGCTTCGGCATAGCGAGCCTCGGCGACAACACCTTCGCCGAGCATCGCACGGCATTGCGCTAAGGTCCCCGCACCCCAATCGGCAGCCGCGACCGTCGACGATGCCAGCTGTTCGAGCGCTTCGTCGGCAGTCGCTGCCGCACCACTTCGCACGGCGGACTCGACCAGTTCGGGCAGCACCAGTGCGGTGAAGGGTCCGTCGTGGTCGTCGACCGCCTTTTCCGCCGCAACCAGGGCCTCTTTGTAGTGACCGAGGCCGTTGTGCAGGACAGCGGTCGCCCAGTGGGCCATGAGCGAACCGAGCCCCTCGCCGCGCGCCGTCGCGTCGCTGACGATTGCCGCGAACAGCGGTGCCGATTCTGCTGGCCGGCCCCGGTATGCGGCGAGGAACAGTGCACCGTAGGACGCTCTGCGTGTTCCGGTCACCTCTTTGACGATGTCCTCCTCCATGCCGAGTAGCGCGGCCGCCTCCAGGTCACCGTGCCTGATGACCGTTACTCGGTGCATGTTCAGTGCGCCGACCAGTGGGGCCAGCGCGCCCGAGGCGCGAGCGTGCTCGGCGTGGCGAGCGCTGACCTTCGCCCAGCTGTCGGAGTCCCACAGGGCGAGCGCCGCGATCGAGACGAGAACGCCCCAGTGCAGCCACTGGTCCGCGGAGAGCTCGTCGCGGAGGAAGGCGTCCACTGCTCGTCGCAGCGTCGGCGCCGCCGACCCATGCCCCTCGATGACCAGCGCCGCGAGACCGTCGAGGAGGAGGTCACCGGGCTGCGGGTCATGCTGCGCCGGTGGTGCTGATCTAGCGGCGGCCGAGACGTCCAGCAGTCGGCCACCTGGTTGTGCGGCGCTATCGGCGACATGCGCAGCGCCCCAGGCATCGAGATAGGTCTCTCGTGCGAGCCCGATATCCAGCGTCTCCAGGCGCTCGGCCGAGCGGAGCAGCGCAGCGGGTGCCTCACGGCCCGAGCTGGCGGCTCGATCGACTTGGCCTCTGAGCAAGTTCACTCGGGCACGCTGCAGATCGTCCGCGGCATGCGCTTCGGCCGTCGCCAGCACGCTCAGCGCGGCGTCGAAGCTGCCGGCATGCAGGCTCGCATGCGCCGCTGCCAGTGCTCGTTCCGTACGCTGCGCCGGGTCTGCCGTCAAGGCCACCGCGCGGTGGAGAAACGCGGCCGCAGCCGGCAGCCCGCCTCTTACCTGAGCCTTTTCCGCCGTTCGTTCGAGTTCGCACGCGACCTCTTCATCCGGGCAGGTGGCAGCGGCAGCCAGATGCCACACCCGACGCTCGCGATCGGTTTCCGGGTCCGTCGCAGCCGCGAGTGCCATGTGTGCGGCACGGCGCTGCTCCGAAGTTGCCGCCGCGTATGCCGCGGAGCGCACGAGCGGATGCCGGAACTGCACACGGGAGCCGACCTCGAACAGACGCGCGGCCACGGCGGGTGCCATCGCTTCCGAGGGGATACCCAGAGTCTGCGCGGCACGCCACAGTAGTGCGGCATCTCCCGTGGGATCAGCCGCTGCCACCAGCATAAGTTGCTGTGTTTGTGCAGGTAGCGCCTGAATGCGGCGCATGTAGTGGTCCTCGAGCTGTTCGTCGAGGCCGTCGAATCGGCGGGTCGTGCTGTGCACGGCAAAACCACCGGCCAGCTCTGCACGGCTCATCCGCGTGGGCAGCTCCAATAGGGCGAGTGGGTTGCCTCGGGTCTCCGAGATCAGCCGGTCACGAACCTGCTCGTCCAGCTTGCCCGGGATCGTGGCGGCCAGCAGAGCGCGGGCGTCCGCATCGGAGAGCCCCTCGATCGTGATATCCGGCAAGTCGGCCAGCAGCCATTCGTCCGCAGGCTCCCGGATCGCGCACAGCAGCAGGACCGATTCCGCAAGCAGGCGTCGTCCGACGAATGCGAGGATCTGGCTCGACGCTTCGTCCAACCACTGAGCATCGTCGATGAGACATACCAGCGGACGCTCGGCGGCGGACTCCGCCAACAGGCCGAGCACGCCCAGTCCCAGCACCAACCGGTCGGGAGCAGGTCCAGCGGCCGACCCGAAGGCAACGGCCAGGGCATGCTGTTGGGGCTCAGGCAGTGTGGCGGCCTGACCGATCATCGGTACGCAGAGCTGCTGCAGCGCCGCGAACGGTAGTTCGAGCTCGGACTGCACGCCGGCGATCTGCACAACGTGGCAACCGGTCGCCCGGCTCGCGCAGTAGCGCAGCAGCGCGGTCTTGCCGACTCCCGCCTCACCTCGGATGACGAGCACACCGCTTCGGCCGCCCCGGACGGTATCCAGCAACCGCTCGAGTGCCAGACGCTCCTGAGCACGTCCAGTGAGGGCCGGTTTCCGCAGGTCGGCCATGCCGCAACGATACGACTGGTATTCACGCTCGGGAATACCCGAAGCCGCTGCCTCGGCTACGCGGATTCGGGCAATCCCGTAGGCGCTGTACCGGCGACAGCGCCCTCGGCGGCGGAATACTTCCGCCGCGCGCTGGTCGGGTGGTTGGTAGACAACGCGAACTAGATGTACTGACCTGAGAGGTCTTCGTCGGCGCTGTTGCCGAATACCTTCGAGCGGCCTGGTCCGAAGTCGGTGAGCGCGGCGACGAATTGCGCGGCCGTCGCGGTGGTCATCTGTGTGAAGCGGATGGTGGACATGTTGTGCTCCTTGATTGAGCGGGTGCGGCTAATGCGGGTCATACCGGCAGTTCAGCGCCGGTCTGTTCGGCCACCATGTAGGCGGCGTACCAGTGCGTCCAGTTCTCGTCGTGGCGGCCGGTGTGCCTCACGTGCTCGCCGTGGGCGATCGCCGCACGTATCAACGCCTGCATGAGGTCCTGCACCGATGCGAACGTTGTGGCTGTGGTGACGGATGAGTGGTTCTGGTAACTGCGGATCTCCGGGGTGGTCACGGGTTCCTCTCTCTTGGTAGTCATACCGCTGTCGAACTCCAGCCTCGTTTCAAGGCCACCGCGTCACACCAGTGGTGATCCCTGGTCCGACCCCGGGGCAAGCCGCCTGGAGGACACTCAGGCCGCAACGTCCGATACTTCAGCGCGGCCTGCACGGCGATCCCGTCGACGTAGGAGTGCTTCTCCGTGGCTGCGCCGTCCTCGACCAGGACGTGATCCGCGAGGCCGACGCACACGGGATTGCCGGTTGCCGAGGTCCCGGTCAGCTGTCATCGCACCACCCGGAAGTCGTCCCCGACGCGCGACGAGATCAGGCGGAAGGTCAGTCGGGAACCAGGGTGAATCTCCCCGCTGCGGCCCCGTGGATGGCGGCGCGAACGCGGGCTGGGCGGTGTCGGCCCGGTGGGCGCGGGGTCGCCCACCGGGACTGTCGGGGTTGCCGCCACTGACGATCCGTCGTCGGCTGGGCCGGGCTTATCCGGTTATTGCCGGGGCGCTGTCGTATCGTGCGTGTCCGCCCCATTCGGGCTGTGGCCTCGCGAAGGTTCTTCGGCGCGTGTCGGGGTTCGGGTGAGGAAGGCCGATATGGCGGCTGCGACCGCGGCGGGTCGATCGAGCATCGACAGGACGTAGGCGTCGTCGATTTCGATCAGTGTGGCGTTCGGGATCAGGTCCGCGAGCCGGCGACCGTGCTCGCGGGGCATCACCTTGCCCGCGGAGGACCACAGGATCAGGGCGTCACCCGAGAATCGTCGTAGCGCCTCGGTGTTCTCGATCAGCTCGGCGCGGGGGAATCCGGCGCGGGTGTAGGCGAGCAGATCCCGGCGGATTCGCTTATCGCGGAGACCGGGTTCGGTCCACGCGTGAACCAGGTCGTCGGGGACGGGTGTGCGCGCCATCCAGCCGAACAACAGGGGCGAATTGCGCAGTGGGCGGATACGCAGTTGCCGTAGCGCGAGCGGGATTCCGCCGGGTAGGTAGCTGGCGGCCACGGCCATCTTGCCGGGCAGGCCGGGCGGGAAATTGTCGAATGCCTCGCAGGGCAACACGATCAGTCGGCCGACGCGCTCATCCAGTCCGTAGGCGGTGAGGAACAGTCCGCCGCCCCAGTCGGTGTGCACCAGGGTGACCGCGCGCAGGTCCAGCGCGGCGAGGAAGTCCGCGAGGAGTTGGTTCAGCCCGCGCAGGCTCAGGTCAACCCCGGGGCGCATGGGTTCTGGATGCGCGCCCAGGGGTAGATCGGGGAGCAGATAGCGGAAGCCGTCGGGTAACCGGTCGAGCACGGTATCCCACTGCCTGTGATTCATCAGCAGGCCGTGCAGCAGCACCACGGGCGGTCCGTCGCCGCGGTCGACGTAGTGGATCGGGCCCGCGGCGAGATCGACTTTCGGCATGACGTCCTCCATTCGAGCGATCGCTCTAGAGCATTTGCTCTAGTCTGGAACGGTGACCGAGCAAATGTCAACCAGCACCCGGGATCGCCTCACCACGGCCACCGCGGAGTTGATGCGCGCGCAGGGCTACAGCGCGACCAGCGTCAAACAGATCACCGTTGCCGCCCGCGCGCCGATGGGCTCGCTGTACCACCACTTCCCGGAGGGTAAACCGCAGCTCGCGGCCGCGGCACTGCGCACATCGGGCGCCGCCTACATCCAGCTACTGCCGCTGTTGATGGATCCGTACGACGACCTGCGCGACGCGGTGCCCGCCGCATTCGACGCGGCCGCCGAGCAGATCGAACAGACCGGTTGGATCAATATGTGTCCGGTCGGCACCGTCGCGGGCGAAGTCGCCGACAGTGAACCCGGCCTGCGCGAGGTCGCCGCCGAAGTCATCGCCTTCTGGATCGACGAAGGCACCGACTACCTGACGAGTCGCGGGCTGGCGACAGTCGATGCGCGCGAGCTGATCCTCGCGATCCTCTCCGCGCTGGAGGGCGCCTTCGTGCTGAGCCGGACCCTGCGTTCGGCCGAACCGCTGCACGCGGCGGGCCGGGCCATGGCCGCCCGTGTCGAGGCCATGGTGGCGGTCCGGTAGGAGGTCGCTGTACCCGGTGCTAGGTCCCTTGTCGGCCCTCAGTTCATCACGGGTACAAGGGGTTTCCCGTGCCAGTCGACCTCGACCGGGGCGGATTCGGTATCCCGGCACCATCTGATCAGGGCCGCGACGTCGGCCGGTCGCATTGCCTCGGGCGTGCCGAATGCGGGGGAGAGGAAGCGGCGGTGACGAACTCCCGCTCCGGGGACTCCCTTGAACTCCGGTCCGAGGACGGTCATATGCCGCGTTTCGTCGGGTTGGCGCAGGTGGTAGTGGACCAGGAATCGGCGATCCACGGTGGCGACTCGGACAGTGGGGTCGTCGAACGCGTCGTCGGCACCCACCGCCACCCACCAGATGTACTCGCGGTCGTCCACGACGATCCGGCGGCGGTTCTTCGTGCTGATACCCATTACGTCAAGCTAAGGCAGTCGGTGCCCGGCCGCACCTGATTATCGCTGTCGGACATCCGATCTCACCGGGGTCGGTGTCGCTCCGAAGTTGCTCCGGCTGTTCGTATTCGGCGGCACTATCGCCGGGCTTCACCCCTGCCCGCAAGGGCGCCGATCGTGCCGAATTCGAGTTCGGTGACCTTCGCCGCGGGCGGCCTGTGCTTTCCGTTGCGCTGCAAAGGATCACCGTGCCGGTCGACAGCGCACCGGATGCCGGTGCGCCGTCGACACCCCGACGGGCATCCGCGAAAATCATCGGAGTCGAAAACCCAAGGGGAATTTCGGATTTGCCTCACCCGCCGGAGCGCACGCTCAGGCGAACACCGCGCGGTTGCGCTCGGCCCACTCCGCGTACGTCCGGGGCGAGCGCCCGAGCACCCGCTCCACATCGGGACTGATGAGCTGTTCGTCCGGGGTGGGCGTGCCGAGAATGTTCAAGGTGTGGTCGGCCACGGGCTCCGGCATGAACCGCAGCATGCCCTCGAACGCCTGCGACCGTGTCAGCTCCACGAACCGCAGCTCGGTGCCGAGCGCCGCACCGAGTGCGGCGGCCTGGGTGCGCGGTGTGCTCAGATCCGGCCCGGTCAGGGTGTAGATCTGGCCCACGTGCCCATCCTCGCGCAGCGCCGCGGCGGCGACCGCCGCGATATCGGCCGGGTCGACGGACGGCAGGCCGACATCGCCGAACGGCGCGGCGATGACGCGTTCGTTGCGCACCGATTCGGCCCAGGCTCCGGTATTGCTGAAGAAACCGCCCGGCCGCAGCAGCGTCCACTCCAGCCCGGACTCGCGAATCGCGTTCTCGAACGCGGCGAGTCGTGCGTATCCGGCGGCACCCGCCCGGGTCACCACGCCCTGTGAGGATACGAACACCACGCGCCGGACACCGCCCGCCCGAGCGATGTCCAGGAACCGTTCCGGCGCGGGTCCATCGACCAGCTGGTCGCCCGTGATGAGCAGGAACAGTGCGTCGGCTCCCGCGACGGCGGGGGAGAGGCTCTCGGGATCGGCCAGATCGGCGGTGACATGCCGAACGCCGTCGGGCAGCCGCATTTCCTTGGTGCCGCGCGACACTGCCGTCACCTGTTCGCCCGCCTCCGCGAGGAGGTGGACCAGGGTTGCGCCGATGTTCCCGGTGGCGCCGGTGACCACGATCATGTGTTTGCTCTCTCTACTTAGTTAGTTGACTGACTAACTGGAATCTAGCCCATCCTCCCTCCGGTTGTCTACAGTTAGTTGTATGACTAACTCAGTGGACGCCGAGCGGACGCAAACCAAACCCGGGAAGCGGGAGCGGCTCGTCGAGGCTGCCGTGCGGGTGTTCTACGAACAGGGGATCGAGAAGACGACCATCGCGGATATCGCGCGGGTGGCCGAGGTGCCGGTCGGCAATGTGTACTACTACTTCAAGACCAAGGATCAACTCATCGAGGCCGCGATCGGGGCGCACGCGCGCTCGCTGGATCAGATCGTCGCCGAACTCGAACGGCTCGATGACCCGCGCGAGCGACTGAAGTCGCTGATTCAGGGATGGGTCGACGGGCGTGAGCTGGCGGTGCGATTCGGTTGCCCCTTCGGTTCGCTCACCGCGGAGCTGACCAAGCGTGCCGACCCGCTGGATGGTCATGCCGCCGAGGTCATGCGTGCGCTGGTCGACTGGGCCGAGCGGCAATTCGCGATCATGGGCCGCTCCGACGCCCGCGAACTCGCGGTCGCGCTGATCGCGTCGTATCAGGGAATCTCTTTGCTCACCAATGCCTTTCGCGACCCCGGCCTGATGGCCGCCGAGGGTGACCGGCTGGCTCGCTGGATCGACTCGCTCTAGCGCGCTCCCCGCCGCTGCGCACCGGAGGACCCCGCCGATGGCCCGGGAATTCTCCGGCGCTTCCTTGCGTTCGATGCATTGTCGATATATCGTCGATAATATGAATAGAACACGGGAGCCCGAGGAGGCCCACATGGAAGGCATGGACAAGAGAGATTTCGGACGGCGTGGCCGTCGGCGTCAGCCGGGACACGAGGAATTCGGACCCGGCAGGCGTCAATTCCGCCGTGGCGGACGGCACGGTTTCGGCCCCGAGTTCGGCCCGGGCTTCGGACCCGGCGCGCATTTCGGGCGTGGCCGCGGCCGCGGCGGTCGGGGCAGACGCGGTGACGTGCGTGCGGCCGTACTGCTGCTGCTCACCGAGCGGCCGATGCACGGCTACGAACTGATCCAGCAGATCCGGGAACGCAGTGACGACATCTGGCGACCCAGCCCGGGATCGATCTACCCCGCGCTGGCGCAGCTCGAGGATGAGGGTCTGGTGCTCATCGAGAAGGTGGCCGGACGTAAGACCGCCAAGCTCACCGAGACCGGCGCCGAGTACGTCACCGAGCATCGGGACGATCTGGGAGATCCGTGGGCGGACGTCAAGGAAGACGTCGGCGCTCAGGCGATCGACCTGCGCGGACTCACCGGTCAGCTGATGGGTGCGGTTGGTCAGGTCGCTGCCGCGGGTACGCCGGAGCAGGCGGCCAAGGCTGCCGAGGTGCTGACCGAGGCCCGCCGCGCGCTGTACCGAATCCTCGCCGACGATGACGTGTCAGAAAAGTAACACCGCGAAACACTTCCCAGGCGTGCACTTTTCGCGATGATCCGGTAAATCATTGTGATATGGAACAGCCATTTGGTGTGTGGGGTTGGGGACGATCACAGGTCGGTCGCTTGATGGTGGCCGGCGTCATGGCCGGAGCCGGATTTCTCGGCTCCGGCGCGACGCCCGCGACCGCGGATCCGGCCGACGTTGCCGAAGCCCAGGTCTACCGGTCGCCGGATGTGCCGACCGAGGCCGCGCCGCCGCAACCGGATCACCTCGGCGCGGCGTTTTATCTGAAGAACCACCGGAATGCGGCGCCGATCGGCACCAACGACTTCACCTGTGCACCCACCGCCGCACATCCGCGGCCCGTGGTACTCGCACACGGTACCGATTCCACCGCGTACTCCGACTGGTCGGCCATCGGGCCGCAGCTCGCCGCGGCCGGAATGTGCGTCTACGCACTGAATTACGGCGGCGCGCCGGGTGCCGAGAGCTATGGCACCGAGGATGTGCGGATGAGCGCCAGGCAGGTCGGCGAATTCGTGGACCGGGTGCTGGCCGCGACCGGTGCGAGCCAGGTCGATCTGGTCGGATTCTCCCAGGGTGCCAATGTGACTCGCCTCTACGTCAACAAGCTCGGCGGTGCACCGAAGGTCGGTGTGTGGGTCGGCTTGGCCTCGCCCAGCTACGGCGGTGTGATGTACGGGCTGGTGCCGGTCGCGCAGGGGATCCCGGGTGCGCTCGACGTCTTCGCGCGGGTCACCTCGCTGGCGGCGGTGCAGCAGGCGCAGGATTCACCGATCATGCTCGATCTCAACGCCGGCGGCGACACCGTGCCGGGCCCGCGATACGTCACCATCGGAAGCCGAGTCGACGAGATGATCCAGCCGTTCAGCAATATCGCGCTGCGCGGTCTTGGCGCGGAGAACATCGCACTGCAAGATCTGTGCCCGGATGATCTGACCGGCCATTTCCATATGGTCTACGACCCGTTCGTACAGGAACTGCTGTTGCGGGTCCTGGATCCGGCACACGCCCCGGCGCCGAGCTGCCAACCGGTCGCGCTCGGCACCGGCATCCCGCAGGTGATCATCGCGGGCAATTCCTGAGTGGGCGACGGTAAGCCGAACTAGTGGTGGAGGAGCAAGGCGGTCGGCCCGGAGGTCGACCGCCTTGCGCACTCTGGAGACCCCTCCGGTGTCAGATCTGGCCGCCGCCGCCGATCATCCAGGGGTTGAATGTGCATTCCAGACCTTGGTTCGCATCACCATCGAGAGCCCGCAGGGTGATGGACGCGGCCCGCGGCGAGTACATCAACGTCAAGTGGTCGGACATGTCCTGCGCGCAGTCGTCTTGCAGTGTGATGTTGCGGACCGTCGCGTCCGGACCGGGCTGTAGGAAGGTCCATTCGTAGGGATTGGAGATCTCGTCGTGCCGGGTGCCGATCGCGGTGTAGTCGATGCCGGGAACCGTGTCACCGTGCTCGTTGAGTTTCGCGTAGAACTCCGAGCCCACTACCTGCTGGACATTGGCTCGGCCGATGATCGGATCGTAGAAGCCGAGGATATTGATGCCGAGGTTGTTGATCAGCCGCCCCAGGGTCGCCATGCCGAGCAGCGACGTACCATGGTTGGTCGCGCCGAGGGTGACGACCTTGCCGACTTTGTCCGCGCCGCCTTCGAATTTGAGGTACTGACTCGTCACCGGTCCACCCTGCGAGTGCGCGACGATATCGACCTTGTCCACCCCGGTGGTGGTACGTACGTGATCGACGAATTCGGCGAGTTGCCGTGCGGAATCCTCCATCGGACCGACCCCGAAACGTCCGGGCAGGATCGGGCCGAGGCCGCCTCCGTCCAGTACCCCGGCGCGACCGAAGTTGAAAGCGAATACGCAGTACCCGGCGCGCGCGAGTCGTGGTGACAGGAATGCGAACGTGTCATAGGTGTTGAGCCAGGTGCCGTGGACGAGCACGACAGGCTTCGGATGTGCGGCGGTCGGCGTGCAGTCCGGTTTATTGGCTCCCGGCGGGGCGGCATCCGGATGTGTCAGCCCATAGGCGAAGGCCGCGAGGTATGCGGACACTTCGGGGCCCTCGCCGACCACCCGCGAGGCGTAGCTGCGGGATGCGGATCCCGTGCTACTACCCGTATCGACAACAGCTTTCGGCTGCCTGCCGTCGGCTGTGGGCAGGAGACCGGCGTTGATGGAGTCGACCAATTGCTGTTCGGTGGACGGGGTTTGCGGCTCCGCGTGCACGACACCGCCGCTGAGGTTGATTGCCAGTGTGGCGATGCCGCTGATAACGGCCACTCCGAGCACACCGGGTCCAGCTCTGAATTTCATTGCTACCTTTCTTCTCTGATCAGGTCAGATAGCGCACCAGGTTTTCGGCGACGCACGCCGGACGCTCGGCACCCTCGAGTTCGACGATGACGGTGCGTTCGGCCTGGACGCCGCCGGGCACGTCGGAAATGGAGGTCAGTGTCACGGTTCCGCGAATGCGGCTACCGACGGGAACCGGAGCGATGAATCGGACCTTGTTCAGTCCGTAGTTGATTCCCATTCGCGCGCTGCGCACCGTCATCACCCGTTGGGTGATGGGCACCAGCAGCGACAGGGTGAGAAAGCCGTGCGCGATGGTGCGCCCGTAAGGGCCTCGGGCCGCTCGTTCGGTATCGACGTGGATCCACTGGTGGTCATCGGTCGCGGCGGCGAACCCGTCGACTCGCTGCTGGTCGATGGTGATCCAGTCGCTGGTGCCGATCTCGGTGCCTACCGCCGCTCGCAGCGCGTCGAAGTCGGGGAATTCCCTCATGCGAACTGCTTTCGGAGGTCTTTCTTCAGGACTTTGTGACTGGGTCCGAGCGGAAGTTCCGAGACGAACTCGACTCGCCGTGGATATTTGTGCTTGGCCAGATGCTCTCGCCCGTAGGCGATCACCTCGGCGGCGGTCAGCGGTTGCGCGGCCACGACGACGGCGCAGATCTCCTCGCCATAGGTCGGATCGGTGACGCCGATGACCGCTACCCGGGCGATGCCCGGATGCCGCATCAGCACCTCCTCGACCTCGCTCGGATACACGTTGAACCCGCCGCGGATGATCACATCCTTGATCCGGTCCACGATCGTGAGATAGCCCTCGGCATCCTTCACACCGAGATCGCCGGTCCGGAACCAGCCGTCCACGACGACCTCGGCGGTGGCCTCGGGGCGGCCGATGTAACCGCTGAACAGATTGTGACCGCGAATGACCACCTCGCCCGATGAGCCGGTGGGCACCAAGACGATTCGATCGGCGATATCCGGGTCGGCGATCTCCACGTCGACACCCCAGACGGGATGTCCGACCGTGCCCGCCCTCGGACCGAGCACCGGCTGATTCACCGCCGATGTCGGAGAAGTCTCCGACAGCCCGTACCCCTCGAGGATCCGCGCGCCGAACAGCTCCTCGAATGCCTCCAGTACGGGCTGCGGCAGCGCCGCCGCGCCCGAGACGCACAACCTCAGGTTCGGCAGGGTTTCCGCATGGCGTGCGGCGTCGATCAGCCCGAGATACATGGTCGGCACACCGTGGAAGGTATTGACGCCCTCGGCGACCATCAGCCGGATCGCCTCGGCGGCCTCGAATCGAGGCTGTAGCACCAGGGTCGCGCCGGCGCGCCAGGTCGAGTTCATCGACACCGTCTGACCGAAGACGTGGAACAACGGCAGTGCGCCCAAGGCGATATCGTCGCGGTGTACCTCATTGGCGTCGAAGGCGTTGACCGTCGCATTCATCACCATATTGAGATGGCTGAGCTCGGCGCCTTTCGGTCGTCCGGTGGTCCCACTGGTGTAGAACACGACCGCCGGATCCTGCGGTTGCCGGGAGATGAAGGTGGGGATCGGTTGCGCGGTAAGCGAATTCGTGTCGTAGAAGTCGATGCCCGCGCCTGCCGCGGCGGCCCGCCCCACCTCGGCGAACCGCTCGTGGCACAGCAGCAGCCGAGACTCGGTGTCACGCAAGACATATTCGGCCTCGGGGGCGGTCAGCAGCAGATGTACGGGGACCACCACCGCACCGGCGGCCAGAATCGCGTAGTAGGCGCGTGGGAATTCGATCGTATTCGGCCCCATGAGCGCGACGCGGTCGCCCGGCCGCACACCCAGTTCGATCAAGGCCGCGGCCTGCGCCCGTGACTGCTCCCACAACTGGGCGAAGGTGATCCGCTGCGTGCCCTCGATCAGGGCGATGTGGTCGGGGCGCCGGCGGGCTTGTTCGGCGAGGATGCTCGCCAGGGACAGAGACGCATTCACGAGGGTTCCTAACGTTCGATCGAGACGGCGATGCCCTGGCCGACGCCGATACACATGGTGGCGATCGCGCGGTGGGCTCCGCGTTCGGCGAGTTCGAGTGCGGCGGTGAGGGCCAGGCGGGCGCCGCTGGCGCCCAGAGGATGACCGAGGGCGATGGCCCCGCCATTGGGGTTGACATGTTCGGCGTTGTCCGGCAGGCCGAGCTGACGCAGCACCGCGAGTGATTGCGCTGCGAAGGCTTCGTTGATTTCCAGGACGTCGATCTCGCCGATGCGCCGTCCCATTCGAGCGAGCAACATGCCGGTTGCGGGGGCCGGGCCGATACCCATCACACGCGGCGGCACCCCGGCGGCGACCGCGGCCCCGATGCGGGCCAGCGGTGTGAGGCCGTAGCGTTCGACGGCTTGTTCGGACGCGACGAGAACCGCTGCCGCGCCGTCGTTGACCCCGGAGGAATTGCCCGCGGTAATGGTGCCACCGGCGACCACCGGCCGAAGTCCCGCCAATGCCTCGAGTGACGTCGATCGTGGATGTTCGTCCGCTGCCACGACTACCGCATCGCCCTTGCGCTGGGACACGGTGATCGGAGCGATCTCCCGCGCCAGCCGACCGGTGCGCTGGGCGACGGCGGCTCGTTGCTGTGACCGTACGGCAAACCCGTCCTGGTCGGCGCGGTCGATGCCGTATTCCTCGGCCACGATCTGCGCGGTTTCCGGCATCGAATCGGTGCCGTATTTCTCGCGCATCCGCGGATTGACGAATCGCCAGCCTATCGTGGTGTCGAATATTTCGTTCGAACGCGACCATGCCGCATCGGCTTTCGCCATGACGAACGGTGCCCGGCTCATACTCTCCACACCGCCCGCGACGATCAGATCGGCATCACCGGCCCGGATGGCGCGGGCGGCGCCCGCGATCGCGTCCAGTCCCGATCCGCACAGCCGGTTCACGGTGCTACCCGGTACGTCGACCGGCAGCCCGGCCAGCAGTGCCGCCATGCGTGCGATATTGCGGTTGTCCTCGCCTGCCTGATTCGCGCAACCGAGGATCACGTCGTCGACAGCACCCCAGTCGACCGTCGGAAGTCGCTGTACCAGTTCGCCGATGACGTGCGCGGCGAGATCGTCCGGCCGCACCGTGGCGAGCGCTCCGCCATAGCGGCCGAACGGCGTCCGCACTCCGGCAACGAGATATGCCGTGGTCATCCGCGCCACCCCTACAGGCCCATGTCCTTGGCGATGATCATCTTCATTACCTCGCTGGTGCCGCCGTAGATGCGATTGACGCGGCTATCGGCGTACAGGCGCGCGATCGGGTACTCGTTGATGTATCCGTAGCCGCCGTGCAGTTGCAGACACCTGTCGATGACACTGGAGGCGGTTTCGGTGCAGAACAGCTTCGCCGACGCCGCATCCGCCGCTGACAGTTCGCCGCGGTCGTGTGCTTCCAGGGCGCGATCGACGACCGCCTCGGCGGCGTCGACCTGCGACCGGCAGGTCGCCAGCTCGAATTTGGTGTTCTGGAAGCTCGCGACGGACTTGCCGAAGACGGCCCGGTCCCGGGTGTACTGTTCGGCGAATCGCACGGCCGCCTTGGCTTGGGCGTAGGCGCCCGCCGCGATGCTCAGCCGTTCCTGCGGCAGGTTCTGTCCGAGATAGGAAAAACCTTCGTGCGCATCGCCGAGCCGGTCCTGTACCGGAACCCGCACATCGGTGAAGGTCAGCTCGGCAGTGTCGGAGACCCTCAGACCCAACTTGTCGAGTTTGCGGCCCACCTGATAGCCGGGCGACGTCGTATCCACGACCAGCAGCGAGATGCCGTAGCGGCGGTCGTCGTCGCGAGGTGGTGCGGTGCGAGCACAAACGATGACCCGGTCGGCATGGACACCGCCGGTGATGAAGGTTTTCGCGCCGTTGAGCACATAGTGCGAACCATCGTCGGCGAGTTTCGCGGTGGTACGCATTCCGGCCAGATCGGAACCCGTTCCCGGTTCGGTCATGGCGATGGCGAACATGGTCTCGCCGCTCACGAAGCCGGGCAGCCAACGCTGCTTCTGTTCGTGGGTCGCATAGGTCTGTAGATACGGAAGGCACAGCGCGACATGCACACTGGAGCCGCCGAAGGAAACCCCCGCCCGGGCGAGTTCCTCGGTGATCACCGCCTGGAATTTGAAGGATTCGATACCCGCCCCGCCGTATTCGGTGGGTACCTCGATGCCGAAGACGCCGAGTTCGCCGAGTTTGTAGTAGAGGTCGCGGGGCACGATGCCCGCCTCGTACCACTTGTCGTAATCGGGTACGACCTCGGATTCGATGAACGCCCGGATCGTGTCACGGAATGCCTCGTGATCGGCGTCGAAAACGGTTCTGCGCATGAAACTTTCCTTATCGGTGCTGGATCGGAGCCGACGTCCGCCGTCGGCGTGGATGGTTCGGCCGGTGCTGAACGAGGCGCTGCCGGGGAGCTGCGCAGCCGCCCGCACGCACCGGATCGCGCAGGTCGCGAGGGGCGTCGCCCCGTTCGAAATCCATCCCTTCCGCTCCTTAACCAAACGGCGTTAGGTTTACGACAGGCGACGGTATCCTAACGGTGTTCGGTTTACAAGGCTCCGGGTGCGCCGGTGGTAGGTTTGACCGACGCCGCGGGCGGGATCCGGATCGAGGAGGTGTGGAGTGGGTAGGCCACGGGTGCCGCTGCTGAGCCGTGAGCGCATCCGGGAGTCGGCACTGGCGCTGATCGACCGGGAAGGTCTGTCGGAGCTGACGATGCGGAAGCTGGCGACCGAGCTGGGTGTGCAGGCGGCCTCGTTGTACGGGCACTATCCGACCAAGGACGATCTGCTCGACGAGATCGCGCACGTGATCATGAGCCAGGTGGATGCCTCCGCCTTCGAAAGCGAGGACTGGCGACCCGCGCTCGTCTCGTGGGCGCGGTCTTTCCGGGCCGCCCTCGCCGCGCACCCGAATTTCGTGCCGTACCTGGCTACTTCTGGACCGGGTCGCCGCGACGAGGCACTTCGCGCCGCCAATGCTGTGCACGGCGGGCTGGTCCGCGCGGGCTGGCCGCCGCGCTACGCCACGATGATCGGCGCCTCCGCCCGATTCCTGGTGCTCGGGTCGACAGTCGGATCGTTCTCCCGGGGATTCATCGAGGACGCGAAGGTATACCGGGACCGGTACCCGAATCTGGAGCAGGCGCATCTGCTGCCCGGCAAGGCCGACGAAATCGACTCCGACAGTTTCGAGTTGGCGTTGACCGCATGCCTCGACGGTCTGGAACGGCAGTTCGCCGCCATCGAAAAGCGAAAGACGTCCGGCCGGGCGCGCACGGCTCGCCCGCCATCCTCCTGACCGGCACCCTGCCACCAGGCCCTCGCCCGGCCGCCGACGCTGAAATCGACAGCCGAAATTCCTCGGGCGGTGTCCTTGTAGAGGGATGTCTCACTTGGGACGAAGCCACGGGAAGGTTCGATCCGGAGCGGTCCGATGTCGCCCTGCCGGTGCTGACTCGGCCGGGGGTCCTCACTACCGGACCGTTCTACGTCGATGTCAGCGAGGATGCGCCGTGGGATCCCGCCGCGCCGATGTTCCGGGAGAAGGCCACCGACCTGGCCGCCCCGATCCACGGTAAACCCAAGTACGAGCTGGCCAGTGAGGATCTGCGGGAGCAACGTCGCTTCCGGCGGATGCGACGCGCCGCCATTGCCGGACTGGTCCTGCTGACCGTGCTCGCACTGCTTTTGGCCACGCACGCTTTCCAGCAAGGCCAAATAGCGATACTTCGACAACACGAGGCGGTACGTCAACGTAACGAGGCGCTAGCTCTCGTTCTGGCGTCAGCTTCCCGCGATGTCGCAGCCAGCAATGGCGCTCTTGCTGTTGCTCTGGCCGCGGAGAGCACTCGGGTGACACCGGCTCCGCTGTGGCAGGCGTCTGGCGCGTTGGTAGATGCCCGCTTGGCGTTCGGCCGAAGGCCTGCGCAGCAAGTTCGTACCCCGCTCACCGGCCACACCGACGCGGTTCTGGGAGTGGCGTTCAGCCCGGACGGTACCCGGCTGGCCTCCGCCAGCCGGGACAAGACCGTGCGGTTGTGGGATCCGGCCACGGGTGAGCCGGTCGGTGACCCGCTCACCGGTCACACCGACGTGGTGATCGATGTGGCGTTCAGCCCGGACGGTACCTGCCTGGCCTCCCGGGTTTGCTATCGATCGTGTGCGGAATGCCAGCACCGGTCATTACGCCCACCCAACCACAGCCACGGGAAGAGCAAAGCCACGATGATCGACCCGATGCCCTGCATATTTCAGTAGACGCCTCGGGGTCAGAGATGTACACCCCTGTTTATCGGAGTGGGAGATCGACGGTGTTGCGGCGGTATTCGATCCGCCGAATTACCCCTTATTTGCAGCCGAATTCGACCGAATCCGATGCGGCACAGCTTATGTGGTCGGGCTGCTCAGGTTACTTCGCCACGGCCACGCCTGCTGCCGAGGTAGGACATTTCACGGATCTTGCTGAGTGCCGCAGGCATGAGGACGACACCCTCGGGATGGTTGAGCATAGGGTCGAAGAAGTCGGTTCGGTAATCGGCAGTGTCCGCTCGATGCAGTGTCAGTTCACCGATCTTGTCCTGCCCTCCGTCTGTCCCTCTGGCGGTCAGTTCGAAGGTGATCTGGTGATCGTGTAGGTGCCGGATCATCGCCTTGAGCGACGCTGTATCTGGCTGGCTCGCATCAGGCTCGGCGAACACCCAGGTCAGGCCGGAGTCCCCGAGGCGGTACGGCAGCAGCGCGCCGTACCGAGCGCTGTCCCACCCCCGTGCCACGGTGATCACGAACCTGCCGATGAAACCCGTGCCCGTGGTCGTAAGCGTGAAGTCCCACGGTTGGTTGTTTCGATCGAGCACTCGGAAGGCGAGCCCGAGTACATCCGGCACCCCGGCTGGGGTTCCGGTTGCTTTGGACAGCCGGGCGATGACGGCCCGCTCACCCGCGCCGAACAGCGACTCGTATCGCGTCTCGGCGTGTAATCGGCCGGACAGCCGGATTCCCACGGGATATAGGACTCGTGCGTGCCGAACCCTTGCGGCAACATCGAACGCGCTCTTCACGAATGCGGAAGGCAGATTAGTCATGGTTGATCCCTCTGGTAACTACAGCTGACGTTCCGTGCGCAGGCACGGATATCGGATATGTCTACGGTTGACGCCATTCGTTGCTGATCAGCTGGCCTGATTGCGGACCCATGAGCAGTATTCCACCGTCGACAACATAGGAAGCGCCTGCAACAGAGCCCGCCGCGGGCGTTGCGGAAAAGGGCAACGACGTCTCGCGTGCGGTTGAGGGTCTTGCCGAGCGGATCGGCTGGTATCGCATAGCGCGAAGAGCTTCGATCGGCGACACAGACACAGGGCCACGGTGAATCGGTCGCACCGTATGGTGCGACCGTCCGCGGTCACCAGCTCCACCGGGCCTTCGACCAGTGCCGGACCGTCCGCGGTGTAGGTAATGCGCCGCGGTTCACCATGGGATGCGGTCACTGCGAATCACCACCAGATCCTCGTGTCGTTGGTCCGCCGCGATGTGCCGTTCGGCAAGTGAACAGCAGAGACAAACCAGGGTCGCTGACCAGGTCGTTTCCGGGCGGCCGGGCGGAGGTGTCGACACCCCGCCCGGACCGCATTCGATTTCTACCAGCATTGTGCCCCGGTATCGGGGACATCCGGGTGATCGGCGTCGCTCTCTAGAATGAGACGACCTCTTTCCGAGATGACCCTGTTCAACCGCTTCCGGGAGCTGCCGTGACCATTCAGCCCGTTCGCCTGTTCGGCGATCCGATCCTGCGTGCCCGTGCGGCCGAGGTCACCGAATTCGATCGTGAGCTGCGTCAGCTGGTCACCGACCTGATCGACACCATGCACGACGACGGCGGGGTCGGGATGGCGGCGCCGCAGATCGGGGTGGGGCTGCGGGTCTTCGTCTACGACACCGGTGACGCGGCGGGGCACCTGGTGAACCCGGCCTACGAGGTGGTCGGCGACGAGGAACAGGTCGGGCCCGAGGGCTGCCTGTCGATTCCCGGCCTGCGCTACGACACGCGGCGGGCCCTGCGGGTGCGGGCCTCGGGGTTCGATATGACCGGCGCTCCGGTGGAGTTCGAGGCCGAAGGGCTGCTGTCCCGGTGCGTCCAGCACGAATACGACCACTTGGACGGGGTGTTGTTCATCGACCGGCTGGATCCGGCGTCCCGCAAGGAGGCCAAGCGCACCATTCGCGAGTCCGATTGGTTCACCGCGGGCGTCACGGTGCGCAGTTCACGCGCCCTGGGCGCGGGCCAGGCCGGACCGTTCGGACGGGGTCGCTGATGCGCATCGTCTTCGCGGGTACGCCCGAGCCCGCGGTGCCCTCGCTGCGGCGCCTGCTCGAATCGCGCCACGAGGTGGTCGCCGTGGTGACCCGGCCCGACGCCGTCGCCGGCCGCGGTCGCAAGGTGACCCGTTCGCCCGTCGGCAGGCTCGCCGACGAATCGGGTATTCCGGTGCTGACGCCGCGTCGCCCGTCCGATCCCGAATTCATCGCGCAGCTCACCGAATTGGCGCCCGACTGCTGCCCGGTGGTCGCCTACGGCGCGCTGCTGCCGCAGCCGGTACTCGACATTCCCCGCTTCGGGTGGATCAACCTGCACTTTTCGCTGCTGCCCGCCTGGCGCGGCGCGGCGCCGGTGCAGGCCGCGATCGACGCGGGCGACGAGATCACCGGCGCCTCCACCTTCCAGATCGAGGCGGGCCTGGACACCGGGCCGGTCTTCGGGGTCGTGACCGAGAAGGTCGCGGTGACCGATACCGCGGGCACACTGCTCGACCGGCTCGCCGGAACCGGCGCCCACCTGTTGGAAACCACCCTGGACGGGGTGGAGAACGGAACGCTGCAGGCGATCCCGCAGTCCACCGAGGGGGTCTCCTACGCACCCAAGGTGGTCGCCGAGGACGGGCATATCCGGTGGGATCAGCCCGCACTGGCCATCAGCAGGCGCATCCGGGCCGTCACCCCGGCGCCTGGCGCGTGGACCGAGATCGGCGGTATCCGCCTCAAGGTCGGCCCGGTCGCGATGGTCGAGGAAGTGCTGCCCGAACGCGCCATCGAAGTGCGCAAGTCCGGCGTCTTCGTCGGCACCGCGACCACCGCGGTCCGCTTGGACCAGGTTCAGCCGCAAGGTAAGCGGATGATGGCGGCGCTGGACTGGGCGCGCGGCGCCCGCTTGCAGCCAGGAACGGTGGTCGAATGAGTCGGCGCCCCGATAGCCGGGACCACGCCGCGGGCGATCGTCGCAACGGCCCGCGGGGGACCGGTGCGCGACGGTTCGAAACATCCGATCGGGGTACCGAGTCCGGGTCGGCGACGAGCGGTGGTTCGTCGCGCGGCAAGGCCGGTGCCCGCTCGGTCGACGGCGGCTGGCTTGCTCGTACGCAGTCCGCGAAACGGTCTGCGCAGCAGGAGAACTCGCGCGATGGCTCGACCCCGGCGACACGGAAGGCGGCAGGCGAGCGATTCGGCGCGCCACGCCCGTGGCGCGACAACGATCTCCGCGGCGATGCGCCCCGGACCCGACCAGAGCGGTGGAATATGACAACACAGCGCAAGTCAGGGGCATCGGGGGACGATTCGGGAGAGCGCCGCACCGGCGCACGGAGTGATTCCGCCTCGGGTCGGGGAGCGAGGCCGGGCACCGGCCGGCAGGACGGACCGTCGCGTCAGGGTCCGCGTGCGCAGGGTGCTTCGGTGCAGCGGCGCGGCGGCTCGGCGCGAAATGACTCGGGCAGCGGCGCCCGACGCGGCGATTCGGCACCACGACAGGGCGGGGCGTCGCGAGACGAGTCGAACCGTTGGGGCGGAACGTCCCGGGATCACGGGTCGGCATCCGGTGACTCGGCCCGGCGGGGCGCCGGGTCGGGATGGCAGCGGGATGCCGCCGCCGGATCGCGTGGTGGCCGGGATCGCGAGGATCGGGGCCCGAGTGGCGGTGCCGGTCGATCGCAGGGTGGTAGTGCGTCGGGCGGTGAGCGGCGTCCGGTACGTGGGCAGGGGGATGCGGCGGCGAAGTCCGGTGCGCGGCAGCGTGGTCGAGATGATGCGCGGGCGGGTCGGGCCGGGTCCGGCGATTCCGGGCCCCGCTCGGCCGGTCGTGGACAGGCCGGTCAGGGATCGGGCGGACGTGGTTCGTCGATGAAGGGCAGCTCGTCGGCGAAAGGCGGTGCGCGACAGCAGGATCGTGAGCGGAAGGGGCGCGCTGGGTCGGGGTCGGGCGATCCGGTGCGATCGGTCGCGCGCGATGTGCTGCGGGCGGTGCGGGAACGCGACGCCTACGCGAATCTGGTGCTGCCCACCCTGCTTCGGGAGCGCGGGCTCTCCGGGCGGGATGCGGCGCTGGCGACCGAACTCGCCTACGGCGCCAGTCGTTCACTCGGCTTGCTCGACGCGGTGATCGCGGACGGGGCGGGACGGCCGGTCGCGGAGATCGACGGTCCCCTGCTGGACGTGTTGCGGCTCGGGGTGTACCAACTGCTGCGCACCCGGATCGGGGCGCATGCGGCGGTGGATACCTCGGTGGATCTGGCGCGCACCGAATTCGGTGCGGGCAAGGCCGGTTTCGTGAATGCGGTACTGCGCAGGGCCGGGGAGAAGACGGTCGACGAATGGGTGGACAAGCTGGCCCCGTCCGATCCGGTCGGGCGACTGGCGTTCGAATTCGCGCATCCGGTGTGGATCGCGCAAGCCTTCGCGGATGCGCTCGGCGCGCGAGCCGGTGAACTACATGATCTGCTCGCGGCCGACGACGCCCGGCCCGCCGTCCATCTCGTGGCGCGTCCCGGCGAGATCACCGCGGAAGAGCTGGCGCTGCTCACCGGTGGCGAGGAGGGTCGCTGGTCACCGTATGCGGTGTACCTCGAGGGTGGTGACCCCGGAAAGCTGGACCCGGTGCGCGAGGGCTTGGCCACCGTGCAGGACGAGGGCAGTCAGCTCGTCGCACTGTCACTCACCCGAGCACCGCTGGAAGGCCCGGACCAGGGCCGCTGGCTGGATCTGTGCGCCGGCCCCGGCGGCAAGGCGGCCCTGCTCGGCGCACTCGCCGCGATCGATCAATTCCACGTCGACGCCGTCGAACCCGCCGAGCACCGTGCCGAACTGGTCCGCAAGGCCACCCGCGACCTCCCGGTCGAGGTGCACGTGGTGGATGGCAGGGATAGTGGACTGACGCCCGGCTACGACCGAATCCTGGTGGACGCGCCCTGCACCGGCTTGGGCGCGCTGCGCCGCAGACCGGAGGCCCGCTGGCGCCGCACCCCCGCCGACGTCCGCGACCTGGTCGTGCTTCAACGCGAATTGCTCAGCGCCGCATGGGATCTGCTGCGCCCCGGTGGTGTCGTGATCTACTCGACCTGCTCGCCGCACCTCCCGGAAACGGTGTCGATCGTCGCCGATTTCGTCCGCCGGACCGGAGCCGTCCAACTCGACACCCGCGACCTGCTCCCCGGCGTCACCGATATCGGTGACGGGCCCGGCGCCCAACTCTGGCCCCATCGCCACGGCACCGACGCGATGTTCATGGCCGCCCTGCGCAAACCCTGAGCCGGTCGGGCCGCCGCACGCTCTCGTCCAGGCGTTCCCGGAGGGGTCGTCGGCGGCCCGGACGCATCGCCGAAGCCGAACTGTCGGCACCGGCACCCCGACGGGGAATCCGATTCCATTCGTCCAAGCCCGCCGCGGTCCCGACCGGGCAGACTCGGCATATGACTATTACCTGGCAGCAGGTGGTCGCGCTGGCGACCGAGCTCCCCGAGGTCGCCGAGTCCACCTGGTGGCGCAGCCCGGCGTTGAAGGTCGGCGGCAAGGGTTTCGCGCGGTTACGCGACGAGGCCGAGGGCGGCCTGGCGCTACTGTGCGAGACCGAGGAGAAAATGGCGCTGCTCGCCTCGGGCGATCCCGCGTTCTACACCACCGCGCACTACGACGGATACCCGTACATCCTCATCGATCTGGACCGGGTGGCACCGGACCAACTGCGCGAATTGCTCGACGCGGCCTGGTGGCTCGCCGCCCCCGCGAGGGTGCGTAAGCAGCGCGAACAGCAATCCCGCTGAACCGCACCGGGTCCCGGCTCAGTCGCGCTGCGACAATTCCCGCAGCCGGGCCAGCGTCTTCGCGAGAATGCGCGAGACGTGCATCTGGGAGATGCCCATCTGCTGCGCGATCTGGGTCTGCGTCATGGACTCGAAGAATCGCATGGTGAGGATGCGCCGTTCCCGTTCCGGCAGCCCGGCCAGGAGGGGCCGGATCGCGACGTATTCCTCGACCCGGTCGAATTGCGACTCCTCCTCGCCGAGGGTGTCCAGCAGTGAGGCCTCGGTATCGCGGCCGAGTGAGGCGGCGTCGATCGAGCTGGGCTGATACGCATTACCCGCGATGACGGCCTGGGTCACTTCGTCCGGGTCGACCTCGAGTTCGGCGGCGATTTCCTTGGCCGTCGGCGATCGGCCCAGCGTCTGGGAGAGTGAATCGATGGCGGCGCCGATGCGCAGGTGAGTCTCCTTGACACGCCGCGGGACTCGCATGGCCCAGGTGTTGTCGCGGAAATACCGGCGCACCTCGCCCATGATGGTCGGCACCGCGAAGGACAGGAAGTTGGAGCCGCGGCTCACATCGAACCGATCGACCGCGTGCACCAGCCCCACCCGGGCGACCTGGGTGAGATCGTCGAAGGGCTCACCGCGTCCGCTGAACTTGCGGGCGATGTGGTCCGCGAGCGGAATGCAGCGGCTGATCAGTTCGGCGCGCAACGCGTTGTGTGCGGCGCTGCCGGGTTTGCTGTCGGCGAGCTGCTCGAATAGGGCGCCGACATCGTCGTAGCCCGTGGCCGCACTGGCCTCCTCGACGGCCTCGGCGTCCTCCGCCTCGTCGGTGGTCTCGGTCTCGGCCTTCTGCTCCCGCTCGGCATCCTCGGATTCCGGTTGGAACACGGTCTCTTCGTCCGCCACTACGCCTTCCCCCGGACCCGACGGAACTCGACCGTCGTCGGATATCCGGAAGCCGCTGAATCATAGGGTGCCTGTGTCGCCTCGATAGCGTCGGTGAGGGTGCGCAGTACATGCCACCCGAAGCTGCGCTGGTCCGGTAACCCTTCGATTGCCGCAATGCCGCTGACGTGTACGTGCAGCTCGCTCTCGCCGATGCTGAACCGGCAGTGCAGGCTGGTCCCCGCTGCCGAGATCGCGATCAGCGTCGAGCACACCTCGTCCACCGCCAGCCGGATGTCGGCCACCTCGTCCAGGGTGAAATCGCTGAGTAGGACGAGAGTTTCGGCGAGCCCGCGCACGATGGGCAGCTGTGTGACCGATGCGGCCACCCGAATCTCCACCGGGGTGCTGTAGAGCCCCTGTTCCGCCGAAATATTGATCACTCTGTGAAGGCTACCCATTCGCGGGCGTGGGCAATCAGTGTTTGTGGCCACGCGCCTGTGTATCGGGGCACATCCGGTCCTCGGTACACTCCCGCGATGTGACGTTCTATCGCCCGGCCGAGCCGATGATCGCCCCCTCCATCCTGTCCGCTGATTTCGCGCATCTCGCGGACGAGGCCCGGGCGGTATCCGGTGCCGACTGGCTGCATGTCGATGTGATGGATGCGCACTTCGTGCCGAATCTGACGCTCGGCCTCCCGGTGGTGCAGAGTCTGTTGAAGGCCACCGATATTCCGCTCGACTGCCACCTGATGATCGAGGATCCGGCTCGTTGGGCGCCGCCCTATGCCGAGGCGGGCGCGTACAACGTGACCTTCCACGCCGAGGCGACCGACGATCCGGTCGCGGTGGCTCGCGATATCCGGGCGGCCGGGGCGAAGGCGGGCCTGTCGGTCAAGCCGAATACGCCCATCGAGCCGTATCTGGAAATCCTGCGGGACTTCGACACGCTGCTGGTGATGAGCGTGGAGCCCGGTTTCGGTGGCCAGTCGTTCATCCCGCATGTGCTGGAGAAGGCACGGGTTGTGCGCAATCTGGTGGACGCGGGGGAGCTACGCCTGATCGTGGAGATCGACGGCGGCATCAACGCCGACACCATCGAGCAGGCCGCCGAGGCGGGGATCGACTGTTTCGTCGCCGGATCCGCGGTCTACAACACGGCCGACCCCGGGGTCACCGTCGAGGACTTGCGTCGCTCGGCTGCCGCGCATCGCGGTTGAGTTCGGTCGAATTCGGTTACAGCGCGCGGGGTTCGAGCTTTCCGAGGGCGCGAGTCGCCTCGATCACCGCGTTGAGCGGTGGCAGCGTCGTCGCGTTCTCCGGCGGTTGGATCCAGGTGCGATAGCCGGTGCGTTCATCGTCCGGTGACGGCAGCACGACCTGGCTGCCGGTGCACGCCACGGTCGCGTACAGCCGGAACAGTTCGGCCGAGATGGCCGTGCTCAGGGTGTCGGGCCGTGCCGGTCCGGTAATGAAGGTCCAGCGTCTGGCCCGAGGATGATGAACGACCGGCGCGGCGATTTGCGCCTGGGTGAGCCGTTGTTGTACCCGTTCGCCGAGTTCGGCGGGCATCGTTATAGCGCCGTAATGGGTACCGATATGGAGGAGGATGCGACGCGACGTCGGATCGATCGAGGCCGGCATATGGAATTCGCGTCGGTACTGGACGCAGCGAACTTCCAGTGTCGAATCGACAAGTGCGGTCACGCAGCACCCCCAGCTGTATCGAACTTGATTTGACCCACTGTGCTGTTCTGACTTCCTCGAGTGGTGGATTTCCCTGGGTCGAACTCCTGGGGCGTGCCCGGCCCCGGGTCGGAGAGTTCCGCACTGAACTGCTCGGATCAGAAGTTGAACGATAGGAATCAGCTACGTAACAATATTGCGTCCGCTCCGGCTGCTGCGCAAGCAATTGGTATATCCGTGTTCCGGATGGGTACTACCAGGGGTTCCATGTTGGTCGCCGCGAGTGAAATTCACCTGCGCGGTATCGAAAATATGGTTGAACAATTATCGCCGGAAGGTAAACGGCGAAAATTCTTCATGTCCGCATGGAATTTCTAGCTGAATCGGTATCGGGCGTTTGTCGAGCCGCCGGTTTCCCGCGCTGTGGTCCGCTTCGGGCTCGCATTGCCGAGCGGCGGTTTCGACCGACCGCTGGACGGAACCGCCGTGGTCACCTACGACTCGGCGTCGTTACGCTGGTGGGGGGGCACCGAGCGCCGCACCCGCCGGGAATAGCGGGCGGGGTGTCAACTGTTCCGCAACCGTACGTACGACGCGACAGGGAGAGTCAGGCATGTTCACAGGCATCGTCGAGGAGCTGGGCGAGATCGTCGCCACCGAACGGTTGGCCGACGCCGCCCGCCTGACGATCAGGGGCAAGCTGGTGACCTCCGATGCCGGACACGGCGATTCGATCGCGGTGAACGGGGTCTGCTTGACCGTCGTCGACGTGCTCGACGGCGCCTTCACCGTCGACGTGATGCAGGAGACGCTCAACCGTTCCAGCATCGGCGGCCTCGACATCGGCTCTCGGGTGAACCTGGAACGCGCCGCAGCGCTCAACAGCCGCCTCGGTGGGCATCTGGTGCAGGGCCACGTCGACGGCACCGGCACCGTACTCTCGCGCACCCCTTCGGAGAACTGGGAGGTGGTGCGGATCTCGCTGCCCGAGACCATTGCCCGCTACGTGGTCGAGAAGGGCTCCATCACCGTCGACGGAATCTCGCTGACCGTCTCCGGACTCGGCCTCGCGGACGACCCCGCGGCGGACGGCAATCGGGACTGGTTCGAGGTTTCGCTGATCCCGACCACATTGTCGATGACCAATCTGGGCACCGCCGTGGTCGGCACCAAGGTCAACCTCGAAGTAGACGTCATCGCCAAGTACGTCGAGCGGTTGCAACAGCGCGGCTGACCCGCCGGGCGCCGGGTGCGCCGCCGGGGGCGCACGGCCTAGGCCTTACTGTAGTGAGGCACCTATTTCGAGATGGAGCACAACAGACGTGACCAGGTTCGACACCATCGAGCGCGCAGTCGCCGACATCGCCGCCGGTAAGGCTGTCGTCGTCGTCGACGACGAGGACCGCGAGAACGAGGGCGACCTCATCTTCGCGGCCGAGAAGGCCACCCCCGAGCTGGTGGCATTCATGATTCGCTACACCTCCGGTTACATCTGTGTGCCACTGACCGGCGACGACTGCGATCGCCTCGGTCTGCCACCGATGTACGCCCAGAATCAGGACAAGCACGGCACCGCCTACACCGTGTCGGTCGACGCCCGCGAAGGCATCACCACCGGCATCTCGGGCGCGGACCGGGCCACCACTATGCGCCTGCTCGCCGATCCGAACGCCAAGGCCGACGATCTGACCCGCCCGGGCCACGTGGTCCCGTTGCGCGCGAAGGACGGTGGCGTGCTGCGCCGCCCCGGCCACACCGAGGCCGCGGTCGACCTGTCCCGAATGGCGGGTCTGCGCCCGGCGGGGGTGATCTGCGAGATCGTCAGCCAGAAGGATGAGGGCCATATGGCCCGCACCGAGGAACTGCGTATCTTCGCCGACGAGCACGACCTGGCGCTGATCTCCATCGCGGATATGATCGCCTGGCGGCGCAAGCACGAAAAGCAGGTCGTCCGTGTCGCCGAGGCCCGGATCCCCACCGCGCACGGCGAGTTCATGGCCGTCGGCTATCAGAGCATCTACGACGAGGTCGAACACGTCGCACTGGTGCGCGGCGATATCACCGACGGCGAGGACGTACTGGTGCGGGTGCACTCGGAATGCCTGACCGGCGATGTGTTCGGCTCGCTGCGCTGCGACTGCGGCCCGCAGCTGGACGCCGCGCTGGAAATGGTGGCGAACGAGGGCCGCGGCGTCGTGCTGTACATGCGCGGGCACGAAGGTCGCGGCATCGGCCTGATGCATAAGCTCCAGGCCTACCAGCTGCAGGATTCCGGTCACGACACCGTCGACGCGAATCTCGAGCTCGGGCTGCCCGCCGACGCGCGCGATTACGGCACCGGCGCCCAGATCCTGGTCGATCTCGGCATCCGCTCGATGCGGTTGCTCACCAACAACCCGGCCAAGCGGGTCGGTCTGGACGGCTACGGCCTGCGCATTACCGAGCGGGTGCCGATGCCGTTGCGCGCCAACGCCGAGAACCTCCGGTACCTGCGGACCAAGCGGGACCGGATGGGCCACGACCTGATCGGGCTGGACGAGCTCGATCTCGGCGAGACCGCACAGTAATGCTGACCGTGGACCGAAAGGGCGGAAACCGATGAGCGGCACCGGCGTACCCAGCTTCGAGCTGTCGGATGCCAAGGACCTCAAGCTCGGCATCGTGGCCTCGCGCTGGCACACGAAGATCTGCGACACCCTGGTGGCGAATGCCGAGCGGGTGGCCAAGGAGGCCGGGGTCGAGAATGTCACCGTCGTGCGCTGCGCGGGTGCGATGGAGCTGCCCGTGGTCGCGCAGGAGCTGGCCCGCACCCATGATGCCGTGGTCGCGCTCGGCGTGGTGATCCGCGGCGGCACACCGCATTTCGAATATGTCTGCGACGCGGTGACCGCCGGGCTGACCCGGGTTTCACTGGACGCTGCGACGCCCGTGGCCAACGGCGTGCTGACCACCAATACCGAGGAGCAGGCGCTGGACCGCGCCGGACTGCCCGGATCCGCCGAGGACAAGGGCGAGCAGGCCTGCGCGGCGGCATTGGATGCCGCATTGACCCTGCGAGCACTGCGACAGTCCCCTTAGCGATGAGCGCATCGGGTAGCGGTTCGATGAAGCGCGGGTTGCCTATCGTCCGTATCTGGCGAAGGGACGTCCCGCAAGGTGGAACCGGTACCTCACCGGATTCCGGTGCGGGCGAGCCGGAGTGGGAACTGGAGGTGCGGCCGCGCCGCGCGGTCAGGACCGCCTGGATCGTCGCGGCCGTACTCGTCATCACCTTCACGATCGGCGGGATCTGGCTGCGCTCCGGCTCGACCGGCGTGAACTTCCGGGTCGCGGACCAGGTCGCGATGATCGGTATCGGTGTGCTCGGCGCGGCCGCCGTGCTCACCCTGACCCGGCCCCGGTTGCGGGTCGGCGCGCGTGGTGTCTCCGTACGGAACATCCTCGGCGACAACGAATTCGCCTGGAAGAACATTCGCGGGGTTTCCTTCCCGGACCGAAAGTCCTGGGCGCGTCTGGAACTCGCCGACGACGATTACGTGCCGCTGCTCGCGATCCGCTCCAACGACAAGCAGTATGCCGCTCGAGCCATGGATCGATTCCGCGAACTCGGCGCGAAGTACACGGCCGCCGACCCTGATTCGAAGCAGGACTGAAGTCAGCGCACCCGAAGCCCTTTCCGTACCCCTACCCGATGCTGCGCGCACATTAGTCGGCCGACCGGTTTGCTAGCGAGTACCTCGACCGTTCGTAATTACCGAAATTGGGTAGTCGAGTACCTATCTGCATCGCGCCCATCGATCGGACAATCAAGAAGTCTGTACGCGGGGATGGGAGGAGACGCGGATGTCGATGTCCGGCTCCTCGCCTGTCCCGAACTCGGGCAGTCCGGGTCTTGCGCGGGCCCGGCTGCTGCGGCGGGTGTCCGAAGCCGATATCGCCGTCGTCATCGCGCCCGCGGGCTCCGGGAAGACGCATCTGTTGCAACAGCACGCCACGGACTACGGGGACGGCGTCGCCTGGTATCGGGCCGATCCGGACGATATCGACGCCACCCGGTTCATGAGACGACTGGAAGGGGTCGCGGCGGCGGCACCGCGCACCCTGATCGTGGACGATTTCCACTTCGTCGTCGGTGGGCCCGCCGAGTCGGCCTTCGAACGGTTCGCACTGCCTGGGCCGACCGGCGGGCCGGACCGGCCGCGGATCGTGCTCGGCACGCGGGTGCGTCCCACCATGAATCTGATGCGCGCCGAAATCGGGCGGGTGGCCCTGCTCTCCGGTGACGATCTGCGCTTCCGCTGCTGGGAGGTCGAGGAACTCTTCGCCGTCGTCTACGGTCGTCCACTGTCGCCCGACGATGCGGCGGCGCTGTCGCGCCACACCGACGGCTGGGCGGCCGGACTGCATCTGTTCCACCTCGGCACCCAGTCGCTAGGGGCCGGTGGGCGGCGTGCGGCAATCCACGCCCTCAGCGGGCGGTCCCGATATTTGCAGGGCTACCTGGCCAAGACGGTGCTCGGCGAATTGCCGCCCGAGCTGTGTGAGTTCCTGCGCCGTACCTATGTTTTCGAGACGGTGACGGCGTCGCGCTGCGACCGGCTGCTCGGTCGCACCGATTCGGCGGTACTGCTGGCCGAACTGGAGAGACGTCAGGCGCTGACGAGTTCCGACGACGACGGGCACAGCTACCGCTATCACGAGGTGCTGCGCCAGCATCTCGCGTCCGCACTGCGCACGGAGCTGGGCGCGGTCGCGGCGGCGCGCTGGTGCGAGCGGGCAGCGGCACAGCTCGAGGCGGAGCAGGCGCATGCGGAGGCGGCCCGGTTGTACGCGCGCGCGGAACGCTGGGGCGAGGTTACCAGGCTGCTGCGCAGCCACGGCGCGCGGGTGGTCGGCGACCCCCAGAGTTCGGTGTGGTGCGAGGGGCTGCCCACCACGGTGGTCGATCAGGATCCGTGGCTGTCCGTCGCCACCGCCCGGCGCGCGGTGGCGGCGGGCGATCCGCGGCGCGGATCCCAGCACTACCGGCATGCCGAGCAGCTGTTCACCGAACCGGACCACCGGGATTCGGTCGCCAGGGAGCGGCGGCTCGTCGATATCTGGCTCGATGCCCCGCCCCGGCCCGAACTCCACTGGCTGGATCGGCTGCGGGCCATGACGATGCGCCGTCCGCTGGACTATGTCGAGGTCGATATCGGCGGTGCCGGAGACTATTTCGTGCGCACCTGTGCGCTGTTGCTGGCCGGCCGGATACGCGACGCCAACCATCCGACCCGATGGCCGGTCGGGGCACCGCCGTCTCCGCTACTCGATCTCTGGGAGCAGTTCGCCGGGGTGCTCGCGGCCCTGGTGTGCGGGGAGGATGTGGGCACCCGGATCGAGCATCTGGCCTGCGATGCGGAGCAGGCGGGAGTGGGCATCCTGGTGCGGCAATGCCGCGCGCTGACGATGCTCGGCACCGTATGCGGCCCCACCGAGGTCGTCGGCGAATCCGACGCGATCGGCGACCGGTGGGGCGCCACCTTCGCGGCCGGGGTCGCGGCATTGCAAGCGTTGCTCGCGGGCGAGCGATCGGCGCCGCTCTGGCGGTCGGTTGTCGAACGGTGCGTCGCACTGCGCGCCGACACCCTCGAGGCGTGGGCGCTGGCTTTCGCGGCGCTCGCGGCGCTGGCCGATGCCGATGCCGGTGCCGACTCCCTGCCCGCCCCGGCGGAAGCCTTCGCCCGGAAGGTAGGTGTGCCGGGAGCTCGCGTCATCGCATTGCTGGCCGGTGCGGGCCGATCCGACTCAGCGGCGGCGGGGCGGCTCGCCGCGGCCCGCGCGCTCGCGGCCGAGATCGGCATGCCATTGCCGCAGCCACTGGTCGACCGGGTTTGCGGTGCGGAACCGTCGGCGACGACGGTGGTTATGGAGATCCCGTCCGGCGACGCCGAATTGCGGGTGCGCTGCCTCGGCGCGTTCTCGGTAGCGGTCGACGGTGCCGCGCTGGACTGGCGCACGCTGCGGCCGCGGGCGGGCATGACCCTGCGGTATCTGTCGATGCGAGCTGGTCGCTGGGTGCACCGGGACGATCTGGTCGCCGCGCTGTGGCCGGATCTGTCGACGGCCCAGGCGCGGCAGAATCTGCAGGTGACGGTGTCGTCGGTGCGGCGATTCCTGCAACCCGGAATCGAACGGGGCAAGTCGACCCTGCTGGTGCGGCAGGGCGAAACGTACTCGATCGTACTGGCCGGCGACAGCGTGGCCGATGTGGTGACCTTCGGCGCCGCGGTCGAGGCGGCCCGGGTCGCCCTGCAGGCCGGGGACGAGGACGGCGTGTATCGGGCCGTCACCGATGCTCTCGCCGAATATCGCGGCGATCTGCTGCCATCGGACGGCCCCGCGGAATGGGTGGTGGCCGAACGGGATCGGCTCCGGATACAGGCGGCGCTGGCCGCGACGACATTGGCCGAACTCGAGTTGCGACGGGGTAACGCCGTCTCCGCGATCGAGGCGCTGCAACGCGGCCTGACGCTCGACCCGTACCTGGATCGCGCATGGCGGCTGCTGATCTCGGCGTATCAGCGGGTCGGTGACCTGGCCGCGGCCGAACACACCCGGCGCGACTACGCGGGCATGCTGCGGGACCTGGGGGTACAACCCGAGCAGCCGGTCACCGTTGCGCCTGGACCAGTTCGAACGGAACGTGGGCCGGGCACATCGCCTCGACCGCGCGCGCGATCCGCGACCGGGTGACCTCATCCCAGCGGTCGGCCGGAACCCGCACCGTCAGTTGCGGGTTCGGATTTCCCGGGGGTGGGGTATCGGGAGTGCGTGACCAGCGTGCGGCGCCGCTTTCGATGACCTCGACCTCGCAGCCGCAGACCCGCCGGATATGTTCGCGCAGCGCGGCGACACCGCCTCGGCGCGCGTGCAACCCCACGGCGGCCGCGACCACCGCGCGCAGCCGCGGCAACGGCCACTGCTCGTCGGTCTCGGCGTCGACCCAACCCGCCAGCCAGCTGAGGAAATCCGCCGGTGCCAGTGCCGGATCGATGTAGGCGTCGAGCGCGTCCAGGGTCAGGAATACCGGGGCCAGGATCTCGTCCATTCCCGCGGTCCAGCGCTGGACGAACGGGTCATCCAGGTAGATGCCCGGCAGCAATTCGCCGAGCGGATGCGCCGACGGCAGGCCGGGGACGGTGCCTCTGGTCATGACGTGACCTTGATCTGATGTTCGAACGAGTACACCAAACCGTTGGGCGGCACGGTAATTCGTTGTGCCGCTTCGCCGCGCGTGCCATTGATCGGATCGGCCGGGAACAGAATCAGGTCATCGATCTGCTCGACACCGTCGACGCCCTGTAGTACTGCGAACAACTCACCCGCCTGCACCGGCCTGCCGAACGGCCACCCGGCACCGCCCGGTCCGTCCGTCACCGGATGCAGGTAGCTGTTGAGCGCGTGGAGCGCGCGGGCGTGCACCCGAGACGGATCACTCGTCGAACGCGCCCGCACGGCGGCGACCACGGTCACGCCGCGATAGCGCGGCGGTTCGACGATCAGCCGGGAACCGATCATGCGCCGCTCGTCCAGGTAGCTCGTAATAGTGTGCAGCAGTTCGTCGGTCGGCTGCAGGCGTTCGAACGGCATCATCGCCGTGGCATCGCTGTCGATCTCGGGCACGATGAGGACCCGCACCACCGCGGCGTCGGGATCATTGCCGGTCAGGCAGTGGGCACGGGCCACTCGCGGTGACGCGGCCCGTGCGAGCAGTTCGTAATCCCTGGCGGTGACCGCGCGTTCGCGGGTGCGCAGCATCATCGGTGCGCGCAGCTTCGCATTCTCCACTGTTTCGCCGTCCACGCCGCCGGAGCCGGGGCGGCGATTCTCGATCCGGGCCACATAGGGCAGCGAAGTGCGCAGCGCCCGAACGGTACCGCGCGCCACATTGCCGCGTCGCCCGCCGCCGGTGCGGTACCTCGGCACCCGGATCGGCGCGCCCTTCGGCGGGACCGCGCCGTATCGGGTGATCGATCCATCCGGCTGCCGCACCGCCGGGCCGAAAGAGACGGTGCCGGAGCATGAATCGAGGGTGAAGTGCCGGTCGTCGGGATTGCTTTCACCGAAATGTTCGACCCGGGTCCAGATCTGCCAGCCGCTGCCGGCCGCGACCTCGACGACGACCTCCTCATCGGCCTCGCGGACGACCGGCCGTTGCTCGAGCATGAACTTCTGCGCCGGAACGCCTTCGGAGATTCCGATGATCTCGTCGCGGATGATTTCGGCGTAGCAGGCGTCGACGGTGCCTCCGATGGTGAAGGCGGAGGCGGCGAAGATCCGCGGTGCGGCGGTGTAGGGCGGCTGGCCCGGCTGCACGGGAATCACCCGGCAGCGCAACCATCCCGCGGTGCGTCGCTGAATCGGCGAGGCCGTATGCGTGGGCGGAATATGAAGCACGACGTCCCCGGGCCGGTTGAGTCCGCCGGTGTCGTCTCGTTCGAGTTCGCAGCCGACCCAGCGACGTCCATCCCAGGCCTCCCAGACCAGCGGCGGCTGGCGTGGATCGACGCCGATGCCCTCGACGCGGCAGTCGAACCGCAGCACCACCGCGCACGACGGCACCGGATTCGACAATCCGATATACATCGTGTCCTCGGGCCGCGGGGCCGGGGAGAAGCAGCCGAATACGGCACCCGTGTTCAGTTCGTCGGTGCGGTCGATCACCGACCGGCCCGCGGTGGCGGTCCCGATCGCGGCCAGCGAGCAGGGCACGATGGGCAGATCGGCGTTCGTCGCGAAGACGACGGGTTCGATGGCCTCGGTACGCCATTGATCGGTCCGATCGATCTCCGTGCGATCGGTGGCGGCCTGGGTGCCGGTCGAGACGAAGACCACCTCCTCACGCGGTGCGGACAGCCAGAAAGTGACCGGCACCGTGGCGGCGGTCGGCGGGAACAATTGGATACCGAGCAGTTCGAGGAATTTGAGATACAGCCGGTCCGGCACCCGATTGAGCCGGTAGAACAGCTGATCGACCACCATCGCATAGGTTTCGATGAGAGTGACACCGGGATCGGAGACGTTGTGGTCGCTCCACTCCGGACAGTGCTGTTGCACATAGCGTTTCGCGTCGTCGACCAGACCCTGGAAGGTGCGGTCGTCGAGGTTGGGCGCGGGTAGCGTCACGGCGCACCTCCTGGATCGTCGGAATCCGCGTGGGGCGGGATGACATAGAACGGGAAGACGAGATTGCGCGGGTCGTTGCGGCCGCGGATGCCGTACCGGACATCGATGTAGAGCGTGCCCGAATCGATATCGTCGAAGCGCACCTGCACGCTGTCGACCTCGATGCGCGGTTCCCACCGCTCCAGTGCGGCCCGCACCTCGTATATGATCTGCCCCGCGGTCGCGGCATCGGCCGGTGCGAAGGCGAATTCTTGGATGGCGCAGCCGAATTCGGGTCGCATCGGACGTTCTCCGGGTGCCGTGCCGAGGATCAGCCGGATGCTCTCCTTGATTTCCTGCTCTGCGCCTACCAGCGCGATCGCCCCGGTGTAATCGGTCCGCAGCGGAAAGAAGCTCCAGCCGGCACCGACGAATTGTTCGGCCATGACGCTCATCCTCCGATCAGCACGGTTGGGCAGCCGAGGATGATCGGCGCGCCGCAGGCCGACATATCGCCGACACGGGCGGCGGGCATGCCGCCGATCAGCACGGTCGGGCAGCCGGGTCCCGCGATGGCCGACGGCGGATGCCCCCCTGGGAACGAGCACACATGCGGCGTGCCCACGGTGGCCGCGGGCATGCCGCCGATCAGAACCGTGGGCACCCCGGGCGGTCCGATGACTCCCGGATGCGCGGTCGCATCCGCGACGCGAGCGGCGGGTGGCATATGCACCACTTCCCTTCTGCCTCAGTTGATCCGGACCAGCCCGGCGCGCACGGTGGCGGTCGCTCCGGCCGTCAGTTCGGCACTGGCGCTGCCGTTCACCGACACCGTCGTACCCTGGAGCTCGACCCGGCCCGTGCTGCTGACCTTCACCTCGCCCGCACCGCCGTCCACGGTCACGCCTGTCTTGGCTCCCAGCGAAATGCTGTTGCCGGTGAGCTTCAACGCGCCGGTACCCGCGTCGATCGTCACGCCATTGCGCGCCTGGACACTCACCGTTCCGTCGCTGTGCACGGTGATGGTGGTCTGCTTCTGGTCCAGATCGACGGTGAGCTTGTCGTCGCCGGTCGCGATGTGCACGCCGGTATCGCCGTTGGCCTGTTCACGGAATTCCACCCGATGTCCGGTCCGGGAAACGAAGGAGCGACGGTTCACCGCGCCGCTGGTGCGGTCGATGAGATCGCCCGCGCCGGTGGGTGGGGTGTCCACGCCGTTGAACAGCCCGCCGAGCACGTAAGGGCGGCGGAAATCGCCGTGCTCGAAGGCGACGAGTACCTCATCGCCGACCTCGGGCAGGATCAGCGTGCCACGCTCGCGGCCCGCGCCCGGCTGCACGGTGCGCGCCCACACGCTGACGAATCCGTCGGCCAGCCAGGGGAAAGTGACCCGCACCCTGGCCATATTGTTCGGATCATTGTTGTCGCTCACCTGCGCGATCACCACTCCCGCGGCACTCGCGCGCACCGGATTGCCCTGGGCCGCACCACTGATCAGCCCGGCCAGGGTGCGGTCGCGCATACCGCTGACGATGACACTGGTGGTGTAGCCGGTCACCGGGTCGAATATGTGCCGTGACGCGGTCACGGTGTACTTGCCTTCGAAGGGTTTTCCGGTGTTGGCCAGCGCCACCGCGGTGCCCGCGCGCACCTTCGGGTTACCGCGCAGCACCGCCTCGAGTTCGGTGAATCCGCCCGCGACCTGTTCGGCCAGTGCCTTGCACGCACTGTCGACCTCACCTTGGGTCCCGTACGGGATATGCGCGCCGACGAGATTCGGCGCCTTGAACAACTGCGCGAGCTCGGCCGGTTTCGCACCGTTCTCGGCCGAGGCCGTCTTCGCCGGAGCCTCGGCGACGACAGCTTTCTTTCGAGTCACATCCCAGCCGCGAACCTGCACGGCGGGCACCTGATCGGCGGAGGTGACGCAGGCCCGCAGCCGCAACACATTCCGTCCCAATTCGAGCACCAGCGGTTCCTCGGTGGCCTTGGCGTCGCTCTTCGGCGCGGTATCCGCCGCGGTCGGCTTGGCGAAATCCAGTTTGCCGTTGGTGACCGCCACCTCTGCCCCGAGATCGGCGGCCAATTGGCGCAACAGTTCCCAGTCGCTGATATTGCCCTGCGAAATCTGGTCCAGCACCGGGCCGCCCGCGTCGATCCGGCCGACGTCGATGCCCGCCGAGCCCGCGATCCGGCGCGCCACATCGGAGGCGGACATATTCTCGAAGCCGGTGACCCGCCGCCCGCGCTGCAGCCGATGCGATTTGTCCAGGCCGCGCACCGTGGTGAAGGTGCCGGTGCCGTCGAACTCCTTCTCGATCGCGGTGACCTCCGCCGACAGCAGCGGTACCGGTGCGTTGGCTTCGTTCGAGGCGACCGCGAGTTCGATCGGCGCGCCGATCGTGATGTTGGCCTTCTCGAGCACGATATTGTTCGGATCGCGAAAACGCAGCACGAAAAGGTCGGGGGCGCTGCGGTTGTCGTCGACCACACCCTGTGCGAGCAGTGCGGCGACATCGGCGGGCAACGGCGTGCCCGCGACGCGGACCAGCAGATGGTTGGTGAAATCTTGGGCGGGCATATGCGGTTACCCCAGTTCCTCGGCGGCCGGGATGAGTAGTTCGGCGCCCGGACGCAGCCGCATCGGGTCGTCGATATCGTTGGCGAGGGCGACGGCCCGCCAGAGCGCCGGATCGCCGTATTCGCGCCAAGCGATCGACGCCAGGGTGTCCCCGGCGATGACGGTGTGCACCTTGCGCGCGGTCAGGCTGCCGGAGGTCGGATTCTGTTTGGGCTGATCGCCCGCGATCTCCTCGATGGTGACCGTCGCGGTACCTCTGATCGGCAGGCCACCCGCGGTGAACAGGGTGTACTTCACCGCCACCGAACTCACGTAGGCGGTGAATCCGGTCAGTCCGCCCCAGTGGAAGATCACCCACGGCGGGCTGGCCTTCTTCTTGTCATGGCTCTCGTCGGTGGGGATGCAGCAGGCGAACAACCGCTCGACGGTGTCCACCACCTTGGTGTCCTGTTTCTCGCTGGCGTCCAGGAACATCTCCAGGGTGAGTTTGGCCGGATCGGCGCCCTTGAATTCGGGGACGCCGCTCTTCTTGCTGCCCTTCTGCGCATCGCGATTCCATTTGGCGGACTTGGTGACCGAGAGTTCCTTGGGGTTGAACTGGAAGTCGATCTGGCCGCGGCGCGGGCCGGGTTGCAGTGACCCCTTGTCCACCGGCGGGTCCCGCACCTCGAGGAAGGCGTGTTGCAGTTTGGGGCGGCTGGTGCCGGATCCGGCGCCGCCCGCGCTACTGGCGACGAAGGCGATGGGGGCGGGCATCTCAGGCCTTTCCCGGCTCGACGAAGCCGTGGTGGGTGATCTCTATGGTCTCCACCGCGACCTTCGGTGACTCGGCGTTCAGCGACGGACCGGTCCAGCGCACCGGCATCACCCCGAGCAGACCCCATTGCGCGACCACGGTGCCGTCGGCGGTCATCGCCTTGATCTGACCGGTCTTGCCGCGCACACCGGTCGCGACGCTGCCGAACCACGCGGCGACCTTCGCGGTATCCGGGGTGACCGGGCGGCTGAGTTTGATACTGGAGAACTTGATCCGGGTCGGCAGCTGCCAGACGTACCCGTTGTTGCCGCCCTCCTCACGCTGCTCCATCACGACCTCGCAGCCGAGGCCCTCACAACTGTTGAAGGCGCCGAGGCTCATATTGTCGATCGTCACGACGAAGCAGACGCTGACGGCGGGATCGAGATCGGTGGGCATGGTGGGCTCCTCGCTTCGTGATCACAGGGTGAGGTCCAGGCCGGTGCCCGCGCGTTCCCGATCGAGCCGCAGCTCGGCCTTGAGCTTGCGGACGATCGGCTCGTACAGGCGGCCGACGAGCGCGTCGACATCGGTGGGTGAGCTGCCCGTGGCGGGGTTTGCCGGGTGCCCCCCGGTCGCGGCGGTGCTCGTGGAGACGGTCGTCGGCTCCGCGGCCGGGGCGGCCTGCGGCGGGGCGGGCTCGGTTTCACGGGCGACGGTGAGCGTCGGTTCGGTGCGTTCGACGGTGATCTCCGATGAAAAGACCTGGCCCAGTGGTGTGAACGCGGCGGGCGCGTCCCCGGGGTGCGGTGTCGCCGCGGGCGGTGTGGCTCGCTGAACCCGCATCGGTGGCCACGCCGGAGCCGTAATGCCGACGGACGGTTGCCCGATCGGATCGCGGTCGGCGATAAGTGTCGCGGCGGCCGGGTTCGCGAAATCCGCAGTGCCGCCGAATGGTTCGACAGCTCGTTGGGCGACCGGCGGATTCGACGTTGCGGCCGTCAGAACCGATGACGGCCGGGGGAGTGGAAGGGCGGCGACGGCGCTCGGTGCGGATATCGTCCGGTCCGCCGGATACTGCCGCTGCACGACCGAAATGCTGTGCAATGCGTTGCGTTGCAGTGCGGTTGGCGCGGCCATGAGGCCGACCGCGCGGGTGAGCTCGACTGATCCCATGCCGGTGATATTCGGCGGTTCAGTGACCGGGGGTGTCGGCTGCGCTGGATTCGATACCCCGGCAGGTGTGGGTGCGAGCCGGTTCACTGCGATCCCCGGCGTATATGTCGAGGCGAGAGGTGAGTTCGATGCGGTGGTGGCGCGCTGCGCGGTGATCTCGCGGGCGGACGGGGGGCTCGCGGGAGCGGCGAACCGGCGTTGCACCGGGGCGGTGGCGGAGAAGGATGAGGGCGCCGGATTCGGTTGGCCGGTGGAAGCCGGTACCGCGGCGGCGATCGGAACCGAGGTGTCGATCGGCCCGAGAGTCGGCACCGACCGTTCGGATTCGGTGGGAAGCTGTCCCGGCTCGTCGAATTCGACGTCGGACACACGCGCGATCTCTTCGGTGGGGTCGGGGTGACCCGAATCCGTGGGAATCGTGACCGATGGTGCGGAATCGGCGTCCCGGCCCCCGGCTTCTCGGTGTGCGAAGTCGTCGGGATATGCGGCGGTGGGCAGGCTCGGCGCGATCGGGGCGGTGACGACATCGGTGCGCTGGACCACCGGTGCCGGAACAGGTGTCGGGATCTGTGCCGGTGTCGGCGATGTGGGGCGAACGTGGTCTGCCGTGGGGTGCACCATCGGTGCGGGTGACGGTATCGGGATCTGTGCCGGTGTCGGCGATGTGGGGCGAACGTTGTCTGCGGAGCGCTGGATCGCCGGTGCGGGTAACGGTGTCGGGAGCTGTGCTGGTGTCGACGGTGTGGAGCGATCCGCTTCGGCGGTGCGCTGGACCATCGGTGCGGGTATCGGTGTCGGGACCATTGTCGGGAGCTGTGCCGGTATCGACGGTGCCGGGCGAACGGATTCGGCGGTGCGCTGGATGAAAGGCGATGACGCAGTGGGTGATTCGGTGCCGCTGTGATCGGGCAGTGGAGCACCCAATCCATACCTGCGCGGCCGCGTCGGCGTGTCGGCGACCGCGCGCTGGACCGAACCGGGCAGGCCGATGGTCGGCGACGACAGCGTCGGTCGGACAGGTTCCTCGGCGGACGGGGCGGTGGTATGGAATTCGTGGTCGGGCCGAGTATCACTCGGAGCCGATTCCGCCGGTGCCTCGGACGCGGTCGGCGGGATGTCGGCGGGGGATTCGTCGACGATACTGCCCCCGTTCGGGTCCGCATCCGTGATATCCCCTGGATCTGTCGCCCTCTGCGCGGTCGGTGTATCGGTGCCCGGTCCCGGCCGCACGGGTTCGGCAGGGACCGGGATCGGCGACGGGTGCGGTGCCGACGCCTGTGTGGTCTGCATCGTCGGCGCGTGCGCTACCGACGCGGACAGCGGCGGCAGCGCGGGAAAGTGGCGCACTTCCGGTTCGAATACCCGTGCGGCCGAGATCATCTCGGTCGCTGCCGCCTCCTGTCGAGCGACGCTGACCAGCGATACCGATGGGGTGGGGGTGTGCGCTTGTTCGTGCGGCGCATCGCCGCCGGGTGTCTCGTCCCGAAATCGCTGCACCGGTCGGGGATCGCGATCGAGACCGGTGACGACGCCCGACGGCGCCGCGGCGCTCACCGCATGCCCGACCGGGCTATGGAACGACGGATCCCGGTGCGAGACCAACTCCTCGGCGAAGCGTGCGGGCGCGGTGACCAAGGTGGGAGCCGCGACAGCACGCTGGACCGGCGGCATCTCGCGCCAATCCTGAGACCGCGCATGAACGTTCGGCCGTGGCGCGTCGGGTGTGCCGCTGCGCCACGGCAGCAGCCGATTCCACCACCCCATTGCCGATCACCTCCCTCGGGCTCGGGTATTGATGCGGTTGATCTCCTCGGCGAAACGGCGCCGATCCGGATGCTCGAGATCGAGGATTTCGGCCAGCGGCCAATGGAAGTGGTAGGCGACGTACGAGACCTCCTCGAGCAGCGGATCGATCCCGTACGTCACGATTCCCCCACGCGGCTACCCGCGAGGTCGATGGTGAACTCGTGTGCGCACTCCGGGCAGCCGACCCTGGCCCTGCTGTGTCCCTCCGCATTGATCCGCTGATACAGATCCTGCAGAAAGGCCAGGTCGGAGGCGAACAAATCCTCGACGATGCCCGCGTGGATATCGGTGATCGTGCCCAGCCTGGTGATCACCCGCGCGATCAGCACGACCGACAGATAGGCCGGATTCTCCCGCACCCGGTCGTCGCGCAACGGCACCAATTCGTCTCGCGCGGTAGCCAATCGCATGACGCCCGCGCGGTGCACGGTGCCCGACGGGTCGAGGTAGCCGCGGGGCAGGACGAACGGGAACTCCGTCCGCATGCCCTGCTCCGGCGCCTCGACCCGGGTATCGACGGCCGCCGCAACCGCGCCGTTCCGGTCGACGGCACTGTGCACGCGGCGCATTATTCGACCTCGAGGTTCTCGTAGGTGATGACCAGCTTCTCCGTCAGCACGCTGGTATCGCCCGCCTTCAGCGAACCGATTTCGAGCGACTTCGGCCAGGCATTGGTCAACTTGTACCGCTTCATGGCCTGACCCTCGTAGTCGTAGACGATGATCGCGCCACCCTTGCGGGCCGCGCCCATCTTGCCGAATCGGCTGTCCTTGACCCACTTCTCGAAGCTGTTGTCGCCGGTGAGGCCGCGCGTGAGGGTGACCTCACCCGCCTTGTACCGGCCCGGCAGCTTCTTGATGACGTACTTGCCGTCCGCGGTGTTCTGTTTGAGCTCGATCACGTCCTGTTCCAGCTTCAAGCCGGATACTTCCGAAATCTGTTTGATGACAACGCCATCGATTTCCAGCCCGAACGAGTGGCCGACCGACGTGTCGAGGTCTGGGAGCGCCATGATGTCCTACTTTCTGTGGGTGGCGGGCGGACGTCATTCGTTGACGAGGCTGGTGCCGCCGGAGATCTGGGCCAGCCGGAAGACCACGAATTCGGCGGGTTTGACCGGTGCGACACCGATTTCGCACACCACCTGGCCCGCATCGATGCCCTCGGCCGGATTCGTCTCGCGGTCGCATTTGACGTAGAACGCCTCGTCGGGGGTCAGGCCGAACAGCGCACCCTTACGCCACTCGTTCACCAGGAAGGCGCTGATGGTGCGCCGGATCCGGGCCCACAGCGCATCGTCGTTGGGCTCGAACACCACCCACTGGGTGCCGTTGAGAATCGACTCCTCCAGATAGTTGAAGAGTCGGCGCACGTTCAGGTACCGCCAGGCCGGATCCGAGGACAGGGTACGCGCACCCCAGACCCGGATACCGCGCCCCGGGAAGGAACGAATGCAGTTGACGCCCACGGGATTCAGCAGATCGTGTTCCGGCTTGGTCAGCTGCACCCCGAGGGTCAGCGCACCACGGACCACCTCGTTGGCAGGTGCCTTGTGCACACCCCGTGACTCGTCGTTGCGCGCCCAGATCCCGGCGATGTGACCGCTGGGCGGGACGAAGCGGCCGGCGCCGACGGACGGGTCGAAAACCTTGATCCACGGGTAGTACAGGGCCGCGTATTTCGAGTCGTACCCCGCCTTTTCGAGCCGCCACTCCTTGACCTGCTGCGGGCTGAGTCCCGGCGGCGAATCCAGAATCGCCACCCGGTTACCCATCAGCTCGCAGTGCGTGATCATCGCCGACTGCACCGCTTGCACCGACTCCAGATCGATCGCGCCGCGCTCATAGGCGCTCATCAGATCCGGCACCACGACCATGGTGACCTCTTCGATCGCCTCCAGACCCGAGAAGCCGGTCCGATCGGCGACATCGCCCACATAGTCGTCACTGCTGACCCGGTCCGGGGTCGGCTTCGGTTTGGGCGGAAGCACCAGGGTGACACTGCCGAACTCCGGCCGGACCGGGGCGCCGCCGGAGGTCAGGTCGTCGATAGTGATGATCTTCGACTGCGCGCGCACCGCCGTGACCACATTGTCCCGACCGCGTTTCACGGTGACCGGGCCGATGGTCTCTTCGACCTTGGAGCCGCGTTTGACCAGGACCCGGAACTGATCCTCGGGCACCGGGTCGCCCTCCGCGGCGGCGATCTCGACGCTGATCTCCGGTTTGCTGTCGCCCGGCTCCAGCGCGGCCACCCGATAGCTACCGAGCATCGCCTGCCGGACCCCGGTCAGCACATCCGTCGGGCCCTTGCCGTTCCCGCTGCCGTCGACGCCGACCCGGATCACGAAGCAGGCCCCGCCGCCATTGGCGAAATACCCGTAGACCGCGTGCGCCAGATAGCTGCCCTCGACGAAATCGCCGAACTGCTGGCTGTACTGGCTCCAATTGGTGATGAGGACCGGCTCGTCGAACGGCCCGCATTCGGCGAACCCGACAAAGGCCGCAACCGCCGTACCGACGCCCTCGATCGGTCGTGAACCGGCCTCCACCTCCTCGACATATACGCCAGGCGACAGATAGGTGGGCATTGCGCCTCCTCTCTCGGGGGTGAACTGTTCCCTCAAGGGTGATCCGAATGCGGGTTTCGCAGTACGGCCGATGGGATGTGCATTCGGGAAACGCGGTTTGCCCCTTCGTGCAAGCGCCATACCCGAGCCGGAACTGCTAGGTCGACTGCAGTTCCTGCTCTTGCTGGGGCTCGACACCCGGTCCCGTCACATTCCATCCCGCGGCTTGGAGCAATGGCACACCGCTGGCCCCGGGATAGGGATCGCTGAACCGGAGCACAAGTGCTGCGCGGTTGGCATAGACCAGAACCGAGTTGAGGTCTACCGCACAGGCTCGGCAGGGACTCCAATCGAACATCTGGATGTCGATCCTGGTAGTGCGACGGAGCAACTGCTGGTTCTCGGGTTTACGCGCCCACTGGGTGAACTGCGGTTCAGCATGGCTCGCGTTGCTGACGAGCCCGGGATCGATCTCACCGGTGTTCCAGGTAACGACCTCGACCTTGTCTGATCCCGGTTCGGTGGGGATCAAGTAGCCCCCGGACTTCCCGCGGGCCTTGGCACGTTTGCCCTCTGTCGTTGTCATGGGTAGTGGTACTGGTTCTCCCGGCCGGGGTTGCGGCGTTACGCCCCCGAGGGGTGGGCCAGTGACAGTCAAAGTGACGATCATGCGGACGGTACGACGCGGCGGTGTCAGCGCCAGGAGGACTTCGGGCGGACTCGCCACGGCAACCACGGGATAAGCGCCGTTCTTATCCTTGGCCCCCAGCTTCAGGCTCTGTAGTCCCTGCGGTCGCAGCTCCGCCAGAATCGTGTCGAGAGTGGTGTCGATGTCCTTGCGTTTGTGCGGGGAGGCGAGTGCGGCTTTCGCTTTCGTCTTCGCGGCTTCCTTCACTCCGGTGGACTTCGGGGTGTCGGTCGTCTTGTCCTTCCGAGTGAATTTGGCGAGGAACTTCTTCCCGTACTTCACCGCGACACCGATGAGTTTGTCCACGACCGCGCCGACCGGCTTCTGTACCGTCTCCAGGATCTTCTTGATCTTGTCGGCGATGCCGCCGAGACCGAGCAGGCTGGCCAGCCCGCTGATCAGCATGGGAATGGTCTTCGCCATGGTGTTTTCGATCAGCTCGGCGACCTTGCCGACGCCGCCGCCGGCGATGGATTCCACCGAGTCGAGGACCGAGTCGACGAATTCCTTCAGGCGCTGCGCGTTGTCGACGAACCACATGACCGCGTCGTAGATCATCTTGCAGGCCTTGATGAATGCGGCCGCGGGGTTGAGCAGCGAGATGAGCCAGGTGATACCGGCGGTAATGACCTTGGTGATCACGAAGTCGCGGATCTGGCCCATCACTTGCTCTTTGAGATCGGTGATCTTCTCGGCGATCCACTTCCAGAGGCCGGGAATGCCTTCGGTGATGATCACTTTCACGAAGTCGACCGCACCTTCGATCTTCCGCATGGCGGGTTCGCCGACGACCTTCACTATCCGGGCGCGAATCGAGTTCCAGGTCAGCCCGAGCAGCGACAGCAGCAGCGAGATGATGCCCTTCAGGTCGAACTTCTCCGGAATCTCGATCCCGGCCTCGGCGAGTGCACCGAACAGCCAGCCCTGCAAACCTTTCTTCAGGTGCGTCACGATATTCGACATGAAGTTGGAGATGCCGGTCTTCACCGCGTTGACGAACTTCTCCAGGAACCCGATCGGATCCTTGATGATCTTCTCGACCGCGTTCGCGGCGCGCGCCAGCACGCCGAGCAGCATGTCCTTCAGCTTGATAATGGTGTCGATCGCGCCGCCGACCGCATCGGCGGCCTTGCCCACCAGGCCCTTGTTCTCGTCCTGGAGTTTCTTGATCTCCTCGTCGACCGCGTTGCGCGCCTCGGTGTACCGGGTCGCGAGGTCATCGACGAGACTCTGCTGCTTCTCGTCGACGGATTTCTCCAATTCGTCGAACTGCGAACCTATTTCGCCTGCCGCCTGGCCCGCGAGCTGCTGGAGATTCGCGGGCTGTTCGGCGACGTATTTCTGCACCTGGGCGCGGCCCTGCGCGATGCGGTCCTTGGCCCGGGCGAGCTCGGTGCCGACGGTGTCGGCGATATCGCTGATGACCGCGGTCATCTTGGTTTCGTAGAGCTTCTTGGATTCGAGGAACAGGTTGTTGGCCTCGGCGGGCATATCGAGGAGTAGATCCTTCACCCACAGCGTCGGCCCGAGCGGTCCGCCGTAGCGGCGCAGCTTGTACTGCCACATCCGCTCCTTGTGGTCGGCGGTGAACGCCTCTTTGGCGTTTCGCTCGCCGTCCTCGAATTTCTTGGCCACCAGACCGTCCAGATCACCGAGGATCTTCTCCACATCGGTTTTGGTGGTGTCGAAGATCTTCTTGATCTCCCCGGTGATGCGCGCGCGTTCGGCCTCGTCCTTGGCTTTGGTGGCGTCCTTACCCGCGCCCGCGGCCCGGAGCGACGCCGCCTTGGACGCACCCATTGTGGTCAGCCCGGCCGTCGCGGTGGCACCGGCCTGATCCTTTGCCGCGGAGAGGGTTTGGGCTTCCTGCTGCCGGAAGGCGGCCGGTGCGGCCGCATCGTGGGCCTGTGCCTCCTTCTTGGCGGCCAGCGCGCCGGTGAATTCGGGTTCGTTCGACTTGGCGAGTTGTTCGTCGGTGACCCCGGCCTCGGCCATTTTGGCGTTGGTCTCGCAACTGCCCGCGCCGAGCCGGACCTGTTCCGCGGGTGCGGCTTTCGGGGCGGCTGCCGCCGGATCCGGGGCGGCCGGCTTGCGCGGCTCGGGTGACGGGGGCATCGGCGTCACCGGTTTGTCCTTGGCGACAGCGGTATCCGGCGTCGCCTTCGCGGTGTCGGCGACATCCTTGGCCGAGGCTTCTTTACCCGCGGTGACCTTGCCCAGCACCTCGTTCTTGACCTGATCGGCCTTGCCCGAGGTCGCGAATTTATCGGCCTCGTCGAGATTCTTGGGCGCCTTGGCCGCGATCGCGGCATTGACCGCGGCAATGAATCCGGCCTTATCGAATCCGGCGGGCTTCGCGGCGGCCATGGTGGCGGTGTGCGCGGCCTTGGCCTGCGCCTCCTTATCGTCGGCGGGCGCGACGGCCGCCTGCTGGGCGGCCTCGATCTCCTTAGCGGGGGTCGGATGTGCCTTCGCCGCAGCCGATTCCGCCGCGACCTTATCGGTCGCGGCCGCGAACGCCGGATCCTGCTGCGGCGTCATCGGCGTGGGTGCGACAGTCTGCGGTGGACAGGCAGACGCACCCGCGCCCTCGCTCAACCGCTGCGCGACCAGCGCGGCCACCGCCCCATTGCCCGCGGTCGCCTGCAACCGCTGCATCGCGTTCGCGGTACCGGCCACCCGAACCGGCCCCACGGAATTCTGCGGGATCCGCGTGGCTTTCGACGGTTGGGCGTGCTCGGGCATGGCTTGCTCCGGTTCGGGTCGTCGGACCTAAGCGGTCTCCTCTTCTTCTTCGCTCTCCGCACGCTGCACATAGGTCTGTGCCGTCGGTTCTTCCTCTTGCTCTTCGGCCGCCTCGATGCGCTGCGCCTCCACCGCGTCGTCGGCGCAGCGCTGGACTGCGGGCGCGGCCGAAACCTGCTGCGGGGCAGCGGACATGACGCGGTCGGCATTGGCGACCGCTTCGCGCTCGAACCGGTCCGACGGATCGCTCACCTTCACCCCGCCACCGGCGTCGGTACCGTCCACCGGTCCATTGCGCTGCTGCACCACATGCGTGAGTTCGTGGGCGAGCGTATGCCGACCGGCGTCGGAGCCAGGATCGTACTTATCGCGCTGGAACACGATATTGGATCCGACGGTATAGGCGTGCGCGTTCACCGATTTCGCCGATTGATGGGCGCGGTCGTCGGTGTGCACACGCACATCCCCGAAGTCCTGACCGAATCGGGATTCCATATCGGTACGAACCTCGGGATCGAGCGCGGCGCCCGAACCGGATCCGATGACCTCGTGCACCGGCGACTGCTCTTCGAACAACGTCGTGGTGCCCGCATTTCCGGCCGCGCGCTGTAAACCGAGCAGGCCGCTCGGCGAGGTCGCTTCCAGCCGTCCGGACAGTGCGGCGCGCATCTGCGCCGCGCCCGGATCCTCGACGCGACTCGACTTGGGCCGCACCGATTCCTCGGCGCTCTCGTGGTCATGTGCTCGCATGATTCCTCACTTGGCGTGTCGATCCTTGTCGGCGGCGTTATCGGCCGCGGCGTCACTGCGGGATTGCGGGGTGACGCAGACGTGGTCGTCCTTGACCGCCTCCCGCCACACATAGCCCTGGATGCAGGTGTCGGGCCCGTAGGTGTGGTCGGTGGTGCTGATCCGGGACGGTCCCTGGGTGTTCTCGGTCTTGGCGCGGTCCGCCCTCGCCTGGGTGACGCAGACGTGGTCCGTCGGAGTGGCCAGCCGGAAGACGAAACCCGGCTTACAGGGTGGGCCCTGGGAGATCATCAGGGTGATCTCGGTATCCTTCGGGGCCTTGGCCTTCGCGGCGGGCGTCGTCGATATGACGGCCCCATCGGCGATCTTGGTGTCGGGCTGTTCGACCACCTTCGTCTTGAACCCGAGCGCGGTGAGCGCGGCGATCGCCTCGGCCTTCGGCTTCTTCGTCACATCGGGCACCTCGATCGGCGGCGGCCCGGTGGAGACGGTCACCTTGACCGCGGATCCCTTGTCCACCTTCGTCTTCGCGGCCGGATCGGTGGAGATCACCTTGCCCGTCGCGATGGTGCCGTGGGACTGCTCGACCACTTCCACGGTCAAACCGGCGGCCGTAATTTTGTCGGTGGCTTCGGCTTTCGACTTTCCGGCGACGTCGGGCACCTCGACCTGCGCGGCACCGCCTTTGTCGCCGCCTCCTCCCCCGCCCCCGCCGCCGTTTTCGCCCCCGCCCCCGCCCGCGACCGGCGGCGTCGTCGGCGTGGTGGTGGGCGCGGGCCCGGTCGAGATCGCGAGGACCACTTCGCTGCCGCGTTCCTTTTTCTCCCCGGCCGCGGGGTTACTGGAGATCACCATGCCTTTGGCGATGGCCGGATTCTGCGCCTCGAAGGTCCGAACCGTGAATTCGGCCGCCTCCAGCGCGACCTGGGCATCGGCCAATTTCAGGCCCTCCACATTCGGCACCTCGACCAGGCATTCGCCGCCCTCGCACGGCCCGAGCGAGATGAACAGCTGCACCGGCTCACCGTCTTTCAACTCGGTGCCACCCGCCGGTTTGGTTTCGATGACCTGACCGACCGGCACATTCGGGTCGGCACGCTGCACCACGACCGGCCGATAGCCCGCGTTCTGCAAGGTCTGCTCGGCTACGAGCTGGATCATGCCGCTGGTGCCCGGCACCGTGTCCTTATGTTTCGGCAGCAGCGCGATCACCGCGAGCGTCAACGCGAGCATGACCGCCACGGCGGTCGGAATCCACCAGGGCAGCACCGGAACTTGGTTCCGCACGCCGTTCAAGCCGATCGGCGGCGCACCATCGGCCGGGTTGGCCTGCGCGGTGAACGCATGGGATTCGGTGCGGCCGAACCACTTACGGGCGCCACCGACCAGCACCGGCGTTTCCACGCTCGCGCCGGGGGCCAGGGTGGTGACAGCCTGCGGCGGTTCGAAGGTGAGGGCGCCCGCCCGGTCGGCGAGCACGATCTGCACGCCGAGCGGCACATTGCCGAGATTGGTGGTCACCACGGTATGCCGCGCCGGCTTACGCCCGCGACTGGCCTCCGGTTGCAGCGCCGCCTTCAACTCGGTGAACGCGCCCACCGTCAGCGTGCCCGACACCCGGTCCTCCACCCGGGCATTCACCCGAGACCGGGCTCCGAGCACGAATGGCGCGCGCCCGGCCCGCACCTGGGCATCGCGGGGCGGTGCGAACCGGACGACGGCGGTGGCTTGCGTATCGGGAAAGACGCGCAGCACGGCGGGTTCCAGATGCGCGTACGGGCGCAGCGGCCCGGCCACGCCGAGTTCGAACTCCTCCACCCGGGTACCGGTGTTGTGCACGGTCACCGTCGCGACCACGGCCGCGCCGGGATCGACGGACAACTCGGTGGGCTCCATCGTCACCCGGACCCCGAACCGCTGCCCGGGCGCCGGACCCGGGCCCGGACCCGGTGGTCCGCTCGGATGTTTGGGCGGGCCGGGACGCACTCCCGCGCTCGCGGTCGGCGGCACATTCGCCGTCGGCGGCCGACTCGGATCCGCCATCGCCGTGGTTGCCCAGCCCAGGTACGTGCGGCACTGCGGATTCACGCAGAACTCGGCGTTCTCCGCGTTGGGCTGACCACAATTCGAGCATTCGCGCACGGCCGATCTCCTTCCGTCACGTGATTCGAGTATGGGTGGCCGCGGCGGCGCGGACAGTCGACCCGCGTGACAACGCGAGGGCATCGGTTATTGCCCTATCGGGCAATAGCGCTACCGGAGTGCCTCGTGATGGGGACCAACTTCGGTTCCCCATCCGGTCGGGATGCCGATCCGGCGGGCTTTGCCGACAGGAAACTCGGTGCACGCGAGGTGTTTTCGGCCGTGCATCGAGGTCGATGCCGCCTTGGCCGGATAGCGCCTGCGCCATGGCTGGACACCGGCTCAACGTCGGTCAGCTTCTCGGGGGCTGACCGGGGCGTTCGGGGTCGGCTGGCATCACGTGGGCAGTCACACAGCGAATCTCGCCGGATTGCGGCAGTAACTGCTTTTATGGTCGGTTCCGATCGTGGCGGCGGCCGGACTCGAACCGGCGACCCTCGGCATATGAAGCCGCTGCGCTACGCCGCGTCGGGGCATGAAAAAACCGCCCTGATCGGTTCCCCGGCACGGGTCGTCAGTAGCGGTTTCGAGTGCCACTGCACAGCAAAGGGCCGATTTGCTGTGCAATCCAGCACGTCTATCTGCGATGTTGTGTCTCCTCGACGTAGATCCGTAGTCCTTCGGAGAGCTTCCCTGCTGCGTGCTCGAGCTCGTCCGGCATGAGTGTCCTGCCGGATGCTGCCGCGTCGGTCAGCTGTCGGCGCACGTCATCGATATACATATAGGCCCAATCAAGGCGGGACAGCTGAGGCATGGCGCGACGATACCTTCCGTCGAACACAGTTGCGATAACAGTTTGGTTGCTAGATGTCCCACTCGACGCGGTGGTCGGTGGGACCGGGCCGAGGCTATGCCTGCCACGCTGGGTCTCGTCGACCTGCACCGAGGGTCGCCGACCGGCTGCCCGTCGCCAGCGAGCTGTTCCCCAGCGCCCTCGCGCTCGAGCGCGGCGACGGCCAGACGGCGCATTGCCTCGACCTGGCGCATTGTGCGCGCCGGGTCGGCGCTATGGGGGCACCGCCACCTGGTCGTCGGCGAGGCGTGCGCCGCGCTATCGCAGGGCCTCGTGATAGCGGCCGAATTCCGTTGCCAGGGTCAGTCTTCCGAGTTTGCGGTACTCGCGGTGCACACCCGCGACGAGATCGGCGGTGCCCAGTTGACGCCCGGCGCCCGCGGCCAGGTAGGCGGCGGTGACGACGGCGGAACGGATATTGCCGCCGGACAATTCGAAGGAGCGGGCGAGGAAATCGAGGTCGAGATCCGCGGCCCGTGGGATCCGGGTTCCCACGCATCGCTCCCACAGGCTGCGCCGGGCACTCTCGTCGGGCAGGGCGTAGTTCACCACCACATCCAGCCGCCGGGTGAACGCGTCGTCGAGATTCGCCCGCAGATTGGTCGCGAGAATGGCGAGGCCGTCGAAGGATTCCATACGTTGCAGCAGATAGGCGCTCTCGATATTCGCGTAGCGGTCATGGGAATCGCGCACCTCGGTGCGGCGGCCGAACAGCGCGTCGGCCTCGTCGAACAGCAGAACGGCGTTCACACCCGCCGCCGCGACGAAGATCCGCTCCAGATTCTTCTCGGTCTCACCGATGTACTTGTCCACCACGGTCGCCAGGTTCACGGTGTAGAGGTCCAGGCCCAGATCTGCCGCGATCACCTCGGCCGACATGGTCTTACCGGTGCCGGAGTCGCCCGCGAACAGCGCCGTGACGCCGCGTCCGCGTCCGCCGCCCGGTCGCATCCGCCATTCGTCGAGCACCCGGGCGCGGTGCCGGGCGCGCAACGCCACCTCATGCAACTGGTCGAGGACGGGCGTCGGCAGCACCAGGTCCGGCCAGCCGACACCGGGTTCGATGCGGCGCGCCAAATGTTCCAGGCCCGCACTGTTCTGCGCGCGGGCGCCGCGGCGCAGATCCGCCGCCGATACCGGCCGCCCGGCCAATTCGGCATGCGTTGCCGCGGCATCGGCGGCCCGCGCGACCTGCTCGGGGGTCAGTACGAATTGCATGGTGGCGGCCGCGGCGTCGAGCCCGTCCGGTAACCGATCGGCGAGCGCGGTGCGCCACATCCGGGTGCGATCCGCGGCATTCGGCGGATCGATATCGAATGGAATCGGTTGCCTGATCGCCCAGGCCGGATCCCAGGCCGCCGTGCCGACCAGCACGACGGCGGTCGGCTCGTCGGCGATCGCGCGGATGGCTTCGGGTCGTTCGGCGAGTGCGTCCACACCGGCCGCGATCAGGACCGCACCGGTCAATCGCGCCTCCAGTACGGCCGCCGTCATCAGATCGGAATGTCCTGCGACGCAATGCATATCAATGATCAGTACGACGCGGCCGTGCTCCCGGGCCGCCGCAACCGCGGCCGCCACCCCACCTCCGCCGGGATGTTCGCGCAGATAGACCAGTGGTGCCGGGCTGCGCAGGGCCGCGACGAGCCGCGGGTCGGTGGTGTCGGGGCACGGCGGCGACGGTGCGATGGCCCGGCGCAATGCGGGCTGCGGCGTGTCATCGCCGAGCAGATAGGCGACGACGCGATCCGGCACCCGCAGCGGCCGCGACAGCAGCGGCCGATCCGGATCGTCGACGACCACGAGACCGCCGCGCACCAGCGCGCCCTCGGCGATGAATCGAGCCCGGCCCGCAGCCGTCGCGGCCGGGACGCCGCACAGCGAAAGTGCCAGGCCCACCGTCGCTCTGCGCTGGGTCACATCGTCGTTCAAATATCCGTACAGCCATTCGAAGCGGGCATCGATATCCGGAATGATTGCGACGAGCAGGATTTCGACATCCAGCTCGTCCAGCCCGAAGGCCTCGGAGACCCGCAGCAATCGCATCGACGCGCCATCGGCACGTGCAACAGCGTCGGCCGCGGCGACCAACTCCAGTTCCGGCTGGTCCGGACCCACCGGCTCGTGCGTGGCCTGCAACAACCGGTCGACCGCGTCCTCGGAGAGATACAGTCCGCGAAAGGGGTCCTCGGGCTGAGGATCTCCCACCCGGCGCTGTGCCACCGCACGGCGCACCCTGGCCTCTACGATCGCCGCGCGGGCCAGCAGATACCGCAGGCTCGCCGTCGTCACATCTGCTCCGTCCGTCGGTTGCGCCGCGGCGCGTCCACCATATCGCCCGCATGATCCTGCAGACCGACGGCGACGCCCTCGGTCGCGGGCGGACCGGCGGGCAGTCGCCGCCCGCCGTCCGCGGGGGCGATGACAACCAGATCCAGCGAGGGTTTCAACTCCCCGCCGAGTGCCGACCACACATCGGCGAACGACCGATCCTCCGGCGGCGGCAACGCGATATTCAAGGCAACCGGCAACCCGATCTCCGCGAGCGTTCCGGTGAGTGACGCGCCGGGGATGGTGTCGTGGCGTAGGAAGCACCACAGCAGCGAGGACAGCAGTCGATGCTCGTCCTCCGGTCGCTGGGTCCACGCGGTGATCAGGTAGGAGAGTTTGAAGTACCGGGGACCCTGGTGCCGGTTCACCACGACGCCGCGGTCGTCGTATTCGTTGATCAGGCCACGGTGCCGCCTGCGCAGATCCTCACGGATGTCGTAGAGAAACATGTTGACCGTGGGGGAGTTCCGGCGCGCCGCCCACTCCTTGGTCGGCGCGTCGAATACCACGTCGACCTCGGCGCGGTCGACGGCGTCGGCCCCCACCAGCGCCCGCAGCGCCTCGTCCACCTCGACGAACATCTCGCCACCCGCCCTAGATCAGACCCTGACGCAGCGCGTAGGCGACCGCGTGCGAGCGGTTGCGCAGTTGCAACCGCGTGGTGATGTCGTGCAATGCGTTCTTGATGGTGCGCTGCGAATAGCACAGCTTCGCGGCGATTTCGGCCGTATCGTCGCCCTCGGCGACCAGCCGCAGAATTTCGATCTCCCGGTGTGTGAGCCCGGTGAGGCTCAGTCCGCGCGGATGCAACACTTGTCGCTGCAGCCGCCCTACCTGATCGAGCAGCCTGCCGAGCAGATCCGGCGGCACGGTGCCCTCACCGCGGGCGGCGGCGCACGCGGCGCGTGCCAACCGCTCGGCCGAGGCGTCCTGCCTGCGCACCAGGCCCGCGATCCCGGCCTCGACCGCCGCGGCCAATCCCTGCTCGTCGAAATCGGCCGCGACGAGTACCGGGCGACAGCTGCCGCGCTGCAACCGGCGCAGCGTCTGCAAGGTGGCCTCGTCGACCACATCGGCGACGACGAGCGCGACAGCGGCGCGTGCGGGATCGTCGGCGACGAGCACCTCCGTTCGGGACCGCAGCTGAGCGATCATGCCCGCGCGCGAAATCGGGTCGCGCGCCTCGACATAAACCGGGATTCTCTCCATCCTGCACCTCGCGGGAAACCGGGGCGCCGGGCCTTTCCGGCGCGTCGATTCCGAGCATGCCCGGCCCGCTCACCGTGCACTAAACAGGTACTAAACGCGCAGGTAGCTGCCCATTCGGGCAGGGTCTGCCGGGCAACGCCGCAGGTTGGAGCCGGTGGCTGCCCGGCGAGCGCCGCGCGGTCGGGCGCGGCGGGTCCATCGGGGCAGATGCGGTGCGAGCGAGTCGGCGCAACCCTGGGTATCCGCCCGTATTCGATCACTCTGGGGAATACCGCATGGGACCGATTCGACGCCACCGAGGGCCGCAACGCCCACCCATACCGACGCTGCTGCTCACTGCGGCGGTCGCGGCGGTCGTCTTCCTGTGCATGGTTCATCCCGCGCTGCTGATCCGCGGGGGCGGATACGCCGACGCCGCGCCGATCAGCACTCCGCTGGAACCGGGTCCGATGACCCAGCCGACCAAAACCGCGGAGCTGCCCCCTGTCCCGTCCACGACCGCCGCGGGTGTCACCCCGCAACCTACCGCCACGACTATCCGCCCCACGACGACGACACCCGCGGGCGCCGACACGACCACGCCTACGGGTTCGCCGACAGCGTCCAAACCGACCACAACCGCTCCCACGACCACAACCGCTCCCACGACCACCACCGCGCCCACGACCACCACCACCACCACGACTACGACCACCACCGCCGAGTTCTGCGCGAGCAACGGCGGAACAGCCACCGCGACAACACCGTCCGGTCAACCCTGCACGTCACGGCCGATCCAGTGCCCGACCGGCGTCACCACCTCCGCCGCCCCGTCGGCCACCACCTGCGTCACCGGCTCCACGACCACGGGTTCCTCGACGACCACCACCGTGCCGTCCCCGACGACCACGACAACCGCCCCGGTGGATCGTCCGGTGGTGATGACGGCCGATCCGCAGGTCCCCCCGATACCCCGTTACCAGCCTGCCCCGGAACGTACAGTGCCACAACAGCTTTCTTCCTCACCGCCGTGTGCGCTGACCACCGGGCCGATGGCCAAGGGCACCTACAAGCTCTCGTCCACCTTCGGACAGCGCGGCGGCGAATTCCACCGTGGCATCGATCTGGCCGCCCCCCGGGGCACGGCGATCTACGCGGCACTCGACGGGAAGGTCGTCGCGGCGGGCGAGGCGTCCGGCTTCGGAAACTGGATCGTCATCGACTCGAATACGGCCAATGGTCTGGTCTCGACCGTGTATGGGCATATGTACAACGACGGCGTATTCGTCAAGACCGGCGATATCGTCAAGGCGGGCCAACACATCGCCGCCGTTGGCAGCAATGGCCAATCCTCCGGACCACACCTGCATTTCGAACTGTGGCAGGGGGGACGGCTGCAGAACGGGAAGTTCGTCGACCCGGCCCCGATGCTGGAACAGGCCGCCCCGACCGCGAGCCAGGATGCGCTCAAGATGGCGCATGCGATCGCCGACTGCGCAGTCAAGCCGGGTGCGGGCCTCGCTGCCGGTAAAGTGCCTGCCGAATTCGTGCCGTGGTTGCTCAAGGGCGCGGCCGACTGCCCGAACAGCGGGATCACCGCACCGCTGCTGGCCGGACAGGTCAAGGCGGAGAGCAACTTCCGCTACGGAGCCGCCCTCGTCACCTCGTCGGCCGGTGCGCTCGGACCCGCGCAGTTCCTGCCCGGCACCTGGGAGACCTGGAAGGTCGACGCCGACAACAACGGGGTCGCCGATGTGCACAGCATTGCCGACGCGGTGGTCGCCCAGGCCCATTTCATGTGCAAGAACTGGCAGGACACATCGGCCGGGATCAAGAGCGGTGCGTTGATCGGTGACGCGGTCGACCTGGCACTGGCCGCCTACAATGCCGGATTCGGTGCGGTGCAGGCCGCGGGCGGCATGCCGTCCGGCGGCGACTACACCACCCAGACCAGGCCCTATGTCCGCAAGATTCGCGACTATGAGCGGGAATTCGCGTCCACTGACTTCGAGGCGCTGAAATCCGCCGGCCAGCAGGTGGATCGGGAGTCCAAGGTTGTACAGGCCGCCAGGGAGTACCTCGGCACCGCCTACTTCTGGGGCGGCGGCAATATCAAGGGCCCGACCCATGGTGGATTCGACGCACCGGGCCTGGCGACATATGTGACCTACACCTCGACGGGCGGTTCCCTGACGCTACCCCGCACCGTCCAGCAGCAGTGGACCAAGGGGACCGAGGTCACCGCGGATCGAGCCAAGCCGGGTGATCTCGTGTTCTCCGAATGGAATCCGAATGGCATACCGCGACACGTGGGCATCGTGATCAGCTCCGGGGTGATGATTCACGCATCGACCGGCGACGGCAAGATCGTCGAGGCCCCTATCCCCGCGGACGCGAAGATACGGAGCATCTCATGATCACCCGGCGCATCCTGCTCGCGCTGCTGCTCATCGCGCTCGGCGTGCTGGTCGGCGGCTGCGGGAACAGCATCCGCGGTATCGCGATACCGGCGCCGCTCGGCGTGGCCGAGACCGCGGATCCCCTCGCGGTGCTGCGCGACGGATTCGTCACGATGTTCGGCTGGCGCCCCGGAACCGACCGATCACCCGACGATGCCTATCTCCGTGCGCGCCCGTACCTCACCGAACAACTCGCCGCGGGCGACCCCGACAGCGGCGGGTCGAAGGCGCAATGGAAGTCGTGGGCCGAGGCCAAGGCCAAGGTCTCGGTCACGGTGCAGATCGCCACCGACGAACATCCGCCGGATCAGTCCACGCGCATCGATCGAGTGGTATTGATCAAGCAGACCATTACCGATGCGGCCGCCAAACCGCTCGACAGCGTCGAACTGACGGTCTGGGCGACTGTCGTGCAGACCGAACAAGGCTGGCGCATCCAGGCGCTGCGCTTCTGAGGAGGTTGTCGTGTCCATCTTGCGTTTCGTCCCCCTGCTGTTCGCTACCGTCCTCGCGGCCGTATGCCTCGCCTGCTCCTCGACGCCGCCCGGCCACGACGTCGAATCGGGAGATGCGGAAGCGATCGAGACCATCAGGACCGGCCTGCAAACCATGTACACCTGGCGCCCCGGAGTCGACAAGGACCGCCAGGACGCCTACCGGCGGGCCAGGCCGTGGCTGACCGACGAGCTCGCGTCGGCTCCGGCCAATACCACCGCGCGCGGACCCGGACTGCAATGGGATGAGTGGGCGCGCCAGGGGTACACGGTCGACGCCACCGTATTGGTCATGGGAACCGAACACGGCGCGGATACGAAGGAACGGATAGACCGGCTCGTCTTGATCACGCAGAACGTGAAGGCGCCGGACGGGGCGGTCAAGGAAACCATCGACCTCACAGCACGGGTGTACGTCGACAAGACCCCCGTCGGGTGGCGTATTGATTCGATCGAATTCAGCTGAGCGGCAATGGAACCGGCGGCGGCCGAGTCGCCGGTTCCATTGCGCGGATCAGCGGGGATCGCCGAGAACTACACCTTCGCGACGTGGATCGGCGCCACCGATCCACCCCGTGCCGTCCCGGTGCAAGGCACTCAGACCGCTGGTCTGGGGTGCGACCGAGACCTGGTGGCCCAGTTCGCGCAACCGTCGCACCAGTGGATCGCGATCACCGTTGTCGGTGGCGTCGATCGCGGGATGTTCACCGCCGACGCCGGTGGAGGGCCCATTGCCCGCGCCGAAGGCCACCGCCGATACCGCCTGCTGCGGGTCCAGTCCCCAATCCAGCATGCCGATCAGGGTTTTCACCACGTACTGGATGATCACCGAACCGCCGGGGGAGCCGGTGACGTAGCTGAGATCGCCACGCGAACCGTCGGCGGCGCGATCGAAGACCAGGGTGGGACTCATCGAGCTGCGCGGGCGCTTATTCGGCTGCAGCCGGTTCGCGACCGGTATCCCATCCGGGCCGAGCGGATCGGCGGAGAAGTCGGTGAGCTGGTTGTTCAGCACGAAACCGTCGACCAGATGGAAGGAACCGAAGGCGGATTCGACGGTGGTGGTCATGGCGGCGGCGTTACCGTACTTGTCGACCACGGAGATGTGGCTGGTGCCGTGTTCGGGCGGCTGCGGGCCGACCCCGAGCGGGACCGGACCGAGATCACCCGGCTGGGCGGTGCCCATGCTGCGGCCGAGATCTATCAGCCCCGATCGCTGCTTCAGATAGTCCTTGTTGACCAGCGACTGCGGCGAATTACCCGGCAGTGGAATGAAATCCGGGTCGGCGACGTACTTGTTCCGGTCGGCGTAGGCGAGCCGTTCCGCCTCGGAGACCAGGTGTACCGCCTCGGCGCGCGGCTTACCGCCGTTGCGGTCGACGTTCTCCGGTCCCAGCGCGGCCATATCGAAGTTCTCCAGAATGCCGAGCGTGGCGGCGACGGTGCTGCCGCCCGAGGAGGGGGCGGGCATCCCGCAGATCTCCGTGCCGCGATATCCGGTACACAGCGCGGTCCGCTTCTTCGGCTGGTATCCGGCGAGATCGGCGGTGGTGATCAGGCCGGGGGTGCGTCCGCCCGTGCTGGATCCGACGGCCGCGACGATGTCCTCGGCGATGGCGCCGGTATAGAAGGCCTGCGCACCCTCGGCGGCGACGGCACTCAATGTCTTCGACATCGCCGGATTGGTCAGCACGGTATCCGCGACCTTGGGGGTGCCGTCGGGATTCAGGAAGTAGGCCTTCGATGCCTCGTCACCGGCCAGATCCTTGGCCGATTCGGCGATCTGGCCCGCCAGCCGGGCGCTGATCGGGAAGCCGCGATCGGCCAGCCCGATGGCCGGATCGAAGAGTTCGCGCCAGGTGACCTTGCCGTGCTCCTGGTGCGCGAGCTCGAGCATGCGCAGCACTCCGGGTACGCCGATCGAGCGGCCGCTGGCGCGCGTATTCGGCTTGGGCTCGGTCCGATCCACATCGCTGACCCAGCGCAGATAGTTCTCGGTCGCTGCCGCCGGGGCGGTTTCGCGCCCGTCGTAGGCCTCGACGCTCTTGCTCGCCGCGTCGTAATAGAGCAGGAATGCCCCGCCACCGATCCCGGAGGCCTGCGGCTCGACCAGACCGAGCACCGTCTGCGCGGCGATCAGCGCATCCGCCGCGGTGCCGCCGTCGCGCAGGACCTCGCAGGCGGCCTTGGTGGAGACCGGGTTGGCCGTCGAGACCGCGTAGGTCTGGGTGCGCACCGCCGTCATCCCGGACCGGTATCCGGAGGCGATCTCCGGATTGGTGCTGATGTTCTTCGACGTGGTCGCGCCGCCGGTGGCAGGCGCCGCCGTTACCGGTGTCCCGTTCGGTGTGGCGACGCACTCGGCCGTCGTGCTGTCGTCGGACGAACAACCACTCAGCAGGCCGATGGCGAGCAGTGTGGTGGCCGCCGCCCCGGTCCAGGCGTGTCGCGCTCGAATCATTCCCGGACTGTAACCCCGATCCCCGGTCACGACATGGCTTTCGGCGCCGATCCGCGCCCCTGACCTCAGGCTTCCCCAATACCGGGAAGGGTTGGTTACCCACACCCCGTGTGGTTGCGAATTGTGTTGCGCTCCGGGATGTTCCGGGTACGGTCGGCGGTGACCTCCGTTCGAGAAGGTTCCGCCGCGATCGTGGTCGGTAGGCTGGCGGCGTGGCGATCGAGGCGGTGCTGTTCGACTTCTCCGGCACGCTGTTCCGACTGGAACCCGATGACTCGTGGGAGGATTTGGTCTGCGTCGACGGTCGCACGTTCGACAGGGTGCGCCAGGCCGAGATCCTGGCCCGGATGACCACACCGGTGGGGGGCAGCGCGGAGTTCGACGCCGTGAGCCGCCGCACCTGGGAGCGACGGGATCTCGATCCGGCGCTGCACCGCGCCGCCTACGCCGAAGTGCTGCGGCAATCCGGATTGCCGACCGCGCATATCGAACGGCTCTACGGTCGGCTGATCGACCCGCTGGCGTGGACCCCGTACTCCGATACCGGTGCGGTCTTGAAAACCCTTTCCGCGCAAAATATCCCGGTCGCGGTGGTGAGCAATATCGCCTTCGACATCCGGCCCGCCTTCGCCGCCAACGGCTGGGATCGGCTCACCGAGTACACATTGTCCTTCGAGATCGGCGCGATGAAGCCGGATGCGCGAATCTTCCAGCATGCCCTGGATCGGCTCGGAGTGGCCGCCGAATCCGCGCTCATGGTCGGCGACAGTGCCGAGGCCGATGGTGGCGCGACGGCACTGGGTTGCCGATTCGCACTGGTAGATCCGTTGCCGACGGCGGATCGGCCGTCGGGATTGCTGACGGCGTTGCGCGACTACGGACTGTCCGAATAATGCAGGGCGCGCACATTTTTGGCTAATTCGTGAGCCGGATCACAGTCTCGAGGACTACGGTATGCAAATAAGGCAAGTGATTTAACGTTCTGGCACCCGCGTCCGGGCCGTGGACGCGGCTCGAGTGGGAGTGTGCCGTGGTTACCTACAGCGATTCGGTCATCGTCGATCCGGCGGTGCCGCAGCGGATGCCCGAGCCGGTGCGAGAGGCTCGCGAAGCGGCACTCGGCCTTGCCGGATTCGGCATCGTCTACCCCGTGATCCTCGGCCTCACCGTCGGTGGTTCCGCGGCCGCCGCGGGTGCGGTGCAGTTCGCTCCCGGCTGGCTGCTCGGACTCGCCGTGCTCGGTTTCGGCACCGGCGCCGTAGTGGTGCGCCGGGCCGCGATCGTTCTGGCCGCACTGCAGATCATCGTCGGTACACGGATCGCGGGCATCACCGATCTCGGCGTGGTCCCGGTGCTCACGGTGTTCTACGCGTGGGGCACCTCGGCGGCGGTGATTCATCTGCTGCGCCAGCCGCACGCGCGCGCGTGGTTCGCCGGGCGCGGCCGGTAGGCGTCGTCGGAGGGGCCGTGCCGCCCGCGCCCGACATCCATGGTCCGGCTCGATCGGCTGGTGGCCGCGCGGGGTGTGTCGTACCGCGTCGATAGGCTGGACTCGTGGCAGATCCAGCGACGTACCGGCCCGCGCCGGGCACGATTCCCGTCGAACCCGGTGTGTACAAGTTCCGGGATGCGCACGGGCGGGTCATCTATGTCGGCAAGGCGAAGAGTCTGCGCAGCAGGCTGAATTCGTACTTCGCCGATGTCGTGTCGCTGCACCCGCGCACCAAGCAGATGGTCACCACCGCGGCGAGCGTCGAGTGGACAGTCGTCTCCACCGAGGTGGAGGCGCTCCAGCTGGAATACAACTGGATCAAGGAGTTCGATCCGCGCTTCAATGTGCGGTATCGGGACGACAAGTCCTACCCGGTGCTCGCGGTGACATTGAACGAGGAGTATCCGCGGCTGTTCGTCTACCGAGGCGCGCGTAAAAAGGGCGTGCGGTATTTCGGGCCGTACGCGCACGCGTGGGCCATCCGGGAGACCCTGGATCTGCTGCTGCGAGTGTTCCCGGCGCGGACCTGCTCCAACGGAGTCTTCAAGCGGCACAACCAGATCGGACGCCCCTGTCTGCTCGGATATATCGATAAATGCTCCGCGCCGTGCATCGAGCGGGTGAGCGCCGCGGAGCACCGCCGCATCGTGGAGGACTTCTGCGACTTCCTGGCCGGGCGCACGGACAAGATGGTGCGCGATCTGGAACGCCGCATGCACGACGCCGCCGAGGAATTGGACTTCGAGACCGCCGCTCGTCTGCGCGATGACGTACAGGCGCTGCGCCGGGCGCTGGAGAAGCAGGCCGTGGTGCTCGGCACCGGCACCGACGCGGACGTGATCGCCTTCGCCACCGACGAACTGGAGGCGGCGGTGCAGATCTTCCACGTCCGCGACGGCCGCGTGCGCGGTCAGCGGGGCTGGGTGGTGGACAAGGCGGGCGACGCGATCGACGCCCCGGGGACGGGTGGGGAGATGGCCGCCCTGGTCGAGCAGTTCCTCACCCAGTTCTACGGCGAGCAGGCCTCCTACGCCGATCAGAGCCCGGACGAGCAGCCGGGCGCGGTGGTGCCGCGCGAGGTCCTGGTGCCGGAGTTGCCCGCCGATGCCGAGCAGATCCAGGAGTGGCTGGGCAGGCTGCGCGGCTCGGCGGTGACATTGCGGGTGCCGCAGCGCGGAGATAAGAAGGCCCTCGCGGAGACCGTGCAGCGCAATGCGCAGGAGGCGCTGGCTCAGCACAAGCTCAAGCGGGCCGGTGACCTGACCTCCCGATCGGCTGCGCTGCAGGACATCCAGGACGCGCTGGAACTGGACAGTGCGCCGCTGCGGATCGAATGCGTGGACATCAGCCATGTCCAGGGCACCGATGTGGTCGCCTCGCTGGTGGTGTTCGAGGACGGACTGTCGCGCAAGTCGGAATACCGTCACTACGCCATCAAGGAGGCGGCGGGGGAGGGCCGCTCCGATGACGTGGGCAGTATCGCGGAGGTGACCCGACGCCGCTTCGCCCGGCTGCGGCGGGAACGCGACGAGGTGGAGCGCGCCGAACTCGACACCGTCGAAACCGCCGAGAGCGCGGCGCGGACGGTCGACAGCAACGGTGGTCCGGTCGTCGCGGCGGTCGAGGAGACCGAAGAGCTCGACTTCCGGCCTGGCATCGACCCACGCACGGGCCGTCCGCGCAAATTCGCCTACCCGCCGAACCTGTACGTCGTCGACGGCGGCGCACCCCAGGTCGCGGCCGCCGCCGAGGTCCTGGATGAGCTCGGTATCACCGACGTCGCGGTGATCGGCCTGGCCAAGCGCCTGGAAGAGGTGTGGGTGCCGGGCGAACCCGATCCGGTCATCATGCCGCGCAACAGCGAGGCGCTGTTCCTGCTGCAGCGGGTCCGCGATGAGGCGCACCGCTTCGCCATCACCTTCCATCGCAGCAAACGCTCACGCAGGATGACCGCGTCCGCATTGGATTCGGTGCGCGGACTCGGTGCGGCGCGCCGGACCGCGCTGGTGACGCATTTCGGGTCGGTGGCCAAACTGAAGGAGGCGACGGTGGAGCAGATCACCGAGGTGCCCGGCATCGGCGTGGCAACCGCGAAGGCCGTGCTGGCCGCGTTGCGGCAGGAGTGAGGAGGTCGAAACGTTCGGCCATGCTCCATCCCGCATATATTCTCGGTATCGTTGCGATTCACATGTTCGGGAGCCATCCCTGTGCAGCACGGATGGCAGTCGCGCATGTGTGTCAGCGCCCGATACCGGAACCGGTGCGGGATGATCGAGAGGCACCCTAGACACAGATCCGGTAGGACATGACACGCGTCGAATCGAACAATAAGGGGACGGCAGCCGACGGCCAGACCCGGCAGCAGGTCGAGGTCGTCATCGTGACCGGTCTGTCCGGTGCGGGCCGCGGTACCGCCGCGCGGGTACTGGAGGATCTCGGCTGGTACGTCACCGATAATCTGCCGCCCGAGTTGATCGGCCGCATGGTCGAACTCGGCGCCTCCGCCGACCCGCCCATCCAACGGTTGGCGCTGGTCATGGACGTACGAAGCAGATTCTTCACCGGCGACCTCTCGGTCGTCACCGAACAGCTGCGCGCCAGTGGGGTACGCACCCGGGTGCTGTTCCTCGAGGCCTCCGACGACGTGCTGATCCGGCGATTCGGCTTCGCCCGCCGCCGCCATCCACTACAGGGCGAGAGTGCGGACGGTACGTTGTCCGCGGGCATCGCCGCGGAACGGATTCGGCTATCATCCGTAAAAACAGCCGCTGACCTGGTCATCGACACCACGGAGCTGTCGATTCACCAGCTGCATCGCAAACTGGAGGAGGCCTACGGGGGCGGTGCGCCCGCCGCATTGCAGCTGACGGTGCAATCCTTCGGCTTCAAGTACGGGGTTCCGTTGGACGCCGACATGGTGTTGGATGTGCGTTTTCTACCCAATCCACATTGGATTCCGGAACTCCGGGAACATTCGGGACAGGAGAGCGTGGTCAGCGAGTATGTGCTTTCGCGCCCCGGCGCGGCCGACTACCTGAGTACCTGCCACCACCTGGTCGACCTGACGACGAATGGTTACCGCCAAGAGGGGAAGCGATACATGACGGTGGCAGTGGGCTGCACCGGAGGCAAGCACCGCAGCGTGGCGATCGCCGAGGCGCTCGGCGAATTGATGAGCGAGGAATCCGACGGTTCCGCCGACGTGGTACGGGTTGTTCATCGGGATCTGGGGCGCGAATGACCGGGTGGGAATCGAATCCCGCCATTGTCGCTCTGGGTGGCGGGCACGGTTTGTATGCGACGCTGACCGCGGTGCGACGATTGACCAGAAAGATCTGTGCCGTGGTCACCGTCGCCGATGACGGCGGCTCCTCGGGGCGGCTACGCGCCGAGCTCGGCGTACTCCCGCCGGGGGATCTGCGGATGGCGCTGGCCGCGCTGGCCGAGGATCAGGACGGGGTGTGGACCAAAACCGTCCAGCACCGGTTCGGCGGTACCGGCGCGTTGGCCGGCCATTCGGTCGGCAATCTCATCGTCGCCGGACTCACCGAGGTACTGGGTGATCCGGTGGCTGCCCTCGATGAGGTCGCCAGGATGTTGCGAATCACCGGTCGAGTCCTCCCGATGTCACCCATCGCACTCGACATCGAGGCGGATGTTTCTGGGCTGGAAGCGGATCCACGCGTCAGTCGCTGCATTCGCGGACAGGTAGCTGTCGCGACGACGCCGGGTAAGGTGCGTCGCGTCCGGCTGATCCCCTCGGATCCGCCCGCGAGCCAGGAGGCGACCTCGGCCATCGAACACGCCGATGTGGTTGTGCTCGGCCCCGGTTCGTGGTTCACCAGCGTGATTCCGCACGTCCTGGTGCCCGAATTGCGCGACGCGCTGGTGTACACCAGGGCGCGGAAAGTCCTGGTGCTCAACCTCGCCGCCGAGCCCGGTGAAACGGCGGGTTTCTCCGCGGAGCGTCATCTCCATGTATTGTCCCAGCACGCACCGGAATTCGTGGTCGACGAGGTTTTGGTCGATTCCGGCTCGGTGCCGGAAGGCCGGGAGCGTGAACATGTGGCCAGGGCTGCCGAACAGTTGCGGGCACGAGTAACCTTCTCCGATGTCGCCGAAGCGGGAACGGACCGGCATCATCCCGGAAAGCTTGCCGCCGCACTGGATCAGCTGATCCGGCAACCTCGGCCGCAAATGGCAGGGCTTCGAGTCGAGGGACGGCACATGGGCGCGGATGTGCGGTCCGGGTTGGGTGGAAAGGAGCGCGTCTCGTGGCGATGACAGCCGAAGTGAAAGACGAGCTGAGCAGGCTCACGGTGTCGCAGGTGAGTTCCCGCAAGGCGGAGCTCTCCGCCCTCTTGAGGTTCGCGGGCGGCCTGCACATCGTCGGTGGGCGGGTGATCGTCGAGGCCGAGGTGGATATGGGTTCCATCGCGCGCCGGCTACGCCGAGAGATCTTCGAGCTGTACGGCTACGGTTCCGATGTTCACGTACTCGGTGCGGGCGGTTTGCGGAAGACCTCGCGGTATGTGGTGCGGGTATCCAAGGAGGGTGAGGCGCTGGCGCGCCAGACCGGTCTGCTCGATGTGCGCGGCCGTCCGGTGCGTGGCCTGCCCGCCCAGGTGGTCGGCGGCAGCATCGCCGACGCCGAAGCCGCTTGGCGCGGTGCGTTTCTCGCGCACGGTTCGCTCACCGAGCCGGGTCGTTCCTCGGCACTCGAGGTGAGCTGCCCCGGTCCGGAGGCGGCGTTGGCCCTGGTCGGCGCGGCGCGGCGGCTGGGCATCACGGCCAAGGCACGCGAGGTGCGCGGCACCGATCGCGTGGTCGTCCGCGACGGTGAGGCGATCGGTGCGCTGCTGACCAGGATGGGCGCCCAGGACACCCGGCTCACCTGGGAGGAACGCCGGATGCGGCGCGAGGTCCGTGCGACGGCGAACCGGTTGGCAAACTTCGACGACGCGAACCTGCGCCGCTCGGCCCGGGCCGCGGTCGCCGCGGCCGCCCGGGTGGAGCGCGCGCTGGAGATCCTCGGCGACGATGTGCCGGATCATCTCGCGGCCGCTGGCAAGCTGCGCGTTCTGCATCGCCAGGCGTCGCTGGAGGAACTCGGCCAGCTGGCCGATCCGCCGATGACGAAAGATGCCGTCGCGGGCCGCATCAGGAGGTTGCTGTCGATGGCCGACCGGCGCGCCAAGGATCTCGGCATCCCGGATACCGAATCCGCCGTCACCGCCGAACTTCTCGACGAGGCGTAGTTGCGCCGAAGTTCCGTCGAATTTCTGCCCACCTCCGGCCGGTGGTGACGCACCCCGAGTGCGTCGCCACCGGCCGGAGATGTGTCGGGTGGGTAGCTCGACGCTGTGCGCCACGCCCGGGCTCGGCCGGATTATTCATGACTCGAATTGCGTTCAGGGGTATTGCGGGATGCTCGGTGCGCGGCCCGTCATGATCGTGCCCGGCCGGACCGGCCCACGGCGCGGTAGCCGACGGGGAGATCGGCAGGTAGCGCGTGTTCATGAATCCCAGGTGCGTGTCGGAGACAGGGCGGGCGGGCATTAGGGTGAATGGGGCATCGGAATGAATCCGCTTGAAAGCTGAGGAGCGATAACGTGACTGTCCGGGTAGGCATCAACGGCTTCGGTCGTATCGGACGTAACTTCTTCCGGGCGGTGGAGGCGCAGAAGGCGCTCGGCACCACCGACATCGAGATCGTCGCAGTCAATGACCTCACCGACAACGCGACTCTCGCCACACTGCTGAAGTACGACTCGATCCTCGGCCGCCTGCCGCAGGACGTGTCGCTGGACGGCGAGGACACCATCGTGGTCGGCGACCAGCGGATCAAGGCGCTGGCCATCAAGGAGGGCCCGGCGGCCCTGCCGTGGGGTGACCTGGGCGTCGACGTGGTCGTCGAGTCGACCGGCATCTTCACCGACGCCACCAAGGCGAAGGGCCACATCGCGGCCGGCGCCAAGAAGGTCATCATCTCCGCGCCCGCCAAGGGTGAGGACCTCACCGTGGTCATGGGTGTCAACGACAGCCAGTACGACGGCAGCCAGAACATCATCTCGAACGCCTCGTGCACCACCAACTGCCTCGGCCCGCTGGCCAAGGTCCTGAACGACGAGTTCGGCATCGAGCGTGGTCTGATGACCACCATCCACGCCTACACCCAGGACCAGAACCTGCAGGACGGCCCGCACAGCGACCTGCGTCGCGCCCGCGCGGCCGCGCTGAACATCGTGCCGACCGGCACCGGCGCCGCGAAGGCCATCGGCCTGGTGCTCCCGGAGCTGAACGGCAAGCTGGACGGCTACGCGCTGCGCGTGCCGGTCCCGACGGGTTCGGTCACCGACCTGACCGCGACCCTGCGCAAGTCGGCCACCGTCGACGAGATCAACGCTGCCTACAAGGCCGCCGCGGAGGGCCCGCTGAAGGGCATCCTGAAGTACAACGTGGACCCGATCGTGTCCAGCGATATCGTCACCGACCCGCACTCGTCGATCTACGACGCGCCGCTGACCAAGGTCATCGACGACCAGGTGAAGGTTGTCTCCTGGTACGACAACGAGTGGGGCTACTCCAACCGTCTCGCCGATCTCATCGGCCTCGTCGGCAAGTCGCTCTGACACATGGCAGTCAAGACGCTCCAGGATCTCCTGGCCGAGGGTGTCGAAGGCCGGGGCGTGCTCGTGCGCTCCGACCTGAACGTCCCTCTCGATGACAATGGTCAGATCACCGACCCGGGCCGCATCATCGCGTCGGTGCCCACCATCGAGACGCTGGTCGAGGCCGGCGCCAAAGTGGTTGTCACCGCGCATCTGGGCCGCCCGAAGGGTGAGCCGGACCCGAAGTTCTCGCTGGCTCCGGTCGCGGTGAAGTTGGCGGAGCTGCTGGGCCGCAATGTCCAGCTGGCCGGAGATGTCGTCGGTTACGACGCGCTGTCCCGGTCCGAGGGCCTCACCGACGGTGATGTCCTGCTGCTGGAGAATGTGCGCTTCGATGCGCGCGAAACCAGCAAGGACGACTCCGAGCGGGCCAAGCTGGCCGCCGCCCTGGTCGAGTTGGTCGGCGACGACGGCGCATTCGTCTCCGACGGCTTCGGTGTGGTGCACCGCAAGCAGGCCTCGGTGTACGACGTCGCCCAGTTGCTGCCGCACTATGCGGGCACACTGGTCGCGGCCGAGGTCGAGGTGCTGGCCAAGCTGACCGAGAACCCTGAGCGCCCGTACGCGGTCGTGCTCGGTGGCTCCAAGGTCTCCGACAAGCTGGCCGTCATCGAGGCGCTCGCCCCCAAGGTCGACACCCTGGTGATCGGCGGCGGCATGTGCTTCACCTTCCTGGCCGCCCAAGGCCTCTCGGTGGGCACCTCGCTGCTGCAGCAGGAGATGGTCGACACCTGCAAGGGTCTGTTGGAGCGCTACGCGGACGTCATCCACCTGCCGCGCGACATCGTGGTGGCGGATAAGTTCGCCGCGGACGCGGAGTCGAAGGTGGTGGACGCCAACGAGATTCCGGACGGCTGGATGGGGCTGGACATCGGCCCCGACTCGGTGGACCGGTTCGCCGCGCTGCTGACCGAGGCGAAGACGGTGTTCTGGAACGGCCCGATGGGCGTCTTCGAATTCGAGCGTTTCGCCGCGGGCACCCGCGGGGTCGCCGAGGCGATCGTGACCGCGACCGGTAAGGGCGCGTTCACCGTGGTCGGCGGCGGCGATTCGGCCGCGGCCGTGCGCACCCTCGGCCTGCCCGAGGACGGCTTCTCGCACATCTCCACCGGCGGCGGCGCATCCCTGGAATACCTCGAGGGCAAGGAACTGCCCGGTATTTCGGTGCTGGAGGACTGAACCATGGCACGTAAACCGCTCATCGCGGGCAACTGGAAGATGAACCTCAATCATCTCGAGGCCATCGCCCTGGTGCAGAAGATCGCCTTCGCGCTGCCGGAGAAGTACTTCGCCAAGGTCGACGTGACGGTCATCCCGCCGTTCACCGACATCCGCAGCGTGCAGACCCTCGTCGAGGGCGACAAGCTGCTGCTCACCTACGGTGCGCAGGATGTTTCGTCGCATGACGAGGGCGCTTACACCGGCGAGATCAGCGGCGGCATGCTCGCCAAGCTGGGTTGCAGCTTCGTCGTGGTCGGCCACTCGGAGCGGCGGCAGTACCACAACGAGGACGACGCCACCGTGTTGGCCAAGGCCAAGCAGGCGCTGAAGTACGGGATCACCCCGATCGTCTGCATCGGCGAGGGCCTGAACGTTCGCGAGGCGGGCACGCACGTCGAGTACAACCTCGAACAGCTGCGCGGTTCGCTGAAAGGCTTGACGGCGGAGGAGATCTCGAAGATCGTCATCGCCTACGAGCCGGTGTGGGCCATCGGCACCGGCAAGGTCGCCACCCCCGCCGACGCCCAGGAAGTCTGCGCCGCGATCCGCAAGGAGTTGGCGGAGCTGTCCTCGGCGGAGGTCGCCGCGGGTGTCCGGGTGCTCTACGGCGGTTCGGTGAACGCCAAGAACGTCGGCGAGTTGGTCGGGCAGACCGATATCGACGGCGCTCTCGTCGGCGGCGCCTCGCTCAAGGGTGACGAGTTCGCCACCCTGTCCGCGATCGCCGCGGGCGGCCCGCTGCCCTGATCCTCGGGGCGGAAGCTCGAATCGGCCCGGTACCACGCCGCACGGCGAGGTGCCGGGCCGATTCGTTTCTCGCGCGCGATCCGGCCACCGATATCACCGGCCGAGGGGAGTTCGTCGGCTCGGACCTCATTCGGCTCGTAACGTCAGACCGTAGCCGTTGTCGTTGCGCAGGGTCAGGAGGTTCGCGTCGACGGTGGCGGTCGCCTTACCGTCCAACGCTTGCAGCACTGTCTGCTCGACCTCCATCACCTCCGGCGGGCAGATCATCTTGGTAGTGCCGATCTGGAAGGTGACCGGCGAGCCCGAAGGATCGACGGTGGCGGTCCCGGTCATCCGGTTGCAGCCCGCGCTGCCGGAGACGGCGCCGTCCTCTGCGATGCGGAGGTTGGGTTTCACCTCCTCGATGGTCTGCGAATGGATCTGCGCGTCCGGTGTGATGAGACCGGTGACCACCCAGGTGGTGTTCTTCAGCGGCTTATCGGGCTGGGCGACCTTCTTATCCGACAGGGTGATGGTCTGGTCGTTGTTCTTCAGCGTCAGCGTGCTGCCGTCGAGCTGCCAGCCGGGAGCGGAGGTCAGCAGGCGGTGCGCCCACTCATCGGCGTCCGCGGTCTCCCCGGAACAGCCGATCAGCGTGCTGGCCAGCTGTTCGACCCGCAGCGTGTGCTCATCGAGGGTCATCGTCCCCGACATGGTGTTGCAGCCCGCGTAGGCGGTGATCCGGTCGGTGGTGAAGGTGAGGGTGAGCGGTCCGCCGCCGGGAATCGGCGCGCCCTCGACACCGGTGGAGATATAGGTGTGCCCGACCGGCGTCGGTGCGGGTGTGGCGGAGTCGGTGCCGGAACCGGAGTCGCTGGAGCATGCGGCGGCCGCGCCCAGCGCGAGCAATAGGATCGAAGCCAATCGCACGAAGTGAGCCGACATATGCGCGATGCTACCGACGCCGTCGCGACCGGGGTGGCGGCTCACAGACGGGCAGGCCGAAGGCCGAGGCCAGGGTCTGACCGATGGCATTGGCGAAGGCGGCCGGCGCGCCCGGGTCCAGCAGCTGACTCGGGACGTCACGGTTGCCGAGGGTGAGTTCGTCGAGCACCGCCCGCATTTCGAGTGCGCGCATCGGATCGCCCCGGGTAGTCGAACAGGCCCTTGATGTTCACGAATGGGAACGCGGCGAATTGCACTGCGACGCACTGGCCTTCGTGCACCACTCGGTTCGTATGCTGCGCACCTACGCCGTCCGGCGGGCAACCGACGGCCGGTCCCGGCAATCACGCGGGCGACGGCGCGGTTCAGCGACGCGCCCGCCGGGCCGGGCGACGCGCCCGGGATATGCTCTCGCGAGTGAGCACCGCCGACGCGACGACCCCGCTATCGACATGGGCGCCGCTGCGGTCCCCGATCTATCGGGCGCTGTGGATCGCGCAACTGGTCTCCAATCTCGGGACTTGGATGCAGACGGTCGGTGCGCAGTGGATCCTGGTCGACGAGCCGAACGCGGCGACGCTGGTGTCCTTCGTGCAGACCGCGATCACGCTGCCGGTGATGCTGCTGTCGATACCCTCCGGGGTACTCGCCGACCTGGTGGATCGACGCAGACTGCTGTTGGGCGCGCAGTCGGCGATGGCCGCACTCGCCGCGGTGCTCGCGATCGCCACCGCCACTGGGCACACCACGCCCGCGGTTCTGCTCACACTGCTGTTCCTGCTCGGCTGCGGGCAGGCGCTGACTGCGCCCGCGTGGCAGGCGATCCAACCCGAACTCGTTGCGCGTGACCAGATCACGGCGGTCGCCGCACTGGGCAGCATGAATATCAATATCGGCCGGGCGGTCGGGCCCGCGCTGGCCGGGGTGCTGATTTCGCTCTCCGGACCGGAGCTGGTCTTCGCGTTGAACGCGCTCTCCTTCGGCGGGATCGTCGCGGTCCTGACGTTCTGGCGGCGGCCCGCGACCGATCGCAAGCTGCCCAGCGAGCGCCCGCTGGCCGCACTACAGGCGGGGACCCGCTTCATCCGGGCCGCCCCCGCGATCCGGCGGGTGCTGTTGCGTTCCATCCTGTTCATCGCGCCCGCCAGCGCGCTGTGGGCGCTGCTGCCGGTGATCGCGCGTGACAAGCTCGGACTCTCGTCCTCAGGCTACGGCTTGATGCTGGGTGCGCTCGGCCTCGGCGCCGTGCTCGGCGCGGTGGGGTTGTCGCGGATTCGGGCGCTGTTGACGCCCACCCAGCGGCTCACCGCCGCCGCGGTGCTCTTCGGCCTCGCCACGGCCGGTACCGCGATGCTGCGTTCGATGCCGCTGGTACTGGTGCTGCTGGTGGGCGCGGGTCTGGCCTGGCTGCTGGCAATGTCGACGATGAATTCGACCATGCAGTTGCTGCTGCCCGCCTGGGTGCGGGCGCGCGGACTGTCGGTCTACTTGCTGGTCTTCATGGGCGGCCAGGCCATCGGCTCGCTCGTGTGGGGCCTGGTCGCGGGCGCGCTCGGTTCGGTGCCCGCCCTGCTGATCGCCGCCGCTTTTCTCGCGGGCAGTGCGCTGAGCAGCGTATGGCTGCCGATCCGGCACAATGCGGAGGAATTGGACCTGACGCCCTCGGCGTTCTGGCCGGAGCCGCAGCTGGTGGTGGAGCCGGATCCGGAGGACGGGCCGGTCATGGTGCTGCGGACCTACGACGTGCCCCCGGAGAGTGTGCCCGAGTTCATGGCGGCGATGGTGTTCGTCGGGCGATCGCGGCAGCGGACCGGCGCGATGGAATGGCGGTTGTACCGGGATGTGGGAGTCCTGGACCGCTATGTGGAAGCCTTCGTGGTGCGGTCCTGGGCCGAGCATATGCACCAGCATCAGGTGCGGCTGACCGCCCAAGATCAACTACGAGAACAGGACGTATCGCGGTTCACCGTCGGTGACGACCGGGTCACCCATCTGGTCGCCGTCGAGCCCCATTAGGTGCTGGGCAAACGCACCCCATAGACTGGTCGCCATGCGGATGTTCCTGGATATCCTCCTGATCATCACCAGCCTGCTGCTGGTGCTGCTGGTGCTGCTGCACCGCGCCAAGGGTGGAGGTCTGTCCAGCCTTTTCGGTGGCGGTGTGCAGTCGAGCCTGTCGGGTTCCACTGTCGTCGAGAAGAACCTCGACCGCGTCACCATCTTCACCGGCATGGTCTGGGTCATCGCCATCCTCGGCATCGGCCTGGAGATCAAGTTCTCCTGATTCGAGCAACCGGTCGGCCATCGAACCGGTCTCGGTAGTTACCGTGTGATTCATTCCCGGTTACTCGACACCGTTACGGTGACGGGCACGGGAAGGAATCGGTATGGAACTCCGGCATCTTGTTTCGTTCCTCGCACTCGCCGAGGAGCTGCATTTCGGGCGCGCCGCGCAGCGGCTGCATCTCACCCAGCCGAGCCTGAGCGCGCAGTTGCAGAAGCTGGAGCGTTCGCTCGGCGTTCAGCTGGTATCCCGCAACTCCCATGAGGTGCGTTTGACCCCGGCCGGGCGGGAGTTCGAGGGACAGGCGCGGCTGATCGTGGCGCAGCTGGATCGGGCAGCCGAGGTCGCCAAGGCCGCGGCGGCGGGGCGATCCGGATCCCTCGCCATCGGATACAACCTGCCCGCCAGCAAGCACGTGCTTCCGGATGCGCTGGCCAGGATGGCCGCCGACCATCCGGATGTGATCGTCTCGCTGTGGGAGAAGCGCACCGGACCGCAACTCGCGGCGCTGCGCGAGGGCGCCCTCGATATCGGACTGGTCTACGGGCACCCGAATACCGCGGAATTCCGCTATCGCCGCCTGCTGCACCGCATTCCACTGGTCGCGGTGGTCGGGCGGACGCATCACTGGGCGGGGCGGTCCGGGGTGCGGTTCGCGGAGCTGGCCGAGCAGCGCTGCGTGCTGTTCGCCCGTGAACAGTGCCCGGCGATGTACGACTCGATCTTCCGTGCCGCGGCCGACAATCGGATCAGCCTCGATGTGGCCCAGACCGCCGACGACCCCGGGGCGACCGCGCATGTGGTGTCGGTGCGCCCGTTCGTGGGATTCGCGTCGCTGCCGCGGGCGCAATCGATGCAGATGGGCGGACCGGACAGTGCCGCCGTCGCGGTGAAATTGCTCGATCCGGTGCCGACGCTGGACCTGTTCGCGGTGTGGCGCGCCGAGGAGACCAATCCCGCGGTCGCACTGTTCCTGGATGCCATTGCCGCACTGCGCGATGAGGTGGTCGCGGTCTGAGGCTCACTTCAACCCGGAGCGGACGAACGCGTTGACGATATGCCGCTGTAACAGCAGGTAGAGCATCAGCACCGGCAGGCACGCGAGGCTCGCGAGGGCCATCATCGGACCCCAGTCGTCGCCCTCGGTGCCCATGAAACTGCGCAGCCCCAATTGCAGGACGCCGTTGGAGCGTCGCAGCACCACGGCGGGCCAGAAGTATTCGTTCCACGCGTTGATGAACAGCAGGATGGCCAGGGCCGCGAGCGCCGGGCGCAGATTCGGCACCACCACCGTCCACAGGATCGACCAGGACGAGCGTCCGTCGATCTTCGCCGCCGCGACAAGCTCTTTCGGGAAGGCCGCCATATGCTGGCGCAGCAGCAGCACGGCCAGTGCGGAACACAGCGTCGGCAGCACCACCCCGATCAACGTGTCGATCAGGCCGAGCCGGTTGAGCAGCACATAGTTCGGCAGCATGGTGACCTGGAACGGCACCAGCCAGGTGCCGACGAACGCCAGGTACAACAGGCGTTGCAACGGAAAGGTGTACATGGCGAAGGCATAGGAGGCGAGCAGCGCGATGAGCAGCTGCGCCGCCGCGGCGAGCAGCGCCACCAGGAAGGTGTTCGCGATCAGCCCCGCCACATCGACCTTGTGCGCGGCATCGGCGTAGTTCGCGACCGACAGCGGCCATGGCACCGGCGACAACGACATGACATCCGACGGCCGGCGCAACGAGGTCGCGAAGAGCCAGTAGATCGGGAAGGCGCAGAGCACCGCGGTCCCCGCGAGCAGCAGATGGCTGCCGATGCCGCGCAGACGCTCAATCATCATGGAAGGACAGCCTTTCCGAGAGCCACACCAGCAGACCGGCGATCACACCGAATCCGGCGAACAGCAGCACCCCCGCCGCGGCGCTGAGCCCGGCGTCGAAGCTGTGGAACGCGTAGTCCCACAGCAGGTAATAGATGTTGGTGGTGGATTGGGCCGGACCACCCTGCGTCATCGAGTCGATGAGCGGGAACGTCAATGTGGGCGTGAGCAATACCGTTGTCAGGACCAGGAACAGCAGCGTCGGCGAGAGCAGCGGCAGGGTGATCCAGCGCCGGATCTGCCCGGGTGACGCGCCATCGACGCGCGCCGCCTCGTCATAGTCCGGGCTGATACCCGCCAACCCGGCCCAGACCACCAGCACCGCGAAACCCAGGAGCTGCCAGCCGGTGATCACGATGATGACCGCCTGCGCGGTGTCGGCGTCGTAGACCCAGTTGTGGTCCGAGCCGAGCACCCGGTCCACCGCTCCACCGCCGGGGTGCAACAGCCAGCGCCAGACCGCCGCGGCGGCGACCGGGGCCACCAGGAAGGGAGTGAAGATGAACGCCTGGTAGATCGTCCGGGCGCGAGGGCGGACCCGGCGGCCCGCCAGCGCTAGGGACAACGGCAGCCCCACCGTGAACGGGAGCAGGCCGGCGATCAGGACGACGGTGCGCCAGAGGGAATCACGAAATGCCGGAAGGTCGAGGAGACGTTCGTAGTTGGCCGTGCCGACCGGGCGCATGGGGGCGCTGGGGAGCAGATTCCATGAATAGGTGGACAGTTCGAACGCCTGAACCAGGGGTCGGTAGGTCCAGATGACCAGGAGGGCAAGGGCCGGAGCCAGATACAGGTAGGGGACAGCCGAACGCCCCGCTCGGCGAGCGAACGAACGATACCGTGCCGTCCGCGTGGGCGCCGATGTGCCGATCGCGACGGAACTCACTGCCCCGGAGGAGGTCTCGTCGTTCCGGCGATCGCCTTCGGACGCGTCCGCTTCGCCGGGACGGTCCTGCCGAGCGGGGGATTCGACCACGAACATCGGATCACCGCCGCTCGGCGAGCGCGGCCAACTGGTCCAGCACCTCCTGCTCGGGGCGGTCGTAGATCGCCGGTGCCGCGGTGGCTTCCACGGCGGTGGCCACCATGCTCGAACCGAGCACGTCGATTCGGGTGAACCCGAATCCGGTGATCCCGCGGTGCCGTCCCGAGGGCGCGAGGGTGTCGATGCGGTAGGACAGGGCCGGGCCGATCCACACCGGGATCCCCGCCAGCGCGGCGGCCCCGGTGAGATGGTTATGACCGCAGACGATCATGCCGACGTCCGAGCCGGTCAGCGCCGACGCCAGCAGCTCCGGGTGTTCCAAGCGCAGGAAGTCGGGCCCGGGGATGGGGGAGCGCACGGGCGGGTGGTGCAGCACGAGCAGGGTGCCGCGCGGTGCCGGGGTGCGCAGTTCGGCGGCGAGCCGGTCGAGCTGCGCCGGAGTGAGGCGACCGTGATGATGGCCGGGAATCGTGCTGTCCAGGGCGATGATCCGCAGGCCCGCGACCTCGACGACGCGGTCGAGCGGGGTATCGCGATCGATATCGCGATCCAGCAGTTCGGCACCGAAGGCGACGCGCTCGTCGTGATTGCCCATGACGTAGACGATTTCGGCACCGAGCTCGTCGGCCGCCGGCTCCACCGCCGCGCGCAGCCGCCGGTATGCCTCGGGCGCACCGTTGTCGGCGAGGTCACCGGACAGCACCAGCGCGTCGATCCGCCGCCCGGAAACGATGAGCCGATCCAGGGCTCGGATCAGGTTGGCGTGGGAGTCGATCGCGCCGTGCACGAGTTCGCCCGTGGGACGCAGATGGGTATCGGTGAGCTGGACTATGGTGATCCCGGCGCCATCGGCACTTCTCGGATCGCCCGTGGTGCCGTTCATGCGGCCGGCACCAGTTTGCGGCCCTGATCCTGCGCGGCGGTCAGGGTGGACTTCGGATCCTTACCCTGGAAGACGACCGCCTCGACCGCATCCATCATGCCGTCGCGGATCTGGAGATAGTTGGTGCCCGGCATGGAGATCCACGGCTCCATGGCGGCCAGCTGCGCGACATTCGGAGCGAGCAGTGGATTGCGGCGCGACCATTCCCGCAGGCCGTTCGGATCGTCGAGCAGGCTGGTGCGCAGCGGGAGGTAGCCGATGCCCTGGGAAATCTTCACATAGGCCTGCTCGCTGGTGAGGAACCGGATCAGTTCCCACGCGGCGCGCTGCTTCGCCGGGTCATCGGACAGGATGTACAGCGAGGCACCGGAATTCGTGGGCACCGTGGTCTTGGCTCCGAAGCTCGGCATCGGCGCCGAACGCAGATCCCACCGGTCCTGCGCGCCCTTGACGAACTGGCCTTGAATCGCACTGGTCTCCAGGATCATGCCGATCTCACCACGGCCGAAGGCCTCGTAGCCCTGTTTCTGGTTCAGTGCGGGCATACCCCCGCTACGCACCAGATCCTGTGCCATCCGGGTGACTTCGACGGCGGCGTCGTCGGCGTAGGTGAGGGTGCGACGGTCCTCGGAGATCACCCGGCCGCCGTTGGAGCGCACCAGCGACTGGAAGCACCAGTCCTTCGCGGCCTTGGTGAGACAATCGATGTATACCCCGCCGCGGCCGGTCTTCTGGATCGCGGCGGCCGCGTCCGCGACCTGTTGCCAGGTGCTCGGCGGATGCGCGGGATCCAGCCCTGCCTCGGCGAATAGCGTTGCGTTGTAGTACAGGACCGGTGTGGAGAAGACGAACGGAACACCGTAGGTGCTGCCGTTCCAGTCGGCCAGGGTGCGGGCGCGCGGCGCGAAACCGTGCCGGGCGCCGTCGAAATTCTGCTGCACCGTCTTCTTACCTACGAGCGCGTCCAGCGATTTCGCCTGCAACTGGTTGACGGTGAAATCCAAGTCGCTGAAGCCGAGCTGCGCCACATCCGGCGGTGTGCCCGCCACCATCTGGTTCTGGATGCTGGAGATGGTGTCGGTGGCCGGATTCGGGCTATTGCCCTGCGGCTTCTGCGCCGTCACGGTGATATTCGGGTGCTGGGTACGGAAGTCGTTCAGCAGGGCGTCGAAGGTGTCGGTCCAGGCGCCCGCCATACCGTAGTTGTAGGACTCGAAGACGATCGAGACTTTCCGGTCCGGTGCGAGTTCCGGGATCGTCGCGGTCGGGGCGGCGGAATCGGTTGCGGTGCCGCCCAATCCGCCGCAAGCGCTGAGCGCGAGGGCGGTGGTCAGCGCCAGACAGGTGGCGGACAGGATGCGTTTCACTGGAAGTGCTCCTCGTGGTGGGCTACGACAGGCTGGGTGCGACGGAGACGTCGGCTTCGGCGTGATCGGGCTCGGCATCTGCTCGGACAGGCTGCGCGCCATGCCATTTCATGCGCAGGCCCGACTCGGGGTGGAAGAGATGGATATCGGCCGGATCGACGCTCAGGCCGATCTCGGTTCCGGCGACGACGCCCGCGGGGCGCGGCACCCGAGCACAGATCTGGCGCATGCCGAGGTCCAGATGTACGAGCTCCTCGCTGCCGAGGTTCTCGACCATGCGGACCCGGCCGCGCAGATCACCCGCGGTCGGATCGATACGCAGCCGCTCCGGACGGATACCCACGGTGACGGCGGTGTCACCGCAGGTATCCGCGATACCGAGCGCGGCGTCGAGTCCCTCCGCGCCCACACGCAGTCGACCGGCGCGCTCGGAAACCGTGGCGGGCAGCAGGTTCATCGGTGGGGCGCCCAGGAATCCCGCGACAAAGGTCGAACGCGGCCGGTCGTAGAGTTCCGTCGGGGTGCCGACCTGCTCGACGTGGCCGTCATTGAGCAGTGCGATCCGGGTCGCCATGGTCATCGCCTCGACTTGGTCGTGGGTGACGTACAGGAATGTGGTGCCGAGGCGGCGGTGCAGCCCGATCAGCTCCGCCCGGGTGGCGCTGCGCAATTTGGCGTCCAAATTCGACAGCGGCTCGTCCATGAGGAACGCTCCCGGATCACGAACCATGGCGCGTGCCAACGCGACCCGTTGCCGTTGCCCTCCCGAGAGTGCCGCGGGCCTGCGGCCGAGTAGCGGCGTCAACTCCAGTGTGGCCGCGACCTGCGCGACGCGTTCGGCGATCCGGGCGCGCGGCAGGCGCCGCGACTTCAGTGGGAAGCCGATATTGCGTTCCACCGTCAAATGCGGGTACAGCGCGTAACTCTGGAAAACCATGGCCAGATCACGTTGCTGCGGTGCGAGTTCGGTGATATCGCGCCCGTCGAGCAGGATCCGGCCGGAGGTCGGCAATTCCAGTCCCGCGATCATCCGGAGCAGTGTCGACTTCCCGCATCCGCTCGGCCCGAGTAACACCATGAACTCGCCGTCGGCGATGTCCAGATCCACGTCGCGCACCGCGTCGGTCGCACCGAACCGCTTCGACACCGCTTCGATCTGCAGCCGTGCCACTGGTCCTCCTTCGCTCGGTTCGCCGTCCTGACCCGGTCAGTGTCGGCGGGCCGGGGCTTCGCACGCGGGTGCGATAGGCAACGCCGATCGCACGAATCGAGGCGGTCGCGTGGGCGCGCCGAGGTCGGCGGCCTCGGGGACTGTGTTGTCGCTGACGCCCATCGGTACAGCGATGAGGACTCCGAGAGATGAGGAACAATTCATGAGAACGAAGCTGACCGCGACCGCCGCGCTATTGATCGCCGCGCTGAGCGCGGGCGCCGGAAGCGCCGGTGCCGCCCCGGAACCCGCCGCCGTCGGGTTCGCCACCACGGCCGGGGAGAAGTCGGTCTCGATCACCACCGACGCCGGTTCGATGGCCGTCGAGGACGGGGTATTCAAGATCGTGGCCGCCGACGGGACACTTGTCGCGGGTGCCGAATTGGCCTTCCACGTCGATGATTTCGTCTTCCCGATCGCCGCCGACATCAGTGGCCGCACCGCCACCCTGACCCCGCAATACGACCTCGCCCACGCCACCTACCGCCCTGTCGCCCTGCCCTTCGAAGATCAGGCCCCCTGGAAGACCGAATACGAACGCGAACAGGCCGCCTGGAGCCGCTTGACCTCCACCATCAGCATGGGCGCCACCATCGGCACCCTGGTCGGCGGTCTCGGTGGCGCGGCCGTCGGCTGCGTCCTCGGCGGCATCGCGGGTGCGACCGTCGCCTCGGCCACCATCGTCGGTCTCTTCGGCCCGTTCATCCCGGCCGCGGCCGTCGGCTGTGCCGGCGGCATCATCGCCGTCGGCGCCCTCGGCACGCTGGCAGGCCAGATCCTGGTCACGGCCCCCGTCGCCATCGTCGCCGCCATCCAGTACGTCAGCACCCTCAACCAACCGGCTCCCAAGCCCGCGAAGTAGCTCTGCCGTAGGGCCGCGCCGAATATCGGAGCTGAATGCGCCGGGGCGGGGGATCAGGGTGCTCGGGAAAGCTTCCCGCCCCGGTGCAGTTCCAGAGCGTTGGCGGCTGACGTTGGACACGTCCTCCGCCGGTGGTTCCGAATTGTCGTCGGAATGGGGTCGACTGTACGAAATGGCGGGCAGCCTCGCGACGGTTCGCCAGATGTTTGCGGGATCGTTAGGGGGAGTGACGGCCCCCGCGATTCGTTGTGGTCATACGGTGACCCATATCTGATGCAATGGTGATCAACATCGCTCGACGTGTCCGTTTTGCCCGGCCTGATAGTCGGCTGAGAAGTCGCAAGATGGGACACTTCGAGCCGTCCGGCCGCGTTGAGATTTGTAGACGGCCGTTCGGCTGATACGAAGGAGTTGTCATGACCCTCATCGGGACAGTGCTCGGGTACGCCCTGACGCTGTTTATCGTCGTGCTGATCGCGCGGATGGTGCTGGACTGGATGGGTGTGCTCGGGAAGGGAAGTTCGCCGGGTGTGATCAAGGCCCGCGGCTTCGCCCAGGCGGCGACCGAGCCGGTGATCGCACCGGTGCGGAAGGTATTGCCGCCGATGCGCACGGGTGGGCTGTCGATCGATCTGGCCTTCACGTTGGTGTTCATCGCGGCGCTGATCCTGCGGTCGATCGCGTTCAGCCTGTAGCCGCGGGGGCGTGCCCATCGGTCAGGCGGGCACGCCCTTCCTGGCCACGGGCTCGCCGACGATCAACTCCGCGCCCGCGATGAGCTCGCCGAGCACGGGTGTCGCCGCGGCCATCGCCGCGCTGTCGCGATGGGTGGTGAAGGCGTCGTCGTCGGCATAGATTTCGGAGACCCAGAACAGTTCCGGATCGTCCTTGGAGCGGTTCAGGACGTAGAGAAGGGTGCCGGGCTCCTTCTCGACCTGCGCGAACACCGGCCCGAAGGCGGCGATGAGGTCCTCGGCCCTGCCTTCCTTCGCTTTCACCCGGGAAACCAATGCAACCTGCGGCATTCGAGCGCACCTCCGAGAACTGTCGACGGGATGGTCATATGAGCCGGAAAGTCCGGTGCGAACGGCCTTTCGGGCGACACCCGCTGAACTGTCGAGCCTGCGCGCCGAGGAGCCCGCGCGGTGTGGATCGGCACCGGCGAGGGTCAGACTATCACCCGTCGTGAAATCCGCCGGTGGGCGCGCGCGGTGCAGTCATCGGGCCGATTACGCGGGTGCGCAACGAGATTCGCCGACCGTATCGTCCGATTCGGCCGTGCGGGCGGGACCGCGCCGCATCGCGATCGCGACCAGTGTCGCTACCGCGAGCACCAGGGCGGCGATGAGGAACGCGGCGCGGTAGCCCTCCCGTCCGCGAGTGTTCGTCTGCGGGTTCAGTCGTTGCGCGGGATGCGCCCGTTCACATCGGTGAACCCGTATTGTTCGGCGAGATCGGCCACGCGCCAAGCAATTCCGGTGCGCTCGCGTCGATCCGGGTCGCAGGCGAGGGCTACAACGGCCCGGCCGGGGAAGCGCGGGGTTTCCGCGGCCGCCAGGTCGTAGGTGCCCTCGCCGGGTAGGGTGACCAGCCGTCGACCCTCGGCATCGACCGGAACCCGTTGCAGCAGTTCGGTATCCACGATGCCGGGCCACAGCGAGACGACGGTCACCTCGGTATCGATGAGGTTGTGTGCCATATCGGCGGTGAGGCGGTCCAGCGCGGTCTTCGCCACCCCGTAGACGGCATTGTGCATATATCGCTGTGCGCCGGGCGAGGAGATATTGACGATCAGGCCACCCGATTCGATCAGCAGCGGAGCGGCGAAAACGGCTGCCGCATAGTGTGATCGGACGCCGACGTCGAAGGTCTCGTCCCATGCCGACGGGGGTACGTCCCAGAACGGCTTGCCCAGCCAGCGGGCCGCGGCGGGGGAGTTGTAGACATTGTTGACCAGGATGTCCAGGCGCCCGTACTCGTCGCGCACCCGTTCGAAGAGACGCTGTACCGCATCGTCGTCGCGATGATCGCAGACGAACGGAATGCCGACGCCGCCCAGCGCGTCGATCTCGGTCGCTGTCCCGTGCACCGTGCCGGGCAGCCGCCCCAGTGTGGCCGATCGTCCGGTGACGAATACGGTCGCACCCGCCGCGCCCAACTCGAGTGCGATGCCTTTGCCGATGCCGCGGCTGGCGCCGGTCACGACGGCGACTCTGCCGCCTAGTTCCTGAGGTATTCCGCTCACGACTTCGGGACATTACCGTGAAATGAGAACACGTTATAAGTTTTGGAGGCGGTAGTGGAACTGAACCATCGGTTCGTGACAACCAACGGCATCCGAATGCACGTCGCCGAACAGGGCGACGGGCACCCGGTGATCTTCTGCCACGGCTTCCCGCACACCTGGTACATGTGGCATCGCCAGCTCCCCGCCGTCGCCGCGGCGGGCTATCGCGCCATCGCACCTGACTTGCGCGGATACGGTCGCACCGACGCTCCGGTGGATATCGACTCCTACACCAATCGCGCCGTCGCCGGCGACCTGCTGGGTCTGCTCGACGAGATGGGCGCCGATCGGGCGGTGTTCGTCGGCCTCGACTTCGGTGCGGCCCTGGTCTGGGAGCTGGCGCTGCGCGCCCCCGAACGCGTCAGCGGCGTCATCGTGCTGAACAACCCCTTCGCTCCGCGCCCGCCCCGCGCTCCGTCGCAGCTGTGGGCCAAGGCCGCTCAACGTCATTTCCTGCACCTCGACTACTTTCAGAAGCCCGGAGTCGCCGACATCGAACTCGGCGCCAGTCCCCGCGAATTCCTGGCCCGGGTGTATTACTCGCTCAGCGCCGACTACCACTACCTCGACACCTGGCGCCACCCCGCCGAGGGGACCGGCTATCTCGATGTCCTCCCCGAAGCGCCCGCCCTGCCGTGGCGCTGGCTCACGCAAGATGATCTCGACACCCTGGCGAAGGACTTCGACAACACCGGGTTCACCGGCGGCCTGAACTGGTACCGGGCGCTGGACCGTAACTGGGAACTCACCGCCGACTATGCCGACGCCCTGGTCACCGTGCCCACGTATTTCCTGTACGGGGACCGCGACCCCGATATGGAAGGATTCAGCGGCCGCGACCCCCTCGGAACGCTCCGCGCCCATGTCCCCGACCTGCGGGCCGTCACCGAGATCCCCAACGCCGGACACCTGGTCCAACTGGAGCGCACACCCGAGGTCAACGCGCTGATCACCGATCATCTGCGCGATCTCGCTCTGTCGTAGGGATCGCCCCTCCTACGAGATCGATGGGGATCCGGTCAGTGGTATTCGGACGATAGTTCGGGATAGTCGGCCCAGACCGGCAGCGGCCGGTACTCGAGGTAGGCGGTGAGCCGGTCGAGGAGGTACTGCCAGCGCGGGCCGATGATGCCCGCCTCGGTGGGGCAGAGATGGCGGCGGATCAGTTCGACGTTCGTGACGACGCCGATCTGAGTGAACTGGAGTTCCAGGATGGAGCCGTCGATATGGATGACGAGCTCATGCGGCGCCACGCAATGGTCGACGCGCACGGCGATGGGACCGGGTATCGGCCCGTCGATGGGGTCGATGGTCAGGTTGCCGTTGCCGCCGGTGACGCCGCCGAGCCAGCGCCCCAGCTGACTGGGCGAGGTGCACGCGGACCACACATCCAGGACCGGCTGGCGAAACGACCGTAGATAGTGCAGCAGAACCTGATCGCCGCCGGATGTGCGATCGTGCTCGGGGCGTACTTCGCCGAGCATGGACACCTCGGTCATAACCAGGTCCTTTCGCTGCAGGTCGGAAATTCTCTCTACTGTATTTCCACCGGATGGCGCGCGAGGGCGGTTCGCCGCGCCTCGATCACCCGGCCAGGAGTTTGTCGGCGGCGGTTTCGATGCGGGCTTCATCCAGCAGCACGGTGTCGGCCGCCGGACCGAGCGGGATGAAACTGTCCTCGCTGGTGACGCGCGCGATGCGGCCGTCGAAGCCCGCGTCGAGCAGAGCGGTGGCCACGGCTTCGGAAATACCACCCGTGCGGCGGGTTTCGTCGGCGATGAGGACGTGGCCGGTGGCGCGGGCGTGGCGCAGCAGGTCATCGACGGGCAGGGGATTGAGCCAGCGCAGGTCGAGAACGCGGGCATGGATGCCGCGCTCGGAGAGTCGGTGCGCGACGCGCAGGCTCATCGGGACGCCATTGGCGAAGCTGACAATGGTGAGATCGGCGCCCTCGCCGTAGATTCCGGCGCGACCGACCTCGAGGTGGTCGGTGGCGGAAATCGGGGCGAGCCAGGCGCCGTCACCGGGGCGCAGGTCACGGGTGTGGTAGAGGGCAATGGGTTCGACGAAAACGCAGACGCGTCCGTCCACGCGCGCGGCCGACACACAGGTCCGCAGCATGGCGGCGGCGTCGTCGGCACGAGCCGGGGTCGCGATGATCAGGCCGGGGATATCGCGCAGCGCCGCAAGGGAATTGTCATTGTGGAAGTGACCCCCGAAGCCCTTCTGATAGGCCAGGCCCGCGACCCGCACCACCATCGGATTGCGGTAGCGGCCGTGTGAGAAGAACGAGAGGGTGGCGCCCTCACCGCGCAACTGGTCGGCGGCATTGTGGATATAGGCCAGGTACTGGATCTCCGGAATCGGAACGAAACCGGCCAGCCCGGCGCCCAGCGCGGTGCCGAGAATGCTCTGCTCGTCCAAGAGGGTGTCGAAGACCCGGCGCGCGCCGAAGGTCTTCTGCAATCCCTTCGTCACCCCGTAGACGCCGCCTTTGCGACCCACGTCCTCGCCGAATACGAGCACATCCGGGTCGCGGCCGAGCAGATCCGCCAGCGTCCGGTTGATCGCCTGCGCCATCGTCATCGGATCGCCCTGCTGCGAAACACGATCCACCCGCGCAGCAAGGCCGGGCTGGGTGCCGAGCTCCGGCTGGGTGCGGTGTTCGGGAGGGGTGCTGCGGTCCGGCCGGGTGTCGAGTTCCGGTTGGATGCTGCGAGCTGGCCGGGTGTCGCGGTCTCGCTGGGCATCGTGTTCGGGCTGGGTGCGGTGGTCGGGAGGCATGCTGCGGTCTGGCTGGGTGCCGAGTTCCGGCTCGGTGTGGTGTTCGGGCTGGGCGCCGCGCTCCAGCCGGGCGCCGCGAAGACGCTGGGCGCTGCGGAGGATTCGGGCGGCGCGATCGAGCCGCGTACCACGCTCGGACCGTGCGGCGCCGCGCGGCGTGCCGGTCGGGCCCGCTGCCTGCTCGTCGACCGCCGCCGTGCCCGGATGTGTGGTGTCGGTGGTCATCCCGCGCTGTCCGGGATCGGCCTGAGGCGGTTCGGACGCGGGTTCGCTTACTTCCACGCCGCCACCGGGCTCCGCCGTAATACCGTTGTGGCGCAGTACATCCGCGCGCACTAGGTCGGGATGGTCGGGCGCGAGAGGGGTGACGACGGCAGCCGCGGTACCGAGTTTCGGTTCGTGCCAGACCAATTCGGCCATGACGGCGACGCGGTGGGCGATATCGTCGTAGCGTTCCAGCACCTGCTGCGGTGTTGCCGAACCCGAGGTCACGAACAATCGCCCGGTAGCGAGCACGGGATCGCGGTCGAGGTCCGCGGCAATGTCGGCGGTTCGGCGGTAGGCGGATTCGACATCGGATCCCGCGTGTCCGAGCAGCCGCACCGTGCGCAGCCGCAGGAAGGCGGGTTTGCGATGCTTGCGCACCCAGTCGGCCGCCGCGGTGGCCGTCGTCAACGCGTCGACGGGATCGCATCCGTCGGCACTGAAATACGCGAGCCCGGGACGGTGGCCGTAGGCGTGCTCGATCCAGTCCGGCGGGGTCGGCACACTGATACCGATCCCATTGTCTTCGCAGAGGAACAGGATCGGCATGGGAATGCCCTGGTGTGCCGTGTGAATCGCGGTGTTGATAGCGCCCGCGGCCGTGGAGTGATTGGCGGAGGCGTCGCCGAAACTGCACAGCACCACCGAATCCGCGGGCCATTCGCTCGAAATACCCAGCCGCGCGGCACGTTCGAGCGCAAACGCGAGACCGACCGCGCGGGGCAGGTGGGAGGCGATGGTGGAGGTCTGCGGGATCACATTCGCGGGCTTGCTGCCGAAAACCTTGTGCCTGCCGCCGGATATCGGGTCCGCGGCGGCCGCGACCACGCCGAGTAGGACATCGCGGATCGGATCGATCCCGGGCACGCGCCGAGCGCGGTGCACGAAGAACGCCCCGGAGCGGTAGTGCAACAGCGCCGGATCGGTGGTGCGCAGCGCCGCGGCCACCGCCGCATTTCCCTCATGGCCCGATGAACCGATGCTGTAGTACCCGCGGCGGGCGCTGCCGAGCCGCCGTGCCGCCAGATCGAGGTGCCTGCTGGTGGCCTGCGCGTCGAACAGTTCGAGCAGCACGGCACTGGTGATGCCGGGTGCGATCGGCTGATCGGCCGACCGGCTCGGCGGTGCGGTCAGCGCCGAGATCTCGGCCCGGAATCGTTCATCGAGTTCCACATCGGCACCGCTCATCGCGGCACCGTACCCAACGGCCGCGCAATCACGCCGCGACCGCAACCTTCGTCGAACCCCTCGGCCGGCACCCGACCCCTCCTGTCCGAAAGGCGCGCTAGCGCAGCGCGGCAGCCGCCTCCTGATCGAGCAACCACGTGGTCGATTCCTGGCCGATGGCGCCAGCGGCCGGAATATCGACCGGTTCGGCTCCGGCGATCGCCGCGGCGACGGCCTCCGCCTTGGCCGCCCCGCCGACCACCAGCACCACATGCCGGGTGCGACGTACGGCGGGCAGGGTGAGGGTCACCCGTACCGGCGGCGGCTTCGGCGAATCCGTCACCGCGACAACGAATTCGTGCTGTTCCCGGACCGCGTCGGTATCGGGGAACAACGAGTTCACGTGCCCCTCGCCGCCCATCCCGAGCAGATGCAGGTCGAATGCCCCGTATTCGGCGAGGTGGGCGTGCACCGCGGCCGAGTACTCGGCCGCGGCCTCGACCGGATCGGGGTACTCCCCATCGGAGGCCGCCACCGGATGCACCCGGGCGTGGTTCACCGGCACGTGATCCAGCAGCGCCCGGCGCGCCTGCAGTTCGTTGCGCTCCGGATCGCCCGCGGGCACGAATCGTTCGTCGCCCCAGAAGATGTCGAGCCGCGACCAGTCGATGTCACCGGGCGATTTGCGTACCAGCTCCAGCAGTCCGACCCCGGTGCCGCCGCCGGTCAGCACCACCGAAGCGGAGCCGCGCGCCGCCTGAGCCGCGACCACCACCTCGACGAACCGGACCGCCGCGGCGGCGACGAGCGCCTCGGTATCGGGGTGTACATCGATGACGTCGACCGGGAATTCCCTCGTGACGCGCGTGCCCTGGTCGGTGTACTCCTGCCCCGCGGTTTCACTCATAGGTCACCCTCTCGATTCCGGCGAGTGCCTCGGCGTAGATCTCGTCGGCATCGAGCCGACGCAGCTCCTCGGCCAGGCAGTCGCGAGTCTCCCTGCGTGCCAACGCGATCCGCTGATCAGGATCTCCGGTGCGGGTCAGTGTGGCGGTGCGGCCGGTCTGTGGACGTTCGATGGCGATGGAGCCGGTCGGGCGGTGCACCTCCACCCTGAGAGCGCCGGAGCGACGGCGTACCGGGCAGCCGAGCCGGGCGGCCAGCCAGCCCGCGAGCATATCCAGCGCCGGTTCATTGCGCAGGCCCGAGATGGTGACCGAATCGACCCCGTCGTAGGGCGGTTCGTCCATCGCGGCGGCGAGCAGTGCCCGCCAATAGGTAATGCGGCTCCATGCCAGATCGGTGTCACCGGGTGCGTAGGATCCGCGGCGCTTCTTGATGGTGGCCTGCGGGTCGGCGGCGAAGGTGGCATCGGTGATGCGCCGCGTCGCCAATCGTCCGACCGAATCCTTGGACGGGAAATCCGGGGCGCCGCGCGGCCACCACGCCACCACGGGGGTATCTGGCAGCAGGAACGGCGTGACGACACTGCTCTCGTGATTGACCAGTTCGCCCTGCAACCGCAGCACGATGACCTCGGCCGCGCCCGCGTCGCCGCCGACCCGGATCTGGGCGTCCAGTTTGGTCTCGGCCTCACGATCGCCGCGCGCCAGCACAACCACGCGACACGGATGCTCCCGGCTGGCGTCGTTGGCCGCGTCTATGGCGTCCTCGGCCTCGGAGCTGTCCAGCGTGCAGACGACCAGGGTGAGCACCCGGCCCATGGTGATGACACCGTTGCTCTCGCGCAGCTGCACCAGGCGCTTGGTGACCGCGCCGGTGGTGGTGTCGGGCATATCGACGATCACGGTCGCCGCCATTCCCGCCCGGTGCGGGCGAGCATTTCGTCGGCCGAGGACGGACCCCAGGTGCCCGCCTCGTACTGTTCGGGTTTGCCTTCGGTGGACCAGCGCTCCAGTACCGGATCCAGGATGCTCCAGGACAATTCGACCTCCGCGTTCACCGGGAACAGCGACGGCTCCCCGAGCAGCACGTCGAGGATGAGGCGTTCGTAGGCCTCGGGGGAGGACTCGGTGAACGCTTCGCCATAGCTGAAGTCCATGTTGACATCGCGCACCTCCATGCTGGATCCGGGCACCTTGGACCCGAATCGCGTGGTGATGCCCTCGTCCGGCTGCACCCGGATGACCAGGGCGTTCTGCCCGAGATCCGCGGTCATAGTCTGATCGAACGGCAGGTGAGGGGCGCGCTTGAAGATCACCGCGATCTCGGTCACCCTGCGGCCGAGTCGTTTTCCGGTGCGAAGGTAGAACGGCACCCCGGCCCAGCGCCGGGTGTCGACCTCGAGGGTGATCGCGGCATAGGTCTCGGTCTTGGACTGCGGGTCGAAACCCTCCTCGTCGAGCAGCCCGACCACCTGCTCGCCGCCCTGCCAGCCGCTCGAGTACTGACCCCGCGCGGTGGTCTCGTCCAGCGGCTCGACCAGTTTCGTCGCCGAGAGCACCTTGATCTTCTCGGTCTGCAACTGATTGGGCTGGAAGCTGATCGGCTCCTCCATCGCGGTGAGCGCGAGCAGTTGCAGCAGGTGGTTCTGGATGACGTCGCGGGCGGCGCCGATGCCGTCGTAATAGCCCGCGCGCCCGCCCAATCCGATGTCCTCGGCCATGGTGATCTGGACGTGGTCGACGTAGTTGGCGTTCCAGATCGGGTCGTAGAGCTGATTGGCGAAGCGCAACGCCAGAATGTTCTGGACCGTCTCCTTGCCGAGGTAGTGGTCGATGCGGAAGACCGTCTCCTCCGGGAACACCCGGTTGACCAGTGCGTTCAACTCGACCGCACTGTCCAGGTCGTGCCCGAACGGCTTCTCGATCACCACCCGGCGCCACGGCTTGCGACCGAGCGCGTCGGTGGTATCGGGCTGGGCCAGTTTGTGTTCGGAGAGCTGGTCGAGCACGACCGGGAACATATTCGGCGGAATCGACAGGTAGAAGGCGTGATTCCCGCCGGTGCCACGTTCCTTGTCCAGCTTGGCCAGGGTCTCGGCGAGCCGCGCGAAGGCGGTGTTGTCATCGAAAGTGCCCTGGACGAAGCGGATCCCCTCCGCCAGATGGTCCCAGACCTCCTGGCGGAAGGGAGTGCGCGCGTGCGACTTCACCGATTCCAGTACGACCTGCGCGAAATCCTCGTCCGCATAGTCGCGCCGGGCGAAGCCGACCAGGGCGAAACCGGGAGGCAGCAACCCCCGGTTCGCCAGGTCGTAGATGGCCGGCATCAGTTTCTTGCGGGATAGGTCACCGGTGACACCGAAGATCACCATGCTGCACGGACCCGCGATGCGTGGGACGCGTTTGTCCCGTTCGTCGCGCAGCGGGTTCTTCCAGACCTCTGCTGTGCCGGCCATGGATCAGTTGCTTCCGCCCGCGGCGCCCAACTCCTCGGCTGTTGCGGAAAGCAGCTCTTCCCAGGACTTTTCGAACTTGTCCACGCCCTCGCGCTCGAGTACGTCGAAGACGTCGTCGAGGTCGATGCCGACGGCGGCCAGCTTGTCGAAGATCTCCTGCGACTCGGCGCCGGTGCCGCTCAGGGTGTCGCCCCGGACCTCGCCATGATCGGCGACGGCCTCGAGCGTCTTCTCCGGCACTGTATTGACCGTGTTCGTCGCCACCAGCTCGGTGACGTACAGGGTGTCGGAGTACTCCGGATTCTTCACGCCGGTCGAGGCCCACAGCGGCCGCTGCCGATTCGCGCCGGACGAAGCGAGAACCGAGTAGGCCGAGGTGTGCGCACCACCGTCGAAGATGTCCTGGTATGCGGCGTAGGCGAGGCGGGCATTCGCCACACCGGCCTTACCGCGCAGTGCCAGGGCCTCCGGGGTGCCGATCGCCTCGAGCCGCTTGTCGATCTCGGTATCCACGCGGGATACGAAGAACGAGGCGACCGAATGGATCTTGGCCGGGTCGTGGCCCGCGGCCTTGGCCGCGCGCACCCCGTCCAGGTACGCGCCCATCACCGAACGGTAGCGGGCGACGGAGAAGATCAGCGTTACGTTCACGCTGATGCCCTCGGCGAGCACCGCGGTGATGGCGGGCAGGCCCGCCTCGGTCGCGGGGATCTTGATGAACAGGTTGGGGCGGTCGACGGTCTTCCACAGGTCGATGGCCTGCGCGACGGTCTTCTCCGCGTCGAAGGCCAGGCGCGGGTCGACCTCGATGGAGACGCGGCCGTCCACGCCCGCGCTCGCTTCGAACACCGGGAGGAACACGTCGCAGGCGGCGCGCACGTCGTCGGTGGTGATGGTGCGGATGGCGGCGTCCGCGTCCGCACCTTGCGCGGCAAGCGCTTTCACCTGCGCGTCGTAGAAGTGGCCCTGGCTGAGGGCGCCCTGGAAGATCGTCGGGTTGGTGGTGACACCGACGATGCTGCGGGTGGCGATCAGCTCGGCCAGGTTGCCGGACTGGATCCGGTCCCGCGACAGATCGTCCAGCCACACCGAGACACCGGCCGACGAGAGCGCGGCGAGGTTTTCGTTCTGTGCCATGAGCGATTATCCCTTCACGTTTTCGAGCGTGCGCTGCGCGGCCGCGACAACGGCGTCCGCGGTGATACCGAACTCACGGAACAGGGTCTTGAAATCGGCCGAGGCGCCGAAGTGCTCGATCGAGACGATCTCGCCCGCGTCACCCGCGAAGCGGTGCCACGGCATGGCGATACCGGCCTCGACGGTGACCCGAGCGCGGATCGCGGGGGGCAGCACCTCGTCCCGGTAAACCTTGTCCTGCGCGTCGAACCACTCCACACACGGCATCGAGACCACACGGGTACCGATGCCCTGCGCCTCCAGCGTAGTGCGCGCGGCGACGGCGAGTTGAAGCTCCGAACCGGTAGCGATCAGGATCACCTGCGGGGTGTCGGTGGAGGCCTCGGCCAGGATGTAGCCGCCCTTCTTGACGCCCTCGTAGCTGGTGCCCTCGACGATCGGCAGGTCCTGCCGGGTCAGCGCCAGCGCGGACGGGCCGTCCTGGTGCGGGGTGTCCGACGGCACGAAGTGCGAGGTGTGCTCGCTGGAGTCGCGCTCCAGGATGGTGCGCCAGGCGTAGGTGGTCTCGTTGGCGTCACCCGGGCGCACCACGTTCAGGCCCGGGATGGCGCGCAGCGCGGCCAGATGTTCGATCGGCTGGTGCGTCGGGCCGTCCTCGCCGAGGCCGATGGAGTCGTGCGTCCAGACGTAGATGGCCGGCACCCGCATGAGCGCGGCGAGACGAACCGCCGGGCGCATGTAGTCGGAGAAGACCAGGAAGGTGCCGCCGTACGGACGCGTCGGGCCGTGCAGCGCGATGCCGTTGAGGATGGAGCCCATGGCGTGCTCGCGGACACCGAAGTGCAGGGTGCGGCCGTAGGGGTTGGCCTTCCACATGCCGGTCGAGATGGACTCGGGGCCGAAGCTCGGCGTTTCCGGCATGGTGGTGTTGTTGGATTCGGCGAGGTCGGCCGAACCGCCCCACAGTTCCGGCAGCACGGGCGCCAGCGCGGCGAGCACCTTGCCGGAGGCCTTGCGGGTCGCCATACCCTTCGGATCCGGCTCGTAGGTCGGCAGCGCCGTCGCCCAGCCCTCGGGCAGGTCACGGGCCTGGAGCCGGTCGAACAGTGCCTTGTTCTCCGGGTTGGCCTGGGCCCACGCGTCGAACTGCTGCTGCCAGGCCGCGTGCGCCTGCTGTCCGCGCTCGACCGCCTTGCGGGTGTGCTCCATGACCGCGGCGTCGACCTCGAAGCTCTGTTCCGGGTCGAAACCGAGGATCTTCTTGGTCGCGGCCACCTCGTCGGCGCCCAGCGCGGCGCCATGCGCGGCGCCGGTGTTCATCTTGTTCGGGGCCGGGTAGCCGATGATGGTGCGCAGCACGATGATCGACGGCTTCGCGCTCTCCGCCTTGGCCGCGTTCAGCGCGTTCTCGATGGCGACGACATCCTCGCCGCCCTCCACCACCTGGACGTGCCAGCCGTACGCCCCGTAGCGCTGGGCGACATCCTCGGTGAAGGCGATGGTGGTGTCGTCCTCGATGGAGATCTTGTTGTCGTCGTAGATCACCACCAGATTGCCGAGCTGCTGGGTACCGGCCAGCGACGACGCCTCCGAGGTGACGCCCTCCTCCATATCGCCGTCGGAGGCGATCACGTAGATGAAGTGGTCGAACGGGCTCGTGCCCGGTGCGGCCTCCGGATCGAACAGTCCGCGCTCGCGGCGCGCGGCCATCGCCATACCGACGGCGGAGGCCAGGCCCTGGCCCAGCGGGCCGGTGGTGATCTCGACGCCGTCGGTGTGCCGGAACTCGGGGTGGCCCGGGGTGAGCGAGCCCCATTTACGCAGGTTCTTCAGATCGTCCAGCTCGAGACCGAAGCCGGTCAGGTAGAGCTGGATGTACTGGGTCACACTGGAATGACCGCAGGACAGCACGAAGCGATCCCGGCCGACCCAGTGCGGATCGCTCGGGTCGTGGCGCATCGTGCGCTGGTAGAGGGTGTACGCCAGAGGCGCAAGGCTCATCGCGGTGCCGGGGTGGCCGTTGCCGGCGTTCTGCACCGCGTCGGCGGCCAGCACCCGTACAGTGTCGACGGCCTTGGTGTCCAGATCCGTCCAGTCGTCCGGGTGGTTCGGCTGAGTGAGGGCGCGGATGTCGTCTGTGACTGACACGACCGAGGTTCTCCTGACATTGGTTTCGTCGACGGCGGCGGTGTTGGTTCGAGCGACCTGCAAGCAGTCGCCAGCGGCGGCGGCGAGTGGTTTTTCGACCACGAGACGCACGGCAGCTGCGCGGTGCGTGCCGGGGTGTCCCCACCACCCTAGATGTGCCCGGTGAGCGGCATGGCGGGAACCCGTCTTACCGGGGCATGTGTCGGGGATTCATGGCATGAATCGGGCTCCCGGGAGACCGATTCGTGACCGGGTACCGACCGGTCGCGTCGGGGGTTTCGGGGTGCCTGAGCAAGGGGCGAGAGGTAGAGCACCCTCGGCGAGGGTCTACCATCCTCTGTAGTAGTAGCCGCGCCGCACTGTGCTGTGCATCGGAACATCCAGGGCCGAGCGCGCTGCTCGTTCCAATGCCGGATGCGATGCACAGCGTGCGAGGAGAGACAGTGCGGATTGGGCAACAGCCGGGTGGCCACGGTGCGCACGGCGCCTCCGCGACGGCGCTTGCCGATCGACTGCAGGGTGACGGTTTCGTGTCTCGGCTCATGCGCCGACCGCTGGCGTACATCGCGCTGACCAAGCCCCGCGTCATCGAACTACTGCTGGTCGCCACCATCCCGACGATGCTGTTGGCCGACCGCGGCCACGTGGACATCCGGCTCATCCTGGCCACGCTGTTCGGCGGGTGGATGGGCGCGGCCAGCGCGAACACCCTGAACTGCGTCGCCGACGCCGATATCGACAAGGTGATGAAGCGCACCGCCAAGCGGCCGCTGGCCCGCGACGCGGTCCCCACCTCGCACGCCTTCGTATTCGGCGTGGTGCTCGGGCTGGGCTCGTTCGCCTGGCTCTGGTGGCAGGCCAACCTGCTCAGCGGCCTGCTGGTCGTCGCGACCATCCTGTTCTACGTCTTCGTGTACACCCTCGGGCTCAAGCGCCGCACCTCGCAGAACGTGGTCTGGGGCGGCGCCGCCGGATGTATGCCCGCGTTGGTCGGCTGGTCCGCGGTGACCGGCACCATCGGCTGGCCCGCTATCGCGCTGTTCGGTGTCATCTTCTTCTGGACACCGCCGCACACCTGGGCGCTGGCCATGCGCTACAAGGAGGACTACCGCGCGGCAGGCGTGCCGATGCTGCCGGTGGTCGCGACCGAGCAGGCGGTGACCAAGCAGATCGTCATCTACACCTGGCTCACCGTGCTGACCACACTGGCGCTGGCGCCCGCTACCGGTGTCGTCTATACCGCCGTGGCGCTGGTGGCCGGAGCGTGGTTCTTGCTCATGGCGCACCAGCTGTACGCGGGCGTACGTCGCGGTGAGTCGGTGAAGCCGCTGCGATTGTTCCTGCAGTCGAACAACTACCTGGCCGTGGTGTTCTGCGGTCTGGCCGTGGATTCGGTCCTCGGCTGGGATACGGTCGGCAGCTTCTTCAGCTGACGGCGGTGTTCTTCGAGCTGACGTCGCCGCGGCGGGCGATGTAGCCGTCGGGGCGCACTTCGATCACCGTGCCGTCGACCGCGGCGTAACCGTCGAAGGCGTGGCCGTCGATGTCGACGACATACCGTCCGGTCGACGATATGCCCGGCCGGATAACCCGGTATGTCCTGACGTCCGATTCGGCCGGGAGTTCGTCGCTCTCGCCGAAAATCAGCAGCGTCGCCTGCGGGCCGCGGAACAGATCGAATAACCGGACCGGATGCCCGGAAGCGTCCTTCAACGGAGCGTCCGGCGCCCGGTCACCGGCGACGAGCGGGCCGCGCTCGGTGCGGTAGCTGATATCCAGCTGCTGGGTTTCCGCGCCGCGGTGCATCGCATCTTCGTCGCCGTCGACCAGCTTGTCGAGCAATTCGGCGCTGATTCCGAGCACCCGGGCCGCGACCGTCCGCCGTTCGGATTCGTAACTGTCCAGGTGTGACTCGTCGCCGCGCAGCGCGGCGGCCAGCTTCCAGCCGAGGTTGTACGCGTCCTGGATACCGGTGTTCATGCCCTGGCCGCCGGTGGGCGGATGGACGTGTGCGGCATCACCGGCCAGGAATACCCGGTCCTGTCGGAAGCGCTGCGCCAGTCGGATATTCGGCCGCCAGACGGTGACCCAGGTGAGGTCGGTGAGGACGATATCGGTCCGGCCGGAGTACCGGTCGACGAATTCCTGCAGGGTCTCCAGGGTGGGTTCGGCGTCGTCGTCGAGCGGGGCCGCGAACTGGAATTGGCGGCCGCCGGGCAGGGGGGACAGCGCGATACCCTCCATCGGGCGTTCCGCGGAGGCGGCGAACCAGTAGCCGCAGTCGTGGTCGAGCGCGTCGGCCCGGACATCGCCGAGCAGCATCCGGATCGACTCGTCGGTACTGCCCTCGAAGGGGATGCCGAGGGTTTTGCGCACCGTGCTGCGTCCGCCGTCCGCGCCGACCAGGTAGGCCGCGCGAACCGTTTCGGTGCCCGCGTTGTCGACCAGCGTCGCGGTGACGCCGGTGGCGTCCTGCTCGAAAGCTGCGAGCGCCGTACCGAGTTCGACCCGCACACCGAACTCCGCGAGCCGATCGCGCAGGATCGCCTCGGTGCGGGACTGTCCGAGCACCCGGAGGTTGGGGTAGGGGATTGCCGGCGTCGGCTCGACCGGTTCGGCCATCCGGCGTTCGGCAACGAATTCGCCGCCGAAATATGCCCGCATGACCGGCGTCTGGGTGCTCGCGGCGTGGATCGCGTCGAGCACGCCGAGGTCGTCGAAGACCTCGAGGGTGCGGGGCTGGATGCCGTCACCGCGGGACCCCGCGAAGAATTCGTCGGCTTTGTCGATGATGCGCACCGGGATGCCCTGGCGGGCGAGGTCGATGGCCAGGGTCAGGCCGGTGGGGCCGGCGCCCACGATGAGTACCTGATCCGTCTCGATTCCTCCATAGCTGAATTGAAATTCACTGAATGCGGATTCACTATGATCTTGATAGGTTTTGCTGTCAAGAGGAGGTGGTGCGGGTGGCCAGCAGCCGCCGGGAGCGATCGGCCGAAACCGAACAGGCGCTGAAAGACGCTGCGCGTCAGGTCTTTGCCGAGCGCGGCTACCTGAACACCAAGATCACCGACATCACCGCGGCCGCCGGGCGCGCCGCCGGATCGTTCTACAACCACTTCGCGAACAAGGAAGAGCTGCTGCAAGCGTTGCTGCAAGATCTCGCCGACGCGGGTGACGAGCGCGCCGAACAACCCGAGCACAACCCGGACTTCAGCGATCCGGATGCGGTGCGCCACCACATCGCCGGGTACTGGATGTTCGCCCGCGAACACGCCACGGTGCTGCGCGCGATAAGTCAGGCGGCGATCGTGAGCGAGGACTTCGCGCGGGTATTCGGGCAGTTCGGCGTCGAGCAACGCGCGGATATCGCCGACCACCTGGATGGGCTGGTGGACAAGGGGTTACGGCTGCCCAGCAGTACGGACGGCAGTCTCGCGATGATGTTCCTGGTGACGCAGGGACTGCTGCAAGTGGTGGAGGACGGCACCGTCGAGTTGACCGACGAGCAGGCGATAGATGGGTTGACGCGGTTCGTCTACCGCGGCCTCACCGGGCGCGACTACTGAAGATCGATCCGGTGTAGTCCAGCGCACTCGAATACGCCTTGCGCCACGGTATTCCGATGGTGATACTCGGCGGAGTCGGCAAATGTTCGAGGGGGGTACGAATGCGGGTGCGTGCGGCCGTTGTCGCCGTTCTGGCGATTGTCGCGCTGGTCGGGCCCGCGGGTACCGACGCCGCGGCGGAGACTTCCGATCATGTAGCGGTACAACAGGCGATGGACGACCTGGTCGCGGCGGGGGCGACCGGTGTGCAGCTCAGGATGCGGGACGAGACGGGTACGTGGACCGCGAGCGCGGGTGTCGCCGAGCGTGGCCGACCCGAGGGTGTTCCGGTGGACGGCCGATTCCGGATCGGGAGTATCACGAAAACCTTTGTCGCGACGGTCCTCTTGCAGATGGTGGGGGAAGGCAGACTGGGTTTGGACGATCCGGTGGCGCGACACCTGCCCCGGTTGACGCTGGACGAACGGATCACCGTCCGAATGATCCTGGGACACACCAGCGGACTGTTCGACTACACCGGTAGAGACACGATCGACGGGACGCTACAGAGCCCGCTCAGCGAGGACACGGCCGCGGTGTATCGGCCCGAAGACCTGGTCCGGTGGGCGGTTTCGATGCCGCTGCGGTTCGAGCCGGGAACCGAATGGCGGTATTCGAATACGAACTATCTGATGGCGGGGCTGCTCATCGAGGAACTCACCGGCCTGCCGTACGCCGCGCAGGTGTACCTGCGAATCATCGTTCCGCTCGGCCTGTGGGGCACCGAAATTCCGAGCCCGTCGGCGGCGATCCGCGGCCCGCACGCGCACGGATATTGGCCGGTCGGCCCCGACGGCGCGGCGCTCGACGTGACAGGCTGGAATCCATCATGGGCGGGGGCCGCGGGTGAGATGATCTCGACCACCGCGGACCTCGATACCTTCCTGGCCGCACTCGCCGAAGGGCGGTTACTCGCCCCGCATCTGATGGCCGAGATGCAGGCGTTCCGTCCCGCGCCCGACGAAACCCTCGGCTACGGTCTCGGCCTGTCCGAACTGAAGAACCGATCGGGTTGTCACGGCATCGGCCACAACGGGGCGATACCGGGCTACTACTCCTGGGCGCTGAGCACCCCAGACGGGCGGCGACGTGTGGTGATGTCGGTGACCGACGGCGCGGGCAACCTCGGTGACGAGGAGTATCAGACCGCGCGGATCCGGCCGGTGATCCTGGCGTTCTGCGGGTCGTAGCCGACCCCGGTCGATGACGCTCCGGCTATGAGTTGTCGCCGCGAGACCGGGACGGTGCGTCTCTGAGTGGTGTGCGGCGCGGTGGTCCGCGGTGGGCAGGCGCGGCGTCGGCGCTTTTGTCCTGCGCGAGCGCGACCGTCGCGACGGCCACCGTGATGAGCGCGGCCACCAGCAGCGCGACCAGCGCGACGTCCACATCCAGGTATTCGCCGAGCGCCAGGAATCCCAGGGCACCGACCACCACCGGTTCGACGACCGTCGCCGCCGGGAATGATGCGTGCAGGCTTCCGGCCCGATACGAGTACTGCTGCACCACCGTGGCGGTGAGGCCGACAATGATCAGCGCGTACGTCTCGGCCGAGAACAAGACGGCGTTCGCGCCCCGGTCGGCGGTCGAGACCACGCCCTTGACGAGCACGGCGGCGAGCCCGAACAGCGCACCGGAGGACACACCCAGCAGTACCGCCTGCCGCGGACCCGGCCAGGCACGGGCGCCGAGCAGCGCGGCGGTGAACAAGGGAACGGAGACCAGCCCCACTATCACCCAGTGCAAGGCCTCGGCGTGCGGCCGACCGGGGCGGGGGTCGCCGACCACCACCAGAATCGCGATTCCGGCGGTCAGCGCCAGCGCCCAAGCCCAGTCGCGGGCCGATACCGAGCGTCCGTTGAGCCACGCGCCCAGCGGCAGTACGAACAGCAGCGACAGCACCAACAGGGGCTGCACGAGCATCAGCGCGCCCCTACCCAAGGCTGCCGCCTGGAAAGCGAACCCGCCGACGCCTACCAGCGTTCCGAGCCACCAATCGGGCGAGCGGAGCAGTCCGCCCATGACCGCGGGCGAATCGGGCGTGTCGGCTGTTCGAGCGGCGGCACGCTGGCGGATCACCGCCCCGAGCGCGATACAGACGGCCGCGCTGAGGGCGAAAACGATGGCGACCTGTGAGGACCGCACGTCCCGTAGGCTACTCCGGCGCGGTCGACCGGGCGTGCCGAGTGGGCGTTTCGAGCTCCATCGGCCTCAGCTCGGTGACGTGACCACCCGGCCCAGATGTCGGGCCGAGAACCGGGCCGAGTCTTCGACCTCGAACCAGGGCGCCTGGTGATGCCCGCCTCAGGTGAGCCTTTCTGGGTCCGAATCATGTCGGATGGCTTCGGTATCGTGCGTTCGGTCGGCGGGAGATTCGGGGATTCACTATGGGATTCAACTCTAATTGGCTGCTCGTGCGCGGGATGAGGCCGCAGCAGGTGTGGACGGCGCTCGGTGTCCAGCCGAGCGGGGTTCGGTCGGATCGCCCCACACCTGTGCTGGCTGGTTCGGTGCGCCCGGATGGCTCGTATCTGTTGGTCGAGGATCGAGCCGACGAACCCGTCGAAGGCACATGGAATTTGGCGGAGTTGTCCGTCGGCTGCGAGGTGATCGGGGTCGGGGAGGTCGACGGTGCCGGTGGTGCGGAGGTGGTGGTGTGGCGTGATGGTCGAAAGGTCTGGGGTGTCGCAGCTCCGATGGACGACGGTGGTCCGGAAATCTGGGGCGATATTCCCGCGGATATTCTCGCTGGAATCGAGAACGACGCGCTATGGGCGGTCCAAGACGATGACGATGATCCGGACTACTTCAATGCGATCCTGGCGCTCGGTATCGCATTGACCGGATACCAGTGCGGAAGGTTTATCGATGGGGTGGCGGTCCCGTCATTCGAGATCCTGGAAACGCCGTGAGACGCAGAGCGGTGCCCGCGTTCAACTCCACAGCGTCACATGCACTTTCGGGCGGAACCGGGTGACGCCCACCCCGGACCCGCGGATCATCGCCTGGAGGCATCGCGGGGTGGTGATGAACCGCAGCAGTTCCGACACCGCGGGCTGGCGAGTGTCGGGCGGCAGGGTGGTCGCGCACCACTCATCGGATACCTGAAGGCCGGGTCCCTTGATGTGGCTCAACCGACCGGTCGCGAGGTCGGAGGAGACCGCGAAGCCGATCGTCAGGGTGATGCCCCCGACACGGCGGACCTCTTCGAGGGCGGCGGCGTCGCTCTGGAAGATCCGCTGGTGTGATTCGGGAATGGCCAACTCGCGCAGCATCGTCGCGATGTGCCCGTCGACACTGCCGGCGCTGGGGCCCAGCATCCATTGCTGCTCCCGCAGCAGCGCCGGATGTGGTGCGAGGTCTGCCAGCGGGCTGTCGGGGCGCGCGACCGAAATGATCTGATACTTCAGGAACGGCCGGGCGGTGATGGTCGTGTCGGTGCCGTCCGGCCCGGGCCCCAGTGCGATATCCACCGCACGGGTCTCGATCAGCCTGCGGAACTGGCTGGTGGGATGCACACTCAGCTCGACCGACAGATCCTTCGCCCGCGCCGCGAACAGGTCAATGAGGCCGGGCGCGGCATGTTCGGCGAATGCGCTCGATGCCGCGATGCGCAGCAGCCGTCGGCCGTGCGCCGCCTCGCTCACCTCGACGGCGGTCTGGCGCTGCAATCCGAGTATCTCGATCGCCCGGCTGGCCAGGCGCAGCCCGCCGGGCGTGAAAGTCAGACCCGTCGCCGCGCGGGTGAACAGCGGGTCGTCGAGCTCCTTGCGCAGCTGGGCGATGTGCATCGAGACACCGGCGTCGGACATCCCCAGCTCTCTGGCCGCCGCATGGACGGAGCCGAGCCGCACCACGGTCGAGTAGGCCCGAAGCTGGGCGGGCGTCACGATTCGAGTCTAGTTTGGAGGTGAACGCGGTGCCTACCGCCGCATTGCGCCTGGAGAACGCATCATGCAGGACGTGCTCGCGGATCTGATGACAACCTGGGACGCCGGGGGCACGGCTGGGGTCGCGACGGTCGTGCGGACCTTCCGGTCGGCTCCGCGACCGCCCGGTGCCGCCATGGTTGTCGCCCCGGACGGCACGGTCGGCGGTTCGGTCTCCGGTGGCTGCGTCGAAGGCGCGGTCTATGAACTCGCCACCGACGTCATCCGGACCGGTCGTCCGGTGCTGCAGCGGTACGGCTTCTCCGATGACGACGCATTCGCCGTTGGTCTCACCTGCGGCGGCATCATCGATATCTTCGTCGAGGCGATCTCACGGGAGACATTTCCTGAACTCGGTGAGGTCGCCGCGGATATCGCCGATCAGCGGCCGGTCGCGATCGCGACCGTCATCGAGCATCCGGGTGCCGCGTGGGTGGGGCGTCGGTTGCTGATCCGGCCGAGCGAGGCGCACGGCACGCTGGGGTCGGCGCGCGCCGACGATGCGGTGATCGATGACGGCCGTGGTCTGCTCGCGGCGGGCCGCAGCGAGGTGCTGTCCTACGGTCCGGACGGGCAGCGTCGCGGCGAGGGCATGGCGGTTTTCGTCGCCAGCTATGCCCGGCAGCCGCGGATGCTGGTGTTCGGGGCGATCGATTTCGCCGCCGCGGTCGCCCAGCAGGGATCGTTTCTCGGGTACCGGGTGACGGTGTGCGACGCGCGGCCGGTCTTCGCCACCTCCGCCCGGTTCCCGACCGCCGACGAGGTCGTCGTCGACTGGCCGCACCGCTACCTGGCCGCGCAGGTCGCGGCAGGCGCGGTCGATTCGCGGACCGTCGTCTGTGTGCTGACCCACGATCCCAAGTTCGACGTTCCGCTGCTCGAGGTGGCACTGCGCGCGCCGGAGATCGGCTATGTCGGCGCCATGGGGTCGCGTCGCACACACGACGAGCGGCTGGCCCGGTTGCGAGAGGCCGGCCTCACCGACGAGCAACTCTCCCGGCTTGCCAGCCCGATCGGGCTGGATCTGGGAGGCCGGACACCCGAGGAGACAGCGGTGTCTATCGCGGCCGAGATCATCGCGCGACGTTGGGGCGGACACGGCGCTGCACTGACCCGGACCGGCGGCCGGATCCACCACACACCGGTCACGAACAGCGAATTAAGTGATTCCTTAAATCGGTCTTGACGACTGCACCGGCGGGGCAAAGGCTGGGCCTATTCCCGCTGATGTGAGGTCGATCACATGCAAGTTCCTGGGCCATTCGAATACGAGCGCGCAACGGGCGTGGATCACGCCATCGGACTACTGGACCGGCTGGGGGAGGAGGCGCGCATCATCGCGGGCGGGCACAGCCTGCTGCCGATGATGAAGCTGCGTCTGGCCAATCCGGAATATCTCATCGACATCAACGACCTGGCTGCCGAGCTGGGATACATCGTCACCGATCCGACCCTGGTGCGAATCGGTGCCATGGTCCGGCATCGGAACCTACTCGAATCCGACCGCCTCGCGGCGGTGTGCCCGATCTTCCGTGACGCCGAGCGCGTGATCGCCGATCCGGTCGTGCGCAACCGCGGCACGATCGGAGGTTCGCTGTGCCAGGCCGATCCGGCCGAAGATCTCACCACGGTCTGTACGGTCCTCGGCGCCACCTGCCTGGTGCGCGGACCGTCCGGCGAACGGGAGATCGCGATGGACGACTTCTTGGTCGGTCCGTACGAAACCGCCATGTCGCACAACGAAATTCTCATCGAGATCCGAATTCCCGTGCGGCATAGGACATCGAGTGCGTACGAGAAGGTGGAGCGCCGGGTCGGCGACTGGGCGGTCGCGGCGGCGGGCGCGACGGTGACATTGCAGGGCGGGACGATCGCGGCCGCGCGGATCGGTCTGACGGCGGTCGACCCCGATCCAGCGGCGCTCGCCGCTTCGGCCGGCGTGCTCATCGGTGAGCCGCCCGCCGAGGAGGTTTTCGCGGAGGCGGGCCGCCGGGCGAGCGCGGCGTGCTCACCTGTCTCCGATGCGCGCGGCAGCGCCGACTACAAGCGCCATCTCGCGTCCGAACTGACGATTCGCGCGCTGCGCACCGCGGTCGAGCGGGTACTGGATGATGCTGCGCTGAAAGGGAATTAGCCATGCAGGTAAATATGACCGTCAACGGCGAGCCGGTGACCGCGGAGGTCGAGCCACGCACCTTGCTCGTGCATTTCCTGCGAGATCAATTGCGGCTCACCGGAACCCACTGGGGCTGCGACACCAGCAACTGCGGCACCTGTGTGGTGGAGCTCGATGGCGAGCCGGTGAAGTCGTGCACCATGCTCGCCGCCATGGCGAGCGGCCACGCGGTGCGCACGGTCGAGGGGCTCGAGGTGGACGGACAGCTCGATCCCGTGCAGGAGGGCTTCATGCAGTGTCACGGGTTGCAATGCGGATTCTGCACGCCCGGAATGATGATCACCGCCCGCGCCCTGCTCGACCGCAACGCGAATCCCGATGAGCAGACCATCCGGGAGGCGATCTCGGGCCAGATCTGCCGCTGCACCGGATACACCACCATCGTGCGGTCGATCCAGTGGGCCGCGGCGAAGCAACGAGGTGAAGCGGTGGAGCCCGAACCCGCCGCCCCGCCGACGCCGGTAGGGAGCACGTCATGACCACCGTCGAGTCCCGGCCCGAAGACCGGGTAGACAACGACCACAAGCCGTGTGGTCACGGCAGGATGCTCCGCAAGGAGGATCCGCGGTTCATTCGCGGACGCGGCAACTTCGTCGACGATGTGTCGCTGCCCGGCATGCTGCATTTGGCGATCCTGCGGTCCCCGTTCGCGCACGCGCGGATCGTGAGCGTCGATGTCTCCGCGGCACAGGCACATCCGAAGGTCAAGGCGGTTGTCACGGGCGCGGACCTCGCGGCGAAGGGCCTGGCTTGGATGCCGACCCTCTCCAATGATGTCCAGGCGGTGCTGGCGACGGACAAGGTCCGGTTCCAGGGCCAAGAGGTGGCCTTCGTCGTCGCCGAGGATCGCTACTCCGCGCGTGACGCGTTGGAACTCATCAACGTCGAATACGAGATGCTCGATCCGGTGATCGACGCCCGGACCGCACTGGCGCCCGAGATGCCGGTGATCCGCGACGATCTCGAGGGCAAGCGCGACAACCATTGCTTCGACTGGGAGACCGGCGACGCCGCCGCGACCGAGGCGGTATTCGCGCGCGCCGACGTCGTCGTGAAGCAGGAGATCGTCTATCCGCGAGTGCATCCCGCCCCGATGGAGACCTGCGGCGCCGTCGCGGATCTCGATCCCGTGACGGGCAAGCTCACGCTGTGGTCGACGAGTCAGGCGCCGCATGCCCACCGCACGCTCTACGCGTTGGTGGCGGGGCTGCCCGAACATAAGATCCGGGTGATCTCACCCGATATCGGCGGCGGGTTCGGCAATAAGGTGCCCATCTATCCGGGATATGTCTGCGCCATCGTCGGTTCGTTATTGCTGGGCAAACCGGTGAAGTGGATGGAGGATCGCAGCGAAAATCTCACCAGCACCGGGTTCGCTCGCGACTACATCATGGTCGGCGAGATCGCCGCCGACTCCAATGGCAAGATCCTGGCCATCCGGTCGACGGTGCTCGCCGATCACGGCGCCTTCAACGGCCAGGCCGCGCCGTTGAAATATCCGGCCGGCTTCTTCGGCGTCTTCACCGGCAGCTACGACATCGAGGCCGCCTACTGCAAGGTGACCGCGGTCTACACCAATAAGGCGCCCGGTGGCGTCGCCTACGCGTGCTCGTTCCGGATCACCGAGGCTGTCTACTTCGTCGAGCGATTGGTGGATTGCCTGGCCTATGAACTGAAGATGGATCCGGCCGAGCTGCGGCTACGGAATCTCCTTCGCCCCGAACAGTTCCCGTACACCAGCAAGACCGGCTGGACCTACGACTCCGGCGACTACGAGAAGACCATGCGACTGGCGATGGACATGATCGGCTACGACGCCTTGCGAAAGGAACAGCGGGACAAGCGCGCCCGCGGCGAGTTGATGGGCATCGGGATGTCCTTCTTCACCGAGGCCGTCGGCGCGGGTCCGCGCAAGGATATGGACATCCTCGGACTCGGTATGGCCGACGGATGTGAGCTGCGTGTCCATCCGACCGGCAAGGCCGTTGTGCGCCTGTCGGTGCAGACCCAGGGGCAGGGGCACGAGACGACGTTCGCCCAGATCGTCGCCGAGGAACTCGGCATACCACCGGACGACATCGACGTGGTGCACGGCGACACCGATCAGACTCCGTTCGGCCTTGGCACCTACGGCACCAGGTCGACACCGGTCTCGGGCGCGGCTGCCGCACTGGTGGCGCGGAAGGTGCGCGACAAGGCGCGGATCATCGCGTCCGGCATGCTCGAGGTCTCCGTCGCCGACCTGGAGTGGGAGAAGGGCTCGTTCCACGTCAAGGGCGATCCGTCCGCGGCCGTGACGATCCAGCAGATCGCGATGCGCGCACACGGCACCGCCGATCTGCCCGAGGGCATCGAGGGTGGACTCGACGCGCAGATCTGCTACAACCCGGAAAATCTCACCTACCCCTATGGTGCGTACTTCTGCGTCGTCGACATCGACCCGGGGACGGCCGTGGTCAAGGTCCGGCGTTTCCTGGCCGTCGACGACTGTGGAACCCGGATCAATCCGATGATCATCGAGGGCCAGGTGCACGGCGGCCTCGCCGACGGCATCGGTATGGCGCTGATGGAGATCATCGCCTTCGACGAGGACGGTAACTGCCTCGGCGGATCCCTGATGGATTACCTCATCCCGACCGCGCTCGAGGTTCCGCATTTCGAGACCGGGTACACGGTCACCCCCTCACCGCACCATCCGATCGGAGCGAAAGGCGTCGGCGAATCGGCCACCGTCGGATCACCGGCGGCGGTGGTCAACGCGGTGGTGGATGCGTTGGCGCCGTTCGGAGTTCGGCACGCCGATATGCCGCTGACGCCGTCGCGGGTCTGGGAAGCGATGCAGGGGCGGGCCACACCGCCCATCTGAGTGGATGTGAGCGATGGGATCACCGATGAAGATCGCCGAGCGGGTACAGCAGCTGGTCGGCTCCCGGACGCCGTTCGTGCACGCGACCGTCGTGCGCGCCCAGCAGCCGACCTCGGCGCACGCGGGCGACGAGGCGATCCTATTGCAGGACGGGACGATCGAAGGATTCGTCGGCGGCCAATGCGCCCAGAACTCGGTCCGTAAGGCGGCGCTGGGTGCCCTCCAGTCGAACGAGAGCGTGCTGCTGCGCGTGCTACCCGATGGCGATCTGCAGTTCCCGGAGGCGCCCGGCGCGGCGGTGGTGGTGAATCCCTGTCTGTCCGGCGGAGCGCTGGAGATCTTCCTCGAGCCACAGAACCCAGCACCGCTGGTGCGCATCTGCGGCGCGACACCTATCGCGGACGCCTTGGCCGAAATGTGCGAACTGGTGGGATTCGGGGTGCAGCGCAGTGTTGCCGATGCCGACTCACTGGATTCGCCCACCGACACGACGGCGATGGTGATCGCGAGTCACGGTGGCCCGGAAGCCGAGCTGATCCGCGTCGCGCTCGACGCGGGTGTGGGATATGTCGGTTTGGTGGCCAGCCGGATTCGGGGCGCGTCGATTCTCGACGAGCTCGGATTGACCGACGCCGAGCGTGCGCGCGTGCGCACTCCCGTGGGTTTGCCGATCGGCGCCAAGACGTCCGCGGAGATAGCCGTCTCGATTGTCGCGGAACTGATCCAGGCGATCCGCAAGGGTGGCTTGGCCGTTCCGGTCCGCTCGGCGAGCGTCGTGTTCGAGGCCGTCGATCCTGTGTGCGGTATGGCCGTGACCGTCGGGGCGGACACACCACATCTCATCATCGACGATGTCGACTACTGGTTCTGCGGCGCGGGCTGCCGCACGTCCTTCGCCGCGACGAAGACGGGCTCATGACAATCGGGTTCGTCACCGGAGTCGTCCTTGCCGCGGGAACCTCACGGCGTCTCGGCACGGCGAAACAGGTCCTGCCGTATCGGAATACGACGCTCCTCGGCGCCACCCTCGACGTGGTGCGATCCTGCGCTTTCGATCAGATCATCGTCACCCTCGGCGGTGCGGCGGCGGCGGTGCGGCAGCAGGTCGATCTCACCGGGCTGGAGGTGGTCATGGCCGAGGACTTCGATTCGGGCTGTTCGTCGTCATTACGTTCGGCTCTGAGCGCGGTGCATCCCCGGGCCGCCGGAATCGTACTGATGCTCGGTGATCAACCGGGCCTGTCGGCGGCGACGGTCGACCGACTGATCGCCGAGGGAACGACCGCCGCGATCACGGTCTGCCGCTACCGCGACGGTATCGGGCATCCATTCTGGCTGAGCCGCAGCGTCTTCGGTGAGTTGGCCCGACTGCACGGCGACAAGGCCGTGTGGAAGATCATCGAGTCGGGGCGTGTCGCGGTGTCCCGACTCGACGTCGACGCACCGGTTCCCTTGGACGTGGACACCTGGGACGACTACGAGCGCTTGCGCGCCGCGGCGTCACCATGATGTCGCCGTTCGACGACATCGAGGACGTGGTGCGACGATTCGACACCGACGACTACCTGCTCGATACCGGAACCGCCGCCGCCTTCTATCTGGCCACCACGTTGGGTCGGCCGTTGCTACTGGAGGGCGAACCGGGAGTAGGCAAGACGACGGCGGCGAAGACCCTCGCCACCGTGCTCGGTGCACCGCTGATCCGTCTGCAGTGTTACGAGGGCCTCACCGTGAGCGAGGCGCTGTACGACTGGAATTACCAGCGTCAGCTGCTCAGTATCCGGCTCGCCGAGGCGCGCGGCGCCGACCTCACCGAAGCCGACCTCTTCACCGAGGCATTCCTGGTCGACCGCCCGATCCTGCGTTGTGTGCGTTATCGCGGTCCGACGCCCCCGGTGCTGTTGGTCGACGAAATCGACCGTGCCGACGACGAATTCGAAGCGCTGCTGCTCGAATTCCTCGGTGAGGCCGCGGTGACCGTTCCCGAACTCGGGACCTTTGTCGCCGAGCATCCGCCGCTCGCGGTGCTGACCTCGAACCGCAGTCGCGACCTGCACGACGCACTGCGGCGGCGCTGCCTCTACCACTGGATCGACTACCCGGAGCCGGCCCGCGCGGTGGCGATCGTGCGACGCACCGTGCCGGGGGCGACCGACGCGCTGATCGAACACGCCACCCGATTCGTCGCCCACGCCCGCGATCTCGATCTCGACAAGCCGCCCGGCGTCGCGGAGACCATCGACTGGATCGCCGCGCTGGCGACGCTCGACGTCGCCGATCTCACCGCGCCGGAAGCGGTCGCCGCGCTGAGCGCATTGGCCAAGACACCCGACGACCGCGCCGCCGTGCACGCGGCATTCGTCGAATACACCCGAAGCCTCGCTACCGGATGAGAGGGAGACTCCATGAAGATCGCCAACGAGTTCACCGTCAACGCACCCATCGAGCGGGCATGGGAGGTGCTGACCGACCTCGAGCAGGTGGTCCCGCTCATGCCGGGCGCCCAGATGGTCGGCTGGGAGGGAGATCAGTTCCTCGGCAAGATGAAGGTCAAGGTCGGTCCGGTGACCAGCGAGTTCACCGGGAAGGCGAATTTCGTCGAGCGCGACGACCACGACCATCGCGCTGTCATCAACGGTAGCGGCCGGGATGCACGCGGATCCGGAAACGCGGCGGCGACCATCACCACGCAACTGCGCGAAGACGGCGACAAGACCCGCGTCACCGTGGACACCGACCTCAGGATCGTCGGCAAGCTCGCCCAGTTCGGCAGCGGGATGTTGCAACAGGTATCCGAGAAACTGGTCGGTCAATTCGTCACATCCCTCGAAGCGAAACTCGCGGAGGGCGATTCGGCCTCGAAGGCGGAAGTCGGGCCGGACAGCCGAGGGATACGTCCGCAACCGGTCGCACAATCCGAGCCCGCACCGCTCGACCTCGTCGATCTGGTCGGGCCCGCGATGATCAAGAAGTATGCGCCGGCGGTCGCGTTCGTGTTGGCGGCCGTGCTCGCGATCATCCTGGTACGCAGGCGGATGCGCGGGTAACGATGACACGGGCGGTATTGCTGCGCGGCGTCGATCTGGCCGCATTCGCCGTCGCGGTAGTCGCTCGGCTGCGCCGTGGTGGCGTCGCGGTGGCGCCGAGCGGGCCCGCGCTGTTCGTGCAAGCCTTGCGCCACATGGCGCCGCGGTCGCGCACCGAGTTCTACTGGGCCGCACGGCTCACGCTCGTCGATCGCATGCAGGATCTCGCTGCCTTCGACGCGGTCTTCGCGGCGGTGTTCGCCGATACGGTGCTGGGCGTCGACCCGCCGAGCCGAACGCGCGGACTGCCCGCCGAACGCGCGTCGGCACCACGCGTAGAAGGTCGGGGGCAGTCTCGGCAGGGTGGCGAAGTCCCTTGGGCGACACTGCGATCGGCGATCGATGCCGATCGATCGACCGACCGGGGTGTGGCGCTGCCCGACGTGCTGCCGAGCCGGTTCGCGGCACGAGCGCAGGAACCGTTCGACCACTTCGATCCGGACGATCTGCGGACGGTCGGGGCCTGGCTGGAGCAGGCGTCGGCGCACTGGCCGCAGCGCAGCAGTCGGCGTTACGAAAACCATCCGCACGGCAAGCGGATCGACTTCCGGGCAACGATGAACAACTCCCGCCGCACCGGCTGGGAATCGGCGGTGCTGGTCCGCACTCGTCCCCGCCGCCGCCCGCGCCGAATCGTCATGGTGTGCGATGTCAGCCGCTCGATGCAGCCGTATTCGACGGTCTACCTGCACCTCATGCGGGCCGCGATGCAGCGCCGTTCGCCCGATCGCCCCGAGGTATTCGCCTTCTCCACCTCGCTGACCAGGCTGACCTCGGTGCTGGCGCACCGTTCGCCGGATGTCGCGGTGGCACGGGCCAACGACAAGGTAGTCGACCGCTACGGCGGCACGCATATCGGCCGCTGCCTCGGCACGTTGCTCACCACTGCGTCCGGCAATGCGGTGCGCGGCGCCGTCGTCGTCATCGCCTCGGATGGCTGGGACAGTGACACCCCCGATGTCCTCGCCCGTGCGATGGCCCGGATTCGACGGCGGGCCTGGCGCGTCATCTGGCTCAATCCCCGTGCGGGCGACGCCCGATTCCGGCCGGCCACCGGTGCGATGGCGGCAGCCCTGCCGTACTGCGACATCATGATGCCCGCGCACACACTGGCGGGCATACACGCGTTCATGCAAGCCCTGGCATCGTCGTTGTCACCCGATGCGGGCTGCTCGCCGCCATCGAACAGCGAAAGCATCAATGGCCGCGGGAGACGCCCTCGGTAACATCCTCATGGAAGTAGCGGAGTCTCTGGCCGACAACTACGACTCGGACGTCACGCCACCGAACAAGGATCAGATTCTCGCCGAGACCGGTCGACAGATCGGAGAAGCCGCGAAAGCCAAGGCGGCATTTCCGGAAAACGGAGGACCGGCTATGACGAAAAACGGTGAGGTAGCTCATGTTGGAGGATGATCTGGGATTGGCGGATTTTCAGCTGTATCTGCTGAAGGCCATGGATCCGCCCGAGTCGCTCCGCACCGCCGCGCTGGCCGATCTCGGATCATCGAAACAGGACATGTTCGCAAAATTTGACAACGTCCACCAGGCACTCTGGGTACTCGACGGTGGGGTCGCCAGCAACATCCTCCCCATGCTGGACCAGGTGCGCGTTCCCGGCTCGCACCCGGAAGGAAGCGTCGCATTCTCACTGCCCATCTGGAAGGAGTTTCTCTACATCGTTTCCTTCGATTCGACTGGGCGCGTGTTCTCTACTACTGAATTCAGTCGCCGGGATGGTCGAGAAACTGATTTGGTGGTGCGTCCGTGGGAAATACTCGAAAGCGAACTGCCTGAAATGTTCGATCGAATCGAAGAATTCGAAACCTGGGGCCCATCGTACCGAGTCCTGACAGCTCGACACCTGGAGAGCGGAGAGGTTTTCCGTCTGAGATTCGGATTCGGCCTTCTCCAGGCCGTCATCTCTCGGGGGGATCAGTCCAGGTGATCCGGCCCTGCTTTATGGGCACAAGGGCTGCACCGCCGACACCGAGGTCGCCCGAATCCAGTGGCGGTACCTCTAGAAGTACATGTGACACAATATGGAGACAGGGAAGGTCCCGCCGACTCGGCGGGACCTTCGGTGTTCTGCGGGTCGTAGCCGACCGCTCGGATCAGGGCAGTAGCACGATGGAGCCGGTGGTGTTGCGGCCCTCCAGATCACGATGCGCCCGCTCGGCCTCGGCCAGGGGATAGGTGGCGCCGATCCTGAGGTGCAGGGTGCCGTCCGCGACCGCGGCGAGGATATCGCCCGCGCGCCAGAGCAATTCGGCGCGGTCGCGGGTGTAGTGGACCAGCGTCGGCCGGGTGACGAAGAGGGAGCCCGCCGGATTGAGACGTTGCAGGTCGAACGGCGGCACCGGACCGCTGGCCGCGCCGAAGAGGGCGAGTGTGCCGCGGATGCGTAGCGAGGCGAGGCTCGCCTCGAAGGTGGACTTGCCGACGCCGTCGTACACCGCGGCGACGCCGACACCGTCGGTGCGGGCGCGAACCTGGTCGGCGAGGTCATCGGAGTAGCGCAATACCTCGGCGGCTCCCGCCGCGCGCGACAGCTTCTCCTTCTCGTCGGAGGAGACGGTGGTGATGACCCGGACGCCGCGGGACGCCGCGAGCTGGGTCAGGATCAGTCCGACGCCACCCGCGCCCGCGTGCACCAGGATCGATTCACCGGGTTCCGGCTTGTAGATGGACTCGACCAGGTAGTGCGCGGTCATGCCCTGGAGCAATGCCGAGGCCGCGACCGGTGCGGGCACCCCGTCCGGCACCGGCACCGCGACCGCGGCGTTCACCGCGACGCGCTGCGCGTAACTGCCCGGCGCCGCGGCCCACGCGACCCGGTCGCCGACCGCGAAATCGGTCACATTCGCGCCGACCTCCGCGACCACGCCGGTGCCCTCGGCGCCCGGAATGTACGGCACGGGCTGCGGGTAGAAACCGGTCCGGATGTAGATGTCGATGAAATTGATCCCGATCGCCTCGGTATCGACGAGCAGCTGATCGGGCCCGATCTGCGGATCCGGCACCTCCGCGTACTTCAGGACCTCGGGACCACCGTGTTCGGAAACCTGAATGGCGCGCATAGCATTCAGTTCTACACCGGCGGGGCGGTTCGACACAGGCGGGGCTGGACCGTGTCCTACCGGTCGGTAAACTCACGCATATGAGCGTTGAAGCTGCTGCCCCGGCCCCGGTCAAGCTGTCGGGGGTCCTCGTGGACTCCGTCAAGGGATTCGTCGCCGAACACGGCGGCTCCGCCACCGCCGTCCTGCAGCCGATCGGCCGCGTCGGCGTGCGCGTCACCCTGGTCGGCAGCGACGGCATCCTCGGTGATCGGGTGGTAGACGACCTGCCCTCCGCCAAGGCGCTCGTGGCGGCCGTGAACGGCCTCACCGAGGCCGACGAATGGGACCGCGAGCTGACCTCCGTCGTCACCCCGCGCCGCAGTCATTGGGCGCAGATGGCGGGCTGGGTCGCCAAGCAGACCCGATTCCCCAAGGCGCGCAACGAGAACTGAGCCCGCGCGGCCACGGTCGTTACGGCCGTTCGGGATCGAGCAGTTCGCCGATTCCCCAGTGCAATACCCGCCCGGCCACGGCCAGGTATGTCGCGATGGCCATGACGATGAGCACCGTTCCGTAGTCGGCGGCCCAGCCGGGAATCCGATCCAATTCGGCAACGGCGGCCAGCACCATGATTACGCCGAGCAGGACGGCTAGCGAGGCCAGCGGTGCCGTATTGGGCTGGGTCGGACAGCGGGGCGGGCGGTTCGTCATCGGGGGCCTCTCTCCTTCTCGGCACCGCGATCCGTCGGGTGTCGTGGTGTTCATCGGTGGGCGTCACCAATTCGTTATCGAACTACCCCACCCACCCTTGTACCCGACCCCGGCCGCCGCATCGGGTCCGAGGGCATGTTCGAGAGGACCAAAGTCCCGAGCCGACGGCATCCGCGTTTCCGGCCTGTCGTATCAATCGCCGCAGACCGGGGTTACATATCGGTCGACAAGTGCTCGCGACGAAGTCGGTGAGCGTTGCGGCGTGCGCTGGGTCGACGTCGAGCCATGATCGCCCGGACCGGAGCGGTGCGTACTGTCGCGATATCGCGGGTGCACCCGTCGTTGCGATGAACGCCGACGGGAGCCGGGCCAGGACCGGATCCAGCGCTATGTGTTCATGGCCACGCCGGGCGGGCAGGAGTCGTGCAACACGCGGCGGCACCGAGGTTCAGGGCCCGGCGGCGGGATCTCCTCCGGAGCCGGTGGCTCGTCGAGAGGGTATCTAGGCCGCCTGGGTAGCGGCGGCCGTTTCGGGTGCGAGGACCTGCTCGCGCGTGCGGAGCGAGGCCCAGAGGGCGGCGGTGGCCGCGGTGCAGGCGGCGGCGCCACCGACGTGGAAGACGACGAGGACGGCGGGGACATCGGTGAAGTACTGGACGACACCGATGAGGGCCTGGGAGCAGACGATGGCCAGCAGGGCGAACAGGCGGGTGCGGACGGCGGGAGTGATGCCGACGGCGAATAGACCGAACGCGAGGCCGATGAGCAGGGCCAGATAGCCGACCAGCAGCTGCGAGTGCAGGTGGACCAGGGTGACGATCTCGACCTCGAGGCGGGCAACGGGTCGCTCGATACCCTTGTCACCCGCATGCGGGCCCGCGGCGGTGACCAGGGTGCCCGCCACCAGGACGGCGGCCAGGGCGACCCCGCTCAGGACGCTGAGCCAGCGCAGGGGCGCGGGCGCCTGGACGGTTTCGATGCCGTCGTCGGGTTCGCTGATCTTCGCGTACATGACCGTCGCGAGCCACACCATCAGCATCGAAGCAAGCAGGTGCACGGCAACCGTCCACCACAGCAGCCCGGTGCGGACCGTAATGCCGCCGATGATTGCCTGCAGCACCGTGCCGCCCGGCATCAGCCAGGCGTACACCAGCACTTCGTGTCGGCGGCGGGCGCGAACGACGGCCAGCACGATCAGGCCCGCGAAGAGGCTGACCACGAAGGTCAACATGCGATTACCGAATTCGACCGCTTGGTGCAACGCCGCCACCTCGGACACCGCGACCGGGGTGAAGCTGCCGGGAAAGCACTGCGGCCAGGTCGGACAGCCCAGTCCCGAGGCGGTGACCCGCACAATCGACCCGGTAACCGCGATCCCCGCCTGGGTGAGAACGACCGCAACCGCGATCAGCCGCTGCACCCGCAACGAGGGAAGCGGGAGCCGGTCGACGAGTCGCAAGAATGCGCGATACACCACCCGACGATCGTAGCGACCCCCCAACCGCCCCCCACACCCGGTCTACTACAAAGTGTCGTTAGACACTCCACCGGTCTGCCACAGACCCACTGGGCGCCGCACAGAGGTTGTGACCTCTGTGCGGCGGGGACATGGTCTGTGGCAGCTCGAATCAGTGGAAGCGGAAGAGGCGGGTGGCGAGGAAGGCCGATCCGATGCCCCAGGTGGTGAGGACGGCCACGCCGAACCAGTCGATACCGCTGTGCAGGGCGTCATCGAGGGTGACGGCCAGGGCGCCGGAGGGGATCAGGCGGGCCAGCACATCGACCGCGGTCGGCAGATCATCGGAGGCGAAGACGATGCTGGCGATGCCCAGCATGACGAACCAGAGGATATTGGCCAGCGCCAGTACGATCTCCGCCTTCAAGGTGCCGCCGAGCAGCAGGCCCATGGCGGCGAAGGTGAAGGTGCCGAGTGCGATGACGAGCGCGCCGAACACCAGGCCGACCACACCGGGCCGCCAGCCGAGCGCGAAACCGATGGCGCCGAGCAGGATTGCCTGCATCACCACCACGATCAGTACCGCGGCGCTCTTGCCCGCGATAATGCCCCAGCGCGGAAGCGCGGTGGCGCCCAGGCGTTTCAGTGCCCCGTAGCGGCGGTCGAAGCCGACCGCGATGGCCTGGCCGGTGAATGCGGTGGACATGACGGCCACCATCATCACCGCGGGCACGATCTTGTCGACGCGGGTGTTGCCGAGATCGCCGAAGGGCAGCAGGCTCAGGCCGACCAGCAGCGTGATCGGGATGAACATGGTGAGCAACAGCTGTTCGCCGTTGCGCAGCAACAGGATCAGCTCGAGCCGGGTCTGCGCCGCGAGCATCGCGGCGCGGGTGGTCGGGCGCGGATCCGGGGTGAAGGTGCCGGGTGCGAAGCGATTGGCGGTCAGGTCTGGCTGCGTCATCCGCGTAGGTCCCGTCCGGTGAGTTCCAAGAAGACGTCTTCGAGCCGACGCTGATCGATCCGGATATCGGTGGCCAGCACATTGAGCTGGGCACACCACGCGGTGACGGTCGCCAGCACCTGCGGGTCGATCTCGCCCTCCACCAGGTATGCGCCGGGCGAGGTCTCGCGCGGCGAGAACCCTTCCGGCAGGGCCGATTTCAACAGTGTCAGATCGAGCTTCGGCGGCGCGGTGAAGCGCAGCTGACCCGCGGCGCCGTGCGCGGTGACCTCGGCCGGGGTGCCCGCGGCGACGATCTGCCCGTGGTCGATGATCACCAGTTGGTCGGCGAGTTGCTCGGCCTCGTCCATCACGTGCGTGGTGAGCAGCACGGTGACGCCGTCGCGGCGCAGCGCGTCGATCAGCTCCCACACGATCAACCGGGCCTGCGCGTCCAGTCCCGCGGTCGGCTCGTCCAGGAATACGATCTCCGGTCGTCCGACCAGCGCGCAGGCCAGCGCGAGCCGCTGCTGCTGACCGCCGGAGAGACGGCGGTACGGCGTGCGGCGGTTGTCCTGTAGCCCGAGCGTGCGCAGCAGCCATTCGGGGTCGAGCGGATCGGCCGAGTAGGAGGCGACCAATTCGAGCATCTCACCGGCCCGGGCGCCGGGATAGGCGCCGCCGCCTTGCAACATGACGCCGATGCGCGGGCGCAGCCGGTCGGAATCGGCGATCGGATCAAGTCCCAGTACCCGCACCGAACCCGCGTCCGGGGTGACGAAACCCTCGCACATTTCGACGGTGGTCGTCTTCCCGGCGCCGTTCGGCCCGAGCAGCGCAAGCACCTGTGCCCGTTCGACATCGAAGGACAGGCCGTCGACCGCGGTGGTCTCGCCATAACGCTTGACGACGCCGTCGACGCGGACGGCGGGTCCAGAGGCTGTAGTCACGACCGCGCCTCGCAGGCGCTCGGCCCCGCCGCGCCCGAGGGTGCCGTGCCCATTGTTCGCTCGCTCCGCTCCCGCACGATGTCACACCGTAAGCGGTCGACCGATGTGACCTGGAAGACACCCCTGCACGGTCAATCTCTCGACCCGGATGCGGGCGTCGCGGGGACCGCCGTTTCGGCGCCCGCTCGGTTCATTCGCCACGGCAGTGACTTGCGGGTGGCCAGGATCATCAGCAGGCAGGTGACGATCGTGATGGCGGCCGCGTAGATGAGCACGAACGGCGTGATGTCGCTGCCCGACGGCATCAGCAGCACGGCGACCACCGCCGATGCCACCGTCGCCGGGACGCGGAAGGCGGGCCGGTTGGCCCAGGCGGCCAGCGGCACGATGCCCCACAGCAGATACCAGGGCTGCACCACCGGGAACAACAGCACCACCGCGCCGAAGGCGACGCCGAGCGCACCGACCGGATGCAGCCTGCCGCTCCAGGTGGCGATCAGCAGCCGCACCACGATGAGTGCGGCCGCGGCCGCCGCGATGGGCCGGGTAATGCTCAGCAGCGCGGTCGTATGGTCGCCCAATCCCAGGAGTACGCCACCGAATCCGGTGGCCACGCCGAGCGCCGTCGGCAGCGACATCCAGCTGCGCACGGAGTTGGCGGTCGTCAGGGTGTCGATCCAGCCGAAGCCGAGGCCGCTGCCGAGACAGACCGCCAGCATCACCGTCGCGGTGACACTGCCGAGCAGGAGTGCCGAGGTGAGGATGGCGCGCCCATCGCGGCCCCACCGTCGGCTCAACGCCATCCAGACGAAGGCCAGCGCGAGCATCGAGGGAATCTTGATGGTCGCGGAGAGCGCGATGGCGGTGGCGCCCGCCAGGAACAAGGTCAGCGTATGCCCACGAAGCGGGCCGACGCGGCTCAGCGCCGCCAGGCACAATTCCAGGCCGACGAGCATCAGGCCGATCATCATGGCCTCGTTGTGCACACCGGATACCAGGTGGAATATCACCAGGGGGTTCGCGGCGCCGAGCCACAGCGCGGCGACACTGGATACGCGGCACCGCTGGGCCAGACGCGGCAGTGCCCACACGATGCAGGCGACGCCGATCAGTGCGAGCAGGCGATGCAGCAGCACTCCCGCGAGAATGTTCTCCCCGGTGAGTTCGGCAATTCCCTTACCGAACCAGATCGAGAGCGGTCCGTACGGTGCCGGCGAATTCTGCCAAATATTGGGAACGCTGCGCGTCAGGACATGATCCTGGCCGAGACCCTGCACCGGCCCCACGTCATAGGGGTCGAGTCCGCGCGCCGCGATTTCGCCCTGCGCCAGATAGGAATACACGTCCTGGCTGAACATGGGTGGCGCGACCGAGAGCGGAATGATCCACAGCAGCAGGGTGCGATCCAACTGCGACCGGCTGAGCCGACGCACCCGATTGGACTGCAAACCCAGCGCGAACCGGCCGAGCAGTAGCCACGCCAGCATCACGATGACGGTGCCGACCATGGTCACCGCCAACCCGGAACTGTGCACCCGCGCCGGCAGTCCGAGGATGGCCTTGCCGTAGGTGGGGTTCTGGAGTGTGGGCTGGGCGCCGAGGCCGAGGGCGCCGATCGCCATCATCACCGTGCCGGTCGCGCCGAGCAGCCGGACCCGGCGCAACTGGGTGGTTTCGTGGGCGTTGAGTCCGGCGGCCTCGGGTTCGTTGACGTGCAGTGCTTCGCTGACGGTGTGGTCGGGAGGTACATCGATCCCGATCACGCGCCTGCCCAGCGCCACCGCGGAGGCGAAGGGCTTGGTCCGACGGAGCCGAATCAGGGGGCTGGAGGCGTGGGAACCGTCACTTTTGACAGCCTGTTCGCCCTGTTCGCCTGACATCACGGGGTCAGCGTAGCGGATCCGGCCGTGTCGTCCGGGGGCGCGGACGGGCCTGGTCGCACCCCGCTCGAGCGGCTCGAGCGTCGTTGCCGAACGCCGAATCCGGACCGGTGGCGTCTCGGCCGATACCGCGGCGACGGAGCACAATCGGGGCATGATTTCGGAGTCGAGGCGGCGGATCGAGGTGGCGGCGGCCGGGTTGTTGGCCCGGCACGGGTACCACGGATTCGGGTTGAAGAAGTTGAGCGAGGCGGCGGGGTTGCCGTACGGGTCGATCTACCACCACTTTCCGGGTGGGAAGGAGGAGATCGCGGTCGCCGCGATCACCGGAACCGGGGTCCTGTCGGGTCGGTTGATCGCACAGGCGCCGACCGATGTGTTCGCGACGACCGCGACGCTCTTCGAATTCATGGTCGCGAAGCTGGCGGGGTCGGACTGGACGGACGGGTGCCCGGTGGGGACGCCCGCGCTGGACGGCGGCAGCGATGTGGAGGCGGTGCGGGGCGCGTGCGTCGCGGCCTTCGATGCGATGGAGCGGGCGTTCGGCGGATTGCTCATCGAAGTGGGGTTGGCGGCGGAGGAGGCCGCGGACCTGGCGACGACGGTGGTCGCGGCGTACGAGGGCGCGACGATCCTGTCGCGGGTGCGACGTTCGGATGCGCCGTTGCGTGCCGTGGCGGCGGGGATGGAGCGGCTGATCCGGATGACGCTGGCTGATGCGGGCCCGACCGGAAATCCTCCGGAAGTCGATGATGCGCGCTGAGGGCATTGACTAGAAAGAACGTTCTAGCGAGACTCGGATCATGAAGCGATTGATGTTGTTCGGTCCCGGCGAGCTGAAATGGGAGGAGGCGCCCGAACCCGAGCTCACCGCACCGGGCCAGGCGCTGGTGCGGCCGGTGGCGCTGGCCACCTGCGATATCGACCCGGCCGTGCTGCGCGGAGCCTTCCCGCTCCCCGGTCCGTATCCGTTCGGACACGAGGGCGTGGCCGAGGTCGTCGCGATCGGAGACGAGGTGCGCACCGTCGCGGTCGGCGACCATGTCATTGTGCCGTTCCAGATCTCGTGCGGCGCGTGCAAAGCCTGCCTGCTAGGGCGCACCGGCAACTGCCTGAGTCATCCGCGGATGTCCACCTTCGGGCTGGGCACCCTCGGCGGCCTCGGTTGGGGTGGGCTCTGGGCGGATCTGGCCCTTATTCCGCACGCCGACGCCATGCTCGGTCCGGTTCCGGCGGGCATCGACCCGGCGGTCGTGGCCAGCGCCAGCGACAATATCCCGGACGGCTATCGCACCGTCGGCCCGCAATTGGCCGCCGACCCGGGCGCGGAAGTGTTGGTGATCGGTGGTCCGGCCGCGCCGTCCATCGGCCTCTACGCCGCCGGTCTCGCGGTCGCTCTCGGCTCGGATCGGGTCGTCTACCTGGATGATTCGGTCGAACGGCTGGAGATCGCCCGCGCCTTCGGCGCCGAGGCGATCGAAGGTCCGGGCAATGCCAGGGTCGGCCGGTTCCCGATCACCGTCGAGGCCGCGGGCGGGGCTACGGCGCTACGCGGTGCGATCGACGCGACCACCTACGACGGCTGGTGCACGAGCGTCAGCGTGCAACTCGGCGAGGTCGCGCTGCCGATATTCGATATGTATTCACGCTGCTGCACCTTCCACACCGGCCGTGCCCACGTCCGACCGGTCATCCCGGCGGTCCTGGAGCTGGTCGCCGCGGGGCGCTTCGACCCGTCGAAGGTCACCACCGTCACGGCCACCTGGGACGACGCCGTCGACGCCCTTTTGGATACACCGCTCAAACTCGTCGCCGTGCGCTGAGTGCCGTCCGTCGGTGGTCCACCAGGCGTCCAGTATGTGGTCGAACGCTGTGTAGTGCGTCACTTCGGTCGCCGGATGGATCCACCGCGGACCCACTGGATCTCGCATTTCCTGCGGTAGCGCGTATCCGACCCCTTCCGCCGCTGGTCAGACGTCCATCTACTCAGGGCACCCTTATTAGATTTCGGGAACGAATTCCGCCACACTGATGTTGTGAAAACCGTGGGTTTGCGGAAAGAGGACGAAAGGGCTGGTCGCAAGGCTGGTACCGGGTCGTCTGCCGTGCCCGCGGCGGTCGGGACCGAAGGGCATACCCGGGCGGCCATCGTGCAGTTGCTGCTCGAGGACGGCCCGATTACCGCGACCGCCATCGGGGCGAAGCTGGGGCTCGCCCCCGCCGGGGTGCGCCGCCACCTCGACGCCCTCATCGATTCCGGGGAAGCGCGGGCCAGCCGCTCAGCGCCCTGGCAGCAGAAGGGGCGCGGTCGTCCCGCCAAGCAGTACCAGCTCACTGCCGCCGGGCGGGGCAAGCTGGGCCACGCCTACGACGATCTGGCCGGGGCCGCCATCCGGCAGCTCGGTGAAATCGGTGGCGAACAAGCCATCACCGAATTCGCGCGCAAACGGGCACGCACTATCGTGGCCGGGATCGACGCGGTCGGGGAGCACACCCCGGAGCAGATGGAGGCGAAGGCCGAGGAGATCGCCGAGGCGTTCACCGACGCGGGCTTCGCCGCCACCACCCGCAAGGTGGGCGCGGGTGTGCAGATCTGCCAGCATCACTGCCCCGTCGCGCACGTCGCGGAGGAATTTCCGCAGCTGTGCGCGGCAGAGCTGGAGGCGTTCCGCGAACTGCTCGGCACCCATGTGCAGCGGCTCGCGACCATCGCCAACGGCGACTGCGCGTGCACCACGCACGTGCCGCTGCTCGTATTACCGATTGCCAAAACTTCACCATCAGCCGCCGCACAGCCCGCGACGGTACGTACGAACGACTCCGGAAGGAGTGCCGAATGACGACGACCACCGACCAGGTGCAACCGCTCACCCAGGAAGAGACCATCGCCTCGCTGGGCAAATACGGTTACGGCTGGGCCGATTCGGATGTGGCCGGTGCCAGTGCGCAACGAGGCCTGTCCGAGGCTGTCGTCCGCGACATCTCGGCCAAGAAGAACGAAACCGAATGGATGCTCGAGCAGCGCCTGAAGGCCCTGCGCATCTTCGATCGCAAGCCCATGCCGCATTGGGGTTCCAACCTCGACGGTATCGACTTCGACAACATCAAGTACTTCGTGCGCTCCAGCGAGAAGCAGGCGGAGAGCTGGGAAGACCTGCCCGAGGACATCAAGAACACCTACGACAAGCTCGGCATCCCGGAGGCGGAGAAGCAGCGCCTCGTCGCCGGTGTCGCCGCGCAGTACGAGTCGGAGGTCGTCTACCACTCCATCCGCGAGGATCTGGAGAAGCAGGGCGTCATCTTCCTCGACACCGACACCGGTCTGCGCGAGCACCCGGAGATCTTCCAGCAGTACTTCGGCTCGGTGATCCCCGCCGGTGACAACAAGTTCTCCGCGCTGAACACCGCCGTGTGGTCGGGTGGCTCCTTCATCTACGTGCCGCCGGGCGTGCACGTCGATATCCCGCTGCAGGCCTACTTCCGCATCAACACCGAGAATATGGGCCAGTTCGAGCGGACCCTGATCATCGTCGACGAGGGCGCCTACGTGCACTACGTCGAGGGCTGCACCGCGCCGATCTACAAGTCCGACTCGCTGCACTCGGCGGTCGTCGAGATCATCGTGAAGAAGGGCGGCCGCTGCCGCTACACCACCATCCAGAACTGGTCGAACAACGTCTACAACCTGGTCACCAAGCGGGCCAAGGCCGAGGCGGGCGCGACCATGGAGTGGATCGACGGCAATATCGGCTCCAAGGTCACCATGAAGTACCCGTCCGTTTGGATGATGGGTGAGTACGCCAAGGGCGAGGTGCTCTCGGTGGCGTTCGCCGGCGAGGGCCAGCACCAGGACACCGGCGCGAAGATGCTGCACCTGGCGCCGCACACCTCCTCGACCATCGTGTCGAAGTCGGTGGCGCGCGGCGGCGGTCGTGCGTCGTACCGCGGCCTGGTCCAGGTCAACAAGGGTGCGCACGGCTCCAAGTCGACCGTGAAGTGTGACGCGCTGCTGGTCGACACGATCAGCCGTTCGGATACCTACCCTTACGTCGACATCCGCGAGGACGACGTGACCATGGGCCACGAGGCGACCGTCTCGAAGGTCTCCGAGGATCAGCTGTTCTACCTGATGAGCCGCGGCATGACCGAGGACGAGGCGATGGCGATGGTGGTGCGCGGCTTCGTCGAGCCCATCGCCAAGGAACTGCCGATGGAATACGCCCTCGAGCTGAACCGCCTGATCGAACTGCAGATGGAAGGAGCCGTCGGCTGATGGCAGTCGAGAACGTTGCCGAGGCCGCTGAGGCTCGTACTCCGGGCAAGAGCGCAGCCAGCGGAGCTACCGTTGCGCCCAGTAATAAGGGGGAGGTATTCACCTCCTTCGACGTGAACGCCTTCGAGGTGCCCTCGGCCAAGGACGAGGCGTGGCGGTTCACCCCGCTGCGTCGCCTCCGCGGGCTGCAGGACGGCACCGCGATCCGCGACGGTAAGGCGACCGTCGAGGTCACCCCCGTCGCCGGGGTGAGCGTGGAAACGGTGGAGCGCACCGACTCCCGCCTGGGTGCGGCGGGCGTTCCGTCGGATCGTGTTGCCGCTCAGGCATACTCCGGTTTCGAATCGGCGACCATCGTGTCGGTCGGTAAGGAAACCGAAGTGGCCGAGCCGGTTACGGTCACCATCACCGGTCCGGGCGAGGGTAAGACCGCCTACGGTCACTTGCAGATCCGGCTGGACACCTTCGCCGTCGCGACCGTGGTCATCGACCAGCGTGGCAGCGGAACCTTCGCGGAGAATGTGGAATTCGTGCTCGGCGACAGCGCCAAGCTCACCGTTGTCGCGGTCCACGACTGGGCCGACGACGCCGTGCACGCCACCGCGCACCACGCCAAGCTGGGCCGCGACGCCACGCTGCGGCACACCTCGGTCACCCTGGGCGGTGACTTGGTGCGGCTCACCGGCAATGTCCGCTACGCGGGTCCCGGCGGCGACGCCGAACTGCTCGGCCTCTACTTCGCCGACGCGGGTCAGCACTTCGAGCAGCGCCTGCTCGTCGACCACGCGGTGCCGAACTGCAAGTCGAATGTGCTGTACAAGGGTGCGCTGCAGGGCGACCCGCACTCCCCGAAGGGCGACGCCCGCACGGTGTGGGTCGGCGACGTGCTGATCCGCGCGGCCGCCGAGGGCACCGACACCTTCGAGGTGAACCGCAACCTGGTGCTCACCGACGGCGCCCGCGCAGACTCGGTGCCGAACCTGGAGATCGAGACCGGCGAGATCGTCGGAGCCGGACACGCCAGCGCCACCGGGCGTTTCGATGACGAGCAGCTGTTCTACCTGCGTGCTCGCGGCATTCCGGAAGATGCGGCGCGACGCCTGGTGGTGCGCGGCTTCTTCCACGAAATCATCCAGAAGATCGCGGTCCCCGAGGTCCGGGCGCGGCTGGAGTCGGCCATCGAGGCCGAACTCGCCGCGATCGGCGCCTGATACCCGAACCACATACCCCCCGCAAAAGGAATTCGAATTCGATGACCACCCTGGAAATCAAGGACCTGCACGTCGAGGTCGCCAACCCCGACGAGTCCGGCGAGCCCATCAAGATCCTCAAGGGCGTGAACCTCACCATCAAGTCCGGTGAGACCCACGCCATCATGGGCCCGAACGGCTCGGGCAAGTCGACCCTGTCGTACGCGATCGCCGGGCACCCGAAGTACACGGTGACCTCCGGCTCGATCACCCTCGACGGCGAGGACGTCCTCGAGATGTCGGTCGACGAGCGCGCGCGTGCCGGTCTGTTCCTCGCCATGCAGTACCCGGTCGAGGTCCCCGGTGTCTCGATGTCGAACTTCCTGCGCACCGCTGCCACCGCGGTCCGCGGCGAGGCCCCGAAGCTGCGCACCTGGGTCAAGGAGGTGAAGGAGTCGATGAACGAGCTCGAAATCGACGCCGCCTTCGCCGACCGCAGCGTGAACGAGGGCTTCTCCGGTGGTGAGAAGAAGCGCCACGAGATCCTGCAACTCGGCCTGCTCAAGCCGAAGATCGCGATCCTGGACGAGACCGACTCCGGCCTGGACGTCGACGCGCTGCGCATCGTCTCCGAGGGCGTCAACCGCTACAAGGATCGTGAGAACGGTGGCGTGCTGCTGATCACCCACTACACCCGCATCCTGCGCTACATCCAGCCCGAATTCGTGCACGTATTCGTCGGTGGCCGCATCGTCGCCGAGGGCGGCGCCGAACTCGCCGAGGAACTCGACGCCAACGGCTACGTTCGCTTCACCCAGGCGTCGGCTTCGCCGACTGCCGTCCCCGAGTCCGCTACCGCGGGAGCCTGATATGACCGCCACGGTCCGTACCCTCGACGTGGCCCGCATCCGGGCCGACTTCCCGATCCTGAACCGCACGGTTCGGGACGGGAAGCCGCTGGTGTACCTGGACTCCGGCGCGACGTCGCAGCGGCCGCTGGCGGTACTGGACGCGGAACGGCGATTCCTTACCGAGAGCAATTCGGCGGTGCACCGCGGCGCGCATCAGCTGGCGGAGGAGGCGACCGACGCCTACGAGGGCGCGAGGGCCGATATCGCCCGGTTCGTCGGCGTCGACGCCGGTGAGATCGTCTTCACCAAGAACGCGACCGAATCGCTGAACCTGGTGACCTACTCGTTCTCCGACTCCCGGTTCCCGTACCACGTGGGTCCCGGCGACGAGATCGTCATCACCGAACTGGAGCATCACGCGAATCTCGTTCCGTGGCAGGAACTCGCGCGGCGCACCGGTGCGACGTTGAAGTGGTACGGCATCACCGACGACGGCCGGATCGACCTCGATTCGCTCGAGTTGTCGCCCGCCACCAAGGTCGTCGCGTTCACGCACCAGTCCAATGTGACGGGCGCGATCGCCGATGTCGCCGAAATGGTGCGCCGGGCAAAGGAAGTCGGCGCTCTGGTGGTGCTGGACGCCTGCCAGTCGGTACCGCATATGCCGGTGAACCTCCGCGAGCTCGGCGTCGATTTGGCCGCGTTCTCCGGGCACAAGATGCTCGGTCCCTCCGGCGTCGGTGTGCTCTACGGCCGCCGCGCGCTGCTCGAGGAGACACCGCCGTTCATCACCGGTGGTTCGATGATCGAGACGGTCACCATGCAGGGCAGCACCTACGCCCCGCCGCCGCAGCGGTTCGAGGCGGGCGTGCCGATGACCTCGCAGGTGGTCGGATTGGGCGCGGCGGTGCGGTATCTCGAAGAGATCGGCATGGATGCCGTTGCGGCACATGAGCACACGCTGGTCGGCGCGACGCTGGAAGGTCTCGGCGCCATCGACGGTGTGCACATCGTCGGCCCGACCGAGAATGTCGATCGCGGTGGCGCGGTGTCATTCGTGGTCGAGGGCATCCACGCCCACGATGTGGGCCAGATCCTGGACGACGAAGGCGTCGCGATCCGCGTCGGCCACCACTGCGCGTGGCCGCTGATGCGCCGGTTGGGGATTCCCGCCACGGCGCGGGCGTCGTTCGCGGTCTACAACACGCTCGATGAGGTGGACGCACTGGTCGCGGCCGTGCGGAAGGCTCAGAGCTTCTTCGGGGTTGCATAGAACATGCGCATGGAGCAGATGTACCAGGAAGTAATCCTGGACCATTACAAGCACCCGCACCACCGCGGGCTGCGGGAGCCGTTCGGTGCCGAAGTGCATCACGTGAACCCGACCTGCGGTGACGAGGTGACCCTGCGCGTCCAGCTGAGCGACAACGGTGATGTCGCCGACGTCTCCTATGACGGTCAGGGCTGTTCCATTAGCCAGGCCGCCACCTCGATCCTGGCCGATCAGGTGATCGGTCTGCCGGTGCAGCAGGCGCTGAAGGTGGTCGACTCGTACAACGAGATGATCTCCAGCCGCGGCACCATCGAGGGCGACGAGGATGTGATCGGCGACGGTATCGCACTGGCCGGGGTGTCGAAATATCCGGCGCGGGTGAAGTGCGCGCTGCTGGGCTGGATGGCGTTCAAGGATGCGGTGGTCCGGATAACCTCGGCGGAAGAGGCGAAGCGGACGATGGGTACGAATGGGGCTACAGCATGAGTGAAACACCGGTAACCGAAACCGAGCAGGTCGAACAGGTCGAACTGTCGGCCGATGAGATCAAACACCTCGAGGATATCGAGGAGGCGATGCGCGACGTCGTCGATCCGGAACTCGGCATCAATGTCGTCGACCTCGGCCTGGTGTACGGCATCAAGGTCGAGGGCGAGATCGCCAAACTGGATATGACCCTGACGTCCGCGGCCTGCCCGCTCACCGACGTCATCGAGGATCAGTCCCGCAACGCCCTGGTCCGCAGCGGTCTGGTCGACGATCTCGAGATCAACTGGGTCTGGATGCCCCCGTGGGGTCCCGACAAGATCACCGAGGATGGCCGGGAACAGCTGCGCGCCTTGGGCTTCACGGTCTAGCGCTCCCTGTATCGAGGGCTCTCGTCGTTCACGTCGCCTACTCCTCGACTCCGCAGCGCGAGGTAGCGCTGACGCGTTCGACCAAAAGAACACTGGTAGATGTCATCTCGCACTGATATGGCATCATTGCCGTTCGGATACCGACCGCGGGGGCGATGGGCATGGCTGTGGTGTCGAAGGTGTTGGCGGGGGCGCTCGTGATGTCGGCTGCCGCATGCGGGAGCGTAGTCGAGGGCAATCCGGTGGCGGGGCCACAAAGCACCACTACCGCACCACCCGCCGGTGTCGACGCGCCACTCGAAGAACATGCCGTGGACAACGAGTGCGTTCTCGATGCGGCGGAAATCAGCGCACTCGCCAGGGTGAGTCTCGATGATGGCAGCGACACCAAGACCAAGCGGAGCGACGGCTCATTCGGTCGAAGCTGCACCTATTACCTGACTGCCGGTGGCATTCTGTCCTTCACCGCGTCGATCAAGGTGATGCGGCCACAGCAGGGCGCAGTCACCGACGCGATGATCGCGCGCCGCACCGAACCCGGAACCTGCATTATCCGAGGTATCGGGCGGGCCGTCCTGATCGAAGGACAGACCGAGTACCCGCGAGCCTGGATTTTCACCGACAAGTTCGTCGCCACCATCTTTCTGGTCGGCAGCAACCTACCTACCCCACCGACGGAGGACCGTTGGGCCGCCGCCGCGAGACAGATCGTCGCCGAACTCCCCGCCTAGGCCGTATTCACCTGCGGCTCAGTCGGATCGAACCCGACTCGCGATATGGGCGAGCGCAGATCGGCGAGTACCTGGCAGTCAGTGGTTCTCGGTCCGACGGGGGTGCTGGTCGTCCCACAGACGGCGTGCGGTGCGGATGGGGTCCTGATACGTGGCCGACCAATCCGCCAGCGCCAGTGCGACATCGACCAGGCTGCGGCCCATCTCGGTGAGGCGGTAGTCGACCTGCGGTGGGATGGTCGGGTAGGCGGTGCGCTCGACGAATCCGTCCCGGCACAGTCGCTTGGTCGTGACTGTGAGCATGCGCTGCGAGATCCCGGGGATCGCCCGTTGGAGGTCGCCGAAACGCCGTACGCCTTCGGACAATTCGACCAGCACCAGCACGGTCCACCGGTCGCCGACTCGGTCGAGCACGTCGCGGATTCCGCAGTCGCGATTCTCACTGCGCCAGTCGGGAATAGGGCGGTCTACCTGGATGGTGATCGTGGTATGCGTAGCTGACCGTGAAGTGCCTTCTTTTGCCGGGTCGACGACTGGATCACGCTCGATGACATCGTTCTGCACATCAGATACAACGTCAGGAGCCCCAGCATGATTCTCGTCACCGGTGTTTCCGGGAGCCTCGGCGGTCTGATCCACGCGGGTCTGGCCGCATTGCCCGACCTCGACGTGGTCACGGGCACGCGTTCCGGGGACGGTTCTGCCGCGCGACGCATCGACTTCGATGATCCGGACAGCCTGGCCGGCGGCTTCAGTGGCATAGATGTGCTGGTGTTCATCTCGGCGGGCTACGCCGAAGACGATGTCGTAATGGCCCGCCACAGCGCGGTTGTCGACGCCGCGACGACCGCGGGCGTGCGTCATGTCGTTTACACCAGCCTGGCTCACTCCGGTCGGCACATGACCATCGCCGCACCGCATCGAAGCACCGAAGCTCTGTTGCGGTCCGCGCCGTTCGACGTGACGGTGCTCCGCGACGGTCTCTACCCCGAAGTGCCAGTGGGTTTGGGCTTGGCTGCGGCGGAATCCGTCACCGACACAGGAATTTTCGCGGCACCGCTCGGCGCCGGCCGGGTATCGGTAGTCGCCAAACAAGATCTGGCCGATATCGCGGTTCGGATCGCCGGCGAATCCGAACGTGATGTGGCTGCGGGCTTCCGCAGCCGGCATGCGGGAAAAACCTACGAACTGGAAGGCGTTACCACGGTCACGGGCCACGATATCGCCGCCGCGCTGAGCGAACTGCTCGACCGCCCGGTCACTTACCGGGATCGCCCTCTGTCCGAGGCCCGCGCATCTCTCCGGACGATCGGCCTTCTGCCATACCAGATCGCCAACGCCATGTCCTTGTACGCCAACGCCAAAGCCGACTTGCTCGAAGCCCGCCACAGCGACTTGCCGCTGCTGCTGTCCACCCGCCCACGGCCGGTGGAACATCTGATCGCCGCCGCGGTACGCGCGGGCGGATACGAATCCCGGTCGATCTCCGCCCGACGCTGATATTCGGGCCGCGGACGCCGATCGATCCGAACCGCCACCATCGGCAGGGCACGGGTCGGCATCTGCCATCAGGTCGCCCCTGGTGCGGACGACCAGCGGTGGTCACGGGTTCCCGCCGATATCGGACTGTCGGTGATCCACGCTACGGTCGACTCCGTGTCCGTGAATATCGACGTCTCCTTCACGATTCGGGAGCTGAAGGACGAGCGCGAACGCGCAGGCGTGACAGCGCTGCTGACCGACGTGCTCGAGAACGAGGGTCTGAGCCTCGAAGTGTTCATCACACTGGGAGAAGTGGGGGAGAGTCTTTTCGTCCGGGCGGACTCCGACTATCCAGTTATTTTCAGTAGGTTCTACCTCTGGTCGGAGGACTTCGAGCAGAAGCTCACCCGCCGGGTGACCGCCCTCGTGCCGCATGCCCAGGTGGATTTCGATTGGGGTTACCCGGATGAAGACTGACGACGAACTCGGCGCTCCCTGGCCGGACACCCTGCCCGCGGAGGCGCCGGTCGTGCACCGGAACCTGACCGTGACGGTCGGCGCCAGACAGTTGACGACACTCACCCACGACCACCTCAACTACTGGCTGGGCAATCTGCGCTACGCCCGTGGCGGACCGTTCATGACAGTGGCAAGGGCCGACAACCGGGCGGCGTTCATTCAGACCTACCGCAACAGCGACACCGACTACCTGTTCGAGGTGCACTCCGGAGTCGCTGACGCCGACTACCTCGCCACTACGGTGCACGACGTGAGCGAGGTCGGCCAGCTGATCTGGGATTGGTTGGAGAACGACTGGCAGCGACTCGATGCGGTCGCGTGGGAACGGCATTCCCTGTGGTGAGCCGCGGCACTGTGGCGGGTTCCCCGACGACACCGTCTCCCTTGTGCTGGGCTCGATTTCGCGGCCGTCGTGCCGGTGATGACTGCGGCGGGATCCGATGTGGTCGGTCGGTGATCGAAGGCGACGACTGTGCCGGTCGGCGCAGCGGCGAAAGCCGTTGTAGGGAACCGACTCTTGGTGACAGGTGGATCGGCTGGCCGCTTCCCCGTCGCGCGGGAGCGGGGGCGTTGACCATCGGACGGTAACCGACTCACCGAGGGGCGCATGTCGATTCCGAGGCTGTCGGACTGCATGGGTGGGTACCACTTTGGCGGCCTGGCAGTGCGCCCGGTACGGCCAGCGCGCTCCGGCTGTTCCGCAACGCTCACGGCCACTCTCATCGGGCCTCGGACGTACGCGTGCGTCGCATAGTTTCAATCGCATTGTCCAGGGCCGATGAAATCGCTTCCTTCGCTGCCGATATCTGGATCTTCCTCTCCTCGTCGGAAATCTCCATGCTCAGGCATCGTTCCAGCCTCTTCCATGCCTCGTAGACTTCTCGATCGAGTTGGTCGTACATGCTGACGAGGCCGAGTAGATCGCGGGCCGTTCCCGACTGCTTGGCATTTGTCAAGAACCAGATATTGAACCGTGCTTCTTCGGCTATATAGTTGCCGATGAGGACATTGGTTTCCAGGCCGAGGATGCCGCAGGAAAGCAGCTTGATCGCAATATTGTGGGCGGTGACATTGGTCGGCCCTTCCAGCTCCTCGGGTATCTCCCAACTCGGTAGCTCTTCCAGCCACTTCCAGTCGTCGTTGATCGGCAAGTACATTCCCTTCGGAGCGGTCGATAGTGCACGAGCGGCCAGTTGATTGCGGGCTCGGTGTCGGTCGCAGTCCAGCCGACCGGATCTGGCAGGCCGGAACATTGCGGCCGTCCTCGGCTCGGGTGGGTGAGGTCGTTGTGTTGTCCCCGACCGCAACTGCGCTCGGTAGCGGCATTTTCTGGCTGGGGTCGATAGCTGTTGCCTCCCAATCGAATTGCTGGACAATTCGACTGTGGTGGGCCAAGATCCTCCCGTCAACGTCTTTGAAACGGGAGAGTTCTCTTGTCCGTGCTGCGCAAGTCGGCCCTCGCGGTCGCCGTCTCGTCTACCGCCGCATTCGCCGTTGCCGGGGCGGGCTCCGGACCCGCCGACGCCGCTGCGATGTACCACGGAACTCTCGCGGTTTCGCGCACGACCGGCAAGGTGGTGTCGGCGGTCGATCACCCGAGCCGGGTGACAGCCGATGCCGCGGCGATCCGTGAATGCGGTGTCTACGACTGCGAATTGGTGCAGCGCTTCGTCGATAGTTGCGCCGCGATCGCCCAGGGGGCCGACGGCAAGTATGGCTGGGCCGCCGCCGGTACTCGCGCGGAGGCCGAGGGGAGAGCGGTTGCCTCCCTCGGCGAAAGCGCCCCGCCCTTCCCGGACCTCGGTAGCGCCCAGCCCCGCGCCGCGCGCGTCGCGATTTCGGCCTGCACCAAGAACGCCGGCTGACATACTCGGCTGCGCGGACGGTATCCGAGCGCGCGCCTGTCCACCCTCACGGCGCTGTACCTGATCGTGTTGGCGGTGGCCGCGCTGGTGCCGCGGCGCCGTGCTCGTAGTCGTCACGCTCGTGATGTGACTTGCGGTCGCGATCATCTGGATCGTGCGGGCACGAGTCCGTCGCCTGACCGCGCGGGCATATCCGGAACTCGCGGCGGCGGCACGGAGGCGAGGAGTTGCGTTCGTTGCGTACCTCTTCGACCGCGAGTCTGGTGGCAGTCGCGGTGGTCGTCTCGCTCGCTGGGAGTCGGGGCGCAAGTGGCTCGCCGACTCGATCGGTCTCTCAGTGAGCGTCCGGGAACAGTGGTCATGCTCGGGCGAGTCGGCGCGACATGGTCATGATGGTGGCGATGTGGACCATGGCTTCGTGGTGGTCAGGGCGGGTTTCGTAGCGGTGTTTGCTGATCCAGGCCAGTGTTCGTTCCGCGACCCAGCGGCGCGGCAGCACGACGAAGCCGGGATCAGTGCGTTTGACGATCGTTACGGTCAGGTCCAGGACCTGGCGCGCCCAGCGCACCAGCCTGCCCGCATAGCCGGCATCGGCCCAGATCAATGCGACAGTGGAGAACCGCTCCCGTAGCCTCGCCCGCAGCGGGACCGCGCCGTCGCGGTCCTGGGTACCGGCGGCGGTGACCATGACCGCCAGCAGCAGACCCATGGTGTCGGTGGCGATATGGCGTGTGCGGCCTCCGACCACGCCGAGCCGAATATCCTTTGCCCTCAACCACATTCGCCGATCCGGAACCATCGAACCTGGCGCCACGAACTCACCGACAACCGCCACCGGCCACGGCTGAGAAGAGGTCCCGGACGCTCACTCAGTCCCACGGGCTGGTGCTCACCGGGCCGGGGACGACGATCACTGCGATCTCGCCGTCGCGGGCACGGCCCGCCCAGACCTGGGCCCAGCCTTCGGGGACGCCGAAGGCCAGCAGGTCGGCCCGGTGCTCCTCGTCGCGGGCGAGCTCGAAGTAGCCCTCGCAGAGGTCTTCGGTGTCCCGTCCGGGACCCGTCGGCTGACCGAAGCCGGGCAGGTCCGCCAGGAATCGGCGGAAAGGCGCGGTCAGCGATTCCCAGGCGGTCGCGTCGGCGAAGCAGCCCATGGCCTCCTCCGCCTCGAACCCCGCCCGATCGGCGCGTGGTCCCGACGGGTCCTCGCCCACGCCGAGCACCAGCTCCCACGTGACCACCGGCTCGTCACGGATGCGCAGGCGCGTCGCGGCGCACTCCCGGCGCTCGAAGTAGCAGCCGTTGATGAGGCTGGGCACGTCCGACCAGGACACCTCCACCGGGTACGTGCCGGGCGGGACGCGAAGCGCGAGCTCATGCGGCGGCTCGGCGCTCCAAGGCGAGTCCGCGACCAGCCGGCCGCTCGGCAGCCGGATCACGGCAACCTCCTGCACGTCGACGATGTCGATCCAGCTGTACGGCGTGTACGGATCGCCTCCGATCCGCTGGCCCGGTGTGAACAGTCCATCGAGATACTCCCGTGACTCCGGCCTGAGCTCGTCCATGCCCCGCCCCTTTCCTCTTCACGTCCACTGCGCAACTCGACCATACTTAGCTGGACCTTGGTGGTCAGCCCGCCTCTGGACCGGCGGAGTGCCTGGTCCGTAGTACGGCTGCCATTGCGGATCGTTGCTCAGCTCGCTTCGGTAGCTGCGCAGATGATCCTCGCCCCGAGCATGACCACAGTTCCCGGACGCTCACTCAGTAACGGCGGCAGCGCAATTCCGCTCGGCCTTCACGCTGCTGGCGCCGTTCCTGACCGGGTTGCTCGGCTTCTTCCTGAATTGAAGTTCGATCGGTGTTGGACACGCTGGGGCGGCGGGAGCTCGCGAAGTGGGAGGCACCGCCGCCCATCCGCCGGTACCGGCCGGGATCTTCGCTGCCCGATTGTGCGAGTGCGCACCAAAGATTTGGACATTTCGAGCGCATTCGGCAATGATCGGGTGCGAAAAATTCAACGTGAACCGGGGAGGATTCAATGTCTTTATCGCGCATGCTGATCGGCGCCGCCGTGGCATCCACCGCCACCGCCCTCACATTCGTCACGGCCGCTCCGGCCGGTGCCGGGCAGAGCGGTCTGGAGATCGCCGAGGTGGCCGGATATCAGGCCAGCTCGATCGATGGCGGATTCCAGGCCAGTGACGGAAATCTCTATGGGGCACTGGCGATTTCGCGGAGTACCGCGCGGGTCGCGTCGGCGGTCAACTACGGCAGCTGGGGGGCCGCCGATAATGGGGCGATCGCGGAATGCGGCGTGCGCGACTGCCAGGTGGTGGTGCACTTCGCCAATGCCTGCGGTGCGGTGGCGCAGGGCGCCGACTACCGGTTCGGCTGGGCCTGGGACGGCACCCGGGTCGGTGCCGAGCGGAGTGCGGTCGACGTGCTGGGGTTGAGCGCCCCGCCGTTCCCTGATCTCGGCAGTGCCTCGCCGCGCGCGGCCCGCGTCATCCTGTCGGCCTGCACGGCGAACGCGGGCTGATCCGGAAACGGTTGCGGTAGTCCAGCTATCAAGCTGTCAGGGCTCGGCCGGAGCGCGATTCGCGATCCGGCCGAGCCCTTCTCGTTGACGTGAAAACTTCAGATCGAAACGTTGAATCCGAGATCGCTTTCCCGGGTCATCACATTTCCGCACACGGAAGATGTTGCATCCCTTCCGATTTGGAATTCCGAAGCGGATGCACCAGGATTCGAGTGGAATCAGCATTTCACGTGGGGAGAAATATCAATGTCTTTGTCGGGCAACGCTGTCCTGGGCCTGATCGCGTCGACCGCGATCGTCGCCCTCGGTTCGGGTACCGCCACCGCCGCCGAGGATTATTACGGCTCGCTCGCACTGGGTGTCACCCCGGGCACCGTCATCATCGGATCGGGTATCAACTACCCGGACCAGGAGGGTGCGGACGTTCGCGCGCTCACCGAGTGCGGCGTCGCGAACTGCAAGATCATCGTGCAGTTCAAGAACGCCTGCGGCGCGGTCGCGGCACGCGGTGACAAGCTCTCCTGGGCCGGTGGCTACACCCGGATCGAGGCCGAGCAGGCCGCGCTCGCCGGGCTCGGTCCGGATCCGTCACCACTGCTGGTGAGCCTGGGCAGCGCGTCGCCGGTGCGCGCGAAGGTGCTGACCTCGGAGTGCGCGGGCTAACCGACGCCGAAATAGTAAAGGGGCACGGGCTTTTCGGTCCCGTGCCCCTTTCGGATGATTCGACCGAATTCAGCGTCGCAATACCCGCCGTGCCAGCCAATTTCCGAAGAATTGGATACCCTGCACGCCCGCGATAATGATGAGAGTGGCGACCAGGGTCACCTGCCAGTCGAATCGCTGATATCCGTAGACCAGGGCGAAATCACCGAGCCCGCCGCCGCCGACGGTGCCCGCCATGGCGGACATATCCACGATGGCGATCACCACGAAGGTGTAGCCGAGGATCAGCGGTCCGAGCGCCTCCGGGATCAGGAGGGTCAGGATGATCCGCAGTGGCCCCGCGCCCACGGCCCGGGCTGCCTCGATCACCCCGGGATCGACCGTCACCAGATTCTGTTCCACGATGCGAGCGATGCCGAAGGAGGCCGCGACGATCATGACGAAGGCGGCGGCCTCGGTGCCGATGGTGGTGCCGACCACCTCCAGCGTCACCGGTCCGAGCGCGGCGAGCAGGATGATGAACGGGATCGGCCGCACCACATTGACCACCACATTGAGCAGCAGGTTGATCGGGGCGTTGGCCAGCAGCCCGCCCTTGCGCGTGGTGTAGAGCATGGTGCCCAGGAACAGCCCGATCAGGCCGCCGACCACGAAGGTGAGCAGCACCAGGTAGATGGTGGTGCCGACGGCCTCGCTCAGTACCGGGCGTAGTTTATCCCAATCCGTATGCATGGCAGCCCCTTTCACGCCACCGGGCGGTCGAGTTCGGCGACCACCTCGGCGACGGCATCCTCGGCGCCGTGCAGGGCCAGTGTGACGCTGCCGAATGTCTTGTCCTGCAACGTGCTCACCCCGCCGTACACCACCTCGAAGCGGACATCGGCGTGGGTGGCGGTGGCCAGCGCCGCGCCGATGCCGCGCCGGTCATCGATGTCGACAGTGACCAGCGTGCCGCCGTGTCGTTCCCGGAGTACCTCGAGTTCGATGGCGCTGGGCCGGTTGTGCAGCACGGTCTCCACGAACGACCGCGTGGGTGGTGCCTGCGGCGCCGCGAAAACATCGAAGGTGCTGGCCAGTTCGACGATCCGGCCCTCGGCCAGCACCGCGACCCGATCGGCCACCGCCCGGATGACGTCCATTTCGTGGGTGATCACCACGATGGTGACGCCGAGCTCCCGGTTGATCTTCTTCAGCAGCCGCAGCACCTCCCCGGTGGTCTCCGGGTCCAGCGCCGAGGTCGATTCGTCGGCCAGCAGCAGCGACGGCGAGGTCGCCAGTGCCCGGGCGATGCCGACCCGCTGCTTCTGCCCGCCGGACAGCTGATCGGGATAGCTGCGGGCCTTCTCGGAGAGTCCGACGAATTCCAGGAGTTCGGTGACCCGGGCCTTACGCGCGGCCCGCGGCCACCGTGCCACCTTCAGCGGATATTCGATATTGCCTGCTGCGGTGCGCGACCGGAAGAGATTGAACTGCTGGAACACCATTCCGATATCGCGCCGCAGCCGCCGCACCTCGGACTCCGGCACACCGGTAATGGGCGTGCCGGAGATCTCGATGGTGCCTTCGGTCGGCTTCTCCAGGGCGTTGACCAGTCGCACCAGGGTGGACTTGCCCGCGCCGGAATAGCCGATCACACCGAAGATTTCGCCCTGCTCGATGCGCAGGTCGATAGCGTCGAGCGCGACGTGACGATTCGCGCCCTTACCGAAAACCTTGGTGACGGACCGGAACTCGACCGCGGGAACGTTCGTGCCGGTCACTTGCCGTCGCGGATGGTCTGCTGCACCCGCGCCAGGATCTGTTCCAGCTCCGCCGCCGGACGGTTCACCGGGGCGGCCGTGCCCTTGGTGACGTCGCTGTGCGCCTGCTGCACGGCCGGATCGCGCCAGATCTCCACGAGCTGGAGGTAGAGCGGGTTGTTCTTGTCCTCGGCCCGGGTGACCAGCGCGTTGATATACGGCTCGGCGGCCGGGTTCTTCGGGTCGTCCTTGTACAGCGCCGAATGCGGGTCGACGCCGGAACGCTCCAGGAAGGTGTTGTTGATGACCGACCCGTCGACGGAGGCCAACGACAGCGCCGTCTGAGCGGCATCCACCGGGGTGACCTTCACCTTGGAGGCGCCCTTGTCGATATCGGCGGGGGAGGGCTGACGGGTGTCCGAGGACAGCTTCAGCAGCCCGGCCGCCTGCAGCACGAACAATGCCCGGGCCTGGTTGGTCGGGTCGTTCGGGATGGCGATCTCACCACCCTGGGGGATATCCGCGACGGACTTGTGCTTCTTCGAATACAGCCCCAACGGCACGATGTAGGTCGAGCCGATGGGGGTCAGGGTGTCGTTATTGGCGACGTTGTAGGCCCCGAGGAACTGCAGGTGCTGGAAGAGATTGATATCGATCTGCTTCTGGGCCAGCGCGAGATTGGGCTGCTTGTAGTCGGAGAAGTTGGTGATCCGCAGCGTGATGCCCTTGTCCTTGGCCTTCTGCTCGAAGACATCCCAGGCCTTGTCCTTGTCGGTGGTGCCGATGCGCACCACCCTGTCGGAGGAAGCCGCGTCGTCGTTGCCGCACGCCGTCAGGGTGACGGCCGCGGTCGCTACCAGGACCGGGATCACCAGTACCCGATGGAATTTCACTCGTGCTCCCGAAATGCTTGTCGCAATAGGCGGTGACTCGGACCTGCGTCCGACCGCTCTCTGAACCGGGGTAATCCAAGCGACACGCGCCCACCCTCGACAATGGTTTGGATTTCCTCGAGTCGAATCCTGACCTGGAGTTGGACGGTCGTCTAGGTTGCCGATAATGCGACTTCTGCGCCGTCTTTCGCGCAGTCCCTGGAGAGTGTGGACGTCGCATTCGTCGACGCCACCTTCGCGCTGGCTTGCGCCGGGCACTCGCGGACCGACGCTCCGGGCGGCGGTTATCGGGTCAGTGACGCACCAGCGGCGGCTGCGCGTGGGTATTCGACTGCGGCGCAGACGAACCCGCCGACCGCGCGCCCCGGTGCTCGGCGACCGAGATCGGCGAGTACCGGCGCCCGGTGGCTCGACAGGACGGGAGCGTCTCGAGCACCGCATCGGCATTGCCGTTGTAATGAAACGCGGCGCTGCGTCGGCGTTCGATCGTGCCGCGCACCACCGGCGGCAGCACCCGGTGCGGGGTCGAGAGCCACCGATTGTCGGTCCAGCGGGCCATCAGATCGCCGATATTGATCAGCAGCGCGTCGTCGGCGGGCTGCACATCGTGCCAGCGTGTGTCGAGTCCGAGGATCTGCAGGCCGGGGACCTGATCGGCCCACAGCAGGGTGACCAGGCCCTGATCGGTGTGTTCGCCCATGCAGCGGAAGCCGGTGTCGGCCGAGTCGGCGGGCGGCGTGTAGTTGTGCATGCGCAGCGCATCCGCCGAGTGGTCGGTGAAGCGGTCGAAGTAGCCTCGGGGCAGGCCGAGGGTGTCGGCGAAGATCGTGGTCAGGGTGCGGGCCACCCGCGCCGCCTCGGTGTAGTACGTCCACACTCGCGCCCGGAAGCCCGGAAGCCGTTGCGGCCACACATTTTCCGGGTAATCGGCGGGTGACAGATCCAGGGTCGGGTAGTCGGCGGCGCCGGCGCCGACCCGGAACGCCTCGAAGTAGTCGTGGGCGTCGAGAGTCTCGCCGCGCGGTGGGCAATACCCGCGACCGACCTCCGGCGCGGTCCGGTATTGCCGCTTCTCGGCCGGGTCGAGCGCGAAGAAATCGTCGAGGGCGTCGGCGAAATCGTCGAACACCCGCGGCCGGATACCGTGTCCGCGCAACTGCATGAACCCGACCGTGCGGGCGGCCTCGTCGACGCGACGAGCAACGCCCTCGCGGGCCTGCGCGCCCCAGTTGTCGACGTAGGGCGTGATATCGATGACGGGAACCCGGAACACCATGGTGCTGTCCTTCCGGCCGACGCTGACAGGTAACCGCTATCAGGATGTCGGCCGATGGCTGCGGCGAGCGGTCATCGGCGTCACGATCTCGTGAATCCGGATGACCACCCGCCGACCTTGCCGTTCCGTCGCCGGTGAGCTCCGGATCTACTCCGGGATGCGGGCCGCGTACTCGGCCTCGAGCCGGGTGAGCTGGGTCCAGAACGGTTCCGGGGTCCGCCCCGAGACCTGGGCTACCAGCCGGTCGAGGTGGGCGTGCCAACCGCCGGAGACACCGAGCACGGCCGAGCGGTCGGGCAGCTTGCGGTGGGTCAGTTCGAGATGGACCCGGTCGGAGGTGGGCGTCAGGGTGAAGGTGACGACGGAACCGTCGCTCCAGGTGAAAGACAGCAGATTCGGGGGATCGCAGGCGAGGACGGTGCCAGGCTCGCGGTGTTCGCCCGCGTACTTCTCGGGTGCCGGGTCGTCGGGTCCGGTCATTTCGCTATTGCGGAAGACCAATTCGACGTGCCCGCCCTCGTGCAGCTCCATATCGCCCGCGGCCAGCCAGGTTCGGCGCAGCTCGGCGTCGGTGATATAGCGCCAGACCCGCTCGATGGGGCCGGGCAGCAGGCGCTCGAGCCGGACCGCGCCCGGTTCGGTCAGGGTGCCGTAGTCGGAGAGTTCTTGTGCCGTCATATTTCATCCTCGGTTCGCAGGAGTTCTTCGAGGCGGTCGAGCCGCTCGGACCAGAAGCGCTCGTAGTAGCGCATCCATTCGGCGCCCTCCCGGATCGGCCGGGCGTCGAGGCGGCAGAGATGAACCCGTCCGTGCACGCTCCGCTGCACCAGCCCGGCCCGTTCCAGCACCTGCACATGCTTGGACGCGCCCGCGAACGTCATCGCATACGGTTCGGCCAGCTCACCCACGCTGCACTGCCCACCCGCGAGCTGCCGGAGCATCGCCCGGCGGGTCGGGTGTGACAGGGCGTGGAACAGGCTGTCCAGTCGCCCGGATTCATCTTCAACCACATGGTTGAGTATGCACCCATGTGGCACGACGGTCAACCACTTGGTTGAATGTTCATCGCCTTCGCCTCGCGGAGCGTGAGGAGAGCGGGCCGAGCGGCCGTCCCCGCACTGTGGGGTCTGGTCCCGGCGCCCGGGCAACCGATGCTGTCGGCCAGCACATCGCCGCGGAATTCGCGATTAGCGTCGGAGCGCGGTCGCTGTCGGAGATGATTCGGTGGTGGACGAGGCAAGGTATCGGGAGACGCGCGAGTCGCTACACGGCGTGGCGGAGTTGTTGATCGCGGGACCGCAGTATCGGGCGCACGGGACCATCCGGCTGCGCGTGGTGCTGGGGGGATTCGGGGGTGCGAAGCTACCGGTGTCGGTGGTGGGTGCGGCGCTGGTCGGACGCGGTGGTCGGGTTCCGCTGGACGGGAGTTTCGACGCGATCGCTAAGGCGGCGGGAATCGTGCCGGGCGCGCCCGAGGGGGTGTACGCGGATACCACCGGATTGCGCCTGACGGATGAGGTCAGGGTGGATGCCGACGCGGCATCACTGATCGAGGATTGGTTCGCCACCGGTGATGCGGCGCTGCGCTGCCTGGCGCCGAGCATCACGCCCGTGCTGTGGCCGGAGCATTTCGATCTGTCCAGCAGTCTGGCCGAGGTGAATTACGGTGTGTCCCCTGGGGATAGCGCGCATCCGGAGCCGTACGCGTACGTGGGACCGTGGACGCCGCGCACCGGCGATTTCTGGAATGCGTCCTTCGGCGCGCTGCGTCCATACACTCAGGTGAGCACGGCAGCGGAATTGCTGGCGTTCTTCGAGGAAGGACGGGCGCGCGCCGCTGCGGACTGAGCCGCCCGAAGTCAGCGGGATCGCGCACCATTGCAAGACATAGATGGTGCCGGAGCATAATCGGTGTCCCGGGCGAGCGCGTGCAGGTGGTCGGCGGTGACCGCGTCGGCGGGGAAGTAGGCCTCGATCGCGATCTCGTCGAGTGTGACATCGAAGGCCGCGCCGAAGGTCGTGATCGTATTGAAGAAGCACAGGCTCGCGCCACGATGCCGGATCTGGATAGGCAGTGCCACCTCGGCGGGGTCGGGTGCCGCCGGTGCGGATTCGGTCGCGTAGGCGATCAATTCCTCGTGCAGCGAGGCGAGTTCGAAATCACCGGTCTGTGCGGCCTGGCGGGCCAGCCGCGGCAGCAGGTAGCCGCGCACCTGATTCAGATTTCGCAGCCGAGACGCAAATCCTTTGGGATGCAGTCCGAGCCGCATCATATTGATCGGTGGCCGCAACAGGTCCGCGTGCACGCCGTCGAGGAAGATCTCGAACGCCGCATTGGCGAACAACAGATTCCAGCGGCGGTCGACGGCGAGCGCGGGATACGGTTCGTGTCCATCCAATACGCGCCGCACCGCCGTAAGGGCCGTATCCAGGTCGGGATCGTCCAGTGGCCGATGCCGATACGAGGGCGCGTGACCGGCCGCGACCAACAGTCGATTGCGCTCGCGCAACGGAATGCTCAGATGCTCGGCGAACCGTTCGAGCATGGCCGGGCTGGGGACGGTGCGTCCGGTTTCCACGAAACTGACGTGCCGGGTGGAAATGCCGGACTGCACCGATAATTCGAGCTGGCTGAGCCCGCGCCGCAGCCGCCACTCGCGCAAGAGAACACCGACCGGACGATCCTGCTCCATCGCTCCAGTATTACCGCCGGTATGGCGGCGTGGCCATGACATACCTGGTAATCGACAGGCACACCGTGCTGCTGCGACGGTTTCTCACATGACGAACAAAGTCACATCGAATGATTCGGATCCGTCCACCCGCAACAAGGAACTGGTGCTACACGGCCTCGCCGAGTTCGCCCGCGGCAATACCGAGGTCCTGCGCGACCTGCTCCGCGAGGATTTCATCGAGCACAGCCCCGGCAATCCCTCCGGCCGTGACGAATTCCTCCGGTTCATCGCGAACTCCCCGGTCGCCCGTGCGCGCCTCGATATCAAACGCGTGATCACCGACGCCGAATACGCGGTCGTCCACTACCACATGGTCGAACCGGACGATGACCGCGGCACCGCGGTGATCGATATCTGGCGGCTGGTGGACGGGCAGATCACCGAACACTGGGACGTCGTGCAGCCGGTCCCCACCTCCGACCAACTCCCACACGGCATGTTCTGAGCCGGTCGGCGCGGGTCGCCCGGTTCGTCTCGGCCGGGCGATCCGGGGATACCCGTCATCGCCTCGCCGTGGGGTCCGTCGGCACTGCGCGGCGACTAGCGCAGGTGGGTTGCTCGATTGTCTCCGGCCAGGCGGCCACGGCGGATGAGCGCGCGCTTGGTGCCGGGGGCGATGGGCGGTAGTGCGGCGTCCGACTCGGCGTCCGGTTCCTCCGGGTTCGGGCGGACGAAGAGGGTGACGGTGGCGGCGGGGGTGAAGCCGCTGCGGGTCATGAGGGTCGCCGACGCGCTGTTGTGGTTCTCCACATCGGTGACGATGCGCCGGGCGCCGCGGGCGAACAGGGCGGTCGAGCAGGCGTCGACCAGGCCTCGGGCCACGCCTTGGCCCTGCATATCCGGGGCGACGGCGATCCATTCCAGGTAGCCCCAATCGTCGCGCAGCTCGAATTCCATGGAGCCGAGTACGAACCCGACTATCCGATCCGAATCCAGCGCCACCCAGCACGCGCCGTCGGGGCTGTCCAGGTGTTCGGCGACCGAGGTCAGTGACCACGACGTGTACGGCTTGGCAGTGACGTCGAAAACCTCGTGACCCAGATCGAGCACCTGGCGTAGGTGGCCGAGGCCCATCGGGACGATCACTATGGCGGGGTCCATACCGCCCAGTTTGCCAGGAGTGTGCCACGGCATGGCTCCTGTGTTGCCGATCGAACTTCGGGAACAGGTTGCCGAACCGTGATCTTGGTGACGATCATGGAAGATGTGTTGCTCTCCGACGGCGTGATCTCGCTGCGACCGATCACGGTGGCCGACGCCCAAGCGCACCTTGCCGGTGAGGACTCCGAACTGGTGCGCTGGTCGGGCGGTGGCGCGAGCACCCTCGAAGGCGTGATAGCCGACTTCGAGCGCGGCGCGGATGAGGCCCACACGCGGACCTTCGCCATCGTGGAACTGGCGGACGACACTATGGTCGGCGGGTTGGGCGTGCAGACCAAGCGGCCGTATCTGGCCGCCGGGCAGGCCAGCCTGGTCTACGGGCTGTACCCCGAATGGCGGGGCCGAGGTCTGGCGACGCGCGCGGTCGTGCTCGGGTGCCGGTTCCTGGCCCGCACTGGGCTGGCGGAGGAGGCGGTACTGCGCATCAACCCGGCCAATACGGCGTCGGTGTTCGTTGCCCATCGAGCCGGGTTCCACTTCTTCCGCAGCAGCAACGAGCCCGAGGAGGGCCCGCTCGACTGGTACTACCAGGCTGTCTAGCGCCACTCGCGCAATTCGAGGTCGACGATCACCGGGTGCATCAGGGTCGAGACGGGGGCGCCGGAATTCCGGCGATCGGGCGGGAAGACCGCGGCGGCCGCAAGGCTGGGTGGGTCGAGGGAGCGCAGCGCGGCGGCTGGGTCCAAGCGCAGCCTCGGTTCGGTGTCCCGGGTGGCGAGTACGAACCCCCAGTCACCGAAACTGGGCACGTCCACGTGATACGGCAGGGTCCGCAGCTCCGCGGCCCGAACGGTGGTCTCGATGCACCAGAACGACCGTGGCGCGAAGAAGGGTGAGCCGGATTGGATCACCATGGTGCCACCGGGCGCGAGTACCCGGCCCGCCATCGCGTAGAACTCCTTGGTGTACAGCTTGGCGATCGAGGTCTGGTCGGGATCGGGCAGGTCAACCAGTACCGCGTCGAAGACACCGGTATCGGTGCGCAGCCAGGCGAAGGCGTCGGCGTTGATCACCCGGACCCGGGGGTCGTCGAAGGCATGGCGATTCAACGCGAGCAGCCGTGGTTCGGTGCGGGCGAGCCGGATCATTTCCGGATCCAGCTCCACCAGCGTGACCCGTTCGACATCGGGGTAGCGCAGGATCTCCCGAAGCGCCAAGCCGTCACCGCCGCCCAGGACCAGGACCGTACGCCGGGCGCCCGCCAGCGCCGGATGCACCAGCGCCTCGTGATAGCGATATTCGTCGACCGAGGAGAACTGCAGATCGCCATTGAGGAACAGCCGGATATCCGGGGTGCCGAACGGCGAAATCGACTCGGTGAGCACGATGTTCTGATATTTCGTCTGCTCGTGCCGCACGATCGGATGCGCGAACAGCGCCTGCTGCGCGGTCGCCTCGAACCGGTCCGCGTAGAGGTAGCTGCCGACCAGTATCACCGCGACCACGCCGGTGAGGGAGCCGAACAGCCAGCGCGACCGACGGCTCAGTTCGGTGCGGAACAGCAGGAATACCAGCGTCAATCCGGCCACCGCGTTGACGACGCCGACGATCAGGCTGCCGCGGATCTGGCCGAAGATCGGAAGCAGCAGGAACGGGAAGGCGAGCCCGCCCAGTAGCGCGCCGACGTAGTCGGCGGCGAACAGGTCGGCCACCGCGCTGCCCGGCTCCTGCCTGCGGATCTGTTGCAGCAGCTCCATCAGCAACGGAATCTCCGCGCCGACCAGGACTCCGAGCAGGGCCGCCGTGAAAATCAGCGCCGCGGTGTAGATATCGAGCCAGGCGTAGGCGGCATACAGTGCGAGGACGGAGAGGCCACCGAGCAGGGCAAGCGCCAGCTCGACGCCGACGAAGGCCACCGCGGCGTACGGGCGCAACGGTTTGGCGGCGAGCGCGCCGATCCCCATCGCGAAAACCATGACGCTCAACGTGATCGAGGCCTGCGCCGCGGTATCTCCGAGCAGATAGCTGCCGAGGGTGACCAGCGACAGTTCGTAGACCAGGCCGCAGGCCGCGCATACGAAGGCGGTGGCCAGCAGCGCGATTCGGGCAGCGCGCGGGCGCGATAGTCCCGGGCGCTCGATAACCGCAGGCACCGGGGCTATTTCCCGCCTTCACTACGGTATTGATCACCGGGCAGGTTGTTCGCCCATCCCCAGCCGGAGACGGTCGACTGGTGCCGGTTGTATCCGTTGCGGTACTGGTCGACCACGATCAGTGATCCGGATCCGTTGGGGGACACCGTGATGATGTCGTTGCGGTACTGCAGGAAGGTTCGATCGCCCGCGCGACGGTTGTCCAGTGGGCGGGATGCGCCGGTGATCGCGCTGGTCACCGATGCGGGGGCCTGCGATGTGGTGTAGGCGCGCCCGTCGTTGATCTGATCCAGCGTCGTCGCGCGAGAGTATTTGTGGGCGACGAAGTCTCGCGCGGTTTCGAAGTCGTCACCGCAGCCGACGATCGACAGCGGCAGGATGGTCGCCGCGACAAAGCCGGTGACCGTTCTGCCCAGGCGTTTCATGCGTATCCCCCGTAGAGCGCCGGACATCGATTCGCCCGGTGGTGAAGCAACTGGACGGGGACTCTATCACCGTGGGCTAGGCCCCCTTGCGGGCCGCGGCTTTCTTGGTGGTCTTCTTCGCGGGCTTGCCTGCGGTCTCGCTCGTGGACTTGGCGGCGGCTTTCTTGGCCGTCTTCTTCGCGGGCGCGGACTCGGCGGCGCGGCGGCCGCTCGCCTCGAGGCTGCGCTGCAGCGCGGCGACGAGGTCGACCACCTCGGCGTCCATGGCGGCGGGCACGGCTTCGGCCTGGGCGGCCACCTTGCCGGTGCCGCTGGCGATGGCCTCGTCGAGCACCTTCTTGAGCTCGATCTGGTATTCGTCCTTGTAGAGGGACGGATCGAAGTCGTCGGACATGGTCGAGACCAGGGTCTCGGCCATTTTGATCTCCTGCGGGCGCGGCTCGGACGCGTCGTCGAGGGATTCGAATTCGACGGCACGCACCTCGTCGGGCCATAGCAGCGTCTGCAATACCAGCATGCCCTCACGCACCCGCAGCGCGGCCAGCCTGGTCTTCTGCCGCAGCGTGAAGTGCACCAGGGCGGTGCGGTCGATGCGCTCCAGCGTGGTGGCCAGGAGCACATACGCCTTGGGCGTATTCGAATCCGGCTCCAGGTAATAGCTCTTGTCGAACAGGATCGGGTCGATTTGATCCGACGGGACGAACAGCAGCACCGGGATCTCATGCTTTTCCGCGGCGGGCAGTTTCGCGAAATCCTCGTCGTTGAGGATGACCTTGTCCCCGTCGGGGGATTCGTAGGCTTTGTCGATATCGGCGTACTGCACGGAATTCCCGCAGGCCGTGCAGACCCGGTCGTATTTGATCCGGCCGCCGTCCTTGGCATGTACCTGATGGAACCGGATGTCGTGGTCCTCGGTGGCGGTGTACACCTTGACAGGGACGTTTACCAGCCCGAATGCAATCGAGCCCTTCCAAATAGCTCGTGCCATCACTCCATGATGGCGGAACCCATTCGAATACGCGAGCGAATCGGGGTCCGCGCGTCGTCGGGGAGTTCGAATAGGGCGGTATCGGCGGGGTATCGACCGTGACATGGGGGCGATGCGCTCATCGTGCACTTTTCGACGGAAATGAGTGAAAACGCCTCGAGTCGGCGAAAAAGTGCATGCCAAGGCCGGGGCAGCGTCACCCGAAGTTCGATTACCGCCCCCGCTCGGATGTCGGCCCCGAGCTCGGCGACCGGGGTAGACCCGCGGTGATCACGGTGCGGCGCAGGCGCGGGGGCAGCGCCGCGAACAGCGCGTTCATGGCGGTAGCGGTGCCGCGCAGGTCATCTCGCCCGGACAGGTACGCGCGTTGGAGCGGTGTCGGCAGTGTGAAGAAGGCGTCGAAGAAGACCGGGATATCGGTCGGTGGCAGCGTGAGCAGGACCCGCAGGCCCGCAGAGCGCAGCGCGTACACCATTCGGGCCGCGGGAGGCCATACCGAATCGCCCGCCGCCACCGCATCGGCCGCGGTCAACGCCGCGGCAACGCTGTATCCCGTTGCCGGATGGATGAATCCGCCCGCCGCGCCGAAGCGGCGCCGGCCCGGCCGCCCGCCCTGGACCGGAAATCGCACCCGCTCGACGGTCTCCGCGCCATCCAGTTCGATACCGCGCGAACGCAACCTGTGTTCCAGTCGTGCCCGCAACTCGATTCCGTCGAGTGCGGGCCGCCCGGCCAGGCAGGTCTCCTCCAGCAGCATCTGCCCGCCACCGAGGGGTACGGCGTACAGAAATGACCGCGGTGCACCGGGATCCGCGCCATTGTCCGGTCGCCAGTCCATGAACATCGGTTCGATACCGGCACCGCGTTCCGCATCGACGATCACGCCGTAGGCCGTCTGCTCGGCCAGCGCGGGGGAGCGGGCGATGCCGCGGGCATCGATCACCCGGGCTCCGGTGGCAACGGTCCCGGACGACGATGTCACCGTGTGCCGCCCCAATTCGATCGCACGCTCGGAAATCACCCGTGCGCCAGTGATATCGAGTGAATCCCACAGACGCGCGGTATCGAGTACAACGTAGGGTCGATCGACCTCGTGGCGGCGGGTGGTCCAGGCCACCGGTCGCTGGACGGTCGCCGCCCGCACGCCGGAATCGAGCCATTCCGGCAGCTCGTCGGCCCACGCCGCATAGGTCGCCGACCACCGTCGATCCGGGGCCGGGTCGATCACGGTCACCGAGAGCCCGCACGCGAGGCAACGATGGGCCAGCGCTCGACCGGCCGGGCCGAGCCCGCAGATCACGATGTCGGCGGTCACCGCGGCCACCGGCCGCCAGGTGACGCCAGCAGCCTTGTCCTGCGACACACCTCGGGATCGGGTCCGTGCATCGGGGTCGGCCCCTTCCGGTCGGCGATGGTCCACGGCAGCCTAATCGGCTCCCGGTGCCGTCCGGCCGGGTCGCTGCGGGCCGACGTGCTCAGATGCCGCCGGTGGAGAGCAGACCGCCGTCGACGCGAATCGTTTCGCCGGTGATCCACGCGGCCTCGTCGGAGACCAGGAAGGCGATGAGCCGGGCGACATCCTCCGGCGATCCGAGGCGCTTCATCGGATATACGGCGGCGGCTTTCTCCTCGTCCGCGGAGTAGAGCGCGTCGGCGAATTTGGTCTTGATGACGCCGGGAGCGACGGCGTTGACCCGGATATTCGGGCCGAGCTGCCAGGCGAGCTCATCGGTGAGGCGGATGAGCGCGGCCTTGGAGGCGCCGTAGGCGGCGATCACGCCGGTCGAGCGCAGACCCGCGACACTGGCCACGTTCACCACCGCACCGCCGTGGTCGCGCATCCACGCCTTGTACGCCTCCTGCAGGTAGCCGAGCGCGGCGACGACGTTCACGTCGAAGATCTTGCGGACCGCGTCGAGGTCGGCGTCCATCAGTGAGCCGTAGACCGGGTTGATGCCGGTGTTGTTGATCAGGATGTCGAGCGAGCCGAATTCGGAGACCACCCGTCCGACCGCGGCGGCCCGGCCGTCCGCGTCGCCCGAGTTCCCGGCCAGCGTGATGACCTCGCCCTGGTGCCCGAGCGCCCGCAGCTCGGCGGCCGCTTCCTCGAGCGGTTCCGGTTTGCGCGCGGTGATCAGCACATTCGCGCCGCGACTCAGCAGTTCGGCGGCGACGGCCTTGCCGATTCCCCGGCTCGCACCGCTGACCAGTGCGCTCTTGCCCAACAGATCGGTACTCATGTGACGGCACGTTACCGCAGTCACGTGTCCGCCCGGCCCGCGGTAGTGACCGATGTCGACGGGCTGGTCCGCGGAATCCACCGGGAGAACCCGTCGCGTGCCCGCCGATATCGGCACCCGGAGTTATTGCGGTCACATGCGGATCGCGGGGTGCATGGGGTGGCGTCGGGGCCGGGTAAAATCGGTGGTTCTTGTGCGTACTGCGTCGCACAATCGAGCAGCAACCGTCCAGCACCGCCAATCCGTGAGGAGCCCGTCTGTGATCACCGCGACCGACCTGGAGGTCCGGGCCGGAGTCCGCACCCTGTTGTCGGCCCCTGGACCGGCGCTGCGGGTGCAGGCGGGCGACCGGATCGGTCTGGTCGGGCGCAACGGCGCGGGTAAGACCACGACGCTGCGCGTTCTCGCGGGCGAGGGTGAGCCCTACGCCGGAAAGATTCTGCGTTCCACCGAGATCGGTTATCTGCCGCAGGATCCGCGTGAGGGCGATCTGGATGTGCTCGCCCGCGACCGGGTGCTGTCCGCCCGTGGCCTGGACGCCCTGATCCGGGATATGGAGAAGCAGCAGGCGCTCATGGCCGAGGTGGCCGACGAGAAGGAGCGCGAGAAGGCCGTGCGGAAGTACGGCAGGCTCGAGGAGCGGTTCTCCGCGCTCGGCGGTTATGTCGCCGAGAGCGAGGCGGCCCGCATCTGCCACAGCCTCGGCCTGCCCGACCGCGTGCTCGGCCAGGCATTGCGCACCCTCTCCGGTGGTCAACGCCGCCGAATCGAGTTGGCGCGCATCCTGTTCTCCGCCTCCGACGGCAGCGGCGGCCGCTCCGATCGCATCCTGCTGCTGGACGAGCCGACCAACCACCTCGACGCCGACTCCATCACCTGGTTGCGCGGCTTCCTGCAGAATCACGACGGCGGTCTGATCGTGATCAGCCACGATGTGGAGCTGCTCGAGGCGGTCGTCAACAAGGTGTGGTTCCTCGACGCGGTGCGCGGCGAGGCCGACGTCTACAACATGGGCTGGAAGAAGTACCTGGACGCGCGCGCCACCGACGAACAGCGCCGGGTCCGGGAACGCGCCAACGCCGAGAAGAAGGCCAGCGCCCTCAAGGCCCAGGCGGCCAAGTTGGGCGCCAAGGCGACGAAAGCCACTGCGGCACAGAACATGGCGAAACGAGCCGACCGCTTGCTCGCCGAACTCGACGACGTGCGCGTCGCCGACAAGGTCGCCCGGATCAAGTTCCCCGAGCCCGCTCCCTGTGGCAAGACACCGCTGATGGCGGAGAACCTGACCAAGCTCTACGGCTCACTGGAAATCTTCACCGGGGTGAATCTGGCCATCGACCGCGGCAGCCGGGTGGTGATCCTGGGTCTCAACGGTGCGGGCAAGACCACGCTGCTGCGCCTGCTGGCCGGGGTGGAGACGCCGACGGCGGGCGGCCTGGTGGCCGGGCACGGCCTGAAGATCGGCTACTTCGCCCAGGAGCACGACACCCTCGACGACCAGGCCACGGTCTGGGAGAACATCCGGCATGCCGCACCGGATGCGGGTGAACAGGATCTGCGTGGCCTGCTCGGCGCGTTCATGTTCTCCGGGCCGCAGCTGGAACAGCCCGCGGGCACCTTGTCCGGCGGTGAGAAGACCCGTCTGGCATTGGCCGGTCTGGTGTCCTCCGCCGCGAACGTGCTGTTGCTCGACGAGCCGACCAACAACCTGGATCCGATCTCCCGGGAGCAGGTGCTGGACGCCCTGCGCACCTATGCGGGCGCCGTGGTGCTGGTGACCCACGATCCGGGCGCCGCGGAGGCATTGTCGCCGGAGCGGGTCATTCTACTGCCGGACGGCACGGAAGATCACTGGTCGGCCGAATATCTGGAACTGATTCAGCTCGCGTGAGTTTCATCACAGTGACCCGTTGATCACGGCCCCTCGAGTGCTTAGCCTGGAAAGACGCGCTGCTCGGCGACTCGGAGGAAGCCATGAGCGACAGGCCCACACAAAGCAAGTCCACATTGGGTAAGGGCACCCGTGTCACGGGGAAATCACGTGATCGGCTACAAACCCAGTTGAAGAAGCAATACGAGGCGGGCGCCAGCATCCGATCGCTAGCGCGCTCGACGGGACGCTCCTACGGCTTCATCCACAATGTGCTGGTGGAGTCGCATGTGCAGCTCCGTAGCCGCGGCGGTGCCAATCGCCGGAAGAGCCAATAGGCCCGTCGACTCGAATCCGGCCTCGGCGCAATGGTGTTCGCCGAAGCCGCGATGACTTCTGATCGTTCCGCCGGTCTGTTCCGACAGGGAGACCCACGGTACGGAAGGAAGGTCGACATGCGGGCATTGATTCTGCACATGATGGTCACGCTCGACGGCTATGCGGCGGGCACAGACGGTGATCTGGACTGGATCGAGGTCGATGACCCCGAGCTGGACGCCTATCTCGCCGAATTGCTCGGCAGCGTCGACGCGCAGATCTTCGGCCGGGTGTCGTATGAGTTGCTCGCGTCGTATTGGCCGCAGGCGCAACGGAATCCGGCGACGCCCGGCGACGCGATGCTCGCGCCGCTGGTGAACGGACTTCCGAAGCTGGTGCTGACCTCGCAACCGGAGCCGGAGCTGCCGTGGCAGCCCGCGCGTCGGATCGGGGCGGACCTCGCCGCGGAGATCGCCGCGTTGAAGGCGGCGTCGGGTAAGCCGGTGGTGGTATTCGCCGGGATCACGGCCGCGCGGGCGCTGCTGCGCCTCGGCGTGGTCGACGAGTACCGGCTGCTGGTCTTCCCTGTGCTACTGGGCGCGGGCCGGCGGCTGTTCGACGGCGGGGAGCGGCAGGATCTGCGGCTGGTGCGGTCGCGGGCATTCCCGAAGTCCGGGGTCGCCTTGCTGCGGTACACCCGGTGAGTGCCGTTTACCTCGGCACCGTGCCGTCACCGTGCACCAGTAGGTTGCTCAGGCTGTGAAAGATCGGCAGGCCGGTTTTGATCTCCAGGTAGGCGAACTGGCCCTGCGGGTTGACCTCGAGAAAGTAGTACTCACCGTCCAGGCCGAGCCGCAGATCCAGCACCCCGAAGCTGAGCCCGAGCGCGCCCATCAGGGTGGCGAGGGACTTGCTCACCGAGGCGGGCAGCTGCTCCGGGGCGAAGTCGACGGAGGTGTCCAGGCGGGAGTCGACCCGGCCCACCCCGGCCTGCGAGTCGATGCGCACCGTCCATTCGACCCCGTCCACCCAGACCACCCGCAGATCGCAGTCCGCGTCGACGTAATCCTGGAAGGTGGTCGGCGCGGAGCGGATGCCCGCCAGCTTGCCGAAGTCGGTGCGATGGATAATCCGCGTTTCCGCGAACTCGGCACGACCGGTCCCGGTGCGCTTGTAAACCACTGGGCCGGGCCGGGATTCGGCGAAGCTGCGAGCCTCGTCCGGGTCATTGGTGATCAGCGTTTCCGGAACCGCGAAACCGGCCCGCTGCGCGGTCTCGAGTTGCACGATCTTGCGGCTGGCGGTGCGGTCGGCGCCGGGGTCGTTGACCCAGGCGGCCGGAATGGACCACAGCACGCCCTGGATGAAACCGTCGCATTCCGCCTGGCGGTAGGCGTCGTCGCTGGCGCGCACACCGCCGGGCACCCGGCAGGGATGCGGCCTGCGCCACCACACCGACTGCACGTCATCGAGCCCGATGATGTGCGACATCGATCGTGTGGTGCCCAGCCGGTCGAGCCGGAAGCTGCCGGATTCCCGCGGAAAGTCACGCAGGTCGAGCTGAATCGGGCTGAGCCCGTGGTGTTCTCGCAACGTAGCCGCCATCGCGGTGCCGTGCAGGTCATCGGATTCGGAGACGATGAGGACCGATCCCGGTCGGCGCGTCACCATGCGCAGATCCGTTCAGTCGAGACTGTCGCAGTTTATGCCGTCGTCGCTACCGTCGAACGATTTTGTCTGGCAATAGGTATAGGTCGCACCGCTGGTGCTGGGGCAGTCGACCAGCTGCAGCCGATCCGCCCACGAGGTCGTGAGTTGTTGCAACAGTTCATCTCCCAGCGCGGGGGAGGGTTCCGCCGCGATCGTCATGGGGCGGTCGACGAGTTCGATGCGCAGCCTCCGGGTGAAGTCGGCGGTGGCGCCGGGGCGAATGTCGACGAGTACCTGCCTGCCGTCCGGGGCGCGCCCTTCAGGGGCGGCCGAATCGAGCAGACGGAGCACATCGTCGCGACGGAAGGTCCACGTTCCCTCGGCGACGCGGACGGAGATATCGCGTTCCGACTCGGCCACAAGCAGGCCTTGCAGTGCGGGAACGCGGTCACCCGTCGGCGCGGTACCGGGGAGGTGGATTGCGTCGGTCATGATGTGCTCTCCGATCTGCTCGCGATTTGCCAGGACCCCCGAGCGTGAACTGGATCATAACGCGCAGAGGGCCTCGCCCGGCTCGGATCGGAAGATTTCACGGCCGGTGGCAAACAGGGTAGCGGCCCGGGATGCGCTTGCACCGAAAGATTTTCGGTAACCCGACCCCCGGAATTCCGCAACCATTCAGTTAATTTCATTTGGAGGTAGTCGCCGGGTATTGCCCGAGATTGGCGGCCTTGCAGATATGCCTGCGGCCTCAGAGGCCGAGTAGGTCGGGCCGCTCGGCGAGGGCCCGGAAATTCTCACCCGGATCCGCGACGAGTTTGCGCGCGGCGAGATCGAGCAGACCGCCCACCACCGCGACTTCGGCCGCGACGGTGCCGTCGAGTTTGCGGATCTCCTGGCGGATCTTGAAGATCTTGCCGCTGGACCATTCGAAGTCGCAGGTGATGGTCACTTCGTCGCCAGCGCGCAACTCGCGCCGGTACTTGATATTCGTCTCGAGCACGACGGGTCCGACCCCGTTGGCGATCAACTTCTCCTGTGCGACTCCGGCCGCGCGCAGCAGTTCCCAGCGGGCGTGCTCGGAGTACTGCAGGTACACGGCCTGATTCAGGTGGCCCTGGGTATCGAGTTCGTAGCCGCGGACCAGCACGGGGACGGAGAAGGTCATGATCTGTCGAACCTTCGCGCGCGCGAGGTTTGTTCCCGATTCCGCCGATACCTACATCACAACCGATCTGGGCCTACCGCCGCTGGGCGTTGCGCTCGGCCCACCAGTGCGGGGCGTCCACGAAATGGTTGTCGAACTCGTCCTGAGCTGCGGCCAGATCGGCCAGGGTGGCCTCGCCCTTGCCGATGCGGTCGAGCAGCCGGAAGTACTCGAAGCGTTCGACGCCCGGCATCAGCGCGATCATGATGCGGGCTCCGCTGTCCGGTGTGGCGCCGAAGGCGTGCGGCATGAGCTTCGGAACCACAATGGATCCGCCCGCCGCGACGGTAACGATCCGGTCGCCCGCCAGCAGTTGCAGTTCGCCGTCGGCGACGTAGAACAACTCGTCGGACAGTGTGTGGTAGTGCGGCGTGGCTCCGTCCGCGCCCTGCGCCATGGTGACCTCGAGTGTGCTCACCGCGCCGCCGGTCTCGTTGGAGTCGATCAGCAGGCGCACCCGCGCCTGCTCGGTGCCGAGGGTCTCGGCGTCCTGCGGCTGGCGGATGGCAACTTCGCGGTGGGTGGTGACGGTGCTCATGATCGCTCCTGATGTTCGGTATCTGATTGTTCTGCATCCGACTATTCGGCTGATGACTGTTTGATGCTTTATAATTCGATACCGAACTATATACCGACGAATAGGATCTTGTCCATGGGTGTGAAGAAATCCGATCCGGTCGACGCCATCGCCGCGCAGTGGCGCCGGGAACGGCCCGATCTGGACCTGGAGGCAATGGCGATCATCGGACGCCTCGGCAGGCTGCTCGTCGTCGCGCAGCGCGAGATCGAAGCGGTATTCACCGCGCACGGACTCCAGCGCGGTGAATTCGATGTGCTTGCGGCGCTGCGGCGTTCGGGAGAGCCGTTCGAACTGAACCCGTCGGTTCTCGCCGACACGCTGATGCTGTCCCGCGCGGGTATGACCGGTCGGCTGGATCGGCTGGAGGCGGCGGGACTGGTGCGCCGCACCGCGGATGCCGAGGATCGCCGCGCGATCCGCGTGGTACTCACCGAGATCGGCCGCGAACTGGTGGACAGGGTGGTCACCGACCACACCGAGAACGAGACCCGGATGCTGTCGGTACTCACCGCCGAGGATCGCGACGCACTCGACCGCATCGCGCGAATTCTCTTGGAGAGTATGGAACAGCGCGAGTGAGCGGCCTGCCCGCCTCCGGAATCGAGTAGTCCGCTACGCGGGCGCCCGGTGCGTCACGGGTTCACCCTGGGGTTTCGCGCCGCAGCCTGCGGCATCGGGCGAAGGGGAATCCGATGATCGACATCATCACGCTCCGGGGTACCGGCGAGCCCCGCAATGCGAACGGGACACCGGCGGGCATGTTGCACGACGTCACCAAGCTGCTCGATACGAAGAGGTTCGCGGCCTTCGAGCCGGACTGGCCCGCCTCGGTGGGGCCGTCCCCGGACCTGTGGGGTCCGTCCCTGGAGACCTCCGTACGCAAGGGCGTGGCCGCGGGCGTCAAAGCGATTCAGGACTCACCGAATGTCTGCGGGCTGCTGACCTATTCGCTCGGTGGCATCTGCGGCAGCAGGATCCTCGAGGGTGTCCGCGCCGGCAAGTACACCAACACCGACGGCTCCCCGCTGGAGATCGCCTTCACGGTCAATATCGCGAATCCGCTGCGCAGAGCGGCCCAATCCGTCGGAAACCTCTGCCCGCCGACAACCTTCGGCCTGCACGGGCAGCGCGGCGCCTGGCCGGGGAACGTCGCGGTCCGCGAATACGCGAACCCCGGCGACATCATCACGTCCTCACCCGCCGATTCCCCGCTGCGCATCATCGACGTCGGGATCTCACCCTTCTCGTTCGTGGAGGGCGCGCGAATCGGCAACCTGACACCGCTGATCTTCGCCGAACTGCTGCGCTTCCTGATGAACGACCCGATCGCCAACCTCAACCGCTACACGGAAGCCGTACAGGGCGTCATCGGCTACCTCACCCCCTGGCCCGACGGCCAGCATGTGCTCTACTCCGGCCGGAATATGCCCGGCACCAACAAGCTCTGGACCACCCACGCCGCCGACTACATCAACGCGACATTCTGACCGATGGCGGCGGGGGCCGAACCGCGGACTCACTCCCTGCGGCGAACCGACGCTTCCACGAGATCCAGTACGGCGGACAGGTTTTCATTGGTGTGGCCGGAGGCGATGCGGGCGATCAACCCGTCCAGGACGAGATCCAGATAGCCGAGTAGAACGTCGGTGGGGACGTCGTCGCGCAATGCGCCCGCGGCCTTGCGGCGCTCGAGACGCGCCAGCGTGGCCGCGGTCAGTTCCGCGGACCGCTGGGTCCAGCCCGCGCGGAATTCCGGATCGGTGCGCAGCCGCCGCGCGATCTCCAAACGGGTTCCGAGCCAATTGAATTGCTCAGGATGGGCGAGCATATCGCGCATGACCTGCACGATGCCCTGGTTGGCGGCGACGTCGGCCATCCGCTCCGCGTCCTCCTGAGCCAGGGCGAGGAAGAGGGCGTCCTTATCGCGGAAGTGGTGGAAGATCGCACCGCGGGACAGCCCGATCGCCTCCTCCAGGCGGCGCACGGTGGCGCCGTCGTACCCGAATTCGGCGAAACAGGCCCGCGCCCCGTCGAGAATCTGACTGCGCCGGGCGGCGAGGTGATCTTCACTGACCTTGGGCATGCGGGCTCCTCCAGGGATGTGAGAAGTCCGCGCACCGCGAAACGCGGTGCGCGGACCCTCTACAACGGCACTGCTGTGATCAGCCGCGGATGATCGGATCATCCCCGCGTACGCGGGGAGCGCGGTCTAGCCGCGAATCATGTTCCGCAGCACGTACTGCAGGATGCCGCCGTTGCGGTAGTAGTCGGCCTCTCCGGGGGTGTCGATCCGGACCACGGCGTCGAAGGTGATCTTGTCACCGTTCTCCTTGGTGGCCGTGACCTTCAGGGTCTTCGGAGTCGCACCCTCGTTCAGCTGGGTGATGCCCTCGATATCGAAGGTTTCGGTGCCATTCAGCTTCAGCGACGCGGCCGACTCGCCGGCCGGGAACTGCAGCGGGATGACGCCCATACCGATGAGGTTCGAGCGGTGGATGCGCTCGAAGGACTCGGTGATGACGGCCTTCACGCCCAGCAGGCTGGTGCCCTTGGCGGCCCAGTCACGCGAGGAACCCGAGCCGTACTCCTTGCCGCCCAGCACGACCAGCGGGATGCCCGCGGCCTGGTAGTTCTGCGAGGCGTCGTAGATGAAGGCCTGCGGGCCGCCGTCCTGGGTGAAGTCACGGGTGTAGCCACCCGAGACATCGTCGAGCAGCTGGTTGCGCAGCCGGATGTTGGCGAAGGTGCCGCGGATCATCACCTCGTGGTTACCGCGACGCGAGCCCAGGGAGTTGTAGTCCTTGCGCTCGACGCCGTGCGAGTCGAGGTACTGCGCCGCCGGGGTGCCCGGCTTGATCGGACCGGCCGGGGAGATGTGGTCGGTGGTGACCGAGTCGCCGAGCAGCGCGAGCACGCGAGCGCCCTTGATGTCGGTGACCGGGGCCGGCTCCATCTCCATGCCGTCGAAGTACGGCGCCTTGCGGACGTAGGTCGAGTTCTCGTCCCACGCGAAGGTGTCGCCCTCCGGGGTGTTCAGGTTCTGCCAGCGCTCGTCGCCCTTGAAGACCGAGGCGTAGGACTTGGTGAACATGTCGCGGCTGATCGCCGACTTGATCGTGTCGTCGATCTCCTGCGGCGACGGCCAGATGTCCTTCAGGAAGACGTCGTTGCCGTCGGTGTCCTGGCCGAGGGCGTCGGTCTCGAAGTCGAAGTCCATGGTGCCCGCGAGCGCGTACGCGATGACCAGCGGCGGCGACGCCAGGTAGTTCATCTTCACGTCGGGGGAGATGCGACCCTCGAAGTTGCGGTTACCGGAGAGCACCGCGGTGACCGACAGATCGTTGTCGTTGATCGCCTTGGAGATCTCGTCCGGCAGCGGGCCGGTGTTGCCGATGCAGGTGGTGCAGCCGAAGCCACCCACGTAGAAGCCGAGCTTCTCGAGGTACGGCCACAGGCCGGCCTTCTCGTAGTAGTCGGCGACGACCTGCGAGCCCGGCGCCATGTTGGTCTTCACCCACGGCTTGGAGGACAGGCCCTTCTCGACCGCGTTGCGCGCCAGCAGGGCCGCGCCCAGCATGACCGACGGGTTGGAGGTGTTGGTGCAGGAGGTGATGCCCGCGACCACGACGGCGCCGTGATCGAGCACGAAGTCACCGCGCTCCGGATCGGAGACCTTGATCGGCTTGGACGGACGGCCGGTGCTGCCGTTGGCGGCGGACGGCAGGATCGCGTCGTCGTCGGCGAAGGACAGCACGGCCGGATCGCTGGCCGGGAAGGACTCCTCGACGGCCTCGTCCAGGTGCGAGTGCGGGGTCACGGCGGCGGGGCCGCTCTCCGCGTCGCTGGTGTAGTTGTGGATGTCCTTGCGGAACGCGGTCTTGGACTCCGACAGCAGGATTCGGTCCTGCGGGCGCTTCGGGCCCGCGATGGACGGCACCACGGTGCTGAGGTCCAGCTCCAGGTACTCCGAGTACGCGGGCTCGTGGTCGGCGTCGTGCCACATGCCCTGTTCCTTGGCGTACGCCTCGACGAGCGCGAGCTGCTCGTCGGTGCGGCCGGTGAGGCGCAGGTAGTTGATGGTCTCCGCGTCGATCGGGAAGATCGCGGCGGTGGAGCCGAACTCGGGGCTCATGTTGCCCAGGGTGGCGCGGTTGGCGAGGGGCACCTCGGCGACGCCCTTGCCGTAGAACTCGACGAACTTGCCGACCACACCGTGCTTGCGCAGCATGTCGGTGACGGTGAGCACGACGTCGGTGGCGGTGACGCCCGGCTTGATCTCGCCGGTCAGCTTGAAGCCGACGACGCGCGGGATGAGCATGGAGACCGGCTGGCCGAGCATGGCGGCCTCGGCCTCGATGCCGCCGACGCCCCAGCCCAGCACGCCGAGGCCGTTGACCATGGTGGTGTGCGAGTCGGTGCCGACGCAGGTGTCGGGGTAGGCCTGGCCGTTACGAACCATCACGGTGGGCGCCAGGTACTCGATGTTGACCTGGTGCACGATGCCCATGCCCGGCGGGACGACCTTGAAGTCGTCGAAGGCGCCCTGGCCCCAGCGCAGGAACTGGTAGCGCTCGCCGTTGCGCTGGTACTCCAGGTCGACGTTGCGCTCGAGGGCGTCGGCGCGGCCGAACACGTCGAGGATGACCGAGTGGTCGATGACCATGTCGGCGGGGGAGAGCGGATTGACCTTGTTCGGGTCGCCGCCGAGGGCGGTGACGGCCTCACGCATGGTGGCCAGGTCGACGACACAGGGCACGCCGGTGAAGTCCTGCATGATCACGCGGGCCGGGGTGAACTGGATCTCGGTGTCCGGCTGTGCGTTCGGATCCCAGTTCGCGATCGCGCGGATGTGATCGGCGGTGATGTTGGCGCCGTCTTCGGTACGGAGCAGATTCTCGGCGAGAACCTTGAGTGCGTAGGGGAGTTTCTCGGTGCCGGGCACGGCGGAGAGGCGGAAGATCTCGTAGGAGTTGCTTCCGACCTCGAGGGTGCCCTTGGCGCCGAAAGTATCGATACTTGTCGTCACGTCAGCTCCACTCGTCTGTGAGGGTTGGCCACCGGCGGGGCTGTGCCGATGACTCGAGTCTTTGGAGGGGCTCCGGCGCCGTCAGGTGCCGGTTCCTCGCGCCACGACTCTAACAGTACGCTTGTCCTATGAAATACCGGGGGGCCGCTCGGCGTGGCGGGGCCTGCTACTGCGACAGTCGGTCGCGTACTGTGCTTTCGAGCTAGCGCGGCGGTCGGATTCGAATCCGGTCGCACGCTCCTGGGGTGGCCGAGCTCCACCCGGGTCGGACAGGAGCAATGCTCACCCTGCAGTGTTGGATGCCAGTCGCCTCGCGTGCCGATGCGACTCGACAGACCGGATGGAAGATGGCCCCCTTGCACACCTCGGTTTTCCCACCCATGGCCGCGGAAATGCCGCCCGGCATCACGGACAGCGGCTTGCAGGCGATTCTGGTCGACGTGGCGAACAATCACGTCGCGACACCGAAGGGTAAGGATCAGACCGGGCTCGAAGCAGTCGTCGCGGACGCGCGATCCCATGGGATCCCGCTCAGCATCGTGGTGATTCCCGGAAATCCCGGCCACGACTCCAATCTACGTGACCTGGCCACCGAGGTCGGCAAGCAGCAGCACGGAACCGTGGTGGTGCTCAGCGACGACTGGGTCGGTACCTACAGCGATGTGATCAGCCGGGTGAAGCTGGAATGGGCCGAGGACGCGGCCAAGAGCAAGCAGGGGAATTCGGTCGAGGCGGCGCGGATCTTCGTCGGTCGGCTGGAGGAGCCGGAGCCGCTGTCCTGGACCGCGATTACCGGTGTGTTGCTGGCGGGCACGGTGCTCGCGGTGGGCGGACTGTACTGGGTGAAGGCGCGGCGGGCTCGTCACGAGTCCGCGCCGGTGGGGGTTTCGGAATCTTCCGACAACAGGGAGACCGGTCGGTAAGCGGTATCTCCGCAGCAACTTTTCCTGACGGTCGGTTTGCTCCGACCCTGCGAATCCGCTAGCGCATCCGGCTAATTTCGGGCAATGCGCAAATTACCCCCTTGTGATTCTGTTGCCATAGTTCTCTTGGTGACGGAAGTGTCGTACGGTTCCAGTCGTAACTGGTGGGGAACAAGTGTTGCCAGGGCCATACGTCGACCACTGAGCTGATTGGTTCGGCAGGGGCTCGTGAGGCTTTGCCGGATTCGGGTCCTCGGGAGGTGCGATGCGCAGTTACGGCCATATCGGTTATCGACGCCCGCTATCGATCGCTCTGGGATTGCTGGTCACCGTGGTGGTGCTCGCGACCGCGGGCACCACCACCGCCGTCCCGCCCGCGCCGCCCAACCCGAGCGACGGCGAGATCGCCGACGCCGGAGCCCAGGTGGACGCCAGGGTCGGCGAGGTCGGGACGCTGATCAATCGGGTCGCCGCGGTGGATCAGCAGTTGCAGCAGCTCGACGACGAGGTGGCGCGCAAGCGCGAAGAGGTCAACAAGGCGCTGGTCGACCTGCAGAATGCGCGCGACGCCGCGGACGCGGCCGCGGTGGTGGTGGCCGATACCGCGCGCGAACTCGCCGACGCGGGCATGCAGGTCGCGCGGGCCAGGCAGAACTTCGACGAGTTCGCCACCCAGGCCTACACCCGGCCCACCTCCGGTTCGATGGTCACCTACCTGGCCGCGTCCACCCCCGGCGGCGCCATCGATCGCGCCCAGATCCTCGGCCTCGTCTCGAAGAATCAGCAGCAGGCGATCGACGGTCTGCGCCGAGCCCAGATCGCACAGGGCAATAAGAATTCCAGTGCGCGCCAGGCGAAATCGGAGGCCGATGCGGCCGCCGCGGTCGCCGAGCAGAAGAAGAACGACGCGGAACACGCGGTCGCGGCGGCCAAGGCCGAGCTGGACGCGCAGACCGTGCAGCGCGACAACCTGTTGCGGGAGCGTGCGGCCGCACAGGGCAGGCTGGACGCAGCGCGCACGAATGTCGCGGGCCTACAAAGTCAACGTGAGGCCTTCCTGGCATGGGACCAGCAGCGCAGGGCCGAGGAGGCCGCGCTGCAGGAGGCCGCCCGCGCGGCGGCCGCCCGGGCCGCCGCCGACCAGGCCGCCCGTGACCGCGCCGCCCAGCTCGGCGAGGGTAGACGCCCGCATACCCAGCTCGAGAATTCCGCGCCACCGCGGCGCAGCAGCCCGCGCTCGTCGGCGCCGTCGGTCACCGGATCGGCAGCGGTCGAGACGGTGGTGGACCGGGCCATGTCGCAGCTCGGCGTCGTCTACGCCTGGGGCGGCGGCGACGAGGACGGCCCGACACTGGGCATCCGTGACGGCGGCGTGGCCGATAGTCATGGCGATTTCAATAAAGTCGGCTTCGACTGCTCCGGCCTGATGATCTATGCCTTTGCCGGAATCGGCGTTTCACTGCCGCACTACAGCGGCTACCAATACAACGCGGGCACCCGGGTGCCGGTGGATGAACGAGCCCGCGGCGACATGCTGTTCTGGGGGCCCAACGGCAGCCAGCATGTCGCGCTCTACCTGGGCGACGGCAAGATGGTCGAGGCGCCGCAGTCCGGTGACGTGGTGAAAGTATCCCCGGTGCGCGAGGGCGGAATCATGCCCTACGCCGTGCGGATCGTCCCCTGAGAATCCAACACGAATTCGCCTGATACCGGCACCGGTTGCGGCATGTGCGGTGATTACCTGGAATAGTTGGGGCAGCACGCACAGGACCAAGGCGAAAGCGGGGATGTTGGTGACTTCGACGGATGGTGTGAGCGGGGCGAAACTGGCGAAGGATGTGCCGGAGCCCGCGTCCACCCTGGCGCGTGACGTCCAGACCCTGGAAAAGGCGATCTACGAGGTCAAGCGGGTTATCGTCGGCCAGGATCGGCTGGTGGAACGGCTACTCGTCGGTGTGCTCGCGCGTGGCCATGTGCTGCTCGAGGGTGTCCCCGGTATCGCCAAAACCCTTGCGGTCGAGACGTTCGCGAAAGTGGTCGGCGGTTCGTTCGCCCGCGTCCAGTTCACCCCCGACCTGGTGCCCACCGACCTCATCGGTACCCGCATCTACCGACAGGGCCGCGAGGAATTCGACACCGAGCTCGGCCCGGTGGTGGCGAACTTCGTGCTGGCCGACGAGATCAACCGCGCGCCGGCCAAGGTGCAGTCGGCGCTGCTCGAGGTGATGGCCGAGCGGCACGTGACGATCGGCGGCAAGACCTACCCGATGCCCGATCCGTTCCTGGTCATGGCTACGCAGAACCCGATCGAGAGCGAGGGCGTGTACCCGCTGCCCGAGGCGCAGCGCGATCGGTTCCTGTTCAAGGTGATGGTGGACTACCCCTCGGTCGAGGAGGAGCGCGAGATCATCTACCGGATGGGTGTCACCCCGCCGGAGGCCAAGCCGATCCTGGCGCCGACCGAGCTGATCCGGCTGCAGCAGGTCGCGGCCAACACCTTCGTGCACCACGCGCTGGTCGACTATGTGGTCCGGGTGATCGCCGCGACCCGCAAGCCGGCCGATTTCGGCATGCCGGATGTGGCGAGCTGGATCGCTTACGGCGCCTCGCCGCGCGCCAGCCTGGGCATCATCGCCGCGGCACGCGCGGTCGCGCTGATCCGTGGCCGCGACTACGTGGTGCCCCAGGACGTCGTGGAGGTGATGCCGGATGTGCTGCGCCACCGCCTGGTGCTGTCCTACGACGCGCTCGCGGACGAGATCTCGCCGGACGACGTGATCAAGCGGGTGCTGCAGACGGTCGGCCTGCCACAGGTCGCACCGCAGGCGGTGGCCCCGAGCGCGCCCGCCGCGCCGACGCCGGGCGTGCCGCAGCCGCCGCAGTCACAGATCCCGCAGCCGCCCGCACAGCCGCAAGCGATGCCGCAGTCGCCGGTCGGCCAGATGGCCCCGGCCGTCGGCAATAACCAGCCGAAGTGACGGCCGCACCAGATCCGGTCTCGCGAGTGCCGATGTCACCCCACACACCGCCGTCGTTCCGATCGGGTGAATTGACCGACCCGAGGTTGACGGCGGCACTGAAAACGCTCGAGCTGACCGTGCGCCGCCGCTTGGACGGTGTGCTGCACGGTGACCATCTCGGATTGATCCCCGGCCCCGGCTCCGAGCCGGGGGAGGCCCGCGCCTATCAGCCGGGTGACGATGTGCGGCAAATGGATTGGTCGGTCACCGCCCGCACCACCCACCCGCATGTACGGCAGATGATCGCCGACCGCGAGCTGGAGACCTGGATGGTGGTCGATCTGTCGGCCAGCCTCGATTTCGGTACCGCGGCCTGTCAGAAGCGTGATCTCGCCATCGCGGCCGCGGCCGCCATCACCCACCTGACCAGCGGCGGCGGTAACCGGATCGGCGCCGTGGTGGCGACCGGCGAGCAGCTGGTGCGCATTCCGGCCCGCAGCGGCCGGGTGCACGCGCAGTCGCTGCTGCGCGGCATCGCCACCACCCCGCACGCCCGCGACGGTGTGCGCGGTGATCTGCGCGGCGGCATCGAGTCGTTGCGCCGTCCGCAGCGCAAGCGCGGACTCGCGGTGATCATCAGCGACTTCCTCGGCGATATCGACTGGCAGCGGTCGCTGCGCGCGATCTCCGCGCGTCACGATCTGCTCGCCGTCGAGGTGCTCGACCCGCGTGATCTGGAACTGCCCGATGTGGGCGATGTGGTGTTGCACGATCCGGAGACCGGTCGGACCCGGGAATTCAGCGTGACTCCCACGCTGCGTGCCGATTTCGCGGCCGCCGCCCAACGCCATCGAGATCAGGTCGAACAGGCATTGCGCAGCTGCGGGGCACCGGTGCTGACGCTGCAGACCGATCGGGACTGGATCGCCGATGTGGTCCGGTTCGTCTCCACCCGGCGCCACAGCTTCGGCGCCCCGAGCGGACAGGCCCCGCGCCAGTGAGTATTTCGCATTTCACCGCGCTGATCTGGCTGGCCTTCCTCGTCGTCGTCGGCATCATCGCGCTGGGCTACGTGCTGGTGCAGCGCAGCAGGCACAAGCACATGCTGCGGTTCAGCAATATGGAGTTGCTGGAGAAGGTCGCGCCGTCGCGGCCGAGTCCGATTCGGCATGTGCCGATCGCGCTGATGCTGGTGGGCTTGTCGTTCCTGACCATCGCGGCGGCGGGTCCGACGGCGGTGCAGAAGGTGCCCCGCAATCGCGCGACAGTCGTTCTGGTGATGGACGTTTCGCTGTCGATGGAGGCCACCGACGTGCCGCCGAGCCGACTGCAGGTGGCGCAGAAGGCGGGCAAGGAATTCGTCGACGGGCTGACCCCCGGCATCAATCTCGGCTTCGTCACATTCGCGGGCACCGCCTCGGTGATGGTGTCGCCGACCACGAACCGGGAGGCGGTCAAGGCCGCCATCGACAACATCAAGCTCGCCGAGCGCACCGCCACCGGTGAAGGTATTCTCACCGCGCTGCAATCCATCGACACCCTGGCCACTGTGCTCGGCGGTGCGGAGACCCCGCCCCCGGCCCGAGTCGTGTTGATGTCGGACGGCAAGCAGACCGTGCCCGACGACAAAGACACCGATAACCCGCGACACGGGTTCACGGCCGCACGATTGGCCAAGCAGAAGGGCATCCCGGTCTCGACGATTTCGTTCGGCACCGAATGGGGTTCGGTCGAGATCCCGGACCAGGACGGCCAAGGCGCCCAGCGCGTCAAGGTGCCTGTCGACAATGATTCGCTGCGCGAGATCGCGAAGCTGTCCGGCGGTGAGTTCTACACCGCCTCCAGCCTCGAGGAACTCACCGCGGTCTACGACACCCTGGAAGAGCAGATCGGTTATGAGACGACCAGGGGCGACGCGAGTCGTCCGTGGCTGCTGCTCGGCATGCTGCTCGTCGCCGCCGGCGTCGTAACCGGATTGCTCTATCGTCAACGCCTGCCGTAGACCGGCGTGATGCGGCATCACACTAGGGGTGGTGCCCGCGCGTCGGCGCGCGAACTCGAACAGATAGGTTGATGCTTATGTCCAACATCACATCCCGATCGGTACTGGTCACCGGTGGAAACCGCGGCATCGGTCTCGCGGTTGCCCAGCGTCTGCTCGCCGATGGCCACAAGGTCGCCGTCACTCATCGAGGATCGGGGGTGCCGGAAGGGCTGTTGGGCGTGAAATGTGACGTGACCGACACAGAGTCGGTGGATCGGGCCTTCGCCGAGATCGAGGAGAAGCAGGGTCCGGTCGAGGTGCTGGTCGCGAACGCGGGCATCGTGGACAACACGCTGCTGATGCGGATGAGCGAGGAGCAGTTCACCCGGGTCATCGACGCCAACCTGACCGGCGCCTGGCGCTGTGCCAAGCGCGCCAACCGCGCGATGCTGCGCGCGAAGTTCGGCCGGATCATCTTCCTCGGCTCGGTGGTGGGCCTCAAGGGCGGACCGGGACAGGTCAATTACGCGGCCTCGAAGGCTGGTCTGGTCGGCATGGCCCGGTCGATCACCATGGAGATCGGTTCCCGCAACATCACCGCCAATGTCGTCGCTCCGGGCTTCATCGAGACCGATATGACGCGCGAGGAGGTCAGCGACGAGATGCGCGAGCTGGTCTTGAAGTACGGCATTCCCGCCCAGCGCATGGGCCAGCCCGAAGAGGTCGCCGCGGCGATCAGCTTCCTGGCCTCCGATGACGCCGCGTACATCAGTGGCGCGGTCATCCCGGTCGACGGCGGCATGGGCATGGGCCATTGAGGCTCGGCGACCTTCCGGACTCGACACACTGACAGAGGAGAAGCACACACTCATGGGCGGACTGCTCGAGGGCAAGACCATCCTGATCACCGGCATCATCACCGATGCCTCGATCGCGTTCCACGCCGCCGCGGTGGCACAGGAGCAAGGCGCGCGCGTCATCATCACCGGCTTCGACCGGCTCCGGCTGATCGACCGGATCGCGCAGCGGCTGCCGAAGGAGGTCCCGCCCGCCATCGAACTCGATGCGACCAATGAGGAGCACCTGGGCACCCTCGCGGACCGGCTGCGCGCGGTCGCGCCGGAGGGCATCGACGGCGTGCTGCACTCGATCGCCTTCGCGCCGCGCACCCTGATGGGCCCGGACGCCAAGCCGTTCCTGGACGGTCCCGGCCCCGATGCGGCCAAGGCGTTCGAGATCTCGGCGTGGAGCTACGCCTCGCTGGCCCGCGCCGTGCTGCCCGTGATGAACGAGGGCGGCTCCATCGTCGGCATGGACTTCGATCCGCGTACCTCGATGCCGTACTACAACTGGATGGGCGTGGCGAAGGCCGCGCTCGAGTCGGTGAACCGCTACGTCGCGCGGGAAGTCGGCGCGGCCAAGAAGATTCGCTCGAACCTGATCGCGGCGGGCCCGATCAAGACCCTGGCCGCCAAGGCCATCGCGGGTACCGCCACCGATGACGCGGCCAAGATGAACCAGCTCAACACCTACTGGGACGGCGCCTCGCCGATCGGCTGGGATGTGGACGACCCGACCGTTGTCGCCAAGTCCATCTGCGCGCTGCTCTCGGACTGGCTGCCGGGCACCACCGGTTCGATCGTCTACGTCGACGGCGGCGCCAGCCACAACACGTGGCTGCCGGAGGATCTCCCGACGGCCTGATCGTGATGAGCGAGCGATCGGTCGGTAGCACCTACGACGCGCTGCTGGTCCTCTCCTTCGGTGGCCCCGAACGCCCCGAGGACGTGATGCCATTCCTGGAGAACGTCACTCGGGGTCGGGGCGTGCCGCGCGAACGTCTGGAGGAGGTCGCGCAGCATTACCTGCACTTCGGTGGGGTCTCGCCGATCAATGAGCTCAATCGCGCCGTCATTGCCGCGGTCGAGACCGAATTGGCCGGTGCCGGAATCGAATTGCCGGTGTACTTCGGCAATCGGAACTGGCATCCGATGGTGGAGGAGACCGTCGCGCGGATGGCAGCCGACGGTGTCGGGTCCGCGCTGGTCTTCCCGACCTCGGCGTGGGGCGGGTACTCCGGTTGCCTGCAGTATCACGAGGATATCGCCAGGGCGCGTACGGCTTTCGGCGGAGGCGCACCGAACCTGGTGAAGTTGCGCCAGTACTTCGACCATCCGCTGTTCATCGCGGCGTTCGCCGATGCGATTCGCGCCGCGCTGGGTGAGATCCCGGCTGATCGTCGCGACGGTGTCCGGTTGGTCTTCACCGCGCATTCGATCCCGGTGTCGGCGGATATCGCGGCGGGTCCGCCCGCCGACGGTGGTCGCCTGTACAGCCGTCAGGTATCCGACGCGGCCCGATTGTGTGCGGCCGCAACCGGATTCGCCGAATACGACCTGGTATGGCAGTCACGTTCGGGTCCGCCCAGGATTCCGTGGCTGGATCCCGACATCGTGGATCATCTGGAGGATCTGTCGGGCAAGGGTGTCGAGGCCGTCGTGGTCTGCCCCGTCGGCTTCGTCTCCGATCACCTCGAAGTGATCTGGGACCTGGACAACGAGGCGAAGGATAAGGCGGCCGAACTCGGCATGGCCTTCGCGCGGGCCGCGACCCCGGGCACCGATCCGCGCTTCGCCCGCATGGTGGTGGAGTTGATCGGCGAGCATATGACGGGTGGTGCGACCCGGCGGCTGGGTGAGGTCCCCGGCTACGGATGTACGGCCGACGGTGTGCCGTGTGCGGTCGGTTGCTGTGCGGTGCGCAGGCCCGCGCCCGCGGCGGAATAGGACGCGGCGGAACGAATCGGGCTGCGATGCCCTAGGATTCGGCGAGTTGTTCCGAAGCGTGCCCAGGGGGAAGCCCGTTGTCCTATGTCGATTTGCTGACCAATGCGAATCTGCTCGATGCCCAGGTCTGGTCCGAGCACACGGTGTGGAGCACCGCGCTGGATTCGATCGAGGCGCGCCGCGGCGGCGGTGGGGGCGGAGGCGGCGTGTACGACATCGCGTCGGTCCGGGGTTGCGGTGCAGTATCGGAACGTCCCGGGCCTTCCGGATGACGGACGGGCGTATCCCTTTCGCGGATTCGATATCGCTGCGGATAGCACGGCCTTTTCTGGGGCGACGGGTCGCACTGGTCATCGATCGGCCGCTGGGGAGCAGGCATCCACGGTGCGGGTTCCGGTACACGGTCAACTACGGATTTGTGCCGGGCACCTCGGCGCCGGACGGCTGTGAGCTCGACGCCTATCTGCTCGGCGTCGGCGAGGCGGTGGCGCGGGGTGAGGGTGTCTGCGTGGCGATCGTGCACCGGTTCTTCGATGACGATGACAAGCTCATCGTGGTATCGGAGGGGGTCGAGGCACCCGATGACGCCGCGATTCTGGCGGCGGTGGCTTCCAGGAGACGGCAGGGGAGCACATGATCGTGCGCGAATAGCCGATTCGGAAGCGGGCTCGCGCGGTCGCAACGGCGATCCGGCGTCTACTGCCGGTAGTTCTCCGGCGGTTGCCACGGACGACCGTACGGATCGTCGGGGCGCGGCGGAGATGGCGGCGTGGTCGGCGGTTGCGGTTGCTGAGGCTGTTGGGACTGCTGAGGCGGCTGGTAGGCCTCCTGCGGCGGGATCACCGGCTGATGCGGGGACGGCTCCGGCGGGTGGGTGGGGGTTACCCCGAGCCCCTCCACCGAGCTGCGGGCCGTGGCTTCGGCCGCGCGTACGGCGCGTTCGATGGTGGGGTCCGGCGCGGTGTCGAACCAGTCGGCGACGTCGGAATCGTCCTCGACCTTCACCTCCGCACCGTCACCAGCGGGTGGTTCGTACCGGAACACCCCGTCCTCGCCCTGGGTGCCGAAGCTCTTGGCGAACCCCTCCAGCGCCTTGCCGAAGTCGCTGGGCACCAGCCACACCTTGTTCGCGTCGCCGCGCGCCACCATTGGCAGCGTCTGCATGTATTGGTAGGCAAGCAGTTCCGGTGTCGGCTTGCCGGATTTGATTGCGGCGAAGACCTTTTCGATAGCCTTGGCTTGGCCTTGAGCCTGCAGATAGGAGGCGGCGCGTTCACCCTGTGCGCGCAGGATACGGCTCTGCCGTTCACCTTCCGCGGACAGGATGGACGACTGCTTGGCGCCCTCGGCGGACAGGATCTGCGCCTGCTTGGCGCCCTCGGCCGTTTTGATCTGCGATTCGCGCTGGCCCTCCGCGGTGAGGATCATGGCGCGCTTCTCGCGGTCGGCCTTCATCTGCTTCTCCATCGACTCCTGAATCGACGGCGGCGGATCGATGGCCTTCAGCTCGACCCGGGCCACCCGCAGTCCCCAGCGGCCGGTGGCCTCGTCGAGTACCCCGCGCAGCTGGTTGTTGATCTGGTCGCGGGAGGTCAGCGTCTCCTCCAGGGTCATGCCGCCGACCACGTTGCGCAGCGTGGTGACGGTGAGCTGCTCCACCGCGGCGATGTAGTTGCTGATCTCGTAGACCGCGGCCTGCGGGCTGGTGACCTGGAAGTACACCACCGAGTCGATCTGCAGGGTCAGATTGTCCTGGGTGATCACCGGCTGCGGTGGGAACGAGACCACCCGCTCGCGCAGATCCACCTTGGCGCGGATCCGGTCGGCGAAGGGCACCAGGAAGGTGAGCTGCCCGGAGACGGTGCGCGAATATCGCCCGAGCCGTTCGATGACGGCCGCCTCCGCCTGCGGCACCAGCGCGATCGATTTGAAGACCACCACCACGATCAATAAGACGAGGACGGCAGCGACGATGAGTACAGCCATTACGGCCCCTTCCAGACGACGGCGGTCGCGCCGTCGATCCTCATGACGTACACGGTCGTGCCGGGTTCATAGGTTTCGTCCGGGTTCATCGGCCGCGCGGTCCACACCTCGCCGCCCAGCTTCACCGTGCCCGAATGCGCGGCGACCTGATCCAGCACCAGCGCCGACTTGCCCGGCAGCGCATCGACATTCGTCGGAATCGGTGGCGGGGTGCCGAACCTCCTGCGCAGTACCGGCCGTACCCCGAGGATCAGGACCGCCGAGATTATGCCGAAGACCACCGCATCGGCGACCAGCGAGGTGTCCGCGACTGCGCTGACACCGGCCGTGCCGAGCGCCGCGACGCCCAGCATCAGAAGCGTGAGGTCCCCGGTGAGCATCTCTGCCGCCGCGAGCAGGATGCCCGCGACCAGCCAAGCAATTGCGGCCACTGCATCACTGTAGTTCGCTCGCCTTGATCTCGGGCCGAACAGCGGTAACTGCGGATCTCGCGCTGATCACGGATTCGGAGAACGGACCGGGAGTCTTGTCGGCCCGGTTGCGCCGCCGCCGTCCCCCGCGATGACGGAGTAGAGGCATCGGCCATGGCACACGGGTCGCATTGCCGTTCATTTATTCGCCAACCCACGTAAGGCCCCGACATGGTTCGACGATCACGCATAGCGATGCTTGCCGCCGGTACGGCCGTGGCGGGCCTGCTGACCGCCTGCGGCATCACCGGGACACCGGTGGCGAGCGAACCCGATGTCCGCGCACTCGAGGTCGGTCCCTATCCGGTCGATCGACACCGGTATGACCAGGATTCGCACGGTAGGGGCGCGGTACTGGAAGGCCTTCGGATGGCCGATGCGGTAGTGCCGACGGTCGGCATCGATCCGGCGCTTTCGGTCGGCGTGGACGCCGGGGTCGTGGCGGACAGTGATACGGCGGTCCAGGGCTATCTCGCGGGCGTGTCGAAACCGGTGCTCGACCGGCACAAGATGGTCGTCGCCTATCGCGCGATCGGCGCGGATCGGCCGTACGAACCGTTCCAGGTGGATCAGGCAGGGGCCGGTCCCGACGTCACGATCGTGATGCAGATGCTGATGCGATTCCCCAGCGCCACCGATGCGACGCAGGCCGCCCGCGAACTCGAGGAGGTCGACTTCCAGGTGGCGCCGGACCAGAATCGGCGGTTGCGGCACCCCGACTACCCCGACGCGCTGATCCACTGGCGGCCCGGTGTGTCCAATATCGGCGCATTCGTCGCGTACCGGGAGTTCGTGCTGTTCACATTCGTACAACGCCCGCGTGCCGACGAACAGGATCTGCTCGGTTGGGTCGGCACCACATTGCGGGCCGAAATGCCCACGCTGAAGGGTTTTTCGGCGACGCCGGTGGATCGGCTGAACGGGCTGCAGGTCGACCCCGACGGGCTGCTCGCCCGAGTGACGGTGCGCGACCGCAACCGCGAACTCGACCCCGATCTGTTCAGTGCCCAACCCCCGGTCTCGCTCGTGCATACGGCATCGAACCAGGCGGCGGCCCGCCGGACGATCGAGGAGTCGGGTATCGACGGCTACGCGACGATCGACAACAGTGCCGTATTCCGGGTGCGTGACGCCGACAAGAGTCCGGCGCTCATCGCCGACCTCAGCTCGGGCGCGGGTGACGAATTCGATCCGGTCGACGCGCCGCGGGATGTGCCAGGCGCGACCTGCCAGCGATTGAACCGCCGCGGTGACGTCGAAACGCAGTACAAGTACCGCTGCTATGTCCCGTACAAGCGGTATGTGGCGATCGTGGCGGGCGATAGCGAGGCCGATGTGCGGCAGCGGGTGGCGGCGCAGTACGCGCTGCTCGCCAACAGCCTGTGACCGCCACACCATCCGGTCCTGCGCCGCAATCCGATGCGGCGGTGTTAGTTTCGGGCGGTGAGCGGGCGCGACAAGTATGGCGACATCTTTGCCGGACATTCCCGGGCGAAGAAGCGGGTGGTGCCGACGGTCACCGCCGAGCGGGAGCTGGTGGTGGAGGACGCGGCCAGCGGATTCTGCGGCGCCGTGGTCGGATTCGATCGTAGCTACGACGGCGAATTCGTGAAATTGGAGGACGCGCGTGGCGCGGTGCGGTTGTTCGCATTGCGTGAAGCCGCCTTCCTGATCGACGGACAACCTGTCACCCTGGTCCGGCCCACCGCGTCGGCGCCGAGGCAGCCGACACGGTCGGCCTCCGGCTCCACCCGGGTGGAGGGTCTGCGCGCCAGGGTCGCCAGGACCAGCCGTATCTGGGTGGAGGGTGTCCATGACGCGGCGCTGGTGGAGCGGGTGTGGGGACATGATCTGCGGGTCGAGGGTGTGGTGGTGGAGCATCTCGAGGGCCTCGATAATCTGGCCGAGCGCCTCACCGAATTCGGACCGGGTCCGGGCTGTCGGGTCGGCGTGCTGGTGGATCACCTGGTGACCGGCTCCAAGGAGACCCAGCTGACCACCGGGCTCGGCCCGCATGTGCTGGTCACCGGGCATCCCTTCATAGATGTCTGGCAGGCGGTGCGTCCGGCCGCGGTCGGAATCGCGGGGTGGCCGGAGGTGCCGCGCGGTGAGGATTGGAAGACCGGCATCTGCCGTCGCCTCGGCTGGGGCACCCCGCAGGAGGGCTGGCGCAGGGTCTACAACGCGGTCGAGTCCTTTCGCGACCTGGAGTCGCCGCTCATCGGCGCGGTGGAGCGGCTCATCGACTTCGTGACCGAACCCGAGTAGGCGAGGGGCATTCCGGTGCCGCTACATCAAGGGGACTGGATATCGGTGCGGCCAATTCCGGCGGTTCGGGGTGATCCGCAGCTCACAAGGGTTGTCATGCTGCTGCCCACCACCGCCGCACACCGTTTATGCTCGATGATTATGTGCTCTCCTAGTGCCACGCTGACGGTGTGGGCCGGCTCTTGGCTGGCCGGGAACAGCGCGCCCGACGATGTGCTCGAAGCCTTGCACGCGTGGGCGCCGAAGCACACCATCGCCGCGGGCGATCCGGCAACCGGCGGCCGCTCCGACCTGCCATGGCCGTCTCGTGGCAATCAGCCGGGTTTCGGAATGATGGCGCTGCTCAAGGTGATCCGGGAGACCATGGCTCAGCCCGGCGCGCAGCTGCGGCTGGTGCTCCCGGTGCCCGGTGATGTGCGCGGACTGCCGGTGGGCACGGTTTTCGCCGCCGACGCCATCGAGGCCGAGGAGGGCCTGATTATCGGTGTGCCCGGTGCGGAGGGCACCGGCCTGATCCCGCTGTGGGTCGATGACGACACTGTCCAGTGGACCCTTTACAGCACCCCGATCCCGCCCGAGCCGGGGCCGGATATGTCGCTGGGTGAGGCCGAATACACCATGCGGGAAGCCGTCAGGGACGCCGCCGACGCGCTGATGAAGTTGCACACCACCGCGGTCGGCGCGGCCGACTCCGATCCGCGCGAACTGATCGAAGCCGAACTCGCCGACTACTCGCGCCACGACTACCCGGAGTCGATTCCGTTGCGCGCCAGGCGCATTCTCGATACCGCCGATCATGTCGCCGCCATTCTCACGGTGGCGCAACGGGAACCCGCGTCCTCGCCTACCTCCGCCACCGCGATCGGCGCCCAGGAGACGCTGCTTCGCCCACTCTGGGATGCGATCCGCGCGGCCCGCCTTGTCGCCGTCCACGCCGCGGCCCGCGGCCGCTAGCGTTGTGAGATCACCGGTTTCGCGGCGATCTATTTGCTGCTGAGGCATTGAGGACCAGGTCCCGTTTGTCGCACGAGCGGCCGCCACTGTGCTGCCGCGCACCGGGTGCGGCCGCTGGTGCTGGCCGACTACGGCTGTTTCCTGGTCGGTTTCGGCTGGCTCGCGCACGCCCACGCCGCCAGCGGCTACGTCACCGGCGTGCTCGGGCCCACGCTGCTCATCGCGGTCAGCACCAGCCTGACCTTCCGCACCCTCATGGCCGCGGCGGCCGCCGACGTTTCCGAGGGCGACGCGGGGATCATCGGCGGCCTCGCCAACACCGCCGGTCAGGTGGGCGGATCGGATCGGTAGGCCTGGCGGTGCTCACGACGGGCGCCAGCGCCAGAGCGGCGACCGAGGCGGACGTAAGTTTCCCCGCCGACGCCCTCGCCGCCGGTTGCGACCTTGGCTTGCTCATGGCCGCCGGGCTCGGCTCGGCCATCGCTGTGGTCAGCGTCCTGCTGCCGCGGCACCGGCGCGGCTGACGCGCCGTGCTCGCTCCGGTCGGCATGGCGTTCATCGCCGCCTGCGATGTCTGCGGTGAACGCGTCGGATCCCGGGATTCCGGTCGCCGTCGTTCGCGCGGGTCCGGCGGCCGCTGCGCAGCTCGTGTGACCACTCGGGTAGTCGATTACTCACGTTTCCCGGGCGTTGGGGGACGAAGATGAATTCGTATCTCCGTCGAGATGTCAAAAGAACCCCGAGAGCTGGAGGTGATCGATATGGCTGTCAAAGCAGTACTGCAGAAGAAATGCCCGCCGTCCGGGACGGTCTACATCGTGCCTGGATTCCTCGACGTCCGGAACGGGTCGGACCTGATCACCGCGGCCGGCCGCGGAGAGATCATCGTCGACATAATGCCTACTGGCGTGGCAAGAGCGAAATTCGTCAATCCAACGGCAAAACTGCGTCTCATCGAACCCGCTGGATGCGAGTTCCAACTCCCCACCGTCGCCAACGTCCCCCACGACAGAAAGTGGACGTATTCCATTGCGGGAGACAAGACTCGGATCGAATGCGTGATCTTCGGGGAGCGGGAGATCAACCGAGACCTCGGCAACTCACTCAGCTACCGGTTCCCGATTACCGGTCGCGCCGGACGCGAGTGCAAGGTCGAAGTTCTCATGACCGCGGAGCCGATCGAGGTGGTTACCAATTCCTGCCTGTGGACCGTATCCGGTCTCAACACCGACACCACCAACATCGGGAACAAGCCCCTCGACGCTGTCGTAAGTGGTTGACGAGCGCAGGATTCGTTCGTGGCCAGGGTGTTTCCCCCTGTTGGGAAGCCGTCATAATTGGAGGCGCGGCGGTTGACGGAGATCGCTCACGCATGTCCGCTGTCGCGGGGATAATCGGAACCGACTGTCAGGTAACGACATCGGGGACGTATGGGAACGCGCAGAGCGTTGCTTCGGGCGGGAACGGTACTGCCGCTGCTCGCCGCCTGTGCCCCCGACCTGCTCGGTAACTCCGATACGGTGCGGATCGGGGTGTCCTGGAGTGGCGCCGAATTGGCCGCCTTCCGCGATGTGCTCGCACACCTGCGGCCCGGGCCGCCGATCGAGGTCGTGCCGCTGGGCGACGATATCGGCACCGCGTTCACCGCGGCCGGTCGCGCGGCGCCCGATATCGTGATGCTGCCGCAGGCGGGGCAGGTGCGGGAGCTGGCGGCGGACGGCAAGCTGCGTCCCGTCGCCGAGGCGCTGTGGCAGGTCTCGCGACCGGACGAACCGTCGCGGTATCCGCCGTACTGGCGACAGCTGCTGTACCACCGCGGCAAACCCTACGGGGTCCCATTCAAAGCCTCCGCCAAGTCGCTGGTCTGGTTCGACCGCGAATCCGTCGAGCGCCATCGCCTGGGCGATCCGCAGCGATGGACCGTCGCGGACTGGATCAATCGCACCGAAGTGCTGGCGGGCACGCCGATCCGGCTCTTCGCGCTCGCGGCGGCGGACGGATGGGTGCTGACCGATGTCTTCGAGAATATGCTGCTGGCCGAATCTCCCAGGGACTATGACGCTTTGGCGTCGGTCACCGCGGATCGGCGCTGGGATCGGACCGCCGTCCGCGAGGCGCTGCGGCATCTCGGATCGTTGTGGGGCGGTCGGTCGGCGTTGCCCGGCGGGACCGGGCACGCGCTGACGCGGCAGTTTCCGGATGCCGTGCGGGAGGTTTTCGACCGGAGGACCGCGGTGATGGTCGTGATGCCGGACTTCGCCGAACCGATCGTGCGTCGCTGCCTGCGCCACACCGGGCGCACCGACGATGTGGTCGGTACCACGTGGTTCCCGTCCGTTCGGGCCGACTCGCCACGGCCGAGGATCGTCGGAGGCGACGTCATGGTGGTCACCGCCCATGCGGGACCGGCCGTCGCCCGCGTGGTCGACGCGCTGGCCGCGCCGCAGGCCCCGGTGCCCTGGATCGAGCGTGTCGGCGGCTTTCTCGCGCCGAATCAGCGCACCGCCGTGACGTATTCCTCGATACTGCGGCCGGTGGCGGGGGAGTTGGTGTCGCACAGCGCCTTCGATCTGTCGGATCGGATCGGGGCCGTCGGCGGTCGCGACGGTCTGTGGCGGGTGCTGACCGACTTCCTGGTCGAGATCGGCGATGCGGCGGGCGCCGTACCACCGGCGATCGATCGGGCCGTGCGCGCACTCGACGAATTCGAGAGGCGGCGGCGATGAACTCCGACATCGAAATCAACGGTCTCCGTATGGAACTCGCCACCCGGCCGATGCGCGGAGCGCTGGTGCCCGGCGCTCACCCGCGGCGGTGGGTGAGCTGGACCTGGTTGATCCCGGCGGCGGCGCTCATGGCAGTGCTGGTCGTGCCCGCGATAGTGACGGCGGTCCAGGCGGTGCGCACTCAGCCCGCGGTTCCGGTGTGGTGCGTTGTCGCGGCCGGTGCGTTCGTCACGCTCATCGCGCTGTTGCGCCGTCCCGGGACGCCGACCCGGGCTCGAGTCGCATCCGAATTCGCGCTCGGGGTACTTGCCGCCGCCGCGGTGGTCTTTCTCGGCCGAGCGCTCACGCCCGCGGGTGCGTTGCCGTACCTGTACACCCTGGTGCTGGTGGCCGCGGCGGTCGTATTGCTGCTCGGCGCATTGCTGGTCGCGTGGTCGATGCGCGGACGCTGGTGGCTGTGGTTGCCGCTGATCGTGCCGTGCGGGGTCGCCGCCCTGGTCTCCGGAGTCGCGTTCCGGCTGATATTCCAGCGGCTTGCCGACGGATTCGGGTTCGGCGGCGTCGAATCCTATCGCTGGTGGTTCGCGGCCTTGCCCGTCGTCGCCTTCCTGTGGACCTGGTTCGGCTTCGTGACCGCGCTCCTCCACGACGGTATCCGTGCCGTGGAGAACGATCCGGTCCGGTCCGGATATCTGCGGCGGGTGAGCGGCCGCACGCGGCTGATGCGGCTGTTCGAGCTGCTGCGACCGGTGATGTTGATCGTCGGCCTTGTGGTCGGCATCGCGGCGGCCCGGGCGTTCGACGTGATCCTGATCGGCGTGCCGTGGTCGCTCCAGGACCGGGTCGACAGCGCGACGGTGCGCTGGTGGCGGCTGGCGGGCGATCCGGAGGTGGCCGCGGGTACGGCGGCGGTCTACGCCTTCCCGCTCGCGGCGCTCGTCGGGGTGGTGGCCTGGTGGCTGCAGACCGATGTCAGCAAGCACCGCATCAGCGTTGGCGCTGCCGGATCACCGGAGCCGCGTGACACCAGGTACCGGCCCGGCGCCCTCCGCTGGTTCGGTGGCTTCCTGGTGCTCGCGTTGATCGGCGGGCCGATCGTGGTCCTCGGCATCGCGGCGATATACGGCCCCTACGGCTTCCAGCTCGAGGCGATCACCGGGCTGTGGGGTGATCAGACGCTGTGGCATTCGCTGCTCACCTCCGGGTGGGTGGCACTGCTGGCCACGCTGCTGGTGGTGACGGCGGCCGTCCCGGTGGCACACCGGCTGGCGGCGGTTCCGTCGGATCGGTGGATCGCGCGGATCGCGGTCGTATGCCTCGTTGTGCTCGCGGTGCTGCCGGTGCAGAGCTATCTCGGTCCGGTCGACGCCGTCATCGACGATTGGGGCCTGTCAGGGACGCGGGTGCCGCTGATCCTGGTGCACGCGGCAGCGGGCCTTCCGATCGCCGTCCTGATCCTGCGCGCGGCACTGCTCGCGCCGCCGGACAGTCGGGCCGCGGATATCTTGCACGGACTGGCAGGTCACGGCACCACGGTGCGGCGCGTACTCGGCACCGCGGGGCCCGCGCTGGGCGCGGTGGCGGTGCTGGAGCTGATCCAGGTGTGGAACGACTTCTGCGTCGGACTGATGATCAGCGGCGCGGGCGCCAATCCGTGGTCGCTGCTGCTCTGGGGTGAGGCACGGCAATTCGAGGAGAACGCGGCGCGGCTGGCCGCGGGATCGCTGGTCTCGGCGGTACTCCCGGTGCTGCTGCTGGTGCTGACCTGGCGTCGCTGGCTGGTGCCCGGATTGACCGGAGGTGCGCTGCGTTGACCGAACAGCCGGACCGTGGCGCGGGCTTCGCGCGCGGTTCCGGCACGCCCAGATCCTCACTGTGGCGCGGGATTCTGGGCGGAGCGCCGGTGGTGTCCTCGGCGGTGGCTCTGGAACTCGGCCGCGATCTGGTGGTCAATTCGTTCGGTGACACCGAAGTGATCAAGACGCTCGCGACCACCTTGCGGTCCCTCGCGGTGCTACTGGTCGCCGGTGGGCTGTTGTACGCGGGATACCGGTGGTACGCGCGGCGTCACGAGAATTCCCGGGCCGCAAGGCAGCTCGAACTGCTCGTGGATTTGGACGAGCCGGGTGTCGTGGTGGCGGGACTGCCCGCCCCGGCCTCACCAGGGCCGCGGAACCCGGATCCCGGACTGAACAATCGCGAGGCCGCGGTATTGCGCGAGCTACCGATCCGGCACTTCGACAGCACCGCCGTACTGGCCGTGCTGGCCGCGATCATCGAGGTGCCCGCGCGACTGCCGGAGTCGGCGCCACCGCCGCGGTTCCCCGGCGCGACCGCGCTGCTCGATCACCTGGTGGACTTGCGCGTACTGACATTGCTGGACGCGCAGCGGTATTGGCTGAGCAGGGAGCCCACGGTGCCCGCGCGTGCGGAGATCGTCGCCGAGCCCGCCTGGGCGGCCGCGGTGTGGGCGCTGGTGCACGACTGCGCGGAGCGGGCCAGCCGATGGTCGGTGGCCGTCGAATCCACCCGGCACGCGCCCGCGGCCCGGCGTTGGTTCGAGTCGGCCGAACCGATGCTGCATGAGCTGGTACTCGGCTGCGCGCGAGAGGATTTCGCCACTGTATTGCCCGCGGCGGCCTTCCCCGAACTCCTGCGCATCGTCGACGCGTTGGATGTCTGGTACGCCAGGATCGGTTCGACCGAGACGGCTGTCCTCTGCGCCGAGCTCGCCACCCTGTCCCAGCTGGATGACTTTGTTCTGCAGCGCGATCTGATCCAGTTGCGCGCGGGACGTCTCGCCAAGCCGCCGCCACGGTATCGGCCACTGCGCTGGGCCACCAGTCTGCTCGCGCGCTGGGAGCACGATGCCGCACTGCGGGCCCTGGCCGCGCCGACGCCCGATCTGTCCGCTGCCGCCGACCGGCTGGCGCGAGCCTGGTGGTTGCTGCCGCGCGCGGATGTGGGCGCGGAGGTGTGTGCGTTGATCAACCTCGCCGTCGTCGCGCTTCGGCAGGGTCGGCTCGAGGCGGCCCAGGACCGGCTGGATCTGGTCTTCGCCCACACCGGGGGCGGTCGTGAGCCCGGTGGGCGCACGCACGCGCACGAGATCATGGGCATCGTATGCTGGGCGCGGGGCGAGCCGCGGCGTGCGCTGCGGTGCTGGCAGCTGGCGCTGACCGGATACCGGGCGTTGGCCGACGACGTCGGCATCCGGCGTTGCCTGCGTCACCTCGGCGGCGCGCTCATGGTGGCGCCCGAGCACGGGCGCGTAGTACTCGGTGCGCCGCCGCCGGATGGCGCGCAGGTGCGACGGCAGGCCGCGGGCTGGCTGGCCACCGCCGCCTCATCGAATCCACCGGATCGGGAATCCACGATCGATCGGTGGCCGGAGCCGGTCGCCGATCCGGACCTGGAGCCGTAGTTCGCGGCACGGCCGCATGGTCGCCGCTCGTGGCGAAAGTTCGTTGTGCCCGGTCACTTCCGCTCGCACCGTACGGGGTGGCGCGCCTCGCAATACTCGCGCAACTGATTGACGTAGCAGCTGTGCGGGTTTCTAATGAGGGATGGCGCAGTTCGTGCGCGGTCAGCAAATAACGAAGCGGGGTGAGCGGCAGATGCCGGATGACAGTATCGACGTCCAACGCCGGGTTGCTCTCGCGAAACGGGTTGCGCCGCTGCGTCGTTGATCTGCCCGTGCGGTCCGTCGGCGTCGTGTCGCCGACCGACCGCCTGATGCGGCACAGATTTACGAATTCATATTTCGACCCGACCGGTCGGCACCTTCGATTCGGTGCTGCCCGGTCGTACTGTGCGGCGCGGCCGATCCGGTCGCCCGCGGTCCGGGTGGGACGCGATATCGCCCTGCCCCCGCGTGTCCGCTCGCGGTAGCGCGGACACTACCATCGACGACGATCCGAACCCTGGAGTTCCGCTATGGCGAGTCTGTTCATGAAGCCCGAAATATCGCACCGCGCACCGAATCTGGAGAGGCAGGCGATCTGGTTCACGATCGGGCTCTACTTGCTGATCAGTGCGGGGCTGTTGACCATGCACTACGCCCATCCCCAGCATCCGGTCGGCACGTCGTCGGTGTCGCCCGCCCACTCGTCACCGGGCCGGTAGCGGTGCGCGCCCTCACCGCGCCCCTGCCCGGCGCCGCCGATCGCTTCGACACCGAGGTACTCGGTCAACACTGGATTCCGCTATCGGCCACCGATGCCGAGACCGCAGTGGTGCTGCGCGAGCGGCTCGGCGTGGATTTCACCGCGGCTCGCAATCGTGTCTGGGAGACAGACGATTTCATCTACCTACCGGTCGTGGTGAATTACAAACGCGGCGATACCATCGAACGCGAGACCATCGTCTTCGCACTCGGCGACGAGTTCGTGGTGACCTTGCAACCCGCGGAGCCCTTCACTCCCTTCGATAAGGCCATCGCGAAGATGCGGCGCAATCCCGCGCTCACCGGATCGGCGCACGGCGTCATGTACGCGCTGCTATGGGCACTGAACGAGGCCTCCGAGCGGGTCATCCTCTACGCCAGCGACGCGCTGGAGGCGATGAACGACGACATCGAGATGGCGACCAACGGATACGACCGCCGCGGCCGTGAGATCGGCGTGGCGGATATGCGCGGCACCATGTCCCGCATGAACGCCGCCGAGGAGATCGTCTCCCGGGTCCAGGAGAGTCAGTTACAGCTGGCCCGCGCCGCGCGCCATCTGCGCACCGATATCGCCGGGCGCACAGGCGAACTCGACAGCGTCATCGCCATCCTGATCGCGGACATCGATGGCGTCAAAGAACACGCGGGCTTCGAACACGACAAGGTCCGCTATCTCCAGCAATCGGTGATGACGTGGCTGGATGTCAAACAGAACCAGATCGTCAAGGTCTTCACCATCATCACCGCGGTCTTCCTGCCGCCGACTCTCATCGCGACCTTCTACGGCATGAACTTCACCTGGATGCCGGAACTGGAGTGGCAGTACGGCTTTCTCGCCACCACCGTGATGACCCTGATCGCCGCGGTCATCCCGCTCGTCTACATCAAACGCAAGGGCTGGCTGCGCTGAACCGCGGATAGCGGCATTCCTTCCGGGGCGGCAGGTCGCTGTCGCGCCCGGGAGACGCCCGGCATGGCTCCGAGGCCGGTGACGCGGGCGCGGCGGATCCTACCCGCAATCCATATCGTGACGCTGGTGGCTGGGCCGGTTCACAGTGCGCGTATCGGCGCGGTTGTGGGACTGACCGAATCTGCGAACGAGAGTGCTCGCGGCGCCCGTGTCCGTGGGTACGATCGAGCCAATCCAGCAGTGGCGCAGGACAATTGCGCACTGCCAGTGGGTTGCCCGCGGTGGTCGGTCGCCGCGGAACACCGAGTCGAGTGTCGACCATTCCGCGAGTATCGGGAATGGCGCCTTGTGTTGCCCGAATTCGGGAGGATCTAGATGTCGGATATTGCCATCGTCGGTATCGGCTGCCGTTTTGCCGGTGGCATCGACTCACCGGAGAGCTTCTGGGAATTCGTGGTGGATAAGCGGGACGCGGTGGTGGAGATTCCCCCCGACCGCTGGGACTACCGGCGCTACTACGACCCGGACAAGCGGGTGCCCGGCCGCAGCTACACCAAGCGCGGGGCGTTCCTGACCGGTGATCCGTGGAAATTCGATCCCGACTTCTTCGGGATCTCGGTACGGGAGGCGACGGGTCTGGACCCGCAGCAGCGGTTGCTGCTGGAGGTGACCTGGGAGGCGCTCGACGACGCGGGCGTCGCGGGCCGCGCGGCGGGTGAGTCGGTCGGCGTCTACGTCGGCGGGTTCGTGGTGGATCAGTCGGTGGTCGGCGTGGTGGGGCCCGCGTTGGCGCATGTCGATATGCACACGGCGGCGAGTGCGTCCTACACCATGCTTTCCAATCGAATTGCCTACGCGCTCAATCTGATCGGTCCGGCCCTGACCGTCGATACGGCATGCTCCTCGTCGCTGGTCGCCTTCCACCTGGCGTGTCAGGCATTGGCGAACGGGGACTGCCGGGTGGCGCTGGCCGGGGGCGTGAACGTCATGTTGCAGCCGGAGACGTTCGTCATGATGTGCAAGGGTGGCTTCCTCGCCGCTGATGGACGCTGCAAATCCTTCGACGCGTCCGGCGACGGCTACGGGCGTGGTGAGGGTGGGGGCATGGTGGTGCTCAAGAAGCTCGACGACGCAGTGCGTGACGGCGACCGGATCTACGCGGTGGTCAAGGCGACCGGGTCCAACCAGGACGGGCGGACCACGGCCATCACCGTGCCCAACGCGGATTCGCAGGAATCGCTGGCCCGGGCGGTCTGTGCCCGCGCTGGGCTCGCACCGGAGCAGATCACCTATGTGGAGGCGCACGGCACCGGTACTCCGGTCGGCGACCCCATCGAATTACGCGCGCTCGGCCGCGTGTACGGCGCCGACGCCGGGCGTCCCACCTCGTTGGGCGTCGGCTCGGTCAAGGCCACCCTCGGCCATACCGAGGCCGCCTCCGGCATCGCGAGTGTGATCAAGTCCGCCTTGGCGATCCGGCATCGGACCATTCCGCCGCAGGGGTGGCTCGACCAGCCCAATCCGGATATCCCGTTCGGGGAATTGGGATTGCACATCCAGGTCGAGCCGGAGCCGGTCGGACCCGATATCGAGCGAATGACGATCGCGGTCAACGGTTTCGGCTACGGCGGTACGAATGCCCATGCGATCCTGCAGGAGTTCCTACCCGAACCCGTCGTGCGATCCGGCCCGGCCCGGCATTTCGGAGTGCTGCCGCTCTCGGCACGCAGCGCGCCCGCGGTCCGGGCACTGGCGGGCCGCTTCGCCGACCTGCTCGCCGCGGGCGCCGATGTCGATCACCTGGCCGAGGCGGCCTGGACGCGACTGGCGCACCATCAATTCCGCGGCGGCGCGCTCGTCGGTGACTCGGCCGACCTCATTCGGGATCTGCGGCAGTTCGCGGCGGGCGAGGGCCGTGACGCGACCCGCACCATATCCCGTCGCACCGCGGAGCCGGTGTTCGTCTTCTCCGGTATGGGTCCGCAGTGGTGGGGTATGGCCCGGGAATTGCTCGGCGCCGGTGGCGTTTTCGCCGCGGCAGCGCACGAGATCGATGAGCTGTTCGGCGAGCTGGCCGGTTGGTCGATCATCGAGGAGCTGCTGCGCCCCGAGGAGGAGTCCAGGGTTTCGAGCACGGAGGTCGCACAGCCCGCCAACTTCCTGGTGCAGGTGGCATTGGTGAGCGAGCTGGCGGAGTACGGCATCGCTCCGGCGGCGGTGGTGGGGCACAGCGTCGGTGAGGTCGCCGCCGCCTATATCGCCGGCATGCTGTCGCTCGAGGATGCGGTGCGAGTGGCCTATCATCGAGCCCGGCTACAGGCCACCACGGCGGGTGCCGGCGGCATGCTCGCGGTCGGTCTCACCAGGGAACAGGCCCTCGAACTCATCGGCGACGACGCGGCGGTGGATATCGCCGCGGTGAACAGCACGAGCTCGCTCACCCTCTCCGGCAACGTCGACCGCCTGGACGAGATTGCCGAAAAGCTGACGGAACAGGGCGCTTTCGCGCGGCGCCTACGGGTAGAGGTGCCGTATCACAGCAGACTGATGGACCCGATCCTGGACGACCTGCGCACCGAGCTCGCCGAGCTTTCCCCGCATGTGCCCGCCATCCCGCTGTACTCCTCGGTCACCGGCGCTGCGGTGACCGAGGCCGACTGGGATGCCGAGTACTGGTGTGCCAATGTCCGGCAGCCGGTGCGGTTCGCCGATGCGATCGGCGCCCTCATCGGCGCCGGCAGCCGGGTATTCCTCGAGGTCGGTCCGCATCCGGTGCTGTCCGGCAGTATCCGCGAAATCCTGCTCGGCGCGGGCGATAACGGCGCGACGGTATCCACCCTGGACCGCAAGCAGTCCGATTCCGAAAGCCTCCGCAAGACCCTCATCGGTCTCTACGGCGCGGGCGTGCTGGACCTGGATGTGCTTTTCCCGCCCGGATTTCCGGCCACGCCACACCTGCCGCTGCCGCGCTATCCGTGGCAGCAGACGCGGTTGCATGCGCCGCTGCCCATCTTCGAGCAGCTGCGACTCGGCACGCCGGGCGGTTACGCCATGCTCGGCGACCCGGACTTCGAGGGAAGGGCGGGATGGCAGTTGCAGATCGGCACCGAAAAGCTGCCGTGGCTGGCCGATCACGTGGTCGGTGGGGTACGAATCCTGCCCGGCGCGGCATATCTGGATGCGGCGCTCAGCGCCGCGGTGAGCCGGATGGCGGATAAGCGCGTGGCACTCGAACAGGTGCGTTTCGTCGCACCGCTGATCATGAGCACGCCCGATGTGCCGCTGCTGGAGTTCAGCATCGAAGAGTCCAGTGGGCGCTTCCTGATCCGATCCCGCAGCGCGACGGGGAGCGTCTGGACCGTCAACGCCGTCGGCCGGCTGCTGTCGGGAATCTACGAACCGTCGAAAACCACACTGCCGGAATTGGATTCCGCAGTCGACTTCGCACCGGACCTGTTCTATGCGGCACTGGCCGCCCGTGGGTTGCAATACGGCCCGGCCTTCCGGCGGGTGACATCGGTGCGGGCGGCTGCTGATACCGTTGTCGCGACCGTCGACGGGACGATCGCCGCCGATTCAGGGCATCTCGCGCATCCCGCGGTGGTCGACGCGGCGATGCAGACGGTGGCGCTGCTGTTCGCGGCCGACAGCTTCGGCGAGGGTGCCATGGTGCCGGTCGGGGTGCGCGCCGTGCGGATGTTCGCCCCGCTCGCGGATGAGGTCACCGTGGTCGCCCGGCGCGACCCGGCCGCCCCATTGCGCGCCGATGTGGATCTGCTGGATGCCGAACAGAATCTCTGCCTCCAACTGGTAGGCGTCCAGGTCGGCGCGCTGACCCCCGGCAGGAGCCCGCTGCACCGAATGGTCGACTTCTTCTACGCCGACACCATGGAGCGGCGGGACCCGATCGATCCGAGCGGGCTGCCCGCCGCCGAGATGACCGCGACCGTGGTGGTCGGACTCGGCGGCGGCGCCAGGGCCGAGCAACTCGCCGCGGCGATCCCCGGTTCCCGATTCCATCTCACTGCGGAGGAGGACCAGGATCTGGAGGCGGAGCTGAACGCCCACCTGCGGGCCGCCGCGATGCCGGGCGTAACGCGGCTGCATGTCTGTGTGGTGGCGGGAGCCGTCGAGGACGACCTGGCCGACCTGTGGACCCTGAAACGAATCGCTTTGGCGGTGGACGCCTTCGTGGAGGCAACCGATACCGAAGTATTGGCGGGCATCGGCGATGGATCGTGTCATATCACCGTGGTGACCGAACGGGCATTCACTCTGCCCGACAGTGCGGCCGTGCCGAATTCCGCGCACGCGGCGCTGGCCGGTGCCCGGCGCGTGCTGCTGAATGAGCAGACCCGGCTGCGGTGGCGGCTGATCGATGTCGAACCCGGCACCTCCGTCGCGGATCTGGTCGCGGAACTTCTGGTTCCGGGCGCGTTCTCCTACGACAACTCCGACGAGGTGCTGTTGCGCGAGGGTGTCCGCTGGGTACCGGTGGTCACCAAACCGCTCCAGGAACGCATCGATACGCTGGAAACCGCGCAGCCGCTGACGGATTCGGAGGCGGATTTCGAGCTGGAACTGCCGCGTTCCCGGCTGCTGTCCGCGCTGGCCTGGCGCCGTTGCCCGCGCCGCGATCCCGGCCCCGGTGAGGTCGAGGTGCGGATGCGGGTCATCGGGCTCAATTACAAGGACCCGCTCAAGGTGATGGGCATTCTCGGCGAACGCGAGCTGGCGGGCACATTCTTCGGCACCTCGCCCGGTATGGAGGGTGTCGGCACGGTGGTGCGGCTCGGGGCCGGAGTCGAGGATGTGGCGGTGGGCGATCTGGTGGCGATCGCCGCCAAGGGCATGATGCGGCGCTACCACATCGTCGGTCAGCATGCGGTGATCCGGCTGCCCGAGGGGGCCGAGCCCGGATTCTGTACCAGCACTACCGCCTTCGGCACCGCCGAATACGCGCTACTGGATCTGGCGAGGCTGCGACCGGGGGAGACGGTCCTGATCCACGGCGCGGCGGGCGGCGTCGGGTCGGCGGCGATCCAGGTCGCCCGCGCAGCGGGGGCTCGCATCATCGGCACGGCGGGTACCGACGAGCGGCGTGCGCATATCCTCGCGCTCGGCGCCGACCACGCGCTGAATTCGCGGTCGCTGAACTTCGCCGACGACGTACTCGGGTTGACCGACGGCGCGGGCGTCGATGTCGTACTCAGTACGGCACCGGGCGAGATTCTGCGGCAGAACTTCAAGGCGGTCACGGAATTCGGGCGGATCGTGGAGGTCGGCAAAGCCGACGTCTATACCGGCGGCCTGCTCGAGCTGGCCAACTTCGACAAGAACCTGGCGTACTTCTCGGTCGATCTGGACCGAATGTGTGCGGTGCGTCCGGCCCAGCTCGCGGATCTGCTGCGCCGGGTCTACGACAAGATCGAGACCGGGGTGTATCACCCGCTGTCGTACGAATTATTCGAAATCCACGAGGTGTCCAAAGCTTTCGACGAGGTCATCCGCTCGACGCGGATAGGCCGGGTGGCGATCAGCATGGACGAACCGGCGCCGCCCGTCCGACCGCAGCTGCCCGAGGTCGAGATCGACGGTGCCGCAAGCTATCTGATCACCGGCGGTTTCGGTGGTTTCGGCCTGGCGACCGGTCGCTGGCTGGTGAGCAAGGGCGCGCGCAGGCTCGTTCTGGTCGGACGTGGCGGCGCGAATTCCGAAGCGGCCCGCCAGCAGCTGACCGCGTGGCGGGCGGGCGGTATCGATATCGTCGAGGAACTCGCCGATGTCGCCGACTTCGACGCGGTGGCGGCCATTGTCGGCCGGGCGCACAGCGCAGAGCATCCGCTGCGGGGCATCTACCACGCGGCAGGCGCGGTGTCCGACAACCGGGTCGCGCTCATGGACATCGATCAGCTGACGAAGGTGTATCGGCCCAAGGTACACGGCGCCAGGGTCCTGCGTCGCGCCGTCACCGAGGCGGGTATTCGGCTGGACATGTTCGTCCTGTACTCCTCCGGCGGTTCGATGTTCGGCATCTTCGGCCAATACAACTACTGCGCCGCCAATGTCGCGGTGGAGGCACTGGCCGAAGAGTGGGCCAGGGCGGGGGATCGCGTGGTCTGCGTCGGCTGGGGTCATATGTCGGGTGCGACCGGTGGTATGGCCGCCGATGACAAGGTCGCGAAGTATCTCGAGGTGGTGGGCTTCGACCCCATCGACATGACCGACGGCACCGTCTATCTGGAGCAGGCGCTGCGGCTGGGCCGGACCAGGGTGGCGATCATCCCCACCGACTGGACCAAACTCACCGCCGCCTTCCCGCAGCTGAGCCGCACCGGCAGGCTGGCCGCGCTGGCCGCGGCCTCGGTCGAGGACAATTCGGCGGCGGCGAAGATGAGGGCCGAGCTGGCGGCGCTGGACGAGGGTAAGCGCGGCCAGGCGGTGGCCAGGATGCTCGCCGATCAGCTCGCCGTGGTGATGGGCGTTGCGCCGGAGTCGATCGACCTGACGGTGCCGGTGCCGGAGCTGGGGTTGGATTCGCTCATGGCCGTGGAGTTCGGGACGCGGGTGAGTAAGTCGCTCGGCATCGAGCTGATGTCGCTGCAGATGGGGCGCTCGTTCAGCCTGGAACAGGTCGGACCCAAGGTGGCCGAGCTCATTCTCTCGGATTCTGCCGGGGTGGCCGCACCCGCCGAGGCGCGGCCGTGACCGAGGTCGGTACTCGCGCGTCCGCCGAATCGGCGGAGGGTGAGCGCGCCGCCTGGCTGGCCTTCACGGGATGTCTCCTCGCGGTGTTCATGCAGATGATCGATGTGACGATCGTGAACACGGCCCTGCCGAATCTCACCGCGGACCTGGGGGCCTCGCGGTCGGCGCAGCTGCTGGTCATCTCCGGTTACTCGCTCGCCTTCGCCTGTACGCTGCTCACCGCGGCCGGGCTGGGCGAGCTGGTGGGCCGCCGCACCATGTTCCTCGCCTCGGTGACGGCCTTCACCGCAGCGTCGGTGTGGTGTGGGATATCCACCGGCGCTACGGAATTGGTGGTTGCCCGGGTCGCGCAGGGGATGGCCGGGGCAGGGATGGCAGCGCAGACGATCGCCATTCTGACGGCGAGCTTTCCGCGCGGTAGGCATCAGCAGGTCTTCGCGCTGTACGGTGCCACGGCCGGATTCGCCGGCATGCTCGGACCGATCCTCGGTGGAGCCCTGATCACCGCCGATATCGGGGGATTCGGCTGGCATTCGGTATTTCTGATCAACCTGCCGCTGGGGATCGTCGCGTTCGCGCTGGCATTCCGGTACCTGCACCTCGGCAAGCCGAGCGAACGCGAGCGCCTGGATCTGGTCGGCGCGGTGCTGTCCACCGTCAGTCTGTTCGCATTACTCGGTGCGCTCGCCGATCTTCAGCAGAATGGTTGGCGGCCGGGGCCTTTCGCGACAATCGCGGGTGCGCTCGGGCTCGCGGCGGTGTTCCTGGGGCATCAGCGCCTGCTGACCCGGCGCGGTCGCGCGCCGCTGGTGCGGTTGGATCTGTTCGCGGACCGCGGATTCCGGGTCGGCGCGATCCTGGTGACGATGTTCTTCGGGTTGTTCACGGCGTTCGTCTTCGCGATATCGATCACGCTGCAGGACGAATTGCACTTCTCCCCACTGCGTACCGGGTTGGCGATGACACCGTTCGCCCTCGGCGCCGGCGCCGGCGCATTGGCCTCGCCGTGGCTGGTGCGGCGCTGGGGTGTGCGGGTGCTCGCGGCCGGAATCGCGGCGTACGGCGGCTGCATTGCCCTCGGCGCGGGGTATCTTCAGCTCACCGGCGGGGTCGTCGACCTGGCGACGGCGGTGGGACCGGTCTTCATTTCCGGGCTCGGCGTCGGCCTGTTCGGGGTGCAGTTGCAACCCCTGATGCTCGCGGGTCTGGATCAGCGTCGGATGGATGCGGCATCCGGGCTTCTGCCTACGATCGAGCAGATCGGCAATGGAGTCGGTCTAGCGGTGCTGAGCACGATCTTCTTTCGTGCGCACACCCTCGGTGGCAGCGTCACTATGCTGTCGGCTATCGCGGTGGTGGCCATCGGCATGGGCGTCCTGACCCTCGCGCTGCCCGACCTTCCCGCGCAGCCGTAGCCCTCCATTTCGGATCGAATCGAGGTACCCCCGTGGTCAGTTTCGGGCTAATCGACGAATGGGATCCGGCCCCGGGCCGTCTCGTCAGCTGGACGGCGTCGCCGGAGTCGGTGGCACGCGCCGCAGCGGCGCCGGTGCATCCGACGCCGCCGTCGCATCAGCAGGAGGCGTACCTGCGGGTGGCGCACCGTAATGCGGCCGCGGAATTCCGCTACTCCGGGCTGTGCGTAGTCACCGCCGAGGTTCCCGGCCGCCTCGACCAGGCGGCGATGACTCGCGCGATCAATGCATTCCTGGTGCGCCACGACACCTTTCGGACATGGTTCGCCATCGAGGCCAGTGGCCGGGTGCGCACACACTTGGTCGCGCCGGAGGTAATCGACTTCGTGGCCACCGAGTACGGCGAGATCGACAATGCCGAGGCCATTCGCGAGCATGTTCAGAAGCAGACACCCGGTCCGTTCCAATGGGATTGCTTCACCTTCGGCATCGTCGAGCGCGAGGAGTCGACCACCGTCTACATCGCGGCCGACCACCTGCACACCGACGGTGTCGCGCAATACCTTTCCTGCTTCGACCTGGCGCAGCTCTACGCCAGGGAGGCGTGGGGACACAGCGACGAACTACCCGTTCCGGCACGTTACCTCGAATACCGTGCGCGCGAACGTGATCACTCCGACCAGCTGACCCTCGCCTCGCCCGGCGTCCGGAAATGGTTGGAGCTGGTACGCGGCAATGACGGCGAATTACCCTCCTTCCCACTCGATCTCGGTCGACGTAGCGATGGATACAACCGCAGCGCGCATCGAACGGTCCCGCTTTTCGACGAGTCGGCGGCGCTGCGCTTCGAACAGGTCTGCCGCGAGCGCGGCGCGGAGTTCACCGGCGGTATCTTCGCGGCGGCGGCACTGGCCGAACGCGAACTCACCGGCGCCGACTACTACTTCACCATGACGCCGATCAGCACCCGATCCTCGCTGTCGGAGTTGGCGTCCGTCGGCTGGTACGCGACTCTCATCCCGGTGGCCTTTCCGATCGGTGCGAGCGCGTCCTTCGAGCGTATCGTGATCGCCGCGCAGCGGGCCTACCAGAACGGGCTGCAGCTGACGTCCGTCTCGTTGCACCGGGTACTGGAGCTGGTGCCCGAGAATGCGGGAATCGCCGTGCGGCCCGGCTGGTCCAACCCGATGCTCTCCTATGTGGACGCCCGTGACTTCGCGGGCAGCGAGTTCTTCGATATCGCGCGCGGGGGCGTCTACGCCAACCGCGCCGCCGCCGAGGAGGTGCTCATGTGGATCAACCGGCTGCCCTCGGGAACCTCCCTGAGCGTGATCTACCCCGATACGCCGGTGGCGCACGAATCGGTGGATCGCTATGTGCGCGTGTTGAAGTCGGCATTTCGCGCGGTTGCGGACGGGACGCGCTAGATCGCGGTCGGCCGACGGCGTTCGAGTAGTGGTCGACCACCTTCTGTGACAAGGCATTACCGTTGCTATTGGTCGAAGGCGATGTCGACCCGCGCCGACTCCGGCAGCGTCTGGCAGGCCAAGGTGAGTCCCCGTGCGAGTTCGTCGTCGATGAGTGCCTCGTTCCGCACCATCCGGGTGCGGCCTCGTTTCACCGAGCAGACGCAGCTACCGCAGGCCGATTCGCGGCACACATAGGGAGCGTCGATTCCGTTGTCGAGTAAGACATCCAAGAGCCGGTGATGTGTGGGCCAGTCGAGTCGGTGCGTCGCGCCGTCGATCTCGACCCGGACCACGGCCACGGCGCCGATCGGTGTATCGGCGGAATCCAGGCTGTCGTCCGTGGTGTCGGATGCCGCCGACACCACGGCGACCGGCGCGACCGCATCGGCGACCTGCCCACCGAATCCCACGGCGGTGGTCACGGCTCTCGAACTCGATCCGGCCCCCTCGAACGGATTTCTGTCCAGCGAACGGAATTCCTCCCGGTGAATGCGGAAGCGCGATACCCGCAGCGCATCTGCGGCCGACTCCAGTGTTGCCACGAATCCGGTTGGACCGCAGAGGAACCACTCCCGGCGGGCATACGGTTTCAGCACCTTCGCCAATCCGCGAGCGGTGGGCAGTCCGCGCTCGGATTCCAGCCACTGCAGCACCCGCAGGCGGCGCGGGTAGCGGCGGGTCAGCTCGGCGAGTTGCCGGGCGAAGATCACCGAGTTCCGGTCCCGGTTCGCATACAGCACAGCGATATTTCCGCGTCCGATGCCGAGCATGGATTTGATGATCGACATGATCGGCGTGATGCCGCTACCGCCCGCGCACAGCAGCACATCGGCGTCGAACCGCCGCGGCCCGAAGTTGCCCGCCGGTCCCAGTACGGTCAGCAGATCGCCCGCCACCACGGTGTCGCACAGCAGATTCGAGGCGAAGCCGCCCGGCACGCGTTTCACGGTCACCGCGAGCCGCGCGTCGCAGTGCGGGCTGCTGCACAGCGAGTAGCAGCGGGCCACCGAACCGGTGCGTTCGCTGGGAACCCGCACCGTCAGGTATTGGCCCGGGCGGTAACCGAATCGGTCGGTGAGATCGTCGGGAATCTCCAGCACCAGGGTGCGGGCGTCCGCGGTCTCGGCGATCACCTCGCGGACCTTCACGACGTGTGTGCGTGCGTTCATTCGGGTTCTCCGATCGTGTACACCCCGGTCCGACGGGTCCGGCCCTGGATTCAGCGCCGCCCGTTGTTCCGAGTCGCCCCCGATTCCGGTGCGGGCCGGATGCCCTGGTCGACACTGGTTTCCGCGGGTACCCGCCGGGATTCGCGTGTCGCCGGATCGATCCGCGATGATCCCGACCCGACGGCGTCCGCGATCCGCAGCGCACCTTCACCGAGCCGCCGCATCAGATCGATCGAGAACGGTTGGGCGATTCGGCGGTTCAGCCCGGGCGCGATACGGAGCAGGAAGTATCCCAGCCAAGCCTCCGTGCGCACCGGGACGATCGCCAGGTCGTAGCGCACGGCCCGCCGCACCGCCCGCGCCACCAGATCCGGGCTCAGCGGGGAGTACGGCAGGTTCGCCGCGGCCTGCTGAATGCGGTGGCTGATCTCCTTCCCCCGTGCGATCAATTCCTGATCGATACCGACCGTGATCGCGTGCTCGCCGATATTCGTATTGATCACGCCCGGGCAGATGGCGCTCACGCCGATACCTTTGGGCCCGAACTCGAGTCGCAGACATTCGGTGAGCATCTTCACCCCGGCCTTGGAGACCGAGTAGGCCGACATCACCGGCGTCGGCGTGAACGCGGCCGCGGAGGCGATGTTCACGATGTGTCCGCGTTTGCCGCTGTCGATCATCTGGGCGCCGAATACCCGGCATCCGTGCACCACCCCGAACAGGTTGACGCCCAACTGGCGTTCCCAGTCGGCGGGTGTGAGATCCAGGAATGCGCCGCCGACCAGCATCCCGGCATTGTTGACCAGCACGTCGGGCACCCCGTGATCGGCGAGTACATCGCGGGCGAAGGCCTCCCAGGCCACCGGATCCGTGACATCCAACCGGGCCGCCGACGCGCGCCTGCCCCGCGCGTGGATCATGGCCGCGGTGGCGAGCGCGGCATCGAGATCGATATCGGAGACCACGACGTGCGCGCCGTGGCGCGCGAAGCGGAGAGCGGTGGCCCGGCCGATCCCGCTGCCCGCCCCGGTCACCACCACCAGCTCGGGCCGCAGGTCATTGAACTTCATGCCGATCCCTCCAGGACGGGGCCGGTCTCGCGGACCGCGACGCCATGGCCGTAGTGGTAGTCGTTCAGATCGAAATGGCGGTTCTGCCAGTACATCTCGCCGTGTGTCGAGGGACGGAACGGCGAATCGCCGTGACTGTTGATGTAGTAGGTGTTCGATCCCGCGCAGACGTCGGTGAACAGGAAGTTCTTCTGCTGGCGCCGAAGGCATTTCGCGAAGTACTCGTCGTGTGCGGGTCGGCTGATCTCACAGACCGTCGCCCCGCGCCGCTTGGTCTCGGCGATGGCGCGGCTCAGATGCGCGGCGGTGGCTTCGATCATCCAGATGTAGGAACCGAGTACGAATCCGTACGGCCCGGTAATGCTGAACAAATTCGGGAAGCCGGGCACCGATACCCCGTGGTAGGCCTGGAACCGGTGCCGATCCCAGAACTCACCGAGATCGAGCCCGTCCCGCCCGACCACGGGGAACGGCGGCACCGAATCCTTCTCCCAGAGTTTGAATCCGGTCGCGCAGATCAGCACGTCCGCATCGTGGTGCGCGCCGTCCTCGGTGACCACACCGTGTTCGCCGATGAACCCGATCGGCTCGGTGACCAGACTGACATCGGAGCGGTTGAAGGTCGACAGGTAGTCATTGGACATCGACGGCCGCTTACAGCCCAATCCGTAACGGGGCGTGAGCTTATCCCGCAGCACCGGGTCGTGCACCTGGGACCGCATCCAGCGGCGCACCGGAATTTCGGCCAGCCGCCTGCCCGCGTCGGTCAGCCAGGACGGACCGGCCACCAGCCCGCCCATCCCGATCTCGGTCGCGACGGTGCCCGCGAACCGGATACCCGAGCGCAACAGCGGCTGGTTCAGCACCGCCCGGCCCAGCCTGCCCACCGCCGCGTCGGTCTTGGGGAACACCCAGATCGGAGTGCGCTGGAAGACCGTCAGATGGGCAACCCGGTCGACGATGGCGGGCACCAATTGCAGCGCGGTGGCGCCGGTGCCGATCACCGCGACCCGCTTGTCCGCCAGCGCGACGTCGTCGTCCCACAGCGCGGTGTGCACGAGGACGCCGCCGAAGTCGCGCAGGCCCGGAATCTCCGGCATCTTCGGGCGTTCCAGCCCGCCGACCGCCATCACCACGAACCGCGCGGTCATGCTCCGGCCGCCATCGGTGCCGAGCAGCCACAGCCCATCGTCGGCGTCGAAGACCGCCGATACGATCGTGGTGCTCGAGCGCAGCTTCGGGCGCAGGCCGTATTTGTCGACCATATCGTCGGCATAGTCGCGTAGTTCGGTGCCGGGTGCGAAGATCCGCGACCAGTCACCGCGCTGCTCATAGGAGAAGCTGTAGATGAACGACGGAATATCCACCGCGACACCGGGGTAGGTGTTCGCATGCCAGGTGCCGCCGACCCGATCCCATTTGTCCACAATGATGAAGTCATGGATACCTTTGCGCTGCAAAGCGATTCCCGCGCCGATACCGCCGAATCCGGCACCGATCACGACCACCTCGTGGTCGGCGTGCCGCTGTTGTCCGGTCACTATCGAACTCCTATCTGACTCGGTCGAGCAGTTCGCCGTCTGCGCCGAATAATTCGCGCTGCCAGTGCCGCACGAGCGCCTCGGTGTCGATATCGTCCGGGTGGAAGCCGGGCCGCAGGTATTCGCCGACCTCGGCGGTCAGCCCCTTCACCAGCGGTCCGCGCAGCACGTCGACGGCTTGGCGGGCCACTTCGATCGGATGCCAACCGGAGGGATCGAGCGCGATCGATAGCGCGACCGCGAGCGATACCAGCGGAATCGCGCCGAGATAGGGCAACAGCATCACCGTGATGCGCATCCGCTCGGTGCCGCCGACCGCGCGATAGACATCGAAGGCGACCGCCTTGTGCTCGAGTTCTTCCAGTGCGTGCCAGTTGAGCAGGTTGTGTACCTCGGGGTCGCCGGGAAGCGCCTGTAATTCGGGGCTGGTCAGCAGACGTCGGGCTAGCGTGGCGGTGTAGTGCTCGGCGGCCGCGGTGCCCGCGAGGTGCAGCCGGGCCGGGATGAGGTTCTCGACGCGTATGACGGCCTGCTCGCGTCGGCTGTCCGCACCGAAGGCGGGTATCCGAACCAGCGTGTAGCCCATACGGATCAGCTGATCGTTCAGCTCCCGATGTTGCTGCCCGTGCATGGCCTCCTGGCCGATGAATCCGGCCACCCGCTTCTTCAGCACCGGATCGGTGATCCGATCGGAGAATCGTCGGACCGACCGGATGAACGACTCCTCACCGGGCGGGAAGGCCGAGGAAAGCAATGCCACGAGGTGGCTCATCACGATGTCGCCCTGGACATAGTGCCGGTTCTTAGGGTCGGGCGCGCCGAACCGGAAGCGCATCCGGCGCGCCTTCGGATAGGCGGTGGCGCCGTGGGATTTCAGGCTGGTGCTCATGTGAATCTCCGTTGATTCGGATGTGTCCGGACTATGCGAGGTGATCGACCAAGGCGCCCTCGGCGCCGAAGAGCTCCTGCTGCCAGCGCTCCAGCAGCTCCCGGGTGTCGATATCGTCCGGGTGGAAGCCGGGGCGCAGGTACAGCGCGAGTTCGCGGCCGATGCCATCGAAGATCGGCCCGGTGAACAGCCTGTAAGCCTCCCGCGCCACGGTGAGCGGCCGTCGGCGCGCATACGGGTCGCAGCCGATCGAGATGCTCAGGGAGACGGCGGTGAGGGGCACGGTCAGCGCGAGCAGGGTGGCCATGGTCATGATGCGCATGGTCTCGGTGCCGCCCACCGCGCGGTAGACGTCGAAGGCTACCGATTTGTGTTCGACCTCTTCGAAAGCATGCCAGTTCAAGAGGTTTCGCACCTCGTCGTCACCGGCCAGTGCCTGGATCTCCGGTTTCGTCAGCACGCGGCTCGCCAGCACCGTCGTGTAGTGCTCGGCCGCGGCGGTGGCGGCGAGATGCACCGTGGCGGGCAGCCGCCGCTCGAGTCGCCTTTGGCGTTCGATCACACTCGGTGAGTCGAACCACTCGATCCGGTAGCCCATATCGACCAGCTTCTGATTGAGTCGCCGGTGTTCCTGGCCGTGCATCGCCTCCTGGCCGATGAATCCCGCGACCCGCTTCTTCAGCACCGGATCGGTGATCCGGTCGGCGAATGCTCGTACCGATCGGATGAAGGATTCCTCGCCGGGTGGGAAGCCGGCGGAGAGGCCGGCGATGAAGTGGCTGAACACCATGTCGCCGCCCGCGTAGTACTTCGACATCGGCTTCGGCTCGCCGAACCGGAAGCGGATCCGCCTGGCCTTCGGATAGGCGATCGGACGGTCCTGTGTCCGCGCACGCTGATCGGTCATTATGCACCTCATCGAGCTCGGTACCATCGGTATGTGGTACTACTGGTACGATACCGTCTGAGACGGTTGATTCAAGACCTGATGGGGAACCGGATGGCAACCATCTGGACTCGAATCCGTTGCTCAGGCCAGTGATTGCGATTACCGCGGTGACGCATCGAGTCCGGCGGGCGGGTCCGATCGCGTGCTGTGCGTGCTCGTCATGGCGATTGTCGAGTTGGTGTATGAGACGGATGGGCGCAGGTCGATGTGAGGGTGTAGTCAATTCGATTGCGCCTGTGGCGAACACGGTGCGGGGCGGCCCGGAGACGGGCATCCTGGAAGTGGTTGCTGTTGGTCGGGTGGGCAGGATGGTGGTCAACGTGGACGACGCGATGGACGCTTATTCGCGCACGGTGATCGCTGTGGCGGAATCGGTGACCCCGCATGTGGCCAGCGTGCGCACCCGCCGAGGAGGTGGATCGGCGGTCGTCTTCACCGACGACGGCTTCCTGCTCACCAACGCCCATGTGGTCGGTGCGGCGAGCAATGGCGAGGTGATCTTCGCCGACGGTGTGGAGTCCCACTTCGATGTGGTCGGCGTGGACCCGCTCTCCGACCTCGCCGTGCTCCGCGCCCGCGGCGGCGCACCGACCGCCGTGGAACTCGGCGATGCCGACAGGCTCGTCGTCGGCCAACTGGTTGTCGCGGTGGGTAGCCCGCTGGGGTTGGCGGGTTCGGTCACCGCGGGCGTGGTCAGCGCGCTGGGGCGGGCGGTCCCGGTCGCCTCCCGGCGCGCCGGCCGCGTGATCGAAGACGTGATCCAGACCGACGCCGCCCTCAATCCCGGCAATTCCGGTGGGGCGCTGTCAGATTCGGCGGGCCGCGTAATCGGCATCAATACCGCCGTGGCGGGCATCGGCCTCGGGCTCGCCATCCCGATCAACGCCACCACCCGCCGCATCATCGGCACACTGCACACCGAGGGCCGGGTTCGCCGCGCCTACCTGGGTCTGGTCGGCGTCCCGGCGCCGCTGCCCGCCACCGTCGCCACCCGCACTGGCCAGCACGCGGGCGTCCGCATCGTCGAGGTCGTGCGTGGCGGCCCCGCCGACCACGCGGGCCTGCGCCGCGGAGACCTCGTCCTCAGCGTCGCTCGATCGGAAGTTCGTGACGCCCAGGGGATCCAGCGCCAACTCTTCGCCGAAGCCATCGGACAGTCGATGCCGGTCACGGTCCTGCGCAATGGCGCCATGGTCGACGTCTTCGCGGTGCCGGTCGAACTCACGGTGGACTGAGCGTGGTACCCGGGTCCGGTCTAACTCTGGGCGAGTTCGGCCAGTCGGTCGAGCGAGGCGCGCAGCTTGTCTGGAGTCGTCGCACGGGCGCGAGGAAGGCGTTGCTCGTCGGTAGCCGGGACCAGTCGTAGGTGTGGGTGACCCTGGTGTGTGCCGCATCGATGGGTTCGAGTTCCCATCGCCACAGGTGACCCGGGGGCCGCTGGCCCGGCTCCGAGGGCAGCCAGGCGATGTGCCTGCCCTCGTCGATTTCCACCACGTGATTTTCCCGGACGACGCCATGGCTCAGCGTCATGGTGAATACCTCGCCCACGGCGCGGACTCGTTGCCCTGCCGGTGATTCCGCGAGATTGTCGTTGCCGTCCCAGCGCGGTTGCTGCGCCGGATCGGCGATGAGCTCGAAGATTCGCCCTGCCTCCGCGGCGATATCGCGGTGGGCGCGCACGACCCGCGGAATTTCGGTGTTGTCCGTCATGATCCGATCGAAGCATCTCTGCCGCGTCTTCCGGCCATCGGGGATGGTCTCCGGGCGTTCATGGCCTCGACCACTCCGATGTGCAACGGGTCCTACGCAAACGCGTCCACGGCACCACCGGGCTGCGCACCGCGGTGCGCCTTCTCGACCAGCCGATGTCGGCCATCGATCACGCTGCCGCGAGATTCACCGCCGGGCGGGTCCGCGTCCACTGAACATCGGGCGATCTGCCGGTTCCGCGATGAGTTTCGGCGGCCGAAGCGGTCTACCTTCATGAGGCCGTGCTGGTCTCGCGGAGACCAGGAGGATCGATGTCGGCGAACGATAAGGAATCAGCGGGGCAGCGCCGTCTCGCGGACCATCCGACCGTCAAGCGGATGGCCGAACGTCAACGGAGGCAACCCGACCCGGTATTGACCACCTCGCGGCTGCGGGAGCTCTGTCTTGCCGCGGGCGCGGACGATGTGGGCTTCGTCCCGGTCGAGGACCCCAGGGTGGCCGTGGAACTCGAGCATGCGCGCGGAATTCTGCCCACCGCCCGCACCTACGTGTCCTTCTGCGTGCGGATGAACCGCGATAATCTGCGCAGCCCCATGCGCAGCCTCGCCAATACCGAGTTCAACCACGCCGACGATGCAACCAACGAGGTCTCACGCCGAATCACCACGGCGCTCCAGGACGCGGGCTACCGCGCCGTATACCCTGCGCCCGGCTACCCGATGGAGGTCGATCAATTTCCCGGGCGCGTCTGGGTGATCGCGCACAAGGTGGTGGCGGAAGCGGCGGGCCTGGGCATTATGGGTATTCACCGCAACGTCATTCACCCGAAGTTCGGCAACTTCATCCTGCTCGGCACGGTGGTCACCGACGCGGTCGTGGACGAACCGAGCGCGGCACTGGATTTCAACCCGTGCCTGGAGTGCAAACTCTGCGTGTCCGCCTGCCCCGTCGGTGCGATCACCACCGACGGCGACTTCGACTTCCAAGCCTGCTACACGCACAACTATCGAGAGTTCATGGGCGGCTTCACCGATTGGGCGGAAACGATCGCCGATAGCGACAGTCGCGCCGACTACCGCGAACGAGTGACTACCGGCGAATCCTTCTCGATGTGGCAGAGCCTGTCCTTCAAGCCCAACTACAAGGCCGGCTACTGTATGGCGGTATGTCCCGCGGGCGAGGATGTGATCGGCGCCTACCTCGACGATCGCAAGACTCACCTCGACGAGATCGTCCGCCCGCTCCAGAACAAACCCGAACCCGTCTACGTCCTACCCGGATCCGCCGCCGAGGAACATGTCACCCGCCGATTCCCCGGTAAGACTCCGAAACCGGTGACGAACGGCTTCCCCGACGAAGTCAACACCCTGCTGGACCAGATCGGCCCCCGACCTCGCCCGCGCAACAACTCGGACTGACGATGCGCCACCGCGTCGGCGGGACATGGGTCATGGACGGGGTGGCCGATCGCGCCCTTCATCGGAACCGACGCGATCTGCACCCGTCGTGATTCCGGCGCACGATCGCCGGTTCAGTACGCGATGAACAGGATCTCGTCGCGCGAGTACTCGTGCCCCGGATGGTTCGCGGCCAGGTGAGCCCGGGTCTTCTCCACCAGATCGTCCTCATCGGTCCCGCGGATCGTCTCCCCGCAGGGGCAGTTCAGGTTTCGCTTCATCAGCCGTCCTTCCTAGTCGGTCGATAGTTTAGGCGGGCGGTGATCAGTTCCTGAAGTAGTTGCGTCTCATCGGGTCTCGGCGGCGCGACCGTCGGTAGCAATGTGATCGGTAAGGCGTCGCCGACCAGGTGATCGGTCCGGGTGTGGAGGTTCTCGCGCTGGCTGTCCAGTAGCCGGTCCTGTGCGGTCGGATGGCCCAGCGGTGCGATCAGCGTCCGGCCCCATATCGCCAGCGGCGCGATGACTCCGGCGTCGCGCAGTAGGTCTGTCGCGCTGTCGAGTTCACCGATGGCAGTCAGCAAGGACCGGGAGAGGGGCTCCAGGTCGGTTTCGGTGCTTCGCAGCGAGGGTTTGACGAGCATCGCCTGACAGAACGACCGCAATTGCCGGACCTGCCGCTGAGTCAGTTCGGGAGCCAGAGACAAACTGCGCAACCGGGCCCACGTGCCGTTCAGCCCATGGCGTTCCGGGCGGGTGATCCATGCGGTGGCGAACTGTTCGGTGTGCATGCTGGCAAGGGCTCGCCGCCCGAGTTGATGAAGTGCCGCTACGGCCGCGGCGGCCATCCGCTGATCCCGACGGCCGAGGAAATCCACCGTGACGACCGCCGACAGCAGCACGGCGGCGTCGAATTCCCGATCTGGCAGCAGATTGAAGGCTGCCGCCCCGTCGGTTGCCAGCCAGTGCTCGGCCAGCCGGGAAAGGTGGTGGTAATCCGGATCGGCGGCATGTTCGACGATGGTCCCGGCCGCCCGGATGATTGCTTCGGCAGCGTCATCGGGTACCCGATCGTCGACGACACCTTCGCGATACCAGCGCCGGTAGGTATCGAAGCCCTCCGCCGTGCCGGTTGCGCCGGGCCGGTCCTCGAGAATCGCCGAGTGGGAGTCGATGAGCCATCTCGGCAGATCCAGCCGTACCAATCTGGTGTTGACATCGAGCACGGTGACCGACGGCTGGCCGTGCGCCGATACTTCGTCGACCTCGGCGAGTCTGCTGGTGCCCTCGGTCAGGTCCGGTTCGCGCGATTCGTAGGCCAAGAGCACCGGCGGCATCTCCAGGCGCGCCACGTACCGCCATCGACCGGTCCGGGTCGCGGTGGGTTCCCCGGTCCCGACCGACACCCGCAGCGGTGCGCTCGGACGCAAGAGCTGTACCTGTTTGACAACCGCGGGGTGAGTCGTGATCGAGACCGCCCCGTTCTGCCGGGCCCGGGTGGCCAGTCGACCGAGTGAGCGCAGATTCCGCAGCAGCGTATTCGCGGGTAGTCCCGGAATCCACGACGCGTGCTGGGCGGGCAGCCAATAGAGGCGTTCGGTATGCACATCGCGACAGATCACACCCGCCGCCTGCCCCGCGGCGTCGGCGACCGCGTATTCGGCGACGACCAACGGATCGGAGGTATTCGCGGGGGCGATGCCCGGATGTGGCTTGCCGTCATTGTCGACGTTCCACCACAGCACGGGTGGTATCCGGTTGGCGGGATCGGTGAGCGTCTTCGCCACCTGCTCCCGAAGCGAGGCGGGTACACCCGCCACGACGTCACCGATGTGCGCGGTGAACGCGGCGCCTCCGGAATACAGCATCAGCATGCCGGAGCCGAGTGTCGCGACGATTTCGCTGCGCACCAGTCGGTTCGCGGGCCAGCGTCCGGTTCGCTGCTGTCGCCGCGACACCGTGACCACGGGACGCTCGAGACCGACCAGATCGACGGTTACGGCGAGCGGACCCCGGAGTCCGTCGAGCAGCGACCGTCTGGTCGCGGGATCTTCAAGGCATCGGCGAAGCCATTCGTAGCCGGGCCAGGCGGCCTCCGATCGACTCGCCAACCGCACCTCCACCTCCGGTAAGCCGGACAGCCGGAGCTGTCCCTGATCGTCGATGACGAGCAGGGCGACATCGCCCGGCCGCAGCGTGTCGTATCCCGCGGGCGCGATGTCGTTGCGCTGATCCACCCATACGGCGTCCACTGCGGCATAGGCCGGTAGATCGTTCAGCGCCATCGGATAGACGATCCGATTCCTGACACCCAGGTACAGTGCGCCCTTTCTGCTGTCCGACCCGGAAACGGGAAGGAGGAGACGCGCTTTCGGATCGTCCTTCGGCAGCGCGTTGCGCACCGTCGTGCGCCAGGAAACCAGCATCAGATGGTTCGGGCCGACCTCCCAGTCCTGACCCGAGCTGCGATGGGACAGTCGCAATTCCACGCGGTCGCCGGGACCGAACAGCGACCAGTCCAGCATCGCCAGCGACGACTGTTCACCGGTGGTCACGAGCGCACCGCGCACCTCGATCACCCGCCCGGGACCCATTTCGAGCCACAGCCCGGTGTTGTCCGCGTTCGGGCCCGCCACCGTGAATGTTCCGCGTTCGCCGGACCACAGCGTCCGGTCCTCCACCAGCGCACTGGCCGGAAGTCCGTACTCGAGTAGCCGTCTGGGCGGGTACCGCAGGGTCCAGCCGACGGTGGAATCGAAGAACACCCCTTCCTGCGTCGCACTCGCCGTGCCCAACGGATACGGACCGACAAGTTTGCCGCCGCTCACATGGCCGGTCTTGCGGTCGTGGTAGGTCCACTGGTTGTGGCGGCAGGCGGCGAGGATGTTGTGTGCCGTGGTGTCCGTGAACGACATTCTGGCCCAAGGGACTTCGACAACCTCCGGCTCTCCGGCCGCCCGGCGGCCGCCCGGCTGCCATCGCCGGATCTGAGCGGGCTCGGCGACCTCCCTACCGGCGACCTTGCCGAGCCGCACCTTCTCGCTGTTGGTCGCGTCCGCGAGGAAGTCGCGAACTCCGTCACGGAATACCACGCAGGCCTTGGGATGTGGCGTGCCGAGAAGTTTTGCGCCAGAGCCTGTCAACGGTGACAGGACGACATCGGGCAATCCCGCGACGGTGAACATTCGCCGCATACCGGCGTCGTCGGCGGGAGGCTTCCGCAGCACGGGCGTCTTGGGGAAGACGATCGCGGGACGACCTTTGCCCGAGATGTAGGATTCGTCGGCGGGCACCGCGGTCGTGATCCGGACCTGGCGGTCATTGTCGAGATCGAGGCGCACTACCGCGCCACGCCGTATCCCTTGCGCTCCGAGAGTGCCGCTGGCGCTGTACAACACGCCGGGGGCGATTTCGAGGCGGTTGTCGCCCATGATGGCGTAGCAGATGCCACCCCTGCTGGCGAGGTAGCTGACCAAGGTCTCGGGCGCCCGCGTCGGGGCGTTGAGCACCGAACCATTGCGCACGCCGGTGCGGGCGCGCAGCACCTTGACGAGCATGATGACATCCATCTGCTCGACATCGAGTCCATTCGCGATCAGCCGCGCCAAAGTGCTTTCCCGGTACGAGAATTCCCGTCGATTGACCCGGATCTCGACGTCATTCGTGCTCAATGTGTCGGGCAGGCCGAAGATAACGGTGAGTTCGTTATTGGTGAGGTCGATGCGCCGGGCCGTGAGGAAGATGTAGTCGTTGTCCCGGATCTGCTCATCGCCGAACCGAACCGCATGGAATGTGCGGGTCAGGCCGCCGGTATTGCTGGCCTGTCCGAAGTCCAGCCGGGCGAGCACCTGTTTATGGACCAGCCCCGTTTCCCCGGCCAGACGCAGGTTGTCGAGCACGCTGTCGCGGCTGTCGGGATCCAGCATGGCGGCGAACGGCACCCACTGGGCGCCTTGGAACGGCTCGAGCGGGTCACCGAGCGACCGGCTCGCCCGCGCCCGGAGCACTCTGACCGATCCCGTATCCATGCGGATTTCCAGATCGATCAGATGCAGATATCCGCGGCCACTCTCGTCGACCACCCGGCGCACATACCGGTGGATGATGTCGCGCCGGTCGATCACGATCGTCGGACCACCGCCGTCCTCGGCGGGTGCGAAGGTCACCGCGACGACGCGGTCGCCGTGGAACAGTGCGGGCAGTGCGGGACGGTCCGTCGTCGATGGCGGGGGCGGCGAGTTGTCGATGCCGGAGATACGCAGGCGTTCGGGCGGCACCGCCACCCGCCAGCCGTATCCCCATTCGAAGAGGTGCGCGTCCAGTGCGTCGGTCGGTGGTCCCACATAGTGCAGCGACTCGGTCAGCCGGGTCCGCACCCCGAGGGCGACCTGGCGGTATCGGCGCGCGAATTTCGCGACCGAGAACGGTGCGGCGTCGGCATAGGATCCGGCGTACCCGAGTTCGGTCGGCACCAACCGGGCGCGAACATTGTTCTTCCGGTATCGGACGCCCGCGACGGCGGGTTGCTGACCGGGCGCGAGCGGAAGTCGCGCAGTGGGCACTCCGTCGGGTCCCGGCGGGTGCAGTCCGCCGATGATCTCGATACTTGTCTCGTCGTGGTCCAACGCGCCGACGACATGTTCCTCACCGGAGGCCAGGAACTGTCGCCACTGCTCGGAGTGGTCGGTCTGCTGCTTGGCGGGGTGGCGGGAAACGTCTCGACGCAGTTCGAAGGTGCGACGCGCCTGGTAGTACCGATCCCCGCCGGGCCTTGTGCGGCTCGTCAGACGGAGTTGGATTCCAGCGAGCGAAAGCCCCGGCGTCACCCGTGGTTCGGTCGTGCTGCCCAAGATGGTGAATCCAGTCTTGCGGTTGCGCACCGTGATTGTCCGGATCGAGTATTTCGACTTCGGGTCGACCAGTTGTATGTCGGCCCTGTGCAAGTCGAGTTCGCGCACCCCGGCCTCGCCGGCCGCATGTGCCGGGGACCGCAGCAGTACCGGCGAATGGGGGAGTTGCCGGTAGTCGTACTCCTGGTCCGAGCCGACGTACATGGCGTGCGCATCGGTCTCCGGATCGGCGTCACGCACTTCGAACAGTGCGCGGACGGTCACCCGCCGATCAACCAGGCGCAGCACCCAATCCTCGCCGATGCGCGTGCCGGTGAAGATATGCCCGACGCCCTTCGGATCGTCGACGCCGAAATACTCCGGCTCCAGTTCGACGTAGTGGACGGTGGCCCCGAATCGGCACCAGGTGCCGTAGCGATAGCGTCGGCCGTCCTCCAGGCGCCGGACGATCACTCCGTCGACGGTGTTCACGGCCGAGATCACGGCCTGCGCGGTGGCCGCATCCGCTCCCGCCGTGTGGACGCGCAGCGCGAGATGCGCATCGGAAATCGGGGGACCTTGCGGGTAGACGCGGCCGGTGTCGCGCTGGGGATCGCTGACCACCTCCGCAGGTCGGCCGCGCACCAGTCCGGAGGCCTGCATCTTCTGCGTATTGAGCAGGGTGACGGATTCCGATTCCAGTCCGACGACCCGGCCGGTCGAGGTGGTAGCCCACATCTTGCGCAGGTGGTTGGCCACGATTTTGTCCAACACGACCACGTCGCCACGGTGGATGTTGTACATCTCGTCGAATCTGGCCCGGGTCGGCTGCTCCGGATCGGGCACACTGCGGTCCGTGAGCGCATTGACCCGGACTTCGGCGAGTCTGGCCAGGCAATCCGACCACGGCAGTGCCACCACGTGGACGCGGCTGGCCTGGTCCTCGGCCCCCAGCGCGCGGAGGGCGGTGGGAAACCCCTGCGGCGGATCGATCTCGATGATGTGGCGACCCGATTCGTCGCGAATCGCGACGAGTTCGTCCTCGTAGTCGTCGAAGTACCGTGCCCACAGGATATTTCGGTTGTCGTGTGCCGCGATCGCGTCGCCGTCCAGCCGCACCGCCAGCCGCGGATACTCCGCACCGACCAGCGTGGCGTCGACAACCGCACCGTGGCGGTCCGGCCCGAGGAGATCCAGCAGCGGGTCCGGGTCGGCCCAGACCTCCGGCGGAAGGTAGTACAAGAGTCCGGGTGAACTGACGAAAAACCATGGGGTATCGGTTTGCTCGTCGAGACAGGTATAGGTGAGGGTCACCGAATCCGAGTTCGACAGGTCCGAGACGATGAGCTCGCTGAGTCGCCGGATCACCGGAACCCAGTGCCGCAGAGCGGCATCCCAGCGCACCGGACAGCGCCGCTCGATTGTCTCGGTCGGTTCGATGAAGGTCCGGGCGAGATCGGGATCCCAATGCCGCCGGACCATCTCGGCTCGTCGGGAATCCTCGGCCGGATAGGAATTCCGGTCGACGCCGTCGACCCGCACCTCGAGCCAGGGCGCCGTCGTGCGGACGGTCGCGTAGCGGATTTCGTCGGAGGTGGGTGTCGCTCTGCCCAGTGCGCGCAGGCCGACGACCGAGATCGGATCGCCGTGGAGCTGTACGCCGATGACCTCGCCGTCGATCACGTCGCCGGTGGCCGGAATCCCGGACCAGGTCAGGAGCGCACCGGTCCCGCCGTTGATCCGGATGCTGCGCTGGGCAGCCTGATTCGGCCGATGATCGGACTCCACCGCGGCGACGACGCCGAGGACGGTGACCGTGCGCGTACCGGTATGAGCGGGCAGGTTCTTGCGTTCCTTGACATTCTGGAAAAGGTTGCGGACGTGCTCGGGGCGTTCACCGTCGCTGACCGTCGTCGTCTGTACGTCGAGAAGAAAGCGGATCTCCCGGCCGCGATACTGGTCGAATGTTGTTGCCGCCATGCGTAGTTCGGTGGACATATCGCGGCCGTCACGGGCCAGCTTTCTGCGTTCCCCCAGCGTGATAGGGGCCGCCCGCAGCATGGTCGCCGCCTGATTGTCCTCCCACGCCTGCCGCACACGTTCCGCGATCGGCACGAGATCCGGTTCCGGGGTCGATGTCCGCGCGGACGTTCCGGTGAGGAATCGGCACAGCACGAGTTCCATCTGCTGTTGGTGGCGCTGTTGCCGGTCCAGGTCGGACGCGCTGCGCATTCCGGGCCGCACCGTCGCGAAGCGTCGCCGCCGATAGATGGTTTCCACCGCGCGCAGCCGCAGCCGGTCGGCCCCGACCTCATGGAGGGGCAGCCGAGCCGCCAGCCGATCGAGCAGCAGCTCGACATGGCGCAGATTGCCGTCGCCGAACTCCAGGATCGCGTCGATGGTCGCGGCGTGGATGGCCTCGAGCCGCCGCAGGTGCGCGGGTTCGGTCAGGTTCAGGTCGTTTTGGGGTTCGATCAGCGCGATCATCAACGTCCGGACGCTGAGCGGGAGTTTCGTGCTGTGGTCCACCGCGTGTAGGCGGTCCAGCCATTCTTCGATCCACTCGTCGTAGACGGGATCACCGAACGGCGTGGCCGGTGCGTGCAACAGGGCGGTCATCCGGAGCACACGCATGGTCATCGGCGCCGCCTGCACCCGCGACCAATTGTCCAGGTCCTCGGCGTGCTCGCGCCAGATCTCCACCGGGTGTGGGGGCGAGAGCAGGAGGCGGTCGGGTCGGGCGGCATTGCTGCTCACCGCGTTTCGATCGCCACCCTCTTGTTTCACGAGGTTGTTGTACGCGTGACGCAAGCCGTCGCGTTGTTTGTACCAGTCGATATCCAGCCGTTCTCCCCACCGGTCCCGGACCGGCTCGGGCCAACTCTGCGGATAGATCTCGCGCAGCGCTTGTGCGGGCGTGAGCAGATCCGGCAGCCACAGGCCGGGCGGCTTGCGGCCCGATTGCCGCAGCCTTTTCCTTTCTTGATCGACGACCGCGAGCCGGTCGAGGGCCGCGAACAGTAGTCGCAAGGCGCGCGGCGGATCGCCGACGAACCATCGACCCGGCCCGACCGTATCGTCGCTGCTGGTGGATTCGACCCAGGCTCGCGTGATCCATATGGTGCAGATGGCACCGAGGGATTGCCGGGCCAAGCGTGCCCGCTGCTCGTATCGCGCGAGGTCGTGCGCGGAGTCGTCGTTCAGCAGACGCAGCGCGAAATCCGCCAGTACGGCCGGGCGCACCCGCTCGTCGCGGCCGACCCCGGCATCGTGGACCACCAGGTGGACATGCCACAACAGCGCTACCAGCGCGGGCCCCAGCGGATGCTCGCCGATATATTCGCCGTGTTCCACCTGCTCCAGCAGGGCCGCCTCATCGCGGATCACATCGCAGGCATGGAAGAGCAAGGACGTGATGTGGTCGTATTCCTCGTCGTCTTCGGCGATATCCTGCAACAGCAGTACCGCGAGCGGCGCCGCGGTCAGCAGCCGGAACAGTTGTTCGGTCGGACCCTCGCGGAAGGCCGGGCCGGTGCGGCGGCCGTGGTCCCAGCCGTCGTGCCATCTGCTGAGCCACGGACTGAAGATCGACGAACCATCCTCCGCTGTCGTCTCCACGATCGGGTTGTCGTCGATCAGCGCCCTGGAATTCGGTCGCACGCTCAGGATCGCGTCGACGTGGGCCCGCGCCGACCCGGCGTCGGCACCGGCGTGCAGGGTCGCGCGGATCTTCCACGGGGGACGGGTAGGTATCTGCCACCACCGGGCCAGTCGTGCGATCGTCTCCGGCCGGTCGACCTCCGCGGCCAACCCCCACACCGTCGCGTGCCAGATCAGTGCCGACAGGGCTTTCGGCGATCCCTCGGCGCGCCCGGTCAGCATCGAGTACATCTCGGCGGCGCTGTCATTGTCCACGGCGGTACGCGACATCCACCACGAAAGGGTGGCGCCCGTGACGGCTTCCGTTTCGAGAGTCTGCACCGTCGGCGGTTCGTCGCCGTCCGGATGCCCGTGCCAGCACCGCGCCAGGGCGTCGAGCAGATCCGGCTGTAGATGCGCCGCGCCGCGCCCCGCTCGCCAGATCGAGCGCCACACCGAATCGCGTGTTTGAGGGTCGGCGCGGCCTGCACCCTCGGCCGCCGCCAATAGCGCCAATCTGCCGAAATCGCCGCGCAGCGCGGCCGCGGCGAGCGGCACCGCACTGTCGCCCAGCCAATCCTCGTCGCCGGTCCCGGATGACCGGCGGGTGAGCTCGCACAGGGCGATCACGGCCACCGTGGGCATGATGTGATCGCTCAGGTCGTGATACGGCATGCGCCACACGCGCCCCCGTGACACCTCGTGCTCGGCCGCCAGGTGGGCCGCGACCTCCTGGATCAGGACGTTCCTGGCCTCGGGATCGCCGCGCGCGACGCGCGAGACGGCCGTGCCGAGCACTCCGGCGAGTCGGTGGTCGGTGAGCGAAAGCACCGAGGTCACAATCGCTTCCGTGAGTCCTACCAGCTCGGCGTCCACATCGTCGGACTCACTGTCGGCGAGGATGTCGTCCGTGCCGTGCTCGGTCCGGACCTGCGTGGCGGCCAAAAGCGGTCGCAGAGCGTAGGCCTGAATCCACGGCGACGCCGAACGCAATGCCGTTGCGGCCGTGCGCCGTTGCGTTGCGGTGGCCGACGGACTGCGGAGCACCGCCATGGTGTCCAGGAACGCGTGCGCGTCGGCGGGCGACAGACGCATGGTGGTGGTGAAGAACCAGTCCGCGAGCAGACTCATGATGTTGCCTCCCACGGGGGTAGAGGTGGGCGCATGGTTGCGCGCAATTGCAGGATCCGGTCGACGCGGTCGATATCGGGCTCGGCGTGGTCATCGATGAACCCGACCGCGCGGCGCGCGTTCGGCCCCGAATTCGTCAACCAGTCGACGGTCGCGGCCGTCACCGGGACGCGGCCCATGATCGCCCACCACGCGTCCGAACCCATCCCATCCGGTACGGGCACCAATAGACCCGCGCGGGTCGCCGCGGATCCGACCGCGGCTGTCTCGGAGGCGAGGAATGCCGCCAGCTCGGAGGCGGGCGAACTCCCCAGGTGGTGTGCCAGTTTGCCGACGGGGGTACGCCGCTGCCGTGCGTATTCGATCCATGGAGCCGTGAGGGAGGCAGCCGTTCCGGCTCGGAGCATGCCGAGTATCAAGGCGTCGATCATCGGGGTCTCGCGCAGGACCGGAGGGATGTCACGGGGTTCCCCGAGGACCGACACCGCCGACAGCCAGATGTCGACATGCCGGTCGACCGGCATAGCCGCGCGCAGCGAGGCCCAGTGGTGTGGTGGCGTGCGCCGCGCCGCATGCCTGCTGATAAGGGCAGCGAAGAGCCGGGGCTGATAATCCCGCACCAACCGCAGCGCTACGGATTCTTGGGGTGCATCGCGCCATCCGGACCCGGCATTGAGTTCGGAGATGATCGCATCCGCGATGTCGTCCGGGTCCGCGTCGCGCGGCAGCGGGGCGGGGTCCGCCGTGCCGGGACCGGGTGTGGGCAATCCTTGGCTACGCAGTGCGGACCGTACCCCGGCCATGAGCCGCGCTACAGCCGGTCCCGCAGCCACCGGATCGGCTGTGCCGGAACCGATATCGGGATCCACGTCGTCGAACCACGGTAACGCGAAGACCTCGGTGGGTTCGGCTCCCTGCCCCGAGCGTGTCTCCCTGGCCACCGCGCAACCCGCCGCCACCGCGTCGACGAGTAAGGGGGCGCTGACCATGAAGACAACGGCCGCGTTCGGCGCCACTGAACGAATTCGGTTGCGACACTCGCGCGCTCGCTGATCTGTCTCGCCGCGTGGCCATGTTACGACCAACCCCAAACCTGCCCCACCGGTGCCAGCGGATCGGGAATCGCGCAGCCGCAACAGTTCCGCCTCCCGTTCGGGCAGCGCGATCGAGGGATCCATACTGTGCCAACGTCGTTCGCGCACATCTGCGCCACCGTCGGCGACAGGGCCCTGCTCCACGCCCGAGAATGCGGTGGCGAGATCGGTCCCGGGGGGTGCCGCGACGACGGCTGTACTCGGTCCACGGCCGAGGACGATCCACGCACCGAGGTCAGCGGAATATGCGTCATCGAATGGGCACGGTGCGCTGTCGAATCGCCATTCGGGCGAAATTCGGTTGGCCCGCAGTACTTTTGGTATGTATTGCTCGGGAGATCCGGAGTCGGGTGTACCGCCGGGGTCGGGGAGCGTCCACACCTCGAGTAGCACGTCGGTTCCTGAACCGACGTGATAGGCGAAGTCGTCGTCCTCCAGCAGCTGCTTGACCCGGACAGCACCCAGCGCCGAGTTGGTGAATTTATCTTTGTCACCGCGGACGACACCGATCAGCCCGTTTCCATCTCGGGTCAAGACGGCCCCTCCGGACAGGCCGCTCCATGCGGACAGCCGTTTGCCGCTGGACTCGGATATGCGGTCTCGGGGCGAGTTGTTGTCCAGGTCGAGCCGATAAGTCCTGGTTTCCCGGCCGTTTGTTGGCGACACCAACCACGATTCTTCGTGCAGGTGGCGGGTGGTGCCTTCCTTACCCACCCATCCATATCCGAGGGTGAGAACCGGTGCGCGTCCGGTGCCACGTATTTCGGCCCATCGGAATGGTTCCTCCGACCCCCATGGGGCACCTTTGACTCGCACGAGAGCGGCGTCCGCACCGAGATGATCGCCTCGCCAGAGCACCGACCCCCGGTACTCGCCGCCGATCGCAGGCAGCACGGTACAGGTGGTGCTGTGCCCTCCGACGACATGCCCGGAGGTCAGGACCATGTTGGCGGCGACGGCATATCCCGAACCCCAGAGTTCGCCGTGGATCAGTGCCACTCTGCGAGTGTGGGGTTCCAACCTCTCCACATCCGCGGCGGTCGAGCCCTGAACCATGTCATTCGTCGTCGTCGCCGATCAGCGTCTCATCCCCCGCGGCCAGCGCCGTATCCCGGGGTTTCAACACCAATTTGAGCCGATGCTTCGCCGCCCGTTCCGAATCCGCGCCACCGCCCAGCGACAGCACCCGCCACAGCGTCAGCTTCCCGTCGGCTTTGCGCGTCACCTTGGCCCCGAGTTCGAGTTCGAGCTCGATCGATTCGGCGACGAATCGCACTCGTTGTCCCTGACCGGCCGTGATCGCGTCGGCCAATTCGCTTCGCAGCAGTTCGATCGCGACGGACAGCTCCACCCCGTCCTTGTCGAAGTCATCCACAGTCACATTCCCCTTTATCCTTGCCTGCTGGTGACCGATCCCAGTCTGTCCTATGGTCCGAGTATCGCGCTGTGTTACAGCGGATTTCGAGCAACACCGAAGCGATGGCAATCCGTGGTTCTGACGTATCGACCCCTTGACGGATCCGGTGAACTCGATACCTGTTCGTGAGGCCCGGCGCCCATGTACCTGCTACATTGCGTCCGCACCCGCACAATTCCGAGAGAATTGCCTCCCGGGAAAAGTCCTCCGCCGAAACCAAACCGACCGGACCTATAGGGATGGAATCTGTTCCGGAATGTTGCCCGCCGGGTGATTCGGTATGTCGCCGGGTGATTCAGAGGCAGACTGAGGTCCATGAAGCGCATGCTCGTTTTCACGGCCGCGGCGCTGATTGCCGGGTCGGTGATCGAGTACGGTCACGCGGACGATCGGTCCGGGATCGCGGTGGTGGCCGCGGTGGTTCTTGTGGTGCTGTTGTTCGAGCTGGCCGTCCGTATGGGGCGCCGCTGATCGGTATGCCCTGCCTGGCTTGTTGGTAATCCGTTGGTGATTGCGTAGGCGATGCCCAGATCATCGCCGTATGAACAACAAGTACCTGATCGGAGTCGTCTTCGCGGTCGCCGCCACGATATCGGTCCTGCTCCCGGCGACCGCGCAGGCGAGTCCGACGAACGTGTGCGCCGCGGATCGCCCGTGCATTACCGAGCTGTACCAGAGCGGTAGGACCGTCCACATCGGATGGGACGGGCACCAGGACTTCTCCCACTACAACTTCCGCTGGAGCCGTCCGGGCCGGGCGGAATCCCAGCACGAGACCGGCGGGGGTGCGGGCGGCGGCGTCACCATCAAGAATGTCCGTGCCGGGACCGTGTACACCGTCAAGGTGCAGGGCTGCGATAAGCCGGTCTTCTCGCCTTCGCGGTGTACGCCGTGGGCGGAGCGGACGATCACCACGCGGTAACCAGTAGTGTTGCGCCGGGGGTCGTTGCGGCGGTCATCGCCCGCGGGCATCGTTGTCGATGAACTCGTGGCCCGCATCGCGATGACGATCGACGAGAGGACGACATGACACGCTCAGCGAGTATCGATCCGGGGCGTCGCGCTCTGTTAGGCCTCACGCTGCTCGCCCCGTTGGCCGCATGTGCGAAGACTTCTACCGGCGAGGCCGCCACCGCCCTGTCTCCGACACCGGATCCGGGGGCCCACTTCGCCGAGCTGGAACGTAGATTCGATGCCCGCCTGGGCATCTTCGCCATGGGAGCCGAGTCCACGCTCGAATACCGGGCCGACGAGCGCTTCGCGTTCTGCTCCACCTTCAAGGCACTCGCGGCGGCAGCGGTGCTGTCCCGAAACCCACTGTCGCATTTGGATACTCAGGTGACCTTCACCCGGGAGGACATCCGATCCATTTCGCCGATCACCCAGAACCGGGTGGACTCCGGGATGACGATCGGCGAACTGTGTGATGCCGCGGTCCGCTATAGCGATGGCACGGCGGGCAACCTGCTGCTCGACGATATCGGCGCGACCGCCGGATTCAACCAATACCTGCGCGGCCTGGGCGACCAGGTCGGCCGGTTGGACAACTACGAGCCCGAACTCAACAGCGTCGCCCCCGGCGACGAGTCCGACACCACGACCCCGCGAGCGATCGCCGCCGATTTCCGGATGCTCCTCCTGGGCTCGGGACTACCCGACGACAAGCGCGCACTCCTGACGGGCTGGCTCGTGCGCAGCGTCACCGGTGCGAAACGAATCAAAGCTGCCGTTCCCGAAGGATGGTCGGTCGCGGGTAAGACCGGCACCGGTAACTACGGGCGTGCGAATGACATCGCCGTGGTCACACCACCGTCGCGTACCCCGCTGGTGCTGGCGATCATGTCGGATCGACCCGGTGGATTCGACGCGAAGCCCAGCGAGGACCTGATCGCCGAATCCGCGAGGCATATCCTCGCCACACTGCACTGATTCCACCCCGGCGGGCGCATATTTCGCCGATCCGGATCCGCGAGCGACGGTGATCCGGGCATGCGCGCCTTCATCCACTTGTAGTGTTCATGAATGGCCGGAGCGTGTCCGGTGACGTGTGGATGAAGGGAAACGAAGATGTCTGACGCATCGGTCGAGGTGCTCCTGGACGACTTCGAGAACAAGGACAACTGGGATGTCGCGGGTGCCGGGGCGGCTCGGACGCATATGACCACGTTCGCGGAGGGTGCGCCGAGCAAAGAGCCCGGTGTCTACGCGAATGGCGCCGCGGGCGCGGACTACCGGGCTGTCGCGCTTCTCATCCGCTCCGCCACCGACGATTTCGAGTTCACCCTGATCCCCAAGCCGGGCAAGTCCTTTCCGATCCCCGGACACCTGGAGGCATTGAATCTGTGGGTGCGCTCACCCCACGCCTCGATCCAGATCTTCGGGCGCATCGGCGGCACCGGACCGGAGGAGCGGGAGCTGTTGCTGGGCAAGGTAACCGCGGGCGCGGAATGGCAGCGGGTGGCACACGACCTATCCGATCCGGTTGTCGGCGCCGATGTGATCGAACTGAAGATCCAGTTGACCCAAGTGGTCAAGCGCGCGGGTGAGGTCATGATCCTTCTCGATGATCTGACCGCGCGCACCAGGCCCTGATCGCGCGCGGGGCAGGTTGTCGATCGCGCAGCGCATATCGATCACACTGCGCCCCGTCCACTCCGCGTGCTCCGCGACCGCATCGCGGCCGACATACGGCAGCGGGGATCAGTCGGCGACCGCGACTGGTTGCGGCTCGAGGACGCTCGGTTCCTTCGGGGCCCAGCGGGCATCGACGACGAGGCCGACGAGTCCCAGCGCGATGCAGATCGCGGAGATGGCGAACATGGCCGGGTGGGTGCCGCCGGTGAGAGCGTCGGCGAGGATGACGGTGGCCACGGTGCCGGGGAGGGAGCCGAGAACGGTGGCGGCGAGATAAGGCCAGAACCGGATCGAGGAGAGCCCGCAGCAGTAATTGACGACCGAGAAGGGCGCGAAGGAGATCATGCGGAGCGAGCCGACGGCGAGCCAGCCGCGGCGTTCGAGGCGGTTGTCGATGGCGCGGACGGCGGGATGGGTCAGGCGGGAGGCGACCTGATCGCGGTCCAGTGCCCGGACGAGTAAAAGGGCGAGGGCGGCCGCGGTCGCGGTGGCGGACAGTGCCACGGCGATGCCGAGCGCCGGGCCGAAAAGCACTCCGCAGCTCACGGTGAGGACGGTGCGAGGAATCGGGGCCGTGGCGGCGAGGGCGTAGATCGCGAAGAAGAGCAGGGGTAACCAGGCGCCCACCGAGGTCGCCCACTCCTGGATCTGCTGTGGGCTGGGTAGCGGGACCAGCAGCGCGGCGATGAAGAGGACGCCGACGCCGAGGAACAGCGCGACGATACGCCGGTTGCGGATCAGCCAGGTCATCCGCGCAAGGTTACCGGTTGGTAGTGGCGGCCAGGGTCAACCGCCGCGGGGCATGCCGCTAGCATCAGAAGAAACGGACGAATGCTCGTTAACCGAAGTACGCGCTGACCTGGGCGAATGCGGCGGTGTCGGGCGCACACAGTGGGTGCGGCCGTGTCGAGTGGAAGAGGGAAAGCAGTGCCGATTGCTTCAGATCCGGCCGCGGAGCCGGTGCCGGAGTACGCCGCGTGGCGTAAAGGAGTGGCCGGCGTGCTGGCGAAGGCCCGTCGGGTCGATATTGCCGAATTGCCGAACGAGCCGGAGCGGCTGCTCGCGGAGACCACCTATGACGGGCTCACCATCGCCCCGCTCTACACCCGCCGTGACGAGCTGCCCGAGCAGCCGCTGCCGGGGGCGTTCCCGTTCGTGCGGGGCCGGGACGCGACCCGTGATGTCCATCGCGGATGGTTCGTCGGCACCCGGGTGACCGACGGCGATGTGGCCGCCGCGAACCGGGAGATCCTGGCCGGACTGGAGAACGGGATCAGTGCGGTCCGGCTCGGTGTGGGGGAGCGGGGTGTGCCGGTGGCCGACCTGCCGACCGCGCTCGCCGGGCTGCTGTTCGAGCTCGCGCCGCTGACCTTGGACGCGGGCGCGACGGTAACCGCCGCGGCGGCACAGGTTTTCGCTGTGCTCGACGAATACCAGGTGCCGGACCGGGCCGCGATCCAGGTTTCGCTCGGCGCTGCCCCGCTGACCAGCCGGTTCGCCGCAACCGATGATGTCGAGCTGCCGGAGGCGCTGGCCCTTGCCGGACAGGCGATCGCGCGACCGGAGACCGTGCGCGCGATCACGGTGGATGGCACCGCCTTCCACGATGCGGGCGCGTCCGACGCCCAGGAGCTGGGTGCCGCGGTGGCAGCGGGCCTGGAGTACCTGCGCGCGCTGACCGAGGGCCAGGACATCGCTGATGCGCTGGGCCAGTTGGAGTTCCGCTTCGCCGCGACCGACGACCAATTCGCCACCATCGCCAAATTCCGTGCCGCACGGCAGCTCTGGGCTCGGGTGGCGCAGGTGTGCGGTGCCCCGGATTTCGGTGGCGCGCCACAGCATGCGGTGACCTCGGCGGCCATGATGACCCAGCGCGATCCGTGGGTGAATATGCTGCGCACCACCCTCGCGGCCTTCGGCGCGGGTGTCGGTGGCGCGGACACCGTGACGGTTCTGCCCTTCGACTCCGCCTTGCCCGCCGGTGAGCTCGGTGTCTCGAAGTCGTTCTCCGACCGCATGGCTCGCAATACGCAGCTGCTGCTGCTCGAGGAATCGCATCTGGGTCACGTGCAGGATCCGGGTGCGGGCTCCTGGTACGTGGAGGACCTCACCGCCGAACTCGCCGCCAAGGCTTGGGCGTTCATGCAGGAACTGGAGGCCGCGGGCGGCTACCTGGCCGCCGTGCAGTCGGATCTGCTCGCGAACCGGATCGCCGAGACCAAGGCGGCGCGGGATTCCGATGTCGCGCACCGCAGGACGGCGGTCACCGGTGTGAACGAGTTCCCGAACCTGGCCGAGCAGCCGCTGTCGGAGGCGGCTCGCGGCAGCGGACTCGCTGCCCGGTACGGCGCCGCATTCGAGGCGCTGCGCAACCGGTCCGATGCGTACCTGGCGGCCAACGGATCCCGGCCCAAGGCGCTGCTGGTGCCGCTCGGCACGGTCGCTGAACACAATGTCCGGGTGACGTTCATCGCGAACCTGCTGGCCTCGGGCGGTATCGAATCGATCAATCCCGGCCCGCTCGAGGTAGCCGGAATCGGTACGGCGGCAACGGAAGCCGGTGCGCCGATCGCCGTGCTGTGCGGTTCGGACGCCCGATACGGCGCCGAGGCGGGCGCGGCGGTGGACGCCCTGCGCGTGGCCGGTGTGGAGACGGTGCTGCTGGCCGGTGCGGCGAAGGCCGTCGCCGAGTCGAGCGATGCACAGCGCCCGGATGGATTCCTCGCCGCGAAGATCGATGCGGTCGCGGCGCTGTCCGGCCTGCTGGAGAAGGTGGGAGCCTGATGACACTGAGTCACATTCATAAGCGCGGGGAAATCGAACACGTAATCGGCAATTTCGCGGACGTACCGCTCAACGAGCACGCGCCCGAGGCCGCGGCGGTCGATGCCGCGCAGGTCGAGACGTTCGTCGCGGAGGCCGCCGCGGCCAACCACTACACCCCCGAACAGCTGGTCTGGGCGACCCCCGAGGGCATCGACGTGCCGCCGGTGTTCACCAAGGCCGACCGGGATGCCGTTGCCGCGGAAGGCTATCCACTCGACAGCGTGCCCGGTGTCGCCCCCTTCGTGCGCGGTCCGTACCCGACCATGTACGTGAACCAGCCGTGGACGATCCGTCAGTACGCGGGCTTCTCCACCGCCGCGGACTCGAATGCCTTCTACCGTCGTAACTTGCAGGCCGGTCAGAAGGGCCTATCGGTCGCATTCGACCTGGCGACGCACCGGGGCTACGACTCCGATCACCCGCGCGTACAGGGTGACGTCGGTATGGCCGGTGTCGCCATCGACTCCATCCTCGATATGCGCCAGCTCTTCGACCACATTCCGCTGGACCAGGTGTCCGTGTCGATGACGATGAACGGCGCGGTGCTGCCGATCCTTGCGCTGTATGTCGTGGCGGCCGAAGAGCAGGGCGTCGCGCCGGAACAGCTGGCCGGAACCATTCAGAACGACATTCTGAAGGAGTTCATGGTCCGCAACACCTACATATATCCGCCCAAGCCCTCGATGCGGATCATCTCCGACATCTTCGCCTACACCAGCGCGAAGATGCCGAAGTTCAACTCGATCTCCATCTCCGGCTACCACATTCAGGAGGCGGGTGCGACCGCCGACCTGGAGCTGGCGTACACCCTCGCCGACGGCGTGGAGTACATCCGGGCGGGTATCGATGCGGGTATGGAGGTCGACAAGTTCGCGCCACGGCTGTCGTTCTTCTGGGCGATCGGCATGAACTTCTTCATGGAGGTCGCGAAACTCCGTGCGGGACGGCTGCTCTGGAGCGAGTTGGTCGCGAAGTTCAATCCGAAGAGCGCGAAATCGCTGTCGCTGCGCACACATTCGCAGACCTCGGGGTGGTCGCTCACCGCGCAGGACGCCTACAACAATGTGGCGCGCACCTGCATCGAGGCGATGGCCGCCACCCAGGGACATACCCAGTCGCTGCACACCAACGCCCTGGACGAGGCGCTGGCGCTGCCGACGGACTTCTCCGCGCGCATCGCCCGCAACACCCAGCTGCTGATCCAGCAGGAATCCAATACGACGCGGCCGATCGACCCGTGGGGCGGCTCGTACTACGTCGAATGGCTGACCCATCAGCTGGCCAACCGCGCCCGTGCGCATATCGCCGAGGTGGAGGCGCACGGCGGTATGGCCCAGGCCATCGGCGAGGGCATCCCGAAGCTGCGCATCGAAGAGGCCGCGGCCCGCACCCAGGCCCGCATCGACACCGGGCAGCAGCCGGTGATCGGCGTCAACAAGTATCAGGTCGAAGAGGATCACGAGGTCGAGGTTCTCAAGGTCGAGAACTCGCGGGTGCGCGCCGAACAGATCGAGAAGCTGGAACGCCTACGCGCCGAACGGGATTCGGCCGCCGTCGAGCGGGCGCTGAACGAATTGACCCGTGCCGCCGCCTCTTCCGAGGGCGGCATGGAGAACAATCTGCTCGCCCTGGCCATCGACGCCGCGCGCGCCAAGGCCACCGTCGGTGAGATCTCCGACGCGCTGGAGAAGGTCTACGGCAGGCATCAGGCCGAGATCCGTACCCTCTCCGGTGTGTACCGCGACGAGGCCGGGAAGGTCACCAATATCACCACGGCGAGCGAACTCGTCGAGGAGTTCGCGGAGGCGGAAGGTCGCCGCCCGCGCATCCTCGTCGCGAAGATGGGCCAGGACGGACACGACCGAGGACAGAAGGTGATCGCCACCGCCTTCGCCGACCTCGGCTTCGACGTCGACGTGGGCCCGCTGTTCCAGACCCCGGAAGAGGTGGCGCAGCAGGCGGCCGATAACGACGTGCATGTCGTCGGTGTCTCCTCGCTGGCGGCAGGCCACCTCACGCTGGTGCCCGCGTTGCGGCAGGCACTGGCCGATGCCGGGCGACCCGACATCATGGTCATCGTCGGCGGCGTCATCCCGCCCGGCGACTTCGAGGAGCTCTACGAGGCCGGTGCGGCCGCGATCTTCCCGCCCGGCACCGTCATCGCCGACGCGGCGATCGATCTGCTGAAGAAGCTCGCGACCGAACTCGGTCACGAGATCGGTAGCGGTGCCGCGGCCGAATGAGTGAAGCAGGTTCGGCCGCCCAGCAGCGAGCGGCCGCGCGCCGCACCATCGATGTCGACGCACTCGCCACGGCGGTCCGCAACAATGAGCGGGCGGCCGTGGCGCGCGCGATCACGCTGGTCGAGTCGACCCGGGCCGACCACCGGGCCCTGGCGCAGCGATTGCTGCTGAAGCTGCGGCCGCAGCCGGAGAGCTCGGCGAGTGCGGTGGTGTCGAACCGCGTCGGCATCACGGGCGTTCCCGGCGTCGGTAAGTCGACGTTCATCGACGCACTCGGCATGTACCTGATCGGTAAGGGGCATCGGGTGGCGGTACTCGCCGTCGACCCTTCCTCCACCCGCACCGGCGGTTCCATTCTCGGCGACAAGACGCGGATGGCGCGACTGTCGGTGGAGCGCAACGCCTATATCCGGCCCTCGCCGACCGCGGGCACGCTGGGCGGCGTCGCCAAGGCGACCCGCGAGACCATCGTGCTGCTCGAGGCCGCGGGCTACGACGTGATCCTCGTGGAGACCGTCGGGGTCGGTCAGTCGGAGGTCACCGTCGCGAATATGGTCGACGTCTTCTGTTTCCTGACGTTGGCCCGCACCGGAGATCAGTTGCAGGGCATCAAGAAGGGCGTGCTGGAACTCGCCGACTTGGTCGCGGTGAACAAGGCCGACGGCAAACACGAGATCGAGGCGAAGGCAGCCGCCCGTGAACTCGCGGGCGCACTGCGTTTGATCCATCCGCACGACGCGCTGTGGCGGCCACCGGTTCTCACCATGAGTGGTTTGGAAGGCGTCGGGCTGGATAAGTTCTGGGACACCGTCCTGGAACACCGCAGGGTCCTCACCGATGCGGGCGAGTTCGACGAGAAGCGCCGCCGCCAGCAGGTCGACTGGACCTGGACCATGGTGTACGACCAACTCCTGCGCCGTCTCGCCGACAATCCGAAGGTGAAAGCCATTCGGGCCGAGGTCGAAAAGCAGGTCCGGGAGGGCACTCTCACCGCCGCCCTGGCCGCCGAGCAGATCCTCGACGCCTTCGACAGCTGACGCCGATTCCCGGCGTCGGCGCGCATGTATTCGCCCGCGCCGGTCGTTATTCGCCTCTCCGCCGTGTAGGGCACGGCGTTTTCGGCAATGACGACCGGATCGACATGGGGCTGATCCATTGCGGCACAGCAGCATCCCTCACGGTGTGGCAGTCCGCTGTCCCGTCGAGGTTCCATGCAACTGCGCGGTGAGGGCCGCGGCCAACTCGGCGGCGTCGGCCGGGGCCAGGGCGGCGGGGCGGAACAGGATTCGATACCAGAGCACACCGAAGGCCTGTTCGACGGCGAGCTCGATTCCGGAGTCCGAACCGAGTTCGCCGCGAGAGTGGCTGCGCCGCAGCACTTCCGAGAGAGCGGCGCGGCGGCGGATGAGGAAATCGTCGAGGGATCCGGCCAGACCCGGATCGTCCCTGGCGGCAACCACCGCCGCGATCAGAGCCTGACGGTTGCGTTCTATACCCGCCGCGAGGAAGGTCTCGCGGAGGAAGATCTCCAGATCCGCGCGCAGGCTTCCGGTGTCGGGAACCGGTACGGCCGCTTCGGCCGAGTGCACCAGGGCATCGAGCAGTACCGCGTCCTTCGACGGCCACCAGCGGTAGATGGTCTGTCTGCCGACCCCGGCGTGCGCCGCGATCCGGTCCACCGTCACGCCCGAGCTGCCGTGTTCGGCGAGCAGTTCGGCGGCGGCCGCGAGGATCGCGGCGCGTGCCGCCTCGTTGCGGCGGGAGCCGGTGTGGGCGCGGGCGTTCGTATCGGACATGATCCGATGCTACCTTGACGAGACTCTCAGTCTCGACAATGCTCGGTATATGACTTCCACACCCAATCCGTGGCGGCTCCGGCTCGACCATGCCTTCCACCGTCGCATCGCCAATCCGATCACCACCCGCATGCGGGATCAGATCCTGCTGGAGACCACCGGCCGCAAATCCGGACAGGCGCGCCGTACGCCGGTCGGTGGACGGCGGGTGGCCGACCAGTTCTGGATGGTCTCCAACCATGGTGACCACTCCGACTACGTCCGAAATATCAAGGCGGACCCCGCGGTTCGAGTCCGCATCAAGGGGCAGTGGCATCACGGCACCGCCCATCTGCTTCCGGACGACAATGCCATCGCCCGCCTGGCCACTCTGCCGCGCATGAACAGCACGATGGTCCGCGCCTTCGGCACCAATCTGCTCACCATCCGCATCGATCTCACACACTGACGGGCCGTCGGAGCGGGGGAGCCGAGTATCGCGATCAGGTGGTTCGGCGCAGTGTCTCGTCCATCCGGAGCGCAGCGACGCGCGCGACGATTTCGTCACCGGCCTGAGCGTCCACTGTTCCTGAAATATCGCAGCAAGCTGTAGGTTTCGTGCGAAAATGTCCGCCCAGGCCGGATTCTCGGGCCCCGGGTGCCGCCCGCGCCGAAGCGTTCGGGGCTGTGCCCCGTCAATCCGCGGGGCCGATCCAGGTGGTCAGCGCTTCGATCAGCCCCTCGTCGCCCGGCTGATCGGTCACCCACGCCGCGTAGCCGTCCGAGCGGATGAGTACGGCGGCGGGAACCTCGATATCGCCTACGCCGGGTACGGTCCAACGGTCGGTCCGGCTGTGGGCCTCGACGATATCGACGCGGTCCTCCCATCCGGCGATATGCCGAATTCCGTTGCGGCAGAGCAGAACCGGCTTGCCCGCGCGTAGCAACTCGCACACACGGGTGTCGCCGTCATCGGTCCGCAGGTCGACATCGGGTACGCGGCGGCCCGCGAGCGGGTGCTCGCCCTTGGTGTCGTAGCGGATATCGAGCGCGGTGATCATCGCGCCGAGCCGGTGCCGCACCGGGTCCATGTCGATCAGATCGCTCATGATGTCGCGGAGCGCGTCGGCGTGCGCGCCCGCGCGGGAGAGGGCAGTTTGGGCGCGGGTGTTGTGCAGTACCCGCGCGGCGATCGGGTACCGCTCGGCCTCGTAGGTGTCGAGCAGATCTTCCGATGCGGTGCCTCGTACGGCGGCGGCGAGTTTCCAGCCGAGGTTGACCGCGTCCTGCACGCCCAGGTTCAGCCCTTGGCCGCCGGCCGGATAGTGGATGTGGGCGGCGTCCCCGGCCAGGAACACCCGGCCGACGCGGTACCGGTCGGCTTGGCGGGCCGCGTCGCCGTAGTGCGACACCCAGCGGGGACTGTGCATGCCGAAGTCGGTGCCCGCGATCTCGGCGAAGTTGGCGCGGAAATCATCGAAGCTCAATTCGGTGCCGCGCTCGAGGACGCGATCGTGCCGCTGGACCACCAGCCGGTACCAGCCGGGCTGGAACTGGATCGCCGAGAAGTCACCGGCGCCGCGGCGCCGTCCGAAGAACGGCTCCGAGGGTGGGTCGGCCAGTTCGACATCGGCCAGCATCCCGGTCATGGTCGCGTCGGACCCGACGAAGTCGATGCCCGCGAGCTTGCGCACCGCGCTGCGCCCACCGTCGCAGCCGACCAGGTAGGACGCGCGGATCAACCGCGGACCGTCGGGTCCGCCGAGTTCGACCTCGACGCCGTCGCCATCCTGCCGGATTCCGGTTACCGGTGCGCCCCATCGCACCGGTGCGCCCAATTCTTCGGCGCGGCTGTCGAGTTCGCGCTCGATCACCGACTGGAGGACGGCGAGCGTGTAGGGGTAGCGGGTGTCGAAGTCGGCGAAATCCAGCGGCAGCCCGCCGAAGTGCCCGGCTTGAATGGGGCGGCCCTGTGGGAGCAGACGATCGAGGAGTCCGCGCTGATCGAAGATCTCCATGGTCCTGGCGTGGATGCCGCCCGCCCGTGACTCGCCGGTGCGTGCGGGCAGTCCGTCGACCACGGTCACCGCGATTCCGGCGAGGCGCAATTCGCAGGCCAGCATCAGGCCGGTCGGTCCGGCTCCGGCGATCACCACATCGGTCGTGTCCATGACTGTGTCCTTAACACCGTTAAGTGATTTAACGTTGTTAAGGAGACCAGAATATTGTTAAGGTGTCAAGGATGAAAGGAGGGCACGGTGAAGCTTGATGCCCGGGTAATCGCCGAGGCCGCGCTGGGGCTGCTCGACGAAGTCGGTCTGGACGGACTGACCATGCGCAAGGTGGCCGCCGCACTGGATGTGCAGGCGCCCGCGCTCTACTGGCATGTCAAGAACAAGCGCGATTTGCTGGATGTGATGGCGCAATCAGTCTTCATCTCCGCGGTCGACGGCATCGAAGCGCCGCGACAGGGTGAGGACTGGCAGGACTGGCTCGTCGGGCTTACCGCGCGATTACGCCACGCGATGCTGCGCTACCGCGACGGAGCGAAGGTGTTGGCCGGGACCTACATCAGCGACGAAGCCATGTGGCGCACTGTCGAATTGACATTGCGCACGCTCGAGGACGCGGGCTTCGGAATGCCCGAGGCGGGTCGTATCTTCCCGATCCTGTTGCACTACACCGTCGGCTACGTCATCGAAGAGCAGTCGCGAACCGGCGCGGAATACGGCGACGACAATCCCTATCGACCGGAGCGGATCGAACTCATTATCGACGCCGAGCGCTACCCACGCACCGCCCGGATGGTGGCCGACGTATTCGACGCCGACTTCGACACGGAATTCGAGCACGGCCTGCGCGTTATTCTCGCCGGGATCCGCGCCACCGCAGCTGAGAGATGAGTCTGTGAAGGTAGGCGAATCAGATTGTGTCGCCGAGAGATTCGAGCAATGTGCGCAGGGTAGCGGCCAGCCGTGCCCGTTGGGTGGGGGAGAGCGGGGCCAGTAGCCGCTCCTCCGTGATGACGTGATCGGGGAGGGCCGCATCGATGAGGGTGCGGCCGGTATCGGTGAGTGCCACCTGGATACCGCGGCCATCCGATTCGCTGCGGGTTCGGATGACCAGCCCGCGTTCCTCGAGGCGGTCCAGGCGCTGTGTGATGGCGCCGGAGGTGACCATTGCCGAGTGCATGAGCTCGGTGGGGGTGAGGCTGTGCGGTGGGTCGCTGCGGCGCAGGGTGGCCAGTACATCGAAGGAGGCGGCGTCGAGTCCGTGTGCGGCAAAGGTTTTCCGCATTTCCGCGCCCGTCAGCAGTGAGAGCCTGCTCAGGCGGCCCAGTACGGCCATGGGGGAGACGTCGAGGTCCGGTCGCTGACGTGCCCATTGGGCCAGTACCTGGTCGACGTGATCGGTCACTGCCGCAGCTTAGCGGATACCTCAGCGGTGAGGTATCTCATAACGGGATTTTTCTTAGCGTTGAACTATGTTCCTTAGTGCTGAGTAATCGACGCTTCAGGAGGTAGGGATTATGCGCATCACGGTGTTCGGCGCGGCGGGTGACGTGGGACGGCGGGTTGTCGCGGAGGCGCTGACCCGCGGACACGAGGTGACCGCGGTGGTCCGCGATCTCGCCAGAGCGGACGGCGTGCCCGCGGGCGCGACGATTCGGACGGGCGATGCGAGTAATCGAAGCGATGTCGAATCGCTCAGTGCCGGACAGGATCTCGTCATCACCGCGACTCGTCCGGGAGTCGGCCGGGAATCGGAGCTGCCCGCCGTCACGGCGGTGCTACTGGCCGGTCTGGCCCGGACCGGGGTGCGACTGCTGGTGGTCGGCGGCGCGTCCACCCTGCTGCTGCCCGGCGCGGACGGGCTGACATTGCACGAATCACCGGATTTCCCGGCCGAATTGCGGGCAATCGCGCAGGCGTGCGCCGAACAGCTGGCGCTGTGCCGGACCGAAACCGTCGCGGAGTGGGCCTATGTGAGCCCGCCCGCCGAATTGGTCCCGGGTGTGCGCACCGGCGTCTACCGGTTGGGCGTCGACGAACTGCTCGCCGACGCCAATGGTGACTCGACCATCTCCATGGAGGATTTCGCGGTGGCGCTGCTGGACGAAGCCGAGCGGCCCGCGCATCGGCGCATCCGATTCACCGTCGCCGCAGCGTAGGTCGATATCCGCATGGAGCAGACCGTCGTCACGCATCGCGGTCCAGATGGCCGCGATAGTGGCCTGGGTTTCGCCGCGGCCCGCCTTGGCGGCCGCGGCGATGATGGGCGCGGTCGATTCGGCCTGACCGGCGACGGCGATCGGTGGGGCGAGGCGTTACATCATGCGGGCAGCATTGTCGGCGTAGATCCGGGCGCGCTCGTGCAGGGGGGTGCGTGAAAATGCGCCGGTGCCATTCACGGTCGACCAGTGGCACCTCGGCGGTATCGCCGACGATGGCCACGCCGATGGCGCGATTGAGCAGTTCGGCCTTGGTGCCGATCCGGACGTAGACCGTGCGTTCGCCGACCGCCGCATCGTCGGCGATCGCGGCCGGGGTGGTGGGGTATAGCCGTCGGTCAGGAAGCGATCCAGGCTCGGCTACGAGGTCGACGCGGAGTTCGCCGAGAATGGTGCGCTAGCCGGGGTGGCGCAGCGCCATCCGAATGGCCGACCTGACTTCGCCCTCCGTCTCGATCCCGAAAAAGCCTTGGCGGCAGCGGGATTCGACTACTTACAAGGGGAAACAGAATAAACCTGCCGAAAAGGCAAACTTGCCTGATCGGCAAAAATTGCTAGCATGGGTGCATGCGAGAGCCCATCGGATTGCGGGAACGCAAGAAGCGGGAAACCCGGATCGCGTTGAGCGCGGCGACGATCCGGCTCGGCGTCGAGCGGGGTTGGGCGAATGTCACCATCGAGGACATCGCGGCGGCCGCCGACGTTTCCGTGCGGACCTTTCGTAACTACTTCTCGAGCAAGGCCGAGGCGGTCGCGTCGCGCCATGTGGCACGGATGGAACAGGTCGCCGCGGAACTGCGGCGGCGACCGTCCGAAGAGCCACTGTGGGAGGCGATTTCGGCCGCGGTGCGGGATAGGTTCGCACTGGGCGCGGACACCGATGCCGACGCGCCCGGCGATCGGCGCTGGGCCGAGGGGATCCGGCGGATACTGGCCGAGCCCGCCGTACAAGCCGCGGTACTCGCGGCGAGCGCGACCGCGCAGCACGCACTGGCGGCGGCGATCGCCGAACGTACCGGCACCGATGCCGTGGAGGACCTCTATCCGAAACTGGTCGCGGGCGCCGTCGGGGCGGCATGCTCGGTGGCCATCGAACACGGCCTGAGCACTGATCCACCGCTGGCGGTGTTGCCTTTGCTCGACGACGCGCTCGAGCAGCTCGCCGCTGGTCTGCCGGTGCCGAAATGAAGGAGAACTTCGCTGTGACCCCGGATGTCGTCATCGTCGGAGCGGGTCCGGTCGGGCTCATGCTCGCCATCGAGTTGGGCCTGGCCGGGATTCGGCCGATCGTGCTGGAGCGGCTGTCGGAGCCCAGTACGGAGCCGAAGGCCAACGGCCTGGTCGGACAGATCGTGCCGATGATCGATCGGCGCGGACTGTACGAAAGCCTCAGCGGCAGTAAGCGACCGCCGCAGCCGAATTCGTCCTACTTCATGTTCTCCGCGCTACCGCTGGATCTGAGCCGGCTCGAGCAGAGCCCGGTCTACAACCTGCCGGCGCCGCAGCAGCGCATTGTGCAGGTGCTGGAGCAGCGTGCCGTGGAACTCGGCGCCGAGATCCGGCGCGGCAGTGAGGTGGTCGGGCTCGTCGCCGGTGATGACACTGTCACGCTGCGGGTTTCGGATGCCACGGGCATGCGGACATTGCATACCCGCTACCTCGTCGGCGCCGACGGGGGACGCAGCGCGGTACGCAAGCTGTCCGGGATCGACTTTCCCGGCGTCAGTTACGACGGGAGGATCACCCGCACCGTCCACGCCACCGTTCCGGCCGAATGGGTCGATCCCGGCACGGGTGAGCTCGTGGTCCCCGGATACGGCCGCATCCGGCCGTTCCTCCCGCTGCGCACCGAGACCGGGGGTTTCTCGTACGCGCCCTTCCCGGGGCATCCGGCACTGGTCAGCACCACCGAATGGCAGAAGCCGGAGACGGAGGAACCGATGACTCTCGCCGACATGCGCGCGAGCATCGGCCGGGTGCTCGGCGTCGACCTGCCCCTCGCGCCGCCGTCGGGCGACGGACCGCACGTGCTACGCCGGATGGTGGGCGGCAATACCCGGGTGGCGGCGGCCTTCCGGAACGGGCGGATCTTCCTGGCCGGAGACGCGGCCCACGTGTTCGCCAATGGCGGTGGCCCCGGATTGAATGTGGGCCTCCAGGATTCGATGAATCTGGGCTGGAAGCTGGCGGCCGAGCTGCACGGCCGCGCACCATCCGGGCTGCTCGACAGTTACGAACATGAACGCAGGTCGGCGGCGCGGCGCACGGTGATGTCGTCCCAGGCCCAGTCCGCGTTGATCGCACCCGGCAGCGATGTGACCGCCCTGCGTGAACTCTTCACCGAATTGCTCGACGACACGGCGACGATCGGCCATCTGGCCGAGCTGATCGCGGGCTCCGACATCCGTTACGCCATGGGTGAATCCGCGGCACACCCGCTGGTCGGCCGTTGCGCCCCCGATCTGGAGCTGATCACGGCCGCGGGTCCCGTGCGGCTGGCGGAGTTGACCCGCACCGCACGGCCACTACTGCTCGACCTGACCGGCGACACGACACTGGCCGAGGTGGTCGCGGGATGGCGGGACCGGGTCGACGTCATTGCCGCCCGCCCCGTCGCACCCGACTCCGGGATCACCGGGCTGTTGCTGCGACCGGACTCCTACGTGGCATGGGCGAGCGCCACGACGCATCCGAATGCTGTTGAGCGAGAGTCACTTCGGGCCGCCATGGAACGGTGGTTCGGGGTCGGCGGGGTGGATCGCGAGGTACGCGACACGGTGGGTTCCGTGCACTGAACCGTGGGATCGCCGGCTCGGGCCGCGTCGGATGTGCCCGGTCAGCTCCCCGCTGGGAGTAGCGGAACCACCGCCTCGGCGATCTCGGTCGCGTTATCGCAGGGGGTGAGCTTGCGGGGGTGCACGCCGCGCGGATCGTCGACGAGGATGTACAGCGAGCCGGACTTCATCTCCACATTGACGGTGCAGCCGCCGGGCACATCGGGGCGAGCCTCGTAACGCATGGCTTTTCGGCCGCCCACGGTGATATCGGCGGCGGTGGGGAACTTCTGCCGGATATCGGCCAAGGTCCCGTTGGTCGTCTGAACGACGAAGGTGTAGCGAGCCTGCGCGAGATAGGCACAGCCCTGCCAGGTGAACCCACCGGTGCTGGTCTGCTTCGGTTCCGGCGTGCGGGCATCCCACCGGTGTTGCGCCAGGAACTGCGGGGTCAGCGCGGTGCAGGGATCGAACGCGGCGGATGCGTTCGAGGTCACCGGTCCCGAGGTGGTCGCCGAGGACGGTGTCGTGGTGCCGGCGGCCGACGTGGTGGGCGCCGATGCGTCACCGTCGCCGCAGCCGGTGGCCAACGCCAGCGCACCCGCAATGACCGCGCCGCTGAGAGCTATCCGGCGTCGTACCGTCGGCGCGCTCATGCCTTCGCCCCGCTGACGCTCGGCTCCGGCGGGTGCGACTCGCGACAGCATCCGATTCGCGTACTCCCTCCGCTCATACGCGGATCTCGCGAATCCGGCGGGCGAAATCCTCGTCGGTGCGCTCGTAGGTCTCGCGAATGGTGTTGAACAGCGCCTGGATCTCGGTGGCGACGGTGATGTACTCGCCGAGAGTGTCGTAGGCGCTGTTCGGGCCGCCGAAAGCCTTCTCCCGGAACAGTTTCACCAACTCGACGGCCGACCACAGGCGGGCATGGTCCTCCCCGAGCCCCCAGTACTCCTTCTCACCGAGTGACCGGGCGTCCAACTGCGCCACCGTCAATTCATCGATGAGGGTCTGGCAGGCGGCATCGAGGTCGATGAAGACCTGCGGTTCCATCCGCACCTTCAACGCCCCCGACTTCGCGTCCTCGATGTACGCCCCGAACGGACTCTCCTCGGCCATACCCGGTCGCCCCTTCCCCTAGTCGCGTCTGCCCATAGTGACGTGCGTGCCCCGAAACCGGTTCCATCGAAACACAGATCTGTCCGGATATGTTGGGCAATTCGCCGACATATGCGCTGTGGGGCCGGTCCCGCGTCCGAAATACCGAGGCCGCCCCCGAACGGCCTCGGCATTCGGCCGATCGTGACCCGGTGTCAGAGGGTCGCGGTGGCAGCGTGTTCGGACTTTTCCAGAACCGTGGCCGGTTGCCGCTTCGGCCGCCTCCCGCCGGGCAGCCACCAGTTCGCCGGCCCCATCAGTTGCACCAGCGCCGGCACCAGCAGCATGCGAACCAGGGTGGCGTCGATGATCAGCGCGATGATCATGCCGAGCCCGAGGAAACGCATGGGTGTGAGCGGGGAGAGGGTGAAGGCGCCGGTGACGAAGATCAGCAGGACGGCCGCGGCGGTGATGACGCGCGCGGTTTTCACCGTACCGATGCGGACCGCAGCGGCGGTGTCGGCGCCCGCATGATGCGCCTCCACCATGCGGGACAGCAGGAAAACCTCGTAGTCGGTGGACAATCCGAAGACCACGGCGATGATGAGCACCAGCATGCCCGCCGCGATCGGCCCCTGGCTGACCCCGAGCGGTCCGGCGAAGTGCCCGTCGTAGAAGATCCAGGTCAATACCCCGAAAGTGGCGGCGAGACTGAGAAATGCCATGGCCACGGCCTTGATCGGCAATATGATCGAGCGGAAGGCCGCGAGCAGCAGCAGTACCGTCGCCAGCACCATGGCCAGGATCATCAGCGGCATGCGGTGCACGATGGAATCGACGCTGTCGAGTGTGGCCGCCGTATCACCGCCGACCCGAATCGTGGTGCCCTCGGGCGGATCCAGCGCGCGGATCTCGCGGACCGCGGCGGTGGCGGCCTCGCTGCGGTCGGTCGCGGTGAGGAAGGCGTGCAGCACCACGAAATCACCGGTGCGACCGACCTGCATGACCGAGCGCACCCCGGGCACCGCACCGATATCGTGGGTGGCCGCGTCCACGGCGGCCGACTGCGGCGGGGTCCCGTCGTCGCCGCGCAGCACCGCGGTGACGCCGCTGGATGCCGCCGGGAAGGTGGCGGTGAGCTCGTCCACCGTCGCCCGCATCGCATTACCCGCAGGCAATGCCCGGTGATCGATATCGCCGAGCCGGATACCGAGCAGCGGCGTCGCGAGCACGAGCAGTACCGCACCCACCGCGATGGTGACGGTGCCGGGCCTGCGTAGCACCGCATCCACCACCCGGCCCCAGAACTGTTCGGTGCCCGCACGCGTCCGAGAGCGACCGATCCGCGCGCCGAACAGCGCCAGCATGGCGGGCAACACAGTGAGCGAGAGCCCGGCCGCGAGCGCCACCGCGGCGATCGCGCCGAACCCCAGTGAACGCAGCACCGCCTGCGGATAGACGAAGGCGCCCGCGAATGCGCAGATCAGCAGCAGCGCCGAAAAGGCAACGGTGCGACCGGCGGTCGTGCAGGTCCGTTCGACCGCCGTGGGCACATCACGACCGGCGCCGATCTCCTCGCGGAAGCGGGTTACCAGGAACAGGCCGTAGTCGATGGCCATACCGAGGCCGAGCAGTGAGGCGATATTGGCCGCGAAGGTGCTCACCTGGGTGAATTCGGTGAGTACGCGCAGCGCGCCGAGCGCGCCGAGAACCGATAGCGCGCCGACGGCGACCGGTAGCGAGGCCGCGACGATCCCACCGAAGACCAGCACCAGGATCAGCAGTGTAATGGGCAGCGAAATCGATTCCGCCAGAACCAGATCGTGTTGCGATTGGCGGGTGATCTCGGTGGACAGCGCACTGTAGCCCGAGAGCTTCGTGCTGATGCCGGGAACCCGCAGTCCCGCTTCGATATCCGGGTAGGCGGCGAGACGCTGATCGTCGTCGCCCGCGGTGAAGACCACCGCGACGGCCTGCCTGTTGTCCGCCGAACGCAGGTACTGGCTGCGCAGCGGCCCACTGTTCCAATAGGTTTCGATCGGACGCTGGAGCAGCGCGGGATCGATCCGGGCGACGGCCTGCTGCACCCGCGGGCCGATATCGTCGAGCGTCTGCCCATCCGGTGCGGTGTAGAGCGCGATCACATCGGGGTTCTGCGCGCCGAAGTGATGCTGCACCAAGCGATCCACCAGCGCCGATTCACTGTGCGGATCGGTGAACCCGGACGCGCTCACCTTCTCGGTGACATCGGCCCCGAACAATCCGAGCAGCAGCATCAGGCCGACGACGACGGCCAGCACCGAACGGGGCCGAGCGATGACGATCCGAGCCCAGACGGTCATCGCGCGTGGTCCGTACCGTGACCCCCTGGCGTGACCGGCGACTGCTGCTCCAGCGTGCTGACGATCCGATCCAGCAGCGCCTCGAGCCGATCCTCCACACCGTCACCGTTGCGTGCCGACACCCCGAGCTCGATGCGTCCGCCGGATTCCATCATCCCGAACAACAGTGGCATCGCGACGCTGTGCTGCGGCAGTACCTGAACCGACGTCGGCCGGAACCCGGGCACCGTCAGATCTTCGAGGTCGAATCGGCCCATATAGGAGACCGTGGCGGAGGCCAGGTTCCGGCCGTACCGGGAACCCAGCCGGTTCAGCGCCCGCAGCAATGCGCGATTGGCGGAGTCGGGGATGCTGGTGAGTTTCGCGGCGGCCATCTGATTCAGCTCCCGCCGTTCCCGCAGCCCCGTCTTGATCTGTTCCTTGACCTGCGTCCAGTCCTGTCCGGGCTCGACGTCGAGGAACAGTGGAAGCGCAAGATTGGCGGTGGAACGCAGCTCCGGAGTGTGCCTGCGCAAATCCACCGGCATCATGATGCGCGACGTGCCGGGTGTCTGCGCAGCCAGAATCGCTGCGACCTTGGCTACCGCACTGGCCCCGGTGGCGTGAATCGTGCGTTGCCGCAACAGATGCCGGTGCGCACCGGGCATCTGCCTGCCGTATCCGACCGCGGCGCGGTACTTCGGCACCATCAGCGCGGGCCTGCCGGGCGCACCCACCCGGCGCACCAATTCGACGTCGGCGACCGCATCGGGTTGTGCGATCGGCTCCTCGCCGCGCAGCGCACGGAAGAGGTTGGTCATCCACAGCGACACGCCCATGCCGTCCATGACGCCGTGAAACACCCGGAGTACCAGGGTGGTCGGCTCGGCCGTGAGCAGCAACACCTCGGCGGTGGCCTCCGGGGTCGGTCCGATCGGGCTGGTGAGCACCGGATCTGCCTCGAGATCCGGATACCGGATGGTGTGGCCGTCCACCACGCGCACCGCGGGTGCGATGCGACCGTCCACCCACACCCGTCCTCGGCGGATCAATCGGGCCCCCGGGGTGACCCCGGCAGCGACATCGATCGCGCGGCGCAACTCGTCCGGCTCGATGGTGCCGACGCCGGAGATCGCCACCTGCATCAGGAATGGCGGAGCGAGCTCCCGCATCGGGAAGTACATACGCTCGGTCGGCGAGATCGGCCGACGGAAGACGGTATCGTTGTTCATGGTTGCCTCCGGTGCCGGATCATCGCAGGGTTCTGGTGAGTTCGACGGCCCCGCCCTCGGCGGCGAGCCAGGTCAGGAAGCTCGTCAGGCCCGTGGTGCGGTCGATTACCGGCCGGTACCCGAAATCGCGGGCGGCGGCGCCGGTGTCATAGGTGGCGCTGCGCGTCATCAACGCGACGGCATACCGCGACAACGGCGGTGACCACCGCGTCGCGACATACGGTATCCGCCAGACGGTTTCGATGATGTTGACGATCGCCGTGAGCACGCGCGGATTCGGCTGCCGGGTGGGTCGCGGGTAGCCGAGTTCGGTGGCCACCTCGCCGAGGAATTGCCACACATTGGTCTTCTCGGCATCGGCGACGAAATAGGCCTTGCCGCCCACCGCATCCGAGGCGGCCGCCTTCACGCACGCGTCGACGATATTCTCCACATGGCACAGCGAGGCGTAGATATCGCGGCCATAGGAGAGATCGGGCAGCTTACCGACCGCCGTACGGCCGAGCAGTCGCACGATCGGGCCGGAACGGTCGCCCGCGCCCCAGATCGCGCGCGGTCGCAGTGCGCAGGTGGTGAATTCGGCGGTGTTCGCGGCGAGGACCGCGCGCTCGGCAGCGGCTTTCGTCTCGGAATAGAGATTCAGATAGCGCCGCGGGTAGGGCAGTGACTCGTCGACGTCGAGCAGGTCGCCGCCGTCGTAGTCCATCATCGCGCTGGGGCTGGAGATGAATACGAAGCGCGACGCTCCGCCGCGCCGGGCGGAATCCAGCAGCCGCTCGGTGGCGCGTACGTTCTCCTCCCAGAACTGATCCCGGGTGCCGCGCTCGTCGACCCGGGCGGCACTGTGGAACACCACATCCACGCCGCTGGTCGCCTGGATCAGCGAAGCCGGATCGGCGAGATCGCCGTAGACCAGTTGCACAGCATCGCGCGCCGGGCCCAGATCGGTCAGATTACTGGTGCGCCGCACCAGAATCGACACATCGTGTTCGCCGTCGGCCACCAGGCGGCGCACCAGCGCCCCGCCGAGGAATCCGGATGCGCCGGTTACCAATACCTTCATCGATCGACCTCCTGGGTCGCCCAGTATGTGATGCCGAAGATTTGGGTCAGGACCGCCGTCTTCCATGGCGAACGGCCCGTGCCCCGGGCGGCACGCAGCGCCGCCGGGATCTGCGCCGCGTGCACCACGACGCTGAGAAATAGATCGATCCACCACACGGCCCGCAGGAACCGGTTCCGCGGCACCCGATCCGTGGCCACGGCCAGTACACCACCACCGAGATAGAGCCAGCCCAGTACCGGGATGGACCGCAGGGCAGTCGTTTTCGTGGTCATGATCGCGCTCCTGTCTGCCGCGCCACCGGATTCGCGGACCATGCGGTGGATGTCATCGGGGTCGGACCTCCAGCTGCCGGGTCGCCCATTCGGCGAGCTGTTCGCGGCCGATCTTGGCGTTGTGCCGGATGTCCACCGGGAACTTCGGATGCATCAGGAATTCCGAAACCGGCTTGGTCAGTTCGAATTCGGCCGCGCGGGTGCGCAGCTTCAGCTCGACCGACATGGCGTCGGCGCCGGGCTGCAATTCGACGCACAGCACCGGTTTCTGAGCTCCGCGCGGACCGACCCCGACCAGCGCGGTGCGGGCCACCCCCGGCACCGTATTGAAGACCTGCTCGACCTGCACGGTGAACATCGGTCCGGTCGCGGTCTGGACCCGCTGACTCTTGCGCCCGCAGAACCAGATCCGTCCCTGGTCGTCGATCCAGGCAAGATCACCGGTGCGATGCCAGATCACGTCGCCGTCCACGATCTTGCCCGCGGTATTGGCTTGTTCCGGCCAGTAGTAATGGGTACTGACATTCGGACCCGAGACGACGAGTTCGCCGATGCCGTGGGTGGTTTCCAGCTCGTCGGCCAGTGCCTCGACCCGGTCCCAGGTGGGCAGCGGGTCGTCGGTGATGGCCACCAGCTCGGCCCTCACCCGGTCGGCGGGGCGCCCGATACAGGTGCCGTCGCCGCGGTGAGCGCGTTCGACCAGCCCGCCGAAGAGTTCGCGAGACTCGATGGTGGACATGGGCAATGCCTCGGTCGAGCCGTATCCCGCGAAGATCTGCACATCCTCGGTGAGCTGCTCGCGCAGCCCGGCGATACACCAGTCCGGGACGGGCGCGCCGCCGGAGTAGATGCTGTGCAGGGTCTTCAGCTTGTTCGGCCGCCGCTTCAGGTGGCGCAGTAGCGGAATCAGCACAGCGGGGGAGGCGAACATGGTCCGCACCCCGAATTTGTCGATCGCGTCCACCACGTGCACCGGGTCGGTGGACCCGACCTTGCTCGGGATCAACGGCGGAAGTACACAGCGCGATCCGAGCAGCAGATCCAGGATTCCGACCAGCGGCAGTGTGATCAGCGAGGTCCCCGGCGGGATGTGCCCGCGCGTGGCATCCACTTGCTCGACCATCGCGGCCAGATTGCCGTGGGTGAGTTCGACCGCCTTGGCCGGACCCGTACTGCCGGTGGTGAACCCGATGACGAGCACATTGTCGAGGGCGGCCGGGGTGCGCGCGGACAGCATGCCCGCGGGTCGGGTGCCCCATTTCGCGAGGCTCTCGCCGCGCCAGAACCAGCGCTTACCGACGGTGACGGCCGTGCGCACCTTCCGGAAGCTGCCGCGGAACAGCACTCGCAGCGCATGCGCCTGCGGGATCCCGATGAACGCCTCGGCCTGCACCGCGCGCAAGCAGCGCAACATCTTTCGCACGCCCATGCCCGGGTCGATGACCACCGGCGTCGCGCCGATCTTCATCAGCCCGAACATGATCGCGTAGAGCTCCGGACTCGGCAGCACCAGCACGATGGTGCGGGAACCCGAGCCGACACCCGCCGCGGTCAACCGCTCGGCAATGGCATCGGACCATTCGTCGAGCTCGCGGTAGGTGATGTGCCGGTAGGCCGGCAGGCCGTCGGGGTTCTTCCCGGCCGGGAAGATCACCGCTTCGCGGTTCGGTTCCGTGCGCGCGAACGCACGGAACCGGTCGACGGCCTGCCAGTAGGTTGCCAATGTCACTCGTGGATCCCTGTGGTCGCGGGCAACCGGTACAGCACCGCCGCCGCGGACGGGCCCGACCCGGCCGCCACGAACAGCACCTGCGTGAAGCCGCCGAGCGAATCCTCGATCACGGCACGGTGATAGGCCAGCGGGAGCGACGCGGTATGGGGGTCGCCCTCGGACAGATCCGGCGTCCGCACCGAATCCTGGCTGATGCCGAGCGCATCGGCCAGTAGCTTCGGGAACTGCGGGGTCGGGGTGGAGGCGATCAGCGCGATGCCGGACAGATCGGTCACCTCGGACAGTGCGGCGCGTGCCGCGTCCAGGGCGACGGCCAGCAGCCGATCCTCGAAGTCCGGGTCCCGCTCGATCGTCATCAGGCCGCGCCCGACCGCGCCCATGGTCGCGGTGTCGACGTAGGCCTCCACCGCGGGGCTGCCCTCGGCGGCGGCCGTGTGCACCCGGCCGAAGCCGTCACCCTCGTCGGTGTGCTCCAGCAACAGCGCGGCGCCCACCGTGGCGTACGGGAAGTCCTCGGTGGCGACCGCGGTGGTGAGCGAGGGGTGGGTGTCGCCGGAGACGACGAGTACGTGCTCGGCGCTGGCGGTATCCAGGATCGAGGCGGCGACCTGCACCGCGTTGAGCACGCCCACCGCGCCGTTCATCAGGTCGAAGGAGAAGGTCCGCGGATCGTCCTTCGCGTACTCCAGGCCGATGCCCGCCGCCTTCTGGATCAGCGCGGAGACGGCCGGTTCGACGGTGTTGGAGTCACGGAAGATGCCCGCGTTGATGAGCACGCCGACCTGGTCCGGGCGAACCCCGACCCGCTCCAGGCTCTTTCGTGCGGCGCGACCGCTGTTCTCGACAATGCTGTTGGTGTCGCTCGCGCGGCTGATTCCGGTGGATTTGATACGCACGCCCATGACAGAACCCCTAGACCTTCAGCGACGAGATGGTGGTGGACACGAAACCGGTGACGATGCCGGAGGCTGCGGGAACCATCATCAGCTTTGATCCCGCCGGCAGGGTCTGCTGGCTCAGCTGATCGTGCAGCACGATGAAATGCGAAGTGGTGGAGGTATTTCCGTACTTCTCGATGACCCGCAGATCCGGCGGCATCGGGCTGCCGAACTCGCGTTCGCAGATGGCGTTCATCCACGGAATCGCGGCGGCGCCGAACTGGTGGTGGATGACATAGTCGAACTTCTCGTCGGCGAAGGTGCGTCCGCGCGCCTCCAAGAAGGTGCGCTGCGCATCGGTGCCGAGCAGGAACCGGTCCTCGTTGTGCATGCGGCGGTTGTCGGTGTACAGGGCGACACCATTGGACTTGCCGCTGGGCATGCCCAGGCACAGGTGCGAGTACTCCGAGGCCGTCATCAGCTCGATGTAGTGGATCTTGTCATCGTCGTCGACGGCCTCGTCCAGCACGACCGCCGCGGCCGAATCGCCCACCGACAGCGATGCGAACTGTAGATCGTATTTCTCGGAAATTTCGTTGACCGCGGTATCGGCAATCGGAGTAATTGCCTCACCGCTCACCACGAGGCCGTTTCGAACGGCGCCCGAGCGAATCATCCGATCGAGGATGTAGGTGCCGGTGAGCATTCCGGCGCAGGCATTCGAAACATCGAAAGCAATTGCGTTCGGGGCGCCGAGGCGGCGCGCGATGGAGCCCGCGAACGACGGCTCCATGTACATACGGGTGGCGTTCTTGCTTCGCGTGATGGAGGTGGAGATGATCACGTCGAGGTCCTTGGCCTCATACCGTGACCTGGAGAGACAGTCCTCCGCGGCCTTCATGGCGAGCGCGAACGAATCCTCGTAGCTCTCCGGTCGAGTGTCGTGCACCCGGCGTTCTTTCACGCCCGTGATCTTTTCGAGATCGAACGAAGGAGCCTGCTTCAAGCGGGACAGCAACTCCTGGGTGGTAACGACATTCGAGGGGAGATAGGCGCCGATGGATTCGAATCGAGAATGCGACACGTGAGCTCCTGGAAATCGTTGTCAGATACGGTTCCGGATCTTCTCTGATCGTCGGTGGATCGGAACACTACCCGACAGTAACTACGAATGGGTATGCACAGTTTGTGGCGAATCCTTCTGGGACAGTTGATGATCCGAGTTGTGTGTGTCGTTGGGTATCATCAACTGGTCACCGGTCCGCAATAGCCGCTCGATATGGCCATGGGCCGTCGACTCCACCCGTTGTCGCCGTGTTTCACAGTGGTGCGGGGTGCGGGCAAGCGACCCGATAGTTGGCTGGCGAACTATTGGCTAACTATTGTCCGAGTTAGCTGGAAGGGGTTCGTTCCGTCCGGTGTATCCGTCCGATGTGAGTGAGCTCACTCCGATTGTCGGGCTAGCGGACCGGTCGGTTTCACATATTGGGACGAAAGCCCTGTGGTCCGAACGGCAAAGGGCGTGAACAGAATTCGGCAATGTCGAACGGCCGCACTGGCGGTTTTGCCGACCTGTCCTGGGCGGACCCGCGTCGGCGGCAACCGGCGGGCGATTAGGCTGGAGGTACTTCCGATCGGCGCCGCACGGTGCGTGCCTGGCTCCGCGCCACGGATTCGCCGCGCGCGTTCCGATCGGCCCGACCACGAAGGATGACGATCGATGACGACCGCTGGCGAGCATGTTGACGTGCTCATCGTCGGTGCCGGGCTCTCCGGCATCGGCGCGGCATACCACCTGCGGCAGGCGTTTCCACGGCGTAGCTACGCGATCCTCGAGAGCCGTGGCGCACTGGGCGGCACCTGGGACCTGTTCCGGTACCCGGGGATTCGCTCCGACTCCGATATGTACACCCTCGGCTACCGATTCCGGCCGTGGCTGGGGGAGAAGGCGATCGCCGACGGCGACACCATTCTCGACTACGTGCGTGACACCGCCGTCGAAAGCGGGATAGACCGGCACATCCGCTATCACCACCGGGTGCTCGCGGCCGACTGGTCGTCGGCCGAGAATCGGTGGACCGTGCGGGCCGAGCGCACCGATACCGGCGAAACCGTCACGCTGACCGCCGGATTCCTGCTGTCCTGTGCGGGCTACTACCGCTACGACCGGGGCTATACCCCGGACTTCGCGGGCGTCGACCGATTCCCCGGGCCGGTCGTGCATCCGCAGCACTGGCCCGCCGACCTGGACGTCGCCGGCAATCGGGTGGTGCTCATAGGTAGCGGCGCCACCGCCGTCACCCTCGGCCCGGCGCTGACCGAGCAGGGCGCACACGTCACCATGCTGCAGCGCTCGCCGAGCTACATCATCTCCGCGCCGGTCCGCGACGGCCTGGCCACCCGGGCGCGGAAGTTGCTGCCGCCCAAGGCCGCCTACGCGGTCGCGCGCGCCAAGAATGTCGCACTGGCCACCGCGATCTACCAGTTGAGCCAGCGCTATCCGGACGGTATGCGCAAGCGTATCCGTGGGTGGCAGCAGCGCTGGTTGCCCGCGGGCTACGACATCGACACCCACTTCACTCCCCGCTACAACCCGTGGGACCAGCGCCTGTGCCTGGCGCCCAACGGGGACTTCTTCCGCGCGATACGTAGAGGCACCCTCGACGTCGTCACCGACACCATCGAGACCTTCACCGAGACCGGCCTGCGGCTGACTTCCGGCGCCACCCTGGATGCCGACATCATCATCACCGCAACAGGTTTGAACCTACTCGCCTTCGGCGGCATGGAACTCACGGTCGACGGCACACCGGTGACGATGGCGGACCGGATGGCCTATAAGGCCATGATGCTGTCGGATGTCCCCAATTTCGTCTTCGTCATCGGCTACACCAACGCGTCGTGGACGCTGAAGGCCGATCTGGTGAGCGAATATACGGTCCGGCTGCTGCGGCATATGGACGAGCACGGCTACACGCGCTGCGTTCCGGTGCGCGACCCGTCCGTCGGCCCGGCTCCGCTCTTCACGAATTTCATGCCGGGCTATGTGGTGCGCGCCGCGAAAGACTTTCCGATGCAGGGTGATCGGTCGCCGTGGCGGTTGCGCATGAACTATGTGCGCGATCTGTTCACGCTGCGCCACGGCAAGTTGACCGACGGCGCGATGCGCTTCGAGCGGGCGCGGCGGCGAGACCCGGTACCGGCCGCGGATTAGGGCTGGGGCTCGGCCGGGGACGATCGGACAACCGCGATGCTGGTCAGCAGGCGGGCGGCATGGTCGTCGAATCGGTCCCGTGACACCGCGATCGTGCCGTCCAGCCACGGGCGGTACAGGTAGGCGAGCGACCCGAAGATGGCGTTCGCGTTGAGGACGCTGTCCAGCTGATCCGGTGCGGGCGTGCGGTAGTCGCCCGCGCCGATGGTCAAGGCGATGGGCGCGGTGAACAATTCGATGAGTTCGTTGCCGCGCGCGGCCAATGCGGGCGTCGCCTGCGATTCCACGAACATGATCCGGCCGCGGCGGCGGTCCTCGATCAGATAATCGGTGAACGCCGCCACGCAGTGGCGGAACATGAGCGCGCGGTCGATCGGTGCGTCGGTCAGCGCGTCGAGCAGACGGTCGCGGGCCGCGAGCACCACGGTCTCGAGCACCGTGGTGAGCAGCGCGTCGAGGTTGGGGAAGCTCTCGTAGAAGTACCGCTCGGTGAGCCCGGCCTGGCGGCAGATACCGCGCATGGAGATCCCGGCGGCGCCGATGGTGGCCATCAGCTCGATACCCGCCTCGATCAGTTGTTCCCGGCGCGCGGTGATCCGCTCCGCGGGCTCCAGTCCGCGCCAGCGGCGCATGCCGGGCGAGGTTTCGTCGGATTCGGCGACCATGGCGCCGATCCTCTCATATCCATAAGTTGACATCACTCGATGTTGACATCACTTGATTTCAAAAATACATTCGTCCCTGTTCGGTTTCAATGACGAGACGTGAGGATTCGACATGGGTTCCGCCGCGTATTCCGATCAGGCGCATGCCATCCACGCCCGCGATGTCGCCTTCGATTTCGACTCGGTGCCGATGCACTACATCCCCGGTGAGGTGATGGCGACCCACGTCATCAATGTGATGCACCTGGTGCTGCCGGAGGGCGAGCGCGCGATGGCGCAGGCGCTGGCCGAGGCGCTGCCCTTGATCTCCGACGAGCGCCTGGCGGAGCAGGTACGCGGCTTCATCGGCCAGGAATCGATGCACGCGAACTCCCATGAACAGGCACGCAAGCAGTTGGAGCGGATCGGGCTCGAGGTCGGTCCGATGGTCGAAATGATGTCCTGGCTGGTCGACCGGGTGCTCGGAGATCACGGTCTCACCGGACGCGCCCGACATGCCTGGCTCTGCGAGCGGCTCGCCCTGTTCGCGGGCATGGAGCACTACACCGCGGTAATCGGTGAATGGCTGCTCACCAATGACAAACTCGAGGCCGCCGGGATGCACCCGGCGATGCTCGACCTGATCCGCTGGCACGGCGCGGAGGAAGTGGAGCACCGCAGTGTGGTCTACGACGCCTACATGTACGTCGACGGCAGTTACGCGCGTAAGGCGCGGCAAGCGGTGATCGCGAGCATGGGGCTGCTGGCACTGTTCGTGGCCTCCGGCGGCTACCTGTTCCACCGGGATCCGGAGCCGGACAAGGGCCGGTGGTGGCCGTTGCAGCTGGCGAGCGCGTCGATTCGCGGTGTGGTGCCGAATTTCACCACCTTCTTCACCGAGATCCCACGGTATCTGCGGCCCGGTTTCCACCCCTCGCAACTGGGGCCGATGGATAACGCACTGCGCTATCTCGCGCAGTCGCCCGCGGCCCGCGCGGGGAACGCGTGACCGCCGGGTATCGGCCCGGCCCGGCGGTGCGACTGCTGGTGTCGGCGATGGACGCCTACAAGCTCGTCTTCGTCGAAGCGGCGGTGGCGCGGATACTTTCGCGCGCACATCCGGTGCGGCGCGAGGGGTACGACCGGACGGTGGTGATCGAACGGATCCTCGCCGAGGCCGACGGGGTGGTGAGCCTGACGCTGCGCGACCCGCGGGGCACACCGCTGCCCGCTTGGACGCCGGGCGCGCACCTCGATGTGTTCCTGCCATCGGGTAGACAGCGCCAGTATTCGCTCAACGGTGATCCGGCCGATCGCCTGCGCTACCGGATCTCGATCCGGCGCATCGCCGAGGGCGGCGGCGGGTCGGTGGAACTGCACGATACGATGCGCGTCGGGGATCGGCTGCGGATTCGCGGGCCGCGCAACGCCTTTCCGTTCATCGCGGCGCAGTCGTATTTCTTCGTCGCGGGAGGTATCGGCATCACGCCGATACTGCCGATGGTGGCGGCAGCCGCCCGGTCCGGAAAGCCGTGGCGGCTGGTGTATCTGGGGCGTTCCCGGGCCTGCATGCCGTTCCTCGACGAGTTGGCGCGGTGGCGCGGCGGCGAACTGGTGGTGCGACCCGACGACGAATTCGGACCGCCGGATCTCACCACCGTGATCGATCGGGTGCCCGCCGATGCCGCGGTCTATGTGTGCGGCCCACCGCCCCTGATGGATTCGGCGTGCCGACGCGTATCGGAGCTCGACCCGATGTCCGCCCTGCACACCGAGCGCTTCTCACCGTTGCCGGTGCGCGACGGCGTCGAATTCCGTATCGCACTGCGCCGCACCGGCCGCACCGTGCGGGTGCACGCGGAGGAGTCCGCGCTGACCGCCATTCAGCGGGCGATTCCGGGTGTCGCTTATTCCTGCCGCCAGGGCTTCTGCGGAACCTGCAAGGTGCGGGTGGTCGACGGGGAGGTCGACCACCGGGACCGGCTGCTCGCCGACGCCGAACGCGCGGATTCCATGCTCACCTGCGTATCCCGTTCCCACGGTGGCGATCTCACGCTCGACCTGTAGCTGTACGGCGGGCAACGGTGCCCGCGTCGGAAAGGATTGGCTGACCATGGCCGCAGATATTCCCGCTCACGTTCCGATCGCCGTCATCGGTGCGGGTATTGCGGGCATCGGACTCGCCGTGAAATTGCGCGAGGCCGGGTTCGAGGATTTCGTGGTACTCGAGCGCGCCGAGGATCTCGGGGGCACGTGGCGCGCGAATACCTATCCCGGATGCGCCTGCGATGTGCCGTCGCATCTGTACTCGTACTCCTTCGCGCCGAACCCGAACTGGTCGCGCACCTACGGTACGCAATCGGAAATCCTCGACTATTTGCGTCACGTCGCGGCCGAGCACGATGTGGTGCGGCATATGCGATTCGGCGTGGAGTTGGACCGCGCGGACTGGATCGAAACGCAGAACCGGTGGCGGCTGCGTACCGGGCGCGGTGAACTCACCGCGGACATCCTGATTTCGGCGGTCGGGCCGTTCAGCGAGGCACGGATACCCGCGTTGCCGGGGCGGGACGGTTTCGCGGGCACCCAGTTCCACTCGTTGCACTGGGCGCACGAACACGATCTGACCGGTGAGCGGGTGGCGGTGATCGGCACCGGCGCGTCGGCGGTGCAGTTCATTCCGGAGATTCAGCCGCTGGTGCGGAAGCTGACGGTGTTCCAGCGTTCGGCGCCATGGATCGTCTCTCGGCTGGACCGGCCGACCACCGGCGTGGAACGTGCGGTGCTGCGGCGGATGCCGTTGCTCGGCAAGGCGATTCGCGGGGCGTACTACGCGGGCATCGAGGGATTCGGCCTGGTCGGGTTCGTGGACAAGCGATTCCGGCACCCATACGAGACGCTCTCGAAACTACAGCTGTTGCGTCAGGTACGCGATCCGGAACTGCGGCGCAAACTCACCCCCGACTATGTCATCGGATGTAAGCGCGCGATCTTCTCCGACGCGTACTTCCCGGCATTGACCCAGCCGAATGTCGAGGTGGTGACCGCGGGTGTCCGGGAGATCCGGCCGCATTCCGTCATCGCCGCGGACGGCACCGAACATTCGGTCGACACCATCATCTGGGGCACCGGATTCGGCGTGCCCGCCGGGGTTTTCGATCGGGTGCACGGTGCGGACGGGCTGTCCATCGCCGATCATTACCGCCGACGGCCCAGCAGCTATCTCGGCGCCGCGATGACGGGATTCCCGAACTTCTTCTGCACGCTGGGTCCGTTCGGGGCGGCGGGGAATCAGTCCGCCATCTACATGATCGAAGCCCAGCTCCAGTACATCGTCGACGCATTGCGAACGCTGCGGGACAAGGGATTCGCCCGCGTCGAGGTACGGGACGAAGTGCAGCGTGCCTTCTTGGACGAGGTCGCCGAACGCAGCCGGGACACCGCGTGGCTGACCGGTGGTTGCCGGAGTTACTACCAGACGCCGGATGGGCTCAATGCCGGTCTGTATCCGAACTGGAGCTTCGAATACCGCCGTCGCACGCGGCGTTTCGATGCCGAATCCTACGAATTGAGTGTCCGATGAACCTCTCCGATCTGCGGTCGGTTCGGAAGCTGCTCGCCGCGGTGCCGTCCGCGTGGCAGGGTGCCGGTACTTTCGATCCACGCGCAAAGGCAGTGGTGATCACCGGAGCGGGTACCGGCATCGGGCGGGCGCTCGCCGAGAATCTGTATGCCGACGGCGCTTCCGTGGCGATACTCGATATCGACGCGGCGGACGCATCGGAAACCGCACGGGCACTGGGAGAGCGGGCCATTGCCGTGACGGCCGATGTCGCGGATCGGGCTGCCATGCGCGATGCGATGGAGCGTGTGCGCATCGCGTTCGGCCGGATCGATGTGGTCGTCGCGAATGCCGGTGTGGTGCCCGAACCCGCGACGATCGCGACCATGGATCCCGCGGAGTTCGACCGGGTCGTCGGCATCAACCTGGTCGGCGTCTTCAACACCGTGCACCCGGCGCTACCCGACATCATCGCCACCGGTGGCCACGTCGTAGTCGTCTCCTCGGCCGCCGCCTTCGCCCCCGGCATGGCCGGATCTCCTTATATGACAACGAAAGCCGCCGTCGAACAGTTCGGCCGGACATTGCGCGTCGAGCTGGCCGCGGTGGGGGCGACGGCGGGCGTCGCGTACTTCGGCATCGTCGACACCGCCATGACCCACGGCACCTTGGACGAGGACGAATTGGGCCGCGCGGTAGGCGATTTGCTGCCGTGGCCGCTCAGCAAGCGCATCACCGCGGCGGAGGCGGCCGCATCGGTCGCCGACGGGATTCGCAGGCGGGCGCCGCGCACCATCGCCCCCGTGCAGTGGGAGCCCTACGCGATGCTGCGCGGCGCGATCAACGTCGTCCTCGATGATCGGCTCACCCGAGACCGGCGGGTGCACGCGCTGATCCACCGGGTCGAGCAACGGGCCCTCGCGCGTCGCGAGGCGTGATCGGCCGACCCCGTCGGGTCATACGCATCACCCCGGGAAGAGTCCCGGCAGGTCGAGTGCGTACTCGAGGTCGGCGCGGGTGCCGAGGGTGGTGAGCAGGACCCGAATCATGGTGAGCCGGGCCTCCGCAACGGTTTCCGGGTCCGGTTCGGTGCCGGGTTCGGCATCGGCGGAGATCCGGTAGACGACGTACTCGCACACGTGTAGCGCGGCATCGAGATCGAGCGGGCTGGGTACCGGGCGGCCGAGTTCGGCAAAGGTTTCCCGGACCGTGGCGCGAATATCGTCGAAGGCGCGCTCGCGGTAGGCCGAGACCGGTGACGCGGGGTCGTGCAGTTCGGCGAACAGGGGGCGCAGCATGGCGCCGTGGCCGCGGGCCCAGTCCAGGTAGGCGTCGATGAGGCGGATGCCGAGTTCGACCGGCTCGTCGGTCCCGGTCAGCGCGGTGCGGATGCCGCCGACCAGTCCGGCGTTGGAGGCGGTCAGCAGCACATGCAGCGGTTCGACCGCGTTGCCGAAGTAGCGGTAGAAGGTGGGCCGGGCCAGGCCGGCCTGTTCGATGATCTGGGCGACGCTCAGGCCGCGCGAGCCGTTGCGGGTGAAGACCTCCGCGGTGGCGAGCACGATCCGGGCGCGGACCTCCTCGGCTTGCTCCTGGGTCTGCGGCGGGCGGCCGCGGCGGGCGGAGGTCCCGGTCGGGGAACTCCCGGCGGCCGGTGCGGCGGCCTTGGCGGCCGAGCCTCTAGCGGGCACGGTGAGCCCTCACAGCGGCGGGCCCGACGGGTCTGTGGTGCACACCGGAGAGCTTGACACGGGACGCGGCACAAGTATTAATCTAACACCACTGTTCAGTAAATGGCTGAACATCCGCGCCGCCGATCCGTTCCATGAGAGGGCCGACCGATGACGACCGCCCGCCCGCTGGCCGCCGAGCCCACCGCACTGCCCTCGACCCTGGTCCAGCCGCTGCTCGACCATGCTGTCGCGGGCGGCGCACCGTCCGTCGAGGTGTTCGCCCCCGCCACCGGGGCCAAGATCGCCGACCTGCCGCAGTCCTCGACCGCCGATATCGATCGGGCCTTCGCGACCGCGCGGGACGCGCAGCGGGACTGGGCGCGGCGTCCGGTGCGCGAACGGGTCGCGGTGCTGCGCCGATTCCACGACATCGTGCTGCGCGAGCAGGCGACCATCCTCGACATCGTGCAGGTCGAGACCGGTAAGTCGCGTGCACACGCCTTCGACGAGGTCGGCGATGTCGCGGTGAACGCCAGGTACTACGCCTCGGTGGCGGAGAAACTGCTCGCGAACCGCAAGCCGCGCGGCGTGCTGCCGGTGCTCACCCAGGTCGACGTGCGGCATCGGCCGAAGGGCGTCGTCGCGGTGATCTCGCCGTGGAACTACCCCCTCGCGCTGGCCGTATCGGATGCGCTGCCCGCCCTGGTCGCGGGCAATGCGGTGGTCGCCCGGCCGGACAATCAGACCGCGCTGACCGCGCTGTGGGCCATCGATGCCGGCGAACGCGCCGGACTGCCGCGTGGCCTGTGGCAGGCGGTACTCGGGCGCGGATCGGTGATCGGCGGCGAGGTCATCGGCCGCGCCGACTACGTCGACTACACCGGATCCAGTGCCACCGGCCGCACCATCGCACAGCAGGCCGGGGAGCGCCTGATCGGCTACTCGCTGGAACTCGGCGGCAAGAATCCGCTGTTGGTGCTGGCCGACGCGGATATCTCCCGTGCCGCGAAGATCGCCATCCGGGCCTGCTTCGCCTCGGCCGGGCAGCTGTGCGAATCGATGGAGCGCATCTACGTGCACGACAGCGTGTACGACCGGTTCGTCGGCGAATTCGTCGAGCGTGTGCGGGCGCTCGAGCTCGGCGGCGGACTGGATTACGGCAGCGATATGGGCTCGCTGACCTTCCCTCGGCAGCTCGACACCGTACGGTCGCATGTCGAGGACGCGGTGGCCAAGGGCGCCACCGTGCTCGCGGGTGGGCGCGCCCGGCCGGATCTCGGCCCCTACTTCTACGAGCCGACCGTGCTGGCCGACGTGCGGCCGGGCATGACCGTGTACCGCGAGGAGACCTTCGGTCCGGTCGTCTCGATCTACCGGGTCGGCAGCGATGACGAGGCGGTGGCGGCCGCCAATGACACCGCTTACGGGCTCAACGCCAGCGTGTGGACCAAGGACACGGCCAAGGGCCGCGCGGTCGCCGCGCGCATCAATGCCGGATCGGTGAACGTCAACGAGGGCTTCATCGCGGCGTGGGGCAGCGCCGACGCACCGTCCGGTGGGCTCGGTATCTCCGGCACCGGTCGTCGGCACGGGCCCGAGGGCCTGTTGAAGTACATCGACACCCAGACCATCGCGGTGCAGCGCGTACTGCCGATCGCGCCACTGCCCGGCATGTCCGAAGAGTTATGGGCGAAAACCATGACGCTGTACTTCAACGTCATGAAGACGTTGCGCCAGAAGTGATTTCACGCTGATACGACGAAGCAGGGATGGAAACGGATGAAGCTCGACACGGTTGCGGGTAAGAAGGTCCTCGTCACGGGTGCCGCCATGGGCCTGGGCAAGCTGTTCGCCGAGCGCGCGGTGCGCGAGGGCGCGGCCACCGTGGTGCTCTGGGATATCAACGAGGCGGCGCTGAAGGATACCGCCGCCGAGCTGGCCGGTCTGGGCGGCACCGTGCATCACTATGTGGTCGACGTCTCGGCGCAGGAGGCCATTGTCGAGGCGGCCGCCGCGGTGCGCGGCGAGGTCGGCGACATCGACATCCTGGTCAACAATGCGGGCATCGTGCGCGGCAACAGCTACTTCTGGGAAACCGACAATCGCGCGGATATCGACAAGACCATGGCGATCAACTCGCTGGCCCCCATGTACATCACCCTGGAATTCCTGCCCGCCATGGTGCGTGGCACGGGCGAGGCACGGGTGCTGAACATCGCCTCGTCCGCGGGTCTGGTCTCCAACCCGCGCATGAGCGTCTACGCGGCGTCCAAATGGGCGGCATTGGGTTGGTCCGATTCGGTGCGCATCGAACTGGAGCAGGCGGGCCACGACCACGTGAAGGTCACCACCGTGTGTCCGACCTACATCAATACCGGAATGTTCGACGGCGCCAAGGGTTTCCTGTTCACGCCGATCCTGGAGCAGGACGCGGTGGTCGACACCTCATGGAAGGAAATGAAAGCGGGCCAGCCGCTGGTCATCCTCCCGTGGACCTCGCGCCTCAACAAGGCGCTGTCCGGGCTGCTTCCCATCAAGGTCCGGGATCTGTTCCTGAACACCGTCGGCGTCTACCACTCGATGGACGAGTTCACCGGCCGGAAGAAGTGATCCGGCATTCCCAGCTGCGGTAATACCTTGGTATTATCGACTCACAATGCAATATGAGTGGTGGTACGGAGCCAGGGACTATCTCGCGCGAGCCGGGATCGAGGCCTGGGAGGTCATGGAGGTCCTGTACTCGCCGAGGCGCTGGCCGCGGCCCGCGCGCACACCCGAGGGCCTACCGGTACTCACGGTGTGGGGCCGTACCGACGAGGGTCGCCCGGTCGTGGTGATGCTGCGACAGCCTGCCGCGGCCCCCGGCACCTGGGAGGTCGTCCTGGCAGCGCCCATGCGACCGCATCAATTGCAGGAGTACGAGGCATGGGAGGCCCAGCAGTGAAAGATCTCCGCGGAGGCGATGATCCCGGCACGATCCTGGACTCGCTGACCTACGACGACAACGCCGCGACGCCCGAACTCCCGCCCACCAGTGCGGAACTCGAGCGGGCGATGACGGTGGTGCGCTCGCTGAAGATGTCACCGGAAATGGACCGGCGCGTCAAAGAGACAGCGGCCGCCCACTGCGTCACGCAATCGATGCTGATCCGTCAGTACATCGAAATGGGTCTGGCGGCCGAACAACCGGAACGCATGATCCCACTGTCGGACGCGATCCGAGTGCTGTCGAACCTGCGCCCGTCGGCATAAGGCCCGCTTCTCCTTGATGTTGAGCGCCGATGAACTCGGCGCGAGCGACCAGCTGATCACCATCGACGTGACCGACGGGGCCCTGACCGGTGTGCGTGCCCGCTGGCCGTCTCGATCCCTAACCACGGCTACGCCTTGATGCGCACCCTGACCCCCCGGCGACCCGGCCCGGTTCGCTGATCGGCTCGCTGCCGCCGACCGTGACACCATGGACGCGGTAGGCATGGCGCTGCGGGCCGCCTTGGACCTCTAGCGGCCCACTTGCGTGCCGAAACCGACCCGCCCACACCCGAATACCTCTCAGCCCGAACGGCCGAGAATCGCAATCCAGGGCCGTTACTCGTGTTCGGGGGATAGATGCGCGCGCTTCGGCGGCCACTGCGGCGCGGGTAAGGATTACGATACGAGATCAGGAGCGGACCCATTGCCGAGGCTATCGCTGCCGAAAGCGTTGCGCCGCAGATGGTCTCAAATGGAACCGTAGGACACGTCGACACGTCCGAGAGATCAGATTCACGAGATCGTTGGAGAGGTGCCATGACCAGCGCAGTGCAATTCGAGGTGGTGCCCGAGCATGTCTCGGACGCGGGCCGGTATGTGCAGGAGATAGCGCAAACCTGATCAACGGGGTGCGTACGGCCGACGCCGAGGTCGCGGGATTGATGTCATCGTGGCGTGGGGTCGCGGCGAACACCTACGCGAGCGGATGGGACGAGACGCGCCGCGGCGCGCTGGAAGTGCTCGAGGCGTGGGGGGATATGGCCGAGCTGTTGGGCGTGGTGGCAGCGAAGCTGCCCGCAGTCGATACCAGCACAGCGGGCCAATTCGGCTCGCTGACGCTGCCGTGAGTGACAGAGGGGCAGCATGACGGAGTATCGCGTAGACCTGGCGCATCTGGACGAGGTGACCGCCAAAGTCGTTGGCCTGGAACAGTTTCTGACCACATCACTGGCGGAGCTCGAGGAACGGATACAGACGGTGCAGGGCACGTGGTCGGGGGCAGCCGCGGATGCGCACGCCGAGGCGCACCGGGAATGGGCGGCTGCGGCCGCGCAGGTGGCCGAGGGAATCGCGACCATGCGCGCCTCCGCCGCCGCCGCGCACGCCGCCTACACCACCGCAGGCGAAACAAACCTGCGGATCCTGGGCCGCGGAGGGTCGGCGTGACCATTGTCGACATGAACACCTCGGTGTACTACGACACCGCGGCCAAGGTGAACGGCGCGGCTACGGCGTGGTTCGCTGCGATCGATGCCCAATGGCCGTCACTGACACTGGGCGCGAAGATGTGCGGGTCATATGAGGAGGCGCGCAAGTTCGCCACCTCCTATGACGAGTTGGCCGCGGATGCGTTGTCGCTGGCGTCGCGTGTGGCGATCACCGCCCACAACTACACGCTGATCATGCTGACGTTGGGTTACAACCACGCAAAAGCCGAGTGGGAGGCCGCGGGCAAGCCGGGCTCGGAACCGGCCCCGCCGACGATTCCGCCGTCGCCGGTGTTTTTGTGCCGGGTGCCGCTGCCATCGGCGGGCGGCCCCGGTAATGGCCTGGTGTCGACCGGCGTCGAGTTGGCCGAAATGCTCAAAATCACTGTGCCCGACGGTGATACAACGAAGATGTCCAATGCCGCTGCGGTGTGGGACCGGATCGAAACCGACGCTGCGGTGACTGCGCTGCCCGACGTGCTCGAGGCGGCGGCGAATGCCTTTGAGGCGGTGACCGCGCCCGAGTCGTCGGCCATCGATGAGGACCTGCGCGCGCTACGCTCGGCGGCCGCGGCGAACATCGCGATCTTCGGCGACCTTGCCACGGCGTGCCGGGAGCACCGCGCTTCGCTCGACGATCTGCGCGCCACGCTGAAAACGCAACTCGAATCCATCCGTGACGCGCTCATGATCGAGCCGGCCATCAATGCCGCCATCTCGATAGCGTCGTCCTGGATCACCTTCGGCGTGTCGGCGGCCGTCGGCGTCGCTGGCGCGGCCGCGATCTGCGCCCGCTACGCCCGCCCCATGCGGGCCAGTATCGAGGCGTGGCAGGCGGGTTCGCCCGCCACACGCGCGGTCCGCACCGAACAAGTGGTCGCGCACCACACACCCAACCTGAACCGGCTGGATGAGCTCAAAGCCACCATGAAGCCGGAAATCAAACTCGAGCCGGTCCGACATCCGCCGAACGTGCCCAAAACCGAGCTGGCCGCCGCCGATCGCGAAGCGATCAGCAAATATACCGGAACCAGCGCCATTCTCAATGGTGCGCTGCGCGAAGGGAAGATGACACCGCAATTGCAACAGGAGGCGGACGCGCTGAATACGGCCTTGAGCAAGCTTCCCGACTACAAAGGGCCGGTGACCCGGCGCACCGATCTATCGGAAGATATTCTCGACCGGTATCGGCCAGGCCGATCCGTCACCGAAGAAGCGTTTACGTCCAGCTCGGCGGCCCCAAGCGCGGCGAAGGATCTGCCGGTGGAATTTCAGATAGTATCCGATTCCGGCAAGTATATAGGCCACCACAGCGGCGCGCCGCAAGAGCTTGAAGTGCTTTTCAAATCGGGAACCGAATTCATGGTCACCAACCGAACCGAAGTCGGTGGCCGGATCATTATTCAAATGGCCGAGATACCCAAATAGTAGGAGAATAGAAAAATGCCGGAAAGAATCGCAGGAAAGATCTTCAAGACACCGGAAGAAGTTGGGCAGCCGTTCACCCCCGAACAGCTCGCGGACATCCAACGGCAGTTCGACGAGTTCAACGCGCTCCGTGACGCCGTTCCCGAGTCCGAACAGATCCATCTACCAGAACGGTTCGGCGACGACCTGATCGGCACCGAATACGAAGACCAGTACCGCGCCCAGGTAGAAGGACGCAAGGCGCGCGGCGAGTTCTGGGACCAGCAGGGATAACAGCGGGCACGGCGTCCCGCTGGGGGCCGAGCGATAGAACGATTCTCGGATCGCTCAGATGCCTTGGGGGTCACACGCATCCGGGCGGCGCAATGCGAGTGCGGTCGGCGCTGGTTCGGATCCGAGTGTCAGGTACGACCGACAGGTGCGGTGCCGATGACGACCGTGGCGTAGTGCTCGTCGGATTCGGTGATACGCGCGTTCAGTCCCTGCTGCCGCAGGATGGCGGCGGCGACGGGGGCTTGGGTTTCACTCTCTTCGACCAGGAGGTGGCCGCAGGGGGCCAGCCAGGAGGGGGCCGCGGCGGCGACACGGCGGAGGATGTCGAGGCCGTCGGGGCCGCCGTCGAGGGCGCGGCGCGGTTCGTGGTCGCGGGCCTCGGGCGGCATCCGGGCGATCATGTCGGTGGGGACGTACGGGGTGTTGCAGAGCAGGATATCGATGCGGCCGCGCAGGTCGGTGGGTAGCGGGTCGAAGAGATCACCCGCGTAGACATGGGCGCCGAGCGGGGCCAGATTGCGGCGGGCGCAGTCGACCGCGGCGGGTTCGATATCGGCCGCGGACAGGTCGACGGTGCGTCCCTCGGCCGCGAGCACGGTGGCCAAGGCCAGCCCCAAAGCGCCCGATCCGCAGCACAAATCGACGACGACCGGGCGGTCGAGGCCCTGTACACGTGCCAGTGCGGCTGCCTCGTCGACCAGGAATCCGGTGCGCTGCCGAGGGACGAACACGCCGGGCGCGACACCGACCCGCAGACCGTGGAACTCGACCCAGCCGACCAGATGCTCCAGCGGAGTTCCCGAAACCCGTTGCGCCACCAGTTGTTCCAGATCGGAACCGGTTTCCGCGGCGGCAATGGCCAGCAGGTCCGCCTCTTCCTCGGCGAACACACATCCGGCCCTGCGCAGTTGCGCCACCACATCGGAACTTCCCGTCGACACCACCCGGACATCCTGCCGTGCCCGGCCTCGTGATGGCCAGCGGATATCCCGGACCCGCCGCGGACGGGCCCTGCGGTACGCACGAATCCGGGCCGTGGCGGGTGTGCCACGGCCCGGATTCGTCCGGGAACCGCTAGCGCGACGTCGCCAGCTGGAAGGTCCGGGTGGCGTCGAGGTAGATGCCACGCTGGTTCTGCCGGGCCGGCGGCGGAAGCTGGGAGACGAGTTGCTCCAGCGAGGTGGTCGCGCCGACGACGTGGGTGCCCGCGACAATGAAATCGGCGACCGCGCGGCGGATGTGGTTGGGGGAGGTGACCACGACCGCGCTACTCGCGCCGAGATCGCGCAGCATCCTGGTGCTGAACAGCGCGTTCTGCACGGTGGACCCGGCGCGGTTCTCGACATTGATCCGATCGGCGGGCAGTCCGCGGGCGATCAACCAGTTGCGCATGGCCTCGGCCTCGGTAATGCCGTTCTGTGGATTGCCGCCGGTGACGACGATGGGGGAGAACGGCGAGGCGATCGCCTGTAGCCATGCGGCGGTGAGGCGATTCTCCAATTCGGGCCGCAACCCGCCGTCCGGCAGCAGACCGTAACCGAGCACCACGATGCCGGTCTGCGGGCCGACGAGGGCGGGCAGCGGGTTGGGCAGGGTGCCGACGGCAGCGTTGATGGCATTGAGGACATGGGTGGTCCCGGCGGCCATGCCGGGGTCGATCGCGTTCAGGCGCGCCATCGAATCGGCGAGCGCGAGATAGTCATTGGCGTACTGCGACCAGATGGCCTGTAGTGCGAGTGCTTCCGTATCGGTGGGGTCGGCACCGAGCAGCGCCCGCAGGTCGGCGCGGCCCGCGGAGTCGTCGCCGTCGGTGAAATTGCGCTGGGCGGAGTTGTAGAGGACGTCGGTGTGCGGGGCCGCCTGGGCGGGCGCACCGGCCAGGCCGGAGAGGGTGACGGCCGCGAACGACGACGCGACCAGGGTTTTCCAATGCCTCGAGATCTTCACGACAGTCGACACCTTTCCACGCGTGAAACGGGGTTTTCGGCACGTCAGCTGGCAGTTAACCGGGGGCAAGCTCACACCACGATACGACTGGTCCACGCGATTCATCCGCAATTGCCGGGCGGAGTCCGCGGTTTGTTTCGGGCATAGGGGCACACCGCGCGACCCGAGGGGTGATCCGGCGCAACCCGTTCGGCGCCCGCACCGTTAGGGTGGATCACCGTGGATACCGTTTCGCTGACCGGCAAGGAACTCGCCGCCGCCATCAACGCCGACACCAAGGAGCGCGCCGCCGCGCTCACCGCGAGCGGGACCGCGCCGCGCCTGGCCCTGATCGTCGCCAACGACGACCCGGCCAGCGCCTGGTACGTGAACTCGCTGCGCAAGGCGGCCGAGCGCCTCGGAATCGCCTGCGACCGGATCGATCTGGGCGCCGCGGCGAGCGCCGACGCGATCCGCGCCGAACTCGCCGCGCGCAGCGCCGACACCGACGTCGACGCCATCATGCTGCAGACCCCGCTGCCCGCGGGTGTCACCCTGGACGATGTGAGCTCCGCGATCTCGGCGGACAAGGATGTCGACGGCGTCAGCCCGCTGTCACTCGGCCTGCTCGCGGCCGGCCTGGACGGTTTCGTCCCGGCCACCTCCGAGGCGGTCGTCGAGTTGCTGAAGCATCACGAAATCCCGCTTGCCGGTCGGCATGTCACGGTGGTCGGGCGCTCCAACGTGGTCGGCAAGCCGCTCGCGCAGCTGCTGCTCGCCGAGAACGCCACCGTTACTGTCGCGCACTCCCGCACCACCGACCTGCCCGCCGTCACCTCGGCCGCCGATATCGTTGTCGCGGCGGCGGGCCGGATCGGCCTGGTCACCGGCAAGCATGTGGGCGATGGCGCGGTGGTGATCGATGTGGGTACCAATGAGGCCGCCGACGGCGGCATCGTCGGCGATGTCGAGGCGGAGTCGGTGCGCGGCAAGGCGTCCGGGCTGAGTCCGGTGCCCGGTGGCGTCGGCCCCGTGACCACCGCGTTGCTCATGCGGCACGTCGTGGCGGCTGCCGAGAAGGCGCGCGGCGACTGAACCGGTGCCGCGTTCGATCGCGCCGGACTACTTGACCGGCGCGATCGCGGTGATGACGGTCTTGTCGCCGACGCGGGCGGTGCCGACCGCCTGCGCGTTATAGGTGAACGGAGCTGACCCCGGACGGTATTCGGTGACGACGACCAGGTACTGACCCGCGAACGCGCCGGGCGTGATACTCACGCAGTGCGTGGTGCCCACCGGGATCGAATCGATGCCCTGCTGGATGGCGTGCGCTGTCGCGACCGACCCGTCCGACGCCACCACCGCGCGTGCCAGTACCCCGGATCGCCCGACGTAGTAGGCATGTTGGAAGGCGAAGATCGCGGCCGGGCCGGAGTCGACGCCGCCCGCGCCGTTGCCCTGGATGCGATTGCCGACGCGTTCGGCCGGGCATTGGGCGACGGGTTTGCCCGGCGCGGAGGCGGGCACCACCACGATCTCGGTCGGGGTGCTCGACGCGACCGACTGCGGTGCCGGCCCGCCGCGGAACTGGAAGAAGGCGAGGCCGAGCAGTACGGCCGCGGCGACGGAACCGACCAGCGGCGCCAGCCAGCGCCGTGTGGGTTGGCGTCGCTTGGAGCGGTCGATCATCCGAGCGAAGACATCGTCCTCGGGGAATTTCTCGGGTTCCGGTTCGGGGTCGAACCTCGGCAGCGGGATCGGGGCGGTCGGCGCATGCGCCATCCATTCGGACCAATCGCCCTGGAAGTGTCCGCCCGTGGGCGGAGGGTACGGGATCGGGCCCCGTCGCGGTCCCGGTCGTATGCCCATATCCGGTCGATCCATTACCCCGCCTCCATCAGGTCACACCGTAGAGTTCGTTCCCGCATCGGATGCCGCCCCCCGGAACGATACTGCCAGTTTGCTGTCCCCGACGTGCATTGCCGCGGCTGGTGGTGAATGGCGTACCGAAACCGTTCTATCGCAGGCGATTCTAGCCATTCCGAGGCGCGCGCGGGTGACGGCACACGGTCGGCGGGTGCTCGAAACCTAGTTCGTCTCGTCGGAATCGAGCGCCGCGAGCAGATCTCGGAGGGTGTCGCGCTGCGACGGGGTGAGGGTGGCGAAGAGGTCTTCGGCGGCTCGGCGCCGTGCCCGCGCCATGCGGCTGAGCACGTCGCGTCCCGCGTCGGTCGCTGCCACCAGTATGGATCGGCGATTGGCCGGATCCGGTGCGCGCGTGACGAGGCCGGCGGACTCGAGTGCGTCCACCACGGTGGTGGCCGAACGCGGGACGATGTCGAGGCGTTCGGCCAGTGCCGACATCCGCAGCGGGTCGGTCGCGTGACCGATGATGCGCAGGGCGCGGGCCTGCGACGGGGTGAGACCGAGCGGGGTGAGGCCGGTCATCTGGTTGCGGCGGATGCGTTTCGATGTGCGCAGGAACAGTTCGGGGAGATCGGGTTCGGGGCCGCTGTCCATGATTCTGAGTCTAGCTCATTGTTCAATGGAACAATTATGAGTCATACTCGGTTTCATAGTTGGTTCCCGGAAGGAGGCGCCTATGCAGCCCCCATCTCATCTTCGCCGGATCGTCCGGCTCTTCCGCCCCTATCGCGCCCGGCTGGCGCTGGTCGCGGCCCTGGTCGGAGCGTCCTCGGTCGTCGCACTGGCCTCGCCGTTCATGCTGCGCGCGGTGCTCGACGACGCGCTCCCGCACGGCCGCACCGGCCTGCTGACCCTGCTCGCCGCGGGCATGATCGCGGTCGCCGCGCTGACCAGCGTGTTCGGCGTCCTCCAGACCTACATCTCCACGGCGGTCGGCCAGGACGTCATGCACGACTTGCGTTCTGCCGTCTACGCCCAGCTACAGCGGATGCCGCTGTCCTTCTTCACCTCGACGCGCACCGGCGAGGTGCAATCCCGCATCGCCAACGATATCGGCGGCATGCAGTCGACCGTCACCTCCACCGCCACCTCGCTCGTCTCGAACTTCACCACCGTCGTAGCCTCGACCATCGCCATGATCGCGCTGGATTGGCGGCTCACCGTGGTGTCGCTGATCATGTTGCCGTTCTTCGTCTGGATCAGCCGCCGGGTCGGCGCCGAGCGCCGCAAGATCACCGGGCAGCGCCAGCAACAGCTCGCGTCCATGTCGGCGATCGTGGAGGAGTCACTGTCGGTGAGCGGCATCCTCCTCGGCCGCACCATGGGCCGTTCCCCTGCGCTGGTCGACGACTTCGCGCGGGAATCGCGCGGGCTGGTGGATCTGGAGATCCGGGCCAGTATGGCCGGCCGCTGGCGGCAGTCGACCATCCAGATCGTGATGGCGGCGATGCCCGCTGTCATCTACTGGGTCGCCGGGCTGACATTCGCCGCCGGGCACCCGCTGGTCTCGATCGGCACCCTGGTCGCCTTCACCACACTCCAAGCGAGCTTGCTGCGCCCGATGGTGCAACTGCTGTACACCGGCGTCGAGGTGCAGAGCTCGCTGGCATTGTTCGGTCGTATCTTCGAATACCTGGATCTGCGGCCCGATATCGAGGAGCCGGAGCTTCCGATACGGGTCGACCGAGTGCGTGGTGAGGTGCGGTTCGACGAGGTCGGTTTCTCGTACGGATCCGGTAGCCGCGAGGTGCTCGACGGTATCGATCTCACCGTGCCCGCGGGAACCAGCCTCGCGATCGTGGGGGAGACCGGCTCCGGTAAGACCACTTCCGGCTACCTGGTGGCGCGGCTGTACGACGTGACCTCGGGCCGGGTGACGATCGACGGCGTCGACGTGCGGGATCTGTCCTTCGCCGATCTGGCCGCGTCGGTCGGCGTGGTATCGCAGGAGACCTACCTGTTCCACGCCTCCGTCGCCGACAATCTGCGATTCGCCAAACCCGGCGCGACCGATGCGGAACTGCACGACGCGGCGCGCGCGGCCCAGATCCACGACCATATCGCCGCCCTTCCGGACGGCTACGACACCCTGGTCGGCGAACGCGGCTACCGGTTCTCCGGCGGTGAGAAACAGCGCCTCGCGGTGGCGCGCGCGATCCTGCGTAATCCGCCGATCCTGGTGCTGGACGAGGCGACCAGCGCATTGGACACCCGCACCGAACGTGAGGTGCAGGCCGCCATCGACGCATTGTCGGCGGGCCGCACCACCATCACCATCGCGCACCGGCTCTCCACCATCCGCGGTGCGGATCAGATCGTGGTGCTGGATCGGGGACGGATCGCCGAGCGCGGCACGCATGAGGAATTGATGCGACGGGGCGGCCGCTACGCGGGGCTCGCCGCGCGTGACGAGACGGTTCTCACGGCGGCCTGATCGACGAATTCCCCAGGGTGCCACGCGGATCGGTGAGCCGGGGAGCTCGCCGATCCGAAAGCCGGTGCGATTACCAGTGCAAGGTCACCGGGTCGCCGATGCCGACGTTGTTGTAGTACCAGGCGGCATCCTCGGGAGAGAGATTGATGCAGCCGTGACTGACGTTGGAATATCCCTGTGAATCCACCGACCACGGCGCGGAATGTACGAAAACCCCACCCCACGTGAGCCGTTCGGCGTATTCGCCGTTGATGTAGTACCCCTCGGAGGAATTCAGCGGAATCCCGATCGTGCGGGAATCGAAGACCACCGAGCGGAACTTCTCCAGCACCGGGAAGGTGCCGACCGGTGACTCCCAGCCCGGCTTGCCGAACGAGGCCGGCATCACCCAGATCACCTGACCGCCCATGCTGACGGTGAAGGTGTGCGCGGACATATCTCCGTCGGCGACGACGCCCGCATTGGTGCGGAATTCGCTACGCGCGCTGCCGAACTGGACGGTAATCGTGGAGCGAGCGGGCAGGAATTCGGTGGGAGTCCACGTCAGTTCGCGGTCGCCGGACCAGGAGAAGGTACCGGTGAGCGGTTGCGTAGACCTGACGTGGAGGAAGCTCTCGGCGCGGGCCTTATCGGCGACGGGAGTAGCGAAACGGACGGTCACGGGATGTGCGATGCCCACGGTGTGATCGGCCGCGGGCGAGATCGCCGCTACCGCTTCCGCGGGTGGGGTTCCGACCATTGTCGCTGCCGCCGCACCGGACCCGAACACGGCCAAGGTGATGACCACGATCGCGAGGAACAAATGGCGTAGTGCGCCCCTCATGGCTTCCACCCCTTTCGAGATGGTGTGGTACGCGGAAAACCAGTTTACCCCTTCATGATCAACACGTCCTGGCGAAGTGACAAGACCACAATTCAGAGGGGCGGGGCGCCGACTCCGCCCGTTCGTCGAACGGCCGCTCAGCGGGGGTGTTCAGCTGCGGACGATATGCAACACGTCGGCGTGCAAAGCGTCGGCGCGGGCGATGATCTCGTCGACGCGCAGCAGTACCGGGGCGAAGCGGTCGCCGTCGGCGGCGGCCAGCGAAGTCACATTGATCTCGATATTGAGCTGGGAGCTGGTGGCGGCGGCGCGGGCGGCATCCGCGGCGGCGCCGATATCGGTGACCACGTTCCGGTTGCCGATCGGCAGCAGCTCGGCGGCGAGGGACAGAATCTCGTCGGCCTCGTCGACCACCGCGGCGGGGACACGGGCGGCCTCGATCAGGGCCACCGTGATCGCCGCGTCGCGGGCCGCGGTCTCCGTCTCGGTGGTCTTCGGCATTTTGTAGGCGTTACCGACCGCGGTGAACGCGGCCGCATCGGCGTCGGCCAGTGCGAGCGCGCGGTCACGGGCCGCGTCCGCGGCGTCGATGATGCGGTCCACTATCGGCCGGTGCTCGGCGTCCTTGGCCCGGGTGGTGTAGCGCGCGACCATTGCGACCAATGCGGCGCCCTGTGCGGCATGCAGCGCGGCAACCGCACCGCCGCCCGGGGCGGGCACCTTGGCGGCCAGCTCGGACAGGTACTGCGCGAGGGAGACCTCGCCGAAGGAGGACGCAGTTTCCTGGGACGACGTGCTCGGCTGCGACACGGGGTGTTGGCCTTTCGTTCTGCGACGCGGACGCGGAAGTATCGCTTTACGCTACCGCCTGCCCACCCGCGAACCCCACTCGAGTCGTGCCGGTGCGCGGTCGGCCCGTAGCTGGGTTTATGTTGACTGGTATGCGGATCGGATTGGGCATCAACTATTCGGGGGGTTTCAGAGAGGCCGCCGCCGAAGTGGCGGACCTGGAGCGGGCCGGACTCGACGTCGTGTTCGTCCCCGAGGCGTACTCGTTCGACGCGGTCAGCGCGCTCGGTTACCTCGCGGCGAAGACCGAGCGGCTACAGCTGGCGTCGGGCATCCTGCAGATCTACACCCGGACGCCGAGCCTGACCGCGATGACCGCGGCGGGTCTGGACTTCGTCTCGGACGGCCGCTTCACCCTCGGCCTCGGCGCATCCGGCCCGCAGGTGATCGAGGGCTTCCACGGCGTGCCCTATGACGCGCCGATCGGCCGCACCCGGGAGCTGGTGGAGATCTGCCGCAAGGTGTGGCGCCGCGAAAGGCTCGAATACCAGGGCAAGTACTACCAGATCCCGCTGCCCGCCGAAAAAGGCACCGGCCTGGGCAAGCCGCTCAAGCTGATCAACCACCCGGTGCGCGAACGCATTCCGGTACTGCTGGCCGCGCTCGGGCCGAAGAATGTGGAGCTGGCCGCCGAAATCGCCGAGGGCTGGCAGCCGATCTTCTTCCTGCCGGAAATGGCCAAGGAGATCTGGGGCGAATCCCTCGACGCGGGTAAGACCAAGCGTGATCCGATCCTCGGTGAGCTGGACGTCTACGCGGGTCCGGCCCTGGCCATCGGTGAGAACGTCACGCCGCTGCTGGAATTCGTCAAACCGCACCTGGCCCTCTACATCGGCGGAATGGGCGCCAAGGGCAAGAACTTCTACCATGCGCTGGCCACGAAATACGGCTACGGCGCCGAGGCCGATCGCATCCAGGAGCTGTACCTGGCGGGCAAGAAGGAAGAGGCGGCCAAGGTGGTTCCGGACCAGCTTGTCCGCGATATCTCCCTGGTGGGTCCGGCGAGCTACGTCAAGGAGCGCGTCGCCGCCTTCCGCGAGGCCGGTGTCACCGTGCTGAATGTGGTGCCGATGGCCGCCACCCCCGCCGATCGGGTGAAACTGATCGAGCAGCTGCGCGAACTGGTCTGAATCCCGCACCGACGACCGAGGCCGGGCTCCGCATCGCGTGGAGCCCGGCCTCGGTCGTTCGACGGTCGTTCGAGTGGCGCGACAGATCAGCCGCGCAATGCGGTCAGGGCCGCGTCCAGCGTGGAATACAGGGCGAACACCTGATCCAGGCTGGTCATCTTGAGCTGGCGGCTGGTCGCCGGGCCGTCTGCCACGACCGCGATGGTCGTCGCTTCCCCGGCGCGCTGGTGTGCGGCGACCAGCGCCGCCATACCCGCCGAAGCCAGGAAACTGACCCCGGACAGGTCGATGATCAGCGCGGCAGGTTTGCCGCCGAGGATGCCCTCGATCGCGGCCTCCAGCGCGGGTGCGGTGGCCAGATCTACCTCGCCGGCCACCGTGAGCACGCTAGCGCCGTCGTGCACCGCGACGGAGGTGGTCATCGTGTCCGCGAGGGGATACGCGTCTCCCGAAGTGTTGGTCACTCCTCAACAACACACGTAACGCCGCGAAATCGCAACCTAGGAGTCGCGGTGGCATCGCCGCGGGTTATCGCTCGGCGCGGAGGAACTCCAGGATGTGCGGCCAGGTCGTGCTCGGCGCGGTCGGGCCGGCGACCAGGGCCAGATGGTTCATTCCCGGCACCTCGACGAACTGGACTTCCTTTGCGCCGGTGAGTACTTCGGTACCCGGTGCGATGGCCCGCGCCGGGGCGATATTGTCCGCTTTGCTGCCGACGAGCAGTACCCGGCATTCGACCTTCGCGAGATCGATGACCCGTTCGCGGTCGAGCCGAACTTTTCCGGTGGCGAGTTGATTGCCGATAACGATCTGCCGATACATCTGCCGGTAGAGGCGACCGGGGTAGCCGGGCATCGCGGCGATGAAGCGGTCGATGGCCTCCATCCGGGCGAGTGCCTCGGTGCGCCCGGCGTTGCGGGCGATGAACAAGGGCCGGGTGAGCTCGCGCGGCAACGCCATGCCGCGGAAACCGGCCTGGACGAACAACGCCGGTATGCCACCGAAAATATGTGTGGCATAGGCGATCTCGCGGCCGCCGGTAATGCGGCCCAGTATCCGGACGGGTGCCAGCAGCGGATGCTCGCGGAAGTCCATGGGGGTGCCGAGCGTGGTGACCGAGGCGATCGGCAGTTCCGGATGATCGGCGGCGGTGAGCAGGCTGATGATGCCGCCGAGGGACCAGGCGATCACCTCCACGGACGCGCCCGCGTGCTCGGCGCTGACCTGCGCGATCGCGGTCGGGACGATATCGTCGATCCACTCCTCGAGGCCGAGATCGCGGTCGTCGCGGGTGATGCGTCCGTAGTCGATGACATACGGCTGCCGGTCCGCGTCGATCAGGTAGCGGGCCAGGCTCTGGCTGGGGCGCAGGTCGTAGCAGGACGCGTCCACGGCCAGCGGCGGTACCAGTAGCACCGGATTCCCGGTGCCCGGCGCGAGGCGATCGAATCGGCGCAGCTGTCGGTGCGGCCGGTCGTAGATGATGGTGGACGGCGTGCGCGCGGGGCTTTCGATGCCGCCGCCGAAGAAGAGCGCCCAGCTGTTGCGTAGCGCGGTCGGGGAGCCTGGAATCACCGGTGTTCCTTTGCGTATCTGGCTGGTCCGGACACGTGGCCCGGTTCGATGGCGGCCTCGACGCCGCAGTCCATGCGCGTCACGCGGTGACCGTCCCCCGTTCCGACGGGCTCCTCGACGGTAGGTCCGGAGACGCGGAAGAACATGTTACCGACGATAACGGTTAACTGGTAATGGGTGCTCGAGCGGGTGCGTGGTGTGTGACGCCGTCGTCCGGCTACGTGGGTGGCCGCTCGAGTCAGCACGGAGAATCGAGTAGTTCACTACCAGTGTCGCGGCTCGCGCCGGTCCATACGGTGACTGTCATCCACTCCGCGAAGGGACGCGATGATGGCACAGCAGACAACGATCAAGGCGGTCCGCGACATCGCCGAGCGGCCCGCCGCCGCGTACGGGGTCTTCGATACCGAGCCGCGGGTGCTCGCGGCACTGCGGGGGCCCGACGGTATCGAGCGGATCGCGGAGGCGCGGCAACTCGATCCCGAGTTGGTCGCGCGCGCAGCCGATCTGGGCGACGGCTGGCCGCGACAGGTTTCGGAACTCGTCACCGAACACCCCGACCTGCTCGACGCGTTGCGGCGCTTGTACGCGACGACGGTGCGGCCGAGCGAATCCCCGCTGCACATCACCGGGGTGGTCCCCGACGGTCCGGTGACGAGCTTCAGCCCGTTCGATCTCATGGTGCGGTTCCAGAATCTGTCCGAGGCACCGGTTGTCGCCGCGCGGGCGCAGGTGTCGTGGGCGGGCGATCCGTTCGTCATCGAACAGGTGGTGGAAAGCGCCGACGACGACACCGTGCGGATCGCATTCGATTCCGAGCATGCGCTGCCCGTCGGCACGGCCCGGGTGGATATCAGGCTGTATCGCGCGGACGGCGCTTCGTCCGCGTTCACCCGCACGATGTACGTGCTGCCGTCGAATCCCCTGTCCCTGCGGCTCGCACCGGCGGGCGCACGCGTGACCGGCACCTGGAGCGCACGCGGCGACTACCGGCCGGACTCGGACACCTTCCTGACCGAAATCGAACTGTCGATCGCGAACGGCGACGCCGGGACGGTGTCGATGAACCGTCGGGTGTCCTGGCAATTCTGGGACGGTGGTGTCGGCACCGGCACGTTGATCGAAGGCGGCGCATTCGACTGGCCGTCGAGTATCGACGTCGCCGCCCACAGCACCTGGCGCGGCTCCATCTCGTTCACCTCGCCGCGGGGCAGCGGCATTTTCGGCGTGTATGACCGCAAGGAGGATCTGGCGATCGCCATCACCATGACCGCGGCCGACGGGCGATCGCTGAACGACCGGATCACCGCCCGGGTCATGCTCTCCTATGGCGTGAACGTCATCAAGGTCGGCGATTTCGGCGCCCAGGAACACGTCGACCTGTACGCCGCGATCGATGCGATGCGCCAGATCTACGAGCGGCGCGACATCACCCTGCGCGGCGTCGACCGCCGCCGGATCACCGCCGCCGCCGCGGGCGGCTACACCGTGCTCGACAGCGAGGACGAATTCCGCGACCTGCTCGAAGACTGGTCGGTACCCAACAACTTCATCGACGTTTTCGTGGTGCGCCAATTCAATTGGGGTGGTTTCAACGGCTTCGCGGGCGACATTCCCGGACCGGCAGCCAAGGGCGGTCGTCGTGACGGCATTGCCGCGGACCGCACCGGGTACACCGACGCGTCGGGTACGGCGCGGCTGAACGTCACGACGCTGTCGCAGCTGATCGGACACGAGATCGGCCACTATCTGGGGCTCCAGCATTTGGAGAACACCAACAACCTCATGCGGTCCAATACCGGCGTGCGCGGTCCCGACCTCGACTACGACCAGTACCGAACGATGTTCCCGCACGGCTACATGTTCTACGAATAGGAGCCCGTCATGGCCGACCCGAAGTTCTTGCCGCCCGAATCCCCGATTCCTGCGATCCCTGGCGGCCGGACCCGGTCCGACGTGCTGGTCGACGGGTTCCCGGACGTGGCGCGCCGCCGCATCGAGCTCGAAGCCCGATTGCTGGAGGGCGCTTGTGCCTTCACCGATCCCGGTGACGGCATTATCACCCGCGACGATGTCGCGTTATTGGCCGCGATCACCGCGGAACGGTTCGATCCGGACCTGTCCGAGATCCGGCACCGTGCCGTCGTCGCGCTCGGCGATCTCGTGCGGCGCTACGACATCGATGACGCCGCTGCCGTGCTGTCCGAGCTGGCGCTGTCGGTGGTCGAACACGATGGGATCCGGGTTGCCGCCCTCAACGGGTTGCCCCCGGACCGGAGCGCGCGGCTGGCGGACGAACTGGCCGATGATGTATCGCCGCTGGTGCGCGGCTGGGTGGCGGCGATACGCGGCGGATTGCCCGGACGCAGGCCGGTGCCCGGCACCACCGAGCGCGACCCCGAACCGCTGCCCGGCGAACCGGAGAAATAACCAGCCCGGGTAGTCGCCACACCTGGGCCGTGTCCGTGCCCCCGGGGCCGACGGGGTAGAAATGGGCGAGGCGTTGTGGACCGGATTCCGCGCGCCGCCGCCGAACAGCTTCGCGCGGTCACGCATGTACAACTGTCGAACGAAGAGAGCGGATTGATGGCGACCTCCAATGCGCGTGCCCAGATCGGTGTGACCGGTTTGGCGGTGATGGGTAGCAATATCGCCCGGAACTTTGCCAAGCACGGCTACACCGTCGCGCTGCACAACCGTAGCGTCGCCAAGACCGACGCACTCCTGGCCGAACATGGTACCGATGGCGATTTCGTCCGCACCGAAACGATCGAGGAATTCGTCGCGGCGCTCGAGAAGCCGCGCCGGGTGCTGATCATGGTCAAGGCCGGTGATCCGACCGACGCGGTCATCGAGGAGCTCGCGGCCGCGATGGAGCCCGGCGACATCATCATCGACGGCGGCAATGCCCTCTACACCGACACGATCCGGCGCGAGGCCGCCATGCGCGAGCGCGGCCTGAACTTCGTCGGCGCCGGCATCTCCGGCGGCGAGGAGGGCGCGCTCAACGGTCCCGCGATCATGCCGGGCGGTCCGAAGGAGTCCTACGAATCGCTGGGCCCGCTGCTGGAGTCGATCGCGGCTCAGGTCGACGGAACGCCGTGCTGCACCCATATCGGCCCCGACGGCTCCGGCCACTTCGTCAAGATGGTCCACAACGGCATCGAGTACGCCGATATGCAGCTGATCGGCGAGGCCTACCATCTGTTCCGCGATGCGCTCGGTTTCGGTGCGAAGCAGATCGCCGACGTGTTCACCCAGTGGAATTCCGGGGATCTGGAGAGCTACCTGGTCGAGATCACCGCGGAGGTCCTGAACCAGGTCGACGCCAAGACCGGCAAGCCGCTGGTCGATGTCATCGTCGACGCCGCGGAGCAGAAGGGCACCGGCCGCTGGACCGTGAAATCCGCACTCGATCTCGGCGTGCCGGTGACCGGTATCGCCGAAGCGGTATTCGCGCGGGCGCTGTCGGGTTCGCGCGCGCAGCGCAAGGCCGCGGCCGGGCTCGCCGCCGGGCAGCTGGCCGATAAGCCCACCGATGTCGAGCAGTTCACCGAGGACATCCGTCAGGCGCTCTACGCCTCGAAGGTGGTGGCATATGCCCAGGGCTTCGACCAGATCGCCGCGGGCAGTGTGGAGTACGACTGGGATCTGCACCCCGGCGATCTGGCGACGATCTGGCGCGGCGGCTGCATCATCCGGGCCCGATTCCTGAACCGGATCAAGGAGGCCTACGACGAGAACCCGGCGCTGCCTAGCCTGATCCTCGCGCCGTACTTCCGCGATGCGATCGAGACGGCCATCGACAGCTGGCGGCGCGTCGTCTCCACCGCCACCCTGCTCGGTATTCCGGTGCCCGCGTTCGCCTCCTCGCTGTCGTACTACGACGCCCTGCGGTCCGAGCGGCTGCCCGCCGCGCTCACCCAGGGGCAGCGCGACTTCTTCGGCGCGCACACCTACGAGCGCATCGATGCCGACGGCAAGTACCACACCCTGTGGAGCGGCGATCGCAGTGAGGTCCGCGCGGACTGAACGGCGCCACGCGGAGATGATCACAAGAACGGGGACGCCACATCCGGTCGTTCCGGAACCTGTCGTGTGATCACATAGTCGGTCAGCGCGAACAGTGATGCGCGCGAAGGGCATTCCGGCAGGGCCGCGAGCGCATCCGCGGCCCTGTCGGCGTATTCGCGCGCCAGCGCACGGGTGACGTCGAGCGCTCCGCTGTCGCGCACGATCCCGACCGCCTCGTCGACATCGTCGGCTGTCATGCGTTCGCGGATCAGGCCCGCCAACCTGCCCTGCGGTGTGCGTTGCAGGGCCACGAGCACCGAGTGCGACAGCGCGCCGTCGCGCAGTTCGTCGCCAGCGACGTCGTCCGGCGAGCGTGTGGCAGTGAGGGTTCGCAGGTCCTCGGTCAGCCGGAACGCGACGCCGAGCGCGCGGCCGTAGCTCGCCATGGCCGCGACATGGTCCGGATCGGCGCCCGCGACGACCGCGCCGAGCCGGCACGGCAGCTCGAACGACGATGCGGTCTGCAATGCGACAAGCGACAGATGCTCGTCTTCTGTCACACGCACGTCGAATGCATACTGCCGCTCGCGAATCCGGCCGGTGCACACCCTGGTGACGGCCTGGGAGATGAGCTCGAGCGCGGCGGGACCGCCTTCGGTGGCCAGATGCAACGACTTCGCCATCAGTACATCGCTGACCAGAACGGCGAATCTGTTGCCCCAGCTGGAATGTGGTGTCGAGGTGTTCTCGACGCCGAGTTGAGCGAGCGCTGCCAAGGCGCCCAGTTCGATCGCGGCGCCCAACTCGATGCGACAGCGCGCACCCGGATCGCCGAAACAGCTTGCCAGCAATAGCAACAGCGCAGGCCGGAACGGGACGCCGGGATCTCCCCAACTCGACGTGGCCAGCCGGGCGAGGAAGGGCCACTCGTCGCGGATGGCACTGGTCATGAGCTCGCCGACGCCGAGTAGATCGGTGCGTACGTCGACGCCCGGCGCCATCAGTGCGGTCACGTCATCGATCGTGCGATTCGCCCGGAGTTCGCTGATACCCTCGGGCAGGAGAACCGCCCGGCGGCACAGCGTGAACGGTGCGCGCTCGCTATCGAATGTGCTCTCGAGTACCCGCCAGACGAATTGGTACCGATGCGCCGACCGGCGCCCGGCCGCCAACCACCCGGCATACGAATGCTCCAGCAGCAGTGCGTAATCCAGCAGATCCGGACGCGTCGGATCGCAGGTCAACGCACGGTCGACAACCTCGGCCGCGGTCCGTCCGGACTCGAGCGCAAAGCTGATGCCCTCCCCGGTGAACGGGCTCACCAGCCCCGCCGCATCGCCGACGAGCAGGATGCCGTCGGCGACGCAGCGATCGGGGGAGAAGTCGAGGCGAAACGGCGCCGCCGCCCAACGTCCGCGTAATCGGCCGCCGCCGAAGGACTTCCGGCTCGTGCGCAACCGGGTGACGAAGTTCCGCAATACCTCCTGTGCGCGGCGTTCGTATCCGGGACCGAACAACCCGACGCCGATATTCGCTTCGGTCGCACCCGTCGGATTGATCCAGCCGTAGGACGGCAATAGATCCCGCCCGGCAATGTCGTCGAGGGGCAGGAAGACCTCTTGCAGATCCAGCAGCCCGTCGAGATCGCCCAGATAGCCGCGGATGCCGATGCCGAGCTCGTCGTCGGGCAGCAGGCCGACCGCGCGCGCCAGCCGCGACCGCGCACCGTCGGCCGCGACCACCGCCGCCGTTCGAACGTCGACGAGTCGGCCCGCACGGCGTACCCGCACCCCGACCACCCGGCCGTCCTCGACGATCGGTGCCGTGACCGCGGCCCCTTCCCACAGGTCGGCGCCGACCGCCACGGCGCGGGCGCAGGCCGCCTCGTCGAGTACGACGCGCGGCACGATCAGACAGTGGCTGTCCGCGTCTCGGTAGGCGTCGTAGATGAAATCGCGCCAGCCACGACCGCGCATATGGACCCGCGCCCCTCGCATCCGCTCCGACCGGGGCACCGACTCGAGGACGCCCATCTCGGTGAGGATCCGGACCGCGCGCTATGTCAGCGCATCACCACACGCTTTGTCCCGAGGGAAGCGCTGCGCCTCGATCAACAGGACCCGGCGGCGCCGGAGCGCGAGATGGTAGGCGGCGGCGCACCCCGCGGGCCCTGCGCCGACCACCACCGCGTCATAGTGATTCCGCCCGCTCATCGTGTGCGGCTCACGGCGTGTCCGGTCAGGTCGGCGAGGACGTCGTGGCCGGGGAATTCCGGAAGTTCGGCGAGTGCCGCTGCGGCGCGACCGGCATATGCTCGGGCGAGTTCGCGCGTCGTTTCCACGGCGCCGCTGCCGCGCACCAGCGCTGCGGCCTCGTCCGCCTCGGGCGCGGTGAGGTTCTCGTGACGTAACAGTTCCGCCAGTCTCCCATCCGGATTCTGTTGCAGCGCAAGGAGAACCGAGTGCGAGAACACGCCCGCCCGCAGATCGGCGCCGGTCGGTTTACCCAGCCTCGCCGAGTCTCCGACGAGATCGAGCAGGTCGTCGGTCAGCTGGAACGCGATCCCGAGCTCCTGCCCGAAGCGGGACAGCGCACGAACGTGCGCCCGATCGCAACCGGCCAGCTCGGCACCGAGCCGACACGGCAGTTCGAACAGCGTGGCCGTTTTCATGCGAAGGATCTCGAGATGTTCGTCGGCGTCGCTACCCCCGGATTCGGCGGATTTACTCCTCACGTGGTTCCGGCTGACCCCTAGGTGCTGCGGTAGTAATCGCACTTCCGCAGCACCGTCCTGGTGGCGTGGTTGAGGTTGTAGGAGTCGGCAAGGAGTTGGAGACAGTTGATTATCCGATGAACACTATGGCGTGGTTGCTGTCGATGCTCTGCCGGCATGCTTCGTGCAGTGCCAGCCACGCCATCCACTCGTAGGTGAATTCTCCGCTGTCGGTCCGGATTAGTTCGTCGATGCGCTGCGCTTCGGTGTCCGACAACGAGAGATCCGGCTCTAGCCGGATTCCGATCGCCGGAGCACAGGACTGTAGTTCGGCGAGCAGGCCATGGCTGGAGCCCACGCGCTCGTCGTCGCCGATCAATTCCGGGATATCGAAATCGACGGGTACGTAATAGCCGTCGACGTCCGAGTGGTAGATGAGGTGAGATTCGAACATGTCCCTCTCACGGGACACCAACTCGTCGTCCGCCTCCACCTCCGCCATATCGGACACCGGTGTGACGGGCAGTCCGGCCTGGCATCGCGCGTAAACCCGATGCAGGCAGTAGAGCGCGGAGTACGGCATCGATGTCATAGTTGCGCGGCCGGGTGGCAGCACGCACGACTCGGGTTGCTGCCATTCGATCCCTTCTTCTTTCAGCAGTATGGTGAGTTGGTCCAGTTCTTCTCGGCTGTCGTCATCGCCGACCGCGATCGTTAGTCCCATGCAGGCACCCTAGCGGGCTCCCACCGACGGCAGGAACGACATCGCATGCCACGGCGACCAGACCTCGCCTGTTGCTTCCGTAATCAGCGTGAGGCCGCCTGACGAGGGCGGGCACTTGAGCCTGACCGCCGATAAGGCCCGCGTCCCAGCGGTTCTCGGTGGTCATGCCCTCGCCTCGATCACGGGTTGCGGCTCGGTGGTCAGTTCGGGCAGGTACTTGTAGTTCGTCGAGCGCGAAACCCCGAGCATTCTTGCGGCCGAGGAGACGGTTTCCTCCGGTCGGGTGAGGACGGCGCGGGTCTGGCGGATCTGTTCGGTGGTCATGGCCGGTGGCCGACCGAGGCGTTGCCCGCGGGCGCGGGCGGCGTCCAGGCCTTCTTGGGTGCCTTGGATGATCAGTTCGCGGATGAACTCCGCCAGGGCGGCGAACACGTGGAAGACCAGGCGCCCGCCCGGGGTGGTGGTGTCGAGAGTTTCGTGTAGGGATCGGAATCCGACGCCGCGCTTACGGAGTCCGGCGACGATAGAAATCAGGTCCTGGAGGGATCGGCCGAGCCGGTCCAGGGACGGCACCACGAGAGTGTCGCCAGGGCGCATGTACTCGAGGCACTTCCAGAGTTCCGCGCGTTCGGTGTCCTTGCCGCTCTTCTTGTCGGTGTAGATCTTCTAGCATCCCGCCACGGTGAGCGCGTGGATCTGGCGGTCGAGGTTCTGGACCTTGGTGGAGACGCGGCCGTAGCCGACCAGGGCGCCACCTCCGCCGATCGGATCGAGGGCGTCGCCGTCGAGAGTGGGCGGTGCGGGGATGTCGAGATCGCGTGTCGGCGTGGCCATGCCACGGACTGTACGAGAAATGGCCGACAAGAATTGTTGGACACCAATACTTTTCGACACGTTTTATCGACACATGGCCGGTTCGAGTGACCTGGGTGTGACTCGCAGCGGTAGATGGCGCAGTTCTCGCACCATCAGGTGGCGCCGAGGAGGCGGAATGGGCGGCTGTGGCCCCGGGACGGGGATTCGATAACTACCTGGTCGGAGATGACGACGACCTCGTCCCGGCGTGGGGAAGGTGGTGGTGCCGATGGTCGGGGCGTGCAGCCAGACTTTGCCTCGGATCACGCCTCGGCGGTGCCGTGCGGGCGGTGGCGCACGTCATTGTCTGCGGCGGCGGTGTATGCCTGCGCGGCGTGGGCAGCGGCGAGATCGGCCTCGGGGTCGACGGTCAACCGTTGCATCAGATCAACTGAGCCGGGACACCGCCGATCGCTCCTGCTGCAGAACGCGGTCATTGATCATGAATGCGCGGGTGACGGTGCCCTTAGTAGCCGTATACCGTGCTGACCGATCCTGCCAGCACGGAGCTTCGGAAGACGAAGAAGCTGTACCGGCGCAAGTGCAGCCAGGCGAGCGAAGCACTCGATCAATCGGTCGCCGGCAAGTCGAAATGCGCCACGCCTTCACCCTCGAGTTCGCCGATAACCGTTGTGACCCTTCCTGTCATCGCCAGCAGCAGTGCCTCACCGGATCCACGCACCTCGGGGCCATGGCCGGCCGACCAGTCCATGTCGGTGGCCCGCAGCCTCACACCGCGTGTGCGGCGCGCGCCTCCGATGACCGGGCTGATCCGGGCGTAGCTGAGCGAAACTTGCAGGCGTTCGTGAGGGATGGTTCTGAGTTGTCCAAGTGGTCGGCGTATGTCCTGCTGATGGATGAGGCACTCGATCAGCGCCACTCGACCACCGTAGAGAGCTGCCGCGCCGGAGGGCTCGACTCCCTGACGCATCAGCTCGATGAGCTGTTCGGGTTCCAGGGCAGCATAGTCCTGAAGTCCTCTCGCATTGAGTCGGTCAACGTCGAGCCGTGTCCGGATCATGTTGATGGACAACCGGGCGCGGCTCTGCCCGAGATAGGCGATCGTATGGGCTGCCACGTCTCGTACGGTCCATCGATCGCACAGACTGGGCATGTTCCACTGCTCCGGCGCCAGCCCGTCCAGCAGCTCCGCGAACTCCATTCGTTCCCGGCGAGCGTGGGTGTTGACGGTGACCATCAGTGTGCCTTCCTGCGGTGCGTCTAAAACCGTCCTGAGCATTCCATGTCGCGCCCGGCCGCAACGCACTCATCTGCCGCATGGCGCGCGGCATCACAGATCGTTAACGAACGTTCACGAGACACTCTGGGGTGCTGAAGATTCCCGCAGGTCGGATGCCGCCGAATCTGTAAAGGTTGCCGTGTACGCGGCAATGTCAACATGTCGGGGGTTCGCAATACACTGCGCCGCATGCGAATCGGCTATGGACGGGTCTCGACCCGCGATCAGCATCCGGAGGCCCAGCACGACGCACTCACCGCGGCCGGCTGCGAGCAGATCTTCCTCGACAAGGCGTCGGGGAGGCTGGCCTCGCGGCCCGAGCTGAGCAAGGCGCTGCTGGTGGCCAACCGGCCCGAAGACCAACTGGTGGTAACCAAACTCGACCGGCTCGGCCGCTCCCTCGAGCACCTGATCGAACTGTCGAAGACCCTGCAGGACCGCGGTGTGGATCTGGTGGTCCTCGACCAGGGCATCGACACCTCCACCGCTGTCGGGCGCATGTTCTTCCAGATCCTCGGCGCCATCGCCGAATTCGAGCACGCCCTGATGTCCGAACGCACCCGTGACGGGCTGGCCGCCGCCCGCGCCCGCGGCCGCACCGGCGGACAGAAACCCAAACTCGGACCCCGACAGGTGGATCTGGCGCGGCAGATGTACGACGAGCTCGACGAGCGCGGCAAGCGCCGCTACACCGTCGAGCAGATCGCGGCCGAGTTCGGTGTCACCCGCCCCACCATTTACCGGCATCTCACCGCTGCCACAGCGAAAATGGAGGCGTGACTGCGGTCGGGTTGACCGAACTGACCGACGCTAGCTCGTCAGCAGGCGATGAGCCGCTTCGAGGTCTTGCGGCCTCATATCGAGGACGGGGTTCCACTGCTCCGCGCGGCGGGACAGGCGGGCGTGCCAGCCCGCACCGCGCAGCGGTGGCTGCAGCGCTACCGAACTGCCGGCCTGGCCGGGCTTGCCCCGGCCAGGCGACGGGCGACCGGCCGGCGAACCGACCCTGAGTTGGTGCGGCTGATCGAGGGCATGGCCCTGCGCCGACCGCGCCCGTCGCTGGCGACGATCACCCGCCGCGCCGCACGCGTCGCCGCCGATCAGGGATGGAATCCGGTGTCCTACAACACTGTTCGGTCGATCGTCACCGCGATCGACCCGGCGATGACCACCCTGGCACACGACGGCGCCGCCGCCTTCCGCGACACCTTCGAACTGGTCTACCGCCGCCGCGCCGACCACCCGAACGCGATGTGGCAGGTCGACCACACCCAGCTCGACATCCTCATCGACGACAGCGGGACGGCGAAGCGGCCCTGGCTGACGGTGGTCCTCGACGACTGCTCGCGGGCAGTGCCCGGCTACACCGTCAACCTGGGCGCGCCCTCGGCGTTGAACACATCCCTGGCGCTGCGCCAAGCGATCTGGGCCAAGTCCGATCCCGCGTGGCCGATGTGCGGGATTCCCGAGATCCTCTACGTCGATCACGGCAGCGACTTCATCAGCGACCACCTCGCTCAGGTCGCCGCCGACCTGAAGTTCCACATCGTGCACTCCACCGTGGCGCGGCCCCAGGGACGCGGGAAGGTCGAGCGGTTCTTCAGCAGCATCAACACCGGACTGCTGACAGAGCTGCCCGGCCGCCTCGTGGGCGGCAAGCCGGTTACCCCGCCGGCGTTGTCGCTGCGTCAGCTCGACGAGGCGATCGGGGCGTTCATCACCACCTATCACCGGCGCGTCCACTCCGAAATCGGTGTCACTCCACAGGATTGCCGGGTCGGACACGGCTGGTTGCCGCGCCTGCCCGAGGCCCTCGAGCAGCTCGATCTGCTGCTGGTGCAGGTCGCCACGGCGCGTGTCGTGCACCGCGACGGCCTCCAGGCCTGCGCTACCTGCATCCCGCCCTTGCCGCCTACGTCCGCGAATCGGTCACCATCCGCTACGACCCGCGCGACATCACCGAGATCCGGGTCTTCCACAAAAACCGGTTCCTTTGCAAGGCCGTCAGCCCCGACCACACCGGAGACACCATCGGGCTCAAAGACATTCAGGCCGCCCGCCGCGCCTACCGCCGCCGGATCCGCGACCAGATCAACGAACGCATCACTGTCGTCACCGCCTACCTGCCCGCACCCGATCGCCCGCCTGTGCCGTCGAAACCGGCGAAACCTCCTCCAGCACCGCCGCTGCGCGCCTACCTCGAGGACTGACCATGCCCGCGCCACGGAACTGGCCGTTCATCGCCAAGAACACCGCCGCTTCATCGAGTTCGCCGACACCGTCAAACGCGACCGGACCATCGGAATCTGCTACGGCGCAGCAGGAATCGGGAAGGCACTCTCGGCAACCCGCTACGCACGCTGGGACAAGGCCGAACACCTGCTCACCAGCAGGGGGCCACGCGAGGAATCCGACAAAGACTGTCCCGCTCGCGCACCGTGTTCTACACACCCACCGTCGCCGGACCCCTGCGCGAACTGCGCGACTACATCGAGCTGGTCGTCATCGACGAGTCCGAACGCCTGTCCGCCAACGCCATCGAACACCTGCGCGACCGCTACGACCGCGGGGACCACGGTCTGCTGTTCATCGGCATGCCCGGCATCGAAAAGACCTTCTCCCGCTACCCACAGCTCTACAGCCGCGTCGGATTCGCCCACCACTACCGGCCCCTGACCGGCGAAGAACTCACCTTCGCACTGTCCCGGCACTGGCACAAACTCGGCCTCGAACTCGACCCCGACGACTTCACCGACGCACAGGCCGTCGCCGCGGTCGCCCGCATCACCGGCGGCAATTTCCGCCTCCTGCAACGACTCTTCGCTCAGATCCACCGCGTCATGAAGATCAACGAGCTTCACACCGTCACAGCGGACGTCGTCGAAACCGCCCGCAGTACCCTCGTCATCGGCGCCAGCTGACAGTGCGAGAACACCGCCATCTTCCGCTGCGAGTCACAGACCTGGGCTTCCGGACCGCACTGCCTCCGGCTGCCGGAGTGTCCAAGAACCGAACGTTTTACAACACCAGGCCCAGTGCGCGCGGTCCCGCGCAGCGCAACGAGAGCCAAGATGTTTTCGTCTACGGGATTCTCACCCTCTACGACAGGCCGTTGGAGAGGCCCGGGGTCCGCGACTGCAGCTGCACGTCATGTGGCGCTCACCAGTCGTGTTTGCGTGCCAGGTCCGCCTTTGTCTGCGCTAAGAGTTCGCACTGGAGTAGAGAACAGTGAGCCCACCAGTCCGGATAGGTCACGGCGTCGCGTACGGCGTCGTGAAGGCCTCTGGCATGGGCAACCATCTTGTCTCGCAGAGTGTCCGAGCAGATTATCTCCACCCGCTTCTCCGCCAGCCAAACGCTCTCGATGAGCCGTTTCAGATCGGCGGGCGCACCGCCACGCTCGCGAACGTCCAGTTCGCCCTGCACCTGCTGCGCGGCCTCGAAATAGTTCATGATCGCCGACTTCAGTTCCTCCCGGTGAGCAAGCCGACTCTCCGCCGCGAACTTGAGTTTGGCCGCCCGCGCTGAACTTCGCTGCACCATGAGCGTCGCCGACGCTCCGAAGCCAGCACCGAACAATGGCAGCAGACCAGACACAACGATCGACGCTATTCCTGACGACATGAACCCAATTCTGCTGGCCGACCACAGGATTGACCCGGTGATTGCGGATTCGGGACGAGATCAGTACCGAGTTGGAGCTCAGTGCCTACCGACTCGCGTTGAGCCTGCTGCTGTATCTGTGCAGCGACCGCCGGGACATGAGCCCCGGTGTCGACGTGCTCGGCAGCCGCAAGACACACCGCACGCCACAGGCTGCCAGCACAGTGGTCGACGCCGGATTCGACATCGGGCCCAAGCTGTTCGCCGCCCGGAAAGAAGCCTCCGTGCCGGGGTTCCGGTAGTAATCGCGCGAAAAACAACGACAATGACTCGACCAGCGGTTATGTCGCTGAATTGGCTGTGGCAAGAAGCACAGTGAAGTTGCGCCTCGATGCGTTTGGGCCCGACCGGGTTCAGTAACCGGTCGGGACTTCTCCTCGCGGCTTGGCCTTGTCGGCTCGAGGCTTCGCGGTTTGGACTCGGCCTCGAAGACATCCGTTGGCGTCTTCAAATGGGCCTGCACGTCACCGCGGTGCGGCTTCCGTTCGTGTCCTTCCGCCACACCTACCGGTTCCTCACCGACGGCGCGATCATCACCTCGGACTCGACACTCCGATTCCGCAGCCGCGATGAGATCGAATCGAGCCTGATCGCTTGCGGCTACCACCTGCAAGATGTGCGAGAAGCCCCGGACCGCCCAGGTCGCGAGTTCGTGTTCATCGCGAAACACACAACCTGAACCGACAGAACCGCCACCCGGACGCACCGACATCGGCATTCGGGCGTTCATGGAACTGTCGACCCGGTTCAGCGAGAACGTCTTTCAACAGATCGAATCAATCTGCGCCAGACAGGAACCCGGCGTGCGGAGGACTCCGGACATCAGTGCACCCGAGTTCGGAAATCGACAGCGCCCAGCTGCGATGACGGACACGCGATCTCCGCCTACGGACAGCACGTCTGCGCAGGTGGGAGGCTATTCGCTATGACCAGTTCACAGATCTACCTGGAGGGTCGGCCCGAGAACGTCATCACCTATGCACCGGGCAATGAAGGACTGTTCGGCAAGATCGAGCTGATCATGGCCCCTCGCGGTGGTGCACACCAGCGCTGGCGTTTCGAGCTTGGGAAATAAGCGCAGCACTGTCTGGGGTCCACCATTGAGAAAGCCGCAGGGCCCGACTGCGTGGTGATCGCACTGCTTCGCGGGCAACAGGTTTCGTGTGGGTGTCTGGGCATGGCGCGAAAACACCGAAGTTCTCGCGGGACGGTTCCTGTTCCACATCGTCGCCGCCATGGACGAGATGCTCGCCGAGCTCATCAGCGAAGGCACTATCGAAGGACTCGAATCCGCCCGCGCCCGAGGACGAGTCGGCGGCCGACCACCCGCCCTCACCGGGCTGCAAGCCCTCAAGGCCCGCGAGATGTACGACGAACGCGACCACCGAGGCAAACGCAAATACACCGTCGCCCAGATCGCCGAAACCTTCGGCGTCTCCCGCAAAACCATCTACCGCCACCTCGAACCAAGCTGACCCCAAGGCAACTCGCGGTTCAAACCACCACAAACCCGCTATCGACGCTGGTCAAGGCAACTTCGTTGTTTTCCGCGCGATTACTACTTTCGCCGCCAATTGCATTGGATGCGAACTCGCGACAGTGTGCACATCGACCGGTACGAGGGCGGCGGATCCAGCCCTCTACCAGAGGGATTCGGCTGTATCGGCACCGATGAGGATAGACGGCCGAAGGCCCCAAAGCGGTCCGTCTGACGCAACTGCCTGCGGATTCCATCACGACTCGCATACGATGCGACTTTCTCGCATCTGATGCGACCGATGGAGGTGGGCCGGTTTGGCGGGTTTCGGCGGTTCGGTGCCGGGTGCGGCGCGGCTACATCTGGTCGACGGGGTGTCGTTGCTACGGCCGGAGGAGCAGGTGTTCACCGCGATGCTGGCTGGATTCGCGAATCAGCAGCTGGCCCGGAATCTGGCCCGCACCACGGTGGAAAGCCGGGAGCGCACGGTCAAGGCGTTCACCGCCTACGTGAACGCCTTTCCGTGGCAGTGGAGTCCGGCGATGATCGACGAATGGCTCGGTGATCTGCGGTCGCTGCGGGAACTGAAGCGCACGACGATCCGCTCCTACTCCGAGGCGATCCGGGCGTTCTGCGGTTTCGTCACCGACCCGCTCTACCAGTGGCCGACAACCTGCGAGGACCGGTTCGGCACGCACCCGGTCCAGGTGGTCCACGAGTGGAACACCGCCGCACACGTCCAGGACACCGAGTCCGATCCGAAGAAGCGAGCATTCACCAAGGCGGAGCTGCATGCGTTCTTCGCCCACTGCGACGACGAAGTGGCCCGGATCCGGGCCTTCGGTCGCAAGGGCTGGCTACCCGCCTTCCGGGACGCCACCCTGTTCAAGACGGCCTACGCATTCGGGTTGCGGCGCAACGAAACTCGGATGTTGGATGCGGCCGACTTCGGCGCCAACCCGCACGCTCCGGAGTTCGGGCAGTTCGGCCGCTGCCAGGTTCGATTCGGCAAGGCCAAGAAGGGGTCGCCGCCGAAACGGCGCGGAGTGCTGACCGTGTGGGACTGGACCGTTGATGTCCTCGATGAATGGTTCACCGAGGTCAGACCACTGCTCGGGGGCCGACGGCAACCCGGCGGCCTGGCCGTCCGAGCGCGGGCTCCGGATCGGCTGCCGGCGCCTGAACTCCCGGTTCGTCGCCTACCGCCGCGCCCTCGGCCTGGACGACGGGCTCGACTTCCATTCGCTGCGCCGCTCCTACGTCACGCATTTGATCGAGGACGGCTGGGATCCTCGGTTCGTGCAGGAGCAGGTCGGCCACGAGCATGCGAGCACGACATCGATCTACACCTGCGTGTCCTCGGACTTCCGCACCCGCACCCTGCGGCGGCGAATGGACGCGACCGTCGCCGCGGCCCTCGAGTCCCAGAAAGGCAAGCACGCATGAAACGCTCCATCGGCTACACCTGGCGGTTGCGCGAAATCATGGCCAGCCAAGGCGTTTTCACCGCCACCGAACTGGTTCCGCTGCTGCGCGAGCGCGGCATCGACCTGTCCGCGTCCCAGGTCCATCGACTCGTGTCGGGCACCCCAGAACGACTGTCGCTGCAAGTCCTCTCGGCGCTCTGCGACATCCTGGCCTGCACCCCGGCGGATCTGGTGATCACCACCGCCGAGAACGCCGGGGTCCGCAAGACCGGAACCGCGGACACCGGCCATGCGCCGGTCGTCGCGAAGTTGCGGCCCCGGCCGGCGCGCATCCTGCCCGAGGGATGAGCAGTCGGCCGACCCGGGAACAGCTCGCGCGCTGGCAAAGTCGCGAGTGCGCCCGCTGCGGCCGATACGCCCACGTCACCGCCTGGTGGCCCGACGGCACGCTCTGCCGGACCTGCTGCGATCGCGCCCTTCGCCTCCGAGGCCGTTGTCCCGGCTGCGGCGACGACCGGGCACTGCCCGGGCTGGCGCCGGACTCTCGTGATCCGATCTGCACCGACTGCGCTGGATTCACCGCGAACTATCGGTGCTCGCGCTGCGGCGACGAAGGCAAACTCCACGCTCAACGCCTTTGCACCCGTTGCACATTCACCGACAAACTCAGCGAACTGCTCGACGACGGCACCGGCCGGATCCGGCCCGAGCTCGTTCCCCTGGCCGATCGGTTGCTCGCGATGAACAACCCGTTATCGGGTCTGACCTGGCTTTACCCCCGCGAGGGGAAGAATCGAACCCCAGCGGACCTGCTGCGCGAACTCGGGCGCGGACAGATCGAGTTGACCCACGAGGCGTTCCATAGTCTCGAACCTTGGCGGGCTGCGGCGCATCTGCGGGAACTGCTCATGGCCTGCGGTGTTCTGCCCGTCGTCGACAAACAGATCTGCGGATTCGAACGCTGGCTGCCCGGCCACCTCGCCACAATCACCGATCCGGACCACGCCCAGATCATCCGCCGCTACGCAACCTGGCACCTGCTGCCCCAACTGCGGGCGAAAGCCGAACGGAAATCTCTCACCCCACCGGCTCGACGCCACGCCCACGACCAAGTCAAACAAGCCACACTTTCCCTGGAATGGCTTGCAGGACAAGGGATCACACTCGATGCTAGCAGCCAATCCGACATCGACGCATGGCACGCCCAGAACGGCTCCCACCGCCGAGGTTGCCTGCGAACCTTCCTGTTGTGGTGCATGAACAGCCAGCTCACGCGGCAATTCCGCCTATCCGCACCGGCGGTGAAGCGAAGACCACCCATGCCACCGGAAGAGCGCATCGAACTGCTCGGGCACATCCTGACAGCCTCCGACCAGCCACTACGCTCACGCGCGGCCGCCGCGATCGTGCTGCTCTACGCCCAACCGCTCACCCGCGTCGTCCGGCTCACCATCGACGACGTCATCCACGACGGCGATCTCGTGCTCCTGCGCCTGGGCGAACCCGCGTCGCCGGTCCCGGAACCGGTCGCCGAAATCCTGCTGGCCTGGATCGACAGCCGCACCAACATGAACACCGCCACCAACCGCGATTCGCGCTGGCTGTTCCCCGGACGGCGGGCCGGGCAACCCATGCACCCCGAAACCCTGGGCCGACTGCTGAAAGCGCTTGGCGTCCTCAACGTTCCAGGCCGGACATCGGCCATGCGACAGCACGTCCAGCAGATGCCCGCCCCCGTCGTCGCCGACGCGCTCGGCTATCACCACGTCACCACCACGAAACTCGCCGCTGAGGCAGCGGTGGTCTGGAGCCGCTACGTCACCACCCCTCGATTCCGGTCACCCACCGGCTGGAAACCATCGACAACCCGCGACAGCTGAACGCGCGAGCTCAGCCGATCTGCGAGGATCGACGCGAGAACAACTTCAAGGGGTGGGGCATGGTCGTCGAGCAAGTGGTCACTTTCGATTTCTACGGAACGTTGGTGCGCTGGCATGAAGGACTCGAAGCTGCATTCGGCGAGATCCTCGCCCACCGCGGCCTTCCCGCCACTCAGACCACGCAACTGATACACGACTTTCACACCGAGGGGCGGCGGTTACGCGACACACCGCCTTGGCGGCCATATCGCGAAGTGCTGCGCGACAGCCTCGAATTCGCCATGCGCACCGCAGGACTCCACGTCCAGACCGCCGATTTCGACAGACTCCTCGGGCGCGTCTCATCCCTGTCTGCTCATCCCGACGTTCCTGCCGCTCTGACCCACCTGCGGCACAACGGATACCGGCTGGCAGCGATCTCCAATACCGACGACGAACTGATCGTCGGCAGCCTGCCGAACCTTGGACTCGAGCTCGACGCGGTGATCACGGCCGAACAAGCCCGCGCCTACAAACCGAACCCACAGCTGTTCCGGCATGCACACCAACAACTCGGAGTGAGGACCGAGCACGTGATCCATATCGCGGCAAGTCAGCCCCTGGACATGGCCGTCTGCCACTCGATGGGCATCCGAGCCTTCTGGGTCAACCGACGGAACGAACAACCGCTGATCGAGTACATGCCGTTCACCGAGGTCAAAGATGTCGGTGAAGCCGCCCAGCTGCTCTGAAAGAGCTCTGCTCAAGCCCTCCGTCCCCCCGGGATCGTGGTTTAGGCAGTCGCCATTCCAGGGCGTGAATTCGCGACACATGAATACGCGACATCACCAGTCCGGGACCCCGTATCGCTAGCCCCCTTAGGGTTGACGTTGCCGCGTACACGGCGTGCCTTACAGGGGTACCGGTACTCCTAGCAGCGACTTCCAGAATCTGCGAGCCAGGCTGATGGACTTGATGCATCGCTCAGACAGCGAGTCGCATTGGGGCCGGGCATCGCGACCTCGAATGGTTTGCCGTGGTCATCGATCATGGCCTCGCCGGAATGTGCTCCTGAGATCCAGCGCACTTTGATGCGCCACTTGACGTGTTGCAGTGTCCGCACCCAAATATAGAACAACTCGGTATCAGTGCCACTGATAACGTAGGGAAACTGGATCGGCTCTATTGAAAAACTTCCATCAGGACTCATCGCGCCTGATGAAGATTCAACCATTTTGGGCGGATCGGAATCCAAATCAAAGTCTGCGTAACGGCCCCACGCGCGACCTCCGATACCCTCCATCGCCGCATGGGTACCGCTCATTGCTGGTTGCCGCTCAAGGACCTCGATTTCCATACCGCGCAATGTGACGGCTTGCCCCGGTGTACTTGCGGTCAAGTTCAACAGGATTGCATTAACTGCGGTCACAGTACCCTGATCGTTGCCCATAACGTGCGCTGCTATTCCCTGACGATCCGCAGCCCACTTCTGAAATTGAGGTACGCTTCTCGACGGTGGCGGCGGCCCTAAAGCGGTGACATCCTGTTGAAACATGAATCCGCCAATTTTTTCGGACAGTACAGATTCCCAGGTAAACGGTGGTGCGGCCGAGGTGTCTGTCGCCGGGGAATCCTTATCTACAAAAATGAACAACCCGATAATCAGAACACCCACACCTACCAATGAGCCGATAGCAAGCCTCAGCCGTGTGCTAACGTTTCGTGGCTTCACGCCGGCCGAGAACGACGATTCGCGTGTGCCACCGCTAGCGGACCGCTCTTCGACAGCAGAGGACGTCCGTCCGAGGTTCGAGCGGTAGAAGACTCCCAGCCATCGGGCGATCTGCGCATCAGGCACGTTGCAAACCATCAGCGCCAAGCGGAGGCGATCGTCGCTGATGTTGCGACCCCGCCGCATCTCTTCGATCTTCCCCTTCGTGAGCTGGATCTTGCGAGCTCGGTCCTTCTCCGCTTCGGCAGCGAGTGTCTCGACGGCGCGTACCGTCACACCCGAATGCTCCATCGCCTGCTTGAGCAGCACGCCCAATTCCTGGAGGTTCTGCGCCGCATCGAGTTGCGCATCAGATACCGCCAACGGGCGCGATGGCGCCATCGGATCCCCTCGAAGGATTCACGAAAGTCTTGTCTGACTGTCAGACAGACAACGATGTTAGCCAGCTCCGACCAGGTACGCATGTCTTTCTTGTCTGGAGGCTTTCGGACGACAAAAGCTGCTGCTCTTCTGGGGTCACCGGCGCACTTCTGCCCGGACAAACACTGGGAGACATAGCATGTGGACCGAGACAAGGACGGCAGGGATCCGACGCTGGGCCCGACGCTTCCAGCTCACTTCCGGCTTCACGACGTCGGTAGGGGTGGTCACGAACACGGTGGCCGCTGAACTGGTAGCCGGCACATCGACCGTGACAGTTCAGGATGGTGCTCACCTCACAGTGGTTAGCGGCGCGATCTGCTTCCTCGGCGCCAGTGCGATTCGCACTTGTGAATGGATCAGCCGTCGCAAGCCGATACGGGTTACTTTCGTATTCGGCACTGATCCGAATCAAGCAGCGGATCCCCAGCGGGACAGTGGCTCTAGCCGGGTGGCCTCGCCGAACTGACGCGCTGGACGATAGATGTGACCAGTGGGGTTCCTGGGCGAGAATAATTCTCGGGGACCCCTCTACGGGTTTCCGGCCGGGACCGTGCTGACCGCTGCCTGCTGGACCGTCGCTTCGTCGTTGAAATCGGCCTTCGGCAAGCGTGGCCGTACGTGACATTCGCCGATAATCGTGACGGAGCATCTTCGCAGGAAGTCCGCCTCTACGCACGCGACGTCACCAGTCGGCTACCCAGAAGAAAGGCCCCGCCGGTTGGCGGGGCCTTTCTGTGTTTGATGGCTATTCGGGAGGCACGGGGTCTGGAGAGTTTGCCGCACCAGTATCGACCGGGCAGGAAGCCGGAATCTTGCCTAGCAACTCGGACAGTTCCCGGCGACAAGCCCGCGACAGGGGCTGATCTGTATTCATCAAAGGTCCTCGATTCGGATGGTGGCCTCGACGAACCAGCGCACGGCGCCGGAGGCGGTGACCCGCTTGTGCCAGTTGGTGGTGCGCCGGTAGCCGAGCCCGGTGAGCGCCTGGTCGAGCGCTTCGAGGGTGGCCGGGGCGCTGGTCTCGATGGTGACCGAACCCCACGACGCCTCCACGGTGTGTCCGGTCTCGGTGCTGTCGGCGGCGTCGTAGTGGATCTCGCAGCTGTAGAGGTCGGCCACCGCGACGTCGTCGAGGCGGGCAATCATGAACATGTCGACGGTTTCGAGGCTCATCGCCCGACCTCCGGAGTGTGCAGGTTGCGCCGTCCTGCTGCCGTGCTGGCCGGTGCTGGCATGTTCGTTTGGGCGGCGGTCCGGTCGGCGCGAGTGGTGCAGGCCCGGCTGGACTTCGAGGCGCGCCCAGCGGCGGCGGCTTGGCGTTGGGCGATGGCGTTGTCGCGGGCTTCGATCACTTTGTCGGTCTTGGCCTTCCACTGCTGGCGCCGGACGGCGGCGGGGCGACCGAGCTCGCCTGCGTCGCGGGCGCGTTCATCCACGACGGCACGAATCTGCTGCTTCACCTCCGGGGCGACGGTGGTCTGGGCGAGGTCCCTGCCGAGGCGGTCGCCTAGAGCGGCCGCTCAATTAGTTGCATGCTGCAAGCAATTGAATTAAGGTTGCTTACCGCAAGCAACTAACTAGCGTGTGGGAGTGGACGTGGCGGTGTCACCCGAGACGGCTCAGAGCCTCATCAAGGAGCTCTACCTGATGGGCCGTGCGATCCGAGTTGCCCTCCTACATCCGGAGGAGGGGCAGCTGCTGCCCGGTGGTGTCGGGGTATTGGGCACCGTCGAGTCGCGAGGTCCGTGCAGACAGGTGGATCTGGTCGCGGACCTGTGCATCAGCGCGTCGGCGCTGAGCAGACATGTCACCGAACTGGTCGGCGCCGGCTACCTCAGCAGGCACGCCGATCCCAGCGACGGCCGGGCCACGCTGATCCAGGTCACCGACGAAGGGCGTGACCTGCTGCGGCGGGTTCGGAAGTCGCGGGCACGGGGATTGCAGTCCGCACTCGGCGACTGGAGCGAGGACGAAGCCGAACAGGCATGCCTGGCGGTGCGGAAGCTCAGGAATTCATTGGTCGCCCATGCCCACAGCACCGGTACGGGTGTACACCAGCCGGTTTCGACAGAAGGTCAGGAATAGATGTCGAATTCAGTCGAGACAATGACGCGACGCGATCCGTCCGCGATGACCCACCGCGAAATCCTCGAAGCGATGACCGGACTGCTGGCCGCGTTGTTCACGGCATTGCTCAGCACCACGATCGTCGCCACCGCGCTGCCCACGATCATCGGCGACCTACAGGGATCGCAGACCGCTTACGCCTGGGTCATCACCACGGCGCTGCTGGCCAATGCCGCATCCACCCCGATCTGGGGCAAGTTCTCCGATCTCTTCAATAAGAAACTGCTGGTCCAGGCCGCGATCATCATCTTCGTCCTCGGATCGATCATCGCGGGCTTCGCCCATTCGGTGGCGTTGCTCCTGGTGGCACGCGTGATCCAGGGCATCGGGATGGGTGGGTTGACGGCATTGTCCGTCGCGATCATCGGCAGCATCGTCGCACCACGGGAACGCGGCAGGTACTCGGGCTATATGGGTGCAGTGATGGCGGTATCGATGTCGGGTGGGCCCATCCTCGGCGGCGTCATCGTGGACAGTCCGCTCGGTTGGCGGTGGTGCTTCTTCGTCTGTGTGCCACTCGCGGTGATCGCGCTCGTGCTGTTGCAGCGCACGCTGCGGCTACCGACCGAGCGCAAAGAAGGTGTGTCGATCGACTGGCTGGGCGCCGCGCTCCTGACCGGCGGTGTGTCGGTGTTGCTGATCTGGGTGTCGTTCGCCGGCAAGGCCGGCTATTACGCGTGGATCTCCCCGGAATCGGCACTCTACGTCGCCGTCGGCCTGGCGTTGCTGGTAGCGACCGTCTGGGTCGAGTCCCGTGCCGAGTCGCCGATCATTCCGCTTTCGATCGTCACCGAACGCACGACCGGTCTGGCGATCATCGCCTCGATCGCGGTCGGCATCGGGATGTTCGGTGCGACCACCTTCCTCGGCCAATACTTCCAGACCGCGCGCGGCTACTCACCGACCATCGCCGGTGTGCTGACCATCCCGCTGGTGGCGGGCATGCTCGTCGCCTCCGTCGGTTCGGGATTGCTGATCACCAGATTCGGCAAGTGGAAGCGGTTCGTGGTGGCCGGTGGCGTATTGCTGGTGGTCGGATTCGGGCTGCTCTCGACGATCGATCACGCCACCGTCCTGTGGCTGGTCGGCGTCTACATCACCATCGTCGGACTCGGCGTCGGCATGATGATGCAGAATCTCGTGCTGGCCGTGCAGAACACGGTGAGTGTGCACAACATCGGTGCGGCATCGAGCAGCGTCGCGTTCTTCCGCACGTTCGGCGGCGCCATCGGCGTCTCGGTGCTGGGTTCGGTGCTCGCCACCCGGGTGGGTGAGCTGTCCGCGGCTGGTTTCGCCGAGATCGGCATTCACTCCGCATCCTCCGGCGGCAGCAATCTCGATCTCGATTCCCTGCCCGGCCCGGTGGCCGCCATCGTGCGTGCTGCCTACGGTGACGCCACCGGCAGGATCTTCCTCATTGCCGCGGCCGCGACCGTCGTCGCCCTGCTCGCGACCACCTTGCTGCCGAACCGCCCACTACGAAGCACGATCGACATCGATCCCGCACTCGACCCGATGCGGACCGACTCCGACGATATGGTCGACGACCCGGAAGACGTTGTGCGCCAGGAGAACAGCAGAGAACAGGCGATTCGATAGCAGGCGCGGAGGGCAGCCGGACCGGTGACAGCCGGAGAACCTGCTGCCCTCTGACCTCGATGCCGGAACCTACGGTCACCGACAACACGACCTACCCGACGGTGCGCGCGGTGACAAGGTCGGCGATCCTTCCGGCCACGACGGGGTCGGCCAGATATCCGGCGATCCCGTGGCGGTTGCTGGTGAAATTGAGTACCCCGTCGTAGTTCTCGACCGGAGGATCGACATCGAAGTGCTCGCTATCGAGCGGCCGGAGCGCGACGATATCCGCTTTGTCGAATGCGTTGAACCAGGTTTCGAGGTCGTCCGGGAATTCGAGGGGGGAGTCCAGACGACTGCGGATTCCGCTGATGCCCAACGGTGAGCCCAGAGTGACGAGGCCGGCGCACGGCGCCGGTCGGTCCGGGGAACGAAGGACGTTGTAGGCGACCACGGTGCCGAGGGAATGCGCCACCAGGACAAAGGGTTCGGAACCAAGGGTGTCGTGAACAACGCGGTCGACCGCTCGCCGCGCCGCCGAATTGGTGACGTAGAGCGAAACGTCCCGTACGAAAGTGTCGATCACTCTGCTGTCCAGGCCGGGTATTCGAGACAGGGCGCGGGTCGCGGCGAGTACCCATCCCCAATTCTGCGGGTCCCGGGCCTGGATGTCCTCGGCTTCCGACGCCACCGACTGTGGGGACAGACCGACATTGGCGACGATGTCGGCGAGAATCGCCCGTTGTGCCAGCGCATACGACGGCTGTCCGCTGTCGAGGCCCCGGCTGGCGACGTCCGCGGGAAGCGCTTCCTCTATACCCGCTACCAACCCCGCGAGCAGATCACCGTAGTAGGCGAACGACACATCCGCCGCCAGCGGTATGGGGGCGTTCGCGCGTGCGAGCCCGTATGTCAGCGCGTCGGTCCATTCCTTCTGTAGCGTCATCGGGTCCTTGCCCTGTTGCGACCGCCCGTGAACCAATACGAGTTTCATGTATCCACCTGTTGGTACATCGTGTCGAATGCTTGCAATACTCCGTCGTTGTCCAGGGTGGTCCAGAGAGCTGGAATTAGATGGCGCGCCAGGTCTCGATGGTATGGACGCCACAGCGGTCCGGACTCGTCCAGGAGCAGCCAGCCGCGGGTCGATAATGGCGTGAAGGGATATATGCGATGAGAGGCCAACGCGCCCAGTACTTCTCGTCCCATATCGACTGTGCCGTGCGGCCGCATCTGTGACGCCAGCAGTGCTATATCGAACGATATGACGCCGCTGCGGGCAGCTTCGAAATAGTGTGCGGGATCGAATGTCCCGCGTTCGGCCTCGGCGTAGCCACGCAGGGTTCCGAGGATGACATCGCCCGTACCGGCGGTGCTGTGACCCCATGGCCCGCTATCGGTCGCTTGCCTGAACAGACGGTCGTCGAGAAGGATGTCGATCCGTCCGTTCTGGGATTCGCTATTGGCAAAGGCCAGGTACTGATCGCGGAATTCGTTCGAGAGCTCGTTCGCGTTCGGAGAGAATTGCCGCCGGTAATATTCGTCGCGCCTGCGGTAGTCCATCCCCGCGATGCGCCCGCCATCGACATACACCGCCATCGACATGTTCGGTTCGATACCGACCACGGTGCCGGTCCCGTCTTCGAACCGTAGGACCGCGCTGGCGGGGTGGAAAGCGTGACCGAAGGCCGGTATCAATTCGACTGCGTGCACACCGCGCGAATGATGTTGTTCGGCGATCTCCCAGCCCACGGCCTCTACGGCGTCGATACGCGCTCCTCGCGCCACGATCCAGGCGGAACCGTGATGGTCGACCTGCCTTGACGCCAATTCGTCTGCGGCACGGCTCGTTTCACAGAGATTCTGGGCCGATTCGGGGAGCGAGGAGAGTTGTGTCGGATTCGAATCATCGGTCCGAGCACTGCCGGTATCCGGTGTGGTCCGTCGAGGTGGCGCAGACTCGGCGGCGACATCGAGAGCCGCGATGTACTGCGGCAGGTCGGTTTCCACCCTGATCTCGGGACGTTGGTCGAAGAGGGGATCGAGGCGGGCCGAGGACTCTCGGACGGCCTCGATCAAAGGCCGTTTGAGGCGTCGGGAAGTGACGACCGGAAGCGACTGCCGCACAAGCTTCTCGGAGGCTTTTGATCTTCCCAGCTCAATGTATTCGACCGCTTCGCCGGGCGGATCGGTGAGGAGATCCAACAGGCACCGGGTGAAGACACCGTAGCTGTCACCCGGCTGCGCCTTCACCTCGTAGGCCGGGTTGCCCGGTGCGGTTCCGAAGTAGATATCCAACTCCGCGCTGTCGGCACTTGATCCCGCCTGCGGGAAGATGCTGCCTCCGGTCAGCCCGAAGAACGGAGGGCCGTTCACATATGAGCGACACGCGTCGGAGATGAGAACGACATGCGGGATTCCGGCGCGACGTGCGTGTTCGGCCGACAGGAGGGCGTTCACCGCTTCTGTGCTGTCGGTCCCGGCCTCGGATAGCAGCCATACCTCCGCGCCGGGCGCCATCAGCACTCCGTGACCGGCGAAATAGACGATCAGCTGGCTGTAGACCCGCTTGTCCACGAAGTCGCCGATGGACTGAAGGATTTGTCGCCGGGTCACGTTCCGATGCGCACCGCCCTGGATATCGGTGTGCAGGACGACATCACAGCCTTGCCGCTCGGCCCAACCGGCGACGGTGGACGCGCCGGAGGCGGCGGCCCGCAACGGAGTGAGCGGGGAAACGACGTCTACTCCGATGCAAATCGCCGCGCGCCGATAGCTTTTGACTGTCACGGATTCCCTCTCAGGATGAACGACCGGCCGCCGCACCGGTGGGACTTTCGGCTCGATACCGATCGCCGGTATCAATCACTTCGCCAGCTTCCGACGACCGAGCTACCGTTGGCCGACGGTGTGTATCGATCACCCGCCGCCGCCCGTGCGAACAACCGTGCCCATCGGCTGATGAAGTCGTTCAGGTCATCCACTTCGAGCCTGGTGAAAGGCCACGCGAGGTGCCGGACGATGTCCATGCCTTTTGCCAGTGCCCTCGCGGCATCGGCCCCCGGTTCCAGCGCGAACGGATCTACGCTGTTGCGCTTTCCCGCCAGGTAGATGGTCGAGAAAGCGCACTCGAACCACTTGTACCGACCGGCTTGCTGTATATCGCCGAACCACAGCGAGTGTGAAAGCCCTTCGCGTCCGTTCTCGTCGGTCGGGAATCTCAGGTCGATCGTCGCCGTGGCGACCACATCGAATACCGGCTGCGGTTGCCACCCGCCCCAATCCGTGCCCGCGGATACCCGCGGCTTGGTCAGTCGCAGCTCCGCATTTCCGAGCCGAATCGACCATCCGTGCGCCGACTTGGCGACGATTGCCGCCGGCGCCGCGTCTTCTATCTCCACCCGAAGAGTGCCCGAGATTCGGTCCAGACTCTCCTGCGCACTGTGGACAACTTCTTCGCGTCGCTCCTGCGCCGACAGGGCTTCCGAGCGGGACCTGTCGGCTTCCGCTCGGCGTTCGACTTCGACTCGATTCACTTCTTCCAAGTGGGCCAGACCGCCTCCGGCGGCATTGGACTTCTGCTGATGCCGATCGAGCCTTGTCCCGAAATCGGCCGGGGAGAGACGCGGTCCGGGCGCCTTGTAGAGACACTCTCCGATCAATGTCGCCAGAGCTGTGGGCGCGCAGGAGATATCGGGGATCCGGCCGTGCAGATGCTGTATCCGGTAGTCGGCTTCGGTCGGTCCGGGGAAGGGTCGGCGGCCGACGATCATCTCGTAGGCGATGATCCCGAACGCATACATGTCGGTTGCCGAGGTGGCGCGTTGGTGACGCCACTGTTCCGGAGCGGCATAGGCCGGTGACATCGAATACTTCCGCGTGTCGGGTGCGGTCGCCGCCTCGGCATAGCGTGAGATGCCGAAATCGGACAGGCACCAGCTCCCGTCGAGCCACAATATGTTGTCCGGTTTGAGGTCCCGGTGGACAACCTTTCCATCGAGATCGGTGAGTGCGGCACAGATATCCTCGAGCACGCCGACCGCCTCGGCGAGTGGCAGCGGCGATGACTGGTCGAGGCGGTCCCGCAGTGATCGTCCGGCTCGCGGCATCACCAGAACCCAGTGGTCACCGTGTTCGCCGCAATCGAGGATCGGGACGATATTGCGGACACCGTCGGGATTCGCGAATAGCAGCTCTCGGTCTGCGCCACGCTCCTTCGGGACGAACTTCGCGACTGCCGCGCGACTGCCACATGTCGCGGCATATACATTGCCGAAGCCGCCACCGCCGATTCGTTCCCCGATGAGCCAGGTCATCGTGAGTGCTACCGACTGCCCTTGCACGTATTGCTCCCCGAATCTGATATGCGTGGAGTGCAATCGCACTCCACGAGCCGATCTCCACAACGCGCTGGTTTCTCGTCCGCCCTATTCGATGCAGATTATGTGGCGACCTATCGTGCGCTGCCGGAGCGATGTTACATCGAGGTCTACATTCACCCTCGACATGTGGGCTTCGCTATTACCGAAACCGGTCGTTCGGATTTCAGGGAGTTTCACCGGGCCTCAAAACCGAATGGACGGTCGCTTAAAGCATGCCCCGCTCCATCGGAAAAGTTCCTGCCAGCGGTGGAAATCTGAACCATTCGCCGAAAATGTACGCTGTAAATAGCTGGGCAGCGGGTTTGTTACCTGAACTTCATCGAAAGCGTCACGTCCACCTCCACGATGAGTGCGCGGCTCGGTACGCGGAATGTGGTGGCGCTCAGGGGTGTCACCACGCCGATCCGGGTGGGCGCGGGCCGTCGGGGGCGGTGACCGTCGCATGTCTGTGAGGGCGGAGCTCGGAATCCGGGCGGGGAGAAAGGTGTCGGAGGCGCGGTGGAGACCAAGGAGTCGATCGAGCGTTGACCACGAATAACAATACCGATGAGTTCGCTTCGCGGAGTCTTTCGGTGATGATGCAGCGGCTCGCGAAACGCACGCTGACGTTCGCAATATCCCTCAGCTGTGCGTTGATCATATTTGTGGCGATACCATTTCACGGTATCCCTCGACCGCTACCTTCGTCGCTGTTGTCGTACCTGGTTATCATGCTATTCGCTGCGATAGCGGCCCGCGGCATCATCAGCTATTCGGATCGTAGGAAGCAAAAAGGAATTCGCCGCAGAAATATCGACTGTCTGCCGGATCGATCGAGTACCGAGAGCTTGGCCGCGGCTGCCGTCAAAGCATTCGGCAGCCGGGTCTCTCGTGCGGACACATTGCAGCTCATCGAGCTGTTCAAGAATCCTAGTGCCTGCGTGTCGAGAATTTCGGAACGGATCGAGCTCGGTGACGAGACCTATCGAATAAAGCTCACTCAGACGATCATGGGTGCGCATGTCGACCAGACCGGCGCCGAGGTGAACAACTTGCTCGTTCCTGTACTGTCGCCGCCGAAATACGAGTTGGTGGACAAGTTGAAGCTCACCTATGAGGACCTGCCGATAAGGACACTGTCCTATTGCGAAACGCAGGGCGCCCTCCTCGCTATAGGTGAGACCTTTATGGAGAGTGTCTTCGGGGTGGTTCCGAAAGAATTGTGGGAGAGGATCAAGCTTCAGATCCTGAACGAGAAGAAAGCGAATGAAGGTGAGCGTCAAGCTATTTCAAATCTGCTCGAGACCGAACTGGACAAGCTTAATCCTCAGGGCGACGATGTTGTTTTGCGGGATCTACTGCACAATTTTGTCTACAGCGTGCAGAGCACCTTCCCGATAATCGCGATCATGCCGGTGCGCCCCGTCATGAAGCTGCAGATCGAATATATTGAAACGCGAGCGCGGCTCGGTGAGCGTAAACAGGGCGATATCCGGCAGATCTCCGACGGGTTCTATTCGCATATGCGTACCGCCTTCGGTCTGGCCAGGCGATCGCATACGATCCCGGTGCCGAAGGCGACCAAAGCTCGGAGCTATCATTTCCGCGCCGACGTACCCCATGGCATGTATGTATACGACATCGAAATCGGATTCGCCTCATTGCAAGACGTCGGGGGCACCGGTGTGGGCGCGGTCGCGCGCCGCCCCATAGATCCCCGGTGGGACGCCGCCGATACCCGCGGTCTCACATACGTGCACGCGTACGGGCGGGACCTCGACATTGCCGATACCGCGTCCCGGATCCCCTATCTGATTGTCGAGCTGCGCGAGAAGCCGCCCGGCATGATATTCGTGGTTACCTTGTTGTCCGTCTACCTCGGCTCGTTGACGCTCGGTGTCGGATATTGGCACGACCAGATCTTCGGCCGGAGTGCGTCTCCCTTTTGGCCGGCCATTCTGTTCGGTATCCCTGCCATTGTGTCGGGCTGGCTGGTTTCCCGCTTCACCTCCGACGCGGTCAGCAGATTGTCGATATCCACGCTTGCGGTTACCTCCTGGTTCATTGCCAACGCGGTAGCTGCCATTACGCTGGCGGCTTTGAAACTCGCCGGTATCGTGGGTTCGCCGGCTCTGTGGGGCGCGCTGATGATCAGTGCTACCGCATGCGCCGTCATGGCGAGTCTGCTGCTATATCTGCGAGTGCGGAGGTACCACCGTCGTGCGAGCGGTTCTATGAAGAAGAAACGAGAGGATTGACTCGTCATGCCCGAAGAGAGAATATTGCCTATGCAACCTGCCGGTTTCGATGTGCTCCTGTCGGGCCTGTTTCGACGTTTGATGGGGGGCAGTACGGTTGAGCGCATCAAACCAGGGGTTCTACAGGTGACACAGGTCGAATTCGGGGCCGATATCCTGTACGAGGAGATTCAACGGCTGAGCTCGAGGACACTCGGTGAGAGCGCGGACTTCTGCGGTCGCAGTGAAGCATCGATAACTATGGCGGTGTCGATGAGCGAGGAGACCCAGCGGCGTTTTCTCGATCGCGCGGGCGGCGCGCTGACCCGAATATGGCTGGAGGCTGGATTAGCTATCGGCCCGGCAGACCGCCCGGCGAGTCCTGCCGAGGAGTAGCCATCACGGTGGCCGCCGTCGGCTGTCGACTGGGCCGATCAGAGCCCGCTCATCACCCCGCGATGCGGCGGTGCGTGCCCCGGAGCGGGTTCGCCACGGGCGATTTGATCGCGGGCAGCGTCACGGACATGCGGACTGTGGTGCCGGGTCCGGTGTGGTCGATATCCAATTCCTCGGTGAGGGCCTGCATCATATCGATGCCGCGGCCGCGGTTGCCGGGGTCGGCGGAGCGCGGCTTCCAGGAGCCGGTGTCGGTGACCACGATGACGACCGTCTCGGTATCGCAGGTCGCGGTCAGCTCGACCGCGTGGTCGGCCGCGCCGTCGCGGTAGGCGTGTTCGATGCTGTTGCTACAGGCCTCGTTCGCGGCCGCGACCAGATCCGAGGCGAGATCGTGCGGAACCGCCGCCGCGGCGAGCCATGCCTTGAGGTTGCGGCGCAGCGCGGTCAGCTGATCGGCGTGCGCCGGGACGGCCAGCCGCAGCGGTGAAGGCGGCTGCCGGTACACCACCATGGCGACATCGTCGTCATAACCCGCGGCGGGACGCAGCCGCGACAACACCGCGTCGGCCACTTCACGCGGCAATTTGCCGGGGGTATCGGCGAGCACCGCGCAGATCTTGGCGAAGCCCTCATCGATATCCACGCCGCGCTGTTCGACGAGGCCGTCGGTGAACAGCACCAGCGTCGAACCGGGGGACAGCGCGGTGGTCGCCTCCGGGCGTCGCGGCATCTCGAAGGTGGCCAGCGGCACCGAACGCCCGCCTTCGAGCAGTCGACCGGGTTCGCCGACATCGGCCAGGATCAGCGGCATGTGACCGGCGCTGCTGTAGCGGACCAGTCCGCGCACCGGATCCAGCACCGCGGCACAGACGGTGGTGCACATGGCACCGGGTATCCGGCCCGCCACCGGGTCCAGTTCCGCGAGCAGCTGTGCCGGTCCGGCCCCGCGCAGCAGCAGGGCCCGTGCGGCCGAACGCAATTGGCCCATCACCACGGCCGCCGACAGTCCACGCCCGACGCAGTCACCGACCACCACGCCGATGGTTCCGTCCTTCAGCGGCACCACGTCGTACCAGTCGCCGCCGATCTCGAGTGGCGGCAGCGCAGGCTCGTAGTGCACCGAAAACCGCGGTGGCAGTTCGATCGGGCCGAGCATGGCCCGTTGCAGCGTCAGCGAGGTGGAGCGGGCCTGGTCGAAGTTGCGGGCCCGCTGCACGGCCAGGCTGAGATGTCCGATCAGCAGGGAGAACAGCGTCCAGTCGGCCGCGGTGATGGCCCGCGGTGCCGCGAAACGCAACCACAGTGCGGCATCGCCGGTTTCGCCGAGCGGAGCGACGATACCCTCGGAGCTTTCGGCGCCCTCCGGTATGGCGGACAGGCTGCGCGGCGGCCTGCGCCGGGCCCGTTCCAGCAATGTCCGCGCCCCGGCGTCGAGTACGGGTCCTTCGGTATTGCTCGTGCCCGGCTCGATCGACCCCGAGACGTACACCTCCGGTCCGGTATTGCGATTCGGCCAGACCGTGACCACCGCGGATTCCGCGCCGACGGTGCGGCGCAGTTCGTCCAGCCCGACCGCGAGGACCTCGACGACGCTGGTGGCCGCGCCGACCGCGGTCGCCAGCCGCGACGCTGCCTGATCCCTGGCCTGGGCGTCGTGCTCGGCGGTGACATCGCGGATGGTGCCGACGAAGATCTGCTCGTTGTTCTCCGGTTTGATCAGCGCGCTGGTGCTCACCGCCAGCCACAGATCGCGCCCGTCCCGGTGCCGGATCGGTATGACGAACCGGAGAGCCTCGGTCCCCAGATCCGGATAGCGCGATGTGGACGGTACAGACCACGGATGCGGCAGCGGATAGGGCACATCGGCGGCCCCGTACCCGGTGAGCGCACCGAAGGCGGAGTTCACCTCGATAATGGTGCCGCGCGCGTCCGCGACGAAGAACCCGTCCTGCAATGACTCCACCAATGCGGTGCGGAAGGCGTCGCGACCGGCGAGATCGTCGGCGCGGGAACGCTGTTGCTCGTAGCGACGGGTGCCGTCGAGGTAGCCGCGGGTGGCGATATCCAGTGCGGCCAGGGTCTGCAGCAGGAATTCCAGTGCGCTCTCGGCCAGGCGCGGATCCGGGGGCCGCGCGGCGGCTTCGGCCGCGGTCACGAACCGGAAGTGGTGTTCGGTGAGATCGAGCAGGCTGATGTCCTCGACGAGGGCGCGCCTGCCGAGCTCGTAGCCTTCGGACAGGGTGGCGTGGGTGGGCGAATCCAGGTGGCGCCGTAGCGCGTCCGCGTAGGCGTCCAGGAAGGCGGCCAGCACGCTACTCATGCCTGCGCCTCACTCACCGTCACCGCGTCCGTTCGAGGTGCCGCCCCGGTGGCGGGCGGCCAGCACCAGGGCGTCGTCGGTGTCCTTGGCGTGCCTCGCCAGGATTTCCGAGGTGATCTCGGCGGTGGACTTGGAAAGGTCGATGCTGTCGGCGGATTCGGGAACGATGCCGTCGGTGGACATCAGCAGCAGATCGCCCGGGCGGACGTGTACGGTCTGCGGCTGAAGATTCTGCGGTAGGCGGTAGCCGACGATACCCCCGGTGAGCAGTACGGTGGCCCGCACGGTCAGCCCGGCGGGACTCACACTGAGCACCCGGGATTCGACATTGCCGACGCCGAGCCAGCGAATGGTGTCCCCGGCCCCGAACAGAGCCAGCGAGACGGCCGCGCCGCGGGTATCGGCCATCGCCCGATGGCACAACACCATCAGCACATCCAGCGGTTCGGCCCGGTTCTCCGAAAGTACTTGTGTGGCACGGTCGGCCGCGTCCGCCGCGGCGGCACCGTGCCCGAGTCCGTCCAGCACCGCGAAGAGCACACCGCCGCCGCCCGCGTCCAAGACCACGCAGCGGTCACCGGATACGCGTTGCCCGGGGAGTGCGCGACCGGCCACCGCCCATTCGATCCGGCCGATGAACCCGTCCTCATGCACCGTTGGGCACCCACTTCCACATCTCCACGAAAGTGCCACGGCCGGGGGCGGAATCGACGGTGAGCCGATCCATCAGGCGGCGCGCCCCGGGCAGGCCGAGCCCGAGTCCGCGGCCGGTGGAGTAACCATCGTCCAGTGCGCGAGCGATATCACGAATGCCGGGCCCCTGGTCCTCGGCCTGGACCACCAGCGCCTGGCGCCCCTCGCGGTCGTCGACCAATAGGCGGATTTCGCCGCTGCCCGCGTAACTGGTGATGTTGCGGGCGATTTCAGAGATCGCCGTAGAGATCATGGTCCGGTCGGTCAGCGAGAAGCCGAGCTTTGCTGCCAGTTCCCGTCCGGCTTGACGCGCGGTCACGATGTCACCCGACACCTTGACCGCGATCACCACGTTCTCAGCGGCCACTGTCACGACCGTCTCGCTGGCGCCGTCCCGAGGCCTTGCGGTCCAGCCACGCAAGCCCCTCTTCCAGGTCCAGGGCGGTGTGCATATCCTCGAACGTGAGCCCGAGCTGCACCATGGCGAACGCGACTTCGGGTTGCAGTCCGACGATCACCGTCTCGGCACCCCGGAGCTGCGTCATGTGCGCGATGGTACGCAGCGATCTGGCGGCGAACGAATCCATCACGTCGATAGCGGTGACATCCACGATGATGCCGTGCGCTCTGTACTTGCTCACCTGTTTCATCAGATCGTCTTGCAGGCGTTCGGTATCCGCGTCGGTCAGGGCTGACTGAACCGACGCGATGAGATACGTGCCCTGCTTCAGGATGGGTACCGGCATGGGAGCGCCCGATCAGCGCCCGTCTCGCTGGTCGGTCACGCGGGTGACCTCGTAGCCCAGCAAACGTTCTGCCTCTTCGATACCACCCTGGAGGTCGCCGACCGCGTTCATCTTGGACAGGTCCAAGCCGATCGTCACCAGGGTGAGCGCGATCTCCGAGGACAGGCCGGTGATGATCACGTTCGCACCCATCAGACCGGATGCGTCGACGGTCTGCACCAGGTGGTTGGCCACCGTGGAGTCGATCGTGGGGACACCGGTGATGTCGATGACGACGACCTTCGCGCGGTTCGCCCGGATCGCGCGCAGCAGCTGCTCGGTCAGCTGGCGGGCACGCTGGCTGTCCAGCACACCGATGATGGGCAGGATGAGCAGCTGCTCGCGCACCTGGAGTACCGGGGTGGACAGCTCGCGGATGGCTTCCTGCTGTTGCCGGATAACGCGCTCGCGCTCCTGGACGAACGAGATGGCCACGGTACTCGCGATGCGGTTCGCGGCGGGTTCGTAGGCGTCCAGAACATCGTTGAGCAGATTGAAATTCGACTGGTACTTCTCGAACAGCGAGCGAGCCAGCACGTCGCGCAGCAGCAGCACGATGCCGATGACCTCGTCGGTCTCGACTCCTCGCGGAATGATGCGCTCGGACAGGTCGCGGGCGTAGGCCTGCAGCGCCTCGACGCTACCGGTCTCGAGCACCTCGACGTAGTTGTCGTAGATGGAGGTCGCCTCGGAGAAGATCTCCTCCGGGGTCATCGCGGTGAGCAGCTGGGCGTCGGTGATACGCCTGGCCCATTCCTCACGCAGTGCGGTGCGGTTCTGACGCAGGTGCTCGACAAGCTGTGGCAGCAAGTTGTCGACAGGCCCTGCTGTCAGCGAATCCGCCGAAAGGCTCATGGACACCTCGGACATGGAAACTCCTGCCCCTTTCGACGGGTGGGTTGGGATCATCGTGCGTCCCGGTTGGCGGCCGGTACCGAGCCTAGTCATACCCCACCGGGATTGCCCGTGAAACGTGCGGGTAGCTCATCGGTGACTCCGGTGGGCGTGGCGAATCCTCTTTCCAGGGCTGCCAGTGCCCGGTCCAGGTAGACGGTGAGGTCGGCGTCGGCCCGCGCCAGCCAGGCGTCGAAGGCGGCGCGGGCCGCGGCCAGCGTGGTCCGGCCGACGGCGAGCGGGATGAGTCCGTCCTCGGGTTCGCCGAGGCGCCGCGCGGCGAAGGCGCTCACCGCGCGCTCCCAGGCGTCGTAATGCGCGCCCGCGGTGGCGGCCAGTGCGGGGACGGAGCTGACCAGATGCATTCTGGTACGCAGCTCGGGCACATCCTCCGCGCGATATCGGTTGGCGTTCACCACGACTCGGCGCACCGCGGTCATCATCGGCTCGTCGTCGGGCACCTCGGCGAAGTCGGCGCGCAGGCTCGTGACCTCGGCGTCGAACTGGTACCAGAGCACCTCGGCCTTGGTGGGGAAGTAGCGGAAGAAGGTGCGTCCGCTGACGCCCGCGGCGGCGGCGATCTGGTCGACGGTGGTGTTGTCGAAGCCCTGCTCGCTGAACAGGCGCATGGCGATCAGCTCGAGTTGTCGCTTGCTGGTGCCGCGTGGGCGGCCGCGGCCGGTGGTGGGGCCCGATGTGGTCACGGATTCGATTATGTCAGTGCCTGACGTATTGATTATGTCAGTGACTGACGATAATCTCGCGGCATGGAAGTGGCGGATATCACGTGGCCGGAGGCGGGCGAACGGGCCGGCGCCGGTGTCATCCTCGCGGTGCCGCTGGGGGCGACCGAACAGCACGGTCCGCATCTGCCGCTCTCGACCGATACCGACATCGCGGTGGCGTTGTGCGCGGGGTTGGCCGCGCGCCGCCCGGATGTGCTTGTCGCACCGGCGGTTCCGTACGGTTCCAGCGGCGAGCACGCGGGCTTTCCAGGCACCCTGTCGATCGGGCAGGCCGCGCTGGAACTGCTCCTGGTCGAGCTGTGCCGCTCCGCGACCGCGACCTTCGAGCGGATCCTGCTGGTCAGCGGGCATGGCGGCAATCTGGAACCGCTGCGCCGCGCCGAGGCGCTGCTGCGTACCGAATCGCGCGATGTGCGCGGATATCTGCCGCACTATCCGGGGGATCCGCACGCGGGCCGGGCGGAGACCGGCCTGATGCTGGCGCTGCGACCGGAACTGGTGCGCGCTGAACGCGCCGAACCGGGCGATATCCGACCGCTGCCCGAGATCCTGCCACTGCTGCGCGCGGGTGGTGTGCGCGCGGTGAGCGCCAACGGCGTCCTCGGCGACCCGACCGGCGCCACCGCTGCCGCGGGCGTCGCCCTGCTCGATCAGTTGATCACCGACCTGCACGAGAAAACCCGGCACTGGTGGCCGGTCGTCGTACCCGAAAGGACCCCGCTATGAATCCCTGGTTCGAAACCGTCGCCGAGGCGCAGCGGCGCGCGAAGAAGCGCCTGCCGAAATCGGTGTACGGTGCGCTGATCGCCGGTTCCGAGCGGGGGCAGACCATCGATGAGAACCAGCAGGCCTTCACCGAGCTCGGCTTCGCGCCGCACGTCGCCGGCCCGATCGGTGACCGAGATCAATCGACAACGATACTGGGACAACAGCTTTCGATGCCGGTGCTGATCTCACCGACCGGTGTGCAGGCGGTGCATCCGGACGGGGAGGTGGCCGTCGCACGCGCTGCCGCGGCCCGCGGCATCGCGATGGGATTGAGCTCATTCGCCAGCAAGCCGATCGAGGAGGTTATCGCGGCCAATCCCGCGACCTTCTTCCAGCTCTACTGGTGCGGCGGCAAGGACGAGATCATGCAGCGCATGGCCCGCGCGCAGGCGGCGGGCGCGGTCGGGCTGATCCTCACCCTGGACTGGTCGTTCTCGCACGGCCGCGACTGGGGTAGTCCGGTGATCCCGGAGAAGCTGGATCTGCGCACCATGCTCAAATTCGCGCCGCAGACCCTGGCGCGGCCGCGCTGGCTCGCGACCTACGCCCGCTCCGGGCACATTCCGGATCTGACCGCCCCGAATATGGCGGTCGGCGACGCACCCGCACCGGGCTTCTTCGGCGCCTACGGCGAATGGATGGGTACGCCCGCCCCGGACTGGGACGACGTGCGCTGGATATGTGAGCAGTGGGGTGGCCCGGTCATGCTCAAGGGTGTGATGCGGGTCGACGACGCGCACCGCGCGGTAGATGCGGGCGTGGCCGCGATCTCGGTTTCCAACCACGGTGGCAACAACCTCGACGGCACCCCGGCGGCGATCCGGGCGCTACCGGTGATCGCCGACGCGGTCGGCGCGCAGATCGAGGTGGTGCTGGATGGCGGCATCCGACGCGGCAGCGATGTGGTGAAGGCGGTGGCACTGGGCGCCCGTGCGGTCATGATCGGGCGGGCCTACCTGTGGGGTCTGGCCGCCAACGGTCAGGCCGGAGTGGAGAACGTGCTGGATATCCTGCGCGGCGGTATCGACTCGGCGCTGCTCGGACTGCGGAAAACCAGTGTGGCCGAACTGGATCGCGGTGACATCATCGTGCCCGCCGGCTTCGAACGGGCCCTCGGTGTGCCGACCAGGCCCGACGCGGTGACATCCTCGGCGAGTTGACTCAGACCTCCTCCGCGGGTCGTCGGTGGTGTGCGAGCAGCGTGTCGTAGATATCGGCGAGCGCGCAGAGTTGGTCGCGGTCCAGCGCGTCGATCATGTGCCGCCGGACGCTCTGCACGTGCGCGGGAGCGGCGGTGCCGAGCACCTCGGCACCGCGCGAGGTCAGCCGGGCGGCGGTGCGGCGGGCGTCGTCCGGGATCGGTTCCCGGACGACCAGTTCGCGCTTCTCCATCCGGGTGATCTGGTGTGAGAGCCTGCTCTGCGACCACTCCAGTCTCTCGGCCAGGTCGGCGAAGGTCAGCCGGTGGTCGGGGGAGTCCGCCAGATTCGCGAGGACTGAATATTCGACATAGGTGAGGTTCGAGGCTCGCGACGAATCGCGCCCGATAGCGGCCGCGATGAGGTCGCGCGTGCGCACGAATCCCAACCAGGCTCGCATCTCGACGTCGTCGAGCCATTGCGGTTCGTTCACGACACCGCCTCGCTGCGCTCGGTCACGACTGCGCCCTCCAAACTCTGACGTGTCATAGAAATTGTCGTGCCACGACCGCGACTGCGACAACTGTCAGAACTGAGAGGTAGCACCACCGGGGTTGAACGTGCAACCTTTATCGCCCGGCGAACTTAGGAAGGGTTGCCTAACCCCGGGGTGGTGTGGCTCGATGGATAGGCTCGCTGTGTTTGTGACCAGTCAGGGTTCACAGTCGACGGCCCGGCATCGCTAATGCCTCCGCCGAGGTTGTGTTCGATGCCCGAGCCCCGTCCGAAGGAGAGCGATCCGTGACCGCGCCGGAATTCCGCTATTCAGATCTGCTGCCGATCGGCGCCGACGACACCCCCTACCGGTTGCTCACCACCGAGGGCGTCAGCACTTTCGAGGTCAACGGCCGCACCTTTCTGCAGGTCGACCCGGAGGCGCTGCGGCTGCTGACCGCCGAGGCGATGCACGACATCAGCCATTATCTGCGGCCGGGGCACCTGTCCCAGCTGCGCAAGATCATCGATGACCCGGAGTCCTCCGGCAACGACCGCTTCGTCGCGCTGGATCTGCTCAAGAATGTCAACATCTCCGCGGGCGGCATCCTGCCGATGTGCCAGGACACCGGCACCGCGATCGTGATGGGCAAGAAGTCCGAGGGTGTGCTCACCGGCGTCGATGACGCCGAATGGATCAGCCGCGGCGTATTCGACGCGTATACCAAGCTGAATCTGCGCTACTCGCAGCTCGCCCCGATCACCATGTGGGACGAGAAGAACACCGGCACCAATCTGCCCGCGCAGATCGAGTTGTACTCGACCCAGGGCGATCCCGCGCATCCGTCGTACAAATTCCTGTTCATGGCCAAGGGCGGCGGCTCGGCCAATAAGTCCTTCCTCTACCAGGAGACCAAGGCGGTCCTGAACCCCACGCGCATGCTGGAGTTCCTGGACGAGAAGATCCGCTCGCTCGGCACCGCGGCCTGCCCGCCGTACCACCTCGCGGTCGTCATCGGCGGCACCAGCGCGGAATTCGCGTTGAAGACCGCGAAATACGCTTCGGCGCATTATCTGGACAATCTGCCCACCGAGGGCTCCCTGACCGCGCACGCCTTCCGCGATCTCGAGCTCGAGGAAGAGGTCTTCAAGCTGACCCAATCCTTCGGCATCGGCGCGCAGTTCGGCGGCAAGTACTTCTGCCACGACGTCCGCGTGGTGCGGCTGCCCCGGCACGGCGCCAGCTGCCCGGTGGCGATCGCGGTCTCCTGCTCGGCGGACCGGCAGGCCCTGGCCAAGATCACCCCGGAGGGTGTGTTCCTGGAGCAGTTGGAGCGCGAACCCGCGCAGTACTTGCCGGAGCAGACCGACTCCATCCTCGGTGGTGACGTCGTCAAGATCGATCTGAACCGGCCGATGTCGGAGATCCGCGCCGAACTCTCGAAATACCCGGTCAAGACCCGGCTTTCGCTGACGGGGCCGCTGGTGGTGGCCCGCGATATCGCGCACGCCAAGATCAAGGAACGGCTCGACGCGGGCGAACCCATGCCCGAGTACCTGCGCGAGATGGCGGTTTATTACGCGGGCCCTGCCAAGACCCCTGACGGCTATGCGTCGGGTTCCTTCGGCCCCACCACCGCGGGCCGGATGGACTCCTACGTCGACCAGTTCCAGGCCGCGGGCGGCTCGTTCGTCATGCTCGCCAAGGGCAATCGCTCGGCCCAGGTGACCAAGGCGTGTAAGGAACACGGTGGTTTCTACCTGGGCTCCATCGGAGGCCCCGCGGCGCGGCTCGCGTTGGACTGCATCAAGTCGGTCGAGGTGCTGGAGTATCCCGAGCTGGGTATGGAAGCGGTCTGGAAGATCGAGGTCGAGGATTTTCCGGCGTTCATCGTCGTCGACGACAAGGGCAACGACTTCTTCGCCGAAACGCAGAAGCCGATCGCGCTGCGGGTGCGCACCCGTTCCAAAGAACGGGTCTGAACGGGCGATTCGGCGTGGGGGCATCCCGGTGACACGGCGATGTCCCCCGGTTCGCCGGAGTGCCGGCACCGTCCGGCGCGGGACGCTTGACTCCTGACGAGTTGGTCGGGAGTTTCGAGTGGTCGAGTCGAGGAGGGCAATGAGTACGACATTTCGTATCTCGGAATCCGCCAGTCGACGGCTGGTCGCACGCGCCGCACAAGAGGGAACGAGTTCGACCGTATTGCTGAACAGGCTGATCCGGGAGGGGGTCGACCAACTGGAGCATCCGGGGATCGTGTTCCGGGGCCCGGTCGACGACCGGCGAGCCGCACTGGCCGCGGGGCCGGAGGTCTGGGAGGTCGTGGCGCGACTCTTGGAGCTCGAAGGGCCGGTGGAGCGCCGAATCGCGGTGCTGAGTCAGGAATCCGAACTGCAATCGCGCGGAATCCGGACCGCCATCGCGTACGCGCGCGAACACGGTCGCGAAATCGGAGAGCGCATCGGGCGCAATCGCGAAGCCGCCGAATTGATTCGGGGGGAGCGCGGCGGTTAGACCTCGATCCGACCGGTCGGTCTTCGATGGGAGTGTGTACCGTGCGTCGACGTCTCGTGTCGGCGCACGGTTCTTTCGGCGAACGAAGTGTTCGGAGGGGGCAATCTTCCACAGGTATCACCTCTGCCGATACCGCTTGCGGCGCATTAGTCTTCGTGCGATGTGGGCAATTGTCGATAGGTGGATCTCGGATCGTGACGGTGGGTTCGGAGTGGTGACCACCGAGTCCTGTGAAGCGGTGACGGTGCGGGACGCGCAGGTCGAGACCGATGCGCCACTACAGGCTGGGGATCGGGTGTGGCTGGAGTACGCGGGCGCCGAGGTCGTGAAACTGGTGAAGGCCCAATAGGTCTGACCGATTAGGTCGATAGCTCCCGTTCGTCCCTTGTGATCCACAGCACTGGATAACTATGTGGACAACGATCTTTCCTGTGGATAACGCGTTTGTCGTGCAAGCGGATTCGGGCACATCGTGTGCCCATGCCGAATAACAACGATCTGCCCCCGCTGCTCTCGCCCGATCTGATGCCGCCCATCCGAACCGCCGAGGACTTGCGCCTGCGCTGGTGCACCCTGCTGGGTGGGTATACCTTTACCCACCGCAGCCTCTGGTGCATGTTCCTCGCCCCCGATGGCGGCACCGCCCCCGTCCTCCCCACCATCGAACCGCTGCCGACCTGGCCGGATCCGGTCGGCCTGCTGAACCTGACCAACCTCTGCGTCGAGACTCTGTCCGCCTGTGCGCCAGGTGGTTCCGTGGGTTTCCTACTGGCCCGACCCGGTCCACGGAGCCTGCGCGTCAGCGACCGTGCGTGGCATCACGGACTCCGCGACACCGCGCGCGGTTCCGCGCTGTGCCTGCGGCCGATCCATCTCGCCACCGATGACGAGGTGCGCACCCTCGTCGACGAGGATCCGATGCCGACCCGCGAGAACGGATGACGTTCACGCCGGATGTCGGGAGGGATCTGTCAGGGAGAGTCGGCCGGTCGGCGCCGCTAGTATTGCCCGCATGTCGCTGACTGGGCACGGATATCGGAGGCGGATGCTGCTGGGAATGCTGGCCGTGGCGTCTCCGGCGCTCCTGGCCGGCACGGTGGCGGCGCCCGCCACCCATGCCGTGCCGGTCGTCCAGTGGGAATTGGTGGGCGCGGCCGCCGGTACCGAGGGACTGGACCCGGCATTGGTGGTGGCGTACACCCTCGCGGAGGATGCCGCGCATGCCGCGGGGGTGCCGCTGTGGATCAACTCCGGGTATCGGACGCACGCCGAGCAGCAGGCACTGTGGGAGGACGGGATCGCCACTTACGGCAGTCCGGATGAGGCGAGGCGCTGGGTGCTGCCGCCCGAGGAGTCGACCCATGTCGCGGGGCATGCGGTCGATGTGGGGCCGCGGGTCGGTGCGCAATGGCTGGAAGTGCACGGGAACCGGTGGGGGCTGTGCCGGACCTATCAGAACGAGTGGTGGCATTTCGAGCTGGCCACCCTACCCGGCGCGCCGTGCCCGCCATTGCGGGCGGACGCGAGCGAACGATAGCCCGCGCCCGCCCGGCGGTATGGATCCGCACGGCCGAACCCACGTGAATCCGGCCGCGGCGATCAGGGGGTGGCGGCCGCCAGTGCCTTGATCACCTCGGCGGCGACCACCGCGTGGCCGGAAATATTGAAGTGGATGTTATCGGCAGACATCACATTGGTCCGCCGCCCGACCGGATGCCACCACAGATCCACCAGGATGGCGTCGTGCCGATCGGCGGCCGCGCGGATCCTCTTGTTGAGCTCGTCCAACCGCTCCCGGAAGGGGAGCAACTCGGGCACATGGGCGGGCACGGCGTCGGCGATGGTCATCGTGGCCAGCCGAGCGCCCGTCCGCTTACCCGCCGCGAACATCGCGTCCAGATTGGCTTCCGCGGCGTCGTAGTCCGGGTTGTGTGTCCACAGATCGTTGCCGCCGCATGCCACGTAGAGCAGATCCGGTTCGAAGGCGATCGCGCGGTCGAGCTGGGTGTCGAGCACCTGCTTGCTGGTGGCGTTGATCTGGCCGGTATTGAGGAAATCGACCGATCCCACCGCATCCCGCAGTACCTTGAGAACCCGGGGAGCCCAATAGATTTCGCGATAGCCCGGGCTCGGATCGCCCGCGCCGTGTGCGGTGCTGTCGCCGATCAGCGCCACACGCCGCCACGGCGCCCCGCGGAGCATTTCGGCGGCGGTCTCGTCGTCGAGACAATCCGGGTCGGTTGCTTCGGTGTACACGCTATCCGCGACATCGACCATGGTGGTCTCCTTCGACTATCAAACCGAACGAACGTACGTGCCAACCGTACTGGTGGGCCAGGGGAGGGTCAAGGCGAACCAGGTCAGCGCGGTGTTAGCTGGCAATAGGGGGTGTGGGGTAGGGGTTGACCAGGTATCGGGGTCGCGACATCCTGCACCCAGGGCGAACGGTCGTTCGGTCCCTGTCGTATGCGCTCCGCAAGCCGTCATGGTCTGTGCTCGAGGCGATCTTCCAGGAGGAATAGTGAAGGATCTGAAGGAACGGACCGTGCTCCTGACCGGTGCGTCCGGCGGGATCGGCCACCGGGTGGCGCGCCGCCTCGCGGCCGCGGGCGCCAATGTCGCGGTAGCGGGCAGGCGCGCCGATGTACTCGAGGCGCTCGCGAACGAACTGCGCGAGACCGGTGTGAAGGCCGAGCCGATCGTGGGCGATCTGGCTCGATTGGGCGAACTCGACGACCTGGTCGACAAGACGGAGCGGGCGCTGGGACCGGTCGACATCCTGATCAACAATGCCGGGGCCGAATTGGCCTCGGCCTTCGCCGGATACACGCCCGACGAACTGCGCTGGATGACGGATGTGAACCTGGTGGCGCCCATGCTGCTGACCCGGCGGGTGCTGCCGGGCATGGTGGAGCGGGAGCGCGGCCACGTCGTCTTCGTCTCCACCGGCGCCGCCAAGATCGCGCCCGCCTACCAGGCTCCCTATGCCGCGACCAAGGCGGGCCTGCTCTCGCTGTCGCAGTCGCTGCGCGCGGAGTACCACCGGTCGCCGATCGGGTTCTCGGTGGTGCTGCCGGGATTCGTCAAGGGCGACGGCATGTACCAGGCCTGGGTCGACCAGGGGGTGGAGGCCAGCAAGCTGCTGGGCTCCACGACCGTGGACAGGATCTCGGGCAAGATCGTCGGCGCGATCCTGAAGGACCGGGCCGAGGTGCTCGATATGGGCATGCCGGTCCGGTCGATGTTCGCGACGACCCAGCTCTCGCCGGGCTTTGCCGGGCGGATGGCGCTGCGGATGTCACCGGTGTTCCGCAAGCAGGCAGCCGCCCGGGATCGCCTCTAGGACAACGGGTTCATCGGCATCGCGACCCCTGGAGGGTCGCGATGTCGATGGCCTCGGCCATGGCCCGATGGCCCGCCGGGTTGGGGTGCACCAGGGTGGGCGAGACGAGATCGGCGCGCTGCGCCGCGGGGTCGTTCGGATCACGGAGGACGGCGTCGAAGTCGATCACGGTATCGGAGTAGGTTTGGCTGCGAATCCAGGCGTTGACCTGCTGACGCGCCGGGTCGGCGAACGGTGCCAGCCCGCCCGCGATCCACGAGCGCACCGAGGGCGGAATCGTCGCGAGGTGCACCCTGATCCCCGCGGCGTGCAGACGGTCGATCAATTCGATATAGGCCGCGCTCAACTGCTCGACCGTCGGTGCCGGCGGAAATGCGAGATCGTTGGTGCCGGAGGCGATAATCACATCGGAGACCCCGGCGGTATCGATGACGTCTTTCTGTAGCCGGGTGCCTGCTCCGGGCCCGGTGTGCGGAATTGTGGCATTGCGTATCACCCGATTTCCCCAGATGGCCGAATGCAATGCGACCATCGGTGTGCCGGAGGCGTCGAACCGGCGCTGCAGAAAATCCATGTAACGCAGATTCCGGTCGACAATCGCGGGATCCTGCGGTCCTTCGTAATACGAAGCGCCGGCATATCCGGTGGTGATGGAATCGCCCATGGCGATCACACTGGAGTATTCGGCGGGGGCGAGCACATCCATGCCGGTGGCGAAGAGCACGCTCGTGGTGTGCAGCGTCAACGCCGCGCCGTCGGCATCGTAGGCGTGATCACCGGAGCCCGGCGCGCCGTAGTAGCTGGTGGACAGGCCGACCACATTCTCGGTGGGCATGATCGACATACCGGGCACGTAGATGCTGACCGCCAACGGCTCGAAGGCCTCGAAGTCGAGCGCGATCGGGTCGCTGACCAGGTCTGATCCGGCCGCGGCTGTGACCGAGTCGGAGCCGCCGAAGGTCACCTTCCTGATCGTGTCCGGCTGGATCGCCGGTCCGTCCTGCTGCTTGGCCACGGTAACCGAGGCGAAGGTGAACGGCAGCGGGCTTTGCCGGGCGGACAGGTGCAGCCGCAGTGTCGAACCGCCCAGATGCGGTGTCAGCACAATCCGGTAGGTCTGGTTGTACACCGCCGCGGTGGGGGTGAACGCGAGGTCCCCGAGCGGTAAGGAATCCGAGGGCGCCATCAGCCAACTGCCCACCCAGCGCGATGCGCCGCACCCCGAATCCGGCGGTGCGGCAATTGTGGTCGCCGACCCCGCCACCATTCCCGCGGCCACCGCGATCGCGGACAGTGCGATACGCGATTTGTGTATCGACGTCCGCAGGCCACGTGAATTGAACCAGTACTTCATCTTTGGCACCTAACTGCTGATGAATGCTCGCGACGGAGCTCCGAAAATCGCGAATGATGCTGTGGGGGAGTATAAGCCGGTCTGCGCGGAACTGTCCGTACCCATTGTCGGGATAGGGGCCAGCTAGGGGTTACCGCCGATCGGGCCCACTGGTGACCATGGAAGCCGGTCAACGGTAACGGTTTTCGTCGCTGCGAGGCAGCACGGCGATTTGCCGATCCAGCGCTAGTTCGGGAGACGTGCATGGCGACTGAGGAAGAACTCCGCAGCTATCTGAAGCGGGCGGCGATAGATCTGCATCGGACGCGTCAGCGTCTGCAGGAGGTCGAGGCCAAGGCTTCGGAGCCGATCGCGATAGTCGGCATGGCATGCCGCTACCCAGGCGGCGTGCGCTCGGCGGAGGATCTGTGGGCGATGGTGGCCGAGGGGCGGGATGCCATTACGGAGTTCCCGGAAGACCGCGGCTGGGATGTCGAGAATCTGTACAACCCGGATCCGGATCACGAGGGTACCTCGTACTCCCGATCGGGCGGATTCCTCGAGGGCGCAGCGGATTTCGATGCCGCCTTCTTCGGGATCAGCCCCAAGGAGGCGCTGGCCATGGAACCCCAGCAGCGTCAGCTGCTCGAGGTTTCCTGGGAGGCGCTGGAGCGGGCGGGCATCGACCCGACGACGCTGCGCGGCACCCAGACCGGTGTCTTCGCGGGCATCATCGAGGTGATGTACGGCCCGACCATCGCCGAGGATCGTAGCGGTCTGGCGGGCCTACTGATGACGGGCCGCACTTCCAGCGTCGCGTCCGGCCGGGTGGCCTACGCGCTCGGGCTGGAGGGTCCCGCCGTCTCGATCGATACCGCCTGTTCGTCCTCGCTGGTGGCGATGCACGATGCCGCACGCGCGCTGCGTCTCGGCGAGTGCTCGCTGGCCCTGGCCGGTGGTGTGACGGTGATGCCGACGCCCGAGGCGTTCATCGCCTTCTCCCGCCAGCGCGTCATCTCCCCGGACGGCCGGGCCAAGCCCTTCTCCGCCGCCGCCAATGGCACCACCTGGGCCGAGGGCGTGGGAATGCTGGTGCTGGAAAGGCTTTCGGACGCCAAGCGGAACGGCCACCGCGTGCTGGCCACGCTGCGCGGTTCCGCGGTGAACCAGGACGGTGCGTCCAACGGACTGACCGCCCCCAATGGTCCCTCCCAACGCCGGGTGATCGAACAGGCGCTGAACAATGCGCGGGTCACCGCCGATCAGGTCGATGTGGTGGAGGCGCACGGTACCGGAACCTCGCTCGGCGACCCGATCGAGGCGCAGGCGCTGCTCGCGACCTACGGCCGCGGGCGTGAGGTGCCGCTGTGGCTGGGTTCGGTGAAGTCGAATATGGGTCATACCAGCGCCGCCGCCGGCGTGGCGGGCGTCATCAAGATGGTGATGGCGATGCAGCACGAGCTGGTGCCGCCGACCCTGCACGTGGATGAGCCGTCGCCGCACGTGGATTGGACCACGGGTGCGGTGCGGCTGGCGACCGAGGCGCAGCCGTGGCCGCGTAACGGCAGGCCGCGCCGGGCCGGGGTCTCCGCATTCGGCATCAGCGGAACGAATGCGCACGTGATCCTCGAGCAGGCCGACGACAGCGATGCGCCCGCCGATGAGTCGGGCGAGGAAATGCCCACGGAGACAATGCCTTCGGTTGTTCCGTCGGTCGTTCCGTGGGTGCTGTCGGGCACCAGCGAGGCGGCGGTGACCGAACAGGCGCAACGGCTGGTGGACTTCCTGCGCGAATATCCGGAGGCCGGGGCCACCGATGTGAGTCACACCCTGGCCGTCGGCCGGGCGCGGTTCTCCCACCGCGCGGTGCTACTCGGCGCCGATCGGGATGAGCTGCTGACCGCGCTCGATGTGCTGGCCGCGGACCGCACCTCGCCCACCGTTATTCGGGGCAGTGCCGTTCCCGGCGTCAAGACGGCGGTGCTGTTCCCGGGACAGGGCGCGCAGCGGACCGGCATGGGCCGTGAGCTGTACGCGCGGTACCCGGCATTCGCGACCGCGTTCGACGAGGTGTGCGCCGAGCTGGACCGGCATTTCGGCGCCTCGATCCGTGATGTCGTTTTCGCCGAACCGGATTCGCCGCAGGCCGCGCAGCTGGGGCAGACCGCCTACACCCAGGCCTCGCTGTTCGCGATCGAGGTTGCCCTCTACCGGTTGGCCGAATCCTATGGTGTGCGGGCGGATCTGCTGATGGGTCACTCCATCGGCGAGCTGACCGCCGCCTACTTGGCCGGGGTCTGGTCGCTCGCCGATGCGGCGAAACTCGTTGCCGCGCGCGGCCTGCTGATGCAGGCGCTGCCGGAGGGCGGCGCGATGCTCTCGGTACCCGCGGGTGAGGACGAGGTGCTCCCGCTGCTCGAGGGCAGAGCGGGCCGGATCGCGATCGCCGCGATCAACGGTCCGGCGACTGTGGTGGTCTCCGGTGACGAGGATGCGGTGGACGAGGTAGCGGCCGAATTGGCCGCGCGCGGGCACGCCACCAAGCGGCTGCGGGTCAGCCATGCCTTCCACTCGCCGCGGATGGACCCGATCCTGGCCGACTTCGAGGGTGTGTGCGCGGGCCTGACCTACCACCCGCCGACCATCCCGATCGTGTCGAATCTGACCGGCGAGCTGGCCGATCCGGCGCAGCTGTGCACGCCTGGCTACTGGGTGCGTCATGTGCGCGAACCGGTCCGGTATCTGGCGGGAGTTCGGGCGGCGCGCAAACATGGCGCGAGCGTATTCCTGGAGGCTGGTCCCGGTACCACGCTGACCGCACTCACCCGGGACAGCATCGCCGAGGACGACCTCGACACCGTCACCGCCGCACCCGCGTTGCACCCGAAACTCGAAGAGCCCCTGGCCTTCCTGACCGCATTGGCGACCGTGCACGCGGCGGGTACCCCGGTCGATTGGAGCGCGGCCCTGGCCGGGGTCGCGGTGACGCCGGTGGATCTGCCCACCTACGCCTTCCAGCGCAGGCGGTTCTGGTTGGACAAGCCCGAGGGCCTGGGCAATCTCGGTGCCGTCGGCCTGCGCAGCGCGGGGCACCCGTTGCTCGGCGCGACGATCGCGCTGGCCGAGGGGGACGGGATCTTGCTGACCGGCCGGTTGGCGCTGTCCTCGCACCCCTGGCTGGCCGATCACGTGGTCGGTGACAGCGTGCTGGTGCCGGGTACCGCGCTGGTCGAACTGGCGGTGCACGCCGGGGAGGTGGCGGACTGCCCGCGGGTCGCGGAGCTGGTGTTGCAGGCTCCGCTGGTATTGCCCGCCCAGGGCGGGGTGACGGTGCAATTGGTGGTCGGCGGACCGAGTGGTGAGACCGCGGACCGTTCGTTCGCCATCTACTCGCGCCCGCTCGGCGGCGAGGAACTCGACGAGTCCGTCACGTGGACCTGCCACGCCACCGGTGTGCTCACCGCCGCTACCGATTCCGGATCCGACGAGCAGTTCGCGGCTTGGCCGCCGCAGGGTGCGGTCGCCGTCGACGTGAGCGATGCCTACGAGCAGTTGGCCGAGGCCGGATACGGCTACGGCCCGACCTTCCGCGGTCTGACCGCGCTGTGGCGGCGTGATGCGGATCTGTTCGCCGAGGTGGAATTGCCGGAACAGGCCAGGGCCGCGGCGGCGGAATTCGGGGTGCATCCGGCGCTGCTGGATGCCGCGTTGCACGCGATGGCGGTGGACGCGGGCACCGGCGGTGACACCTCACAGGTCAAACTGCCCTTCGCCTGGGAGGGCGTATCGGTCTTCGCCGTGGGCGCCACGGCATTGCGCGTTCGGCTGACACCGGCGGGGCCGGACCGGCTCGCGGTGACGGTGGCCGACGGCACCGGGTCGCTGGTGGCCAGGGTGGACGCGCTGTCGCTGCGCGCGATCAGCATGGACCAGCTCGGTGCGGCGGCCAAGTCCGCGGGCGCGGAGGGGCTGTATGCGCTGAACTGGGTGGCCCAGCCGCGCGTCGAGGACGGCGGATCCTGGGAGGCTCTGGATTACGGTGTGGGGCAGGCGGATTCGCTGGAACGCTACCGGGCCGCCGGTGGCGCGGAAGCGATCGTGCTGCGCAGCTTCGGTGCGTCCGAGGCCGATGCCACGGCGGCGAGCGCCCGGCTGACCAGCGTGCTCACCACCATCGGTGAGCTGTGGGCCGATGAACGCACCGCGGCCGCGACGACCGTGGTGGTCACCAGCGGCGCGGTCGCGCTGGACGGCGGCGAGGACGTGTCGGATCTCGCGTCGGCACCGCTGTGGGGCCTGCTGCGCAGCGCCCAGGCGGAGAATCCGGAACGGCTCGTCGTGGTCGATGTGGACGATCCGGCCGAGTACCGGGCCGCGGTGGTCGCGGCGCTGGTCTCGGAGACCGAACCGCAGGTCGTGGTGCGACGCGGGGTGGCGCATGTGCCGCGGCTCGGGCGCGCCGGCGTCGATTCGGTCGGTTCGGCCGAGTCGATCGGGGTCAAGCCGTGGCGGCTGGGCTCGCTCGGCAAGGGCACGCTCAACGGCGACAACATCGTGCTGCACGATGATCCGGAGCCGGGCCCGCTGGAGCCGGGGCAGGTGCGGGTGCAACTGCGCGCCTCCGGCATGAACTTCCGCGATGTGCTGATCGTGCTCGGCATGTACCCCGATCCGAGCGCGCCGATCGGCGGCGAGGGCGCGGGCGTCGTGGTCGACGTGGCTTCGGACGTCACCGATTTCGCACCCGGCGACCGGGTGATGGGTCTGTTCGCCGGCATCGGTTCGACGGTGGTCTCCGATCAGTCCATGGTGGTGCCGATGCCGACGGGCTGGACCTTCGCCCAGGCCGCCGCGGTGCCCGCGGTCTTCGCCACCGCGTACTACTCGCTGGTCGACCTGGCCGGGGTGCGGGAGGGCGAGTCGCTGCTGTTGCACGCGGCCACCGGTGGTGTCGGTATGGCGACCGCGCAGTTGGCCCGCCACTTCGGCCTGGAGGTCTACGCGACGGCGAGCCTGCCGAAGTGGGACACGCTGCGGCAGATGGGTTTCGACGATAAGCACATCGCCAACTCGCGCACCCTCGACTTCGAGGAGCAGTTCAGGGCCGCCACCGACGGCCGCGGCGTGGACGTCGTACTCGATTCGCTCGCAGGCGATTTCGTGGACGCGTCGCTGCGACTGCTACCGCGCGGCGGCCGGTTCATCGAAATGGGCCAGACCGACATCCGCGACCCGGAGAAGGTGGCTGCCGACCATCCCGGCGTCATGTACCGCGGCTTCGTGCTGATGGAGGCGGGTCCGCAACGTCTGCACGAGATCCTGGTCGAACTGCTGGCGCTGTTCGAGTCGGGGGTGCTGGAACCGCTGCCGGTGACGCCGTGGGATCTGCGGCGCGCGCCGGAGGCCTTCCGCTACCTCAGCCAGGCCCGGCACGTCGGCAAGAACGTACTGACCATCCCCGATCCGATCGATCCGGCCGGGACGGTGCTGATCACCGGTGGCACCGGTGTACTCGGCGCGGCTGCCGCACGGCATCTGGTGACCGCACACGGCGCCCGAAACCTGTTGCTGCTCAGCCGGAGCGGCCGCACGGCAGCGGGCGCCGAGGAACTCGCCGCGGAATTGGCCGGACTCGGCGCCGAGGTGGAGATCGCCGCCTGCGACGCCGCGGATGCCACGGCGCTGGCCGCCGTGCTCGCCGCGATTCCGGCCGCCCATCCGCTGACGGCGGTGGTGCATGCCGCGGGCGTCATCGACGACGCGGTCTTCACCGAACTCACCCCGGAGCGGATCGAGAAGGTCTTCCGCGCCAAGGCGACCGCGGCCTGGAATCTGCATCGGGCCACCGCGGAGCTGGAGTTGTCGGCATTCGTCCTGTACTCCTCGGTGGCCGGCGTGCTCGGTGGCCCCGGGCAGGCGAATTACGCGGCCGCCAACGTATTCCTGGACGCGCTGGCCGCGCACCGCCAGCGCCTCGGCCTGGCGGCGACCTCCATCGCCTGGGGCATCTGGGAACAGGCGAGCGGGATCACCGGCCACCTGGACGAGCAGGACTTCGCCAGGATGCGCCGCGACGGCCTGCAGCCGATAGGCACCGAGGACGGCCTCGCGATGCTGGACGCCGCGCTGGTCTACGGTCAATCGCTCACGGTGGCGGCGCGTTTGGATGTGGCCACCATCCGGGCGGCGGGTGCGCAGGCCGCCGATGCGCTGCCACCCGCGTTGCGCGGGTTGCTGCGCGGCACCCGGCGGGCCGCGGAATCCGAAGGCGCCGGCGAATCCGGCAAGTTAGCGACGAGTCTGGCCGGATTGGCGCAAGCCGATCAGGACACCTTGGTGCTCAATGTGATTCGGGCACACGCCGCGGCGGTGCTCGGGCACGATTCCCCGGATGCGATCGGCGCCGAGGCGGCATTCACCGATCTCGGATTCGATTCGCTCGGCGCGGTGGAGTTCCGCAACCGGCTCAAGGGGGCGACGGGGCTGAAGCTGACCACCACCGTGGTCTTCGACTATCCGACGCCGCTGGCGCTGGCCCGCCATATCCGTGACGAGATCGTGCCCGCCGAGGACACCGCGGGCCTGATCCGGTCCCGCATCCAGTCGCTGGCGGAGGTCTGCGATAACGCCGATCTCGATCGAAACGACCTGGCCGACATCACCACTCGCCTCGACGAACTCTTGCGGCAGTTGCGCGGCGGTGAGATCGACGAGGTGCTGGACACCCTCGACGCCGCCGGGGACGACGAACTGTTCGAGTTCATCGACCAGCCCATGCCGCCCACTCACCGCTGAGACCGAACGGGAGATCGACATGACACAGCTCAGGGGCTCCTCGCGGGTCCGCCACGCAATCAAAAGGGGCGCGGTCGCCGTCGCCGCCGTGGCCGCGGTCGCCGTACCGCCGGTCGCCACCGCCGACCCCGCGGTCCAACCGCCCGCCGTGGCGCCGGTGACCGGTCGGCAGTGCGGCGCCGATGAGCGGGCCGCACTGCTCGCCGCCGACCAGCAGCGGGTGCTGGATCGGCTCGGGCCCTTGCGAGTTCTGAACGGTCCCGCCGACGTCGTCGCGCTGGCGATGCTCGGCGGCTGGGGCCCGGATTCGCACGGCTGGGTGCAGTACGAGAACGTCGGCGTCGGCCTGCTCGACCTGCCGCGTTCGCTCGACATCATCGCGCGCTCGCTGGACGGGATCACCGCGGGCACCGTCATCCGCGACGCCGTCACCAGCGGGCAGCCGACCGGGCTGTTCTACCGGTCGCTCAACCCGAATCCCAATTTCACCAACCCCTACACGCCGACCTTCCCGTATGAGCTCGTCGGCTGGTTCTACGGCGCGGTGTACACCCCGGGCATCACCCCGATCGAGAACGGCCTGTGCCTGTACCCGACCGACTGGGCGTTCCACGAACGGGGTGTGCACGCTTTCCCGAACTTCGACATGATTCATCAACCGCCGGAAGAGGAGTGGCTCGGCCAGAATCCGGGCAGCATTCCACTGGCCTTGCCGAAACCGGCGGGATTGGTCCATCCGCGGGCCTGGGACGCGCATATCTGGTTGACACCCGGCGGCGATACGCCGATCACCGGCTCGCTGAACACCGCGCAGTACGTCCCCGGCCACGACGGCGGCATCCCGAGTTCCTTCCCATACCCGGACGGGCCGACCTCCGTCGGACCCCGCCTGCCCGAACACCAGGACGGGCACGGGCACTGACCCGGTCCGGCGACGGAGGTGAAGATATGGCGGAAATGAATGTGACGGTATTGATCGTCGGGGCGGGCGGCTGTGGCCTGTCGGCGTCGATCTTCCTGTCCAACCTCGGTGTCGACCATCTGCTGATCGAACAGCGGCCCGATACCGCGCGACTTCCCAAGGCGCACTATCTGAATCAGCGCACCATGGAAGTCTTCCGGCAGCACGGGATCGCCGATCTGTTCGAGGCGGTCGGCGCGCCGCTGGAGAAGTTCGGCAAGGTGTGCTGGCAGACTTCGCTGGCGGGCAAGGGGCCCTTCGACGGGCGCGTCCTCTACGAAATGGACGCCTTCGGCGGCGGGGAACTGCACGACCGCTACGCGAACGCCAGCCCGGTGGCGGCGACCAATCTGCCCCAGATCCGATCGGAACCGTTGCTGCGCAAGGCCGCCGAGGATCGCGCGCCGGGCAGGCTGCGCTACGGGGTCGAGCTGATGGACTGGACCGAGGATGCCGACGGCATCCTCGCCACGGTGCGCGATACCGCGGGGGAGACCTCGACGGTGCGGGCCCGCTACCTGATCGCCGCGGACGGCGGGCGCACCATCGGCCCAAAACTCAAGATGCGGATGGAGGGCTGGCCGAAGTTCCATCAGGTCACCACGGTGCATTTCTCGGCGGACCTGTCGCGCTGGCAGCGCGATGGCGCGCTGCTCACCTATTTCATCAACCCCACCAGGCCCGAGCTGTCCGGCGCCACGCTGGTCGAGATGGGTCCCACCTGGGGCCGCTTCTCGGAGGAGTGGGGCCTGCATTTCACCACGACCGAGGATGATCCGGCGCGCCACGACCGCGAGGCCGTGCTCGCCCGGATCCGCGACACCCTGCAGACCCCGGACCTGCGGATCCGCCTGCACAAGGTCAGCAACTGGAATGTCGACGCGGTGATCGCGCAGCAGTACCGGGTCGGCCGGGTCTTCCTGGCCGGAGATGCCGCGCACAAGCTGCCGCCCGCGGCGGGTCTCGGGCTCAATACCGCCATCCAGGACGCGCACAATCTGGCGTGGAAGATCGCCGCGGTCGAATCCGGCGAGGCGGGCCCGGAACTGCTGGACAGCTACGAACCCGAGCGCAGGCCGGTCGGCAGGCGGAATCTGGATTGGGCGGTGGGCATCATCGCCAATTCCGAGCTCGTCTCGGAGAATGCCCTGGGTCTGAGCCCGCAGGTGCCCCGGTGGATGCGGCCGACACTGCTGAACACCTACTTCGAGGATTCGCCGCGCGGGGCGACGGCGCGTGCGCGGGCGGCGGAGGTGTTCCGAACCCACCGAATCGACTGTCAGGCCCACGATTTGGAGCTCGGTCTGGTCTATCCCGACGGTGCGCTGGTGCCGGACGGCACCCCCGCGCCCCCGGTGGAACCGATGGGTGACGTCTACGTTCCGACCACCCGACCCGGACATCGGCTGCCGCACGCCTGGGTCGGCGGCGCCGGGGCGCGTCGCTCCACCCTGGATCTGGTCGGCGTCGGCACGTTCACGCTGATCGCGGGTCCGGGCGGCGTCGGCTGGGCGGAGGCCGCCGCCGCGGTCGCCGCCGAACTCGATCTGCGAATCCACATCGTGCGGATCGGCGCCGGCGCGGAATGGGCCGATCCGGGCGAGTGGGCCGCTGCCCGCGAAATCGCCGACGACGGGGCGATTCTGGTCCGACCCGATCAGCACGTGGCCTGGCGCAGCACGGGCGCGGTCGCGGACCCGACCGCGGAACTGTCCCGTGCGCTACATCGAATCCTCAGCCGCTGAGCGGTTTTTCCCGATAACCGGATCGACCAAGGAGTAACCACAATGGAGAGTCCCGACTACGACGCGATCGTCATCGGTGGCGGCCCGGCGGGCTGCGGCTATGCGCTGACCTTGGCGCGGCGCGGATACCAGGTGCTGCTGTTGGAGAAGGTCGCCTTCCCCCGCTTCCACATCGGGGAGTCGTTCCTGCCCTACACGACCGAGATCCTCGAGCAGATGGGTCTGCTGGATGCGGTCATGGCCAAGCCGTACGCCTTCAAGCCCGGCGTCGAGCTCACCGGCATCGGCGGTGCCGTGCGGCGCATCGACTTCGGCGAGATCGGTGACGGCAGGCGGCCGTGGGCCATCCAGGTGGAGCGGGCCGAATTCGACAAGACGCTGCTCGACGCCGCCACGGTGGAGCCCGGGGTCACCGTCCTCGAAGAAGCTGTCGTCACCGACGTCGATATCGTCGACGGCCGCGCCGAGGGTGTGTCCTACACCCACAACGACGAAAACCACCACGTCAGTGCGCGATACATCGTGGATGCGTCCGGGCGGGCCGGCGTGCTCGTCAAGAAGCTGAATCTGCGGGTCTCCGACAGCAGGCTCAAGATGGCCGCGGTCTTCAAGCACTTCGGCAACCTCGACGAGAGCATGAATCCGGGCGTCGAGGGTGACACCCAGCTCGGCGTGCACGAGGACGGGTGGCTGTGGGGGATCCCGCTGAAGTCCGATGTGATCAGCATCGGTGCGGTGGCGCGGATGTCGATCCTGCAGTCCGATCGGCCGGAGAAGGTCTTCGACGAGCACCTGGCGCGGATCCCGCGGATCGTGGATCGGCTGCGCGGCACCACGGTGGTGCGTGAGCTGAAGGGCGAGCGCAACTTCGAATACCACACCGACACGCTGGCCGGGCCCGGCTATTTCGTGATCGGTGACGCGGGCAGCTTCACCGACCCGGTGTTCTCCGGCGGCGTGCTGCTGGCGCTGGCCACCGCACGCAAGGCGGCCGAGATGACGGCCGACACGCTGGACGGACTCAAGAAGGAGACCGAGGCCATCGACCTCTACAGCGCCTTCTTCAAGACAGGATACGAGACCTACTACCGCCTGATCTGCGCCGTCTACGACGACCGGCAGCCGGTGATGGGCCAGGTCATCCTGGACATGTCCGCGGATCTGGACCCGAAATACCATGTGCGCCTGGTCAGCGGCGACTTCTGGACGGGCGACAACCCGCTGGTCAACCGGCTGCGAGCGGAGAAGAACTGGAACCTCTTCGCGCCGTTCGACCTGCTGGAGGAATGCCCCATCTATCCCCCGTCGCCCGCAGCGTAGCGGCATGAAATACCGAGCGGCGTAGCCGTTTCAACAGGAGGTGGCGTCGTGCCGTCTTATCTCGACCTGTCCATGCGCTTTTTTGTGCAGATGCTGGTGATCCTGGCCGTATACCGGCTGCTGTGGCTGGTTTTCAAACGGTTGGGGCAGGTACAGGTCGTCGCCATCATGGTGGCCGGATTCGTGCTCGGCCCTTCGGTTTTGGGTGCCGTATGGCCGAGCGCGCAGCACTGGTTGTTTCCCTCCACCGTGCAGGTGAACGGTGGCACGGTGCCACACCCCTCGCTCGCCGTGATCTATGTGGTGGGCCAGTTGGGCATAGTCCTCTACATGTTCCTGGTCGGATCCTCGTTCAAGGTCGACATCCTCACCGAACATGTGCGAGTGGCGGGTTCGACGGCCGTGACCGGTGTCGGGGTGCCGATCCTGCTCGGTGGCGGCCTCGGCGTGCTATTGGTCTCGCAGGGCGACTATTTCACCGATAAGGTAGCGACCTGGCAAGGCGCGCTGTTCCTGGCGGCCGCGCTGTCGGTCACCGCATTTCCCGTGCTGGCCTGGATCATTCACGATTCGGGCTTGCAGAACACCAGGGTCGGCACCATGGCGCTGTCGTTGGCCGCCTTCGACGACGCTTGCGCCTGGCTGCTGCTGGCGACAGTGGTGGCGAGTGCGAAGGGCGACATGAGCGGATCGCTGATCGCATTCGGCGGTGGTCTGGGATTCGTGCTGTTCATGATCATCGTCGGACGACGGCTATTGCGTCCGTTGAACACCTGGACCTCCGGGGAACGCGTGGGCGGCATCCCGGTGCTGCCGCTCGTCGTCGTGCTGCTCGTGCTGCTCACCTCCGCGTGGCTCACCGACTGGGCCGGGATCCATTCGGTGCTCGGCGCATTCGTCGTCGGTCTGGTGATGCCGCGCGGTGAGTTGCTGGATGCCATGCGGGAACGGATCGAGCCGATCGTCTCCTACCTGCTGCTGCCCGCATTCTTCATCTTCGCCGGGCTCAACACCCATCTCGATCTGGTGTTCCAGCCGTCGGTCATGGTGATGCTGCTGGTGATCCTGGTTGTCTCCTACGTGGGCAAGTTCGGTGCGGTGGGCCTGGCCGCGCGGTGGCAAGGAATGAGCTGGCGGGAGGCGGGATCGCTGGGAGCACTGGCGAACGCGCGCGGCCTGATGGAGCTGATCCTGCTGAATGTGGGTCTCACCTCGGGCCTGATCACCCCGGCGCTCTACACGGTCCTGGCCATCATGACGATGGTGACCACCATGGCCGCCACCCCGGTCTTCGGGCTCATGGAACGCAGCGCCTGGAAGAACGGGTTGGTGTTCGGCGCGAGCGGTGAGGCGCCCCCGGCGAATGAGCCGAATTCCGAAGCGGTTCCGGTGCGGCCGTAGCCGAGTAGACGATCTACCCGTGGCAGCCGTACCGCCGCGGCTCCACGGGCAGATCGGCTGTCTCGCAACCCTTTCGCGCGATGTGAGGGAAAACCGACCGCGGGGATCGGTGGCTGAGTGAGAATGGAATGGCCGAGATCCGGCTTCAGGGGAAGTGTCGGGGCGGGATACCCCGACGGAATGTGGGGAAAGCAATGAGAGCCAACAAGTTCGCCGCCACTGCTCTACTCGCCATCGGCGCCACCGGCATCGCGGCTGGTGCCGTCCAAGCCCAGCCGGTGCCCGACGCCGGCATTCAAGGGGTCGAGCACGGCATCGGCTATGTCGTCGCGCCGACCGCCGACCGCACCGCGGTGACCGCCACCGTGGCGTCCGGGCGGTTCACATTGAGCCCCGACGCCCGCTCGGTCGCGCTCACCGACTCCGCGGGCAATGTCGTATTCACTCTTCCGCTGGGTATGCAGGCCGCGGGCAACACGATCGGGCTCAGCCCGCTGATCGGGAATTACGGCCGAACCCTCACGCTCGCACCGCAATCCGACACCGCGCGGAGCGCACAGGCGATCGATGAGGCCTCCGACACCATTGCGCGCAAGCAGTACAACGCCGGAATCGGCGCCCTCATCGGCGCGGGTATCGGCGCCGTGATCGGTTTCTTCCTCGGCGGCGTCGGCGCCCTCGTCACCATCCCGATCGGCGCCGGAATCGGAGCCCTGATCGGTTACTCCACACCGTAATTCACCAATCGAACGTTCCTTTGCGCCGCCGATGACTTCGCATCGGCGGCGTGTCCGCTCGGGTTCCGAGCCATCGGCGGGCCGGACAGCTTCACCATTGCTCGTCGAGCACGGCGAGGGTCGCACGGAAGCGGCGGGCATCGCGGCCACCCAACTGGTGGGCGACCACCTCCAGAATTTCGCGGGCCAGGTGGAAATCCGGACAGCATTCCCATGCGGCGCAGGTGTACACCCACAGCCGACGTCCGCGCATCCGGACGAATCTGCGCCAGTAGTACAGAGCCTCCTGCACACGGCCGGGCGGAAAGCGAGTGCGCTCCAGGCGACGTATTACCCCGTGACCATGGGGTGAGAGATCGGGTATTCGCGAAAATCGTTCGGACTTGTCACTTCTGAGCTTGCTCCGAGTCAGCGTGTCCGCGCGGAGCTGGGCGGGCCGCTTACGCGGCATTGCCCTTTCGAAGTTCGGAGCCTTCTCGCAGTTCGGGCATGCCGCAATCATTCCATTCCCGCGCGTGCCCGTCCAGCACTTCAGTTGCCGTACGCCCCTCGCTGCGCGGCTCACGGGGATCCGGTGAGCCCGACCCAGACCTACCCCGTCGTGAGGACGTCTCGGATTGTCTGTCGCACAGCGGGCAAGGTGGTTTCGGGGTCGTCGAGGTAGCTGCCGATCAGGATGCCGTCGCGCAGGAACACCAGCTGGCGGGCAGCGGTGGTAGGGGAGGGGTGGTCGAGGGTGGTGAGGACGGTATGGAGGGCCGTACGGAACCAGGTTCGGTGGGTGGTGACGAACTGGCGGACGGGGTGCGCGGGGTCCGGGTATTCGGCGGCGGCATTGATGAACGGGCAGCCGCGGAAGCCCGGGCCGCAGGAGTGGGCGACCATGCCGGTGAAGAAGTGCTCGATGGCCGCGTCGGGTGAGCGGTCAGCGGTGCTGGCGCCGAATACCTTGTGCAACACCAGATCCTCGTGTTCGAGATAGGCGAGCACCAGGTCGTCCTTGGACGGGAAGTGGCGGTAGAAGGTGGCCTTGGTGACCCCTGCTTCGGCGATGAGCCGATCCACGCCGATGGCCTGGATACCGTCGGCATAGAAGAGCCGCACGGCAGCGGCGACGAGCCTGTCCCGCGGTGATCGATCGGGCTCGGCGGCCGCGTCGGAAACTCCCATGTCACGCAGCATAAACGGCACGGTCGTTGACACGTGCGGACCGGTCTGGGTACCGTGCGGTGAACCGGTAGAACGACCGGTCTTTCTATTCGAATGGGGGATTCGACTCATGCCCAAAACCCTTATCCGCCGGTATCTTTCCGCTGCCTGCGCCGCACTCGCCGGCAGCGTTGTGTTCACCGCAAGCGCCTGTGCCGCCGATCCGGAACCGCCCGCTCCGCCGGATTCCAGCGCTAAGCCGACCGTGGTCCTGGTGCACGGTGCCTTCGCCGATGCCAGCAGTTGGAATGGGGTGATCGCCGCCCTTCAGCGCGAGGGGTATCCCACGATCGCACCGGCCGACCCACTGCGTGACGTGGCCGGAGATGCCGCATATATCGCGAGCGTGGTTCGCTCGATTCCGGGCCCGGTTCTCTTGGTCGGCCATTCCTATGGCGGAGCGATCATCACCAACGCGGCCCGGGACGCCGCGAATGCGCGGGGTCTGGTCTACCTCGCCGCCTTCGCCCCGGACACCGGTGAAAGCGCACTGGGAATCAGCCAGCGCTTCCCCGAAACGTTGATCGGAAAGTCATTGAGCCCGCGCATATTCCCGCTTCCCGATGGTGCGGCAGGTACCGATCTCTACGTCGATCCCGCGCGGTTCCGGGAGGTCTTCGCCCAAGACGTTCCGGCCGACCGCGCGGCCACCATGGCCGCGACCCAGCGGCCGATCACCGAAACGGCGTTCGGCGGTCCTTCCGGGGACCCCGCGTGGAAGTCGCTGCCGTCCTGGTATCTGGTTTCCACCGAAGACCACGCGATCCACCCCGACGCGCAGCGCTTCATGGCACAGCGTCTCGGCGCCAAGGAAATTCGCGAGGTGAACAGCTCACACGCGGTCGCGGTCTCCAACCCCGATATCGCGGCGGACCTGATCCGCACGGCCGCTCGATCGATCGCCTGATCGGTCGGGCCCGCGGCTCGGTCGGTGCGGTTACGGCATATCGGCGATGGCGAAATTCACGATTCTCGTCAGCATCGGAGAACTGGCCCGCACCGCGGCGACCAGCTCGCAGGAGGCCCGGCGCGAGCAGATGCGATCCCTGGTCGGTTCATCCGGCTGGCCGCACGGCGGATTGCTGATCACCAGCGTCGACGCCGAATCCGGGGAATCAAGGGTCTGGACCGCCGCCGACGGAATTCCCGCTTATCTGGCGGTGGCGGCCAGCACCGCTGTTCCCGGACAGTGGTACCCGAAACCTCCACGCGCACTGTGACAATCAGCCGTGACCCCGACACCGTCGCGGTATTCGGTCCGAACCTCGAGGACGCGGCCGGTGGAAAACCTGTTTCGATGCCGGGCTCCGGCAAGCAGGTGAAGTCGCCGACACCGTCGGTGCCGCCTGGTCCGACATTCAGCGGTCGGGGACGTAGGCACCTTGTCTGCGGAGCTCGTCCTGGACGATTTTCGGGTCGGGTACCTCACGATGTTCGGTGTAGAGGGCGGCGCCGATGCCCGCGGCCTGGCCGGTGGCGAAGGCGGTGCCCATGACGCGGAGGGAGGCCCCGGCGAGGCGGTCGCCGTCCAGGGTGCGGCCCGCGGCGAAGAGGTTGGGGGTGTCGATGCTGCACAGGGTGCGCCAGGGGATGTCGTAATGGCCGTTGTCGGCAATGAATTGCCATTGGGGGGTGATGCCGGGGCCCGGGTGATACTCGACCGGCCACGCTCCGAGACCGATGACGTCCTCGCAGTGGGCGCCGGTGAGAGCCTCCACACCCGAGAGTTGGTAGCGGCCGATGATGTGGCGGGACTCCCGGGTGCCGATTTCCGGCCCGGTGGTGACGATGTAGGCGTCGGCGCAGCCGGGGATGGTCCGCAATGCGAGCAGATAATCGCGGGCGCGTGTACGCGAATCAGCTTGGGCCCTGGTCATTTGGGCGGCATCGCGGGCGTCGTAACCGGCGTCGACGACATAGGTGATGACGTCGCCGGAGATCGGGAGGCGGGCGACGAGGCCGCGTTCGGCGAGCAGGGGCGCGCCCTGCTGTTTGGCGGTGACGATGGCGGCGGCGAGGGTATCCCTGGTGACTTCCGCATGCGGGGAGATTCCGCCGAACCGGACGCCGAGGGTGCCGTTCTGGATCTGGCCGTCATTGCCGTAGCGCACGGCGGCGCCGGCGAAGGTCGCGAGGTCGGCTTCGCCGGTGGCGTCGACGAAGGCGCGGGCGCGAATCTCGTGCAGGCCTTGATGATCGGCGACGCGCAGTGATTCGATGACGCCATCCGGGCGGTACGCGCCGACCAGTTGGCTGTCGAGCCGGACCGCGACGCCCGCGTCGAGGCAGACCTCGTCCAAGACGTGTTTGACCGCCTCGGGATCGAAAACCACTGCCACCGAGGTGAATCGGATCGGTTCGGTGACCGCGCCGAGGGCACGTAGCCGCGCGAGAACGTCCTCGGCGACCCCGTAGACGACCTGGCGCGGCGGGTCCTCACGGGTGTATATCCCGCAATAGGTCAGCACATTGCGGAGGGTGGCGGCTCCGCCGAGGCAGGGACCCCGCTCGATCAGGAGGGTTTCGGCGCCCGCCCGGCGGGCGCCGACGGCAGCGGCGACACCCGCCGAACCTCCGCCGACGACTACGACGTCGTACTGCGAAGTGCTGGTCACGGCCGCGATGTCGCCGGTGTGCGGCCGGTTTCCGTTGCCCGTCATGCGGGCAGTCCGTCTGATCGGCGGTCGATGAGGTCGAATATCTCGTCGTCCCCGGCGATTTCGATGAGATCGACGGTGGTGTCGGAACGGTGGTCGTTACCGTCCAGGCGATGCAGCGCGGCGGTGAGGCGTGCGCGCAGTTCGTCGCGTTCGGTGCGGGACGGGCCCGCCGCGAGCACGGCGTCGAGTGCGCGTTCCATGCCGGTCACGAGTTCGGCGGCGCTCTGTTCGGGCGGGCTCAGTGTGTCCCGCAGGTGATCGGCGAGTGCGGCCGGGGTCGGGTAGTCGAAGATCACGGTGGGGGACAGGGTGACTCCGGTAGATCGTTTCAGATGGTTGCGCAGTTCCACGATGGTGAGCGAGTCGAAACCCATATCGGCGAAGCGTTTGTCGTGGTCGAAGGCGCCGTCGCCGGTGTCGAGTACCGCGGCGACGTGTTGGGCGAGCAGATCGAGCAGCAGCCGTCGCTGCTCGGTGGCGGTCTGACCGGTGAGCGTGGTGGTCAGGGTCGCGGGCTCGGCCCCGGTGCCCGCGGCGGCGGTGCGCCGGGCACGGACCAGCGCGCGCATCAGGGCGGGCGGGTCAGCGGCCCCCGCCGCGGCGAGATCGATGCGTACCGGTACCAGGTACGGGGCGCTCGTGGCGAGCGCGCTGTCGAACATGGCCAGGGCCCGTTCCGGTTCCAGGGCAAGGAATCCACTGCGGTTCATGCGGGCGGTGTCGCGGGCGCTGAGTTTGCCGCTGACCGCGCTGGCCGGAGCCCACAGGCCCCAGGCCAGCGCGGTGGCGGGCAATGCGTGTGCCCGGCGATGCTGGGCGAGCGCGTCCAGGAACGCGTTGGCCGCCGCGTAATTCGCCTGTCCGGGGGTGCCGAGGGTGCCCGCCGCGGAGGAAAACAACACGAACGCGGCGAGATCCAGATCCGCGGTGAGTTCGTGCAGATGCCAGGCGGCGTCCACCTTCGCGGGGAGGACCCGCTCGAGGTGGCCGGTGGTCTGTGCCTCGAAGACGGCGTCGTCCGCGATGCCCGCCGCGTGCATGACCGCGGTGAGCGGGTGTTCGGGATCGATACCGCCCAGCAGTCCGGTCAGCGCGTCCCGGTCGGCGGTATCGCAGGATTCGATCCGCACCTGCGCGCCGAGTTCGGTGAGCTCGCCTGCCAACTCGAGGGCCCCGGGTGCGTCCGGACCCTGTCTGCTCGTGAGCAGGAGGTGACGGACGCCGTGCTCGGTGACGAGGTGCCGGGCCAGCAGGCCACCGATCATGCCGGAACCGCCGGTGATCAGGACCGTGCCGTCGAGCGCGGGTGGGACGGTCAGCACCACCTTGCCGATATGGCGGGCCTGGCTCACATATCGGAGCGCGGGTACCGCTTCGCGCACATCCCAGGTCGTCACCGGCGGTGGGATGAGGACACCGTCGGCGAAGAGCCGCACCAGTTCGGTGAGCATCTCCCGGATTCGTTCCGGATCCAGATCGGTCAGGAGGAAGCCGTCGTAGGTGACACCCGGATAGCGCGCGGCGATCTCGCCCGGATCGCGCACATCGGTCAGCCCCATCTCCACGAACCGGCCACCCCTGGGCAGCAGGCGCAGTGAGGCGTCCACGAAATCACCTGCGAGCGAGTCCAATACGACATCCATGCCACGACCGTCGGTGGCCAGCGCGAACTCCGATTCGAACTCCAGTGTGCGGGAGTTCGCGATGTGGACCTCGTCCAACCCGAATTCCCGCAGCACCGGCCATTTCGCCGGGCTGGCCGTCGCGTAGATTTCGGCGCCCCAGTGCCGAGCCAATTGCAATGCGGCGGTGCCGACACCGCCCGTGGCGGCGTGGATCAGCACCGATTCACCGGACCGCAGACCGACCAGATCGGCGAGCGCGTAGTAGGCGGTGAGGAACACCACGGGGACCGCGGCGGCCTGCGCGAAGGACCAGCCGATCGGGATGGGGGCGACCAGTCGGTGATCGGTCACCACGGTCGAGCCGATGCCGTCGAACAGACCCATCACCCGGTCACCCGGCGCGAAGTCGTCGACCCCTGGCCCTACCTCGAGTACGACGCCCGCACCTTCGCCGCCGAGGACGGCGTCCGGGTTGGGGTACATGCCGAGACCGATGAGCACATCGCGGAAGTTCACGCCCGCCGCGCGCATGCGCACGCGAATCTCGCCGGGCCGCAACGTGATCGGTGCGGGGCCGTCCTGTAGAGCGATGGTATCCAAGGTGCCCTTGTCCCGTACGACCAGACGCCAGGTGGCGCCACGGAGCGGATCGGGTGCCGCGGTAGGTATTTCGGTTCGAACCAGCCGAGGCGCGTGGAACTGTCCGTCGCGCAGCGCGAGCTGCGGTTCGTCGATTTCCAGTGCGCGGATCACGCTGTCGGACAAGATATCCGGAGCATTATCGATGGCCTTCGGGTCGAGATCGAGTAGGACGAGCCGCCCCGGGTTCTCGGCCTGGGCACTGCGCAGGAGTCCCCATACCGCCGCTCCCACCGGATCCGGTGCCTGTGTGGCCGCGTCCACCGTGACGGCGCCCCGCGTGAGCACCACGATCGGAGCGGTGGATGCGCCGCCGAGCAGACGTTGAGTACCGCGCAGGACGCGGTCGAGCTCCGCGCGCACCACGGCGGGCAGAGCGTCGATCTCCGTGGAATCGTCGGTAGCGGCGGACCCGGGAAAGAATGCTCCAGCGGCGGGGAGGACGACCACGTCGGGCGTGTCCGAGCCGTCCACCCCGTCCCACCCGATCAGCGGCACGGGATTCGGCGCGCTGTCGGGCACCGGCACCCCGATCCAGTGCACCGCGTAGAGCGGCTCGGATCGATGGGCCACCGGTCCGAGGGTCCCCTCCGGAAGATCGCGCAACTCCAGCGCCTCGACGGCGGCGACCGGCGCACCTGTCGGGTCGGTGATTGTCAGGGCCGGTCGTCCGCCTGCCGCATCGGTGATCCGCACCCGCAATTCGGTGGCGCCGATCGCGGACAGCGAGACACCGTGCCATGCGAAAGGCAGTCGCGGTGGGCTGGAGGCCGCGGCGTCGGCCGCCATCGCGTGCAACGCCGCATCGAATAGCGCCGGATGGACACGGTAACCGGTGACGTCGAGATCCTCGGGTAGCCGGACCCGGGCGAGCAGGTCGGTGCCATGCCGCCAGACCTCGCGCAGGCCGCGGAAGGCGGGACCGTAGTGGAAGCCGAGTTCGTCCAACTGCCGGTAGATTTCATCGGCGTCGAGCGGTGTGGCGCCCGCGGGCGGCCACAACTGCGACGGTTCGGCGTCGACCGGCCGCCCGGGGCCCAAGGTTCCGGTGGCGTGCCTGGTCCACGGCCCGTGTTCCGGTCGCGAATGGATGGCTATCGAGCAGCCGCCGTCCGGATCGCGCGCACCGAGGGTGACCCGGACATCCACCGCATCGTCGACCAGCACCAGCGGCGCGGTCAGGGTGAGCTCCTCGATACGCTCGCAGCCGAGTTCCTCACCCGCTCGCAATGCGAACTCGATGAAAACCGTCGCGGGCACCAGTACCCGGTCGCCGATCGCGTGGTCGGCCAGCCAGGAGTGGGCGTGCCGGGACAGCCGCCCGGTGAGCAGGGTGGCGCCGTCCTCGGCCGATTCGATCACCGCACCCAGCAGCGGATGGTCCGCGTCGCGCAGACCCGCGCCCCGGACATCGCTGCGCTCGGCCGAGGCATCCAGCCAGAAGCGTTGCCGGGCGAACGGATATGTCGGCAGGTCGATCTGCTGGGTGTCGGTGAATATCGACGCCCAGTTCACCGCCGAACCCGCGGCGAAGGCCGTACTCGCGGCGGCGAGCACCGCCTCCGGCTCGTCCCGCTTCGGCCGCAGTGCCGGGACGACGGTGACCGCGTCGTCGTCGAGACCGTCGGTGGCCAATGCCGTCAGCGTGGCGCCCGGACCGGCCTCGAGGAATACGCTGACCCGCCCCTCGGTGCGCAGCCACCGCACGCCGTCGGCGAACCGCACCGGTTCGGCCACATGCCGCACCCAGTAGTCGGGAGAGCGCAATTCGTCGGGGTCGGCGAGGCGGCCGGAGAGATTGGACACGATCGCAATGGTCGGCCGCTGATAGCGCAATCCCCGGCAGACGGCGGCGAATTCGTCGAGCATCGGCCGCATGAGCGGGGAGTGGAAGGCATGGCTCACCCGCAACCGTCGCGCGGCGTAGCCACGGGCGAGGGCGGCATCGGCGATCTCGTCGATATCGGCCTCGGCGCCGGAGACCACCACCGCGGCCGGACCGTTCACCGCCGCGATGGCGACCCGTCCGTTACGCCCCGCGAGCAGCGCGGCGACGGCATTCTCGTCCGCGCTGACCGCGACCATCGCGCCACCGGGCGGTAGCGCCTGCATGAGCTTGCCGCGCGCCGCGACCAAGGTGGTCGCGTCGGCCAGTGACCACACCCCGGCCAGATATGCGGCCGTGACTTCGCCGATGGAATGGCCGATCAGGAAATCCGGTGCCATACCCCAGGATTCGAGCAGCCGATAGACGGCCACCTCGAGCGCGAACAGTGCGGCCTGGGTCCACGCGGTCCGGTCGAGCAGCGTCGATTCCGGGGAACCGGGTTCGGCGAAGGCGATCTCGCGCAATGGCCGTTCGAGTCGGCGGTCCAGCTGCGCGCAGACTTCGTCGAAGGCGGCGGCGAAGGCCGGGTAGGTCCGGTACAGGGTGGCGCCGACACCCGCGTACTGGGCGCCCTGCCCGGGAAAGAGGAAAGCGGTCCTGGTGCGCGCACCGGCGACACCGCGACAGACACCCGACGCGGAGCCGTTATCGGCGAGCACCTTCAGCTGTGCCAGCAGTTCGTCCCGATCGCGGCCGAAAACCACGGCCCGATGCGCGAATCGAGCGCGCGACGTGGCGAGCGTACCGCCGACATCCACCGCCGAATCCGTCTCCCGCGTGGTGAGATGCTCCGCCAGGCGCGCGGCCTGCTCGGTCAGCGCCGCATCGGTGGTGGCCGAGAGCACCCACGGAATGATCGGCGGTGCAGTTGATTTCCGTACCTGCGGCGCGGGGGCCTCGGGCAGTTCCAGGATGATGTGCGCATTCGTCCCGCTGATGCCGAACGAGGATACGGCGGCCCGGCGCGGTCCACCGGTGCGCGGCCACGGCTGTGCCTCGGTCACCAGCCGAATCGGACCCGCGGACCAATCCACATGCGGCGAGGGTTCCTCGGCGTACAGCGTCGGCGGCACCAGCCCGTGCTCCATGGCGAGTACGGTCTTGATCACACCGGCCACCCCGGCCGCCGCCTGGGTATGCCCCACATTGGATTTCACCGAACCGAGCCACAGCGGGCGCTCGCGCCCCTGGCCGTAGGTGTCGAGCAGCGCCTGGATCTCCACCGGATCACCGAGCCGGGTTCCGGTGCCGTGCCCCTCGACCACGTCGATATCGCCGGGCCGCAGACCCGCGGCCGCCAGCGCCTGCCGGATCACCCGCTGCTGGGCCGGACCGTTCGGCGCGGTCAATCCGTTCGACGCGCCGTCCTGATTCACCGCCGACCCGCGCAGCACCGCCAGCACCCGCCGTCCGAGTCGGCGTGCCTCCGAAAGCCGTTGCACCACAAGTACGCCGACGCCCTCGGACCAGCCGGTGCCGTCGGCGCCCGCGCCGAACGCCTTGCAGCGGCCGTCCGGGGCCAGCCCACCCTGTCGCGCGAACTCCGCGAAGACCTTCGGCGTCGACATCACCGTGACGCCACCGACCAGCGCCAGCGAACATTCACCCTGACGCAGTGCCTGTGCGGCCAAATGCAATGCCACCAGCGAGGAGGAGCACGCGGTGTCGATTGTGACGGCGGGCCCTTGCAATCCGAGCGCGTAGGCGACCCGGCCGGAGACCACACTGGCCAAGCTGCCGGTGCGCAGGTGCCCCTCCACCCGCTTCGGCACCGTGGGCAGCCGATCGGCGTAATCGTGGTACATCACGCCCGCGTAGACGGCGGTGTCGGTGCCGCGCAGCGTAACCGGGTCGATATTGGCCCGCTCCAGTGCCTCCCAGGACGCCTCGAGTAGCACCCGCTGCTGCGGATCCATCGCGAGCGCCTCGCGCGGCGAGATGCCGAAGAACTCCGGGTCGAATTCCAGTGCGCCGCGCAGGAATCCGCCGCGACGCGGATAGTCCCCCTGGTGGGCGCGATCGTCGGGGTCCCAGCCGCGGTCCGCAGGGAAATCGGAGATGCCCTCGCCGCCCGCGGCGAGGAACTCCCACCACTGCTCGGGGTTCTCGACGCCACCGGGGAATCGGCAGCTCATGCCGACGATCGCCACCGGTTCATCGAGCCGGGCGGTGAGCCGGGCGTTCTCCTCGCGCAACCGTTTCCGGTCCTGGCGCAGCTGTTCCTGTTCGAGCAGCGAGCGCCGCAGCGCCTCGACGAGCTCGTCGTTCGGGTTCGTCACGCCTGCCCCTGGTCGCCGTTTTTCCAGAAGTCGTGTCCGTCGGTCCAGAATTCGGTGTCGTCCTCACGCCCGCCACCGCTGGCCATCCGGATCAGTTCGTCCGCGCTCATGGACCGGATGGCATCGGAACCCGATGCCGCGGCGCCATTTCCGTTCGCCCCCGGTGCGGCCGTACCGACCAGCACGTCGGTGGCCTCCGGGTCCTGTGCCAGCCGCAGCAGCGCATCGAGCACTCCGCTGTCGCGCAGGCGGTGGATCGGGATGGCGGCCACCGCCGCCCGTGCGGCCGCGGCTTCGGTTTCCGAGGCGCTGTTCGCCAGCAACTGCGCGTGCAGGTGGGCGGCGAGCGCACCGGGTGTCGGATGGTCGAAGACGAGGGTCGCGGGCAGACGCAGATCGGTTGCGGCGGTGAGTTTGCCGCGCAATTCCATACCGGTCAGCGAATCGAAGCCGAGCTCACGGAAGGTGCGGTCGGTATCGAGCGTTTCTTCGGTGTGACCGAGGACGGAGGCGACCTGGGTGTTGACCAGATCGTGCACCAGTTCGCGCCGACCGGCCGCGTCGAGCGTGGCGAAACGAGCCAGCAACGACGAGGTTTCGTTCCCGGTGTCCGACACTTCGGTGGCGCGGGCGCGGGCCGGACGGCTGAGCCCGCGCAGCGGGGCGGGGGAGTCGGTGGCGCTGAGCCGGGACCGGTCCAGCGACACCAGGCTCAGCAGCGCGGCATCGGTGGCGCAGGCCGCGTCGAACAGGGCGAGCCCCGCGTCCGCGCTCAGCGGAAGGATTCCGCTGCGCGCGATGCGAGCGTGATCGGCCGCGTCCAGGTGTCCGCTGACGCCTGTCGCGGGCTCCCACATACCCCAGGCCAATGCGACCGCCGGGCGTCCCTGGGCGCGACGCAGCTGTGCCAGCGCATCCAGCGTCGCGTTGGCCGCCGCGTAATTCGCCTGTCCCGCCGCGCCGAAAACCCCGGCGACCGAGGAGAACAGCACGAACGCCGTGAGATCCAGCTCCGCGGTCAGCTCGTGCAGATTCCACGCGCCGTCCAGCTTGGGCCGCAGCACCCGTTCGAACTGTTCCTCGGTCAGCTTTTCCACCAGTCCGTCGTCCACCACACCCGCGGCATGGATCACCGCGGTGAGCGGATGCTCGGCCGGAACCGTTGTCAGGGCGAGGGCCAGCGCGTCCCGATCGGCGATATCGCAGGCCGCGGTGGTGACCCGCGCACCGAGTTCGGTGAGTTCGGCTGTCTCGATCGGTCCTCGGCTCAGCAGCAGCAGATGCCGGACCCCGTGCTGGGTGACCAGATGCCGGGCCAGTAGCCCGGCCAGGACTCCACCCGCACCGGTGATGAGCACCGTCCCGTTCGGATCCCACTGCGGTGGGTTCGGATTCGGCTCGGCAGGCACCAGTCGCGGCACGCTCGCGGTGCCGGCCCGCACCGCGACCTGGGGTTCGCCCGGCGGCAGCACACCGTGCGGGCTGCCGTCGGTATCCAGCAGCAGCAGACGGCCGGGGTGCTCGGCCTGGGCGGAACGCACCAGGCCCCAGACCGCGGCGGCCGCCGGATCGATGCCTGGGTCGGCGGCGGTGACGGCGAGTGCGCGCCGGGTCCGCACCATGAGGGTGCCCGCATCCTCGTCGGCGAGCCACTCCCGTATCCGATTCACTGTCGCGGCCAGTGCGGTCCGTACGCCGGCCGGGGTCGGCTCGACCACCGGCACGTCGAATCGGATGGGGTCGGCCGCGAACCGGTCGGCCGGACGGTGTTCGGCGGCGGGTCGCAGCCAGTCGAGCCGATACATACCGTCCGGACCGCCGCCGGCGGCCCGCAGTGCCGCGGCCTCGACCGGGCGCAGGATCAGCGACGATACGGTCAGCACCGGTCGCCCCGCGGTATCCACCAGACTGATGGCGGCCTCGTCGGGGCCGGTCGGAGTCAGCTGCGCGCGGACCGGACCCAGCGCCGGGCCGTACAGGGTGACGCCCCGCCAGGCGAACGGCAGCCGCGCCGGGCCGGAACCCAACGGCGCCAACGGGTGCAGCGCGGCATCGAGCAGCGCGGGGTGGACGCCGAATCCGGAGGCGTCGACGCCCTGCGGCAGCGCCACCTCGACGAAGAACTCGTCGTCGCGATGCGCGAGGGCCCGCATGCCGCGGAAGGCGGGTCCGTAGCCGTAGCCCGCCGCGTCGAGCAGTCGATAGCGTTCGTCGACGTCCACCCCGGTGGCATCCGAAGGCGCCACGCCCGCGGGCACGGCGGCCGAATCGTCGGCGGGCACCTCGGTGACGACGGCCTCCGCGTGCCGTGTCCACGCCGCGGTGTCGTGGCCGTCGACGCGGGAGTGGATGACGAGCGCTCGGGCCCCGTTCGCGTCGGCCGGTTCGAGCATCACCTGTAGCGTCACCGCGCTATCGGCCGGGAGGACCAGCGGTGCCAGCAGGGTCAGCTCGGCCAGGTGGCGCAACCCCGCGTGCGCACCCGCCGCCAGCGCGAGTTCCAGGAACGCGGTACCGGGCAGCAGCGTGGTGCCGTGCACCACGTGGTCGGAGGCCCACCCGCCGGTGTGACGGGATAGCCTGCCGGAGAACAGGATTGCCCCGTCGGCGGTCTCCAGCGCGGTATCGAACAGCGGATGTCCGGTGTGGCCGGTGCTCGGCGCGGTGGCGGCGGCGGTACCCGCGTCGAGCCAGTAGCGGCGGCGTTGGAAGGCATAGGTCGGCAGCGGGACGTGTCGCGCGGCCGGTGCCGGATACCAGTCGATGGGCGTGCCCGCCGTATGCGCGGTCGCCAGGGCGGCGACCACCGCGGTCGGCTCGTCCAGGCGCTTCGGCAGCGCCGTCGCGGTGGTGACGTTATCGCTGTCGGACAGCGCCTCGCGGGTCAGCGCGGTGAGCGTGCTGCCCGGTCCGAGCTCGAGGAAGACCCCGACCCCGTGCCGGTCGTGCAGCGCGCGGACCCCGGCGTGGAACCGCACCGTCTCCCGCACATGGCGCACCCAGTACTCCGGCGTGCGGAGTTGGTCCGGATCCGCCAGTTCCCCGGTCAGATTCGACACGATCGGCAGCGTCGGAGCGTGATATTCCAGACCCGCGCACACCTCGGCGAAATCGGAGAGCATCGGCGTCATCAGCGGCGAATGGAACGCGTGCCCGACGCGGAGTCGAATGGTTTTGCGCCCGAGCCGATCCAAGGTGGCGGCGAGTTCGGTCACCGCGGCGTCGGCGCCCGAGACCACCACCGCGGCAGCCCCGTTCACCGCGGCGACCGCCGCGACCTGCTCGCGGCCGACCAGCAGCGGCGTCACCTTGTGCTCGGCCGCCGCGACCGCGATCATCGCACCCTGTCCCGGCAGGGCGCCCATGAGCTGTCCCCGGGCCGCGACCAGGGTTGCCGCATCGGCCAGACTCCACACCCCGGCCAGATAGGCCGCGGTGATCTCACCGAGCGAATGACCGATGAGGAAATCGGGCCGCAGCCCGAAGGATTCGGCAAGCCGGTACAGCGCGACCTCGACCGCGAACAGCGCGGCCTGGGTATAGGCGGTGTGCTCGAGCAATTCCGCGTTCGCTGTGCCCGCCTCGGCGAAGATCACCTCGGCCAGCGGCGGCCCGTCGAGCCGGACGTCGAGTTCAGCGCAGACCTCGTCGAAGGCGCCGGCGTACACCGGGTACGCGGCGTGCAGTTCCCGGCCCATCGCCAGCCGTTGTGCGCCCTGACCGGGGAACAGCACCGCGGTGCGGGTGTCCGCCGCCCGCGCATGGCCGCGCACGGCGGTGCCCGATGCCTCGCCCTCGGCGAGAAGATCAAGCGCGGCAAGCAGTTCGAAACGATCCCGCCCGAATACCACGGCGCGGTGCGGGAACAGCGCCCTGGTCGACGCCAGCGCCGCGCCGACCGGTATCGGCGCGAGATCCGGTGTCGCGCGGACATGCCGGGCCAGCGCCGTGGCCTGCGCGGTGAGCGCGGCGTCGGTCCGGGCCGACAGAGTCCAAGCCGTCACGGGGAACGCCGGCGGCGGCGTATCACGCTCGGGTCCGGGCATATCCGGCGCCTGCTCCAGGATGACGTGCGCATTGGTGCCGCTGATGCCGAACGACGAGACACCCGCGCGGCGCGGGCGGCCGGTGGCGGGCCACTCGTGGGACTCGGTGGCGACCCGGACCGCGCCCGAGGACCAATCCACGTGCGGCGTCGGCGCGTCGACATGCACGGTCGGCGGCACCGTCGCGTGCCGCAGCGCCATCACGGCCTTGATGACGCCCGCGACGCCCGCCGCGCCCTGGGTATGGCCGAGATTGGATTTCACCGAACCGAGCCACACCGGATCGCCGGTGCGGCCCGCGAACACCTCGAGCAGCGCGCGTGCCTCGATCGGGTCGCCGAGAGTGGTTCCGGTGCCGTGGCCGTCGACCATATCGATCTCGTCCGGATGCAGTCCGGCGGTGGCGAGCGCATGGCGGATCACCCGCTGCTGCGCCGCCCCGTCCGGCACGGTGAGCCCGGCCGACGCGCCGTCGGAGTTGACCGCCGACCCGCGCAGCAGCGCGAGCACCCGGTGGCCGTGGCGTTGGGCCTGCGAAAGCCGTTCCAGTACAAGCACTCCGACACCCTCGGAGAACCCGGTCCCGTCCGCGGCGGCCGCGTAGGACTTACAGCGACCGTCCGTGGCCAGTCCGCGCTGCCTGCTGAATTCGATGAACGAGGCGGGCGTCGACATCACCGTCACCCCGCCCGCCACGGCCAGCCCGCAGTCGCCGGCGCGCAGGCCCTGCACCGCCTGGTGCAGGGCGACCAGGGAAGACGAGCAGGCGGTATCCACGGTGAGCACCGGACCCGTGAAGCCGAAGCTGTAGGCGATCCGGCCGGAGAGCACCCCGGCCGCACTGCCGGTGCCTAGGTGCGCCTCCAACTCGCCGGGCACGCTGCGCAGCCGGGCCGCGTAGTCGTGGTACATGGCGCCGACGAAGACGCCGGAATCGCTGTCGCGCAGGGTGTTCGGGTCGATACCCGCATCCTCGAAGGCTGCCCAGGTCACCTCGAGGAGCAGGCGCTGCTGCGGATCCATGGCCAGCGCCTCGCGCGGTGAGACACCGAAGAAGTCCGCGTCGAAATCGAAGGCGTCACGCAGGAATCCGCCCGATTCGGCGGTAATCGTGCCAGGGGCATCGGGATCGGTGTCGAGCAGCGTCTCCGGATGCCAGCCGCGGTCGTCGGGGAATCCGGAGACGACGTCACCGCCCGCGGCGACGAGGTCCCAGAGTTGTTGCGGCGACGCGATACCGCCGGGAAAGCGGCAGCCGATGCCGACGATGGCGATGGGCTCGGTGCGCGCGGATTCGAGCTCGCGCAATTGCGCGCGGGTGTCGAGCAGCGCCGCGGTGGCCCGCTTGAGGTAGCTGCGGAACTTGGTCTCATCAGTCACGGGTGTACTCCTGCCAGGCCGGAGCGGTGCGGACGCGGGCCGGATCCAATTCCGCGTCGAGCAGTTCGAACAGTTCGTCATCGGTGGTGCTGTCGACCGAGTGCGGTACGACCGGTGCGGTATCGGCACCCTCCGCGGCCAGCCGGTTGAGCGAGCCGCGCAGGCGCGCCTGCAGTTCGGCGCGGGTGGCACCCTGCGGGGGGTCGGCGACCAGCGCCCGCTCCAGTTCGGCGAGCCGGTCCAGCGCCAGGGCCTCGACCGGTTCGGTGAGCACCCGGGTGCGCAGGTGATGCACCAGGGCGCCGACGGTCGCGTGATCGAAGAGCATGGTGCTGGGCAGATTTCGGCGCAGCGCCGCGCCGAGCTGTTTGGCCAGCTCGACCGCTGCCAGTGAGCCGAGACCGAGATCGCTGAGCCGGTCGTCGGGATTGAGCACGGCGGGCGCGCCCCGGATGGTCCGGGCGATGGCCGTGGACACCATCTCGAAGACAATGCGGTGCTGGGCATCCGGCGCGAGTGTGGGCAGTTCGCGTAACCAGTCGGGGATCGGCTCCGCCTGCACCGTGGATTCGGTGGGCGGGACATATGCGGTCCGCTCGATGATCGGGGCGGCCACGGTGTTCACGGTGGCCGGATCCGTTGCGGCGGTATCGGATCGGAAGTAGTCCTCGGCGCCCGCGGCGAGTGCGCCGCGGATGCCGACCTTGTCGATCTTGCCCATGGCGTTGCGGGGAATCCGGTCGGCGAGCACCACCTGTGTCGGCAGCTTGTAGCGGGCCAGTTCGGTATCGGCGAAGCGACGAACCTCGGCCAGACTCGGCGTGACGCCGGGCCGGCAACTCAGCACCGCCACCACGCTTTCCCCCTCGTGCGGATCGGGCACCCCGACCACGGCCACGTCGGCGACGCCGGGGAAGCGCGCGAGCACCTGCTCGACTTCGGCGGAGTACACGTTATCGCCGCCCACGATGATCATGTCCTTGCGCCGGTCGACCAGATACAGGCAACCGTCCCGATCGAGGTGGCCGATATCGCCGGTGTGGAACCAGCCGTCGGCGTCGAATGCGGCCGCGGTGGCATCGGGGTTGTTCCAATATCCGTCGGTCATGGTCGGCGCCCGCAGGCACACCTCGCCGCGCTCGCCGGGCTGGAGCAGATGGCGCCCGGTGGCCGGATCGATCAGCCGGATCTCGGTGAACGGCAACGGCAATCCGGCCGACCCGGGATTCTCGCCGGTCCGCTCGGCGGGCAGACAGGAGGCGAACAGCGTCTCGGTCAGGCCGTAGGCCTGCTGGAGCGCGATGCCCCGGTCCAGATACTGGCTGATCAACTGCGCGGTGGCTGGTGCGCCCGCCACCACCGCGGTGCGCAGCGCGGACAGATCCGCGCCGGGGAAGTCGGCCAGTCCGGCCACCGCGGCATACATGGCGGGCACCGCGAACACCGTGCTGATCCGGTAGCCGACCAGATCGGCCAGCATCTGCTCGGCCGTGAAACCACGGCGCAGCACCACCGTGCCGCCGCGCAGCAGGGTGCGCAGTACGAAACAGCCGAAGGGCGCGGTGTGGAACAGCGGCGCGACGACCAGCGTGACATCGCTCGGCGCCGCGGGGGCGACCAGATCCATATTGACGCAGTTCCACCACAGATTGCCGTGTGTGAGGGCCACGCCCTTCGGGCGGCCGGTGGTGCCGGAGGTGTAGGCCAGCATGGCGAGCCGGTCCTCGTCGGCGCGCACCGCGGGCGGGCCGAGGCGATCACCTTCGGGCAGCGCGGGCAATGTCGACCAGGGCGCGTCCGGCTCGTCCACGGTGACCGCGGGATCGCCGTGCACCAGTAGTAGGCCGGGAGTCGCCGCGGCGCCCGCGACCGCCTGCTCGGTGACCTCGCGGTGCCCGGGTTCCACGATCAGCGTGTGCGGTGCGCAATCATCGAGGATGACTGCGATTTCCGGCGCGGTGAGCCGGGAATTCACCGGGACGAACACCGCGCCGAGGCGGGCGGTGGCCAAATAGGTGGCCAGAAAGGTGACGCTGTTGCCGCCCAGGTATCCGATCCGGTCACCCGGCCCGGCCCCTCGGCTCACCAGCACCTGCGCCAGTTGCCGGGCGTGATCGGCGAGTACGAGGTAGCTGTACGTGCCGCCCTCGTATACCACGGCGATCCGTTTGCCCGAGTGTCTGGCGAGCGCGTCGATGCGTGCCGCCGGGTTCAGATCCGCGGTCCGCGGTGGTCCGGTCGGTGACATGGCTTCCTCCCAATACCTCTGTGGTGCGGCGTATGTCGATGTGGATCAGGCGGTGTCGAGCAGCCTGGTGCGCACATCGGGCGGAAATCCCGCCCGTGCCCCGCCGACGCGGGCCGCGAATTCGGCGATTCCCGCCTGCTGACGGACGCCTAGGCTGAAGTCGAGAGCCGTTGTGTAGTAATGGCGCAACGTCTCGGTGTCGAAGCCGGCCCACTGGGCGATGCGGGCGCACAGCTGGTCCATCTCACTGGTAGCCAGATCGCGGGCGGCGAGCAGGTCCGCGTGTACCTGGCGCACGATCTCGGGTTCGCGTTCCACGAATTCGCGTCGGGCCGCCAATACCGCGAAGACGAACGGGAAACCCGTCCACTCCCGCCACATCTGGCCGAGATCGTGCACGGTCAGGCCGAGCGACGGTGCGTCGAAGACCGCGACCCGCAGCGCCGCATCGCCGATGAGCACCGCGGCGGGCGCGGTGGCCAGCATGGCCTTCGGCTCCGGACCGCTGACGAAGTAGCGCGGCTCGACCCCGACGAAATCCGAAAGCAGTAGCTGCGCAAGGCGAACGGAGGTGCGGCTGTGCGAGCTGAGGCCGATCGGCGCGCCGTCGAGTTCCTCCAGCGGTACCCGGCTGACGAGCAGACAGGACATCACCGGGCCGTCGCAGCCGATCGCGATATCGGGCAGCATGACCAGTTCGTCGGCGTGGCCGAGGAATTCCATCAGGCTGATCGGGCCGATATCGATCTGACCGGAAGTCAGTGCGTCACTGAGATTTTCGGGGGTGTCCCGGACCAGATCCAGATCGATCAGGCTGCCGGTGCGGGCCAACCCCCACAGGATCGGCAGATAGTTCAGGAACTCGATATGGCCCACCCGGGGCCTGCGCCGCCTCGACGGCCCGCGAGGTGACGGTCGGACGACCGGGGGGTGACCGGAGACTGAGCGCATAGGCTCACTGTCGAGCAGACCCCGGCACTGCGGAAACCCCTACGAGTCCCCTAGGGGAGCCGAAATCACTGCGCCGAGGCGGGAATTCGGCTGGAATCAGTGGCGTGCTCACGCAACAGACGCAGCATCGCGACCCGGGCCCGGTCGAAGACGGTGGCATCGCCGAGCAGCGCCATATCCGCGGTGGCGCTGCGCTCGATGGCCGCCAGCTCGAACGCCAGCTGCGCGGGATCGGTCTCGGCGGTGATCTCGCCGAGCTGCTGCGCCTCGATGATCGTCTGCCGATGGAACTCGTGCCACTGCTGCCAGACCGAGACGATCGCGTCGTGTACGCGGCCGGGGCGGGAGTCGAATTCCGAACCCACGGACAGGAAGAAGCAGCCGCCGCCGGAGTGGAGGTCCTTACTGGTGTGCTCCAGCCATGCGGTGCACAGCGTCCACAGTCTGCCGATGCCCGAGGGCATGCGCAGTGCGGGTCCGATCACCTCGGCGATGAAGGAGGTCTTCGCCTCCTCGACGGCGGCCAGCTGGAGTTCCTCTTTGGAACCGAAGAGGCCGAAGACGCCGCTCTTGCTGGCGCCGAGTGAGGTCGCGAGCCGGCCGATGGTGAGGCGGTCGAGTCCCTCCACCGCCCCGACTTCGACGGCTTCGCGCAGAATCGCTCGGCGGGTGTCCCGGGCTCGGCCCTGGCGGGGTTCGGTCATCGCCTGCGCTCCTTCGCGATCAATTGTGACACTTACTATGTTAGCCGTACGACCGTTCGTAGAGCTGCACAGCCCCGGGAAACGGGTATGGCGGCGTCGTCTGGCGGAGGTCGGTTCCACTCGCCTTGACCAATGCGAACGTTCGTGCGTTAATTGGTCCGCACGAACGTTCGGTTAATCCCAGAGTGAGGGGTCTACGATGCGCGATTCCGTGGTCCGTGGCGAAGAGAGGGGTGGGCAATGAGCGACAGCGTCACGACAGCAGCACCGACCGGTGTAGAACCGAAGCGGGTACTGCTCGTCACCGCGGTGGCCACGTTCGTGGCGTTCCTCGATATGTCGGTGGTGAACGTCGCGTTCCCCGATATGGCCACCAGCTTCGAAGAGACGAATCTGGCGACGTTGTCCTGGGTCGTCAGCGGGTACGGCCTGTTCTTCGCGGCCGTGCTGACACCCGTCGGGCGCTATGCCGACGTATTCGGCCGCCGGACGGTATTCCTGTGGTCGCTGCTCGGGTTCACCATCGCTTCGGCGCTGTGCACCTTCGCGCCGACCGTCGAATTCCTGATCGGGGCGCGAGCGCTACAGGGCATCGCGGCGGGCGGCATGATCCCGGCGGCCCTCGGCCTGGTGCTCGGCGCCTTCCCCGCGGAGCGCCGGATCGGCGCGGTGGCGGCCTGGGCCGCGGCGAGTTCGGCGGCGGCGGCCTTCGGTCCGGCGCTGGGTGGTTTCCTGGTCTGGGCCTGGGACTGGCGCGCGGTCTTCCTGATCAACGTGCCGATCGGCCTGCTCGCCTTCGCGCTGGGACGGTCCTGGCTGCCCGAGATCAAGCTCCCGGTCCGGCAGCGGCCCGATCCGGTGGGCGCGGTGCTGGTCGCGGTCGGCGTCGGCGGGATCGTCGTCGGTCTGACGCAGGGTAATGAATGGGGTTGGACCAGCGTGGGCTTCCTCGGCTCGACGATCGGCGGCATTGTGCTGCTGGCCGTGGGCATCGGACGCTCGGTCCGGCATCCGGTGCCGACCTTCGAGGTGGGTCTGTGGAAGGACCGTAAATTCGCCTCGGCCAGCGCGGTGTCGTTCTTCTTCAGCCTGGTCATGTTCGCGTGGCTGCTGGCCTGCCCGCTGTACACGATCGTGGTGTGGGACTACTCCATCTGGCTCGCCGGCCTGGTGAACTCGCCCGGTGCGTTCACCGCGGCCATCGGCGCGGCGATTGTCGGCAAGTCCAAGAACCCGGATATCCAGCGGATCGCCACCATCGTGGGTGTCGCGATCTTCTCGCTCTCGGCGATCTTGTTCGCGGTCCTGCTCGGGGAGGAATCCCGGTTCTGGGCGGTCTGGCTGCCGGTCGGCCTGCTCAGTGGGTTCTCCATCGGTCTGGTCATGACTGCCGTGGCCAGTGCCGCCGCGACGTCGGTGCCGCCGGAGAAGTTCGCTTCCGGTTACGGCATGAGCCTCACAGCTCGGCAGATGGGTGGTGCGCTTGGTATCGCGGCCTTCGCCGCGGTCACCGGGACGGTGACGACGGGCTGGGTCGACGGACTGCACGCGGTCTTCTGGTTCAGCGCGATCGCCGCGATTCCCGCCGCGCTGACCGCGTTGCTGATGACCTCGCCCGCCTCGTCCACCCCGGCCGGTGCGCCGACCGCGTCACCGGTGTCCGCCCCGGCGGCCGCCGAAGGGGTCTGACGAGCAACGCCGCGGCAATAACAGAATATCTTCTGGGGCGCTCGTCGAATAATTCCTGGACGGCCCGGGGGAATATGAGGAATAGGGGAGTATCGATTCGTCGATACTCCCCTCCGGCGTGTCCGGATTTCGGCTGTCTGCGCACTCTGGCTAATTGTCGAATGCTTGCCGGTCAATTGTGTTGTGCACCACATATATTGGTGTACGTGTCGGGTTGCTGCGGTCGGTGCCACGGTTATGATGGCGAGAGGTGGGACGACGATGTCCGGGGCTGCCATTTCCTGCCCGGGCGCGGCATGCGGTGTTGCGCTGGATTAAACGAGGTGCGCTGTGAGTGCCGTAGAAAAGTGGTCGCAAGCTGCGGCGGAAGTATCGGAATATTTCCGCGATACGGATATTGCAAGTACAGATGAAATTGCTCCGAAAACAATAACTATCGGTCGGTTTCATTCGAATGGTAATAACTCTGAATCTCCCGCTTGGACTGTTCGGTCTGCGCTGGCGTTTCTGAGCCGGGACGGTGCCGACCGACTACGCATCGCGCAGTTGCTGGCTGTGGTGGACCAGCCCACCGCGAGCCGGATTCTGGCCGAGGTGCTCGATATCAACCCGAAGCGGGTTCGGGCGGTTATTCAGGAATTCACCGAGGCGGGCCTGGTGGCCTACGCGCGCTTCCAACGGCGTGATGTTCGCGAGGCGGTGGTGCGGGAGACGCCATTGATGGTTCGCACCAGCATGCACCACCGGGTCGCGGGTGTGCTGCACGCGGGCGGCGCGCCCGCGATGCGGGTCGCCGACCATCTGGTGTCCGCCGGCGCGGCGCGCTTCTCGTGGTCGGTGTCGCTGCTCCGGGCAGCGGCGGGAGATGCGATCGCCGACGATCAGATCACTAGGGCGGTCGACTACCTCGAGCTCGGCTCCCGCCTCGCCGACGACGACGAGCGCGCCATCATCCTGACGACACTGGCGGTGGTGCGATGGCGGCTGAGCCCGTCGACATCGGGCCGCAGCTTCGGCCGGCTGATCGCGGCGTTGCGCGGCGGGCTGATCCCGACGCAGTGCGTGCCGATGGTGGCCAGATATCTGCTGTGGCACGGGCGCGCCGAAGAGGCCGCGGCGGCACTGGACCAACTCGACGCGGCCGCGGACCGTGGTGAACCGACCGGTCCGGCGCGGCTCGCGGCCATGAACGAATGGCTGGCGTGTAACTACCCGGGCGTGCTCGAGGGCCGCGCCGCCCCGGAGGTGGACCGCACGATCGTGCGCCCTGCGGCGCCCGCGGGCCGGACCGAGCCGGATGTCGAAGCGGCACGGTTGCTCACCGACGTCCTCACCAACGGGGCCAGCGCCGGTGCGGTCGCCTCCGCGCAGCGGATGCTGCGTGGCCACCGGCTCGACGACGGGACCTTCGGCGCGTTGCTGATCGCCCTGGACTGCCTGACCTACAGCGACGAACTGGAGATCGCGGCGTCCTGGTGCGAGGCGCTGGTGCTGGAGGCGGCCGCGCGGCGAGCGCCGACCTGGCAGTCCATCTTCGCGATCTGGCGGTCGGCGATGTCGGTTCGGGAGGGCAATCTGCATGCCGCCATCGATCGTGCATCCGGGGCGCTGGGGCGCATCAACAGCGAAAACCTGGGCACCTATACCGGATTGGCGGTAGCCACCCTCGTCGCCGCGACCACCGCGGCGGGCAGACATCGCGAGGCCGCCGCATATCTGGATCAGGCGCTGCCCGACAGCGTGCTCGAGTCCCGGATCGGTCTGCAGTTCCTGCACGCGCGAGGCCACTACCACCTGTCTGTCGGCGCGTACGACCAGGCATTGGACGATTTCTCCACCTGCGGCGAACGGATGCGGCGATGGAATATGGATATCCCGGGACTGGTGGCCTGGCGCAATGATCTCGCCGAGCTCTACCTGCGCGCTGGGGAGCCGCGCACGGCACGGCGCTGGGCAAGCGCGCACCTCGATCGGATCGGTGGCATCGACCGGCATCGCACCGCCGGGGTGTCGGTGCGGCTGATCGCGGCGGCCAGCCCGACGCTCGATCGGGTCGGTCTGCTGCGCCAATCGGTGTCCATCGCCAATGCGAGCGGTAACCAGCTGGAATTGGCCACGACGCTCGCCGCGCTGTCGGACGCGTATCACGCAGTGGGGGAACGTGATCGGGCGCGTGCGGCGAATCGGCGGGCGGCCAGGCTCGCGGAGCAGTGCGGCGCCGAACCGCTGCGCATCCGTTTGGCGGGCGCGCGCGGCGAGACGGCGCCCGCGCTCATCCCGAATGACCAACCGCTGCGGGCGCTCGATTCGCTGAGTCCGGCCGAGCTCAAGGTCGCCGGACTCGCCGCGGCGGGTCGGCGCAATCGGGATATCGCGAAGGAACTGCATATCACAACCAGCACCGTCGAACAGCATCTGACCCGCGTCTACCGGAAGCTGCGGATCGCCCGGCGGGCGGATCTGGTCGTCGTGCTGGCCGCCGGGGATCGCGCCTCGGTGCGGGAGGTGCGGTGAGCGAGCGAGGAACGGGCATGAGCGACAGGTGGATTCGGCGCGCGGTGCCACGCGCCGACCCTGCGGCACGGGTGATCTGCTTCCCGCACGCGGGCGGATCGGCCGACTACTTCACGCCGCTGGCGCGGGCGCTGCCGCCCGAGATCGAACTGCTGGCGGTACAGAATCCGGGCAGGCAGGAGCGCTATCGGGAGCCGCGCCTCGAGACGATCGCCGAGCTCGCGGCAGCGGCGCTGCCGAGCGTGACGCCGTGGCTGGATCGGCCGACGATCCTGTTCGGGCACAGCATGGGCGCGGTCCAGGTGTTCGAGCTCGCGCGGCGACTCACCGACGCCGCCGGGATCGTGCTGTTCGTCTCGGCGCGCCGGGCACCTTCCCGGGTCCGGGTCGAGACCGTGCACCAGCGGACGGATCGGGCCATTGTGGCCGAGATGAGGGCGCTCGGCGGCACCGATCTTCGGGTTTTCGACGATGAGGAGACCGCCGCGCTGTACCTGCCGGTGATCCGCAGTGACTATCGGGCGGTCGAAACATACCGGTGCGCGGCCGAGGTGACAGTGCACTATCCGATTACGGCACTGGTCGGCGACCGGGATCCGCGTGTCTCACTCGCCGATATCGAGGCGTGGCGCACGCATACCACCGCGGAGTTCGCGACCTGCGTACTGCGTGGCGGGCACTTCTACCTGGCCGACCAGATTCCCGCCGTCGCGGAATTACTTGCGGCGCAGTTGATCGAGGGCGAGTCCGAGCGGCTCGATCGCGGGGCGTGACCGGTTCCACCCGTCGGTGAGCGGTGTCGCGACGGCCGCGCGAGAAGGTACGGCGATCCCGCGGCCGACTCCGCGGCCGCGACGCGCCGACGCCGTGCCGTACAGCATGAAGTCGTACCACTCGAGGGTGGTGCCGACCAGGGTGGCCGCGGCCACCCTGCGATGTGCGGGCGGGGTGGCGGAGCGGGGTGGAGCCGTCGAGATCACTACTGTCCGTTTCGCATTCAGCCGACTGGGGCGGGAGCGCCCGGCATATTGTCAAGCGTGAGGCCGCCCTCGATGGTGTTCGGTACCCGGCGCCGGTTGGGGGAGCCGAGCGCGGTGGTGAGATCGGTGCCGTCGTGTTCGGCCAGCAGGTCGCCGCTGTCCCACACCAGCAGCGTTGCGCTGACAGTGTTTTCGGCGGCGGAGTGGGCCAGGTCGTAGTGCGCGCAGCCGGGCACATGGCTGTAGGTGATCCACAGGTCGTAGCCGGTCATGAACAGGTCCAGATCGAATTGCACACTCAGGCCGAGCAATTCGCTGCGTCCGTTGTCGTCGACACCGGCGAAGGCCTCGTCCAGCGCCAGCAGCCGGGGCGCCTGCGGATCGGCGGAGTCGAGCATGACGTGCGCGGCGGCGAAGAGCGGCAGGTGCAGCGAGACCGACTGCTCGCCACCGGACAGCGCGCTGTGCCGGGCCACGGTGAGCTTGTCCTCGCTGCCGTCGGCGGAGATGAGGGTGAACGAGAAGACTCGCCAGGTGCGGTAATCTAAGGTGGCGCCCAGGATTTCGGGGTAGGAGCGCTCCGGGTGCGCGGCGCGGGCGGTGCGGATCTCGGCGGCGAAGTGCGAGCGGATGGCCGCCAGATCCTCCGCGCCGAGCGCGGACGCGTCGCGGTCGAGCAGCTTGCACATGGCGCGTGCGGCATCGGAGAGGGTATCGGCGAGCACCCAGTGCACGCCGATGGTGTTGCCCGAGGACATGCGGCGCTGTTTCATCTCCGCGCCCATCCTGGTGATGAGATCGCGTGCGTCGCTGGTGCGTTCGTAGATCTGCTGCGCCAGGCCGGTGAGCAGCGCGTCCTCCAGGATGCGGCGTTCGGCGTCGGTGAGCAGTAGTTCCTGGTCGTGGCGGGCCTGGTCGATTCGGCCCGCGAAATCGGCCAGCGCGGAGACGCCGTGCTCGTCCTGCACCTGCACCACCGTGAGTCCGTCGGCGGCATCCCATTGCAACCGGTAGTCGCGTCCGGAGGTGGCCAGCGCGGCATCGAATTCCTGCAATGCCGCGGTGACCGCACTGCGGGTGGACTTGCGCGCGGCCTCGCCCGCGCGTACCGAAGCCGTTGCGGCGGCGAGGTTGTCGAACAGCGTCGCGACCTCCTCGGGCAGCACCTGCGGTTCGGCCTCGGGGCCCGCCTGGGAGATCCGGTACAGCAGTTGCTCCGGCGTCGACCAGGCCGCGTCGCTGCTCGGCCAGCGGCTGTCATCGGGGGCGCCGAGCAACCGGAGTAGGTCCGGCTGAGCATACGGGGCAAGGGTTTTCACGTCGGCGAGCACTTCGGTGAGTGCGGTGCCGAGCGACTCGTGTGCGGTCCGGTAAGCCGCCTCCGCATCACCGACCGCCTCGATCGCCTCGTTGGCCGCCTTGCGCGCGGCCTTCTGTTCGGCCCTGGTCGCCTCGATCCGCTCCCGCGCGGCCTCCAGCTCCCGGTCGATATCCGCGGCGCCCGCGCCGAGCGCCTCCCGCAGGGTCTCCAGCTTGCGCAACTGCTCCTGATAGCCGGCCTGGGCGGCCTCGGCCTCCTCGGCGAAGGCCTCGGCCAGGTCGCGAGCCTCGTCGTGTCGGTCGGCGCCCTCCCGTTCCCGTTCCCGTTCCCGTTCATGGTCGGTACGCAGGCGCAGCAGTCCGGTGCCGGTGTTCTCGAAGTGGCGGATGGCGGCGGCCAGCGCGTCGATCTCGCGCGACTCGCGCGGGGTCCGATGCTCGGTCGCGGCGGCACGCAGCTTCTTCTCCACCGCGGCGACCTCGGCCACCGCCTGATCCAGATCACGTTCGGCCTGGGTGGCGGCCTCCGAGCGGGAACGCATCATGCCCGCGGTCTCCGAGACCGCGCGCAACGCGCCGGTGATCGCCGACGGACGCGGCAGCGCCTTGGCGGCCGCGGCGATGCGCGCGAGTTCGGTGCTCGCCGCCGCCGCGTCGGCCTCGGCCTGTTCCCCGGCGGCGGTCGCGGTCTCCAATGCGGCCGCCAGTTCGGCCAAACGGAGTTCGCGGCGGCGGGCACGGGCGGTCGCGCCGATGAATTCCGCATCGGGCTTGTGGTGGCGGCCGACCTGGATGCCCTGCCGGAAACCCCCCGCGGTGCTGACCGCGACATCGGATCCGGCCCAGTCGCCCCGCTCGGGTCCGGCGGCGTTCTCGTCCTCGTGCACCGCGATGGAGGCCAGCACATCCGCGACGGTCTGCCGCGCCACCGCGAGCGAATCGGAATCCTCTTCCACCACAAGCATATCGGCCAGGGTGCGGCCGGTCGGGCGCAGCCGTGGCGGCAATGGGACGAGGAACTGATCGGAGCGATACCCCGAGGGCGCCTCGGATTCCGCGCAGACCCACGCGTCGAGCAACCCCGCCGATTGCAGCGCGGCCTCGATACCCGCCGCCGCGCGCGGATCGATATCGTCGGCGAAGCGCACCAGCTGCCAGAGCGGGGCGCCGGGGCGATCGTCGCGGGTGTCGGTGCGCGCGGCGAATGCCGGTGGCGCGTCATCGCGTTGGGCCGCGACCCGGTCCCGCTCGTCGTTCAGTTCGGCCAATTGGTCGGCGATCGAACTCGCTCGGGCCCTCGCCTCCTGTTTGCGGTTGCGCACCTCATCGAGCAGTGGCTCGGCACGCTCGGCCAGCACCTCCGCCACCCCGGCGGTGTCCTCCGAACCGGCGCTGCCCAGTGCGGCGTCGAGGGCGTCCAACAGGCCCTTCGCGATGGGGGAGTAGATGTCTCGGTGCTCGTTCCACCAGGTGCGCAGCTTCGCGGCCGCCTCGGCGCGCGCCACCGTGACGGCCGCCTCCGCGGCGGCGACCTCGGCGGCCGCCGCCGCGCGTAGCCCGACCGCGCGCTCGGCGAGTCGTTCGGCCCTGGTGCGTTCGGCCGCGGCGGAATCCATGAGTCCCAATGCCTTCCGGACCGCGCGCACATCGGCATCGCGCTCCTCGGCCCTGGCCCGGACGGCGGCGGTGAGGCTATCAGCGCGAGCGTCGCCGGACGGAGCGGTCCAGTCGATACCCGCCTCCTCGGCGGCGGCCCGCAGTTCGTCCTCGCCGCGGGCCAGCGCGTCGGCCGCGTTCTGCACCGCACTGCGGGCCCGTTCGGCCTCCTGTGCTCGCTGATCGAGGGTCTGCCTGGCCTTGAGGGCCTTGTCCCGGTGCACACTCGCGGAGGTCTCCAGCCTGCGCACCGCGTCGGCGAGATCGTCGAGCTGCTGTTTGCCCTCGTAGGCGCTGGAGCGCTGCAGGGTTTCCCGATCGGTCAGTGCCTGCTCGTACGCGCGGTCGGCGTCGTCGGCGCGGGCCTCGGCGGCGGTGCGTTCGGTCTCCCGGCGCTCCCGCAGCGCGGTGGCGGCGAACAACGCGGTGCTCGCGTGGGTCACCGCGTCGAGCCGGGTGCGCACCTGGTCGATATCGGTCTTCGCTTGCACCGCAAGGTATTTGCGGTAGACGGCAACGAAGGTGCGGGTCGCGCTGTCGGCGTGCACCAGACCCTCCAGGGTTCGGCCGACCTCCTCCATATCGCTGAAGGAACGGGCCGCGTCCAGGATCAGCTGTTCGTCGAGCGGGCGCAGGCCGTCGGTCAGCGCCTGCGAAAGTCCGCGCGGATCCAAATTTTTCGCCAGTTGCGGGCGGCGCAGGGTAAGGATCAGGTTGATCAGCTGGTCGTAGCGCTGGACGCCGAGCCCGAACATACGCGCATCGATAGCGGCTCGGTACTCGACGGGGCGGTCCACGATGGCGTCCGTGCCGATCTGCTCGGCCAGCTGCTTACGGGTGAACGGCCGATCGTCCGGGCCGATGAGCGAAAAGTCCACGCCCACCCGGCCGTCCGCGACGAAATACCAGCGGGTGACCTTGTCCGAGGATCGGGTCGCGCGCATGCCGATGCCTACGGTGACCGTCTCGGGGTCGTCCCAGCGGCCGCGGGCGAACTCCATCCACACGTACGAGTAGGCCGATTCCTGCTTGCGGTACAACAGGTTCGACTTCATCGTGCGTTCCTCGCCCGCGAACGGGTTGAGCCTGCGCGGCTCGATCCGCCCGTCCAGCACGAACGGGAACAGCACTTCCAGCGCTTTGGTCTTGCCGGATCCGTTGGGGCCGCGCAATACCAACCTGCCGTCGGCGAAGCAGAACTCCTGGTCCCGGTAATCCCACAGGTTGACGATCCCGGCGCGGGTCGGGACGAACCGCACTCCGCCATGAATGAGCGACACGGACTAGATCCCTTCGGTATCGGAGGCGGTGACGAACAGTTCCGCGGCCCGCTTCGTGCGCACGGTGACCACCGCGCCGCGATAGCGGGCCAATGCGGGCAGGATCAGCAGCCCGTCCTCGACCACCTGGATCAGGCGCAGCCGTTGCAACAGCGCGACCACCTCGGCGGTGAGACCGGGCACATCGGCCTGCCATTGCGCGGCGAAGGTGACACCGTATCGGTCGGTCAGCGCCCGCACGGTGTCGCCCACCCAGGCGGCCCCGACGAAGGGGTAGGTCACCGGCGCGGCGGGCTCGTCGTCCGGGGTGTCCGGCGGGGTGCCGAGCGGATCGCCGAGCGGCAGATCGGCCAGCGGCACGAAGACGGTGGATTCCGGGATGGCGTCATCGAGCTGTTCGACCAAGGCCAGCGCCGGATCCGGTGCGGCCGGACGCTCCGGCAACGGATTGTCGATGTCGAGCACCCGGTCGGCGATCTCGCCGATCAGCAGCAATGCGACCTGAGCGAGGGTGCCGGTGCCGGGGAAGCGGGTATCGGAGAGCCGCCCAGAGGTATCGATGAGCGCTACACCCTCCGCGCGCCGCTCGGCGCCGAGCCCGGTGAACAGCTCCACATCCGCGATGATGCGGTCCTGTGCGAGCAGTGAACGTTCCTCCGCCACCAGGTCTTCGGCGTACACCACGGGGCGTTCCACCAGGTTGCGGCGCACCCGGCGCGCGATATCCGCGGCCATCGGGTGGCCCGCCGCATGGGCCTCCTCGGCCAGCAGGCCGTGCACGCTGTGCAGGTGCTGCAATGCGCGCGGCGGCCGGAACAGTGCGAACACCACCGGCCGGTCGATGTCGTAGAGCGCCTCACCCACCTCGGGATCCGATGCCCAGCCGCCCGCATCGCCATCGGCGAGGGTGAGCGCGCCGCGGGCGGCGAGCCAGCCGACGGCGTCGACGAAGGCATCGCGATCGGCCGCACGATCCGGTGCGAGTTCGAGACCCTCGATCCGTCCCGTATACGCCGCGACCTGATCGGCCAGCTCTGACAACGTGATCTGATCGCCCGCCCGTCCCAGCGCGGCCAGCGCCAATGCCAGGTAGGCGTAGCGCCTGCGGTCGAAGACCCGATCGTTGACCGTGCGCGCCGGTTTGCCGGGATCCAGCCGATCGATGATCGGGAATACCCGGGCCGTGGTTTCGGTGACTTCGAGGCGGTAACCGAACAGTTCGGCCAGGTCCTCGCGCAATTCGGTGGCCCAGCGCCGAATCAACGGCAGCGCGATACGGTCCGGGTAGGTCCGGGTGACCAGATGATTGGCCAGGATCACCCGGGCCGCGCGCTGATAGTTGTCCAGCGCCAGTGAATCGATGCGTCGTGCGTGAATCATCCACGGCCCCCAGGTGATTCGGAAGTCTCGGCTCCCGGCCGGTCTCGGTGTTCCGGTCGCGGTTTCGCGTCGGACCTGCGCGATTTCGCGCTCGGCGCGCCATTGCCCGCCGAGGTACGCACGCGGCTCGCGCGCACGTCGAGCTTGCGGTTGTCGAGGTGCAGCAGGCCGCGTGCGGTGCGTACCACCGTGGCGCCGGGATGTGGGGAGACGGTCAGGGTGACCCCGCTCTCCGAACCTGTCGTCCCTGCTACCCGGCCGCTCACCGGGACCCATGCCGTCGATGCCGCGTCGAGCAGGCGCAGCAGCACCTCGGTTTCCCGTTCGTCCAGTTCGCGGTCGTAGATATCCGAGGCGGCAAGGGATTTCGCCGCCTCGGCGCGGGCGCGCTGGGCGTCGAGCTGGGATTCGCGCAGGCGGCGGATGCTCGCCTCATTGCGTTGGATGCGTGCGGGGGCGCCGGCCGATGGCGGGCGGCCGGTTTCGGCGAGGGTTCGGGAGATCTCCAGGGGCGGAGCCTCCCACCAGGATCGGATCGCCGGAATGACATCGGCGTCCGGATGCTCCATGGCCAGGTGGCGCGGACGCCCGAGTCCGAAGACCGCGTCGAAGAGGGCGTGCGCGCTATCGGCCGTCGGTGCGGCGGTGAACCATCCGGCCAGGTGCCGCAGCGCCGACTCCCGGCTGACCCCGCCGCGGCGGGTCTCGGTGACCCGGCGCAGCAGTGATAGCACGGCGGCGATCGCGCTCATGGTGGCCTCCCGCAGGCGATCGGCCTCCGTCGACTCGCTCTCGCCCGGCTTGGTCGACTCCGGCGTCACGAACCAGGTGCGCAGCCCGTGCCACCGGGCCCGCCAATCCGCCTGCCGCTGGGCTGGACTCAGCAGCACCCGCTCGTCGCAGCTCGCGGCGCGTTCGATGAGTTCGTCGACCCCCGTCGTCTCGATTTCGGCGATGGCGGCGGCGAGCCGTGGCGCGAACCGAGCCAGATCCATGCTGAATTCCCGCATATGCGCGAGCAAGGCGTCCTTGTGTGCCAGGAACGACGCCGGGGTGATCTCGGTGGTGCGGACCAGATCACCGAGCGACAGATAGAAATGCGCGGCCCGCGCCGCCATATCCGTCAACGCCGCATCCAGGCGGCGCAACGTTCGATAGACGCGTGGAGCATCGCCGACCCGGTTCGCCTCCGCGAGCGTCTGGAGATCCGCCAGGAGTTCCGGCAGCACCAGGCGGGATAGCGCGGCCTCGTCCAGCCGTGCATCGAGCACACCCGCCACCGCCCGATAGGCCTGAAAACCGCCCTGCGAGAACTGGTAGACGTAATGCCGATTCCGGTACTCGGCCAACGTCGCCGCCCGCGTCCCGTCGTAGCTGCGCTCCAGCACACCCCACTGATGCAGCTGCTCCAGCAGCGGCCCGATCTCGGCGGCGGTGAGCGGTGTGGCCTCGGTGCGAGCGCTACCGGTGCCCGTTGATCCGCCGCCATCGGCTGATCCGCTGTTAGCTGGTCGGCTGCCGTTGATCGATCCGCTCCGTTGAGCCGATCGGCTGCCGTCGGCAAGATCACCATCGTCGGCCGGATCCGCGGCCACGGCATCGCCGCCGCCGACCTGTCCGAGAGGGCTGCCCGCGGGGTCGGGCGCCGCGGGTCCGGCCGAGCCGCCATTGCGCCGAATCCACTCCGCGACGTCATCGGCGTGCAGCAACACCACGTACGCGGCCCGCGCACTGTCGAACGCCCGCAGCACCCACATGTACTCGGCCCGCTTCTCGGCCGTAGCGAACGAAAACAGCCGCAGCCGCTCATCCCAGCGGGCGGTATCGGCACCCATCGGGCCATCAGCGGAGTCGGTCACCGGGAACAGGGTAGTAGCGGGCCGATCGCCGCCCGCAGGAACAACCCCCGTTCGGCGCGCCCGCGTCCGGTTTGCCGCATGTTCGCTACACCTCGTATCGGTGGCTGGGTGAACTCATGCGACGGCTATCCGCCCTGTTCACTGCCATTGACGGTCTGGAATCACGCTGTGCTCGTTGCTATTCCACGGACAGCGCGCGCAACTGGTCCAGGTACATGAGGGTCCGCGGGTCACCGGGATAGCGTTCGATGATTTCGCGTGCGGCTTCCCCGGCGATCCACATCAGTGACGGAAGCGAGCGCCGTCTGCCGTCGAAGGCGCGCATCCCCTCGTCCACCGCCAGTTCGAGGTCGCGGTTGCGCACCGCGACCACGGCCAGGGTCAGATGGGCCTCGGAAACCCGCATGGGGTTGCGGACGCTGCCGTCGGCGCGGGTCGAGGTGCGGATCACCTCGCGGGCATAGGATTCGGCGAGGAGGTCTTCGCCCGCGACCCGGCAGCAGTCCATCGCGTAGAAATCGAACTTCTGCGGATCGACCACGAAATGGTTGTCCAGATTCGCCGGATGATCGAGTCGCTCCAGGATCGCTCGGCCGGTGCCGAGCGCGTTGTCGACCTCGCCGCGATCGCCGATCCGAGCCCACGCCTTGGCCCGCTGCGCGGCCAGTTGCACACCGACCCCCAAATTTTGGCTGTCCTCTTGCGCGGCTTCCGCCGCCTCGATAGCACCCCGGTAGTTACCTTGCGTGAGTGCGAACCAGGCTGCCATCTCCGCGGCCCAGCCGGTGATCTCCGAATGATCGGCTTCCTGGCCGAGCGAATAGGCCGCGCGCCGGGTCGCTTCGGCGGATGTGCGTCTGCCCAGGTCGTAATCCACACATCCGACGAGCAATGCGACCCATCCGGCGAGCACCAGGATTTCCCGGTGCTGGGACAGTGTCAGCCTGCCGTCCAGCAGCGAGGTGATGCGGCGCAACCAGGCCGTTCCCTCGCCGTGCAGATCGTGCGGATCGGCACAGGGGTATTCACAGCACAGCCGCTCGGCCGTGATCCGGATGGCGTCCAGGGTCGCCGCCGAGACATCGGACATCCGTAGTCTGCCAATGAACTCGAGTGTGTCCATGCCGGTAGCGGAGAGCAGCTCATCATCCCTGTTCGGACGGGCTTTGGGGAAGAAGGCCGCGGTCACCGTATCGAATGCGGCGGCGATGATGGGAGCGTAGAAATCGTCCGGACGCGACTCGCCCGATTCCCAACGGCGCCAGTTGCGTAGCAATGTGCTGTCGGTGGGTAGATTGTGTGCGGACTTCGCGCGCATCACGCGAACGGCGTCGGCTTGTGACCACCCCCTCGCGTCGCGTTCGGAACGCATCCGGACTGCCCAGACGGGTCGATCGTCTCCACCGGCCACGTCTGTAGTATCGCACCAGTTAACGAACGGTGGCCCGAATAGGGCATCTAGATGTCACTGGGTTGACACCTGCATTTGCAGTTTTGCATCCGACATCCTGGAAATGGAGCGGACAGGTTGCCAACCCCGATGTGGGAAGCCGATTCGCAGTACCGGAAGCGGCTCGGCCGCTATGCTCAACGGTTTCTGCGACAACGGTTTACCGCGATGCCCGGCAATGCTCGACCGTTTGCTCCATCTTCCGCAGTACCCCGCACGGGGTGATCCAGACAAGAGAACAGCGACCCAATCCAACGGAGGTTCGGGTGGAAGCGTTGATCTATGGATACTTGCGCGACGATTTGGCCGATGGCCACAGCGAGGAGCTCGAGGATGCGATGAGCACCCTCGCTCGCTCCGAAGGGCTCTGCTTCGCCGCAACATTCCATGAATCGACTTCGGGTGACGGCACGGCATTCGCCGAGCTGACACAGGAGCTCAAGCGCGCGGACGCGCACCACGTGGTGGTTCCGTCACTCGATCACTTTGCCGGCCAGACGATTCCGCGAGACATACTGATCGCGAAATTGGCTCAGGACGCGGCGGCCCAGGTCTGGACCGTCGAGAGCGCCGCACTGCCGAGCGAGACGGTAGCGACCGGCACGGAGTGAACGCAGCGACGGCACCGGCCGTCGTCGCACAACCGCCACCGTCCGGGTCGCGATCACACCGGCCCCGATGGCTGCCAGCAACGCCGCGACATGGTGTTGCCCGAATGACGGATACACCTGCCAGTGCAGTAGGTAGATGAACAGGGAGCTGTCGGCCACCAGTGCAGCGACACCGGCGACCAAGGCGGGCACCCGCACCGCGGGCAGCCAGATCAGTAGCAGCACACCGGCCATGACGAGGCGTTCCCGATCGGGCACCCCGAAGTAGCCGGGTACCGTCGCCAGTAGCACCGCGCTCACCAGCAGGCGTCGCCAGACAGTCGTCGCCTTCGCCGCGGCCCACCCCAGTGCGAAGAACAGACAGGCCAGGGGCGAGAACGGGATATCCCTATCCGGGTAGAGGCCGAACGACTGGTAGCGGAAGATCAGGGTGATCGCCACCAAACCCATGGCGAACCAGAAAGGTTCGCGCCGCTGCAGCGCATCCACGAACGGCACCCGCATGAGCAGCGCCGCCGCGAGCATGAAGTACACCAGCACCTCGATGAACCACAGATGCCCCGCGGTGTCGCTATCCCGCGGTCCCAGAATCTTGTTGAGCAGCAGCACATTCTGCCAGCTGTAGTAATCGGTGAACAGCAGCGTGAGCGCCACCCAGGCCGCGGTCGGCACCGCGATGAGCGCCACGGTGCGCAGGGCGTGCCGGAAGCGTTCGGCGCGCGGCGCCGCGGTCACGGCGAAGCGGGCGAAGTTGAACCCGGCCACCGCCAGCAGTATGTGCGCCGCGCCCCACAGCGCGAACAGTCCGATATGCGAGCCCGCTATCAATACGATTCCGGCCGCCCGCAGTGCGGTGCCGGTGTCGAGCGCGCGCCCGAAGGTGGGTTTGCGGTGCGGGGTTCGCTCGAGTTCCGCGACGGTGCGATGCGGCCAGTCGGAGGGCAGGGTGCCCAACGCGCGTTCCAGCCGGGCCGAAGTGGTGACATAACTCAGCGAATTGCCGCCGAGATCGATGAAGGTACTGTCCGGTCGGACCCGGTCGGGGTGGACGCCGAGGGTATCGGCGTAGAGCGCGCGGATATCGCGCAGCGGCGCCGTGGGCGTGGGCGGGCGCAGCGCGCGGATGGCCGGATAGTCGGGTTTACCGTTGGCCAGTCGCGGAATGGTGTCGACGGGGCAGATGCGCAAGGCGCTGCCCGGCAGTCCGGACAGCCGGGCCGCCGTCGTGGCGAGATCGGGGTCCGGGCGTTCGGCGGCGATCACCACCCGGTCCGCGGACTCGGCGCAGCAGGCGGTGAATCCGGCAGCCGTCAAACCGGATTCGAGGTGCTGCAGGTCGATGCGCAGACCGAACACCTTGGCGAACCGGCTGCGTCGCCCGACCACTTGATACAGACCATCCGGGGTGCGGCGCGCCAGATCGCCGGTACGCAGCGGCCCGACGGTCCGGCCGAGTGTGAGATCGGCGGATGTGGTGGCATAGCCCATCATCACATTCGGTCCGTGATAGACGAGTTCGGCCGCGTCGGCGCCGTCGACCGGTTCGAGGGTGAACTCCCCGCCGGGAATCGGCACACCGATGCATTCCGGATGTTCGCTCGCCAGTTCCGGTGGCAGGTAGGCCATCCGCGCGGTCGCCTCGGTCTGGCCGTACATCACGAAGAAACGCCAGCCGTCCCGCGCGCCGCGCCGGGCGTATTCGCGCACCCGCTCGGGTGCCAGCTTGCCGCCCGCCTGGGTGACGTAGCGCAGATCGGGTAGCCGCATGGCATCGAAGCCGACCTGGTCGAGCAGATCGATGGTGTAGGGGACGGCCGCGAACGAGGTGGCGCGATGCTCGCGGAACTCGTCCCAGAATCGCTCGTCGAGTACCGACCGCTCGGTGAGCAGCAGACTCGCACCGCGCAGCAGATAGCTGTGCAGCACCGAAAGCCCATAGCAATAGAACATCGGCAATGTGGTCGCGGCGCGGTCATCGGAGCCGATATCCAGGTATTCGGCGATGGCCCGCGCATTCGACAGCAGGTTCGCGCGCGAAAGCCGAACCAATTTGGGCGAACCCGTCGATCCCGATGTGCTCAGCAGTAGCGCGAGCTCGGGATGCAGCTCGTGCGCGGCGGTTTCGTGCCGGATGACGGCACGTCCGCTGTCGACGACGACATCCGGATCGTAGGTCGCCAGCAATTCCCCGGTGATCTCCGCGCCGAGCAGCACGGCGCACTCCGCGCTGAGCGCGCCCAAATACGTGACCAGCGAGTCGAGATCGTTGCGGCCGGTCAGCGCGACGAGCAGGCGCCGGCCGGGGAGTTGTTCGGTCGCGTACTCCTCGACGAGCGCCGCCAGCTGCGCATAGGTGACGTGCCGCAATTCTTCCCGCGCCCCTTCCGGCGTCGTGACGTGCGTCACGGGAGCGGGGGAGTGGAGGACGGCCGTCCGGTCGCCGAAGCTACGCAGGTGCGCGACGATCGGGTGAATGGCCACTCCAAAAGTCTATGCGGTTAGCCTTTCCTCACATATAGGTGGCCCCTCCGCGAACTTCTGGTGAACTACCTCGGCGACGGAACCGCCGGTGTCCGAAGGGATTACAGCCCGAAACTGCCGGGACCGCGCCTGCGCAGGTACTTTTCGAATTCGGCCGCGATGGCATCGCCGTCGATCTTGGCCATCGCGTCGTTCAGATCGACCGCGGCGTCGCCGCGCTCCTCGAGCGAGCGCACGTACTCGCTGATTTCGTCATCGCCCACGGTCATCTCGTTGACCGCGGTCTCCCAGTCTTCGGCCTGCTTGGGCAGCTCACCCAGCGGCACCTCGATATCGAGGACGTCCTCCACCCGGTGCAACAGCGCGATGGTCGCCTTCGGATTCGGTGGCTGCGACACATAGTGCGGGACCGCGGCCCAGAACGATACCGCGGGCACCCCGGCCTTCACGCACTGGTCCTGGAGCACGCCGGTGATGCCGGTCGGCCCCTCGTACCGGGTCTGTTCCAGACTGAACCGCTCGGCCGCTTCCTTGTTATATGCGGAACCGGTGACCGGCACCGGGCGGGTATGCGGGGTGTCGGCGAGTAGCGCACCCAGGATCACCACGGTCTGCACGCCGAGTTGCTCGATGAACTCGAGCAGATCCGCGCAGAAGCTACGCCAGCGCATATTCGGTTCGATACCGCGCAGCAGCACAACGTCGCGGTCGCTGCCGGGCGGCGAACAGACCGACAGCATGGTGGAAGGCCATTGGATTTCCCTGGTCACGCCGTCGACCTGGCGCACCGTGGGCCGGTTGACCTGGTAGTCGTAGTAGTCCTCGGAATCGAGTTCGGCTAACGGCTCGGCGTCCCAGATCAGTTCCAGATGCTCGACGGCGCCACTGGCGGCGTCACCCGCGTCGTTCCAGCCCTCGAAGGCTGCGACCAGCACCGGATCCCGCAACGTCGGCAGTTCCGAATCGGGAGTTTCACTGGGGTTCACCCGGTCAGCCTAATGTCTGTGAAGCATCGGCGCGTCCGCGACGCGATGCGATTTCCGGGACCTTCCACGCAAAAATTTCCGGTGCGAAGCATTCGCCGTGCTACAGACTCCCCTCGGTGGGGAGTGTGGCGCGGCACACGCCGAGGTCACATGCGCGGATACTGTTGCATGGATTGTCGGGGCCGCCCTCTACGCTTGTACACATGTCTGTGTCCAATTCCGCCGCGTTCGATACCACGCTTCTCGACACGCTTTCCCGGCGTGTCGTCATCGGCGACGGTGCGATGGGCACGATGCTGCAGGCTGCCGACCTGACCCTGGACGATTTCCGCGGGTTGGAGGGCTGTAACGAGATTCTCAACGACACCCGCCCTGACGTGCTGCGCAGCATTCATCGCGCCTATTTCGAGGCGGGCGCGGACGCGGTCGAGACCAACACCTTCGGCTGCAATCTGCCGAATCTGGCCGACTACGACATCGCCGACCGGATCCGCGATCTCTCCGAGCGTGGAACCCGGCTGGCCCGTGAGGTCGCCGATGAGATGGGGCCCGGCTCCGACGGCACACCCCGATACGTGCTGGGGTCGATGGGCCCGGGCACCAAGCTGCCCACCCTCGGTCACGCGCCCTACACCGCGCTGCGTGACGCCTACGCCGAGGCGGCGCTGGGCATGCTGGACGGCGGCGCCGACGCCATCCTGATCGAGACCTGCCAGGACCTGCTCCAAGTGAAGGCCGCCGTCACCGGCAGCAGGCGCGCCATGGCGAAGCTCGGCCGCCGGATTCCGATCATCACCCACGTCACCGTGGAGACCACGGGCACCATGCTGGTGGGCAGTGAGATCGGTGCGGCGCTGACCGCGCTGGAACCGCTCGGCATCGATATGATCGGCCTCAACTGCGCGACCGGCCCGGACGAGATGAGCGAGCATCTGCGCCATCTGTCGCGGCATGCGCGGGTGCCGGTGTCGGTAATGCCGAACGCCGGTCTGCCGGTGCTCGGCGCCAACGGCGCGGAGTACCCGCTGACGCCGGAGGAACTGGCGATCGCATTGCGCGGCTTCGTCTCCGAGTTCGGGCTGGCACTGGTCGGCGGCTGCTGCGGCACCACACCCGAGCACATCAGGCAGGTCACCGAGGCGGTGCGCGAGGTCGAGCCGACGCTGCCCGCGATCGGGGAGCGCCGCCATCCGGAACACGAGCCGAGCGTGTCCAGCATGTACACCGCGGTGCCGTTCGAGCAGGACGCCTCGGTCCTGATGATCGGCGAGCGCACGAATGCCAACGGCTCCAAGGCCTTCCGTGAGGCCATGCTGGCCGAGGACTGGCAGAAGTGCCTGGATATCGCCAAGGATCAGACCCGCGACGGCGCGCATATGCTCGACCTGTGCGTCGACTACGTCGGCCGCGACGGCACCAAGGATATGGAGGCGCTGGCGAGCCGGTTGGCGACCGCGTCCACCCTGCCGATCATGCTCGACTCCACCGAGACCCCGGTGCTGCGGGCCGGTCTGGAACATCTGGGCGGGCGCTGTGCGGTCAACTCGGTGAACTACGAGGACGGCGACGGCCCGGAGTCCCGATTCCAGCAGACCATGCAACTGGTCGCCGAACACGGCGCCGCGGTGGTCGCGCTGACCATCGATGAAGAGGGCCAGGCCCGCACCGCCGAGAAGAAGGTGGGGATCGCGGAGCGGCTCATCGCCGATATCACCGGCAATTGGGGTCTGCTGGAGAGCGACATCATCATCGACACGCTGACCTTCACCCTGGGTACCGGCCAGGAGGAGTCGCGGCGCGATGGTATCGAAACCATCGAGGCCATCCGGCTGCTGAAGAGCAGGCACCCTCTGGTTCAGACCACGCTCGGCCTGTCGAATATCTCCTTCGGCCTGAACCCGGCCGCGCGCCAGGTGCTGAATTCGGTGTTCATGCACGAATGTGTGCAGGCCGGACTGGATTCCGCGATCGTGCACGCCTCGAAGATCCTGCCGATGAGCCGGATTCCGGATGAGCAGCGCGAGACCGCGCTGGATCTGGTCTACGACCGGCGCACCGAGGATTACGACCCGCTGCAGAAGCTGATGGCGCTGTTCGAGGGCGTATCGACCTCCTCCTCCAAGGCCTCGCGCGCCGAGGAACTGGCCGCCCTGCCGCTATTCGAGCGGCTGGAGCGCCGGATCGTCGACGGCGAGAAGGCCGGTATGGACGTCGATCTCGACGCCGCCATGAAAGAGGTTCCGCCGCTCCAGATCATCAACGAGACGCTGCTGTCGGGCATGAAGACGGTCGGCGAACTGTTCGGCTCCGGCCAGATGCAGTTGCCGTTCGTGCTGCAATCCGCCGAGGTGATGAAGTCGGCGGTCGCGTACCTGGAGCCGCATATGGAGGCGACCGACGACAGTGGCAAGGGCCGCATCGTGCTGGCCACCGTCAAGGGCGATGTGCACGATATCGGCAAGAACCTGGTCGACATCATCCTGTCCAACAACGGCTACGAGGTGGTCAACCTCGGCATCAAACAGCCGATCGCGACCATCCTGGACGCTGCCGTGGACAAGAAGGCCGATGTGATCGGCATGTCCGGGCTCCTGGTGAAGTCGACCGTGGTGATGAAGGAGAACCTGGAGGAGCTCAACGCCAAGGGCGTGGCCGACCAGTTCCCGGTGCTGCTCGGCGGCGCCGCGCTGACCCGCGCCTATGTCGAGAACGATCTCACCGAGGTCTACGAGGGTGATGTGCACTATGCGCGGGACGCCTTCGAGGGGCTGCGGCTGATGGACGAGATCATGACGGTCAAGCGCGGCGGCGGCATCGACCCGAACAGCCCGGAGGCGATCGCGGAGCGCGAGAAGGCCGCCGAGCGCAAGGCCAGGCATGAGCGGTCCAAGCGCATCGCGGAGAAGCGCAAGGCGGCCGAGGTGCCGGTGGTGGTTCCCGAACGCTCCGATGTGGCCGCCGATCTGCCGGTGCCCGCGCCGCCGTTCTGGGGCACCCGGGTGGTGAAAGGCCTGGCGTTACAGGAGTACTCGGGTCTGCTCGACGAGCGTGCGCTGTTCCTCGGGCAATGGGGGCTGCGCGGCCAGCGCGGCGGCGAAGGACCCAGCTACGAAGAACTGGTGGAGTCCGAGGGCAGGCCGCGGCTGCGGCACTGGCTGGATCGGCTCTCCACCGAGGGCGTGCTACAGCATGCGGCGGTGGTGTACGGGTACTTCCCCGCGGTGTCCGAGGGCGATGACGTCATCGTGCTGACCGAACCCGATCCGAATGCGCCGCAACGCTACCGGTTCACCTTCCCGCGCCAGCAGCGCGATCGGTTCCTGTGCATCGCCGACTTCATCCGCGCGCGAGCGCGGGCCGAGGAGACCGGACAGGTCGACGTGTTGCCGTTCCAGCTCGTCACCATGGGTCAGCCGATCGCGGACTTCGCCAACGAGCTCTTCGCGGCCGACAACTACCGCGACTACCTCGAGGTACACGGCATCGGCGTGCAGCTGACCGAGGCGCTGGCGGAGTACTGGCATCGGCGGGTGCGCGAAGAACTGGTGCTCGAGGGTCATTCGGTCGCCGAATCCGATCCGGCCGACGTACAGGACTACTTCAAGCTCGGCTATCGCGGCGCCCGCTACTCCTTCGGTTACGGCGCCTGCCCGGATCTGGAGGATCGCGCGAAGCTGGTGGATCTGCTGGAGGCCAACCGGATCGGCGTGGTGCTCTCGGAGGAACTACAGCTGCATCCGGAGCAGTCCACCGACGCGTTCGTGCTGCTGCATCCCGAGGCCAAGTACTTCAACGCCTGACGACGCGCTGATGCGCCCGCCCGCCGCCCGGTATGTCCGGACATCGGGCGGGTTTGTCGCGCCTCGAGAGCGGGGGCGCGGTTTCGGTACATCCGATGTGACCTCGCGGTGAACGTCATCCGATCGGCCGGGGCGCTGTGATAGTACTCACCAGGGGGTGTGCGTCGGGGTCCGGTTGGGTCGATACCCGCCGTGACCTGGTATCAAGCACGTAATGTCGTGGTGCCGAATGGATGGCGGGGAGTTATCCGGTACCGCGCGGTACGGCGAGTTTGCCTGGTGACGGTAACTATTCGACCGGCCGGTCTCGTAGTCGGATCGGATGCGGCTGGATGTCTGTCGGTCGGGTATGCCATTGTCGACTGCGTTGCAACTGCATCCGGAGCAGTCGGCGGATGCGAACGCCAGAGCTGTGATGGGTGCAAAGCACTTCGGCGCGTAAGATTTTCGAAGGCCACCGAATTTCCTTTGCGCGCGGTTGTGCTGGATGGCTCGGCGTGAAGTAGGAGGGGCACAACCACATGACGGCGGACCGGTTGATCGCTGGACGGTATCGGCTCACCGATCCGATCGGCAGTGGCGCGATGGGTGTGGTCTGGCGTGGTACCGACGTCCGGCTGCGACGGACGGTCGCCGTCAAACAGTTGTTATTGGCGCCCAACCTATCCCGCTCGCAGGCGCTGGAAGCCAAATTGCGCGCCATGCGCGAGGGCCGGATCGCGGCCCGGCTGCACCACCCGAACGCCATCACCGTCTTCGATGTCGCCGAGGAGGACGGTCAGCCCTGGCTGGTCATGGAGTACATGGACGCGCCGAGTCTGGCGGTCAAACTCTCCGATAAGGGCACGCTGGCCCCGACCGAGGTCGCGCGCATCGGGGCGCAGGCCGCCGGCGCGCTGGCCGCGGCGCACGAGGCGGGCATCATGCATCGCGATGTCAAACCCGCCAACCTGCTCGTCGCCGCGGACGGCACCGTGAAGATCACCGATTTCGGCATCTCCCGCGCCGTCGGCGACGTCACGGTGACCGCGACCGGATTTCTCGCGGGCACCCCCGCCTACCTGGCGCCGGAGGTGGCGCGCGGAGAGGATCCGGAGGCCGCCTCGGATGTCTTCGCGCTGGGCTCCACCCTGTATGCGGCGGTCGAGGGCACACCGCCCTTCGGCGAGGGTGACAACCCACTCGCGGTGTTGCACGCCGTGGCCAGGGCGGAGGTGCCGCAGCCGCGGCACGCGGGTGCGCTCGGTCCGGTGCTGATGCGGCTGCTCGCCGCCACCATCGACGCGCGCCCGACCATGCGGGAAGCGCAGAAGGCCCTGGAAGACGTCGCGGCGGGCCGGGTTCCGGCGCTGGCGTCGGCCCCGCTGATGACCAAGGTGCTACCCGCGCCGGGCGGCGATGCGGGGGCGACCACCGTACTGGCCACACCGGGTACCGGGGTGCCGATCGGAAATTATTCGGACGCGACCGAATTCGTGCCCACCACGGCGGCGGCCACCGGGTCACCCACCCCGCCGCCGCCCGGCCGGCCCGGTGGCACGCTGCCCGGTGGCACCGGTGCGGGTGGGCCGAATAAACAAGTAATCGGCTTGGTCGCCGCCGCCGTGGTGGCGGCGCTGGTCGTCATCACCGTGGTCCTGGCGGCACAGAGCCGCGACGAGGGTGGGCAGACCGCGGCGCCCCCGGCCGTGACAGATTCCGCCACCGGGGCACCGCCGACGTCCTCGGAGACGGACACCGGTCCGGTCCAGCAGGAGCCCCAGGCACCCGTGGCCGTGTCGTCCACCGCCTCCGCGCCGAGCACCGCAGCGCCGAGTACCACCGCGCCGAGCACCTCGGCACCGAACAGCACAGTGACGAGCACTGCCGCGTCGTCCAGCACCGCGTCGTCCAGCGCCACCTCGTCCGTGCCTGGCTCGACCACTCGCCCGCCCACGACGACGGTCACCACCACGCCGTTCGGTCCGCCCACCGCCGAGCGGGTCACGAGCTTCATCCAGGGGTATTACGGCATGCTGCCGGGCAATGTCTCCGGCGCCTGGTCTCAGCTCGCGCCGTCCTACCAGGCCCAGACCGGCGGATACAACGCCTATGCGTCCTTCTGGTCCTCGATTCGCTCGGTCCGGGTCAACTCCATCACGCCGAGTGGCAACGATGCGGCGACGGCCTCGCTCACCTATGTCAAGACCGACGGCACGACGACCACGGAGAACCGCTGGTTCCAAGTCGCAGCCGACGGTAGCCGCCTGCTCATCACCGCCTCCAGCGCATAGGGCAGCGCGCGGTTTATCGGTGCCCCCGGATTGCCGAGTCGGTCCGGGTCGCGCCGACGGTGCCCGGGCCGATCCGGCAGACGGACCGGCGTCGAAGGGTGGGCCGAGTGCGGCGATATGCCGGGTGAGCTTCGCGCCAGGCCGGGCGTGCGACCGGGCCGGTGCGCACGCCGATCGAAATCGGGTGATGGTGCCCACAATCGGCGGCAGCGGGCCGGGATGCGTTGGCCGGGCGAAACGCCGGGCCGTTACCCTGGTCAGCGGTCGATCGCCGCTGGTACCGGCGGATTCGCGGTCGCACCCGAGGCCGGGCCGTCGCTCGCCCGCCTGATCCGTCATCGGCCGCCGAGGAGAAACCCCGACGTGACAGCGCGACTCACCGCGGTTCTGTGGGATATGGACGGGACGCTGCTCGATTCGGAGAAGCTGTGGGATATCGGCGTCCGGGAGTTGGCGATCGAATTGGGCGGGGTGATGACCGAGGAGATCAGGCACGCCCTGATCGGAGCCTCCGGGCCGAATGCCAGACGCATCCTGTTCGACGGCCTCGGGATCGCCGCGACGCCGGAGGCATTGACGGCCGCGGGTGAGTTCTTGGAACGCAGGGTGTCCGAGCTGATGACCGGACCCATTCCATGGCGGCCGGGTGCGAAGGACGCGCTGTCGTTCGTGCGCGGCGAGGGGCTGTCCTCGGCCTTGGTGACGAATACCGTGCGGTCGCTCACCGAATTCGGGCTGGACACACTGGGTCGCGACTTCTTCGATGTGTCGGTCTGCGGCGACGAGGTCACCGAGGGCAAGCCGGAGCCCGATCCCTATCTTCGCGCGGCGGAACTGCTCGGCGTCGATCCGCGCGATTGCGTGGCGATCGAGGATTCACCCACTGGCGCCATGGCGGCACAGGCGGCGGGCTGCGGCGTGATCGTGATTCCGTGTGAGATACCGGTTCCGGATGCGCCGGGCCGGGTATTCCGGGACTCGCTCGTCGGACTGACGCGGGCTGATCTGGAGAGTGCGCTCCACGCCAGGGGGTAGCGGCCGACCGGGTCGGCGATCGCGCGACGGCGGTTGTCGGTGTGTACGGCAATCGCTTTCCCACTCGGACTGGACGGTCCTCTTCGACGGTGTGCCGATGTACGCGGTGCGCGTCGACCGGGCGCCTGCCCGCTCGCGTCGTTCGGCAATTCCGGATACGGCATACCCAGAGTTACTGTGCCGCAACGCAAATGCGTGCTGATGATAGGTGTGACTGTAGTCACGGGCAATCTTTCCGAATCCCCGGGCGTGTCGGCGTGCGCTGCACCAAAATGACGCCATGACAGCGATGGGGGTTCTGGACGAGATCGTCGACACCATCCGGTATCCGCTCGCGGAACCGGAGGCGCCGCAGCGGCGCGCGGCGGTGGCGCGGGCACAAGCCGACTTGGACGACACGGGCTGCACGGTGCTGCGTGAGTTCATCCGGCCCGAGCTGATCGAGATGCTGCGGTCACAGGGCGAGGCGATGGCACCGGACGCCTACTACCGAGTCGAGCGGGTCAACGCCTACAACATTCCGCTCGATACCGAACTGCCACAGGATCATCCAGGTCGCATCGTGCTGGAGCGCGGCAATGCCTTCGTACCGCGTGACCGGATCCCCGCCGACGCGCTGATCCACCGGCTCTACACCAGCGCGGAGTTCCAGCGCTTCGTCGCGGACTGCTTCGGGCTCGCGGAGTTGCACGAGTTCGCCGACCCGCTGGCGGGGCTGTGCCTGAATGTGGTCGCCCCGGGGATGTCGCACCCATGGCACTTCGACACCAATGAATTCACCGTCAGCATGCTGACCCAACCCGCCGCCGAGGGTGGAATCTTCGAGTACTGTCCCAATATTCGCTCGCCGCATGCCGAGAACATCGATGACGTTCGGGACGTGCTGACCGGTGCGGAGGAGCGGCTCATCCGCCGGCTCGACCTGCGTCCCGGTGATCTGCAACTGTTCCGCGGCCGCTTCTCGCTGCATCGGGTGTCGCCGGTAACCGGTGGTGTCCAACGACATTCGGCGATCTTCGCCTACACCGACCGCCCCGGTGTCATCGGCACCGTGGAACGCACCCGACAACTGTTCGGCCGCGTGCTGCCCGACCACCTAGCCGCGGCCGATGTCGTCCGCGGTGACCGGCTGCTCGACTGAGCCACATCTCCGCGCTCGACCCGAGAGGAACGAAAAGCGTGCCAGTGCCGTTACATACGACCGGGAAAGCCTCCTTCGACGACATCTACGACCGCCCCGATCCTCGCGACTACTACGCCCGTATGTCCGAATTGGACTATCGCATACCGGAATTGGCGAAACCCTTCTTCGAACAGCAGATTCGCGAATATCGTGCCTCGGCCCGGGTGGACGCGCCGACCGTACTCGACATCGGATGCTCCTACGGCGTCAACGCGGCCCTGCTCCGTCTCGACACCACCATTACCGACCTGACCGCACACTATCGGGGCGCGGCCGAAGCCGACCTCGACACCCTCATCGACCGGGACCGCGCCCGGCTCGCCGCCGCCGACCGGTGTCCCGATGTCCGTTTCCTCGGTATGGACGCTGCCCGTCCCGCGCTCGCCTACGCGCACGCCGCCGGATTCCTGCACGAGACCGTGCACGCCGACCTCGAGGCCGCCGATCCCACCGACGAACAGCGCGACCTGCTGGCCTGCGCCGATATCGTGATCTCCACCGGCTGTATCGGCTACGTCACCGAGAAGACCCTCGTCCGCATCGCGACCGCGCATCCGCGGCGCAGGCCGTGGATGGCCCATTTCGTGCTGCGCATGTTCGATTTCGCGCCGATCGAGGCAGAGTTGGCCGCGCTGGGGTATCGCACCGAGCGGGTGCCCGGTATGTTCGAACAGCGCCGTTTCGCCTCCGCCGACGAGCAGAAACAGGTACTCAACACGTTGGCCGAGAAGGGAATCGATACCGCGGATCACGAGGCCGCGGGATGGCTGTACGCGAACCTCTATTTGTCTCGCCCGCTGCCCAAGCAACGACCCGAGGCCGACGGCACGGCCTGAGCGAACCCACCGCGCCCGCCCGTCGGCACCGGGTACGGACACGCCGTGCCCGTACCCCTTCCCAAACTTCGGCCCGAGGCCGAGGATCTGTTGTGAATCGACGCACCGCCCGCTCTCCGGAGACGCGGGCGGTGCGTCCGATTTCGCCGCAGTCTCTCCAGAACCGTCCACACCTACGCACCCCGAGGAATCCGACTTGAGTGACCGCACCTTCGCCGCCGAGGACCACCTGCCCCGGGTCCCGCTGCCCGCACTGGAGGAGAGCGCCGATCGCTTCCTGCAGTGGTGCACCCCGCTGCTGACCGACGACGAACTCGCCACCACCCGGGCGGCGGTCGATGATCTGCTGCGCGCGGACGGCCCGGGCCGCACCCTGCACGCGGCCCTACAGGAATACGACGCCACCCCCGGTGTCGGCAGCTGGCTGGACCTGTTCTGGCCGTCCCGCTATCTGGGCAGGCGGGACCGCATCGCGCTGAACGCCAACTTCTTCTTCCTCTTCCGCGACGACACCCCGCTGGCCGCCTCCACCGGCGCGAACCAGTCGGAGCGGGCCGCCGCCATCATCTCCGCCGCCGTCGACTACAAGCTGGCGCTGGACGAGGAGGCGATCCCGCCGGTCACCCAGCGCGGTCAGCAGCTGTCGATGTGGCAGAACAAGTACCTGTTCTCCGAAACCCGGATCCCGGGGGAGCAGCAGGACAGCGTGCGGGTGCCCTACAGCGACGAATGGCCCGGCCCGTCGCAGGCCCGCCATATCGTGGTGTTCTTCCGCGGCAATATGTTCCGGATGGACGTGATCGGTCCGGAGGGCGCACCCTACGCGCTCGACGACCTCGTCGAGGGGCTGCGCGCGGTACAGCAGAGGGGCGCGCATCCGGCCCGCACCGATACCGCCGTCGGACATCTCACCACCAAGGCCCGCGCCGAATGGGCGACCAGCAGAACGACATTGCGTGCCGAACCGGCGAATGTCACGGCCCTGGACACACTCGAGACCGCGCTGTTCTGCGTATGCCTGGAGGACTTCACTCCGCGCGACAGCCTGCACGCCTGCGACCAGTTGTTGCACGGCGACAGCGCGAACCGCTGGTTCGACAAGGCGGTGTCGTTCATCGTCTTCGGCGACGGCCAGGCGGGCATCAATGTCGAACACTGCGGTCTGGACGGCACGACCATCCTGTCGTTCGTCGACGTGCTGCTCGAAACACCTGCGGCCGAACACGCCATCCGCTCCGGTGCGCAGCCGCAGGGCAAACCCGCCGTCGAGCCGATCGAATTCGTCCTCGATGACGCGCTGCGTTCGGATATTGCCGCCGCCGGCGCCGACTTCGCCCGCTACGCCGCCGAAAACGCCACCACCACGGTCTCTTTCGAAGGGTTCGGCACCACCCGCGCCAAGCAGCTCGGTATCTCACCGGATGCGTTCGCGCAGTTGAGCTATCAGCTGGCGCATCGCCGCAGCAAGGGATTCACCGGCGCGACCTACGAATCCATCGCCACCCGCCAGTACCGCAACGGCCGCACCGAGGCCATGCGGGTGGTCACCCCGGAGATGATCGCCTTCGTCGACGCCATGCAGGATCCGGCGGTGGCCGCCGAGGCCAGGCTCGTGGCCGCCCGCACCGCGGCGAGCGCGCACGTCGAGCGGGCCAAGCAGTGCCAGGCGGGCGACGCTCCCGAACAGCATCTGTGGGAACTGCAGTGGATTCAGCGCCGGCGCGGAGCCGAGCTCGGCGTCACCGATCCGATCGCGCTCTACGACAGCCCCGGCTGGCTGATCATGCGCGACGACTACCTGAGCACCAGCTCCGCCCCATCCGTCAATATCCAGTACTTCGGTTTCGGCTCCACCAGCCCCACCTGCATCGGCGTCGCCTACGTCCTGCTCCCGGACCGCTGGAACCTCTACCTCGCCACCCCGGAACCGGTCGCCGACCAGATGTACGCCTTCGCCGACCATCTGCGCACCGCCGTCGCCGACCTGGAGGCCCTGCTTTCCGGTAACTGACGCGCCTCGCGGCGCGGGCGCACCCACGTGATCATCCGTGGGTGCGCCGCGAAACAGCGTGTCCCGCCGGGCTATCGGTCGTCGGGGTCGCGCATAGCCAACACCTCGGCGAGGACGCGGCCCGATCGGGCGGCCGACCGGCGTCGCGCCCGGACCTGGGCGGCGGTGCGCGGACGGAACTTCGGTTCCCGGCCGCACCCGCAGGGCTCGAAACCGTGGTACGTCAGCCCGGCGTCGAACACGGCGGCCACCGCCGACCATCCCGAATCGTCGCGTCGGCGCGGCGCCGCGAAGTCGTGACCGGCGTAGATCATGGGGGTACGGCACCGGGGACACCGAGGTGCGACGCCCCGCGAGCGTTTACCAGTGTGTCGGCAGGGCACGCAGACGAAATGCACGCGGGGATTGATTTCGCCGTAGGTACACACGCCCACACCATAGGACCCGACGGCCGCGCCTGTTCAGTGATTTTTTCCGGGGCTCGGCGCCGATCGACGCGGGCGGGGTGATGCGGTGTGCGGGGGTCTGAAAGAATGACCCTTCGTGAAGAACTTCGAATCCCTGTTCGCCGAGCTGCAGGACCGTGCCGTCACCCGCCCCGAGGGGTCCGGCACCGTGGCCGCATTGGACGCCGGCGTACATGCCCAGGGTAAGAAGGTGCTCGAGGAGGCGGGCGAGGTGTGGCTGGCCGCCGAGCACGAGAGCGACGAATCGCTCGCCGAGGAGATCTCGCAGCTGCTCTACTGGGTCCAGGTGCTGATGGTCGGCCGGGGACTGAAGCTCGAAGACGTGTACCGACATCTGTGACGGCCGCAGTCACGCCGCCGCGGCGAGCCACCGTTCAGGACACTGTCACCCCCGAAAGGACACTCTTCCCATGCTGCGCGTCGCAGTCCCCAATAAAGGCGCTCTCTCCGAATCCGCGACCTCGATCCTGGCCGAAGCCGGTTACCGTAAGCGCACCGATTCGCGCGATCTGACCGTGCTCGACCCGGCCAATCAGGTGGAGTTCTTCTTCCTGCGGCCCAAGGACATCGCCATCTACGTCGGCTCCGGTGAGCTCGACCTCGGCATCACGGGTCGCGATCTGGCGCTGGATTCCGGAGCCCCCGTCCGGGAGCGGCTCGCCCTCGGATTCGGCCGCTCCACCTTCCGCTATGCCGCCCCGGCCGGGCGCGAATGGAAGGTCGAGGACCTCTACGACAAGCGCATCGCCACCTCGTACCCGAACCTCGTGCTCACCGATCTGCGGCAGCGCGGCATCGAGGCAGAGGTGATCCGTCTGGACGGCGCCGTCGAGATCTCCATTCAGCTCGGGGTCGCCGACGCCATCGCCGATGTGGTCGGCTCCGGCCGCACCCTGCGCCAGCACAATCTGGTCGCCTTCGGCGAAACCCTCTGCGATTCGGAAGGCGTGCTCATCGAGCGCGACGGCTCCGACCAGCAGGACCGGGCACGCAATCAGCTCATCGCCCGCGTCCAGGGTGTCGTCTTCGCCCAGCAGTACTTGATGCTGGACTACGACTGCCCCAAGGCGCTGCTCGAGCAGGCCGTCCGGATCACCCCCGGACTGGAATCGCCGACCGTCTCCCCGCTCGCCGACGCGGACTGGGTCGCGGTCCGCGCCCTGGTCCCGCGCAAGCAGGGTAACGACGTCATGGACCAGCTCGCCGAACTCGGCGCCAAGGCTATCCTCGCCACCGACATCCGCTCCTGCCGCGCGTTCTGAGGTAGTTCGGCCCGGCCGCGGGAGGAACGTGGCCGGGCTCGGGATGAAGCGGGACCGGGCAGGGCGCCCAAATGTTTGCCAGAAGATCGCCCTCTAACCTTGTCTGCGCTGCGCACGGCATCCGGAGATGGGCCCGGCCGTGGCGGCCATTCGGGCTTCTCGATGGGACTCGACCGGTAGTCGAGCTTGCCCCCGGGGTCGGTAGGGCGTTCGGATATCGGACGATCGGGTCCCGGCGGCCGCGGCGAGATGGTGGCGGACTCTTGTCCGAAATGAGCAGATCAAACTGTCCAAATGGACATTTCGGTGGCGTCCGGCGGTTGTCCACGGTCCGTGGTGTGGCGTCCAACTCACTGCTCGTCGGTGTGGACGGACGTGATGTCTGTTTGGACGCGAGTTCGGTTGCAAGCCGGTTGTTTTGGTTCCAGCAAAGGTGGCCGAGGAGGCCGTGTGGTGGAACAATGATCGATGCCCTGCGGTACAGCCGGGGTCGCGCATCAGTAGCTGCACCAGGGATCGTCGGCGTGATGGGGAGCTGTGAAGGCTCCCCGGCTGTACCCGCGACGGCTGTAAGAGTTCGTCAGGCACGCGAAGTTCGCCCCGGTTGAAGTGCGGGTCAGGAGGAGACCCGCGGAAGTCGATGAGATCGGCGGGCGGTTCGCGGTCCGAGGAGCTCCGTGCGTCATCTGTTGCCGAAGGAGTCGACCTTGTCCAGCCGTGCGTTCGTCCCGACCGTATTCCCGAGACGTGTCCGGACCTCGGAGTGCCTGTGCACCATCCGCGGCGAGCAGCCGGGCCTCGACCTACGCATGCCGTGGTGGGTGGACGACGATGTCGCCGCGCTCGGGTGAGCGCCACCGCACCGGGGCCTGCTACCCCGCATCCGGCAGCTGAGCTGGGCATGATCCTCGATCTCGACACCGCGCCCATCGATGAGTTGGACGGTGAATTCCGCACCCTGATGAAGCGGGCGTATCAGGCATCCGGGCTCACATCGCGCCAGATCGAGGCGGCCAGCAATAAGGGGTTGTCGAAATCGACGGCGCACAACTACGCCGGACTCGGACGGCGTCAGGGACTTCCGGGCTCCCGGAGGCTGTGCGAGGCGTACTTCACCGCGTGCGGATTCGCGCCCGAACATGTCCAGTTGATCGTGGACCGGTGGCATGGCATCAAGCAGCGCCAGAAGCGCGAAGCGGTACGACGCAAAGACAACTCGCCGCCGCCCGAGCCGGAGCCCGATCCAGCACCGGTTGCGGGGTCCGGGGCCGCTCCGGCGCCGGATGCCGCTCCGGCTCCGGAATCACCCCGACCGGTCGCCGAATCGTCACCCGCACCGGCGCGGGATTCGGCGCCGTCGGTTCTGGGTCGGCGGTTACGTTGGCGGTGCGGGCTGGCTACCACGATGGTGTCGGCGGTGATGATCGCACTGATGCTGGGGCTGCTGGTCGCGCCCGAGAGCGCGCAGGCCCTCGGGTCCGCGCTGGCGGACGTGCCGGTTGTCGCCTACGCGATCAGCGGGATCGCGCTGATCGGCGCCGGGGTCCCGGTCCTGCGGCGAGTGGCGGCCCGGCCGTGTCCACATCGGACACGTAAGCGGTTGCGCGCGTGGCCGATTCTGTCGGCGATGCCGGTGGTGTGGGTGGTCGCCTCGGTGGTGAGCACGTCGAGTGGGATGCCGATCGCTCTGGGTTCGGTCATCGCGATCGCGCTGCTGCTCTTCACCGTGTTATGGTTCGCGACCGTCGATCTGAGCGCATTCGGGCAGCTGGTCACCCGCTATCGCGGCTTGGTCGTGGTGTGCCTGCTGCTGTGTGTGGGCATCGGGGTGCTGGCCGGAGCCGTACTGGTGGTCACCGAAATCGCCCACCACGAGATTCCCGCACCCGGCGCGGCCTGTGTCGGGATGCTGGTATTCGCCACCGTGCTGCATCTGTTGTGCGTCGCCGGGGAGTCGTTGCTCGATCCGCCTCCGTTCACACAGGACGCGGTGGACGCGTCGCAGTCGAGGGCGGATGCGTCGCTTTCGTCGGTGGCTGCTGTGTCGTCGGCGGGGCGTGGGTCGGGTTCGTCGGTGGCTGCCGTGCTGTCGGCGGGGGGTGCGCCGCATTCGTCGGTGGACGCATTGCAGTCGAGGGCGGATGCGTCGCTGTCGTCGGTGGCTGCCGTGCTGTTGGAGAGGCGTAGGTCGCAGTCGTCGGTGGACACGGTGTCGTCGGAGGGACGTATGCCGGTCATTGCGCTGCCATCGAAGGGGACGGCGTGGTGGGCGCCGACGCCGGACGTGTCGTGGATGGGCGAAGGCCTGCGGCCGGTGGTGGGGCCGAGTACGCGTCCGCGGCATCGCAAGCGGAGCAGGCTGTCGTGGCGGGCGCGGGCCATCGCCGTAATGTTCGGCGCGCTGATTCGTATGCGCTGGTGGAAACGGGGCGCCGCGGCCGAATACGGGCAGCTGCGGATAGCGGCGGCGCAGGCGGTCACGCTCCTCGAACTGCCGGAGATCGAACTCTGCCCGCCGAGACCGGACGCCGCGACCACCGGGAAGTCGTTGACGACCGACGTGCTCAGCACGGTGTCGTCGCCCTTGGTCCCACTCGGTGCTCCGGGACGGATCGCGCTCGTGTGGGCCGAAGCATGGCTCGGCCGCCCTTACGGCGTGCGGCCGCCGCGCAGTTTCGTCGGGGGCCTGCTGGTGCGCGAGGCGTACCGCGAGGCCGAGATCGAGCTGCCGCCAACCGGTTTCGAACAGGCTCACCTCGGTGCACCGGTGGCCTTCGACGATTTGGAGCTCGGCGATATCGTCGTGCTGTACGGGGGTGGCGACAGCGGTCTCTACGCGGGTTCGGGCCGGATCGTGACGGTCGGCTTGGCCGAAGGCGTGTACTACAAGGCGATCTCGCCCGCGATGGTCTACACCGCGCGCCGTATCACCTCGGCATCCGCCACGGCACGTGGTCCGTGGGCCCCGACGCCGCGGCCGCTCGGCGTCGCACGGCTGAACCCTCGCTCTCACGAGACTTCGGCGTCGAAGCGGGTTTCTCGTCCGCGTTCGGCGTCGAAATCGAAGGCGCGCACATGGTTTCCGGCCGGGCTGTGCCGTCGGCATGCGGCTGGGCGACGGAGCGTTTTCCGCGGGGGATGGTCGATATTTCGGATACCGAGGGCCGGTAGCGCGAACGCGCGGCGGCGTACCGGGGACCGATCCGCGGCGCCCCCCTCGGCGGATGCGGACCGGTCCCGGGTCGGTCGTGACGACGGGGAGCGACAGGTCGACCTCCGGGAATTCATGTCCAGATACCCACCGCTGCGGGGCAATACATCGGATCGCGGTATGAGCCGGGACGTCGATGCCTCGGCGTTGATCGTCCCGATGCCGAGGGTGCTCGACAGTGAGCTTCGGTGGGATCGGCATCGTTCCGATTCTCCGAGTCCGATGCTGCGCTCGGTCATTCCCGGCCGCCGAGGCGCGCTTCCGGAGTGGTCGGTGCGGCGCTACCGGCGGGTGGACTGAGCGGTAGGCGCCTGCCGCGCGCTCGCGGCCCGCGGGCTCGCTCCGAATTCGCACGATATGTCTTTCGCGGACCGGTGCGCGGAAAACCGGTCGTCGAATCGGACTGCGGCCGCACATTTCGATTCCGGTCGGAATATTCGGTGTGCGATCGATATATGTGGATCCTGCGAATTCGACGGGTGGCCGCATGATGTGCGGTTATTACAGTTGCGGTATTCGATTATCGAACCAGAATGCTGAGAGGTGGACCGCCCGCTTGCCGACGAGGGGTCCACCAATTCACCCCGTTTCTCGGTCACATTCCGTTGGTGAGTCCTGGGGGAGGGCGAACGGCGGCATCGGCCGAACCGCCGCCCGGGGACAGTCAACCACGAACTCCGGTGGACCAACAACCCCGACGCGAACCCGTGTTTCCAGGTCCTGCATTGTCCAATCGGCGCCCACACCTTGCATAACACCTGATAGGCGCATTGTGCGGAGGGCGGTCAGGGACTGTTTCGGAGTTTCCGCCACCGCGGGCTCGGTCCAGAGTCGGACGACGTGGACTCCGATTCCGAGTCGGTTGGACGCCATTCGAATCGCGCGCCGCAACGAGCCGGGAGTTATTCGATGGGCGCAGCGTTCGGAACGAGACCTGCCGGAAGTCGGCTTCGGTTTGCGGCGAATATTGTCTAAGATCGACGCGTCTTCTTCACTCCGGTGCGGAAGGGTGTGTGAGTTGCCGCTCGACATCCGACTGGAAGATGTTCGTGAACAAAGCACGCCATACGGCGTCGGTCGCATTCCGGTAATTGCGTGAGTCCGTATTCGGTCGGGATAGTTCGCCGAATACGGGCCCTCCACCATGATCAGCGCGTCGCGGCGCGCGTCGAATACGAGGAGCCCTACCCCCGATGATGCACCCCCATTCCCCCGTCGATCCCGCCGCGCACAGCGCGCCGCGGCACTCTCGGCGCGGCGACGGGTTCGCCGTTTCCGTCGAATCGGGCGACCGGGATCCGGCCGATTCGCCCGGCCGCGCCGCAAGGGCCAACTGCCAGAAGGCCTCCGGCGGTGTGGTCGTGGCATCGGTACTCGTCCAGGCGGTGGCGCAGGTCCACGTGGTGGACAGTGCCGCGCAGTGGGCGGCGATCGCGGGCGCGGGGATTTACTCACTCGACGTGGGATGGAAAGCGGTCCGCGCGGTCTGGCGGCGCTACGGTCCCGATGTCGTGCTCATCCGGTTCAACAAGTTCGGGCGATGACCGGATGCGCGACATCGCGCCGATTTGCCCTGGAGCACATTCGCGTGGAACGAGGACTGGCTGGCGGCGATCGTGGGACTGGTGCTCATCGCACTGGTCCTGATCGGCGCGATCCCGGATGGGCTGGTGCCGTGATGCCGGAGCAGACGCCGATCGGCGGGGAACCCGAGGTGGACAAGGACAACGAGCCGGACGGCGTTGGCGCGACCCGGACGGCTACCGAAGCGGGCGGCGCGGCCGAGATCGAGGATCAGGCCCCGATCACCTCCGGTGTACGCCATCGCTATCGGTCTCACCGGCTCGGCGATCCTGTCGAAATTGAGTCTGCGGGAACGTCTTTCGGCCGGATTCCGCACCGAATTCTTCATCAAGCCCGGTGTGGTGCTGCTCGGCGCTTCGATCAATCTGAAGATCCTGGTGACCGCGGCCGGGTCGTCCATCCTGCAGGCGCTGCTATTGATCACCGTGGTCTTCGGCTTCACCTGGTGGTTCGGCGGACTGCTCGGACTGGACGACAAGTTGCGTGCCCTGCTTTCCTCGGCCGTATCGATCTGTGGCGTCAGCGCGGCGATCGCGGCCGCGGGCGCGGTGCAGGCCCGCCGCGAACAGATCGCCTACGCGGCCTCGCTGGTGATCATCTTCGCGCTGCCGTCGATCTTCGTTCTGCCCTGGCTGGCCGATGTGCTCGGCCTGTCCGACGCCGTCGCGGGTGCCTGGATCGGCGGCAATATCGACACCACCGCGGCGGTCGCCGCCTCCGGCGCTATCGCGGGGGAGAAGGCGCTGCAGATCGCCACCATCGTGAAGACCACTCAGAACGCGCTGATCGGCATTGTCGCGATCGCGTTGACGGCGTACTTCACGCTGCGGGTCGAGCGGATCGAGGGTGCGGCCCGTCCTTCGGCCCGCCGATTCCGGGAACGGTTCCCGAAGTTCGTGATCGGCTTCGTCGCCGCGTCGGTCATCGGCACGCTGTATCTGCAGTCGGTGGACAAGAAGACCGGCGCCGCGCATATGTGATGGTTCGCGAAGGCCGTTCGGTTCGTCGACCGGCTTGTCCGCGCCGCCGCCGGTGTCAGTCGGCCACCGCTTCGGCGAGGGCATCGTCCGCCGATTCGGTGACACCGTCAGTCGGCCATCCCGGGTAAGGCGGTGGGGTGCCGCCGAATTCGGGGCACAGCGGCTTGTAATCGCAGTAGTTGCACAGCCAACTGGTGTTCGGCTGGAAGTCGCCGGTGCGCCCCGCGTCGACGATTGCCTCCCAGAGTGCGGACAGGGTGCGTTCGAAGCGGAGCAACTCCTCCTCGTCGGGCGCGTAGGTGAGGATTTGTTCGTCGGCCAAGTAGATCAGTCGCAGCTGAGCGGGCAGGATGCCGCGGGTGCGCAGCACGACGAGTGCGTAGAACTTCAGCTGGAACAGTGCCTTCGTCTCGTTCGACAGGCCGGGCGCCCGCCCGGTCTTGTAGTCGACGACCCGCAGCTGGCCGGTCGGCGCGATATCGATGCGGTCTACGAACCCGCGCAGCAGTACGCCATCGCCCAGTTCGACCTCGACCCTGGCCTCACGGGATTCGGGATCGAACCGGGTCGGATCCTCCAGCCGGTAGTAGCTCTCGACCAACGTCCTCACCTCGGCGAGGAACCTGTCGAGTCCGTTGTCGGCGACCAATTCGGCGATCTCGGGCCGGTCCGCGAGCACCCGTTCCCACGCGGGTTCGACGAGCGCGACCGCGCGCTGCGGCAACCGATCGACCGCGGGCAGCCCGTAGAGATCCTCCAACACCGCGTGCACCACCGTGCCGCGCACGGCGTGCCGGGACGGCTGTTCCGGAATCCGATCGATCGCACGCAGCCGGTATTTCAACGGACACTGCTTGAAATCTATTGCCCGCGAGGGCGACAGCGCGGGTCGCCGCCGTGCCGGGGCCGCCGCCTCCCCTGGCGTCTTCTCGGCGTCGGCAGGGGGCGTGGACACGGGCACTGGCATACCTGGCAGGCTATCCGGCGGTACCGACACCCGCGGCGCGAATATCGGGTCCCGGAGGCGACAGCGTGCGTGAACACGCCGGGCTCCGTGCGCGTCGCCGGTGAACACAGGTACCCGATGCGAACGACAGCACTTTCATGCCAGCGGAACGGAGATTCATGACGGCCAGACGGACCGGGCCATTCACCATCGGTGACCGGGTGCAGCTGACCGATGCCAAGGGGCGCCTGTACACGGTGGTCTTGGAGCCGGGTAAGGAGTTCCACACCCATCGCGGCGGTATCAAGCACGACAGCTTGATCGGAGCCGATGAGGGCAGCGTGGTGAACTCCACGAACGGCACGCCGTACCTGGCGCTGCGCCCACTGCTGATCGACTATGTGCTGTCGATGCCGCGCGGTGCCGCGGTGATTTACCCGAAGGATGCCGCCCAGATCGTCCACGAAGGCGATATGTTCCCCGGCGCGCGGGTGCTGGAGGCGGGTGCGGGCTCCGGCGCGCTGACTTGTTCGCTGCTGCGCGCGGTCGGCCCCGGGGGCGAGGTGATCTCCTACGAGATTCGTGACGATCATGCCGAACATGCCGTCCGCAATGTGGAGACCTTCTTTGGCGAACGTCCAGCTAACTGGTCGCTGACGGTCGGCGACGTGGCGAACTACGAGGGTGAGCCGGTTGATCGGGCCGTGCTGGACATGCTCGCTCCCTGGGACGCGCTGCCCGCGGTATCGAAGGCGCTGGTGCCCGGCGGCGTGCTGATCGTCTATGTGGCGACGGTGACCCAGCTGTCGAAGGTGGTCGAGGCGCTGCGCGAGCAGGAGTGCTGGACCGAACCCCGTTCGTGGGAGTCGATGGTGCGCGGCTGGCATGTGGTCGGTCTCGCGGTGCGCCCCGAGCACCGGATGCAGGGCCACACGGCCTTCCTGGTGAGCGCCCGCAAGCTGGCCGAGGGCACTGTTACCCCGAAGCCGCAGCGGCGTCCCTCGAAGGGCTGAGCGGCCTGCTCCGGCGGCGGCCACCCGGATCCCGGGCGGCCGCTCGCCGCGGCATTACGGCGTGCAGGGCGCCTGGGCGAAGCCCAGCATGGTGCAGGCGCTGGCGTCGGAGAGCTTCCACTTGCCGTCGACGTGCTGCCAGGTCAGCGGCATGGCCGGGGCGGCCCCGTGCGGTGAGGTGATGACGACCTGGGCGGTCGCGGTATTGCCGTCGACCTTCACGTCGCTGACGGCGAAGGTCAGCGTGCCGTAGCCGGCCAAGGCCTTGGTCATGGTGTCGATATTGGCCGCACGCTTGTCGCCGTCCACGACCACCGCGACCTTCTCCGGGGTCGGCTTGGCCGGATCGGCCAGCACCACCAGCGTGGCCTGCAGTTCTTCGGCGGATGGGGTGGCGCCCGCGGCGCCGTCGCCGTGACTCGCCGCGCTGGTGGTTACGGCGGCGCTCGTGGTGGTACTTGCCTTGGCATCGGACTTATCGTCCGAGCCGCAGCCGGTGAGCCCGACGGTAACGGCGATGGCCGCCGCGGCGGTGGCCACCGAAACGCGCAGAGTTCTGGCGGGAAGGAGCATTGCTAGCAACCTTTCGGCTCGATCGGCGAGGGGCCTCGCCTGGTTCGGGTTAGGGCAGGCTAACATGGTTATCCGGCCGCCGATCGCAGCGCAGATGTGATCACGACGAAACCATGTCGGAAAGCGAGAACCGTTCACGCCCGGTAGCGTTGATAGACCGGGACTGGGAGGAGCAGCACATGAGCCCCATCGAGAATTCGGATTCGGCGGCCTGGAGAGAGCTCGAGGCGGTACGCGCCGAGGCGGCTGCACTCCGAAGGCAACTCGCCGATTCGCCGGATCGCGCACGGGAATTGGAAGCCCGCATCGATTCGCTGACCATTCGCAATACGAAGCTGATGGACACCCTCAAGGAGGCGCGCCAGCAACTGGTGGCGCTGCGCGAGGAGGTCGATCGGCTGGGTCAGCCACCGAGTGGATACGGCATTCTGATCGGTGTGTACGACGATCAGACGGTCGACGTGTTCACTTCGGGTCGCAAGATGCGTTTGACGTGCTCGCCGAATATCGACACCGCGGTGTTGGAGTACGGCCAGACCGTCCGTCTGAACGAGGCGCTCACGGTGGTCGAGGCCGGTATCTACGACGCGGTCGGCGAGATCGGCACGTTGCGCGAGATCCTCGACGACGGCCGTCGCGCGCTGGTCGTCGGCCATGCCGACGAGGAGCGGGTGGTCTGGCTCGCCGGGCCGCTGGCCAAGGTCGCCGAATTCGATGATCTGGACGATCCCGATTCGCCCATTCGCAAACTGCGCCCGGGTGATTCGCTGCTGGTCGATTCCAAGGCGGGCTTCGCCTTCGAGCGCATCCCCAAGGCCGAGGTCGAAGACCTCGTCCTCGAGGAAGTGCCCGACGTCGACTACGAGGACATCGGTGGCCTGTCCCGGCAGATCGAGCAGATCCGCGACGCGGTGGAACTGCCCTTCCTGCACAAGGATCTGTTCCGCGAGTACGCGCTGCGCCCGCCCAAGGGCGTGCTGCTCTACGGTCCGCCCGGTTGCGGTAAGACATTGATCGCCAAGGCGGTGGCCAACTCCCTGGCCAAGAAGATCGCCGAGGCGCGCGGTGAGGATGCCAAGGAAGCGAAGTCGTTCTTCCTGAACATCAAGGGGCCCGAGCTGCTGAACAAGTTCGTCGGCGAGACCGAGCGTCACATTCGGATCATCTTCCAGCGGGCTCGCGAGAAGGCGTCCGAGGGCACTCCGGTGATCGTGTTCTTCGACGAGATGGACTCGATCTTCCGCACCCGCGGTTCGGGTGTCTCCTCTGATGTGGAGACAACCGTTGTGCCGCAGCTGCTTTCGGAGATCGACGGTGTCGAGGGTCTGGAGAACGTCATCGTCATCGGCGCCTCCAACCGCGAGGATATGATCGACCCCGCGATCCTGCGGCCCGGACGTCTCGACGTGAAGATCAAGATCGAGCGGCCGGACGCGGAGTCGGCTCAGGACATCTTCTCGAAGTACCTGACCGAGACGCTGCCGCTGCACGCGGACGATCTGACCGAGTTCGGTGGTGATAAGGGCGCCTGCATCCGCGCGATGATCGAGCGGGTCGTCGACCGGATGTACGCCGAGAGCGAGGACAACCGCTTCCTGGAGGTCACGTACGCAAATGGTGACAAGGAAGTCCTGTACTTCAAGGACTTCAACTCCGGCGCCATGATCCAGAACATCGTGGACCGCTCCAAGAAGTACGCCATCAAGGCGGTGCTCGACACCGGCAATCCGGGTCTGCGCATCCAGCATCTCTACGATTCGATCGTGGACGAGTTCTCCGAGAACGAGGACCTGCCCAACACCACGAATCCCGATGACTGGGCTCGCATCTCGGGTAAGAAGGGTGAGCGGATCGTGTACATCCGCACGCTGGTCACCGGCAAGAACGCCTCGGCCAGCCGCGCCATCGACACCGAGTCGAATACGGGTCAGTACCTGTAAGTGGTGCCTCGAGGGCCGCGTCTTCCATCGAAGGCGCGGCCCTCGTCGTATCCATTCATTGTGATGTATAACACTGGACGGCTGACCGTCACATAACCGCAGATTAGAACCTGTTCCAGTTTCCTTGCGATCCGCTCAGCGGGATTCGGTCATGAAAACGCCGTTCCGCGGGATCTGAATCAGGCAAGCTTCACATTGCTCGACGTGCCGTCCGAGGGTGCGTCGTTTTCTAGATGAGGAGCAACCCATGTCCGGATCTGCATCGGATTTCTTTGCCGACGTGCTGTTCAAGCTCATTCAGCAGCTGCTGGGGTCGGGCAGCGCCCAGTAATCCGTCGCTGACGAGCCGAAGGGCCGCGTTTCCACCGGAAACGCGGCCCTTTGTCATATCCGGGGAGTGTGCTGGCCGCTCGTGCTGAAATCTGACCATGCGGCCAGAAAATAGTCCGGGTGGCCAGCGTAGGTCATTCATCGAAGAGGCGCGTCGCAGGCAGATCATCGCCGCGGCGGTCGAGGTGATCTCGGAGGCCGGGTACGGGAGTGCCTCGCTGGCCCGGATCGCCCAGCATGCGGGCATCTCCAAGGGCGTCATCTCCTACCACTTCGCGGGCAAGGACGAGCTGATGACGCAGCTGGTCATCCAGCTGTACATCTCGGCCGGGGAGTACATCGCGCCGCGGGTCGGGTCGGTGCGGGGGGCGCGCAAGCAACTACACGCCTATATCGACTCGAATCTGGGGTTCATCGCCGCGAATACGAAGTACGTGGCCGCGCTCACCGATGTGGTGCTGAATCTGCGGGATGCGGACGGCAGGCCGCGCTTCGCGTCCGCGGACGGCGAACGGGACATCATCGTGCCGCTGGTCGACATCCTCACCGCCGGACAGGCGGCGGGGGAGTTCACCCCCGAATTCGATCCGGTGGCGATGGCCAAGTCGATTCGCGATGCCATCGACGGCGCTGCGGGGCGCGCCATCCGGGAACCGGACTTCGACATGGTCGCCTACTCGGCGCATGTGTGCAGGTTGTTCGAAGTGACTACGCGGAAGGTGGAACGGGAATGACCGGCGTGCTGAATGCCGAAGTGCGGCAGGTGGATACCCGGGACGAGCCGCCGCTCGCGACCGCGGGAGTCGGGGTGATCGTCGCGCTCGCGGCGGTGGCCTTGTTCGCCTCGATCGGACGGTACGGATTCTTCGGTGACGAACTGTATTTCGTTTCCGCCGGGCGCAGGCTCGCCTTCGGCTATGCCGATCAGGGACCGCTGGTGCCCGCCATCGCGCGGCTGACGGATCTGTTGGCGCGGGATTCGCTGGTGGCCCTGCGGGTACCCGGGGTACTGGCCACGCTGGCGGCGATTGTGCTGAGCGCGTTGATCGCTCGTGAACTGGGCGGGTCGCGCACCGCGCAGGTGCTGACCGCCGCCGCCTACGCGACCTCACCATTCCTGCTGGTGCAGGGAACGCAATGGGCCACCAACACCATCGATACCGCACTATGGGTGCTGATCAGCTGGCTGGTGATCCGGTGGGTGCGCACCCGGCGGGATGTCCTGCTGCTCTGGGCCGCACTGGCCACCGCGCTGGATATGCAGGTGAAGTGGCTGATCCCGTTCTTCTGGATCGCGGTAGTGGCCGGCGTACTGATCTTCGGCCCGCGGGAGTTGTTGCGGCGCCCGGTGTTGTGGTGCGGTGGGGTGGCGGTTGTCGTGTCGACCGTGCCCATGCTGATCTGGCAGGTTACGCACGGCTGGCCGCAGTTGGAGATGGGCGCGACCATCGCGGAGGAGCAGAATCACATCGGCGGCCGGTACACCTGGCTGCCGCTGGCACTGGCGGCGGCGGGACTTGCGGGCGGAGTGCTGCTGATCTCCGGGATCTGGGGGCTGTTCCGGTCGGAGACCTTGCGGCCCTATCGCTTTCTGGGTGTGGCGCCGCTGGTGCTGACGGTCGCCTTCGTGGTGACCAACGGCAGGCCGTACTACGCCGCCGGAATCTACGGCGCGCTCATCGCGGCGGGTGCGGTCTATTGGACCCGGGATACGGTGCGGTGGAGGCGGATCGCCACCATCCCGCTACTCGCAATCTCGGCCCTGGTGGTGGCGTCGAGTCTGCCGTGGCAGCCGGAGTCGTCCCGCGAACCCGTCGAGACGCAGGCCCAGGCGGGGCTGAAGATCTCGCTGTACGGCAAATTCGGGTGGGGCGAACTGCGCGACTCGACCGCCGACGCCTATCGGCGGCTTCCATCCGGCGTACGGGAGCGTGCGGTGATCATCACCGACTCCTATTGGCAGGCAAGCGCTCTCGATGTAGCCGGGAAGCGGTACGGGCTGCCTGCCGTGTACAGCCCCAACCGCGGATTCGGATATTTCGGGACCCCGCCCGATTCCGCGACGACTGCGCTGTGGGTCGGTGGGGAGGAATCCGATCTTCGTTCGTATTTCGGCAGCGTGGTGCCGGTCGAACGGGTCGATGTTCGCCTCGGGTATCCGGGCGTTACGCGGGGAGTCACGATCTGGCAGTGCGATGATCCGCGGGCGGCGTGGTCACGGGCATGGCCCGGGATGCTGCGGTTGAACTGAGCGGGCACGGACGGGCGCTCGGGCTCGAGTCGGGTCGAATCCATCGCCGTATCGAGTACGGCGCGGGGATCGCCTTCCCAGGCGCGGCTGCGGCGGCCGACGCCGAAGCGATAGCCTCGACACTTCGGTGTCGTGTGTTGTCGGGCGTGTGGCTCGGCTGAGAGGAGATCCGCATGGGTTCAACGATTTTCGCGGTGTTTCTGCCGATCGCGCTGGCCCTGGTGATGTTCGGACTCGGATTGACGCTGACCGTCGGCGATTTCGCCAGGGTGCTGCGTTATCCGAGGGCGGCGGTGATCGCACTGGTCTGCCAGATGGTGCTGCTGCCCGCGGTGTGTTTCGGCCTCGTCCTGCTGTTCCGATTGGAAGGTGCGCTCGCGGTCGGCATGTTGCTGCTCGCGGCCTCGCCCGGCGGTCCGTCGGCGAACCTGTTCAGTCACCTGGCTGGCGGCAACGTCGCGTTGAATATCACACTGACAGCGATCAATTCGGTGCTGGCGGTGTTCACCATGCCGGTGGTCGTCGCGCTGGCGTTCAGCCGCTTCCTCGACGATTCGGAATCGATCGGATTACGTCCCGATAAGTTCGCCCAGGTCTTCGCCATCGTGCTGATCCCCGTCGCGATCGGGATGTGGGTGCACGCCCGGTACACCGCGTGGTCCGACCGGATGCGCGGCAATGTCAAGATTCTGTCGATCGTCGTCCTGGCACTGGTGGTCACCGCGGCGGTCGCCAAGAACTTCGACACCCTCACCGAGAATATCGGCAAGCTCGCCTCGATCTGCCTGCTGTTCGCCGTAATCAGTCTGACCGTAGGCTATTTCGCCCCCCGCCTGTTCCGCGTCGACGCCGACCAGGCCATCGCCTCGGCCATGGAAATCGGAATCCACAACGGCGCGATCGCCATTGCCGTCGCGGCCTCGGTGCTGCACAGTGATGCGATGGCGGTGCCGGGAGCGGTATACGGGGTGCTCATGAATATTCCGGCCGCGATCGCCGCCTACCTCCTGGCGCGCTATGTTCGCCAGGATCGGCGTGAACCGGTACCCGTGGCGGGCTAGCCGTTCGCCGTTCGCGCGGGGAGGGGCTCTCGAATCTCCCGGAGGGGATGTGACCGGGCCGCACCGCTCGGTTTGTGGCGAGGCGGGCCGCCGGTTACGGATCGTTCAGGCGCCACAACTGGAAGCGGTTATCCGAGAGTTTCGGTGCGATTCCGGGGTGCGGTCGCGGCCCGATGCGTCCGCGCGCCGCCGGTCCGCCTTCGGTTTGTCCCAACATCCGACGCCATGCGGCGGAGGCGGTCGGACCACCCCAGCCCCGGCCGATCTGGGCGTCGACAATGGTGCACCAGCCATCGGTTCGCACGCGTGTGTAGTAGACGTGGTTGTCGTTGAGGAACACGATGTACTCGCCGGGTCGCGCGTTCATTTCCGCCAAGGACGACACCGTGTTGAGTCGCCCGGTGGCGCGGGTGATGTAATCCATCGCCCGGCCCGCTGTCGCGACGAGCGGATTGGAGCCACGCCCGGATCGGACCGGGCGGGTCGAACCATGGGCCGCCTCGATATCGCCGGGACCCTCCCCGAAACCGCGACGTCCCACATTGTTGACTACGGCGGCGGTAATCGCGACGCACTGCTGTGCGAACGCACCGCGTGGGTTGTATGCGAGATTGCGCGGTTGCCGACGCGGTCCGGCGGCACCCACATGCGGTCCTCGCCCACCGCGGAGCAACGTGCCCGCGCGGGCCATGCCACGACCGATGATTTCGCGGCACACCAGGGCGACGAGCTGTCGTGCCACGGCCTGCGCGGCGATATCGATCTCGTCGGCTGTCGCCCGTGCACGTGATCCGATGATCACGCTCTCCACTGTCTGCGTACCTTCCCGCGCCAGGAAATAGGCCATCGTGAGGGGTCCGCCCGCGACGAGGGCCGCCGCGCGCCCTGCCACCTCATTGACGACGAAGTTGATCGCAGCCTCGGTCGGATCGGCGAGGAATGCCGTGATGTTCGCGCGCACCTGCCATTCGGCGTGCCGAGGAACCAGGTCCGTGATCCTGCGCAGATTGTCGTCGCGGTGCCCGCGAGGGCCGCGACGGATCATCGCGGGTGACACGATCGCCGCGACGCCGTGCCGGTCATCGAGAGCGGCGTTGGCATCGGTCAGCAAGGGGATCTCGTCGGCCAGCACGGACCGGACACCGATATCGCCGGTGGCCACGTGAGTACCGCTATTGGCGAGGTAGAGAAGAAGATTGGTCGATGAGGTCGACGCGCCACCCTGAATCGTGAATGTTCCGAAGAAATAAGTGCCGGGTGCAACCGTGACCGCCGATACCTGGTGATCGAAGTCATCGGAGGCGATGTGACCGGAACGGTCCAGCACATACAGGCCATGGGCGACGTACCAGATATCGCGCGTCAGACTGAGCAGCGAGGTGTCGCGGTCGGCGTGCGCGACCGCGCCGCGCCAACTCCGATCACCGCGATTGGCCCTGTTCAACCGACTCGTCACGGCATCGACGGCGTGACCGACCGTGGTCGTGGACAAGGTATTCAAGCCATCGTGCACCTCTGGACCGCCACCCCGGTCCCCCGAAGTTCGTTCGGCGGGTGTCGGTGCGGCGGGTAGGGCCGCAGTGCCGACTACGGCGCTCGGTGTATCGCGCTGAACCGTGAGCATCGCACTCACCGCGCGATTGCCGGCGTTTCGTTGCAGGGCCAGCACGGGGTGCAACGTGGCAGGGGCACCGGCCCCGATGCGGGTCGGCCGGGACTGCGATGGATGAAGAGGGACCCGTCCACGGTGCGACACCCTCCCATGGTCGACCCGTCGCGCGCCGAGAGCAATGGCTGTCCGGGCAACGTTCGATGATTCTGCCGATCATGTTCTGCCCGAGTCACGGTGTGCGGCCGAAGCGGTGGGGAGAATCGGAGCATGCCGATGACTACGCCGGATCTCATTGCCGCCGAATACTTCACGGGCAGAGCTCAACCCACGATTGCGGTCGACGGTGAATTGGTGCTGCGTCCATGGTCGCCGCACGACGCGCCCGCCGTCTTCGCGGCGTTTCAGGATCCGGCTATTCAGCGGTGGCATGTGCGCACTGCCGCCGATGTCGGGGAGGTTCGCCGGGTGGATCGAAGAGTGGGCGTGGGCGTGGAGCCTTGGCGTGCATGCCAATTGGGCGGTGGTCGAGGCGGGCAGCGGTGAACTCGCCGGGCGCGTAAGCCTGAAGGATATCGCGTTGCCCGCGGGACGGGCCGGGGCGGCGTACTGGACCGTGCCCCGGCTCGCGGCCGGGCTGTCGCACCGCGCGCGATCGCCGCTCTGACCCGGTGGGCGCTGGACGAGATCGGCTTTCACCGTATCGAATTGACCCAGCGACAATGCCGTCCGCCGCCGAGCCATGGGGATGGGTCGAGCCGTGTACTAGCGGCGGTCGATCACGAAGGCGGTGGTGTTGTCCCGGCTGCCGGTGCGCAGGGCCAGGTCGGCCAGGGCGTCGGCGGTATCTCTCGGCGACTTGTCCGCGGCCAGTAGGTCTTTGACGGCGACGATGTCGACGAGCTTGTGGACGCCGTCGGTGCTGAGCAGCATCCGCCCATTACTCGAGCCGGTGTTGGCGCGACCGATCTGCTCCGGGCGCACGGTGCGCACCGTGGTGGTGATGATGTGGTCGGTGCGCGGCTCGGGCTCCAGGCCACGCAGTCGCAGATATTCGGCGAGGGTGTGATCGGTGGTGATCTGGTGCAGTGTCCGGCCGTTCCAGCGGTAGGCGCGGCAATCGCCCACCCAGGCGATGTCACCGGGGCCATTGGCGCATTCGGTCGTCGGCAGTACCGCGATGACAAGTGCGCTGTCGGCCTTGGGTTCCGGGAACTGGCGTAGTAATTCTTGTTGTGCGGCAAGTATTCCCGCAGCAGCGCCGCTGTGCGCACCCACCCGGGCGGCGATGGCCGCCGCGGTGCGCGCCGCCCGGGCCGCGAGCAAATGGTCGCCGACCCCATCGGCCACCACGAATGCGGTGCGTCCCGTCCGGTAGTCGGTGTGGGAGGCCGTCGCATCGGCATTGATCGCGCGCAGCCCGCGCTTACTCACCGAATCACCGGCGACATCGGTGAGTCGAACGAGCTCACGACGGGCGGTGGTTTTCATGGCGATGCTCAAGGGCGTGACCTCCTGGGATCAAACGCTGCCGGCGGTGTCAACCGGCCCACTACTAGTTGACCGTATCAAGCCGTGCGCCGTGCCAGAGTTGGCTGAGGGCTTGCTGAGAACTCGGCTCTTGACGGCTGTTCAAGAGCCTCGGGCAGAGAACCGGCGCCGTGTTCGACGGAGGGCGCCGGAGCACAGCCGGGCGGCGGCAGACGCCGCCGCCCGGCGGTCCGTAGATCAGTTGCGAGCGGTGGTCACCGCGTTGAGGACGACGTCGTTACTCGGCGCGCCGTCTCCGGATCCGTCGCGTACACCCGCCGCGGCGATGCCGGTGAGGATATTCAGTCCGTCGACGACCCGGCCGAACGGCGTGTAGTTCGGCGGCAGTTGGGTGTCCTGGTAGACCAGGAAGAACTGGCTGCCGTTGGTATTGGGACCGGCATTGGCCATGGCCAGGGTGCCCGCGGGATATGTCGCGCCGGGGAGGTTCTCATCGGGGAAGCGGTAGCCGGGGCCGCCGGTCCCGGCCGCGGTCGGATCACCGCACTGCAGGACGTAGATGCCCTGCGTGGTGAGGCGATGGCATCGGGTGTGGTCGAAGTACTGCTCGGCCGCGAGGAAGACGAAGGAGTTCACCGTCCGCGGCGCCCGGGCCGCGTCGAGTGCCACCGTGATGGTGCCGCAGTTGGTGTCGAGCGTGGCTGTGTAACCGGCGGCTTGATCGATCGAGAGGCCGGGTTCGGCCGGCCACTGCTTTCCGTTCGGCTGACCCGCCGCGGGCGTCGCGCAGCTCACCGGACTCTGTCGCACGCTCCACGTCTGCGCGGAAACCCCGCCTGCGGCATATACGGCCAGGGCCGCACCGGCAACCAGTACACCCAGCCCCGGTAGCACCCGTCGCAACACGCCCGCACGACGGCGCTGCCCGCGATACTTCCGGCCGACGGCCTGCACCCGTGCTCCGCTGCTCACAGTGGGGATCTCCTTCGTTGGGTTCGGGCACCGATCGGTGCCCGCCCGCATCCTGCCATCAATCCCGTCCCGTTCGTCGCGGAACCTCCCGGTTCGTACGGAACGGGTTCGCAGGCGGGCTCGGCCCCGGGCTGCCGCTCGTCGCCCCAACGGTCGGGTCGTGATCGGCGCGAGGGCGTCATGCCGATCCTCCGGCAGCGCGCGTCCTCGCCCAGCCGCCGGGTCTGCGGTGCGAATGCCGGGTGGCGGCTCGGTTGGTTTCGGCGCGCTCGGGTTCCGCGTCGGCGAGGAATGTCGCAGGTCAGCGCCGAATGCCGCGAGTGTGGTGCGCTACCGCGTCGGGGTGCGACGTCATCGGAAGGTGGCGCTCAGGTACTTCGACAGGTCGCCCGGCGAGGCCGCGTGACGGGTGTAGCCAAGGTATCCGTCGGGCCGGAGGACATACACGGATCCGCCCGTGGCGCGATACGCGCGGGCGAAGGCGGTATCGCGGTCGCGGATCACCGGCAGAATCGTCGGGTCCACCGCGGCCGCGGGCGATGCCACGAGGTAGACGTCCATCTGTCCGTGCGCCCCGCGGCGCGCGGCCTCGGCGAGGCTTTCCAGCGACGCGACGGTATCGGCGCCGGTGTTGTCGTCGGCGTAGAGGAGCGTCGTGTGATTCGTTCGGCCGAGTATCGAGAACAGGTGGGTCGGAAAGGTGACCGCATCGCGCGTCAATCCGGCCGCATCCGGCGCACGGGTACCGGCCCGTGGGCCCGGCGAGCTCTCAGCGGAGTTCGCGACGATGGGGCTGGCGCCGTAGTCGATCAGCAGCTGGGCCTCGCGCCGGAGAACGAAGTCCGGATCCGACTCCCCGGCGCCGATGCCTTCCCTGGCGCTACGCACGGTTCGTCCGACCACCTCTTCGCCGACCGGCCGCCGTTCGGCGTCATAGCTCGCGGTCAGTCCGGGCGCGGCGTCACCGCTGATCGCCAGCGCGAGTTTCCACGCGAGATTATGCGCGTCCTGGATACCGGTGTTCATCCCTTGCGCACCCGTGGGCGGATGAATATGCGCGGCATCTCCGGCGACGAAGACCCGGCCACGGCAATAGGAGTCGACGATCCGGTGGCTGATCCTGAACACCGACGACCAGCGCAGGTCCGAGGCGTTGACGGGTTCGGGCGCCAAGCGGTCGAGCACCGCCTGGATATGCCGCAGCTCCGGCTTGCGGTCACCCTCGAAACCGTGCTCGACCTTATCCGCGCTGGTTGTTCCCGCGAGCGCGAGTTCCTCGGGAACCAGCATCGACACCCGATATCGGTGGTGCCCCGGTAGCGGTATACAGACCAGCAGGTCGTCGGTCGCGCCATCAGTTCGGTGCATCGATCGGATGCTGTAGCCGCGTGGCAGCGACCAATCGAGGCGGACGTCGCCGAGCATGTACTGTTCGGCGAACGCCGCGCCCTCGTAGGTGAGGCCGAGTGTCTTGCGGACGACGCTGTGTGCCCCGTCGCAGCCCACCAGATACTGCGCGCGGACATTGTGTTCACCGTCGGCGTCGTTGAGCACGGCGGTCACCCCGGCGTCGTCCTGCGCGAAGGTGGTGAGTTTCGTACCGCGCTCGATCCGGGTGCCTGTCGAGGTCAGGCGCTGTCGCAGAATGCGCTCGGTCTCGTACTGGGGGAGCCCGAGGAATCCGTAGGGCACGTCGGCGGGCACCGTCAGTTCCGTCCTGGCCACCTCGGCGCCATTGACGTACACGATCTGACCGCGCATCTGTATCGCGGCGTCGAGCACCTCGCGAAGCACGCCCATACCCTCGAATACTTCCAGCGTCCGAGGTTGGATTCCCACAGCCTTCGCGTACTGCGGCGGCTCCGCCAGCGCGTCGACGATCCGGCACCGCACACCGCGTCGAGCCAGCTCGACCGCCGCGGTCAGTCCGACCGGACCGGCGCCCGCGATGAGTACGTCTGTGTCGACCATGCGATACCGCCTCGGCGAGAGTGTTCACACAGTGATTCGGCGAGCCTACCTCCGCTACAGGTCGGCAAATAGGTGGATGTCATCGGTACCGCACTCGGAACCTTGCAGTCAGCTCCCAACGGGGTGGTGAACTCGTGCGGTGATATTGCCGCGAGGCGGCATCCTCGACAAGGCAGGTACAGCTAGCCCGCTGGTCGGGGGCCCGGCCGAGTTGCTGCTCGCGGTGGCCGAGGGCTTGGCGAACTCCTGGCGATCGTGTGAACGCTCGCGAATCCGGCCGCCAGGGAGAACCGACAGGCGCTGGAAGCGATCAGAGGCGGCGAATGCGGCGGTAGGTGGGGGTGGCCGTGGTGGCGGCGGCGAGTTCGGTTGCCAGCCAGTCGAGGTCGGAGTCGGCGACGGCGGAGATGGTGAGGCGGAGATGATCGGAAGGAGGGTTGTCGGCTACCTCGAAGGGGCCGCCGGGGGCGGCTTTGATGCCCGCGGCGGCCAGGGAGATCATGGCGGCGTTTTCGTCGGTCACCGGGAGCCAGAGATTGATGCCGTCGGCGCGGGCGATGGGGATACCACGGGTGGCGAGTGCGCGGCGCAGCTCGGCCGATCGTCTTCGGTATTCGGCGCGGGCGGCGGTGACGGTATGGGCCGCGGAAGGGTCGTCGAGCATGGTCAGCAGGACGCGCTGGAGCAGGCGGCTGGTCCAGCCCGCGCCCAGCATGCGGCGTTCGACGACGGGGTCGAGGAGGTCGGCGGGACCGCCCGCCACGGCCACGCGCAGGTCCGCCCCGTGCGATTTGGAATAGGAGCGGACGTGGACGGTGCGGCGCGGAAGCCGGGCGCCGAGGGAACGCGGTGGGGCGGTGGCGATTCCGGCGGAATGGTCGTCTTCGAGGATGAGGACGTCGGTGTCGCGGAGGATGTCGGTGAGTTCGCGGATGCGACGTGCGGTCAGTGACACACCGGTGGGGTTCTGGGCGCGGGGTTGCAGGATGAGGGCGGTGACGCCGGAATCGGTGACAGCGTGCGCCAATTCGTGGGGAAGGATGCCGGATTCATCGAGATGGACCGGAACCGGGCGGGCGCCGATGCGGGCGAGTAGATCGAGAAACGGTGGGAAACAGGGATCTTCGACGGCGACCGCGTCACCGAGGCGGATGTGGGTGGTGAGCAGCCGGTCGACGGCATCGAGGGCGCCGTCGAGCACGGCGAGGCGTTCGGCGCGGAACGGCCAATCGGCGCGTACCTTGCCGGCCAGTTCGGGCAGCATCGCCTCGCCGAGGTAATCGGCGGCGAGATCGCCGGCGTCGGCGGCGGTGATGGTCCGCAAGGCGGCCGTCAGATCGGGGAGCAGGGCGGGATCGGGGGTGCCGCGGGACAGATCGACCCGGAAGGCGCTATCCGAGGGCGGGTGCAGCCGCTGGTAGCGCCCCGCGGCCGGTCGGGACGCCGAGAGCTCGCCGACGAAGGTTCCGGCACGGCCGCGAGCCACGATGGCGCCGGTCGCGGCGAGCGCCCGCCAGGCCTGGTTCACGGTGGCCGGTGAGACGCGCAGTTCCCGAGCCACCTCGCGCACCGTGGGTAGTCGTGACCCGGGTTCCCAAGCGCCGGAACGGATTCGGCGACTGATGGCGGCGGCGATACCTGCCGGGGTGCGGTCGTCGAGATGCGCGGCGAATTCGGCCAGCGACATGGGCGGCGGCACGGACGCGGCCCGCGGCACCCGCTCGGCGGGTGCGTGCGCGGTACTGGCCCGTTCGATGGTCACCCCGTAATTCTGCGACGGCCCGGGGGCGGCAACCATCGTCGCCCCCAGGTTTTACGGCCAAGAAACTGTTTCCGCGCAGATGTAACACATTGGACGTGGTTCAGGGTGCACGATAACAATCATGGCAACCGTTCGAGCCGCGCTCGTCCAGACGAACTGGACCGGCGACAAAGAGTCGATGATCAAGGCGCACGAGGACTACGCGCGGCAGGCCGCCGCGCAGGGAGCGAAGGTGATTTGCTTCCAGGAGTTGTTCTACGGGCCGTACTTCTGCCAGTTGCAGGACGCGAAGTTCTACGACTACGCGGAATCGGTGCCGGGGCCGACGACGGAGCGATTCGCCGCGCTGGCAAAGGAACTCGGCATGGTGATGATTCTGCCGGTCTACGAGCAGGAGCAGCCGGGACTGCTGTACAACACCGCGGCGGTGATCGACGCCGACGGCAGCTACCTCGGAAAGTACCGCAAGCACCACATCCCGCATGTGAACGGCTTCTGGGAGAAGTTCTACTTCCGGCCCGGCAACCTCGGCTGGCCGGTCTTCGACACCGCGGTCGGCAGGGTCGGCGTCTATATCTGCTACGACCGGCACTTCCCGGAGGGCTGGCGGGCGCTGGGTCTGGCGGGCGCCGAGATCGTCTTCAATCCCTCGGCCACCTCGCGCGGTCTGTCCGGCTACCTGTGGAAGCTCGAACAGCCCGCCTCCGCGGTCGCCAACGAGTACTACATCGGGGCCATCAACCGGGTCGGGATCGAGTCCGAGTTCGGCGAGGACGACTTCTACGGCACCAGCTACTTCGTCGACCCGGAGGGCAAGTTCGTGGGCGATGTCGCCTCCGACGCCGATCCGGAATTGGTGGTTCGCGACCTCGATATGGACCTGATCAAGGTGGTGCGCGACCGATGGGCCTTCTATCGTGACCGCCGCCCCGACGCCTACGGACCGATGGTGGCGCCATGAACAACACAGCATCGCAGGGCGATTCGGTGGGGGGCGGCCGTCGGGCGACGGGTGGGCCCATCACCTTCATCCACGGCGGCACGGTGGTCTCGGCCACCGGCTCGCAACTGCTCGACGTACTGATCGACGGCGAAACCATTGTCGCCGTCCTGCAACCGGGTTCGGTCGCGCTCGGCGCCGATCTCGCCCAATCCGCTGACACCGTCATCGACGCCACCGGCAAATATGTGATTCCCGGTGGGGTGGACGGACATACGCATATGCAGCTGCCCTTCGGTGGTACCGAAGCGTCGGACACTTTCGAGACGGGCACCCGCGCGGCCGCCTGGGGCGGCACCACCACGATCGTGGATTTCGCGGTGCAGAAGCCGGGGGAGCGGGTCCAGGACTCGCTGGGCCTCTGGCACCAGAAGGCCGCCGGGCAGTGCGCCGTCGATTACGGATTTCACCAGATCATCGGCGATGTCAACGACGAATCGCTCAAGGGTATGAGTGAACTGGTGGCCGAAGGCGTCACCAGTTTCAAGCTGTTCATGGCCTACCCGGGCGTCTTCTACTCCACCGACGGCCAGATCCTGCGCGCTATGCAATCCGCCGGTGACCTGGGTGCGCTGCTGATGATGCACGCGGAGAACGGCATTGCCATCGATGTGCTCGTCGAGCAGGCCATCGCCCGCGGTGACACGGCCCCGTACTTCCACGGCGTCACCCGGCCATGGCAGATGGAGGAGGAGGCCACCCACCGCGCGATCATGTTGGCGCAGTTGACCGGTGCGCCGCTGTACGTGGTGCACGTCTCGGCCAAACAGGCGCTGGAGCAGATCGCCACCGCGCGGGGCAACGGCCAGAACGTCTTCGGCGAAACCTGCCCGCAGTATCTGTACCTGTCGCTCGAAGAACATTTGGGCGCACCGGGTTTCGACGGCGCCAAGTGGGTGTGCTCGACGCCGCTGCGGTCCCGGGCCGAGGGGCACCAGGACGAGCTGTGGCGCTATCTGCGCACCGGCGATGTCAGCGCCGTCAGCACCGATCACTGTCCCTTCTGCATGAAGGATCAGAAGGAGCTGGGAATCGACGACTTCAGCAAGATTCCCAACGGTATCGGCGGCGTCGAACACCGGATGGATCTGATGTTCCAAGGTGTGCGCAACGGCCTGATCTCGCTGGAGCGCTGGGTCGAGGTCTGCTGCACCACCCCGGCCCGGATGTTCGGTATGTACCCGCGTAAGGGCGTGATCAGCCCGGGCGCCGATGCGGACATCGTCATCTACGACCCCAACGGGCACACCAGCATCGGCTACGGCAAGACCCATCACATGAATATGGACCACTCGGCCTGGGAGGGTTTCGAGATCGACGGTCACGTCGACACCGTGCTCTCCCGTGGCCTCGTGATCATCGACGACGGACAGTACCTGGGCCGCACCGGCCACGGTCGGTTCATCAAACGCGCACTGTCGCAGAACCTGATCTGACGTCGTCACTGATCGAAGGGAGAGTGCCACATGGATATCGGTGTGGTGCTGCAATGCACACCTCCCGCTTCGCGGGTGGTCGAACTGGCCAGACAGGCCGAGACACATGGCTTCTCGCATGTGTGGACCTTCGACTCGCACCTGCTGTGGCAGGAGCCCTACGTCATATACAGCCAGATTCTCGCCGCCACCCGCAAGGTAATGGTGGGACCGATGGTCACGAATCCGGCCACCCGGGATTGGACGGTGACCGCGTCCACCTTCGCGACGCTCAACGATATGTTCGGCAACCGCACCGTCTGCGGCATCGGCCGCGGCGATTCGGCCGTGCGCACCCTGGGAGGGAAGCCGGCGAATCTGGCGACGCTGCGCGAGGCCGTCGACGTCATCCGGGAGCTCGGCAACGGCCGCAGCGCGCGGATCGGCGATACCGTAGTGCGTTTCCCCTGGGCCGGGGATTCCGAGCTGGAGGTCTGGGTGGCGGGCTACGGTCCGCGCGCTCTCGATCTGACCGGCGAGGTGGCCGATGGATTCATCTTGCAACTGGCCGACCCCGATATCACCGCGTGGACTATCGCCCGCGTGCGCGCCGCCGCCGAACGTGCGGGCCGCGATCCGGATGCGGTGAAAATCTGTGTCGCCGCCCCGGCATATGTCACCGACGGATCGGAATCAGGTCTGGCCCATGCCCGGGAACAGTGCCGCTGGTTCGGTGGGATGGTCGGCAACCACGTCGCCGATATCGTCGCGCGATACGGCACCGGTGGGGACGTCCCCGCCGCTCTCACCGCCTATATCGCGGGCCGTCAGGGCTACGACTACAACGAACACGGTCGCGCGGGCAGTACGCATGCCGAGTTCGTCCCCGATGAGATCGTGGACCGCTTCTGCCTGCTCGGCACCCCCGACGATCAGCTCGCCCGATTGCGCGAGCTGGAGAAACTCGGCGTCGACCAGTTCGCCGTCTACCTCCAGCACGATGCCAAGACCGCCACATTGGAGGCCTACGGCGAGTCGGTGCTGCCGCGATTGGCCCATCCCGTCACGGCGACGGAGGAGGCCCGATGAGTGCCGTCACCGCGGGTGCTGTCGCCGGGGCGGGTGCGGCGATCGCCTGGTGGCTGCTGCGGCAGGCCGCCGAGCGTGATGCCGAGCGGGAGCGCGGGCGGCGGGGTGACCCGATTCCGGTACGGGTGCGTGCGCGTCGGGGCCCGTCCGGGAACCGGGGGATAGATGAGTAGCGCGCGAGTCAGAGCGATCCGCGTCGGCTACGCGGTCGGCGCGCTGCTGCTGGTCGTCGCGATCTGGGAACTTGTGAAGGCACTGGTCCCGGCGCAGGGGGTGAGCATCGGCGAGCAGCGGATCCTTCCGCGCACCACCGATGCCGCGCTGCCGCACGTGTGGAAGGTATTCACCGTGCTGGGGGAGCGTGACGGTAAGGGCACCGTCGGCGAAACACTGTTGCGCACGGCTGGATTCACCTTCGGGCTGGCGCTACTCGCCCTGCTGATCGGGACCGTCGTCGGGGTGGCGCTGGCGGTGCTGATGCAGCGGTTCGCCTTCGTGGAGCGCGGCTTGCTGCCCTATATCGTTGTCTCGCAGACGGTTCCGCTGATCGCGCTGGCCCCTCTCGTGGCCGGCTGGGGTGGCAAGATCGTGATCGCGGGTGAGCCGTGGCGGCCGTGGATGAGTATTGCGGTCATCGCCTCGTACCTCGCGTTCTTCCCGGTCGCGGTCGGCATGCTGCGGGGACTGCACGCACCGTCGAAGGCGTCGGTCGAACTGTTGCACAGCTATTCGGCCGGTTGGTGGGACACCCTGGTGCATCTGCGCTTCCCCGCGGCCGTGCCGCACTTCTTGCCCGCCCTGCGGCTGGCCGCCGCCGCTTCGGTGATCGGCGCGGTCGTCGCCGAGATCTCCACCGGCACCGCGGGCGGTATCGGCCGCCAGATCATCGTCTTCTCGCAGCAGGCCACCGGCGATTCGGCGCGTTTGTACGCGGCGGTCGGGGCGGCCGCATTGCTCGGCATCGCGGTCACCGGTGTTGTCGCGCTGGCGGAGTTGGTCCTGCGCCGCTACAGCCGCCCCGCGGGCACATCGGGTGGCGCTCGGTGACCGCTTCGTCCGGCGCGCGGCGTGGGCTACCGCGCCCCGCATTCGTGTCCCGCCGTCCCCCCGGGATCGGCAGTTCGTCAGGAGGTACCCGTTGATCGCGCAGGAACGACCCGCCGCGCCGACCGCAGCCGAATCACCAGGCACCGCAACGGATACGGATGAAGATGTGACGCCGCAACCGGAGCCCGATGCGCCCTCGACCGTCGAGGTGGGGAAGCGGACCGCCGCGGGCGTCGCCTCCGAATCGGTTTCGGCGGTCGATCTCGCCCACGTCGGCAAGATCTTCGCGGCGGGTGCGGTGACCGCCCTGTCCGAGGTCTCGCTCACCGTCGCCGCGGGCGAATTCGTCTCCCTCATCGGCCCTTCCGGCTGTGGCAAGTCGACCCTGTTGCGCATTGTCGCCGATCTGGAGCAGCCATCGAGCGGGTCGGTGACCGTGCACGGCAAGACGGCCAGGCAGGCGCGGATCGACCAGGACTACGGCATCGCGTTTCAGCAGGCGGGCCTACTGGACTGGCGCACGGTGCAGGCGAATGTGGAGCTGCCGCTGGAGTTGCACAAGGTCCCGAAGGCCGACCGCCGAGCCCGGAGTGCGGAATTGCTGGAGATGGCCGGGCTCACCGACTTCGCCAAGCGCTACCCGTCCGAACTGTCCGGCGGTATGCAGCAGCGGGTGGCGATCGCCCGGGCGCTGGCCCGCAAACCCTCGCTGCTGTTGATGGACGAGCCGTTCGGCGCACTCGACGAAATGACGAGGGAACGGATGCAGGGCGAATTGCTGCGCATCGCCGGGGAGACCGGCGCCGCGGTGGTTTTCGTGACGCACTCCATTCCGGAGGCGGTTTTCCTCTCGGATCGGGTGGTGGTCATGTCGCCGCGCCCAGGGCGGATCACCGATATCGTGCCCACCGGTGGCTGGGGCCGCGATACCGCGCCCGATGACGATGTGCGTTCCAGCGCGGCGTTTTTCGACTCGGTCGCGGCGGTGCGCGAGGCGCTGCGTGGCGGTCACGATATCGAGGCGACCGCCGGACGGGACATGCGATGAAGGCGCTGCCGCTGAAATCCGTACTGCCCCCGGTGGTGTTCGGGGTGGGCGGGCTGGTGCTGTGGCAGGTGCTGACCGTCGCGGCGGGGGTTCCGTCGTTCCTGCTGCCCGCGCCCACCGATATCGCGAGTCAGTTCGCCGAGAACTTCGATCGCATTGTCGACGCCGCCATCGCCACCGGCACCAATGCCCTGATCGGGCTGCTGCTCGGCGCGGTATTCGGCATCGGCGCGGCCATGGTGGCCGTACGCTTCCACGTGGTGGACGGGCTGCTCACCCCGCTGGCCGCGGCCGCCGCGGCCGTCCCGATCGTCGCACTCGCGCCGCTGCTGAATTCGATGTACTCGACCACTACCGACACCCCGCGCCGAATGGTCGTGACTATCGTCGTCTTCTTCCCGATGTTCGTCAGCACCGCCAAGGGCCTGCGCCAGGTTCCGCAGGTGCAGCAGGATCTGATGACCTCCTATGCCGCGGGCGGCTGGCAGGTCACCCGTGCCGTCCGGCTGCCCGCCGCGCTGCCGTACCTGTTCACTGGCCTGCGCATCGCCGCACCGGGCGCCGTCATCGCGGCCGTAATCGCCGAGTACTTCGGCGGCCTGCAGAACGGTCTCGGCAGCCGGATCACCTCCGCGGCCGCCAATACCGCCTATCCCCGAGCGTGGGCGTATGTCGTGGGCGCGATGATCGTCGGCTTGCTCTTCCTCTCCGCTGTCCTGCTCCTCGAACTACTCACCCGCCGACCCCGCACCACACTATGGAGTACGAAATGACGAATCCGACCAGGAGATTGCGTGCTTGGCTGGCGCTGGTAGCGGTGGCCGCGGCCGCGCTGACCGGCTGTAGCACCACCGATGACACCTCGACCACCACCCCCGACGGACTGACCAAGGTCCGCCTGCAACTCCAATGGTTCAAACAGGGCCAGTTCGCCGGTTACCTCGCCGCGGTGGACCAGGGCTTCTACAAGGACCAGGGTTTGTCCGTCGAAATCCTCGACGGCGGCACGGATATCGTGCCGCAGACGGTGCTCGCGCAGGGGCAGGCCGATTACGCGATCGCGTGGGTGCCGAAGGCCCTTGCCTCGCGTGAGGCCGGCGCGGGCATTACCGAGGTGGCGCAGGTCTTCCAGCGTTCGGGTACCAAACAGGTCTCCTTCAAGTCCGACAACATCACCGATCCGGCCGCGCTGCGCGGCAAGACCGTCGGAAACTGGGGCTACGGCAATGAATTCGAGCTCTTCGCGGGAATGACCAAGGCGGGTATCGACCCGGCCAAGGATGTGAAGCTGGTGCAGCAGCAGTTCGATATGAACGCCTTCCTCGCCAAGGATATCGCCGCCGCCCAGGCCATGTCCTACAACGAGTATGCCCAGCTGCTGGAGACCAAGAACCCCGCCACCGGAAAGCTGTACACCGCTGAGGATTTCAACACCATCGACTGGAACGACCAGGGGGTGGCGATGCTGCAGGACGCGATCTGGGCCAATAGCGAGAAGTTGAAAGACCCCGCGTACCAGGATCGGACCGTGCGCTTCATCGCCGCTTCGCTGCGTGGTTGGGCATTCTGCCGCGACAATGTCGACAAGTGCCGTGACATCACCGTCGCCGCGGGCAGCACACTCGGCGCCACCCACCAGCAGTGGCAGATCAACGAGGTGAACAAGCTGATCTGGCCCTCGCCCGCGGGTATCGGGATGGTCGATCAGGCTGCGTGGGATCGCACCGTGAAGATCGCCGCGGAGACCAAGAACCAGGAGGGCGCGACCGTCCTGGCAAAGGATCCGGGCGCGGGGGCCTTCACCAATGAATACGTCACCAGGGCATTGGAATTGCTGAAATCCGACGGTGTCGATGTGACCGGTGCGGGCTTCGCGCCGATCCAGGTGACCTTGACCGAAGGTGGGAAATAGGTGACCGCTGACGATCACGTCTTCTACCCCTGGAGCGCACAGGGCGGTCCGAATCCGGTGGCGGTGACCGGGGCGTCGGGGTCCTGGTTCTGGGATGAGACCGGCAAGCGCTATCTGGATTTCTCCTCCCAGCTGGTGAATGTCAATATCGGCCACCAGCATCCGGATCTGGTCGCGGCGATCGTCGCGCAGGCGGAGGAATTGGCCACCATCTCACCGACCGTGGGCAATCGGGTGCGCAGCGAACTGGCCCGGCTCATCGTGGAGCGCGCACCCGGCGACCTGAACCGGGTGCTGTTCACCACCGGCGGCGCGGAGGCGGTCGAACATGCGGTGCGATTGGCCCGCAGCTTCACCGGCCGCACCAAGATGCTCGCCGCCTACCGCTCGTATCACGGCGGTACCGGCGTGGCGATCGGACTGACCGGAGAACCGCGGCGCTGGGCCGCGGAGCCGACCAATGTCGACGTGGTCCGCTTCTTCGGGCCCTACCCGTACCGATCGCCCTGGGACACAAACACTCCCGAGGAGGAGACGGCGGCCGCGCTGAGCCATTTGCGTCAGGTGATCGAATTGGAGGGGCCGCGCAATATCGCGGGTCTCATCCTGGAGACCGTGGTCGGCACCAATGGCGTGCTGGTGCCGCCGCCCGGCTATCTCGCGGGCGTCCGCGCCCTGTGCGACGAGTTCGGCATCATCTACATCGCCGACGAGGTGATGGTCGGCTTCGGCCGAGTCGGGGAGTGGTTCGCGGTGCGGGCATACGGGGTCGAACCCGACCTCATCACCTTCGCCAAGGGCGTGAACTCCGGCTATGTGCCGCTCGGCGGGGTGCTGATCGCCGAGCGCATCGCCCGGCGTTATGACGAGACGGTCTATCCCGGCGGGCTCACCTACGCCGGACATCCGCTCGCCTGTGCCGCGGGGGTGGCCTCCATCGGCATCTTCGAACGCGAGGGCATCCTCGATCATGTCCGCTCGGTCGGCGCCGACGTCCTCGGAAAGGGTCTGCGGGAGCTGGCGGCGCGCCACCCCAGCGTCGGCGAGGTGCGCGGCCTCGGCTACTTCTGGGCCTTGGAGTTGGTCCGTGACCCGCGCACCCGCCAGCCCCTGATCCCGTTCGCGGCCGCGGGCGCGGCTGCCGAACCCATGGCCAGGGTGACCGCCGCGGCCAAGGACCGCGGCCTGTGGCCGTTCAACGCGGGCAACCGCTTCCAGATCGCCCCACCCCTGACCACCTCCGCCGACGACATACGCACCGGCCTCGAGATCGTCGACGCGGTATTGGAGGTGGCCGACGAATACGTCGAGGCGGTATGACCTCGGTCGATCGACTCCCGTGGTCGGAGGTCCGGCCCGATTTCATGCACCTCTAGGCTGGAGCCATGGCAACTGGGCAGACCGAGATCTGGCACAACCCGCGGTGCACCAAGAGCCGCAATGCGACGGCCCACCTCGACGAGAGCGGGGTCGACTACACGGTGCGGCGTTACCTGGACGATCCGCCGACCGTCGACGAACTGCGCGCGGTGCTGCGGCGGCTGGGCGCCGAACCGTGGGATATCACCCGCACCGGCGAGCAGATCGCCAAGGATCTGGGCATGTCGGACTGGGGCCGCACCGCCGCCGACCGCGACCGCTGGCTCGCGGCCCTCGCCGAACATCCGAAGCTGATCCAGCGACCGATCGTGCTCACTGCGGACGGCGGTGCGGTGGTTGCCCGTAGCGAGGACGCATTGCGCTCGCTGGACTGAGACACCCGGAGCGTATCCCCTTGGCGGACCGGAAATCCGGTGGGGCGTCCGCCGATATCGGCACGCGGTAGGGTGCGGGGGTATGAAGGTACAACTGCGCCACAGCCCCGCGTCGACCATCGCGCGATGCTTCCTCGCGGGTGGCGAGCCGATGAGGGTCGAGAGCGGTGCCATGGTGGCCCACTCGGCCGGAATTACGTTGCAGGCCAAGGCCGAAGGCGGCATCCTGGCCGGATTGAAGCGATCGGTGCTCGCCGGGGAATCGTTCTTCGTCTCGACGTTCACGGCACCGCCGCAGGGCGGATGGGTGGATGTGGCGCCCGCCTTGCCGGGCGACATGCTGAACCTTCAGATCACCCAGGACCGGCCGTACTTCATCAGCCGCGGCGGCTGGATCGCGAATTCGCATGGCGTGCAGGTGGAGGGCAAGTGGGGTGGCTTCGCCAACCTGTTCGGCGGCGAGGGCGGCTTCGGTCTGCGCGCGCACGGCGAGGGTGAGATCGTGGTGGGTGTTTTCGGCGCGATCGACGTCATCGATCTGCAGCCCGGCGAGCCGATCACCATCGATACCGGGCATGTGGTCGCATATGACCTCGCCATGAATTTCACCATCCGGCGCGCGGTGTCGGGGCGGTCGATCCAATCGCTGAAATCCGGTGAGGGTTTCGTCTTCGATTTCGTCGGTCCCGGACGGGTGCTGCTGCAGACACGCAATCCCGGTGCGTTCGCCGTGTGGGCCGGATCGGTCGCCTCCTCCGGCTAGCCCCGGTGTTTCGACAAGCTGGCTCGGGCGAGTATTGCGCGGCGAGTATTGCATTTCGAGTTGGTCATCCTGCGTTAATCTGCCGGAAATCACGGTCGTCGATGCTGTGGGCTCCCCACCGGTTTCCGACATCGAGGATTTGTATCCATGGAGCTTCTCGCCGTTCTCGCCAACATCCTGCAGACCATGATCACGGCGGGCGCCGGGAGCGCGTAACCGTCCGCATCAGGCGATGAGATCGTCGACCAGCACTCGGGTGTCCGGAACGAACGGCCAGTCCGGGTCGGCGAGATGGGCGCGCAGTTCGGCGTCGGTCCACCACCAGCCGTCGGCGATCTCCTCCGGTTGATGCCGGATGGGGCCGTCGTAGCGCAGCTCGTAGGCGAACAGGTGGCAGCGCATCGGCCTACCCTCCCACTCGCCGTCCCAGGAGGCGCTGGCCATCGGCAGCGGCAGGATGTCGTCGGAGGACAGCACGATGCCGAGCTCTTCGGCCAGTTCGCGGACGGCGGTCTGTTCGGGATCCTCGCCAGGGCCGACGACCCCACCGGCCAGGCAATCGTGCATTCCCGCGAAGACCATCTTGGTATCCGTGCGCCGGTGTACGTAGATCCGCTCACCGTCGGTGGAGCGAACCAGGACGCCCGCGCTGGCGTGCCAGATCCCGTCGCGATAGACGGTCGCCCGGTCCTCTACGCCGGTGACGCGGCCGAGCCGGTCGTAGACGGCGATCATTTCGGAGCGCTGTTTCGGCGGCTGTTCCGGCACTGTGCGAGGGTAGCGCGGGAACAGCGCGCCAACCCCGAAGAGGACCGCGCCATGGTGCTTCCCCTCGCATGGCGCATTTCGCCGAGCGCGCTATCGGAGGCCGAGGGAACGGGTGAGGTGGGTGGTCCACCAGCGGAGCTGAGGGTCGGGTGTGGTGGCGGCCCGGCCGGTGAGGCCGGCGCTGCGGCGGAACTCCGGACCGTACAGCGGTTCGATGGCGAGGGCCTGGTGAAGAGCCGCGACGGCGAGCCGAGTGTCATCGACCGGGATGTCGGCGGCATCGGGTCGCAGGGCGTGGAGGGCGTCGACGACCGGGTCGAGCATCCCCGATCCCTCGTCCCGCCACCCGGCGGCGTGGAGCGCCACGGCCAGCTCGCCATAGCCCCGTCGGTAGAGGACCGCCAAGGCGTCGATCAGCTCACCGAGATCGGCGCCACGTTCGAGCCAGGAAGCCAGCACCGCCTCCACTCCGTCCCGGATCTTCCGACCGCCGTGGCGCAGCAGGGCTTCCAGGAGGCCGTCGCGGTTACCGAAGTGGTGGTTGACCCCCGCATCGGTCATGCCGACGCGGGTGGCGATGGCCCGGACTTGGACGGCGGCTACACCGCCCTCGGCCAACAGCCTCTCGGCGGCATCCAGGATCAGGCGTCGCGCCTCGTCGGGAGGTCGGCGCACCCGCGACCGTGTCATATCGGCAACCTTACCTTGACAGGTCAAAGTAGTGAATCTACGGTCTTACCTTGACGCTACAAAGTAGTGGAGGTGCCACCGACATGATCGACCTCACCATCCCGCGGGCGCGGCGCATCGCTCGCCCCGATGCGGTCCTCCGAGGGGAGGAGCTCGGCGTCGGGCCGACCGTCCTCCTACTCCACGCCGGCGGTGAGCGACGTCAGGTGTGGAGGCCGGTCGTCGACCCCCTCGTCGCCGCCGGGTTCCGTTGCGTGGCCTTCGATCAGCGCGGTCATGGTGACAGCGACGGCTCGCCGCAGGCGCTCGCGTCCTACGCGGACGACGTTGCCGCCATGCTCCATTCCGAGCCATCGGGATGCGTAGTCGTCGGCGCCTCACTGGGCGGTCTCGCCGCCCTCGCCGCTCTGGGTGATCCGGCGGTGCGGACGAGGGTGGCGGGCCTCGTACTGGTGGACGTCGTACCCGACCTCGAACCTCACCGGGTCCGCCGTTTCCTCGCCGCCCTCGGCATGCCCGACGACTACACCGAGATCGCCGAAGACATCCTCGCCCAGGTTCCACGACTGCGGCAGGCCACCGCGGAGCTCGACCTGCCCGTCCTGCTCGTCCGTGGCGGTAGCGGGTCGCCCGTCACCGGCGACGACGTCGACCGGTTGCTGAGTCTGGCTCCACACGCCACGGTGACCCGCATCTCCGGTGCGGGGCACCTCGTCGCCCGGGACCAACCGGTGGCGTTGGCCGAGACCATCGTGGCCGTCACCACCGAGTGGCCCGCGCTGGCGCTCCTCCGCGATCTCGGCGCGGGGCAGGTCGACCACCCCGGCGGAAACCTCCTCGACCACGTCCATCGAGTGCACGAGCTGGTGGCGAACTGGGGTGGCGGCCGAAGCGTCCGTCTCGCCGCCCTCTGCCACGCCACCTACGGCACCGACGGCTTCCCCCACGCACTGCTGCCGCTCGACCGGCGAGCCCGCCTGCGGGCGGCGATCGGCGACGAGGCCGAAACCCTCGTCTACCGCTACGACTCCTGCGACCGGAGCGAAACCTACGCCCGCCTCGGCGCAACGCCGCTCCCGCTCACCGACCGCTTCACCGGCGAGGTCATCGCTCTGGCCGCCACCGACCTCACCGACTTCGCTCTCCTCACCATCGCCAACGAACTCGACGTTGCCCGCACCGCTCCACTCACCGCCGAAGCGCGTCGCGAAATCCGAGCCCTCGTCGTCGCACTGGCTGCCTACATCCCCGACGTCGCCGCTCGAGCCCTCGCCGACCCGGCCCTCCTCTGACGCCTCGAAACGGAGTCGTTTCTCCCGGGACCCGGCCGTGCTCAGACGCGCCGGATACGCGCCAGCCACGCTGCCATATCGACCAGGCCGTGTGTGGGCAGGCCATAGCGGGCCGCATCCTCGGCCACTACCTCGGTGACTCGGCCGCGATATAGAGACGGGCTCAGGTCCTCGAGTTCCCAGCCGTCCGCGGTGAACGAGTCGCGGATGATCGAATCGCTGATACGAGGGCCGAATCCCGGCTCGGCGTCCGAGAGCGCCAGGATGTGCACGCGACCGCCCGGCTTGCAGATCCGGTGCAGTCCCCGGACATACGCCGCCCGCACGTCGGATTCGGTGCCGAAGACATGGAACAGGGCGCTGTCGACGACGGTGTCGAATTCGCCGAGCCGGTCGCCCCGATCGGCGAAGGCAAGGGCATCGGCCACCTCGAACCGGGCGCCGGGGACACCTTTGTCCTCGGCATTGCGCCGGGCATAGGCGACCGCGCTGGGGGACAGGTCGACTCCCAGCACGTCGTAGCCGAGTCTCGTCAGCGCAATCGTGTGTTCACCCGCGCCCGTGCCGGGATCGAGCACCCGGCCGCGGATCCATCCCGCCCGTTCCAGAGCGACGATCGCCGGTTGCGGTTCCCCGATCACCCAGGGCGCCGTGTCATTGTCGTAGACGATGTTCCAAAACTCCGGAGCCTGTGTCATGGTCTCAGCCTCCACCCTCAACCCCGGTTGAGGTCAAGGCCGACGGGGTTCCACGGCACCGGCTGCCGGCTTCAGAACAAGGGGGCCGTCGGAGCGGGGCCCAGCTCGAGGCGTTTGCTTGTCGGATCGAGTCGGCACCGCAGCCGAATACCGGCCCCCGCTGTGAGGTCGACCTGATACGAGGCCGATTCACCGCCGCGCGACAACACCTCGACCGAGACTGATCCGGTTGTTCGGACGGGCACGTCGATAACATCGGCCAGACCGACCGAGTAGTTGGTCGTGAGGCCGGCTCCATGCCAGACCTCACGACCGTCCACCAGAACCCGCAGGTCGTCGTCCTTGAATCCTTCGCCGATCTCGAGTTTCAGACCATCGGATTCTGTGGGTAGCACCGGAGCGTCACCTCAATTCACTTCTTCAGTCCGTCGACGATGTGCGCCGGCAAATGCTTCGAACGGGCGAGCTTGACCGCATCCTCGCGTGTCCGGTTCGCGGCAGCGGTATCGCCCTCGCTGCGATAGCTCGTGGCGAGCCGCGACATCACATCCAGAACCGTGAGGTCGTCGATGCCCTTGTCGCCCTTGGACGCACTGATGACCGCCGACAGATGCTTCTCCGCGCGCTCCATGTCGCGGGGCCGTACATCGACGGACCCGTCGGGTGCGACCCGCGTGAACTCCCGTGCCGCGTTGATGCCGAGCGCAAAGTCGGCGTAGACGACGTTGGGATTCTTGGGGTGTTTTTCGAGGAGCGTTTCCAGGGCCGTTGTCCCGGCGGCGAGGTACTCGGAGTCGGTGCCCTTCAGAGTGAGCACCATGCCCACATCGTTGGTGAGCAGGAGTTCGGCGACATCGTCCTCCTCGCGAGTTCGGGGTGCACCGACCCGGACGGTCAGTCGCGGCGAGACCACCTCGCTACCGTCCGGCGTCGTGTATACCGCCTGCAGGTGATAGGTGCCCGGATCCTCGAATATTTGCCCGACCACGGCGTCATAGCCGATGTAGGCGCTCACCGCCGCATTGTCGCCAGAGTGCAAGGGCACCAGTTCCGGCTCTGCGCACGCCATCACAGGTGGCCGGTGTACGAAACGATCGCCGCGGGGACGATCGATCAGCACTGTGACAACCCCGAACTTCGGGTGCAGTTGTTCGGAGGTGTGGACGTACTGATCGGACTGGGACGTGAGGCGGATTTCCACGACCACGGGCGTCCCCAGCACCGGATGGGAGGGCGCCGCTGTGATATCGAGCCGCAAACTCGTGGATGTGGGCTCGACGGTCGCCCAATGCTGGTTCTCCATGGCAGCGCCGGTGCCGAATGGGTTGCCGCCCATGATGACATCATTTCGGAAGCCGTGCCGAATATGCGCCAGTTCGAGCCTGTCGAACTGGAACGGGAAGGCTCCCCAGAACGCGGCTTCGCCCCCGGGGGCGGACCCTCCCGGCTCATAGAATTGCGGGTAATTCATCCACGACAGAGCGCCCTTCCGATTCGGGAGCGGGGGACTCATGCTGTCCTTGTGGAAGGAGTGGAAAAGGTTGAAACAATGCCCGAGCTCATGGACGTTGACGTAGAGCTGTTCACGTAGATTCTGCGCGCTCGGTGCCGAGATCGCCTGGTAGAAACTGGCGCACCCTTGCCGTTGTGGGCCTTGCTGGTCGAACATGATTCCGCGAAGGCCGGTGCCGAATGAATGCCTCATCGCGTGCAACAACCACACCCTGAACTGAGGGACGTCACGGAACCGTGAAAAATGTGTCTCCATTGCGTGGTGCAGGCTTGCATTGTTCCAGATGTGGTTCGCCGGTGTCGCGATGATGTTGTCGCGGCCGGTCCCGAGGATTTGGACACCGGCCTCCAGGTAGGCGCCCGCGGCGGTGAGTACCCGAGCCGGTCCACCACTGGGTAGCGAACCGGTGTTGTAGCTCGTGAACGAAGGCACTCCGGACTCGACGTCCTGTTCCAGCGCCACCGTTCGGAACGCGGACGATTCGTGGCCGCAGATAAATGTCGCTCCGATTGCTCCGCTGGGGGTTGTCCAACGGAGAGTCGCTGGGGCCAACGGCTGGAGTATCGTGGTTCGGGGAATGGTGACTGTGGCCACCGTGAATGTCGTGGACCACGTATGGCGAGCGGTGCCCCTGATGACGATCTCTGTCGGAGTGGACGACATGGTGGTGGCATCGACGGTCCAGGAACCGAAGTACGAGGTCACGCCGCCGGAAATGGTGTAGTAGTCACCGCTCAACTTGCCGAGCGGTGTATTGCCGTCCACATCGACTCGCAGTTCGAGCTGGAACCCGGCGATCGACGATCGATATCGACCGCTGACCTTTTGAACGAGAAGGCCGGCTCGTTGCTCGGCACGCCTCGCGGCTTCGTCACGTTCGAGTACCGTGGGCGGCTCGTGCTCGGTCACCGGTTCGAGGACACCGACCCCGGTGCCGGCCGGGTCGATCGCAGACGACAGCCCTGCCTCGACAGCCCATTTCGACCGTGCGGCGTCGAGTTTCGCCGAATCTATGTCGAGCGCATTCTCTTCTGCGGGTACGGCATTCGGGTCGATCACAGAAGTCATGTCTGTCGCTCCTTGCATGCTCAGAGGGTTGTTGACAGCTCGCAGGCTTCGTGCGCGCATCGTCGCTCGCCGGTGAAGTCCGGTGCGGGTGGCTATCAGGAAGACCGGCGATTCAACCGCTCGGGAACCGGCCGAGCAAAGCCCTACCGCTGGTGATCACGCTCCTCCGGTTCGCGACTCAACTCGGTTGGTTGACACGATGCGGATAACGTTTCCGGGTGGCGCGGCTTTCATATCCGAGTGGGCTGGGCACTTGTCGCAGCTGCCGGTTTCACTGACCTGTTCGCAAATATCGGACAGGCACGGAGGTGGCCACGTTCTCTTGGATATCGCAGTTTGAGCTAGCGGCTCGATGTTACCTGGCTATTGCCCCGGGCGTCGAGGCTCCGTTTATCTCTGAATCGGATCAGGTGAAACGAGAACTCGCAGACAATTCCATGTCATGTGGTTGCCTCGGCGCGCGATCATCGGCCACTGGTTGGTGGTCCGCAACGGCTACCACGACGAACGGTAGGTACTGACTGCCGCTGGTGCGGGGGCTCGGGTCGACGACAAGCGCGCATCGACCCGAAACCGTTGAGCGTAAACGGTTTTCTCGACGATTCGGCCAGAGCGTGCCGCTCGCCACTGGTCGGCGAGGTGCTACCGATCGACCGATCATTCGGGGCCGGGCCGTCGACAACCGGGAAGTGGTGTCCAGCAAAGATATTCAGATCGTCGGGCAGCCACTTCTCGAACGCTCCACGAGGACGCAGGTTGTCAGGCCGGCGTCACGCACATCGAGCGGAGCTTGGAGTCGCTCGCCCACTGCTGGTCGTACACCTCGGAAATGCGCTCCCGCACGTGTGCCCAGTACACCAGCTGCCCTCGGGTATCGGGCTCGAAGACGGCGGACCAGCGGCGACCCTCCTTGATCCGGACCAGGGTGATATGTCGGATCCTCCATCCGCGGTTCCACTGCCGGCCGTACTCGCCGGCGATATCCTCGAGGGTCCAACCCGTGACCCATTCCTGGTGCGTCGAGCGCTTCCTCAGCACTGTGGAGTGTCGGATCGTGCCGCTGGCATCCACGTGTGAGGACAGGCAGGTCATCCGGTACCCCCTGGGCGACCAGATATTCCATTCTCGGGCCAGTTCGACCTGGGTGACGCCGAGTAGCGCCCGCGAATCGCCGGTCCCCGGCTCGTAGATGACGTTGTAGCGCGGGCCGTGATCGAGGTGCTGGTAGCCCTGCACCACGACCGGCACCATGCCCCTGGTCGCGCGCTGCGCCACGTCGGCAGGCACGTGCTGCTCCTGCCAGCCCCAGAGAATCTCTTGGGCCTGTTCGCCCGGATCCCAGATGCCGTCGTAGACCACCGCCCCGTTATGGGTGTAGGCCTGTTGATGGACCAGCGCGAAACCCTCCCGGCGCATCCGCGTGTGCTCGGCTCGATGGGCGGTCAGGTCGTGGTGCCACGTGACTCGCTGACCGGCCGTGCTCGGGCTCCATACCGCGCAGACCCGCAGATCCGGGGTGGCGCTATCGCCGAGTTGAGCGGCTACCAGCGGTCGGCGCCCACCGTCGATGAGTTGCCGGCGCATCACCTTGACCTGACCAGCGGTGAAGCGCATCGCGTCCGGGGTCTCGCGCAGGTAGTACCCCATGGGATTGTCCCGGAGCGGAGCCAGGTGCAGGGTGCCCAGGACGTCGGTTGCGGTGATCGGGACGCTTGTGATCGGTCCCAGCTCGTTGGGTCCGTGGCCGGCAGCCTCGTTGGCCAGCGCGAGGATGGCGGCGCCGGGATCGGCCGGGGTGTCCAGGACGCCGGAGCCGACGTCGGCGTCATAGGTGCCGTGAGCCTTGGTGACAGACGAGTTGGCCGGCAGCTCCTGGTTGAGCCAGGTGCCGATCGCGCGCTGCCACAGCCTCAAGCGCTCAGTGGCCGGGCGGCTGTCCACATCGCCGGGCAGGAAATCCAGGTCGTGGAACGGCTCCCGGTGGGTGTGCCAGAGGCTGAGGTAGTGACCGACCTCGTGCACCGCGCGGGAGGCGTCGTCGCGGGCATGGGTGACGCTGCTGAGAAAACCCTCGTGCAACGCAACATATGTGTGCGGGCCACCGGAGAAGCTGCCGGCCCGGTCGTCGACGTAGTTCCAGCGGAGGAACTTACCCGAGCCGTCGCGTACCTTTTCGAACCGGTTGCCTCGGCTGAACAGCCACAGCATCTGATTCGGCCGTTCCGCGGCCACCGCGTTGCGATGATCTATCGACGCAAGAGCCGCTGCGTCGATCAGCTTCTGGCCTTCGGCCTGACCAATCTGCCCCGATGTCATCCGCCGGACCACGGAGGCCGATAGCAGGACGTCCTGCCGCAGCTTGGAGTCGGTCCGAATCTCCACGTCGTGCTTGGGGAAGAAGACGTACCGGTAACCGGTCCCAGCCAGATCCCGATTGGCCGCTGTCACCAGCGCGCCGACCGCGGCTTGGATCTGAGCGAGCGTCCATGCCGGGGTGGCGCCTTGATCGACCGCATAGATGGCACGAACCCGCAGTTCCAGCCGCGGTTGGGGCTCGGCCACCGGGGGTGCGGCACCGTCGGTGCCCCCGGTCGTACTGTCGATCGGTGCCGAGGGATCTGGATGCTCCGTGCCGGTCGAGCCGGACACGCCCGCCAGCGAATCGATGGCCGACCGTCCCGATTCTGCCTCGCCCGCCGGTTCGACCTGCGCACCGACCTCGGTGCCCAGCCCACCGGCCGCCTGGTATCGCAGGGCCGCGTTGTCATCAGGCTGTTTCGGCTGGGGGTCGGCCAGACAAGCCCCGCCGGTGCTGAAAACGGCGCGAAATGATGTTTGCTTCATGACAGTCCTTCGGTTTCGTCGCATCCTGGGTGAAAGTTGTTGTGCAGCCCCGGCGATGAACGACACGGCCGTTCGATTCATCGACATTGCTGTACTCAGCTCCGGGGCTCACGATGCGACGTGCCATGACAATCAAATGCGTATTCGTTGGTGCTTTGTTCACTCATCCTTTTTCGCGGGGCCGGAGTTTGTCGTGAGTGGTCGACTACTTGTTTTACGAAGTCGGCGACGCTGGTTCTTGTCGCGGATATCTGGACGATCGTGCTCGGCCGATGATGAAGGCCCAGTCCAAGTTGTCGAGCATTCTGGTGGGCCTGACGTACGGCATACGACTGCGCACCGCTGGCTTCCGGCGCCGGTCGAGCGACCTACGCTAGCCAACCCTGCTGTCGGTAAGAGCTTCTGGACATGTCGGCTTCGTCGGGGCCGCGCGTAACAACGGGGGGATCATCCGATGACTACGCGGGGGTACCGAACAACCGTCCAATTCACCAGACCCATTGCACGTCTGTCCTTTTCCCCCGCCACCAACGCGGCACCGGGCAATCCCGGCGCGAGCGAGGCGGTTACGGGCAACGGGGGCGGAGCAGGCACCGGCCGGACTGCCGCAGACCAGTAGGCGGCCGGGTCCGGAGTTCGGTGCCCGGTGTGCGGGCGCCGGACACCAGACCGGTGACGACTGGCATCAATAGCGCGAGCCTGGTATGAGGCGTATCAGCTTGTGCCGTCGGCATATTCGGCGATCTGCTCCATCACCACCTGAAATTCCGCCGAGACGTGCAGCTCGAGCTCGTCGCCGGACTCGCGGACTACAGCGGCGAGTTCGATGATGCCGTTATGCCACCAGTAGACCGACGGGCTTACGGGGGAGGGCCGTTCGGCGTAAGTCACCATCGCCATTCTCGCCAGCGTACCCACGGAGATAAAGGCGTCCGCGCCGTCGAGCGGGTGGATAAAGACCGTGCCCTCGCACGGAACCACGAATGCCGCACCCCATTGTCCGACCACCGGATAGTCGCCGAGCCAGCGCACATGTGCGCTGGCATAGTCGGCCGAGCCATAGAGACCGAGAATCCGCCCGCCGTCTTCGGCTTCGAGATCTTCGACCGTGAGAAGTCCGTCGTCGTATGTATTGCGCTCCGCCAGCTCGAACAGGTCCTGTTCCTGAATCCGCCAGTGGGACAAGCGGTCATACGTGACTGCGACCACCGTATGGACCTGATCGATCACCACCCGCTGCGCGAGTCCGGGAGCAAGGGTTCGTGCCACGGCCGGGATACCGACGTCCTCCATATCCTCCGGGTACATCCGCGCCCGCAGCAGTGGCCGTATCCGTTCGAAGTCGTCCATGTCGAGCGGGTCCGTCGCCGTGATGTCCAGTTCGGCGAACATCGTGCTCAGATGATCCGCTACCAAGGCGGGCCACTGGTCCTGCGGCTCCGCGGCCACCTTGCGGCGCAGATTGTCCAACGGCAACACCCAGTCGGATACGCCGTTTCCGGACAACATCACACTGTCGGCGTCGATCGTGCAGGAGTAGCCGTGGTCCCGCACGATCGCCACGACCAATATGAGTAGTGGATCAGAGGAATCGGCGGTGTGTGCGGCCGCCCCGGTCTCGACGCGAGACCACAGCTGCGTGAACTGGCTGCCATCGCGGACGCGCACCGCCTTGATGATGTACCGCAGCGGAGCAAGCTGCGCGGACTCTCCCTCGAGCGCGACACACGGCATGCCTGCCAGTTTCTCTTGCCCCCAGACCCACTCGCCGCCGTGGGTCCGCAACAACGTCTCGCCGAGGTACCCGACGGCCGCCGTGACGACGGGCAAGGCTGCCGGTTTTTTCATGCCTGGCAGGTCCGGCAGCGCCGCGAGGACGAACTCTTCGAATACGGTCAATGATTCCGGCGAGTAATCAGGGACGAAACCCGCCGAATATGAGCGGAACACATCCATCACCTTCGGCTCCAGCTGCTGCTTCCACGCCGCCACCCGCTCGTCATCGGACTCGGCCGAAACGTCGATCCAGAAGCTCACATCATCACCTCACTAGACAGGGCCACACGAGAACCCGTGAGCCGCACCGCTTTTTGTACCCCATGGCTCGAGGTCGGCAAACGTCGAGCTTGCCACGGCTGGCATTCGCGACAGCCTGCGCGCATGGCCACCGTCGCATGGCAACGGGGCGCGGTGGGATATACGGTGATGGACCGAAAGACCAGCGTCACAATTGAACAGTGCCTGGCAGCTCATGAAACCGAGTGGTCGGACAGTGTGCGAGACTACCGGCCATGGCCGAGCTCCGGGTTGCTGTCCTGGCGTCGCACACCGGGACGAATTTGCGCGCTCTGCACGCCGCGTCGCTCGCACCCGACACCGACTTCCGGATCGTGCTCGTGATCAGCAACAACTCCGGCTCCGGCGCGCTGGCCTTCGCGCGCGAACAGCGGATCCCCGCGCTGCACCTGTCCGGGCGCACCCATTCGAATCCCGCCAACCTCGATGAGGCCATGCGCGGCGTGTTGATGGAATACGGGACGGAACTGGTGGTGACGGCCGGCTATATGAAGCACGTCGGGCCGCGGACCCGTAAGGAATTCGCGGGCCGGATCATCAACGTCCACCCGGCGCTACTGCCGCGGCACGGCGGGCACGGGATGTACGGGCAGCGGGTGCACAGAGCTGTCCTGGAATCGGGCGACACCGTCAGCGGGCCTACCGTGCACCTGGTCGACGAGGACTACGACACGGGCAAAACCCTCGCGCAAACAGAGGTTCCGGTGCTGACCGACGACACCGTCGAGACCCTCGGAGCCCGTGTCCTCGCCGCTGAGCACCTGCTGCTGCCGACCGTGGTCCAGCAGATCGCGACAGGACACCAGGCCAACCTGTAGGACCGCGGCGCGATCCGGTCCATCGGGTGTACGTCCAATCTTCGGAGCTCCGAATCCGGTGGTGTCGGAGGTCCTGGCTGTGCGATTGTTCGACAGTGCAGCCCGATGGCAGAAACCCGCTTCGCCACTTCGACCAGGGTCGATCGGTTACGTCGTTCGCGCTCCGAATTCTGATCGTCTGCCCGAAGTGTGGGGGCCGGGCGGTGAATATGCGCAGGCCCGACCTCCCCGCGCCGCGGTACTGGAATCAGTACTTCCACGAGCCTCGGAGGTTGGTTTGCGCCCGCTGCGAGGCCGCTGAGGATTGGACGCTCGAGCTGCGTGGAGCCAAACGATACGGAGGTCTGGAAGATCCCCACTTCGGGCAGCCGCTGTGGTTGCGGACACGCTGCGCCGGACATGTCCTGTGGGCCTACAACGAGGAGCACATCGACGAACTGACCGCGTATGTCAGTGCGGTACTGCGTGAACGTGGCATCAGCCGTTCCAACAACTCGATGGCCTCCCGTCTGCCGTTATGGATGAAGCGATCGGACAACCGCGCGGATGTGCTGGCTGGTCTCGCGAGACTTCGGATGCTCGCTACCCGTTCGTCGCCTGCCGATCGATCGGATGCCGCCTACTGAGGTGACAGCCGGGACTGACCTGGCCACCGCCTGGCCTCGCTGCCCGGTGCGGCGATCGCTTCCTGGTGGGCGCGATTTGAGGCAAACGCCTCATGCGACCACGGAGGCGACGGACCGATGATCAGGGCATGACAAAGCGAGTTCAGGAACCACGGAGATCACCGGTCATGACCGAATGGACATTCGAACCACCGACCGTCGAGCACTTCGGTACACACTCTTCAGATCACGCACCCGGAGTGCCGGGCGGCGGGCGAGTCGATGCAGTCAACGTAACTCGGCATGTCGGGGCGCGGCAGATTCTCCAGGAGCTGTCGTTGTCGGTCGAACCAGGCGAGCTGGTCGCCATTGCCGGCGGCAGTGGAGCCGGAAAGAGCACATTGCTGGAGATCCTGGCGGGACTGCAACCACCGTCTACCGGGGAGGTTCGGCATGACGGCGTCGTTCGCGGGGCCCGAGGCAGCGCCGATTCCCGGATCGGCTACGTGCCGCAGGAGGACATCATCCACCTCGAGATGCCCCTGCGCCGCACGCTGCGGTACGCGGCGCGGCTGCGGCTGCCCGCAGGCACATCGGCGGCCGAGGCGGATCGGGTAGTCGAAGAGACCATGCGTGACCTCGACCTGGCTGATCGGGCCGAGGTGCCGGTCCGTGCGCTCTCCGGCGGCCAGCGCAAGCGGGCCAGTATCGCTGTGGAGCTACTGACCCGTCCGCACCTTTTCTTCCTCGATGAACCCACCTCCGGACTCGATCCGTCGACCGCGGCCGACGTGATGCGCCTGCTGCGCCGACTCAGCCAGCGCGGGGTCACAGTCGTCCTCACGACGCATGAGCCGGCCGGCATCGACCGGTGTGACCGGGTGGTATTCCTGGCGCGCGACGGCCACCTGGCCTTCACCGGCAGCCCGACCGAGGCTCGGCGCTACTTCGGAGTGGAGAATCTCGCCGAGGTATACGACCGGCTGGCTCGTGAGCACACCCCGCAGATCTGGGCGGAGCGATTCGCGGACAGCGGTGGGAAGTCGAAAACCCGTCCTGGCTCGGCTCTCCTGCCCATCCCCGCCACGCGTTCGGACGCCCAGCGCACAGGCATGGTCCGGCAATGGTGGCTACTTACCCGACGCAATGTCGATGTTCTCCTTCGCAACCGGCTGACCCTGGCGGTCCTACTCGGCTCACCGGTGCTGGTCACCGCGATGATGGCGACGCTGTTCAAGCGAGGCGCCTTCGATCCGCATAACCAAGCCGACCTCGGCCCGGCCCAGATCGTGTTCTGGATCGCATTCGCAGGCTTCTTCTTCGGCCTTACGTACGGCCTGCTCCAGATCGTCGGGGAGATGGCCGTCTTCCGGCGGGAGCGGCTGGCCGGGCTCAGCGTGGGCGCCTACGTGGCATCCAAGATGACAGCGCTGCTCCCGTTGCTGGCTGGAGTGAGCGCGGTGCTCCTCGGTGTGCTGCGGGCGCTCGGTCGGCTCCCGGCCGTTGGATGGGACGTATCGGCCTTCCTGTTTGTGACGATTGTGATCGAGGCGACCTCGGCACTGGCCCTCGGATTGCTCGCCTCGGCCTCGGTCTCCAACGCGGCGCAGGCCGCCCTCGCCTTGCCGATGCTCTGCTTCCCTCAGGTTCTGTTCGGTGGCGCCATAGTCCCCGTTGACGAGATGGCCCTCCCGGGACGCCTGATGAGTCTCGGCCTATCCAACCGCCACGCATTCGAAGCGCTGGGTCGCGACCTGGATCTCGAGCGGTACACCGCCACGCTGCCGGCCATGTCCGCCTACGGCGATACCTTCCACGGAGGCACCGGCGCCAGTCTCCTCGCGCTCGCCTCGTTTGCCATCGGCCTCATGCTGGCCACGGTATGGGTCTTGGACCGGCGGTCCCGGCCCGGCGCATCCCGGCGATGAAGGCCCCGCGCAGTCGGTCCCGACAGAGGTCTGAACCACCGGGCAGCATCATTGGTGGTTGCCGAGCTGAAGTACCCGGCGCAGCGGATGCTTCAATTTCCCACGGGCGCATTGACCGGGAGGCTCGCCAGGCCCCGGTCGATCGCGGCGAGACTGGCCTGCGTGCGGTTATTGACGCCGAGCTTGGCGTAGACACGTTCGACGTGGTTGCGGGCCGTTTTCTCGGCGATGAACAGTTCGGCGGCGATTTCTCTATTCGATCGGCCCTGCGCGACGAGTCGCAGGATCTCGACCTCGCGGTCGGTCAGCCCGGCCGGCCAGGGCGTCCGCCGCGAGCCCCGCGGACCGGCCACCGCAAGCACGGCCGCAGCCGACTCGGCGTCGAAGCGTCCGGCGCGCGCCTCCTTTCGTAACTGATCGGCAGCGCCGCGAGGATCGAGCGGCGGCCGGTCGGGACGCGGCTCGAGCAGTCGCTGATAAGCCTCCGCCGTGGCAAGCAGCCGGTCCTGCGGGGTCAACTCCGCGCCGGCGATCCCCCGGGGAAAGCCGGACCCGTCGATCCGTTCCCGGTGCTTCATCGCGAGGGGCACCACCGACTCCAAGCCGTTGACTCGACTCAGTATCCGGCCGGTCAGATCCGGATACATCCGTACCCGTTCCCATTCAGCCGTAGTGAGCGGCCCCTTCTTCTCCCAGATCCGGTTGGACACTCCCATTTTGCCAAGGGCGTGCACCAAGCCGGCGCGGTAGAGATGCGTGACGTCCGACGGCGACATGCCCAGGTGTCTGGCTGCCCCGGCCACCAGATTCGCGACGCCACGCGAATGCCCCAGAGTGAACGGAATTTTGAGATCGACGAAATCAGCCATGGCCTCGAGCAACTCGTCGCTCTCCTCGGCCGTCAGGGTTCGGTCACGATCCGGTGCTTGCGCCAACGCTGTGGTCCAGACGTCGATTTCGAGCAACCCGTCCACGATCGCCGCCGCGTCGCGATCGAACACCGCCGCCACGGCTGGGCTGAACTGACTGCCGCGCCGAGAACGGAGAACATCCTTCGCGTGCTCGAGCCCACCCGTCCGCAGGTGCACCTCGACGACGTCCGCGACATGAGCGATGTGGATCTCGATCGGGATATCGTCTCCGCGGGAACCGTTGGGCAAACCCCGGCCGTCCCAGCGTTCGAAGACGTAGCCCAGCGCCTTTCCGACCTGCTCGTCCAAGCCCATCCGATCGGAGAGAACCCCGGCGGAACTGCAATGCGACTGGATCAGTGTGGCGACCTGGCTGCGAGCCGTGACCAGAAAGGCAGTGGCACGGATGCCGCGCTCCCAGCCCGGCAGTCCGCGTCCGACATGACTCATCATCAGCCGCAGGTACGGCAGGCCGGTCGTGTCCACCGTGTAGGTGTCGGCCCGGAAGGCGATGTCGTCGCCGAAGAGCGCCGAGAGTTCGTGGGAGTCGGCGTGACAACCGATCCACCCGACCAGATTGGCGTAGTACACGGTCGCACGCTGTTGCAGGTCGAGCTTCATCCGCTCGGCGATCCGTGTCGCGATCAAGGACGACCGAAGCATGTGTTCCATCGGCTGACCCAAACCGAGGTCGATCGCAAGCGATATCGCGGCGAGCAGTTCGGCTCTGCTCAGACCCTTTCCCGAGCCGGGTAGCGTCCCGTGCGGGTGCATCTTCCCATTGTCCACCCGAACAACGGCCATCTCTGCGCGACAGACGAGACCACCGTGTATCCGCGCCGCACACACACCGTGACCAGCGCGACGATCAGCGCACACGCGTCCGCCAGTGCCATCGCCCGGAGCTTTCAGTGATCGCCCCCATGCGGACAGCAACTCCACTGCGACTGTGAGCGGATGGATGGTCGCTGCCTGCTCCAGAAGTGCGGAGAAGGTCGCTGAGCGTGGTCAGCGTCGAGACGCCCGGGTGGTGCGTCGCCGCGCGGATTTCGTAGCGGATCGGGTGGGGTGTGTTGCCGAACGGGCGCTCGGCCGAGGTGAATTCGGGTTCGGGGTCGGATGCGGACCGGCCGTCGGCGGGGTGGTTGTCGCCTCGGGCTTGGCGGCGAACTTTGCCGGTTTCGCGCCGGGACGGGGTGCGGTGGCGGTTCGCGCTTCGGCCGCTCGGCGTTCGAGTGCGGCTGATTCGGTGTCCAATCGGCGGTAGACCAGGTGTTGCTGGGCGAGGGTCCACGCATTGTTCGAGACCCAGTAGAGCAGGATCGCGATCGGCAGCAGGGCGCCGCCGAGGAGTGCGCCAGCCGGAAAGACCCACAGCATGAGGGTGTTCATGAAGGGCAATTGCTGGGCGGTCGGGTCCTGGCGGGCGATCGAGGCGCGCGCGGTGAAATGGGTGGCGACCGCGGCGATCACCATCAGGATGATGGCGACAGTGGCGACCGCCACGATCGGGGTGCCCGCGAGGGTCGCGGACAGGGGTGCGCCGAAGAGTTCGGCTTCGAGGAACGACTGCACATCGGTGGCGCCGAAGATGTAGTTGGGGGTGGCGGCGTTCTGTTCCGCCGACATAGGTGTCGGGGTGGCCTGGAACGGCAGATGTCCCAGCGCGCCGGTGCGGTCGAAGGAGCGCAGTACGTGGAACAGGCCGAGGAAGATCAGGCCCTGGCCGAGCGCGGGGAGGCAGCCCGCCAGCAGGCTGACGCCGTGTTCCTTGTGCAGCTTCTGGATCTCCAGTGTCTGGCGTTGCCGATCACCCTCGTATTTCTTCTTGATCGCGGCCATCTGTGGTTGCAGACGCTTCATGGCGGCCTGGTTGCGGGCTTGCCGGAGGAATGGGAGAAACAGCACCGCGCGGAAAGTGGCGACGAGGAAGACCACGGCGAGCACCCAGGCCGTACCGCTGTCGGCGCCGAGCACCGAGGCAAAGGCGGTGTGCCACAACCAGAGCACGGCGGAAACGGGGTAGTAGACGAAATCGAGCAAGAGGGGACACCTGACTGGTGGACGTGCGTGCGCGCACGTGAGCGAGCCGTCCGACGACACGGTGAGCCCGGAGCCGAGCGGTCGTCAGCGGAATGGTCGGCGCAGGTGCCGACGACTCCCGCGGCTATCGCGGGCAGCCGTCAGCGCGCGGCCATCCCGGGGGCGCGAGGGCGGGGCCGTCCGGCAGTATCGGGGTTGCTCTGCCGCAGGTAGGAGCCACGCCTGCGGCGCTGCGCCGACGACGGCGGGCCCGCGGTGGCGACCGCCACCGGCTGTAGGCGAGCGGCGTGCAGCGACACCAGTGCGAAGATCGCCGAGGCCGCGACCGCGCCCAGGACGGCCAGCGAACCGGACTCACTGCTTGGGGCGGCCAGCAGGGCGAGCGCGGGCACGACGAATGCGAAAACCGCAAACGCCGTCAGTTGAGCCCGCGTGAACATTCCCCGAGCCTACTGGTTGCGTCCGCCGCCGACCACGTGATCCACGCCAACCGCGCTCAGGACCCGTTCCCGTTGGTCCAGGCTCCGTCGCCGAGATCCCAATGTTCGGTGCGGTTGAGTGCCGCCGGGAACATCCCGAAGGTGCGACGGCAGGTGCGGGTCAGGTGCGCGCTGTCGTCGAAGCCGGCCGCATCCGCCGCGGTGGCGAGATCGTCCCCGGAGCGCACCCGGATGATGGCGACCCGCAGCCGCAACCAGAGTATGTAGGGACGCAACGGAATTCCGACTTCGGCGGCGAACAGGTGCGAGAGCCGAGTCGGCGAAAGCCCGACGCGCCGAGCCACATCCGCGCCGCGGATGGATCGGTCGTGCACGAGCGTCGGCAGCACCCGCAGCGCCTCGGTCACCGCATTGTGCCGCGCGGTATTCGGCGGCGTGCCGCGATCGCGTCGCAGATCCGCCACGATCGCGGCGACCTGATCGGCGAGCGCGGGCCGGGTGAAGTCGACCGGCAGCGCGCCGTCGGTCCAGCCGCCGGTATGCGCGCGACGGTCGGCGGCGGCGCCCGCGACCGTTTCCGGATCGAGGTAGAGCGCGGCGCCCTGGGCGGCGCCGGTATCGATGCGGTGCGGCGCATCGGCGGGCACGATGACCTGGGTGCCGCGATGGCGCACGCCGCTGGCGTCCATCACGATCAGCGGTGTGCTCGCCGCCAGAATCTGCACCGCGTGATGCGCGTGCAGATCGGTCTGCGTGATCGTGCCGCCGAAGGCCAGAATTCCAGGCCGCAACAACGCGGTTGCCCGGCGCCGCGGTTCGTCGGGCGTGCGCGCGCCGCCCGGTGTTCGGGGTGTTGCGGGTACCCCATCGGTGACCAGAGCCTTCTCCATCGGACGCTCCCGGCAGGTGACGCGAATCCAGGTTCGGATCCACCGCCGAGACTATCCGGGCGGCACCGCCGCGGTGAGGGTTTCGGTCACCTGAGCCAGGAATTCGCCGACGATCTTTCGGGCGGTGGGGGTATCCGGAAACCGGGTGCGCGGTAAAGCCCCTAATCGGTATGCGTGAACCAGGGTTGCACATCGTTGAGCGTGAGTCCGGTCTGAACCGCACGACAAAGCGGCGGCCGGGTCCGGGTGGTGTCACAGCGCGAGCCGTCGGGCAGGTGGCGATAGCCGGTGTAGGAGACGCTGAACAGATTCTGGCGGGAGCGGCGCAGTTGCGGGCCCATCGCGGCGAGCACCCGGCAGGCGGGTATATGCGCCAACCGATGCCCGCGGATGGCCGCGTCGGCGGACCATGCCGGTGCCGGTGACGTCGACGCGGGCCGGTACCCGGCCGGGGCGCTGACCACCAACCAACCGAAGGTGTTGTGGTGGTGTGGTTCTCGTCGGGTGTTCCGGGAACACCGGACTCGTCGCGGTGTGGCCGCCGAGTCGGGCAGCACCGAGCGGCTGCGAGCCGACCACCTGGCTGGCCGCGGCACGGCTCGCACCCATCGCCCGCCCGGATGGATCGACTGGTTCGAGGTCGGTGAAGTGGGATCGGGTTGCGGGCGGGGTTCGCAGCGGCGGTTCAGTCCTGGTGCGAGTCCGAGATCCCAGGGGCAGTCTGCCCACCCGGTGCGCGCTGTCGGTGAGCGGCCTGGTCATCCGACCCGGTTCTGCGGAACCGGCTGCGGTGGTGGCACGTTCGGTGGTGGTGAAATGGATGTAGTTGCCCGCTGGAGGCAATACCGGCTCCTGCCCTGCGGTGGAAGGCCGTGCTGTGGCGTCCAACGCGCCGTCGACGCGGAAGCGCCGAGCCAGTACCGCCGATCCCGTATTCGGCTGTTTTCCAAGGCATTCCGAAGATGTCGCTCATAGTTGGGGGAGACCGCGCGGCCGATCCGTCCACTGCGCCGTGGCCGTCGCGAGCCACTCGGTGACGCGCACGCTCGGCAGCGGGTAATCGGCGAACACGACAGTCGTACTTCGTCACTCGGATCAGCGAGCGGGGCACTTCGGTGTGCGCACGAGACCACTGTGTGCAACTGCCGACCCTCTCAGACCTGTTGGCCTTCGTCACTTCAGGCTAGCGGTTCGTCACCGGCCAGTGCTCTCGTCCGATGGGATGGTCGGGCACTACACCCCCATTTCCTCCGCTGTCGAAACAGAACCAATACCAGTCGCCGCTGAGGTGATGGGATGCGCCAGTCGCGGGTCGGTGGCCAGAAAGGCGGGCAAAGCCACTTCCCATCGAGCAATAGCCCAGCGGAGGGCCAGTCCTGAAGTAGATGCCGTCGCTGAGGCTTTCCACACCGCGATCGCCGTTTGGTTCCAGACCGCGAATGCGATAAGAGCCGAGGCGGTCGCCTTCGAACGTCCGTGGATCGACACCGGCGCCCACCTGCCGTGCCGCATCGTCGAATACGTGCGCCGAGAAGTGCCAGCGCACAGCCATTGGCAGGTCCGCGCTCCACATATCGCCGTGAGCGCGATTATCAGTGCGGGAGCAACCAGGGGGTCGAGCGCAGGTGCCCGAAGCCGCCGGGATCGGGCTGCCTGGATCGGGTAGGTGATGACCAGAAAGAACACCGCAACCACCATGAATGCCCACGCGAGAACCAAGAACGGCGACAACGACATCAGCTCGGCGCTCGCCGGGTTGCTCGCCGAGACGAGTATCCCGAGGCAGACCACGATGGTGCAGACAAGCAGAAGACTGCTGCGGAGCCATGACCGTAATCGTCGGTTCCCCGGTCTGCTGTTCTCGGTTTGCGCCGTGCTCATGCCGGGAGCCTAGAAGCTTCGAGGACCTGATGGGCGTGTAGCCGGATGGATCCGACGTGTCGAGAAACGTCGCACTGCACGGGATGGTGACCAGTCTGGTCTCGGGCTGCCGGACAAGAACTGCTGGACACTGTCGGAACTGGTTCAGCCGGTTCGTTATGCCGCCGCACGGCAGCGGTATAGCGAACTACGGCTGGACTGCCAATTCGATGAATTCCATGACACACCCTCAGTTGCCTGATGGGAATTCCCTTGTACGCCGGGGAATTCCCGAACCGTGACGCGTCCGTATGTTGCCGCAGTTGGTCGCCCGAATTTCACCGGTGCGTCGTGGTCGACCGGAATGGGAAATAATTAGAGATCCTTCCGCCGAGCTCAATGGTGAGTTGTGCCACCGATATTGCCCTGGCGGGTTTGTGGAATGGGTGCGTGCCCGAGGTTGCCGGGGTGCTCGACGCCGCTACCCGGCGCTCATACGAATGTTCTTGCCTCGAGTGGCTGAAGGGTTGCTCGCTGAGGACCGGTAGCCAGCCCATCCCAGGTTCGCGCATCCTTTGCGGGCATCGTGTCGTCGGGCACGGTGGAAGTATCCGCGCCCAGTCGAATTCGAACGCCCCTCTGGATCACAGACGGTCCGCCGGGGGCGTTCGAGTGTGTCGGAGCTCGGTGCTCAGCCGCCGAACGCCGAGGCGGGAGCCAGCGGCACGATCAGGCTCGACGGCCCGGCCGCATCTCGATGGATCTGCTGCGACGAACCGACCAGCCGCGGCAGATCGGACGGCACCGGGATGGTGGTCGGGAAGGTGCCGCTGGTGATCCGCACCCGCAGCGCGTGTCCGGGTTCGAGCCGGTAGAACGCGGGCCGCAGCTTGATCTCCATGCGTGTCACGGCCCCGGGTGTGAGCAGTTGCTCGGCATCCTTGCGGACGATGTGCTCGGGTCCGTAGACCGCACCGTCCGGTCCGCACCCGGTCTTGGCCTCGTCCAGGGTGCGCATGCTGGCCAACTGCGAGCCGCCGGTGATATTCACGGCCGATCCGTCCGGTGCGATATCGTCGAGCCATACCTGGAAGGCGGCGTCGGTGCTGGTGGACGACGCGTACAGGGTGAGGCTGCCGGGCCCGGCGAGCACGGTCGGCTCGGACACCGAATCCATCGTGTACTTCCGGCCCGCGGTCGGTTCCTGCACCGATTCGGTGCAGGGGTTGTACGCGGTGAAGAGCCGGAATACGAAGTCCAGCAAGCCGCCGGTGTACTGGGCGAGGCTCTGGCGGTTACATGGATTGTCGAATCCGGTGTAGTCCAGGCGATCCGAGGCGTCGGCCGCCGTCGGTGCCTGCGCTACCAGGCGGTCACCGTCGAGGTAGCGCTGCTGAATTCCGGCCTGCTCGAAGGGATAGCGTGCCGCGGCCACCGCCATATTGCCCGGGTCGATCACGTGCAAGGGGGTGTCGGTCTTGTCGATGCCGTTCGGAATGTCCTTGAGCCACCGGTCGAACCATGCGAGCGTGATGAGGTCGGTGTCCAGTCGCGAGCCGGGCCCGAACCCGAGCCCGACGTGGTACCAGGGCCCCATCAACAGCTGATAGCGCCCGTCGGCGGCCTGATCCGGGGACATCGGCGCGAACTGTTCGCCGCCAGCCGAAAGATTCTGCAGCTGTGCGTAATTGCGCCATGGTCCCTCCTGGTACAGGTCCCACGATCCGCCGACCTGGTACATGGCGATGTCGTTGTCGATCAGCTTCGGCAGCTCGGTCTCGAAGCGCCGATCCTGCCACCACTGGCCGTCATAGGCGAGTGGCCCGCCGCCGTATGCCTCGAACAGCAGCTTGATGGTGGAGTCGGCGGAGACCAGCGCGGTCAGATGATCGCCCAGTGCGGTCAGGAACTGCTGGGGCGAGACCACCGCCGACATAAACGGCCCGATCAAGCTCAGATACGGCACCATGACCGAGATCGCGGTGAGCAGGATCGGGCTCATCATGCCGTCGTGCCCGAGCACCTCGTTGAAGATGTTGTTGGGCATGGCCATCGGGACGATCGCCTTCAACGGCGAACCGGGACCGACGGATTCGGCGGTGCGCAGCGCCGAGAGCGCCGGGAACGAGTACCCGTACATACCGACCTTGCCGTTGGAGCCGGGCAGTTTCGCGGCCCAGTCCACCAATTGCGCGCCGTCGATACCGTCCTGTTTCGATGCCGGATTCCAGGCGCCCGTCGACCCACCGGTGCCGCGCACATCGGCGATCACCTCGATATAGCCGCGCCGTACCAGCATGTCCTGGGCGCTGGTCGCCTGGTTGACGATCCGGCGCGCATCCTTCAGCTGATCCGGCAGCGGGATGCGCAGTTCGTCGACCACGCTGGTGACCGCGGCGGCGAGCGCGCTGGACAGCGCGCCATAAGTGGTGAAGTTGACGACCACCGGGAATTCGCCCGCGGCCCGCTGCCCGGTGGCCGGGTCGGTCGGATACCGCACCTCGGTCTGTAGCCGGGTGCCGTCCGCGAGCGGCACCACATGTCCGAGTTCGTAGGCGATCGCGTACCGCTCGGGCGTCGGCCGGTAGTCCGTGGGCAGCCCGAAGTTCGCCGGCGCGTCCGGCACCGGACCCGCGGCGGGCACCGCCACGGCGGTGGGGGCGAACTGGATGGTCGGTCCGAACGCGGTGATGACCGCGACGGCAATCGTCAGGGTGCGCCCGGCGGCGCCCGTACGGGTCGATATTCTCAACTACCTGCAACCTCTTTTGCCGTGGCGAGGCCGGGTATGCCGCAGCAGCGCCCGACCTCCTCGTCGCTCTACAGCACACCGCACAGGTAGGGGGTCCTACTACCGGCAATCCGCACGATGAGCGGGTGACCGTTTGTGAACCCGACCAAGGCGCGCGATGTGGCTCAGGGTGCGAAGGAGGCGGATTCCAGCCGCCGGGCCAAGCGGGCCGCGGACAGGGTCATCGCATCGGCAGGCCGATGCGGGTCAAGGCCGGTGAGTTCGTGCACGCGCGAGAGCCGATAGGTCACGGTATTGCGGTGCACATTGAGCTGCCGTGCGGTGGCCAATTGGTTGAAGCCGCTATCGACGAACATATCCAGCGTCTCGGCCAGCATGGGCTGGGTGTCCAGCGGGGCCAACACCGAGGCCAGTCCGGGCCGTGCCGCATCGCTCACCGCGAGGGTGTATTCGAACTGGAGATTCGTTCTGCGGCAGATGATTTCGTGATGCGATAGGCAACGACCGAGCTCGGCGAGCACCCGGGCCTCGGCGTACATCGCGGGAATGGCGCCGCGTGTGCGTGCCGTGCCGACGCCCACCCAGTACTGTGGCGCACCTTCGGGAACCGGAGCGGGCAGCCGTGCGGTCAACGCGGCGAGCGTGGCCGAGCCGTCGTCGCCGGGGTGCAGCGGGAGCAGGGCGGTCCAGCCGCCCGCGTCCAAACGCAGGAATACACCCGGAATCGCCTCGACTCGGTGCCGCAGCGCCGATGCGGGCGCGCCGTGGGTGCCGCTGAGGCGGAACACCGCGACCAGGAACGCGTCGGCGACCGGGATCACCGGATCATTGGCCCACTCCACCGGATCCTGCCCGTCGAGTAGCGCGTCGGCGATGCCTCGTCGGCGCTCCAGCAGTTCCCAGCGCGGATCGAGCGAGCGCTGGGTGGCGGCGGTGGCGATTCTGGCGGTGATCAGCGTGATGTACTTCAGCAATACCAGTGAAGTGTCGAGCAGCAGCTCATGTTCGGCGGGGGAGACCGTATCGCGCAGCTTCTCCCAGAGGAATGCCGCGCCGAGCCGGTATCGCTCCAGCACGTCGGCCAGCGGGGTGCCATCGCGCAGCCGATCCATCGCGAGTTCGACCAGCTCCCTGGTGTCCTCCTCCGAAGGCTCCGCGCCGCGCCGCAGGTAGTCGAAGAACAGATCGACATTGAGCTTGGTCCCGCGGGCGAAATCGGTCTCCACCAGCGACACCGGCATCTGCTTATAAGGCGGCAACGACGCGTAGAACCCGTCGATCATCGACGCGGCCCTCCGGTGTAGATCGTCGAACACCCGGGTCCGCGCTGGCATCATGTGCTGTCCTCCGTCCCGGACTACGTCGAGTAAAGATTCTCGATCGTATCCGTGTAGCGGGTGGCGATCGGCGTGCGTTTGAGTTTGCCGGTGGCGGTGAGACAGTCGCCGCCGGGCTCCCAAACCTCGGCGAGCACAACGTACTTCTTGATCTGCTCCACGCGGGAGAGTTTGCTGTTGGCCGCGGCCACACCCTGTTCGATCACGGCCAGCACCTGCGGATTCTCGGCCAGCGCGGCCGCCGAGGTCTCGGTGATCCCGTGGCGCGCGGCGAAGGCGGCGGCCAGATCAGGGTCCAGGCAGATCAGCGCCGTGTTGTAGGGCCGCTGCTCGCCGATGCAGACCACCGAGCCCGCCAGCGGGGTGTTCGCGGTGATGGTGTTCTCGATATTGGCGGGCGACATATTCTTGCCCGCCGCGTTGATGATGAGCTCTTTCTTCCGATCCACGATTGAGAGATACCCATCGGCGTCGAACGACCCGATATCGCCGGTGTGCAGCCAGCCGTCGGCGTCCACCGTCTCGGCGGTCTTGACCGGGTCGTTGCGGTAGCCGCGCATCACCATCTTGCCGCGGACCAATACCTCGCCGTCCTCGGCGAGCTTCACCTCGGCGCCGGGCAGCGGGGTGCCGACCGTGCCGATCTTCACCCGGTCCGGGCCATTGAGCGTCGCGCCCGCCGTGCATTCGGTCATGCCGTACCCCTCGCACAACGGCAGACCGAGACCGAGGAAGAATTCGTGCACCTCCGGTGGGATGGCCACCGAGCCGGTGACCGCGACCCGCACCTGATCCAGGCCGAGTTTCTCGCGAATGGGTGCGAGCACCAGTCGATCCGCGAGACGGTACCGAAGGGTCTGAAAAGCGCCCGGCACGGTACCGGCCGAGCCGGCTCGTGCCCGGGAGCGCCCGATATCGATGGCCCAGGCGATCAGGCGGCGCTTTATCCCGCTTTCGGTCGCGAAGCGCGCCTCGAGCGCGCCCTTGATCTTCACCCAGATGCGCGGGACGCCGAGGAAGACCGTCGGATGAACTTCTGCCAGCGCCGCGGCCACCTGTGCGAAATCGGCGACGGTGGTGATCTGGCCGCCCTCGAGCATGGTCAGGTAGTGCGCGAACCAGCGGTTCGCAGCGTGTGCGTCCGGCAGGTAGGAGATGACCCGATCGTCCGGGCCCGCGCCACCGAATTGCTCGACGACCCTGGCATTTTCGATGAAATTGGTATGGGTCAGCTCGACCCCTTTGGGCGGACCGGTGGTGCCCGAGGTGTACACGATGGTCAGCAGATCTCCGGGTTCCACAGCGCGCCAAGTAGATTCGAAGTCGAAGTCGTCGCTGCCAGCGGCTTCGACGGCCTCCAGTGCGATCGTGCCCGCCGGGGCCTCGTCTACACAGATGACATGGGCGACGGCGGCCCCCTGCGTGGCAGCCTTCGCCACTGCCGTGAGAATGTCCGGGACGAAACGACTTTCGCAGATCACCGCCTTATTGGCGGCATTGCCGAATTGGTAGGCGAGCAGGTCGACGGGGTTGGTGTTGTAGACAGAGAACGGTGTGGCGCCGGTGTGCAGCACGGCGGTATCGCACAGATGGAATTCGGGCCGGTTGGTCATCATCAACGCGACCGTGTCACCGGGCTCGATGCCGAAAGCGGCCAGACCGGCTGCGATCGAGCGCACCCGGTCTCCATACGCGCGCCAGGTGAGCGATTGCGCACCGTCGTGGGTGCGCAACGCGACCCTATCGGCATACTTCGCGACATTCGCCTGGAATGCGGCGCATAGCGTATCCGGACGGGCCGAACCCGCGGGGACCATCGATGGAACCACGACCTGAACCTTCTGCTCGACAGTGTTCGAGGTCGCGTGTCCGCGCGGTGGCGGATGACCTCGTCGTCGGTACCAGCACAGCGCATGGGCGTGGTGCGCGGCTAGCGGCAAACGCCAAGACTGTGCTCCGTCCGTTTGTGCATCCGACCAAGACGGCCCGAGGGGTGCGGACATCGGAATTCCGTGGCGGTCGGTTGAGGTCCCTCCGATTCGACTCCGTCGCCGACGGTGGCGTCGTATGGTGAAAACGGCGAGCAGCACCCGCCGCGACCCCTAGCGGGTGCGGTCGACCGGGGATGCGGTCGCCTCGCCGATCCGTGGAAACATGTCCGCGAGAGCGAGGAGACAGCCATGATCCCGGATTCCACCGACGGTATCGTGGAGTACATCGACTCGGCCGAGGTCGAGTTCATCGATATTCGATTCTGCGACGTTCCCGGTGTCCAACAACACTTTTCGATGCCCGCCAGCGGGTTCGGCCCGGATCTGGTGGATAACGGCGTCGCCTTCGACGGATCGTCGGTGCGCGGCTTCCAGTCCATCCACGAATCGGACATGTTGCTGCTGCCGGATCTGCGTACCGCGCACCTGGATCCGTTCCGCGCGGCGAAAACGTTGAACCTGAACTGCTTTGTGCACGATCCGCATACGCACGAGGCCTACAGCCGGGATCCCCGCAATATCGCACGCAAGGCCGAGGAATACCTGAAAAGCACCGGCATCGCCGACACCGCGTACTTCGGACCCGAGGCCGAGTTCTACATCTTCGACAGTGTCCGTTACGACACCACGATGAACGGCGCCTTCTACGAGGTGGATTCGTGGTCGGCGGACTGGAACACCGGATCGAAGTTCAACCCCGACGGCAGCCTCAACCGCGGGTACAAGATTCGGGCCAAGGGCGGATACTTCCCGGTCGCGCCGTACGACCACGACGTCGACATCCGCGACGAGATGTGCACCAACCTGATGAACGCCGGATTCGAATTGGAGAAGGGCCATCACGAGGTCGGCACCGCGGGCCAGGCCGAGATCAACTACAAATTCAACACCTTGCTCGCCGCCGCGGACGATCTGCAGCTGTACAAGTACATCGTCAAGAACACCGCGTGGGCGGCGGGCAAGACCGTCACCTTCATGCCGAAACCGCTGTTCGGCGACAACGGTTCCGGTATGCACGTGCACCAATCCCTGTGGAAGGATGGCGCACCGCTCTTCTACGACGAGGCGGGCTACGCGGGCCTGTCCGATCTGGCGCGGCACTACATCGGCGGACTGCTCCGCCACGCGCCCTCGCTGCTCGCCTTCACCAACCCCACCGTGAACTCCTATAAACGCTTGGTGCCCGGCTTCGAGGCGCCGGTCAACCTGGTGTACAGCCAGCGCAATCGCTCAGCGGCCGTACGTATCCCGGTGACCGGCGCCAGCCCCGGGGCCAAACGCCTCGAATTCCGCTGCCCCGACTCCTCCGGCAACCCGTACCTGGCCTTCGCGGCCATGATGATGGCGGGCTTGGACGGCATCCGCCGCAAGATCGAACCGGCTCAACCCATCGACAAGGATCTCTACGAACTCACCCCCGAGGAATCCGCCGAGGTCGCCCAGACTCCGGCCCGGCTCGACAGCGTGATCGACAGCCTGGAGGCCGACAACGACTACCTCACCGAAGGCAATGTCTTCACCGACGATCTCCTCGAAACCTGGATCCGTCTCAAGCGCGACACCGAGATCGCCGAAATCGACATCCGCCCGCACCCGTACGAATTCGAGCTGTACTTCGACGTGTAGCCGACGCGGGCGTCAATCCAGCAGGTGGAGATCGCCGTTGACGGCCGTGAAGGCGGTCGGTGTGAGGCCGAACATGGCGCGGAAGGTGTCGCTGAAGTGAGAGGGGGACGCGAAGCCCGCATCGACCGAGGCGCGGGTGAGATCGTGGCCCGCGGCATATGATTTGGCCACCTCCAGCATTCGCGCCCACTGGATGTAGCGGCGGAAGCTGGTGCCGGTCTGCTCGGCGAAAGTACGCAGGAAATAGGATGTGGAAAGCCCTGCGGTGAGCGCGGTTTCGGCCGCGCGCCGCTGCCGGGCCGGGTCCGCGCGGATCGCGGCCGCCGCCGCGGCGATGCGAGGGTCACGCACCAGGGGCAGCGGAATACTCGCCAATTCCAGCAACCGTGCGATATCGGGTTCCGGTTGCGCGCAGAGCGCGATGATCTCGGTCTCGGCACGGTGGTCGGCGGAGAACCCATTGACCTCGCGCAGCATGCCGCCGAGGCAGCGGGCCACCCGCGCCGAGGTCGCGTCGAAGTAGCAGAACAGCATCCGGCCCGAGCCATCGAGCAGGTGGTGGGTGACGCGGGGCCGGAACAGGAAGCTACGGGCGACAATGTCCGGCGTGCCCGCGGCACGGACCCGGAAGGGTGCGTCGAGCCCGACGCCGAGCGAGGCCACCGCATTGGAGTGGGCGTCCAGGCCCAAGCTCGGGCCGATGTAGATCGCGTGGCCGAGCCGCAGCCACAGCTGCGCCGTCTCGGTAGCGCACGTTTGCGGAAGTGCCGAACGCGCCATACGGGCGACGATACCGGTGTGCCATCGCCGCGCCGAGGCGAGTGGCCGTACCGGAGGGAGAGATCGATGGAGCGGGTGATGAACGAGCCGGCCTTCGCGATGCGGTCGCTGGTCGTGGACGGCACGCGGATGCGCTATGCCGAAGCGGGGAACGGTGATCCGCTGGTATTACTGCACGGCTGGCCGGAGAGTCATGCGGCATGGCGCGCGCAGATCGGTCCGCTCGCCGCGTCACGCCGCGTCATCGCCCCGGATTGGCTCGGGTGGGGCGAGTCCGACCGCGATACTGGACTGGCCTGCGACTACGACAGCGAGGTCGACCGCATCGGCCGCATGCTCGACGCCCTCGACCAGGACCGCGTCGACCTCGCCTGTCATGACTACGGCGGCTTCCTCGGGCTCGGCTTCGCGCAACGCCATCCGGACCGCGTCCGTCGCCTCGCGATCCTCAATTCCCGCGCCCACGGCACCTTCACCCGCCCCTATTACGCGCTGTTCGGGCTCATCACCGCGGTGGCCCGGCGTCCGCGTCTACGTCCGCTGCTGACCGCCCGCCCCCTGAAATCGCTGCACCGGTGGGGCCTTGCGCCCTACATCCGCAACGGCTCCTTCGACCGCGACCGGCTCGACCGCTACCTCACCGCACTGGACACCCCCGAAGGCCGCCACTGGTACGCCCACTTCTGGTCCGGCTACCGGGTGCGCATTCATCCCGAACTCCGGGACGGACTCCCGGCCATCACCTGCCCCACCGCCGTCATCTGGGGCGTGCGCGACCCGGCCATCCCCTTCGACACGGCCCGGGAACTGGCCGAACGCATCCCCGACGCCACCCTCACCGCCCTCGATGGCAGTCACTTCATCATGGAGGAACGACCGACCGAGGTCACCGAGGCCCTCGACGCCTGGCTCCGCCGACCCGCGCCGTGACCGGATAGGCGGGTGCGGCAGCTACCGGCGATGCAGTTCGATGGCGAGTGACACCAATTCGGGCATGTGATCGCCGTCGGTGCCCGCCAGCCGGATCGCCTCCTCGGCCGGGAAGGTGCGAACCTCGAGGATCTGCTCGGCGTCCGCGGGATTGGTCGGCGCCGAATCGAGCACCACATCGGCCGTGCACCAGAGGAAGGCCTTGCGCGGGTGCGGCTGCCATTCCCGGTACGGCGCGGGGCGATCGCTGATGCCGTGGTGCGCGCCGATCCACCGGATCGGGCCGACCGGACGCGCACCCGCCTCCTCCTCGAGCTCGCGGCGAATGCAGTCGTCGATGGACTCGCCCGCCTCGCGAGTACCGCCCGGCACCAGCCAGATATCGCGGTCGTCGCGACACAGCACGATCCGCGCGCCGACGAAGCAGACGACATGGATATTGGTGACCAATTCATCCGCGGGCAGCTCGGTCGAGAATTGGACGTCGAGGCCGCCCCATTCCCAGCGGACGGGGGTGTGTAGCAACGGATATCGGTCGGCGAGCGTCACCGCGACCACGCTAGCCGGATCACGGAATACGGAACAGCAGCATCTCCGGATCGAGTCCCTCGTCCTCCACCCGGAAGGCGTTGCGGAACAACTCCTGGCTGCGATCGTTGCGGCGCACCGCGGTGCCGATCTCGGGATTGACGCGACATTCGGCGGCACAGCGCAACCAATCGCGGGTGAACGCGGCATCCTGGAAGCGAGGGAATTGGAACCTCGGGCCCATCATCCAGCACATGCTGAGCATGCCGAGCTGCGCGTCGGCGGGCCAGGAATCGAAGGCGGCGAACGGCATGATGATCGAGCCACTGCTGTGCCGCACCATGCGACCGCGGAGCAGGGTCTCCAGTTCGTCGAGATGCTCGAAGACCAGCCGTTCGATCGCGGCCTCGGTGAGCCGTAGGTCGGTCAGGCGCTCGAAGCGGCGGCAGCCGCCGGGCACGAGATCGGTGCGGCTCTTCACCATGTCCCAGGCGGCGTCGATCTCGGGGTCGGAGGCGTAGCCACCGCGGGTGCCGTGGCGCCAGGGGAGCCGTCGAGCGGTGGCGAGGGCGGCGGCTCGTTCGGCCGTGCTCGGCGGGCTGAGCACGCGCACCGCATCGTCGAGCTTGATGCCGACGGCGGTGCTGACGTAGCCCCGGGCGTCCAGGTACATCCAGGGCACCCGGCCCTCCAGCGGCACATTGAACGGCAGCCAGATCTCGCGGACCGCGGCTTTCATCGGTAGAACTCCGTATTCCGGTGCGACGCGCGGGAATCGGATATCGCATCCGACACGACGCACCCTTCGCTATGTGGTGAATGCGTCGACAGGTGACGCTATTCCAGCATCGGGTGGCCGAATGCGGAGAACACGAGTAGTGGACTACTCATGTTTCTCACCTGGCGCCTTCGATCGGATCGGTACCCGGCCGCATACGCGCGCTGACCGGCGGTCCACGGGTGACCGGCGCGCGCCCGCGCGCCCTCAGCGCTCGCGGGCCAGGATGCGATAGCTGCTATTCCACGCCCATTCGACCGGGCCGCGTTCGAAGCGGCGTAGCCACAGGTGGGCGCCGGTGACGATGATCAACGACACCAGCAGGTACATGCCGATCGTGAACGGCACCCTGGCGTCGGGAGCAACCTCGGCGGCCAGTCCCAGCCCCCACCCGTAGCACAGCGCCGAAGCGACCAGGTTCTGCAGGATGTAGCAGCTGAGCGCGGTGCGGCCGACCTCGCTCAGCCGGGCTCCGATGAACCCGACGCGGGGGCGGCGCACATAGAACTCCGCCACCAGCGCCAGGATGCCGAGCGCCACGAACGGCGCCGTGCCGTACCGGGTGAACAGGATCAGATCCCCGCCGCCGAAGACGCCGGCCACCAGGTCGATCGGCGCCGCCACTCCGAAGCCGACGACCATGAGCCGCTTGCGGATTCGCGCACCCGCCGGTTCGAAGACACCCTCCCGGAACAGTCGCACGCCGACCAGGAACAGCGCGATCGACATCGGGAAGATGAAGATCGCCTCGACCCGGAACATGCCCGCGTTCTCCAGCCGGAACAGCACCAGATCCCAGAACGATCCGTCCGCATAGGGATTCGGATCCAGCGGTTCGCGCGGTGCTGGATCCCGCGGCGGCACGAAGGCCATCGCGATGCCGATCGCCGTCAGCATCGCGACGTGTACGGCCGCCGCGATGATCAGCCAACGCCGTTGCGCCCGTTCGCTCGTCGCGAGTACGAACGCGACCACCAACCCGGTGACCGCATAGCCCATCAGCACGTCGAACTCCGCGACGAAGACGAAGTTGAGTACACCGTCCAGGAATAGCAATCCGGCCCGCCACGGATATCTGCCGGGCCAGCGTCGCCCGCCGCGCACCGCGGAAGCCTGCTGGATGGCGAGTCCGATGCCGAACATGACGGTGAGCAGTCCGAGGAATTTGCCCTGTGCCAGTTGCTGGAGTATCCGCTCGGTCCACGCCCAGCCACCGGAGGCATCGGCGAGCCCGCCGATGTACCCGATGAGCCCCTCGGGGTCGGTCAGAATCCAGATGTTGGTGCCGAGCGTGCCGAGGATCGCGATCCCGCGCAGCACATCCAACGCGACCAAGCGGGCGGGTCGGGCAGCGGTAACCTGTTCCTCCGGTTTCCGGTGCCGCCCTGCCGTATCCGGCGTGGTCGTGGCCATCGATTCGATCATGTACCGAGAATCCCGGGATCGGGGTCGACGCGGATCCTACGGAAGTACCACCCTCGGTATGACATTGGTATCGGTCGCCTAGGCTCGATGCCATGCAGCGCATCATCGGAATCGAGGTCGAATACGGCATCTCGACCCCCACGGAGCCGTCGGCCAACCCGATCCTGACCTCCACCCAGGCGGTGCTGGCGTACGCCGCCGCCGAGGGTGTGCCACGGGCCAAGCGGACCCGCTGGGACTACGAGGTGGAATCGCCGCTGCGTGACGCGCGCGGATTCGACCTGAGCCGGATGAACGGGCCCGCCCCGGTGATCGACGCCGACGAGGTCGGTGCGGCGAATATGATCCTGACCAACGGCGCGCGGCTCTACGTCGACCACGCGCACCCGGAGTACTCCGCCCCCGAGGTCACCGACCCGCTGGACGCGGTGATCTGGGACAAAGCCGGGGAGCGGGTGATGGAGGCCGCCGCAAGGCACGCCTCCAGCGTCCCGGGCGCCCCGCGCCTGCAGCTGTACAAGAACAACGTCGACGGCAAGGGTGCCTCCTACGGCACCCACGAGAACTACCTGATGAGCCGCGACACCCCCTTCAACCAGATCATCGTCGGGCTGACCCCGTTCTTCGTCTCCCGTCAGGTGATCACCGGTTCCGGGCGGGTCGGCATCGGCCAGTCCGGTGACCATGCCGGATTCCAGCTGTCCCAGCGTTCGGACTACATCGAGGTCGAGGTCGGCCTGGAGACCACGCTCAAGCGCGGCATCATCAACACCCGCGACGAACCGCACGCCGACGCGGACAAGTACCGCAGGCTGCACGTCATCATCGGTGACGCCAACCTGGCCGAGATGTCGACCTACCTGAAGGTCGGCACCACCGCGCTGGTGCTGGATCTGATCGAGGCGGGCGAGGATCTGTCCGACCTGCAGCTGGCCCGTCCGGTCACCGCTGTGCACCAGATCAGCCACGATCCGACGCTGCGCACCGCTGTCGCGCTGACCGATGGCCGTGAACTCACCGGCCTGGCGCTGCAACGGCTCTACCACGAGCGGGTGGCGAAGTTCATGGACCGCGAGGGCAACGACGACCCGCGTGCCCTCGACATCCTGGAGAACTGGGCCATGGTGCTCGACCTGCTGGAGCGCGATCCGATGGAGACCGCGAACCTGCTGGACTGGACCGCCAAGCTGCGGCTGCTGGAGGGTATGCGCAACCGTGAGGGCCTCGGCTGGGCCGCGCCCAAACTGCACCTGATGGACCTGCAGTACTCCGACGTGCGCCTGGACAAGGGTCTGTACAACCGCCTGGTCGCGCGCGGCTCGATGAAGCGCCTGGTCACCGAGCAGCAGGTGCTCGATGCGATGACCAATCCGCCCACCGATACCCGCGCCTATTTCCGCGGTGAATGCCTGCGCCGATTCGGCGCCGATATCGCCGCGGCCAGCTGGGATTCCGTGATCTTCGATCTGGGCGGTGATTCGCTGGTGCGTATCCCCACCTTGGAGCCCCGCCGCGGCACCAAATCCCATGTCGGCAAGCTGCTCGACGGTGTCGACACCGCCGCGGAACTGGTCGAGCAGCTCACCCAGTAGGCCCGCGCTCCATGTCGACTCGGTCCCACATCGGACGCGAATCCGACATGGTCTCGGTTCCGCTGGGTAGGGTTGTTGTACGAGCACGAACATTGCTCATGATCGGGGCCGTGCTCATACTTGGGCTCCGGTCATGATGAGGACAGAGGAGGTCGGCTGCCATGGCACAAGAGCAGACCAAGCGCGCCGGGGGCGGCGACGAGGACGAGGGTCCGGAGGGCGTCGATGCCGCCGGTCAGGAGCGCCGCGAGAAGTTGGCGGAGGATACCGACGACCTGCTCGACGAGATCGATGACGTGCTCGAGGAGAACGCCGAGGACTTCGTCCGCGCGTACGTGCAGAAGGGCGGCCAGTGACAGCAGGTGACCCGATGCGTCTCCAACCGGGGCACGCGCTCTCGTCCTTCACCGAACACCTGCGCACACACGCACCGGAACTGTTGCCGGGCAACAGGTTCGCCGCGATCGATGGTGCCACCGGAGCTTCCGGTGGCACCGTCGCGAAGGACCTGGCTCCGCACGGGACCACCATCGTCGCGGTCAGTTACCGCGGCGGTGTGCTGATCGCGGGTGATCGGCGGGCCACCCAGGGAAACCTGTTGGCCAGCAGGGATATCGAGAAGGTGTACATCACCGACACCTATTCGGCGGCGGGTATCGCGGGCACCGCGGGCATGGCCATCGAGATGGTGCGGCTGTTCGCCGTCGAACTGGAGCACTACGAGAAGATCGAGGGCGTCTCGCTCACCTTCGACGGTAAGTCCAACAAACTGTCGAAGATGGTGCGCGACAACCTGCCCGCGGCCCTACAGGGGCTGGCGGTGGTGCCGATACTGGTCGGCTACGACCAGCACGCCACCGATCCGGACCGGGCGGGCCGCATCGTCTCCTACGACGTGGTCGGCGGCCGCAGTGAGGAGCGGTTCGGCTACACCGCGGTCGGCTCCGGTTCGGTTTTCGCCAAGTCATCGCTGAAGAAGCTGTACGCCAAGGGAATCGACGAGACGCGCGCGTTGCGCATCGCCGTCGAGTCGCTGTTCGACGCCGCCGATGACGACACCGCCACCGGCGGCCCGGATATGGTGCGCGGCATCTATCCGACAGCGATCGTCATCAATGACGAGGGCGCCGAAGAGGTGACCGAGGCGCGGTTGGAGGAGATCACCCGCGGCATCGTCGCCGACCGGGAGGCCGCGGAAGAAGGGAGTGCCCCCGCATGACGCTGCCGTACTACGCGTCGGCCGAGCAGATCATGCGCGACAAGACCGAACTTGCGCGCAAAGGCATCGCTCGCGGTCGCAGTGTCATCGTCCTGGTGTACGACAAGGGTGTGCTGTTCGTCGCGGAGAACCCGTCCGCGACCCTGCACAAGGTGAGTGAGCTCTACGACCGCGTCGGGTTCGCGGCCGTCGGCAAGTACAACGAGTTCGAGAGCCTGCGCCGAGGTGGCATCCTGCAGGCCGACCTGCGCGGTTATCAGTACGACCGGCGGGATGTGGCGGGCCGGGCGCTGGCCAACGCCTACGCGTCGACCCTCGGGTCGATCTTCACCGATCAGCTCAAGCCCTACGAGGTGGAGCTGTGCGTCGCCGAGGTCGGATATCCGGAGCAGGCGTCGCAGTCGGTGCTGTACCGGATCACCTTCGACGGGTCGATCGTGGACGAGCGCGAATACGTGGTGATGGGCGGCACGACCGAACCCATCGTCACCGCGTTGAAGAGCTCCTATCAGGCGGGTCTGGATCTGGGCGCCGCCATGGGGATCGCGGTGAAGGCGTTGCAGGCCGGGATTCCGGAGGGTGCCGATAAGGAGAAGCGGGGCTTGGGGGTGACCTCACTGGAGGTTGCCACGCTGGAGCAGTCGCGGCCGCGACGGGCCTTCCGCCGGATCTCCAACAACCAGTTGGAGCAGTTGCTGGCTACCGGTAAGCCGGCCGCCAAGGGCAAGTCGGCGCCGAAAACCGCCGATGACGGCGCCCAGCCGGAATAAGCCTTCCGGCGAATAGCCACCTCGGGCCCGCGCCCGGAACACCGCACAGCGGACGTTCCGGCGCGGGCCCGAGCCATTCCCGAGGTCGAATGGCGCGCCCGACCTCGGGGTACGGTCGTGCCGAATTCCGCCGGTGTGGTCCCGGCAAATCCGGCAAACCGACCCAAATCGTTGTGAAGACGTATGCGTTCGTATTCTCCGCAGCCCCACGCGACCGCATGACATGGCTGTAATGTCGATGGTGTGCAGCGACGAATTATGGGGATCGAGACCGAGTTCGGTGTGACATGCACCTTCCACGGTCACCGTCGGCTGTCCCCCGACGAGGTAGCCCGGTACCTGTTCCGCCGGGTGGTGTCCTGGGGCCGTAGCTCTAACGTGTTCCTCCGCAACGGCGCTCGGCTGTACCTCGATGTCGGTTCGCATCCGGAGTACGCCACCGCGGAATGTGACAGTCTGCATCAGTTGGTCACCCACGACCGTGCGGGCGAGCGGGTGTTGGAAGAGCTACTCATCGACGCCGAGCAGCGGCTCGCCGAAGAGGGTATCGGCGGCGACATCTACCTGTTCAAGAACAACACCGACTCCGCGGGCAACTCCTACGGCTGCCACGAGAACTTCCTCGTGGTCCGGGCGGGCGAATTCTCCCGGATCTCCGATGTGCTGCTGCCGTTCCTGGTGACCCGCCAATTGATCTGTGGCGCGGGCAAAGTGCTCCAGACGCCCAAGGCGGCCACCTTCTGCCTGTCGCAGCGGGCCGAACATATCTGGGAGGGCGTCTCCTCGGCGACCACCCGGTCCCGGCCGATCATCAACACCAGGGATGAGCCGCATGCGGACGCGGAGAAATACCGCCGCCTGCATGTAATCGTCGGCGACTCGAATATGTCCGAGACCACCACCATGCTCAAGGTGGGCACGGCCGCGCTGGTACTCGAGATGATCGAGGCCGGTGTCTCGTTCCGCGATTTCGCCCTGGACAACCCGATCCGCGCCATCCGCGAGGTGAGCCACGACCTGACCGGCCGACGGCCGGTGCGGCTGGCCGGCGGACGGCAGGCGAGCGCCCTGGACATCCAGCGCGAGTACTACGCCCGCGCCGTCGAGCACCTACGCAACCGGGACCGGGATCCGCAGATCGACCAGGTGGTCGACCTGTGGGGCCGCACCCTGGACGCGGTCGAGGCGCAGGACTTCGCCAAGGTCGACACCGAGATCGACTGGGTGATCAAGCGCAAACTGTTCCAGCGCTACCAGGACCGCTACAACATGGAGCTGTCCGATCCCAAGATCGCCCAGCTGGATCTGGCCTATCACGACATCAAGCGCGGACGCGGCGTCTTCGACCTGCTCCAGCGCAAGGGTCTGGCCAAGCGGATCACCGAGGACGAGGCCGTGGACGCCGCGGTGGACACGCCGCCGCAGACCACCCGGGCCAAACTGCGCGGTGACTTCATCACCGCCGCCCAGGAGGCCGGTCGCGACTTCACCGTCGATTGGGTACATCTCAAGCTCAACGATCAGGCGCAGCGCACCGTGCTCTGCAAGGATCCGTTCCGCTCGGTCGACGAGCGTGTGGACCGGCTCATCGCCTCGATGTAGACAGCCGACGCCTCGAAGCCGCCCACCGTGCACGGTGGGCGGCTTTCGTTCGCGGTTTGCAACCGAAGACGACCTCCGTCCGGCAGCAGCGCACTAGCGTGGAGTGTATGACCGAGACGGAACTCCTCGACGAACTGCTCACGGTCGAGCGCCGCGGTTGGGACGCGCTGTGTACGAGCACCGGTGCGGAGTTCTACGGCTCGCTGATGAGCGACGACGCGCTGATGATCCTCGCCGATGGCGCAGTTCTCGATCGCGCTGCCGTGGTCGCCTCCCTGAAGGACGCGCTCCCGTGGCGCGCATTCGATATCGAAGATCCGCGGGTAGTGGTAGCGGGTCGCGACGCCGCCGTCCTCGTCTACATCGCGGTGGCGTATCTCGACTCGCGAGAACCCGCTTTCCGGGGTGCGATGTCGAGTACGTACATCCGCACGCCGGACTGTTGGCGGCTGGCCTGCTATCAGCAGACACGTTTTCCCGACTGACGCGCTACCCGCCGTCGGCCAGGTAACGCTCGACGGACTCGACCTTCGCGGTCATCCCGTCGGTCACCCCGGGCCGGATATCGGCCTTGAGCACCAGGCTGCAGCGCGGCGCGACCGCCAGGATCGCGTCGGTGGCTTGCTTCACCACCGCCATGACCTCGTCCCATTCGCCCTCGACGGTGGTGAACATGGCGTCCGTACGGTTCGGTAGTCCGCTGGCCCGCACTACCCGGACCGCCTCGGCTACAGCACGTCCGACATCGACGCCGGTGCCGAGGGGTGTCACGGAGAAGGCGACGATCATTGATGACTCCTCGGGGGTGGTCGGTCCATTCGCGTATACGCCGATTCTCACCGTTCGCCGATCTCCCGGATGTGACCGAGTGAATCGCGCGCCGCCGCGCACTGTGGGTCCGGCGCAGATTACCCTCTATCGGGTGGCGATATCCAAGGTCGAGCGGCTGATGAATCTGGTCATCGCGCTGCTGTCGACTCGGCAGTTCTTGACCGCGGAGCGGATTCGGGACAGCGTCGCGGGGTACGAGGAGTCCGCGAGCGACGAGGCGTTCAGCCGGATGTTCGAGCGGGACAAGAACGAGCTGCGCGACCTGGGCATACCGCTGGAAGTCGGCCAGGTGAGCCGGTACTCGACGCTGGAGGGTTACCGGATCAATCGGGATGCCTACGAGCTGCCCGATATCGACCTGTCCGACGAGGAAGCGGCGGCCGTCGCGGTGGCGGTTCAGATGTGGGAGTCCCCTGAGTTGGCGGCTGCGGCCGACGGCGCGCTGTTGAAGCTACGGGCGGCGGGTGTGCACGTGGAGACCGACGCGGCGGTGGCCTCGGTGCCCGCCGTGCCCGCGCGCACCCGCGGTTCGGAGCCGGTGCTCGGCAAGTTGCTCGCCGCGATCGATGCGGGCCGCGCCGTGCGGTTCGAACACCGCGGCGCGATCAATGCGCCGTATCTCATGCGCGATGTGGAGCCGTGGGGTGTGGTGACCCATCACGGACGCTGGTACCTCGTCGGGCACGACCGGGGCCGGGATGCGGTGCGTAGCTTCCGGCTGTCCCGGATTGGTGACGACATCACCGCGTACGGTCCGGTGAACGTCGTGCGCAAACCGGACGGCGTCGATCTGCGGGCGATCGTGGACCGGGTCACCAGCAGCGCGCCGGTCAGTGGATCGGCGACGGTGTGGGTGGCCGACGACCGTGGCCGGGAGATCCGCAGGCTCGGCCGGGTGATCGAGCAGCGCCGCGTCGGCGACCGCGCCGGGGTGGTGGTGGAAGTGCCGATCCGCTCCCGTGACTGGCTGGCCCGCCTGATCACCGGTCTCGGCCCGGACGCGTTGGTGCTCGCGCCCGAGGAACTACGGTCCGATGTGGTCGCGCGGCTGCGTTCGGTCCTCGAACGGACGGAGGTCGCGCTGTGAGTAATACGCGCCTTTCCGTGCGGCTTTCGCGGCTGCTCAATATGATTCCGTACTTCATCGCCAACCCGGGGATCAGCGCCGCCGAGGCCGCCGCCGATCTCGGTGTGACGACCAAACAGCTGATGAGCGATCTGAATCAGCTGTGGATGTGCGGGCTACCCGGCTACGGGCCCGGCGATCTGATCGACCTGTCCTTCTCCGAGGAGAGCATCGAGGTCACCTTCTCAGCGGGTATCGACCGGCCGTTGCGGCTGACTTCCACCGAGGCGACGGCGCTGCTGGTGGCGCTGCGCTCGATCGTGGAGATGCCGGGCATGGTCGATCCGACCGCGGCGTACGCGGCCATCGCCAAGATCGAATCGGCGATCGCGGGCGGCGGTGTCGGGGCGGGCGAGGGTGAGGAGCCCAGGGTGGCGCCGATGGAGGCGCCCGCGGTGGCGGCGGTCCGCTCGGCGCTGGCTCGGCAGCACGCGCTGCGCATCGTCTACTACTCGGCCAGCCGCGATGTGGTGTCGGAGCGGGTCGTCGACCCCATCCGAATCGTTCTGGTCGACGACAACAGCTATCTACAGGCCTGGTGCAGGCAGGCCGAGGGCGTGCGGCTGTTCCGATTCGACAGGATCGAGGCGGCGACCGAGCTCGACGAGCCCGCCCGCCCGCCCAGCCATGCCGCCGCGGCCGCCGCGGCGCTCGACCTGTTCCAGGAGGATCCCGCGGTTCCGCTGGCGCGCTTGCGGATTCGCGGCGACTACGGGTGGGTACTGGATCAGTACCCGATGCATCGACTCGCCGTACATCCCGACGGCAGCCTGGAGACCACCATGCGTTTCGCCACCCTCGACTGGATGGCGCGCTTGCTGCTCGGGTTCGGTTCGGGGGTGACGGTGCTGGGTCCGCCGGAGCTCGTGGCGGCGGTGCGTGAACGTTCCGATGCCGCGCTGGCGGCCTACGCGGAGGCCGGGTTCGAGGTTCGATGAATGTCATGGTGCTCGGTGCGGGCAGCATCGGGGTTTTCGTCGGCGGGAAGCTGGCGGCCGCTGGCGCCGAGGTGATCTTCGTCGGTCGGCCCCGGGTACTGGACGAGATCACCGCGTCGGGGCTGCGGCTGACCGATCTCGACGGCGGCGAGGTCGCGGTCGCGCCCGACGGATTCCGGGTGGCCACCGAGCCGGAGGAGGTCGGATCGGCGGACCTGGTGCTCGTCACGGTGAAGTCTGCGGCGACCGCCGATGCGGTCCGGGGGCTGACCGGCAAGATCCGGCCCGGAACCGTGGTGCTGAGCCTGCAGAACGGGATCGGCAACGACACGGTGATCCGGGAGATCCTGCCCACCTGCGTGGTCCTGGCCGGAATGGTGATGTTCAATGTCGTGCATCACCCGGACGGTTGGTTCCACCGCGGCACCGACGGCGTGATCGCGGTGCAGGACGATCCCGCGCTGGCCGAGTTCGCCGGGGTCTTCGATCGGGCGGGTCTGGCGCTGCGCCGGTATCCGGATCTGCGGCCGGTGCGGTGGGCCAAGCTGCTGCTCAACCTGAACAATCCGATCAACGCCCTGTCCGGACGGCCGCTGCGCGAGGAACTCGCGGACCGCGACTACCGCCGCTGCCTGGCGCTGACCCAGGCCGAGGCACTGGCCACGATGAACAGGGCGCGAATTCGCCCGGCCCGGCTGACCCCGTTGCCGCCCGCGCTGATGACCCGGCTGCTGACGGCGCCGGACGGCGTTTTTCGTCGGGTAGCGGGCAAGGTGCTGGCCATCGATCCGGTGGCGCGTTCGTCCATGGCCGACGATCTCGCGCTCGGGCGCAAGACCGAAATCTCTTGGCTCTGCGGCGAAATCGTCGGGCTCGGTGCGATGGTGGGGATGCCGACCCCGGTGAACCAGCGCCTCATCGAATTGATCGTCGCGGCCGAACAGGGTGACCAGCGCACCTGGACCGGTCCGGAACTGTTGGAGCAATTGCGGGCGGCGGCAGCGAGCGAGCCCACCTGAACACCCGGCAAACCCGGACTGACCGGGACGTTCGTGACCCCCGTGGTCCGGTAGCATCGAACTACCACAGTCTTGGGAGGTACAGATGTCAGGCACGTTCAGCTGGACGCACCTGCTGATCATCGCGTTGCTGTTCGTGGTGCTCTTCGGCGCGAAGCGGCTGCCGGATGCGGCCCGCGGCCTCGGGCGGTCGCTGCGCATCTTCAAGAGCGAGGTCAGCCAGATGCAGAAGGAGGAGACCCCCGCGAGCCCCGCGGCTCCGACCCAGCAACCGGCACAGCAGCTGCCCCCGGGGCAGTCCGTCGCGCAGCCCGCGCAGCCGCAGGCCGAGCCGAAGTCGATCTAGCGAGCTGTTCCCACCGGGGTGAGCGCCGCTCACCCCGTTCAGTGCTGTTCGGCGGTTTGTGACACGGTTCGGCAGGCCGGACCCCCGCGCCCGGCGCGGCACTCAGGAGCACAGGGGCAATCACACATATGCGAATCCCGTTCGATCCCCGGCGCAGCAAGCGCAGGACGAATCCCGACGGCACCATGTCGTTGGTCGAGCACCTGCAAGAATTGCGCAGCAGACTGCTGAAGTCGCTGGCCGCCATCCTGCTCACCACGGTGATCGGGTTCCTCTGGTACGCGCATTCGTTCTTCGGGATCGAGAGCCTCGGTGATCTGCTGACCGGACCGTACTGTTCGCTGCCCCCGGAGGCACGTGCCTCGCTGACCACCGACGGCGCCTGCCGCCTGCTGGCCACCGCGCCGTTCGAGCAATTCATGCTGCGGCTGAAGGTGGGCTTCACCGCGGGTGTGGTGCTGGCCGCGCCGATCTGGCTGTACCAGCTGTGGGCGTTCATCACGCCCGGGCTGTATGCGAAGGAACGCAAGTACGCGGTGGGGTTCGTCACCTCGGGTTCGGTGCTGTTCGCGGCGGGGGCGGTGCTGGCCTACGTCGTCGTCGCCCATGCCTTGGACTTCCTGCTGACGATCGGCGACAACGTCCAGATCACCGCGTTGAGCGGTTCGCAGTACTTCGGCTTCATTATCCAGTTGCTGATCATCTTCGGCGTCAGTTTCGAGACACCGCTGATCATCATCGGTTTGAACCTGATCGGGGTGCTGACCTACGCGCGGCTGAAGGCATGGCGGCGCGGGCTCATCTTCGGACTCTTCGTTTTCGCGGCCATCGTGACCCCGCAGGATCCGTTCTCCATGCTGGCACTGGCGCTCGCGCTCACGGTGCTGTTCGAGGTCGCGGTGCAGTTCGCCAGGATCAATGACGGGCGCCGCGCCCGCAAGGAAGCCCAAGCCGCGCTCGCCGACGACGAGGCATCCTCGATCACCGCGCCCGAGCCGATCCGGGCGGGTGAGTCGATCATGGAATCCGCCGATAAATCCACGCGACCCGTGCCGGACTACTCCGATACCCTCTGACGGTGACAGATCACCGGTCGCGGACAGGCGAGCTGGCGAAGTTTTCCGCCGAGCTGAGTTTCACCCTGGATCCCTTCCAGCGCAGTGCCTGTGCGGCATTGGAGGATGGGCACGGGGTGCTGGTGTGTGCCCCGACCGGGGCGGGTAAGACCGTGGTCGGCGAATTCGCGGTGCACCTGGCGTTGGCCGCGGGCGGCAAATGCTTCTACACCACACCGATCAAGGCGTTGTCGAACCAGAAGTTCGCCGATCTCACCGAGCGGTACGGGCGCGCCAGCGTCGGCCTGCTGACCGGTGACCAGTCGATCAACCCGGACGCGCCGGTGGTGGTGATGACCACCGAGGTGCTGCGCAACATGCTCTACGCCTCCTCCGACGCGCTGCGCGGGCTGTCGTATGTGGTGATGGACGAGGTGCACTACCTGGCCGACAGGTTCCGCGGCGCGGTCTGGGAGGAGGTCATCCTGCACCTGCCGACCGACGTGCGGCTGGTCAGCCTGTCCGCCACGGTCAGCAATGCCGAGGAGTTCGGCGCATGGATGGAGACCGTGCGCGGCGACACCACGGTGGTGGTGGACGAGACCCGGCCGGTGCCGCTGTGGCAGCACGTGATGGTCGGGCGGCGGATGTTCGACCTTTTCGACACCGACTCCAGCGAACAGAAGGTCCTCGTCGACGAGGACTTGGTGCGCTACATCAAGCACCGCGAGGCCGCAGACCGGATGAACGGCTGGGGCGGACCGCGTGGTCGTGGCGGCCCCCGACGCGACTTCCGTCCGCTGCCGCGTCCGGAGGTGCTGGCCAAGCTGGACGAGGAAGGGCTACTACCCGCGATCACGTTCATCTTCAGCCGGGCCGGTTGCGACAGCGCATTGGCGCAGTGCCTGCGTTCGCGGCTGGATCTGAGCCGTGCGGAAGAGACCGACGAGATCGACGCCATCATCGAGAAGCACACCGGGGACCTGCCCAAGGGTGATCTCGAGGTGCTCGGTTACTGGGAGTGGCGCGAGGCATTGCACCGCGGTCTTGCCGCGCACCACGCGGGCATGTTGCCCGCATTCCGGCATACCGTCGAGGAACTATTCGTGCGTGGGCTGGTGCGGGCCGTATTCGCTACCGAGACACTGGCTTTGGGCATCAATATGCCCGCGCGCACGGTGGTGCTGGAGCGGCTGGTCAAGTTCAACGGGGAATCGCACGCCGAGCTCACCCCCGGCGAGTACACCCAGCTGACCGGTCGCGCCGGACGCCGCGGCATCGACGTCGAAGGACATGCGGTAGTGCTCTGGCAGCCGGAGGTCGACACCAGCGCGGTCGCCGGTCTGGCCTCCACACGCACCTATCCGCTGCGCAGTTCGTTCAAGCCCGGCTACAACATGTCCATCAACCTGATCGATCGGATGGGCGCCGACGAGTCGCGAGCGCTGTTGGAACGGTCCTTCGCACAGTTCCAGGCGGACCGCTCGGTGGTCGGTTTGGTGCGCGGTATCGAACGCAACGAGGCACAGCTGCGCAAATTGCGCGGTCAGCTCGGTGACACCGAGGGCGGCTTCCTGGAATACATTTCCCTGCGCGAACGCATCAAGCAGCGGGAACGGCAGTTGGAACAGCAGACCAGGTCGGATCGTCGCGGTGTGGCGGTGACCTCGCTGACGTCGCTGCGCCGCGGCGATGTGGTGGCGATCCCGTCGGGGCGGCGGGCCGGGCTCGCGGTCATCCTGGAGCCGGACGCGACGCCGGGGGATCCACGTCCGCTGGTGCTCACCGAGGACAAATGGGCGGGCCGGGTCTCGGTCGCCGACTTCCCGGTGCCCGCGGAGGCGCTCGGGCATATGCGGCTGCCGCGGCGCGTCGACCATCGCACCGCGCGCACCCGGCGCGACCTCGCGTCGGCGCTGCGCGACACCGGCATTTCGATACCGGGCAGGCAGCGGCGCGGCAAACGATCGTCGGCGGCCGACGACCGGGAACTGGCCACGCTGCGCCGCAGCCTGCGCTCGCACCCCGCGCACACCAGACCGGATCGAGAGCAGATGAGCCGGGTCGGTGAGCGCTACAACCGGCTGCTGCGCGAGACCGACACCATGCGCCAGAAGGTTGCCGCCACCACGAATTCGCTGGCTCGCACCTTCGATCGGATCCTCGGGTTGCTGGAGGAACGCGGCTTCGTGCACGAGGGTGAGGTGACCACGGACGGCCGCAGGCTGGCGCGCATCTACGCGGAGAGCGATTTGCTCGTCTCGGAATGCCTGCGGCAGGGCCTGTGGCGTGGACTCGGCCCGGCCGAACTGGCCGGGGTGGTCTCGACCCTGGTGTACGAATCGCGTCAAGAGGGTGGATACCTCGGCGCGACCGGACCCACCGAGCCGATCCGGCGAGCGGTTGGCAACACCGTCGGGGTATGGAGCCAACTGCGGTCCGATGAGGCGCGGCATAAGATCGCGCCGACTCGCGAGCCCGATCTGGGGTTCGTCACGGGCGTCTACAAGTGGGCGCACGGCGACGGGTTGGCCGAGTCGTTGCTGGCCAGTGGTGACCAGGGTGCGCCGCTCTCGGCGGGCGATTTCGTGCGGTGGTGCAGACAGGTCATCGACCTGCTGGACCAGATCCACGGCACTGCCGATGACGTGGAGGTGGCCGCGACCGCGGCCAAGGCCGTGCGCGCCATTCGGCGGGGTGTCGTTGCGGTGGACGCCGCGTAGGCGATTCACTTGTGATTTGATTTCTTTCGCGTACCGACCGTGGCGGAGGAGTCGTGCTATGCGACGAGTCGCCGACGGGGGGCTACCGTAGGAATTACCGATGCGAGTGGAGGCAAGCAGATGAGCGGCCCGTACGGACCGAACGACCCAGGGGAGGGACGCAACGATCCCACCCAGCAGTGGGGCGGACAGCAGGCACCCGGCGGGGCCGGACCGACCCAGCACTGGGGCGGCCAGCAGACTCCGTCGCAGGCGCAACCGACGCAGCAGTGGGGTGACCAATCCCAGCAGCAGTGGGGTCAGCCGCAGACCGGTGGCCAGCCTCAGCAGCAGTGGGGCCAGCCGCCGGCCGGTCAGCCGCAGTGGGGCCAGCAGCCGCAACAGGATTGGAGCCAGCAGCCCCAGCAGCAGTGGGGGCAGCAGCCCCAGCAGCAGTGGGGGCAGCAGCCGCAACAGCAATGGGGCCAGGGCCAGCAGCCTGCGCCCGCGAGCGGCGGCAAGGGCAAGGGCCTGATCATCGGTCTCGCCGTCCTCGGCGTGGTGGTGCTCGGCGCGATCGCGGCACTGGTTGTGGTGCTGACCTCCAAGGACAAGCTGGACCAGACCGCCGTGCAGGACGGCGTGAAGAAGGTCCTCACCGATTCCTACGGCATCCAGGACGTCGCCGATGTCTCTTGCCCGTCCGGCCAGGAGGTGAAGGTCGACGCGACCTTCGAATGCACCCTCAAGGTGAGTGGCGAGCAGAAGAAGGTCAACGTCAAGATCACCAATGAGAACGGCACCTACGAGGTCGGCCGTCCGAGCTGAGCTCAGAGCTACCCCGGGTAGCCCGTGTTCCCGCGCGGGCGCCCGTGGGCGTGTGGGCGTCGGCCGTGTGACGCCGCGCCGCAGATGTCTTGCCGGGCGTTCGCCGGACGGTCTCGAGTGTCCGCGACCGTCCGCGTGAGGTTTACGGCCCAGCCGGAATGCCCGACCGCCGGGAGTTACGGTGTGCGCGGGGCGTTCATGGCGGTGATGAGGCGTTTGACCGGGCTCTCGGCGTTGTAGGCGATCGCCAAATCGCCCAGTCGATCCGGGTCGGCCGGCGTGGTCGGCAAGGTGTCGGAGCGGGACAACTCGACATCGGCGTCGCGGACCACGCGAACCACCGGCGCGGCCGCCTTCACGTAATCCTCCGCGGCACGGAGCTTGGCGCGTACGCCCGCCGCGAGATCGGCGTCGGGGTCGTCGACCGCCGCCACCAGCGCCTCCAGCGAACCGAACCGGGAAATCAATGTGGACGCGGACTTCTCGCCGATGCCGGCGACACCGGGCAGACCGTCCGAAGCGTCGCCGCGCAGGGTCGCCAGATCCGCATAGGCCGGGCCCGCATTCTCCAGCGGCACACCGTATTTCGCGGAGACTTCCGCCGGACCGAAGAGTTCGGCTTTGGCCAGACCGCGGCCGGCGTAGAGCACCCGCACCGGCGGTGCGGGATCGTCGCGGACCAGCTGCAGCAGATCGCGGTCGCCGCTGACGACCACCACCGGATCGGTGCGTTCCCGGGTGGCGAGGGTGCCGAGCACATCGTCGGCCTCCAGCCCGTCCGCGCCGCCGGTCGCGATACCCGCGGCGGCGAGCACTTCGAGGATCATCTCGACCTGCGGGGTCAGCCGATCCGGCACCTCCTCGGCCCCTGCCGCGGCCTCGGCGGAGGTATCCAACCGGTGCGTTTTGTACGAGGGCACCAGATCGACCCGGAACTGCGGGCGCCAATTCAGATCCAGGCACACCACCAGACGACTCGGCCCGTGTTTGGTGATGAGCGAGGCGACCATATCGGTGAAGCCCCGCAGCGCGTTCACCGAGCGGCCGTCGGACGCCGTGATCTTGTCCGGGATCGCATAGAACGCGCGGAACCACAGGCTGGCCCCATCGAGCAGCAGCAGGGTCCCACCGGAAGTCGCAGCAGAGGTCACGCGCTGAGGCTACCTGTCCGGCACGACAACGCCCGCGGATATCGGGCGGGCGGTTCGGTATTCGTGCCCGGTGTGCGGGGCTCCGCGGGCTACCTCCGGCCTCGGTCGGGGCGACCGTGGCCCGGTGATCATTCGTGCGTGCTACGGGTGGCTCCACCCTGAACCGGTGACTCGCGGCCGTTCGGAATTCGGTGGGCGAATTCGGGGCCGTGGCCGCCGGGCGGCGTCGGGTCACCGCGCGTCGGCGTAGTGGCGGGTCGGTATTCGGGTCCTGGGGTCCGCGCCGGGCGGGTAACGTCGGTGGGTATGAGTTCGCACACGGAGTCCAGGTTCGCGGCGGATGTCTACGGTGAGCGGCTGGAGCGGGCGGTGGAGTTGATGCGGGCCGCACATCTGGATGCCCTGCTCATCACACCGGGGCCGGATCTGCGCTATCTGATCGGATCGGCGGCCGAATCCTTCGAGCGGTTGACCTGTCTGGTGATCTCCGCCGATGGCGCGACCCCGTCGGTGGTGATCCCGAAACTGGAGTTGGCGTCGCTGTCCGAATCGGCGGCGGGTGAGCTCGGGCTGCAGGTTCTGGACTGGGTGGACGGCGTCGACCCGTACCAGGTGGTGAAGTCGACGCTGCACGCGGGTTCCCGGGTCGCGGTCGCCGACGCGATGCCCGCACTGCATCTGATTCCGCTGGCACAGTCCTTCAGCGGCCTCCCGGTTTCGGCCACGCCGGTGCTGCGCGAACTGCGGATGACCAAAGACGCGGCCGAAATCGACGCGCTGCGCCGGGCAGGTGCCGCGATCGATCGGGTGCATGCGCGGATGGGGGAATTCCTGCGGGCCGGACGCACCGAGGCGGAGGTCGGCGCGGATATCGCGGCGGCCATTGTCGAGGAGGGCCATACCGAGGCCGCGTTCGTCATCGTGGGCAGCGGCCCGCATGGCGCCGATCCGCACCACGGCGTTTCGGAGCGCCGCATCGAGCGCGGCGATGTGGTGGTCATCGATATCGGTGGCCCGGTCGACCCCGGCTACTACTCCGACTCCACCCGCACCTACGTGCTCGGCGAGCCGACCCCGGAGATCGCCGCGAAGTTCGACGCCCTGGAACGTGCGCAGGCCGCGGCGGTCGCCGCCGTGCGCCCCGGCGTCACCGCCGAGTCGGTCGACGCCGCCGCCCGAGATTTGTTGACCGAGGCGGGTTTCGGCGAAGCCTTCGTGCACCGCACCGGCCACGGCATCGGCCTGTCCGTGCACGAGGAGCCCTATATCGTCGCGGGCAACGACCTGGTTCTCCAACCGGGCATGGCGTTCAGCATCGAACCCGGCATCTACTTCCGCGGTGAGTGGGGCGCTCGCATCGAAGATATCGTGGTCGTCACCGAGGACGGCTGCGAGTCGATGAACCAGCGCCCGCACGGTCTGACCGCGCTGTAGTGACGTCGACGCCGGTCTGACGCCATCGGCCACGGTCGACCGTGCGGAGCCGGGGTCAGCGTGGCTGAACCAGGGTGCTGCTGGACAGGACACGGCGGACCTGGATGGCGATGACGACACGGGTGGGGTTTTCGCGCGGTACCCGGTAGCGGCCCGCGTAGCGCTCGACCGCGTCGGCCACTTCGTCGGGACCGTCGAGCACCGTGGCGGGGCCCTCCAAGGTGAGCCAGCGAATTCCGTCGACCTGACTCACCGCCGCATACCCGGACCGCCGCACGTTGCGTACCTTCACCGACCCGTTATTGGTGATCACCCGCGCGATCCCGGCCTCCGGATCCCAGGTGAACCCCACCGCCACCACATGCGGCGTCCCATTGGCCCGCAGGGTGGTGAGCGTGGCGAGGTGGCGTTCGGTGACGAATTCGGTGGCGGCGGGCGACAGCGTCGCGGTCGTGGTGGGCATTACCCGACCGTAGCGGGCCGCCGCGCGGCTCGACGGCCAGCCCACCCGCGCGGCAGGTGCGGGCCACAATGACAGACTGAGCCTATGGGATCGGAAGGGATTGCCACGGGGCCGCTGCTGGTGCTGGGTGGACGCAGCGAGATCGGGCTCGAGGTGGCGCGGAGGCTGGCATCGGGGCGCACCGTGATTCTGGCGGCGCGGCGCAGTGATGAGCTGGACGCGGAAGTCGCGGAGGTACGGGCGGCGGGTGCGACGGCGGTGCATACGGTGGAGTTCGACGCCGACGACACCGCGAGCCATCCGGCGTTGCTGGAGAAGATCGACGCCGAGCACGGTGGTATCGGTATCGCGGTGCTGGCGTTCGGCATCCTCGGCGATCAGGCACGGGCGGAACAGGATCCGGCGCACGCGTTGGCCATGGTGCACACCGATTACGTGGCGCAGATCAGTGTGCTGACCACCTTGGCGAACGTGATGCGGGCCCGCGGCGCGGGACAGATCGTGGTCTTCAGCTCGGTGGCGGGCGCACGGGTGCGTCGCGCCAACTACGTCTACGGCTCGGCCAAAGCGGGCTTGGACGGTTTCGCCACCGGTCTCTCGGATGCCTTGTACAGCAGCGGTGTTCACCTTCTGCTGCTGCGTCCCGGGTTCGTCATCGGCCATATGACCGTGGGCATGGACCCGGCCCCGCTGTCGAGCACTCCCGACCAGGTAGCGGACGCGGTAGTGCGCGGTCTGCGCCGCCGCGCGGGCGTCATCTGGCAGCCCCGCGCGCTCCGACCGGCCTACGTCGTGGCCCGCTTCGTGCCGCAGTCGATCTGGCGGCGGCTGCCCCGGTGATCACGACACCCCACCCCGCGCCGCACCCGATTCGCCTGAGCGGACGAGAGCCCGCCGGAGCGCGAATGCCGCTGAGCTGCCGCATATCCCGCTACTACCGCGCATCGGACGCGACCTGTGCGAGGCGGCAACATGGCGTGCGAGGTGGGAGATGAGTGGAGGTTGGGCAGGGGCGCCGGTGCTGGTTGTCGGGATCGGGGCTGATGGGTGGGACGGGCTGGGGCGGGCCGCACGCGAGGAGCTTGCCGGGTGTGCGGTGATCTTCGGATCGCGGCGGCAGTTGGGGCTGGTTCCGGAGGCGGTTCGGGGGGAGCGGGTGGTGTGGCCGTCGCCGCTGGTACCCGCGTTGCCCGGGTTGTTCGAGCGGTATGCCGGGGCGCGGATCGGTGTGCTGGCCAGTGGGGATCCGATGTTCTACGGGATCGGGGTGACCTTGGCCCGGTTGCTCGGGGCGGCGGCATTGCGGGTGTATCCACAGCCGTCCTCGGCGTCACTGGCCTGCGCCCGTTTGGGGTGGCCGCTGGCGGAGGTGCCGGTGGTGAGCGTGGTGGGGCGGCCCTTGGTGACGATTGCGCCGGAGTTGGCGGATGGACGCCGCGTGCTGGTGCTGAGCGCCGATGAGAAGAGTCCGGCGGGGATTGCAGAGTTGCTGCGCGACGAGGGTTTCGGTGATTCCCGAATGACAGTGCTCGAGCAGTTGGGCGGTACGGCCGAACGGACCGTGGCCGGTGTCGCGCGCGCGTGGGAGCATGCCCCGGGCGACCCGTTGAATATCGTCGCCATCGAATGCGTCGCCGATCCGGACCGCCCGCGGGTGACCCGGCTGCCCGGTCTGCCGGATGAAATGTATTGCGGTGATGGGCAGCTCACCAAGTCGGAGGTGCGTGCCTTGACGCTGGCGGCGCTCGCTCCAGCGCCGGGCGAGCTGCTCTGGGATATCGGCGGGGGATCGGGCACGATCGCCATCGAATGGTGCCGGACGCACCCGACCTGCCGCGCGGTGACCTTCGAACGGCTCGAACATCGGCGGCGGCAGATCGCCGACAATGCCAGTGCGCTGGGTGTCCCGCACATTGTGGTGCGGGGGGAGGTGCATGCGGAGCTGGAGCCCACCGATTCCGCCGAATCCGCCTCGCCCGAAGCGGTTTTCGTCGGTGGTGGAATCACCCAGGACGGCCTGCTCGAGGCCTGCTGGTCACATCTGCGTCAGGGCGGCAGGCTGGTCGCGAATGCGGTGACCGCGGAGTCGGAGGCACTACTGCTGACCTGGGCATCCGCGCACGGCGGTGCACTGCGGAAGTTTCAGATCTACCGGGCGGAGCCGCTCGGTGGGTTCACCGCGTGGCGGCCGCAACTGCCGGTGACGCAGTGGTCGGTGGTCAAAGGAGGGTAGTGCCTCGCTTGGTCCCGCGCCATCTCCGCGCTGCCAGTACGACCTCGACGGCAATCCGCAGGCTCGCGACGAGCCATTGATCGGGAGCGCGAGTTTCGCTGTCGGCGGCCGGTTCTCGGCGCCGTGACCTCCGCCGACTGTGGGCCGAATTCGAATAAGCCGACACTTCGGCATCCGGACCTTGCACAACTACACCCGCTGTACTGACAGTCGCTCCGAAGGATCGGGATCCCCGGCGAGGCTATCTGTCCGTTTCGAATTGCGGGAAGACGATCCGGCCGTAGCCTCATATCCGGATGCGGCGGACACGGCGTTGGGAGCCCTCGGTTACGAGTGGGACCGGTCGCTGATCGTACGGAGCGACGTGTCCCCACTGTCGCGAACCGGACCCAGTTGGGGGCGCTTGGCGGTGCGGCCGTCGCCGGAAGATCGGCCGGTCAGTCGCCGCTTCAGCCAAGGGCCTAGAAATGTTGTGGCCCAGCGTAGTTCATTGATCACCGTGGACGCCGCACCCGGATGTGGCAGCGCCGGCAGCAAGGGATGGGTCCAGCTGTCATCGGCGCCGGGCAGTTGGAGGGCGTACCCCATGGCTTCGGCGATGCGTTGGTGTCCGAGTGGTCCCGCGTGCAGGCGATCGGAGCTCCAGAGCCGAGGGTCGGTGACGACGGCATGATCGGCGGTTTCGGCAACGATGACGCCGTGGCGCGCGGCGGATTCACGGATGCGCTGGTTGAGCTCGGTGACACGGCCGCTGACCGGCCGGGCGAGGGGAGTGATGCGAGCGACGTCGGGGAAGGTCATGGTTGCCACGACCGCACCTTCGGCGGTGAGCGCGGCGAACATGGAATCCAGGTGGCCGGCGACCTCATCGGCGTCGAACCCCGGACGTAGCAGGTCGTTGACGCCTGCGACCACTGTGGCGAGGTCGGGGCGGAGGGCTACCGCGGCGTCGAGCTGTTCGTCGTGAACCTGTCCGGCGAGTTTGCCGCGGACGGCGAGGTTCGCATAGTGCAGGTCGGAGTTGATCGCGGCGAGCTGGTCGGCGAGTCGGTCGGCCCAGCCGCGCAGCCCGGTGTGGTCGTCGCCATCGCCCACGCCCTCGGTCTGACTGTCGCCCAGGGCGACATATCGCGAGTACGCGGCGGCGGTGCGGTGTTCATGGTCGGCAGCCATGAGGCCAGCCTAGTGATATAGTCAATTATTTGTCTACTAATAGTGTTGGGGTTCACCCCGCGTGAACGACGGTGGGGGCGGAGCCACGTTGCGCCACCCCCACCGAGCCCACTGTTGTCAGAGGGCGGCTTCGTCCAGCTCCATCACCGTGTTGTCCAGGTTGGACAACACGATGCGAGTGGCGGTGAGGGTCGGCAGTACCGTGCGGGCGAAGAACCGCGCGGTGGCGATCTTGCCCTGGTAGAACGCCTGCTCTTGGCGCACGTCGCCGCTCGACAGGGCAGCGGTGGCGATCTCGGCCTGGTGCAGTAGCCGCCACCCGATGAGCAGGTCGCCGACCGCGAGCAGGAAGCGGACCGAGCCGAGGCCGATCTTGTACAGCTCCTTCGGATCTTCTTGCGCCGCCATCAGATGACCGGTGAGGACTCCGGCCATGGCCTCCACGTTCGCGAGCGCGGTGCCCAATAGGATGCGTTCGGGCGCGAGGTCGCCGGAGTCGATGCTGATGAATTCCGCTATCCGCCCCGCGAGGTGGCCCAGCGCGGCGCCTTTGTCGCGAATGATCTTGCGGAAGAAGAAGTCCTGCGCCTGAATGGCCGTGGTGCCTTCGTACAGCGAGTCGATCTTCGAATCACGCAGATACTGCTCGAGTGGATAGTCCTGGAGATAACCCGAACCGCCCAGGATTTGCAGCGATTCACCCAGGTACTGGAAGGCGCGCTCGGAGCCCACCCCTTTGACGATCGGCAGCAGCAGATCGTTGACGCGGGCGGCCATCTCCGCATCCGCACCCGAAACCTGCTGCGCCATCACCGGATCCTGATGTGCGGCCGTGTAGAGGTACACCGCCCGCAGTCCCTCGGCATACGCCTTCTGGAGCAGCAGCGAACGACGGATATCCGGATGCCGGATGATCGGTACTCGCGGCGCCGTCGGGTCGTCCCTCCGCGTGAGGTCAGGGCCCTGAACGCGATTGCGCGCGTAGTCGAGCGCGTGCAGATACCCGGTGGACAGGGTGGCGATAGCCTTGGTGCCCACCATCATTCGCGCGTTCTCGATAATCCGGAACATCTGCGAGATGCCCGCGTCACGTTCCCCGATCAGCTTGCCTTTCGCCGGAATCCCGTGGCCGCCGAAGGTCAGTTCGCATGTGGCCGAGACTTTCAGGCCCATCTTGTGCTCGACGTTGGTGACGAACACCCCATTGCGCTCGCCCAGCTCGCCGGTGTCCGGATCGAAGTGGAACTTCGGCACGAGGAACAGCGCCAGACCCTTCGTGCCGGGTCCCGCACCTTCCGGACGGGCGAGTACCAGGTGGACGATATTGTCGAACAGGTCATCGGAGTCGCCGGAGGAGATGAACCGCTTGACACCCTCCAGGTGCCAGGAACCATCCGGTTGCGGAATCGCGCGGGTACGTGCCGCGCCCACATCCGATCCGGCGTCGGGTTCGGTGAGAACCATGGTGCCGCCCCAACTGTTCTCGACCGTGGCGCGTGTGTGTCGGCGCTGATCCTCGCTGCCGTGGTGGAACAGCGCCGCGGCGCTGGGGCCGAGTGAGTAGATGAAGGCGGCCGGTTGCGCGCCGAGGATCATCTCGGCCAGCGCCCAGTAGACTGCCCGTGGCACCGGGGTTCCGCCCAGTTCCGCGGGGACGCCGATCTTTTCCCAGCCCAGCTCACGAAGCGCCCGGTAGCTGCGTTTGAACGATGCGGGCAGGGTGACCGAGTGGGAATCGGGGTGGAAGACCGGCGGATTGCGATCGGAGTCGGCGAACGACTCCCCGAGGGGGCCCTCCGCCAAACGGCGCATCTGGTCGAGCATCTCCCGCACCGTGTCGGAGTCGAGGTCACCGAAGGCTCCGAGGTCGAGTGCCGCGTCGATTCCGAGTACTTCGAACAGGTTGAATTCGAGATCGCGGACGTTACTGCGGTAGTGGCTCGCGCCCGAGGTCACAGGTCGATCTCCACGTCCGTTATGGGGTAGGCGACGCAGGAGTGGGTGTAGCCGAATTGTGCATCGGAAAGTCGAGGTTTGGCTTCCTCAGCGGTATGTACCGCGCCCTTCACGACACGCACCCGGCACAGGCTGCATTCGCCCGAGCGGCAGGCCGCTTCGGGACGAATGCCGTTGTCCTCCAAAGCATCCAATAGTGGTCGGTTACGCGGGGTGCGGAACGATGTACCGGCCACGGTCACCGTGACCTCCTCGGCGGGGTCCACATCGGCCGGCCAGTGCGCCTGAGCGGTCGGGTCGCTCGGTGCGCCATTGGCCTCGAAACGAATGCGTTTGCGTGGCTGGCCGAGCGCGGTCAGCTGCTCGAGCGCGTACAGGTACAGCGCCTGCGGCCCGCAGACGTAGACCATTCGATTGTCGAGGCCGCGCGCCAGGGTGCGGATGGTGTCCGCCGTGAGGAAGCCGGCCGCCCCGGTCCATTCGATATCGGGTTCGGTGATGACGTGGTCGACGTCGATGCCCGGATGCGCCGCGGCGATCGCGTCGAGTTCGGCGCGAAAGATGATGTCGGAAGCGTTGCGGGAGCCGTAGATCAGGTGGAAGGTGCGATCCGAACCGATGTCGGCGATCTCGCGGATCATGCTCATGGCGGGGGCGACGCCGGACCCGCCCGCCAGGAACACGATGTCGGAGCCGTGGAACAGCGGATTGTGGTGAAAGGTGCCCATCGGGCCGGTGGTGGTCAGCACCTGGCCGACATTCACGGTATCGATCAGCAGATTACTGATGCGCCCGTTGGGGACGCGGCGAACGGTGAGGTCGTAGTGGTCGAGTCGCGCCGGGCTGGAGGATATGGCGTAGGGGCGGCTGGTGCCGTCGATGAAGACATTGACATACTGACCGGCCAGGAATGGCGGCAGCTCGAGTTCGTCGCGTCGTTCGAGCCGAAATGTCTTGGTGGTGGCGGTCTCGTCGATGACATCGGTCACCACCAGCTGTAGCCGTTTGGGATGGTAGGTATCGATGGTGGCACGCGTCTCGGCGCCATAGTCACGGGTGTCCGGGATGCGGCTGTCGATTTCGGCGAGGATTTCGGCCGCGCCGTCGAATCGTTGTGCGAGGGGGTGGTTCACGAATGCTCCGTTCAGGCGGCCTTGGCGCGCAGCAGGCGGCGGGCGACCCGTGCGCCCGCTTCGAGGGTGGGTTGGAAACCGCCGATTCCGGCCCAGGAACCGGCCAGATGCAGTCCGGGAATATGGGTTCGGCGTTCGCTGTTGCGGAACAGCCAGCCTTCGGTGGCGTCCTGGTCGTAGCCGTAGATGGCCCCGCCCGGGTGGCCGAGGTAACGCATCATGGTCAAAGGTGTCGCGACATCCACCTCTTCGATGGCGTCGCGGATACCCGGGGTGACGGCCTCGCACAGGTCGAGCAGCGATTCGGCATAGGCGAATTTGGTGCGCGCGTACTCCGACGGTGCCACGTTCTTCCAGATGTCGGCGTATTGCAATGTCATGAGACTGACGTGGGTGGCCCCGGCGGGCGCGAAGCCGATGGGCGCGACATCGTAGGAGCTGACGCAGATTCCGCGTGCGGGTTGAAAGGACCGCCACGCGTTGTAGGTGCGGTCGTCGTCGGTGTCGATATTCACGAATGTGGTGCTGGTGGTGAAGCCGAGCTCCGCGGGTGTGGCGTCGAGACCCATGTGCAGCACGAACCCGGAGACGCCGATTCGCCTGGTGGCCAGATCATCTCGTACCGCGGCGGGCACCTCGATACCCTCGAGCATGCCGTAGGTGGTGGGGAGCGAGGCATTGGACACCACATCGGTCGCGGTGACTTCGGTACCGTCCTCGAGCCGCACACCGAGCACTCGACCCCCCGAGATGAGGATGGCCTCGACCCCGGTATTGAACCGCACCTCGCCACCCGCCGCGAGGAAAGCGTCGAGAATGGCGGTGGACATGGCCTGCGAGCCGCCGCGCACATGCCAGGGCTTGAATTCGAAGTAGGCGAACAGCGTGAGCGCCAGATCCTGGAAGCGCAGCTTCGACGGCGGCTGCCCGAGATAGGTCCAGTACATGCCGAGCGCGACCTTGATCCGGTCGTCGTCGAAGAACTCGTCGAGCACGTCCTTCAGCGGCCGCAGCCCGTACTTGAACAGCACCGGGTCGATCTGTTCGACAGGCATACCGCGCATGGCGGCGATCTGCCAGAAGGTGATTTGCTTGAGCAGTTCGAAGAATTTGGCCGTGCGGTCGCGGTTACCGGGGAACTCCGCCTCGATGGCGTCGATGGCGGCATCCCAGTCGGCGGGCAGGGTCAGATCCAGCTGCCCGGGAATCACCGCGCGGTAGATGTCGTGCTCCTGCACGAATTCCAGCTTGTCGGCAATGCCGAGCTGCTGGAACAGGCCTTCGCGCAGAGAGATCGGCTGACCTTCCACGCCCACACCGGATAGCTGGTGCAGGGCCACCTCGAATTCGAAACGTCCACGGCGGAAGGAGGTTCCGCAGCCGCCCGGAATATTGTGCCGCTCCAACAGCAGGGTGCGCGCACCCGCGCGCTGCAGTGTCGCGGCGGCGGTCAGCCCGGCATTGCCCGCGCCGATGACAATAGCGTCGTAGTCGCTCACGCCTGCGCCGCCTCACGCTCGACCTGTGCGATGGCCTCGGACTTGATGCGTTCGAACTGCTCGCCCATGCGAGCGGCGAGCGCCTGCGCCGCCGACAGCGGCCGCACCATGACCATGAACTCGTCGATCTTCCCGTCCGCGTCGAAATGCAGGAAGTCGCAGCCGGTGAGTTGCTTGCCATCCACGGTGGCCTCGAAGACGAACGCGTGATCGCGCCCGCCCGCATCGGCGATCTCGCGAACGTAGTGGAAATCCTCGAAGACCCGGATCACCGCACGCAGGATGGCCGCCGTTATCGCCTTGCCCGGGTACGGCTTGAACGCCACCGGGCTGGTGAACACCACATTGTCGGCCAGCAGGGCCTCGATGGCATTGTCGTCGCGTGCCTCGACAGCGGCGCGGAAGGGATGCATGCCCTCACCTCTCGTACTAAAATAATTGACTAGATTGCCTTGTACGGTATCGGTGCTTGTGGCTGGTGTCCATAGTTTTATAGACAACAAATTGAATAATCACTCCGGATGGTACTCTGTGTCGATGGCGCTACGTAACGCGGTCCTGGCCGCCCTCCTGGAAGGCGAGGCCTCCGGCTACGACCTGGCCAAGGGTTTCGATGCCTCGGTAGCCAACTTCTGGATGGCCACCCCCCAGCAGCTGTACAAGGAACTCGAGCGCATGGCGGCCGAGGGGCTCATCGAAACCCGTGTCATCCAGCAGGAGCGCCGCCCCAACAAGCGCGTGCACGCGATCACCCCCGCGGGTCGCGCGGCATTGCACGAGTTCATCGAAGGACCGGCCAAGCCGACCGCCATCCGCGACGAGATGATGGTGAAGGTGCAGGCCATGGAGGCCGACGACGCTGCGGCCGTACGCGCCGCCGTCTCCGACCAGCTGGAGTGGTCCAAGGCGAAACTCGCCCGCTACGAACGCCTGCGTACGCGGCTGCTGGACGGCCGCAGTGAGCAGGCATATCTGGAGGAGGCCGAGCGGGTCGGCCCCTACCTGACATTGATGCGCGGTATCTCCTTCGAGCAGGAGAACATTCGCTGGGCGGGGTTCGCGCTCTCCGTCATCGATCGCCGTACCACCGCGCACCTCTAGCCGGGCGACCGGCAACCAGAATCCGCCGCCGATCCGTGGTCCGGATCGGCGGCGGTTGCGCGTTCAGCGCGTGGATTCCAGCTGCCGCAGGTCCTTGCGCAGGATCTTGCCGGTCATAGATTTCGGTATGGTGTCTACGAATTCGACCCGGCGCACCTTCTTGTAGGGTGCGACGCGTTCGGCGACGAATCCGATGACATCGCCCTCGTCCAGCTCGGCCCCCGCCTGTCGCACTACGAACGCCTTCGGAATTTCCTCGCCGTCGGCGTCTTTCACGCCGATCACCGCCGCATCGGCGATAGCGGGGTGGGTCAGCAGGAGCGCCTCCAATTCAGCGGGCGGCACCTGATAGCCCTTGTGCTTGATCAGCTCCTTGACTCGATCCACCAGGTAGACAACGCCATTGGCGTCCACGACGGCGATATCGCCGGTGCGCAGGAACCCTTGCTCATCGAAGGTTTCGGCCGTCGCCGCATCATTACCGAAATATCCGGGCATGATATTCGGTCCCTTGCAGCACAATTCGCCCGGCGCGCTGAGCCCCTCGGTGGGGTAGGTGATCTCGATGCCGGTCGCGGTATCCACGAGTTTGCACTCGATATTGGGCAGTGTGATCCCGATCGATCCCAGTGGCAGGTCCAGGCGACCCTCCGGGATCCCATGGCTGGCCGGGCTCATCTCGGTCATCCCGTACCCCTGGTGGACTCGGCATTTCAGCCTTTCGGCGACGGTGTTCGCGAGTTCGGCGTCCAATGCGGCCGCCCCGGACATGATCACCCGCACGCTGGACAGGTCGTAGTCGTCGACACGCGGATCCTTCGCCAGCGTCACGGCGATCGGCGGCGCGATGGGCAGGTAGGTGCAGCGCTGTTCCGCGGTGATCCGGAGGAACTCCGTCAGCTCATACCTGAGCATGGTGACCAGCGTGGCCCGACGGCGCAGAGTCGTATTGAGCAGTAGCGTCAGGCCGTAGATGTGAAAGAACGGCAGTACGGCCATGACCCGGTCAGCAGCTCCGATATGCGTCAACGGTTCGACCTGACAGATATTGGCCACCAGATTCCGGTGCGTCAGCATGACGCCCTTGGGATTTCCGGTCGTCCCCGATGAATACGGCAGCACCGCGAGGTGACCGGCGGGATCGAACGTCACGTGCGGAGCGGGTCGACTCTCGGCGAGTAGATCGGCCAGTGACTCGTGCCCGGGCGCGCCATCCAGCACGATGATGTGCTCGGACGGGATGCCCACCGTCGCGGCGGCCGCGGCCGCCTGCGGCAGGAACAATGAAATCGTGAACAGGAAACGGGCTTTCGAATCGCGGAGCTGTTTGGAGATTTCGTCGGCGGTGTAGAGGACGTGCACCGGCGTAGCCGTACCTCCGGCGCGCAGCACCCCGTGCAGCACCGCCGCGAAGGCCGGTGTGTTCGGCACATGTACCGCCGCCACCTCGCCGACACCGAAACCTCGGGCCGCGAGTGCCCCGGCTACCGCGTCGATCTGCTCACGGAGTTCGCGATAGGAGGTCGTGGCTCCGGTCGCGCCGTCGAGCAGCGCGGTACGGCCCAGATCGTCGTCGGTGAGTCCACCGAACAGGAACTCGTACAGGTTGACGGCCGGGATTTCGACATCGGGATAGGGGCTGGTGAAGCTCATGGGCTGATCCTCGTGATCGTCCGAACCCGTGCGTATGGTGGCGCGGGTCACAACTGGGCCGACTTTAGAGGCAAAACAGTCACTATTCAACTAATTGACTAGAAGGCGAATTGGCTATTAATCGGCGGATCGGGCCGGATCGAGCCCCATGAGTCGAGCCGCATGGAGGGCGACGAACAGCTCGGCGGCAGCTTTCGGATCCGAGCAGCGGCGGTCGGTGAGGGTTTCGATGCGGCGTAACCGGTAGTGGATGGTATTGCGGTGGTAGTGCAGGTGTTGTGCTACTTCGGTATTGGAGCCGCCGCATTCGAACCAGAGCTCGAGAGTGTCGAGCAGGGTGTCGCGTTCCTCGGCCGGCAGATTCAGCACGGGGCCGAGGATGTCATCGGCCAGTTCTCGCGAGGCGGACGGCGCGTGCGCGAGTACGAGCGGGATGGGTGTGCTGCCGTACGCGGTGACGGTCGCTGTGCCGGGTGGTGCGCAGCGACCGGCGAGTTCGGCCTCGCGTAGACCCATGCCCGCGGAGTTCGGGGTCGGGAAGGGGCGGCTCACGCCGATCCGGCCGGTGGCGTGCAGTCGTAGGCGCGAGAGCACCCGGTCGTGTGACCGGGTGGTGGCCAGGCTGAGGAGGCCGATCCGTGCGCCGGGTTCGGTGAGCCAGATCGATTCGACGAATTCGGTGCGCAGTCGATCCTCGATGCCGATGAGCGGTTCGATCGCACCGGAATCGGTTTCCGCGTGCACGACGATGAAGCTCCCCAGCGGCGGGAGGTGCAGCGCACGGGCGATGTCGCGTTGGGTCGGATCGTCGGCGTCGCCGTCGAAGAGACGGCGGAGCATGGCGCGGCGTTCGGAATCGCCACGGCGAACGCGTTCGGTCAGGTAATCGCTGTACGCATCGGCGGCCGCGCCCGAGTAATCGTCGATGATCCGCCACATCTCCGAACCGAGCTGTGGCAGCACGTCCAGGCTCGAGCCGGTAGCGGTGGTCAGCGCCCGTTCCCACAGCAGCCGCCCAGCCAGCCGGTATGCGTGTAGCACTGCCGCGAGCGGTACGCCCAGCTCTGCCTTGAACCGGCCGACGACGGCGGCCGGTTGCAATCGGCAGCCGATACTTCCCGAGAGCTGGCCGAGGACGGCGACGAGATTGTCGCGGACGACAACCCGCAGCTGGTCTTCGGTCAGAGCGGTGGACTCCGCGTAGGCGTGGTCACCCGTGCGAATGCGACCGACGAGTTCGGCGGTGAGATCGTCGACTTCCACCAGCAAAGTGCGCGCGACCGCGGCGGAGTCGTTCACGGGCGGGCCGGTCAACGCTGTCATGGGTTCGATGGTAGGCATTCGCTCTCGGCGCGGGCTGTGCTCCAGCACAGTCGGGCGGCCACGATCGGCAAACCCGCGCACATGGTGGGCGACCACAGCCGACCCGCAGTATCGACTGCGACAGTGACCGGGGTCATAGCACCCCGATTCGAGTATGAGCTCGAGAGGAGGTGCCGACCGTGTACGTCGTAGGCGCGGGATCCGTCGGATCCGTGCTGGCCAGCCGACTATACGAATACCCGGGAGTCCGGGCAGCGGTGATCGAGGCCGGGCCACGGGATACCGCGGATGAGATCGCGTTGCCGGTCGCCTTTCCGTCGCTGCTCAAGAGCCCGCTCGACCGGGACTACGACACCGAGCCCGAGCCACGCCTGCACAGTCGCCGCGCTTATCTGCCGCGCGGGCGGATGCTCGGTGGGTCGAGTTCGCTGAACGCCATGATCTACATTCGCGGTGCCCGCGCCGACTACGACGGCTGGGCCGCGAGCGGCGCGGACGGGCGGAGCTACCACGAGGTCCTGCCGTACTTCCTGAAGGCCGCGGACAACGAGCGCGGCAAGCATTTCGCGGCCCACGCCGCGCAGACTCTCAACCACCCCACCTCCACCTGCGCCATCGGCGCCGTCGTGGACCCGAGCCTGCGTGTGCCGGGTCTACGGGGCCTGCGCGTGGCCGACCCCTCGGTCATGCCGAATGTGGTGCGAGGCAACACCAATGCGCCCACGATCATGAACGGTGAGAAGGCCGCGGTCATGATCGTCGAGGACGCCGACTCGGAAGGAATCCAACGGTGACCACAACCGTGACAGCAACCATCGACGCCGCCGTCTCCGCACTGCGGCGCGGTGAAATCGAATGGGCTCGAACATCTTTGCCCGACCGCAGGCGACTGCTCGACCGAATTCACGCCAATACGGCGAGCTACGCGCGGGAATGGGTCGAGATCGCGGCCGGGATAAAAAAGCTGTCCCTGGACTCGCCGCTGCTGGGTGAGGAATGGGTGAGTGGCCCCTACTCGCTGCTCACCGGAGCAGCCGCGCTGGCTGAATCCCTCCTGGCGCTGGAGAACGGGGGCAGCCCGGTCGACGGATACCCGATGCGAGCGGCTCCCGGTGGTCGCACCGCGGTCGAGGTCTTCCCGCACGGCATGTTCGATACCCTGCTGCTTAATGGATTCCGTGCCGAGGTCTGGTCGCGGCCGGGCATTGATCCCGAAACCGTACGCGCCCGTGCGGGTTTGGGGCAGCGTAAACCGGACCACACCGGCGGTATCGGCGTCGTGCTCGGTGCGGGAAATATCTTCTCGATCGCCCCGCTGGACGTGCTGTACCAGCTCTACGCCGACAATCGGGTGGTCGCACTCAAGCTCAACCCCATCACCGATCCGCTGTTGCCGGTGCTGGAGAAGATCTTCGCCCCCATGATCGAGCGTGGATTCGTCCGCCTGCTCACCGGTGGACCGGATGTGGGAGCGGCGTTGGTGCATCATCTCGACGTGGATGCCGTGCATATGACCGGCAGCGCGCTCACCCATGACGCCATCGTCTTCGGCACCGGAGTCGAGGCCGCTCAGAACAAGGCGGCGGGCACCCCCAAGCTGACCAAACCCATCACCAGCGAGCTCGGCGGTGTCTCACCGGCCATCGTGGTACCTGGCCGCTGGTCGACCGCCGACCTGCGTTTCCAAGCCGAGCATCTCGCCACGCAGCGGCTGCACAACAACGGCTACAACTGCATCGCTTCCCAGGTGGCGGTGATCTCCGCGGACTGGCCGCAGAAGGACCGTTTTCTCGCCGAACTGCGCGCGGCCATCGAGCGTGCACCGGAGCGGCCGGACTACTACCCGGGGTCGGCCGCCCGCGTCGCGGCCGCCCGCCAGGGCTACCCGCAGGCAGAGGCGATCGGCGCACGCACCTTCATCGAGGGACTGACTCCGGACAGGGATGAACCCGCCCTGCACACCGAATACTTCTCCCCGGTGCTCGGAGTGCTCGAATTGCCTGGCGACCCCGCCGAATTCCTGGCGCGGGCGGTGCAGGTGGCCAACGACGAGTTCGAGGGCACGCTCGGTGTGAACATCACCGCCCACCCCGCCACGATCAAGCAGCTGGGCGAGCGATTCGACCGTGCGGTCACGGACCTGCGCTACGGCACCATCGCCATCAACGCCTGGACCGGCCTGGGCTACCTGACCGCCCGCGCCTCCTGGGGAGCCTTCCCCGGCCACACCCTGGCTGATGTCCAGAGCGGAATCGGTGTGGTGCACAACGCCTTGCTGATCGAGGAACCGGAGCGCACCGTGCTACGCGGCCCGTTCCGGCCCGCGCCACGGTCGCTGCTGCACGGTGAGTTCACCCTCGCACCGAAGCCGCCGTGGTTCGTGACCAACCGTACCGGCGCCACCACTCTGCGGCGTCTGACGGACTTCGCGAAGAGGCCCCGCATCTCCGCCCTGCCGGGGATCTTCGCTTCCGCGCTGCGCGGCTGAGCGCAGCGGTGAGCCGGGCCGGGCGCCGACTGTCCACAGCGCGTGCCCGGCCCGGCGTACCCGATGTTCACCGTAGGCCCGGACCCCTTCGAGAAAGACCAGCACACAATGACTTACCACGATTACGACCTGCCGATGGTCAGCACCATGCAGGATGAACCCCTGTCCTTGGCGACACTCCTGCGATATGCCGCCACCGTGCACGCCGAAGCGACCGTCCGTACCTGGACCGGCAGCGAGTCACGGGTACTGACCTACCGTGAATTGGGCGAACACGCATCCCGGCTCGCACATGCCCTGACCGCGCTCGGCATCGGCCGTGGCGATCGGGTGGGCACGTTCATGTGGAACAACAACGAACACCTCATCGCCTACTGCGCGGTGCCCGCGATGGGGGCGGTGCTGCACACCCTCAATATCCGGCTGTTCCCCGAACAGATCACTTACGTGGCGAACCACGCGGCGGACAAAGTGGTGATCGTCGATGGATCGCTGGTACCGCTGTTCGCCGGGGTGCTGCCGACCCTGCGAACCGTCCGCCACGTCATCGTGGCCAATGGGAACGCTTCGGCGTTGACCGCACCCGAGGGTGTGACGGTGCACGATCTGGACACGCTGCTCGCCGAATATCCGTCGACCTTCGACTTCCCCGTACTCGATGAGCGGTCGGCCGCCGCGATGTGCTACACCTCCGGCACCACGGGTGACCCGAAAGGTGTTGTCTACTCGCATCGTTCGAACTGGTTGCACTCGCTGCACGCCTGCACCGGTGACGGCATGGGAGTCGAGGCCGGGGATCAGGTGCTCGCGATCGTGCCGATGTTCCACGCCAACGCCTGGGGTTTGCCGTATGCGGCGCTCATGGCGGGTGCATCGCTCGTGATGCCCGACCGCTTCCTGCAACCCGCGCCGCTACTGGAACTCATGGCGGTCGAACGTCCCAGCTTCGCCGCCGCTGTTCCGACGGTCTGGAACGGCGTGCTCTCCGCGGTCGATGCGAGTCCGCAGGATCTCGGCCATCTGCGGGCGGTGGTGGTCGGCGGTTCGGCCGTGCCGCCGCAGCTCATGCGAGCCTTCGAAAACCGCCACGGTGTGCGCATCATCCAGGCGTGGGGCATGACCGAAACCTCCCCGCTGGGTAGTGTCGCCTGGCCGCCGCCCGGAACCGAAGGCGAGTCGGCCTACGCCTACCGGGTCACCCAGGGACGATTCCCCGCTACCGTCCAGGCCCGCCTCATCGGCGACGACGGCGTCGAGCTGCCCCGCGACGGAAAGTCCGTGGGGGAGCTCGAGGTTCGCGGTCCTTGGATCACGGCCTCGTACTATTCGCCGGACGCGGACGCGACCGGCGCCGACTCATTCCATGACGGCTGGCTGCGCACCGGCGACGTCGGCACCATTTCGCCCGACGGCTACCTCACCCTGGTGGATCGTGCGAAGGACATCATCAAGTCCGGCGGTGAATGGATCTCCTCGGTCGACCTCGAGAACGCGCTCATGGCTCACCCCGATATCGCAGAGGCCGCCGTATTCGGGGTGCCCGACGAGAAGTGGGACGAGCGTCCTGTCGTCGCGGCGGCCTTGCGCGACGGAGCGACCGCCGACGCCGGGGAGTTGCGCTCGTTCCTGGCCGACAAAGTGGCGAAATGGCAACTGCCCGAACGCTGGACCTTCCTTCCCGAGGTGCCCAAGACCAGCGTCGGCAAATTCGACAAGAAGGCCCTGCGCGCCCGCTACGCCGCCGGCGCACTCGATATCCTGACCCTGGAAGCCGATTCCGCGCAGGCGAGTTCGGAAAGCGGGGCGCGATGATGGAGTACGACGATCCGAGATCACTTCTCCCGGGTCGGTGCTCTGCGGAGGGATCGCGCTGAATTCCTTCCGCACGTCGCGGCCGGGGTCGATCAGATCCCGGCCGCCTCGGCGACATCGTGAGCCGCCGCGACCACCTGGTCGATCTGCTCACGCGTCGGCGTGCCCGCGGCGGCGCGATTGCGCGGATCGTCGAGCGCGCGGCGCAGCACCCCCTCGCCGATGATCGCGATCTTCCACATGCCCAGCGCATGCCAGAAGCCGAGCGCCGCGGCATCTCTGCCGGTGACCGCGAGATACTCGGCCGCGAGCTCGGCCCGCGAGGGGAAGCCGGGCAGCGTGCACATCGAGAAGTTGCCCACCAGATCTTCACCGGGCTCGGGCCAGTAGGCCAGCAGGCTGCCGATATCCGCGAGCGGTTCGCCGAGCGTGCAGAGTTCCCAATCGAGTACCGCGCGGATCGCACCGGTATCCGGATCGGTGATCACATTGCGGATGTGGAAATCCCCGTGCACCAGGGCGATTTCGTGCTGTTCGGGGACCGCGGCGCGGAGCCGCTCGGTGAGCTGGTCGACGGCGGGAAGCTCCCGGGTCTTGGACTGCTCCCACTGCGCGGCCCACCGCTTGAGCTGGCGCGCGGCGTAGGGCTTGTGGCTGGCCAGGTCCGTCAACCCCGTCCGTTCGAGGTCGACCGCGTGTATGCGAGCGAGCGTGCGCGGCAGCGCCATCCCGATCGCATGCCGCTGCGCGGGTGTCAGCGCTTCGGCGATCTCGATATTGTCCACGACCAGGCCCGCGACGTACTCCATGATCGCCACGGGTACCTCGTCATCGGAGACCACGCTGTAGACCCGGGGGACGGGCACGTCGGTGTCGGCCAGTGCCGACAGAATGCGCGCCTCGCGGGCGATGTCGTGGGCGGAGGCGAGGAGATGACCCAGCGGCGGCCGCCGCAACACGTACCGACGCCCCTCGGCATCGGTCAGTCCGTAAGTCAGATTCGACTGCCCCAGACCGAGCCTCGATGTCCGCAGCGGAAGGCGATGCGCCAGCCCGAGGGAGCTCAGCCAGCCGGACGCCGTCTCGTCCGAAAGTTCGCTGTTCATGACCAATGCTCCTCGAATGATCGTCTGGATGGGAGCGTGGCGGACGGGAGATGGACACCGCGCCACGGGAGACCGCGAAGACTCTATACCCGAAGTTGAGTTCCGGTTCGAGAACCTTCGAAAGTCGCTATCGGATAATTGATTCCGCCCGCAGGCGTACCTCCGACGGGATGATTTCCCCGCCGATCGCAGCGCGCGATTCGGATGCGTCGGCGCAGGTAGAGGAGGGATGCCGGTCGTCAGCGTGGGATGAACTCACACGGTGTCCGCGGTGATACGGTGACAATCGATAACTATCCCTGCGACCTAGTGAGTGATCAGCGTTGGCGTCCGATCCCGTTGCCAGCGAGGCCGAGCCTCGTCGAGTTCCCCCGCGTACGAAGCGCGGCGAGCGCACACGCACCGCATTGATCACCGCGGCGCGGGAGGTCTTCGAGCGCGACGGGTACCTCGACGCCAAGATCGCCGATATCTCCAAGGCCGCGGGCACCGCCTCCGGCTCGTTCTACACCTACTTCGACAGCAAGGAAGAGATCTTCACCGCGGTTGTCGAGCAGGTGCAGGAGGAGATGCTGCATCCGCACGTGCGGGAGCGCACCGGCGTCACCGATCCCCGCGACCTCATCGAGGCCGCCAATCGTGAGTATTTGCTCTCGTACAAGCGCAATGCGCGCCTGATGGCGGTGTTCGAGGAGGTTTCGCTGATCAACGAGGACTTCCGGAAGCTGCGGGTCGAACGCAACAAGGCCTTCGTGCAGCGCAATGCGAAGATGATCCGGGAGTTGCAGGAATCGGGCCGGGCCAGCGCGGATCTCGATCCCCTTATCACCGCGCAGGCGCTATCGGTGATGGTCAGCCGCATGGCCTATCTCGTCTTCGCGCAGAATCAGCGCATCGCGTTCGAGAAGCTGGTGGGTACCCTGACCCAGCTCTGGGTCAACGCCCTGCAATTGAAGTCCGAGTGATCCGGACTCCGTCCGGATCAGCCGTCCTTGTCGAAACTTGAAATTGACGTAGGATTCAAGTTTATGACAGGCTCGGCTCGGCGGAGTCGATCGGGGGATCGCGCGCCGGGGATGCTCGGAAGGAGACAATTGTGAAGGTCGCGGGAAAAACCGCAGTGGTCACCGGAGGCGGCGGTGGAATCGGTGGCGCGATCGCGCTGCGCCTGGTCGAGGCGGGTGCGCGCGTCGTGGTCGCCGATCTGGACGGTAATGCGGCCGAGGCCGTCGTCGGATCAATTCCGGAGAACTCCCGCGGCGCCGCGATCGCCGTCGGAGTCGACGTATCCGACGAAGGGCGGATCCGTGAGCTGATCGAGCGCGCGGAGGCCGAATTCGGCCCGGTGGATATGTATTTCGCGAATGCGGGTATCGGAGGTCCGGTCGGCCTCGGCGACGATGCCGCCTGGGCCGCCACGATCGACATCAATGTCAGCGCCCACGTCCGGGCCGCGCGGCTGCTGGTTCCCGGCTGGCTGGAACGCGGCGAGGGGTACTTCATCAGCACCGCCTCGGCGGCGGGCCTGCTGACCCAGATCGGTTCGTCCGCCTATTCGGTCACCAAGCATGCCGCCGTCGGATTCGCCGAATGGCTGTCGGTCACTTACGGCGACAATGGAATTCGGGTCAGCTGCCTGTGCCCGATGGGCGTCGAGACGAAACTGCTGCGTGCCGGTGAGAATTCGGGAGACGCGCTCGGCGAGGCGGCGACCAGGGCGGTCACCTCCGCCGGTGCGGTCCTGACCCCGGACGAGGCCGCGGACATCGTCATGGACGCCATCGACGACGAGCGATTCCTGATCCTGCCCCATCCGGAGGTGCTCGAGATGTACCGCCGCAAAGGCGCCGACTACGAGAAGTGGTTGAGCGGGATGCGCCGATACCAGACGGGACTGCTGCAAGCCGCTGATTAGCGACTGCGCAGTCGGGACGGGCCGATGTCCGGACGTGGGGCCGCCGAGACGTCCTCGATCGGGGGAGCGGGTCGCCGCAGCGCGCCGACCGGCGCCGGAGTAATCACACGGCTCGGTGGATGGGGTCATGTGGCAAACTTGACTGTGAATTCAAGTTCGCCTGGCGTTGTTCCAGGTGGACGCGAGAATTCGAGTGGGAGGTAGACATGACCATGACGACCGGAGATGGCGTCGCGGTGGAGGGGATCCCGTCGCTGGCCGACACGTCGATCCTGCGCGAGCCGCCCAGTACGGCCCGGGGCGTGCGTACGCGCGCCGCGCTGGTCGCGGCGGCGCGGGCGGTGTTCGAACGCGATGGCTATCTCGAGGCGCGACTATCCGATGTCGCCGCCGAGGCGAAGTGTTCGACGGGGTCGTTCTACACCTATTTCGCCAGCAAGGAGGAGGTCCTGCACGCGGTGCTGGACCTCGCGCAGAGTGAATTGCTGCATCCCGGTATGCCGCGGCTGGGTGATGACGAGGCATCGCCCGCGGCGGTGATCGAGGCCAGCAATCGGGCGTACTTCGAGGCGTATAAACGCAACGCGAAGCTGATGAACATCCTCGATCAGGTCGCCGCGATCGATCCCAAGTTCCGTGAGTTGCGCCGCCGTCGCAGTCGTGCCTTCTGTGATCGCAACGCCCGGTCGCTCGCGCAGCTACAAGAGCGCGGACTCGCCGATCCCGAGCTGAATCCGCACCAGGCCGCGCGGGCACTGTCGGGCATGGTGGGCCGCATGGCGTACTACACCTTCGTGCTCGGCGAGGAGAACTCCCTCGACGATCTGGTGCGGCACGCCACCCGGCTGTGGGTGAATGCCGTGCGGATCGGCTCCGCCGGCTGAACAGAATTCAGACCCCGCGCCACACGGGCGGGCGCTTCTCGGCGAAGGCGCGTGCCCCTTCGAGTGCGTCCGCCGAGGTGTTGACGGTCGCGACGATATCGAACTGCGATTCGAACGCCCCGGCGTCGGTGTACTGAATCGCTTGCGACAGTACCTGTTTCGTGGCACGAACGGCCAAGGGGCCGTTCTCGGCGATGCGCGCGGCGAGCGACTTCGCCGCCTGGAGCGCGTCGCCCGGTGCGGTGAGCACATTGACCAGCCCGAACCGGTGTGCGCGGGCCGCCGCGAGGGGATCACCGGTCAGGGCGATCTCCATGGCCAGCTGATAGGGGAGCACCTTCGGTAGTCGTAATGCGCCACCGCCGGCCGCGACCAGACTTCGTTTCACCTCGGGCAGACCGAATTTGGCATTCTCGGCCGCCACGATCAGGTCGCAGGCCAGGGCGAGTTCGAAGCCGCCCGCGAGCGCCCAGCCCTCCACGGCGGCGATGAGCGGTTTGGTCGGTGGCCGCTCGGTGAGGCCGCCGAATCCGCGCCCGGCCACGACCGGCAGCTCGCCCTCGGCGAACGCCTTGAGATCCATGCCCGCGCTGAAGGTGCCCGCCGCGCCGGTGAGGATGCCGACCGCGAGGTCGGATCGGTCCTCCAGTTCGTCGATGGCGTCCGCCAATGCCTGGGCGACCGCTCGATTCACCGCGTTTCGTGCCTCGGGCCGGTTGATGGTGATGGTGGCAATTCCCTCGGCGAACTCGGTCAGCACAACGCCCATCGCAGCCTCCTCTCCGCATGGCTGGTAGTCGTCGTGACGTTAGCGAAATCTGAATCCGACTTCAAAATCGCGTTTACTTTTGCGGTGTGACCTCGACTCTTGCAATTTATGTGGGTCAGATCACATACATGTTCCTGGGCTACCGGTATTGACCGCGGCGGGCGCATCCAGCAAGGTGGCGGAAGAAAATAAGCGCTTAGTAAGTTCTGTACGGAGGTTGGGCCATGCCCGAAGCTGTCATTGTTTCCGTCGCCCGGTCGCCGATCGGGCGCGCCGCCAAGGGCTCGCTCAAGGACATGCGGCCCGACGACCTGGCCGCGCAGATCGTGCGCGCCGCGCTGGACAAGGTTCCCGCACTCGATCCGAACGCGATCGACGACCTGATGCTCGGCGTCGGTCAGCCCGCCGGGGAATCGGGCTTCAATCTGGGCCGGATCGTGGCGGTGCTGGCCGGGCTCGATCAGGTGCCCGGTACCACGGTCAATCGCTACTGCTCCTCGAGTCTGCAGACGACTCGAATGGCGTTGCACGCGATTCGGGCGGGTGAGGGCGATGTATTCATCTCGGCCGGGGTCGAGACCGTGAGCCGCTACGGCAAGGGTAGTGCCGACGGCCTGCCCGGTACCCAGAACTCACTGTTCGACGACAGCGTCGAGCGGACCGCGAAATTCGCCGCGGGAGGCCAGGTGTGGGCCGATCCCCGGCAGGGCGGGCAGCTGCCCGACGTCTACATCGCGATGGGGCAGACCGCCGAGAACGTGGCCCAGCTCAAAGGGGTGAGCCGCCAGGAGCAGGACGCTTTCGGCGTGCGCAGCCAGAACCTCGCCGAGATCGCCCTCGCCAATGGCTTCTGGCAGCGCGACATCACGCCGATCACGCTGCCGGACGGCACCGTCGTATCCGCCGATGACGGCCCGCGCGCCGGCGTCACGCTCGATGCGGTGGCCGGGTTGAAGCCGGTTTTCCGGCCCGACGGAACTGTTACCGCGGGCAACTGCTGCCCGCTCAACGACGGGGCCGCGGCCGTGGTCATCATGTCCGATACCAAGGCCGCGGAGCTGGGCTTGACTCCGCTGGCGCGCATCGTCTCCACCGGAGTCAGCGCGCTGTCGCCGGAGATCATGGGTCTGGGCCCGGTCGAGGCGTCCCGGCAGGCGCTGGCCAGGGCGGGCATGACGATCGGCGATATCGACCTGGTCGAGATCAACGAAGCCTTTGCGGCGCAGGTCGTTCCGTCCGCCTGGGAGCTGGGTGTCGAACTGGACAAGCTCAATGTCAATGGCGGCGCGATCGCCGTCGGCCATCCCTTCGGCATGACCGGCGCGCGGATCACCAGCACCCTCATCAATTCACTGCAATTCCATGACAAGCAGATCGGCCTGGAAACGATGTGCGTGGGCGGTGGCCAGGGCATGGCCATGGTGCTCGAACGGCTGTCGTGACCGCAGGCGCAATCCGAAAGGACTTCTCCATGAACAGATTCGAAGGTAAGACCGCCATCGTCACCGGCGCCAGCCGCGGCATCGGGCTCGGGATCGCGCAGCGCCTGGTGGACGAGGGTGCGAAGGTCGTGATCACCGCCCGCAAACAGGAGGCGCTCGACGAGGCGGTCGCGGCTCTGGGCGGTCCGTCGCGGGCGTTGGCCGTGGCAGGTCGCTCCGATGATGTCGCGCACCAGGCCGAGACGGTCAAGCGGGCGATCGACACCTTCGGCAGCGCCGACCTGCTGGTCAACAACACCGGCATCAACCCGGTCTTCGGTCCGATGGTGGAGCTGTCGCTCGACGCCGCCCGCAAGATCGTGGAGGTCAACTGTCTTGCCGCGCTGTCCTGGGTGCAGCAGGCCTACCAGGCGTGGATGAAGGACCACGGCGGCGCGATTGTGAACGTCTCCTCGGTCGCCGGGACCAAGCCCGCGCCCGGTATCGGCTTCTACGGCTCCAGCAAGGCGATGCTGACCCACATCACCCAGGAACTCGCCGTCGAACTCGGCCCGAACCTGCGCGTGAACGCCGTAGCACCGGCCGTGGTGAAGACCCAATTCGCCAGTGCCCTCTACGAGGGGCGCGAGGAGAAGCTCGCGGCGACCTATCCGCTCAAGCGGCTGGGCGTGCCGGAGGACATCGGTAGCGTCGTCGCCTTCCTGCTCTCCGAGGACGCTGCCTGGCTCACCGGTCAGCTGCTCGTCGTGGACGGCGGCATCACCCTCACCGGCGGTGTCTGAGTTGGCGGAGATGAAGGCGTGGCGCGTCCACGAACTCGGCGAGCCCGGGCAGGTGCTGCGACTGGACACCGTGGAACGCCCCGAACCCGGCCCGCGCCAGCTCGTCGTCCGTGTCACCGGCGCGGCGGCGAACTTCCCCGACGTCCTCATGTGCCGTGGCCTGTACCAGGTGAAGCCGCCGCTGCCGTTCACGCCGGGCGTCGAGCTGTGCGGTGAGGTCGTGGCCGTGGGTGCCGATGTCACCGGGATCGCCATCGGCGATCGCGTGATCGGCGGCACCTCGCTGCCGCACGGCGGATTCGCCGAATACGCGCTGATGGAAGCCGCCCAGACCTTCCCCGCGCCACCGGCATTGGACGATGCCGAAGCGGCGTCGCTGTTCATCGGTTACCAGACCGGATGGTTCGGATTGCATCGCCGCGCCGCCCTGAAAGCGGGGGAGACCCTGCTGGTGCACGCCGCCGCCGGCGGCGTGGGTAGCGCGGCCATCCAACTCGGCAAGGCCGCCGGAGCCAGGGTGATCGGCGTGGTCGGCGGGCCCGAGAAGGCGGAGTACGCCCGCAAACTCGGCGCCGATGTCGTAATCGACCGTAGGACAGAGGATTTCGTCGAGGTCGTCAAGAAGGTCACGGATAATCGTGGCGCGGATGTCATCTACGATCCCGTCGGCGGCGAGGTCTACGCGCGCTCGACCAAGTGCATCGCGTTCGAAGGCCGGATCCTGGTCGTCGGCTTCGCGGGCGGCGAAATCCAAACCGCCGCACTGAATCACGCGCTGGTCAAGAACTACTCGATCGTGGGGCTGCACTGGGGTCTCTACAACGCCTACGACCCGGCCGCGGTCGCCGAATGCCACCGGGCGCTGACTCGCCTCGCGGCCGACGGCGCGATCCGCCCACTGGTCAGCGAGCGGCTGGCCCTGGCGGATATCGCCGATGGCGTGCAGCGCCTCGCCGACGGCAAGACCGTCGGGCGGGTGGTCTACACACCGTGAGCGATACCGCCGAAGCCGTGCTGTTCGATTACGGCGGCGTGCTGACCGGCCCGGTCCGGCCGTCGATCGAATCATGGCTGACGCGAGAGCATCTCGACGCGGCCGTGCTGTGGGAGGTGCTCGGCTCCTGGGTGTCGGCCTCCACCGGGGAGTCGACGCCCGTCCACCGGCTCGAGACCGGAGAGCTCGAGCTCGGTGAATTCGATCGGTTGCTCGCCGCGCGCCTGCGACGCCGCGACGGCAGCCGGCCGTCCGCCGACGGCCTCACCGCCGCCATGCTGGCCGAGCTACGTCCCGACACGGCGATGTTCGAACTCGTCGGGGATCTCCGGGAAGCCGGAATCCGGGTCGGGATGTTGTCGAACAGCTGGGCCGGAACCTATCCGCGTGACCTGATCGACGCGCTGCTGGACCCGATCGTGATCTCCGCCGAGGTCGGTTTGCGCAAACCCGATCCGGCCATTTTCGAGTTGGCGGTCGATCGGCTCGGAATGCGTCCCGACCAGGTGCTTTTCGTCGATGACTCGATGGACAACGTCGCGGGTGCCCGCCGCGCGGGACTGCGCGCGCTACTGCACACCGACCCCCACGGCACTCGTATCGCGATGGCCGCTCTGCTCGAGCGGCCATCGCCCCAGAACACACCACAGAGGAGAACCCCATGAGCAACGAAACACAGCGAGTCGCGGTCGTCACCGGCGCGGCACGGGGTATCGGTGCCGCGGTCGCGCGGCGGCTCGCGGCGGACGGAATGGCCGTTGCCGTACTGGATTTGGATGAGGCCGCGTGCAAGCCGGTCGTGGCGGAGATCGAGGCGGCCGGTGGCCGCGCGCTCGCGATCGGCGCGGATGTGTCGGACGAGAGCGCGGTCACGCTGGCCGTGGACCGTGTCGTTGCCGAACTCGGCGCTCCCACGGTGCTCGTCAACAATGCGGGTATCCTCCGCGACAACCTCCTGTTCAAGATGACCGTCGACGACTGGGACGCCGTGATGGGGGTGCACCTGCGCGGTGCGTTCCTGTGCACCAGGGCGGTGCAGCGCCACATGATCGATCAGCGTTTCGGCCGCATCGTCAGCCTTTCCAGCACTTCGGCGCTGGGCAACCGCGGCCAGGCCAACTACGCGGCCGCGAAGGCTGGACTTCAGGGCTTCACCAAGACTCTCGCGCTCGAACTCGGCAAGTTCGGTGTCACCGCGAATGCCGTTGCCCCCGGATTCATCGAGACCGATATGACGCAGGCCACGGCCGAACGGATGGGCGTCGATTTCGAGGATTTCAAGAAGGTCGTCATCTCGCAGATCCCGGTGGCCAGGGCCGGATCGCCCGACGATATCGCGCACACCGTGTCGTTCCTGGTGAGCGAGGGCGCGGGATTCGTTTCGGGACAGGTCGTCTACGTGGCCGGTGGGCCGAAGAACTAACCAGGCCAACGTAATTGGAACGGAAGGAGCACAGGCGATGAAGGTTTTCCATGGCTTGCCCGAATTGGAGAAGGCCGTCGGCACCCATCTCGGATACAGCGACTGGCACACGGTGACCCAGGAGCAGATCGACCGTTTCGCCGACGCGACCGGTGATCACCAGTGGATTCACGTGGACCCGGAGAAGGCCGCGGCGGGGCCGTTCGGCACCACCGTCGCGCACGGCTTCCTGACCCTGTCGCTGCTGCCGATGCTCACCGTGAGCGTCTACACGGTGGAGGGCCTATCGATGGGAGTCAACTACGGGGCCAATAAGGTTCGCTTCCCGGCTCCGGTGCCGGTCGGCTCCCGGGTCCGGGCCGGTGTGGAGCTGGTGTCGCTCGTACCCGCGAGCATGGGGTACCAGGTGGTCAGCCGCGTCACGGTGGAGATCGAGGGCGCTGCCAAGCCGGCCTGCGTCGCCGAGTCCGTCGCCCTGCTGGTGCCCTGATGGGCGGCCGGGACGTCGCGGAGCTGCCGGGGCTGGATCTGGATCGGCTCGCGGGCTGGCTGGCCGCCACCCTGCCCGACCTCTTCACCGGGCCGCTGACCGGCCGGTTGATCGCCGGTGGGAGGTCCAATCTCACCTACGCGGTCGGCGACGGCAGCTCGGAATGGATCCTGCGCCGTCCACCGCTGGGCCACGTGCTGGCGACGGCACACGATATGGGCCGGGAATTCCGGGTGATGAGCGCGCTGGCGGGTACCGAGGTCCCGGTTCCGCGGACCTACGCGCTCTGCGCGGATCGCGATATCCTCGGCGCACCGTTCTATCTGATGGAGAGCGTCGCGGGCACGCCCTATCGGGCGGCGACCGAACTCGCGGCGGTGGGTCCGGAACGGACACAGGTCATTTCGGCCGGAATGGTCGACGCACTGGCCGCCCTGCATTCCGTCGACCCGGTGGCGGTGGGACTCGGGGACTTCGGGCGCGCGAGCGGATTCCTGGAGCGGCAGGTGCACCGCTGGAAGAAACAGCTGGACGCCTCCCGCTCCCGCGACCTGCCGGGTGCCGACGAGCTCTTCGCGCTGCTCGCCGAGCATCAGCCCGAGCAATCGCCGGATGGCATCGTGCACGGTGACTACCGGCTCGACAATATCCTCGTCGATGCGCAGGATCGGGTGGCGGCCGTCATCGACTGGGAGATGGCCACTCTGGGTGATCCCCTCACCGATGTGGCCTTGCTGCTGCTGTACCAGCGCCTCGGCGAACTGGGTCTGCCCATTGTCAGCGATGTGTCCGGCGCCCCCGGGTATCTCAGCGAATCCGAGATGCTCGACCGGTACGCCGCCCGCAGCGGCCGCGACCTGGCGCATCTCGGTTTCTACCTCGGGCTGGCGGCATTCAAGCTCGCCGCCATCCTCGAGGGCATCCATTACCGCTATCTCCACGGCAAGACCGTGGGCTCCGGCTTCGAGAGTGTGGGCGAGGCGGTCGATCCGCTCCTGCGCGCCGGAATCGCCTCTGTGAAGGAGAGGAACCGATGACCGACACGGTTCGCGACGACCTCCGGCAGCGGGTGGAAACCCTGCTCGCCGAACATGATCCGGGCACCACCGATGCGGTGACCTTCCATCGCGCCCGGTTCGACGCCGGACTGGCCTGGGTGTACTTCCCGGCCGGCCTGGGTGGCCTCGGGGTCGAGCGGGAACTCCAGCCGTTCGTCGACGGGTTGTTCGAGAAGGCCGGGGCCCCGGGTAATAACGCCGAACTCAATGGCATCGGCCTCGGCATGGCCGCTCCGACCATCGTGGCCTATGGCACGCCGGAACAGCAGCGGCGTTTCCTGCGCCCGTTGTGGGCCGGCGAGGAGATCTGGTGTCAGCTGTTCAGCGAGCCGGGGGCCGGATCGGATCTGGCGGCGGTCGGCACCCGGGCGGTCCGCGATGGCGAGGACTGGATTGTCAACGGGCAGAAGGTGTGGACCTCGGTCGCGCACAAGGCGCAGCTGGCCATCCTGGTCGCCCGCACCGATCCGAGCCGTCCCAAGCATTCGGGCCTCAGCTACTTCATCTGCGATATGACGGATCCGGGCGTGGACGTCCGGCCGCTGCGTCAGATCACCGGTGAGGCGGAGTTCAACGAGGTCTTCCTCACCGATGTGCGCATCCCCGACGCGCACCGCCTGGGCAAGGAGGGGGAGGGCTGGCGCGTCGCCACGACCACCCTCAACAACGAGCGCGCATCGATCGGCGGACGAGCCGTCCCGCGCGAGAGCGGTGTCCTGGGAGCCGTGGCCCGCAGCTGGCGGAGCAATCCGGATAAGCACACCCCGGAACTGCACGACCGGCTGCTGCGGCTGTGGGTCGAGGCCGAGGCGGGTCGCCTGGCGGCCACCAAGATGCGGCAGCAGGTGTCCGGTGGGCAGCCGGGACCCGAGAGCTCCGCGCTCAAACTCGCCTTCGCGCGGTCCAATCAACAGCTATCCGGGCTCGAACTGGAAATCCTCGGTGAGGGCGGCCTGCGCTACGACGACTGGACCATGGTGCGCACGGAGCGCGTCGATTTCGCCGGGCGTAGCCCCGGCTACCGGTACCTGCGCGCGAAGGGTAATTCGATCGAGGGCGGAACCTCGGAAATCCTGCGCAATATCGTCGCCGAGCGGGTCCTCGGCCTGCCGGTCGAAGCGCGCGCGGACAAGGACATCGCCTGGAAGGACCTGACCCGATGAGTGACGACATCCTCCTGCTCGACACCGACACCGAGACCGCACTGCGTCAGACGGTCCGCGATCTGCTTGCGGCCCAATGCGATCCGACCACGGTGGCACGGGCCTACGAAGGTGACCGCGCGCTCACGCCGGGGCTGTGGAAGGCACTGGCCCGCGATCTCGGGCTGGCCGGATTGCTCATTCCCGAGGATCGCGGTGGAGCCGGTGGTTCCGCCCGCGACGCCGCGGTCGTGCTCGAAGAACTCGGGCGGTTCGTCGCACCCGTTCCCTTCCTCAGCAGTAGCGTGATCGCCGCGACGGTGCTGCTCGCCGGTGAATCCGAGCTGGTCGGCAAGCTGGCCGAAGGGGAGGTGACCGCGGCACTGCTCGCGCCCTTCACCGCCGCCTCGGCGACCGAAGTCCCGTCCTTCTGGAAGGACGCCGACGGGCGGCTGTCGGGCCGCGTGACGAGCGCCGCGGGCGTCCTGGACGCCGATGTGCTGCTGGCCGCGGTCGAAACCGATTCCGGCACAGAGATTCACGCGATTCCGGTGGCCGCGGCCACTGTCACGCCGGTGATCTCGCTCGACATGACCCGCCAGCTCGCGGATGTCGTTGTCGAATCCGCGCCGGGTCAGGTCGTCGTCCCCGCCGGTTCCGGTGTCGTGGCCTTGCGGGCGGGCCTGGAAGTCGGCGCTGCGCTGCTGGCATCGGAACAGGCGGGCGTTGCCGCGTTCTGCCTGGAAACCACGGTCGACTATCTGAAGCTGCGCCGCCAATTCGGCCGGATCGTCGGCGGATTCCAGGCGCTCAAGCACCGTCTCGCGGACCTCTACGTCGAGGTCGAGACCGCGGCGGCCACCGCTCGGTACGCGGCGGGCGTCATCGCGGCATCCGATCCCGATGCTGCCGTTGGCACCTCGCTCGCTGCGGCCTACTGCGCGGATGTCGCGGTCAAGGCCGCCGAGGAGGCCGTCCAACTGCACGCCGGCATCGGCATGACCTGGGAGTATCCGGTGCACCTCTACCTCAAGCGGGCCAAGGCCGACCAGATCGGTCTCGGTAGCCCCGGCTATCACCGATCGGTGCTGGCCGAACTCGTCGATCTTCGCCTGGGCGGGAACTGAACCGATGGAAACGACACAGATTCAGCTGATCGCGCGGCCCCATGGCGAGCCCATGGACACCGACTTCGCTGTCGTGAAGATCGGCCTGCCGGAACTGGAAGACGGAGACGTGCTGCTGCGCGTGCTCTACCTGTCGCTGGACCCGTATATGCGGGGCCGGATGAGCACGGCCAAATCCTATGCAGCACCAGTGGAATTGGGCACCGTCATGGTCGGCGCCACCGTCTGCGAAGTGATCGAATCCCGCGCGGATTCGCTCGCCCCGGGCGATGTCGTGCTGTCGTACTCGGGCTGGCAGACCCACACCGTCGCCAAGGCCCGCCACGTCCGGAAGCTGGACCCCGAGGCCGCGCCGATCTCCACCGCGCTCGGCGTCCTCGGCATGCCCGGATTCACGGCCTATGGCGGTCTGCTCGAAATCGGCCGCCCGCAACGCCATGAGACCGTCGTGGTCGCGGCGGCGACCGGCCCGGTGGGCTCGGCCGTCGGGCAGATCGCGCGGATCAAGGGTGCGCGCGCCGTCGGCATCGCCGGTGGACCGGAGAAATGCCGGGCCCTGCTCGACGAATTCGGGTTCGACGCGGCCGTGGACCACCGCGCGCCCGACTTCGAAGACCAGTTGGCCGCAGCGGTTCCGGACGGCATCGACGTGTACTTCGAGAATGTCGGCGGCGGGGTGGCCGATGCTGTCACGCCGCTGCTGAATCGATTCGCGCGCATTCCGGTGTGCGGCCTGGTGTCCGCCTATAACGCCACCGAGGCACCCACCGGCCCGGATCGCCTGCCCGCCTTCATGCGCCGAATCCTGACCTCGAGCCTCACGGTGCGCGGCTTCATCCAGGATGAGTTCGTGCCCACCCGGTACGACGATTTCCTGCGCGACATGTCGGAGTGGATCCGCGACGGTTCGGTCGCGTACCGCGAGGACGTCGTCGTCGGACTGGAGAATGCGCCCGAGGCATTTCGGGGCATGCTGGCCGGACGCAATTTCGGCAAGGTGCTCATTCGAATCGGTGACCGATGATCGTCGGCATCGTCCGCGAATCGCAGGTGGGGGAGACCCGCGTCGCCGCCACGCCCGCCACCGTATCCCGGCTGCTGAAGCTGGGATACGAGGTTGTCGTGGAGTCCGGCGCGGGTGTCGCCGCCAGTTTCTCGGATGAGTCCTATACCGGGGCAGGTGCGCGTATCGGCACCGCTACCGCCGCCGATATCGTCCTCGGCATCAACCCGTTCACTCCCGAGCAACTCGATCAATTGCCCTCGGGTGCGATGGTGATCAGCCTGCTGCGGCCCGCCTCGGATCCGGATCTGGTGGCGGATCTGGCTCGCCGTCCGATCACCGCGCTGGCGATGGATGCCGTCCCGCGTATTTCGCGCGCCCAGTCGCTGGATGTGCTGAGCTCCATGGCCAATATCGCGGGCTACCGGGCCGTAGTGGAGGCCGCCCACGCCTTCGGGCGGTTCTTCACCGGACAGGTCACGGCGGCCGGAAAAGTCCCACCGGCCAAAGTGCTGGTCGCCGGAGCCGGTGTCGCCGGACTCGCGGCCATCAGCGCCGCGGGCCGACTCGGTGCCATCGTCCGGGCCGCCGATCCGCGGCCCGAAGTGGCAGACCAGGTGAAATCGCTGGGTGGACAGTATCTTTCGATCGCCTCGCCGGATACGGAGGTGAGTGCCACCGGATACGCCAAGCAAATGTCGGACGACTACAACACCCGTGCCGCCGCGCTGTACGCCGAACAGGCCCGAGACGTCGACATCATCATCACCACCGCCCTGATTCCCGGCAAACCCGCGCCGCGGCTCATTACCGCCGACATGGTCGCGGGCATGAAGCCCGGCAGCGTGATCGTGGATATGGCCGCCGCCAACGGCGGCAATGTCGAAGGCACGGTGGCGGGACAGTCGATCGTCACGAGCAATGGTGTGACCATCATCGGCTACACCGATCTCGCCGGTCGGCTGCCCGCGCAGGCATCGCAGCTGTACGGCACCAATGTGGCGAACCTGCTCGAACTCCTCACGCCCGCTCGCGATGGGAATCCGGTGCTCGACTTCGAGGATCCGGTACAGCGCTCGATAACCGTTGTGCGCGAGGGCAGCCTCACCTGGCCTCCGCCACCGGTTCAGGTATCGGCCGCACCGGTGTCCACGCCGAAACGCGCGGAGGTGCAAGCGAAGTCGCAGCCCTCCGCGGCGAGGCGGATCGGCGCGGTCGCGGTCGGTGCCATGCTGCTGTTCTTCCTGACGGCGGGCTCACCGCCCGCGCTACAGGGCCATCTCACGGTCTTCGTGCTGGCCGTCGTCATCGGCTTCTATGTCATCGGACATGTGCATCACGCCCTGCACACCCCACTCATGTCGGTCACCAACGCCATTTCCGGGATCGTGGTCGTGGGTGCGCTGTTGCAGATCGGGCACGGTGACGTCATCGTCTCGGCGCTGTCGTTCGCGGCCATCGCGCTCGCCGGTATCAATATCTTCGGCGGCTTCGCGGTCACCCGGCGCATGCTCGCCATGTTCGCGAGGAGCTGACCTGTGCTGACCATCGACACGGCGACACACGCCGCATATCTCATCTCGGCACTGCTGTTCATCCTGGCCCTGGCCGGATTGTCGAAACACGAGACGGCCAAAGCGGGCAATGGTTTCGGCATCGCGGGGATGGCGGTCGCGTTGGGGGCCACCGCGGTACTGGCCGCGAAGGACGGCATGGACGCCACCGGTGCGGTGCTGGCCATTGTCGCCGTGCTGGCCGGTGCGCTCATCGGAGTGCGACGGGCCACTTCGGTGGAGATGACCGGCATCCCCGAAATGATCGCGCTGCTGCACAGTTTCGTCGGCCTGGCCGCGGTACTGGTCGGCTGGAACGGCTACCTGCATGTGGAAGCCGACCCCGATGGTGGCGAGGCCCGGCGGCTGGAACAGTTGCAGACCTTGGGAATTCACCACGCCGAGGTCTTCATCGGTGTGTTCATCGGCGGCGTGACATTCGTCGGCTCCATCGTCGCGTACCTCAAGCTGTCGGCCCGGATGAAGCCGGATCCGCTCGTGCTGCCCGGCAAGAACGCTCTGAACATCGGCGCGTTGCTGCTCTTCGCCGCACTGACCGCCGCGTTCGTCGTCCGGCCGCACCCGGGGCTGCTCGTCGCGGTGACGGTCCTGGCCCTGGTGCTCGGCTGGCATCTGGTCGCCTCGATCGGCGGCGGCGATATGCCCGTGGTGGTGTCCATGCTCAACAGCTATTCCGGTTGGGCCGCCGCGGCGTCGGGATTCCTGCTGGAGAACGACCTGCTGATCATTGTCGGTGCCCTGGTGGGTTCCTCCGGCGCGTATCTGTCGTACATCATGTGCCGGGCCATGAACCGCTCATTCCTCTCGGTCATCGCGGGCGGATTCGGGATCGAGGCCACCTCCGGCGGCGAGCAGGCCCATGGCGAGCATCGTGAGGTGACCGCGGCGGGCGTCGCCGAAATGCTCGCGAACGCCACGACGGTGATCATCACTCCGGGCTACGGAATGGCGGTGGCGCAGGCCCAGCACGGCGTCGCCGAGCTCACGCGCAAGCTCGCCGAGCGCGGCGTCGAGGTCAGATTCGGCGTCCACCCGGTCGCCGGACGGCTGCCCGGGCATATGAACGTGTTGCTCGCCGAGGCGAAAGTGCCGTACGACGTCGTTCTCGAAATGGACGAGATCAATGACGATTTCGACGGCACCTCGGTGGTGCTGGTGATCGGAGCCAATGACACCGTCAACCCGGCCGCGGCCGAGGATCCGGCCAGTCCGATCGCCGGCATGCCGGTGCTACGGGTGTGGGAGGCCGAGAACGTGATCGTTTTCAAACGATCCATGGCGGCGGGCTACGCGGGCGTGGCGAACCCGCTGTTCTACCGCGAGAACAGCGCCATGCTCTTCGGCGATGCCAAGGAGAGGGTCGAGGACATCCTGCTGGCCATCTGAACCGGAGCGCCCTCGCACCGAACGGTGTCGTGACACGTGGTGTCACGACACCGTTCGCGCATGTCGGCGACCTTTCGCGTCGCAAAGTTGAAGTTGAATCCGAATTCAAGTACCTTGCGAAGTGGAACGCATGTCAGTTGGGCACGAGAGGAATGATTCGGATGGTCAATGTCGCCGGTCCGATGTGGGACAACGCGCTCGCGCGGCCCGACGCGATCGCGCTACGCGCCGGTGGTGAGGGGTGGACCTACGGCCGCTTGCGCGATGCTGTTGCGGCGTTCGGCGGCGCACTGCGCGACGCCGGTGTCGCCAGTGGAGACCGGGTACTGCTGGTCGCGCCCAGTGTTCCCGAATTCGTGGTCGCGTACTACGGCGCACATCTGCGCGGTGCGATCGTCATCACGATGAACACCATGGCGACCGCATCCGAAATCGGTTATGTGTTGGATGATTCGGCGGCCAGTCTGGTCGTCGCTTGGCACGAGGCGGCGGACGCAACCGAAAAGGCCACGACCGAGCGCGGATTGCCGTTCAGGACCTTGGAACCCGGTGCTGCCATGGGTACTTCGGAACCGATGATCGAGCCGGTCGAACTCGATCCGAACGATATCGCGATCCTTCTCTATACCTCGGGCACCACGGGAAAACCCAAGGGCGTCCAGCTCACCGTGGGCAATTTACAGGCCACCTCTGCCACCGTGGTCGACTATCTGAGCTTCACCGCGGAGGATCGCCTCGGTACGGCGCTGCCGCTATTCCACGTCTTCGGCCAGTCGGTGGTCATGAATACCGCGCTGCACGCGGGCGCGTCGCTGTCGCTGCTGTCGCCGTTCGATCCGCGCGGAATGCTCGAGATGCTGCGCGCGGATCAGCTCACTATGCTCGCGGGCGTCCCGACCATGTGGAACGCCATGCTGCACGCGGCGGGAGACTTCGGGCCCGAGGACTGCGCGAGCCTGCGATCCGCGTGCTCGGGCGGGGCCTCGCTGCCTGCCGAGGTGATTCGCGCGTTCCGGGCCCGGTTCGGGTGCGAAATCCTGGAAGGCTACGGACTCACCGAGTCCTCGGGCGTGGCCACATACAACCCGATGGGCCGGGAGCCGCGCATCGGCTCGGTCGGATTGCCATTGCCTGGCATGGCGGTCGAGGTGCGCGATGCCGCGGGGCAGCCACTGACCGGCGACGAGATCGGCGAGCTGTACGTGTCCGGGCCGAATGTGATGAAGGGGTACTGGAACCGGCCCGAGGCGACCGCGTCGGACCTGCGTGACGGCTGGCTGAAGACCGGTGATCTCGGCCGGGTCGACGCGGACGGTTACGTCTACATCGTCGACCGGGCCAAGGACATGATCATTCGCGGCGGCTACAACGTCTATCCGCGTGAGGTCGAGGAAGTGCTGTACGAGCATCCGGACATCGTCGAGGCGGCGGTGATCGGCGTGCCCCATGAACACTATGGCGAAGAGGTCGCCGCGGTGATCACTCCGGCCGCGGGCGTGACGCTCGATCCGGAGGAACTGCGCGCCTGGGCCAAACAACAGCTTTCCGCCTATAAGGTCCCGCATTTGTTCGCCTTCGTCGACCAATTGCCGAAGGGGGCCACCGGGAAGATTCTCAAACGCGCGATCGACTGGGACAGTCTGACCGGCCGCGCGTGAATTCCGGCGCTACGCGCAACGTGGCGCGGACCCATATCCGTTGTGGCACAATAAATTACGAGGAGTGACCATGTTCGAGACGACCGACCGGGCTCGACGCTACCGCGAAGATCTGCTCACCTTCATGGACGAGCACATCTACCCGTCGGAATCGATCTACGAGGCGCAGATGGCGGAGTCCGGTGACCCGCACTTCCATCCGCCGATTCTCGAGGAACTCAAGACCGAGGCGCGCAAGCGCGGGCTGTGGAATCTCTTCCACCCGCACCCGGAATGGGGTCCGGGCCTGACCAATCTGGAGTACGCGCCGCTCGCCGAAATCATGGGCCGCAGTGCGCATCTGGCTCCGGAGGCCACCAACTGCAATGCTCCGGACACCGGGAATATGGAGGTGCTGACGCTCTTCGGCACGCCCGAGCACAAGGAGCAGTGGCTGCGCCCGCTGCTGGACGGCGACATCGCCTCGGCATTCGCCATGACCGAGCCCGCCGTCGCCAGTTCCGACGCCACCAATATCGAGCTACGCATGGAGCCGGACGGCGACGAATACGTCCTCAACGGCCGGAAGTGGTGGACCTCCAACGCCTTGCACAAGAACTGCAAGGTCCTCATCGTCATGGGCAAGACCGATCCCACCGCGGCCGCGCACCGGCAGCAGAGCATGATGGTCGTTCCGATCGATACCCCCGGTGTGACCGTGCTGCGCAATCTGCCGGTGTTCGGCTACCAGGACCGGGAAGGGCACGCGGAGGTCGTATTCGAGAACGTGCGGGTGCCGCGCACCGCGCTGCTGGCCGGTGAGGGCGACGGATTCATGATCAGCCAGGCCCGGCTGGGTCCCGGCCGCATCCACCACTGCATGCGTGCCATCGGCATGGCCGAACGGGCGCTGGACCTGATGATCGACCGGGCGCAGGCGCGCACCACATTCGGCGCACCGGTCGCCGACCGGGCGAACATCCAGGACTGGATCGCCGAATCCCGTATCGAGATCGAGATGGCGCGGCTGTTGACGCTGAAGGCCGCCCACCTCATGGACACCGTCGGAAATCGTAATGCGCGTATCGAGATCGCCGCGATCAAGGTGGCCGCGCCGCAGGTCGCGCTGAAGGTGGTCGACCGAGCGATCCAGGTCCACGGCGGCGGCGGCGTCTCCGACGACTTCCCGCTCGCCAGTATGTACGCGCACGTGCGGACGTTGCGGCTCGCGGACGGTCCGGACGAGGTCCACAAGCGCACCATCGCCCAGATGGAACTGCGCCGCCGTGACCCCGCGTGGGGCAAGCGCGGGTAACCGCTGGAAGTTCGACATCACCCACTCACCGAGGAGGAATCAATGGCCGACCCCTGCGTCGTCGTGGCGACCATGATCGCGAAGCCTGGTCAGGAAGACCTGGTCGAGAAGACCCTGCGGGCAGCGGCGCCCGCCGTGCACGCCGAGTCCGGCTGCCTGCGATACGCGCTGCACCGGCAGCACAAGAAGCCCGGACATTTCGTGATGATCGAGAAGTGGGCGTCCAAGGACGCCTTGCGCGCGCACGGCCAGAGCGCGACATTGCGCGAGGTCGGTGCGACCCTGTCCGACGCCCTCGGGGCTCCGCCGGAGGTCCTGGTCTTCGAACCCTTGCCCGCAGGCGATCCCGAACTGGGCGCGCTCTGATATAGGAATTCGCCCGACGGGCAGGCTGCCTCGACGGCGTGAACGCCGTGCCGCGCGCACCCCGCGCGGCACGGCGTCAGGAACGAGAAGAGATCTCATGATGAAAACTCAGCAGGTGCGTCTCGCGCAGCGCCCGTCCGGGTTGCCCGACGGCGACACCTGGGACGTGACGACCGAGGAACTCCCCGTCCTGTCCACGGGGCAGATTCTGGTGAAGGTCGCCTACATTTCCGTCGACCCGGCCATGCGGGGCTGGCTCAATGACGTGCGCTCCTACGTCCCGCCGGTCGGGTTGGGCGAGGTGATGCGCTCATTGGACATCGCGACCGTTGTCGAATCCACCCACCCGGACTTCGCCGTCGGCGACACCGTGAGCGGAATCTTCGGGGTGACCGAATACGCGATCAGTGACGGCAGTGGCGTGCAGCAGGTCGACCTGAGCGTCGCACCCGGACCCACCTGGCTCGGCACGCTCGGAATGCCCGGCATGACAGCGTATTTCGGGCTGCTCGAGGTTGGGAAACTACAAGCCGGTGAGACCGTGGTGGTGTCGGCGGCGGCCGGCGCAACCGGCAGCGTGGTCGGCCAGATCGCGAAAGCCAAGGGCGCGACCGTCATCGGCATCGCCGGTGGCGAGGAGAAGTGCCGGTTGCTCACCGAGGAACTCGGTTTCGACGCCGCCATCGACTATCGCGGCGAGGATGTGCTGCAGCGGTTGCGGGAGCTGGCGCCGAAGGGGATCGACATCTACTTCGACAATGTGGGCGGCGAGATTCTCGATGCCGCGCTCGCCAACCTCCGCCGGGGTGCCCGCGTGGTGCTGTGCGGGGCCATCTCGGCCTACAACGACGAGAAGCTGTCGCCCGGGCCGTCGCGCTATATGTCGTTGCTGGTCTTCCGCGCGACCATGACCGGATTCGTCGTCTTCGACTACGCCGACCGCTATGGCGAAGCGGTCGCGCAGATCGCGCAGTGGCTGGCCGAAGGGAAGCTGAAGAGCCGCGAGCACGTCGTAGACGGCGGCGTGGCGCGCTTCGGCGAGACCTTGAACATGCTGTTCACCGGCGGTAACACCGGAAAGCTGGTGCTCGCGCTCTGAGGTGCCGAGTTCGACGCTGACGGCCGCACCGGGACCCCGCACCGCACGGTGCGGGGTCCCGGTCATTCAGCAGGCTCTCCGGCGCGCAGCGTCGATCGACAGAAATGCTTTGCCAGGCAACAGGACTGGCTGTGCTCGAGGTCAGGGATCGCGCCGCAGGCCGAGCGCGCCCCACAGCCGCGCGGCCGTACTGAACGCCTCGCGGTGCAGGATACCGGTGAGCCCCACCCGCTCGGCCGCGACGATGTTCTGCCTCAGGTCGTCCACCATCACGGTGGCCTCCGGTGCGGTACCCAATCGGGCACAGGCGATCGCGTACGCGCGCCGGGACGGTTTCCGCACTCCGATCTCGCCGGAGATGGTGACGGCGTCGAACATCGCGTCGAGATCGAATCCGGCGTAGCAATCGTCGCCGAGCGAATTCGACAGCAGTCCGACCCGGAACCCGGCCGCCCTGACATCCGCCACCAGCTGGATCATGTCCTTGTCGGCGTGCATTCCGGACTGGATCCGGCGCACCAGGCCCGCACCGTCCACATCGACCCCGCGAACCCGCAGGCAGGCCGCGAAGCCGCGTTCGAACGCCCGTTCATTGATTCGCCCCTCCTCGTGGTCGACCAGCAGGGTCCGCGCCACGGTGTCCTCGCTGAGCACGCGTAGCGGCAACCGGGGATCGCAGCCCAGGGATGTGCCGAGAGCCTCGAACGCCTCGAAGATGCTGGAGGTCAGCACACCGCCGAAGTCGAACAGCGCCGCCGTCGCGGGCTGGCTGTGCTCGGTCGATGCGGGCATCGGGCTGGTCATGGAATTCCCTTCCGCTCTCTGTGCCGAATCGAGCTTAGTTGAATTCGAGGTCATGTTCAATGCGCGATTCAGCGCGGTGAGCGCGGGTTTCTTCGTCGAGGCGGATCGTCTGGTTGGTACCACCCGGAAATTTGCGGCGGCCGGATGCAAGACTGTTCGGGTGACCGGATCAGAGGATCGCTCGCGCGCGGACGAGACGCGGGCTCGGTTGTTGGAGGCTGCTGTCGTCGCCTTCGCCGAGCGTGGTTTCCATGGCTCCACCACCCGCGATATCACCTCGATCGCGGGCCTGAGCACGGCGGCCATCTATGTGCATCACCGCTCGAAGGAGGAGTTGCTCTATCAGGTCTCACGCGGCGGGCATCAGAACACGCTGGAGCGCATCCAGGCCGCCATCGCGTCCTCGGACGACCCGGTCGATCAGTTGATCGCGGTAATGCGGGAGTTCGCCATCCACCACGCTCGCGCGCACACCGTGGCCCGGGTCATCAACTACGAACTCGCCGCGCTGAGTCCCGAGCACCAGCGCGAGATCAAGGCCATCCGGCACGTCATCGACGCGGAGATGCGGCAGCTGATCGAGCGCGGTGTCGCCGCCGGTGCCTTCGACAACCCGGATCCGCATATGGCGGCGGTCGCCCTGCTGTCGCTCGGTATCGACCTCGCCCGCTGGTATCGCGAGGACGGCCCGTTGTCGCCCGAGGAGATCGGCGACTACTACGTCGACCTCGCCTTGCGGATCGTGGGCGCGCGTACGTAGGGCGCACGGCTCCGGTTCGCGGGGCGGCCCACCTCGGATCCAAATCTTGAAATTGACATCGGATTCGGGTAACTATGTGATGACGCGCGACGTTCGGTCATGAGTGAACCGAGTGGCGCATGGCCGCAAGCAGATTCGGCCTCTCCCTCGCACTGAGACATCGGAGCATTCTTTTGACTACGGTTTCCCCGCACAATGCCCGTCTGACCTTCCGCGCCCTCGAACCGGTGCACGGCATGATCTACTTCACCCCGCACGGCCCGGACGTGTACCGCGAACTGGGGATCACGGATCCGCGGATGATGTACTTCGCGTCCCGGTCCGCCGCCCTCGGCCCGGTACCCGCCGAGGTCACCATCTCGACCTTCTTCAATTTCAATCCGGCCGTGGTCGGTGCGGTGCTGCCCACCGCCTGGGACATTGCCTCTCCCGCGGAGATTCTGCGCGCCAGGCTGGAAGCGGTCGACCGGTCGCTGCGGCAGGTATGGGGCGAGGATATCTCCGGTGCCCAGGTGCGTGAAGCCGCCGACCTGGCGCGGCAGGCCGCCGAACGCGCGTGCGAACGACCGCAGGGGCGGCCGTTGTTCGCGGCCCACGCGGCGCTGCCCTGGCCGGACGAACCGCATTTGGTGCTGTGGCATGCGCAGTCGCTGCTGCGGGAGTTCCGCGGTGATGGGCACGTCGCGCTGCTGCTGACCGAGGGACTGAGCGGTATCGAAGCCTTGATCACGCACAGCGGCACCGGCGAGATCGCGCCGGAAGTCCTGCGGATCAGCCGATCCTGGAGTGAGCAGGACTGGGCGGCGGGTGTGAACGGGCTGCGAGAGCGCGGCTGGCTGGTGGATGACGACATCGCGCTGAGCGAGCACGGCAAGGCCCGGCGCGCGGCGATCGAGAGCCGTACCGACGAACTCGCGGTCTATCCGTACGAGGCGATCGGCGACGCCGGGTGTGAGCGTCTGCGAGTCCTCGTGGCACCGTTGACCATCCGGGTGATCGAGGGCGATCTGGGCTTCCCGCCGCAGCTGTCGGAGCGCTACCGGCAGGCGATCCAGGCCGGGTCGCGGTAGGTTCCCGGCGAGCGAGGAGGAGCGCGGTGGCGGCAGTGAAACCGGAACTCGCCGAGGTGCTCGCGGTACGCGCCGCGTTCACCCGGGTGATCCCGCCGGAATTCGAGGACAGCAACGGGCATATGAATGTGATGCACTACTTCCGGTTGCACGGCGAGGCCATGTGGCAGATGCATCACCGGATGGGTTACGGCCTGATGGGCGGGGCCGGGCTGTTCGCGTCGGAGCAGCATCTGACCTATTTCCGGGAAGTGCTGGTGGGGCACGAGGTTTCGGTGCACGTCTGCGATCTGGGCCGAACCGACAAGGCCGTCCACGGGATCTCATACCTGGTCAATCGCACCATCGGCGAGATCGCGAATTCGTTCGAGTTCCTCAGCGTGAATGTCGATCTGGCATCGCGCCGCCCGGCCGCACTTCCCGACCAGGTCGCCGAGGTCCTGGACGAATCCATCGCGCGAACCCGAGCGCTGGGCTTCGGCCCCGAGCACGGTGTACTCGAGCTACGTCCGGTGGCGACACCGGTGCACGACTGAGAGCTGCCGGGGCGGCGGTGATGTGGTGAAATACGCCGCCGCCCCGGACTTTCGGCGGTTCAGCCGAGGTCGCTGACGAAGTCGATCAGCGCGACATTGACCTCGGCTGCTCGCTCCTGCTGAATCCAGTGCCCCGCACCGTCCAGGATGATCGTGGCCCGTAGATCCGACAGCACCGCGGCCATCTTCGAGGTCGGGGTGAATTTGATGACAGGATCCTCGGATCCGGCGATGAACAGGGCGGGCTTGTCGATCTTCGCACCGGCGAGATGCGCGGTGAGGTCCCAGTTCCGGTCGAGATTGCGGTAGTAGTTGAGTCCGCCGGTGAATCCGGTGGCAGTGAAAGTATCGATGTAGTAACCGAGTTCGGCCTCACTGAGCCACGCGGGCACGGTCGGCTCCGTGCTGTCGGCGTCCATCCAGTCGCGGACGCTGATGACGTCGTCCTTCAGTAGGGTGCGGCGCACATCCGAGGCGAGAACCTCATCGGCTACGCCAGGCTCCTGGAACCAGCACATGTAGAAGTCGTCGCCCAGCCGGGACCGCAGAATCGACAGCGGTGGTGCCGCCGACCGCGGCGTGACCGGCACGCTCAGGCCCGCGACCGCTCGCACCCGATCGGGGTACAGGGTGGCCAGCTGCCACACCACCGAAGCACCCCAGTCGTGTCCGACGAAGATGGCGTCCTCGAGGCCCGCCTCATCGAGAATCCCGACGAGATCGGCGCACAGCGTCGTGACGTCGTAGTCCTCGATCCGGTCGGGCCGCGAGCTGCCGCCGTATCCGCGCATATCCGGCGTCAGGGTCCGGAACCCGGCCTCGGCGAGTGCGAAAACCTGGTGACGCCAGGAGAATCCGAGTTCGGGGAAGCCGTGGCAGAACACCACTGCGGGGCCCTCGCCGTGGTCGACGACGCGCAGTTCGATCCCATTCGTCGCGACTCGGCGACTGCCCAGTCGCTGCCATTCGTCCAGCAGATTGCGTGTTCCCATATGTGGAGCCACCTCGTGTTCGCGGATGTATCGCCCATAGACCGTATTCGATTCTGACGTCGAATTCAATTAACGGGTCGAGCGGGTGCCCAGGTCCGTGCGGGCGTCGCCGCGGCAACCGGCGGCCCGACGCCGACAAGCCACGCCGAGTGGATAGGCGGAGCGGTCGGTCTATTCCCGTAGGCTCTGCGAATGCGCCTTGACCAGGTGGTCTACTCCGTAGACGGGTGGCTTTCCGCCGAGCGCTTTCTCGGCGCGGGCACACGGACGTACAGCAAGTACGCCGATATCACCGACATCTCATCGGCGTTCCATCCGCAGCATGGGAACACGTCGTTCCGGGTGCCGAGTTTCCGGGTCCCCGCCGCGCTCGGGCGGTTGCGCACCAATGGCATCGCATCGGAATTGCCGGGGTACTACCACGATGGTGAGCGGCTACTGCTGCCCGTACATCCCGATGCCTTGGCATGCGCCGATCTCGTCGGGCGCGAGGAACTGCTCGAGTGTGAGCCGGGGCCGGATTTCGAGGTGATCCCGCTGGCCAATGCGCGCACGGTTTTCGTCGTAGCGATCGACGGGGTCGATATCCGACCGCATCAGCTCAAACTGCACTACCCGCGACGAATATCGCGGTTCACTCGACGGCTCCGAGAGCCGATGATCGAGCTGGAATTGTGGGTCGCGGACGAGCTCGCAGCCCTGGGCACTCCGTTCTTGGCCGAGGTGTGCGGTGGGATATTCGGATCTGGCGGTGATGCCTGGGGATTCATCGTGCGCGAAGCTCCTCCACTCGCCGCGGGCCGCTACACCGTGCCACTGTTCGCCCTGTACGGCGGTGACATTCGCGCCCCGCAGGACCCTACGCTGCTCGAGCAATTGGTCGAGGTCGGCTCCGAAACCGCCGAAACCTTCATTGCCGAGCGGATCGTCGCACCGATGATCCGGCTGTGGGTGCGCGCTGCGGTCTCCGCGGGCTGCCTGTTGGAACCGCACGGGCAGAACACCCTGGTCTCGTTCACGGCCGACGCGCGGGATATCGAGGTGCGGTATCGGGACTGCGGCGTCTACATCGATCCCGTGATTCGGCGGCGGCTGGGCCTGAACCGCCCGCTTCCACCGATGAACGTGATCGGTTCGGACCTGCGGGCACCGGCCGCGGGAATCCGCAGCCTGACCTACGACAGCTTCATGGGTCACCATGCGCTGGACTATCTCGCGGAACTCGCCCGCAAACGATTCGGCGCCGATCCGGACGTGCTGCACGAAGCCGCCCGGATCGTCTACGCGTCCGCTGTGGAAGGGTTCCCAGAGCCCTTGCTGCCGGACACCGTCTACTACTACGACGATGCCGCGCCCCCGGAGAGATGGCGATTGAAGGACACCGGGATTCGCCCGCATTGGCGTTGAGATTCGACGGCCGATGTCATGCCCCGGCATTCGAATGGCTGTGCGGCGGCACAATCCGGCGGGGCCATGTACGAGTAGGGCCCACCCACCGGAGTGAACGGGCCCCACGGCCGGCGGTTCGAGCGGCTACACCGTGGCGGTGAGCGCCTGGAATTCCGCATCGGTGAGTGTGATTTCGGCGGCGGCGATGTTCTCCTCCACATGCGGCACGCGGGAGGTGCCCGGGATGGGCAGCATCACGGGGGAGCGGCGCAGTAGCCAGGCGAGCGCCAGCTGGGCGGGGGTGGCACCGTGCTCTTTCGCCGCGGTATCGAGCGGGCCGCCCGGCCGGGCGAGTTCACCGGTGGCGATCGGGAACCACGGGATGAATGCGATGCCATTGGCCTCGGCGTATTCCAGCACATCCTCGGCCTTGCGGTTGGCGAGGTTGTACAGGTTCTGCACCGAGACGATCTCGGCGTGCTCACGCGCCTGCTTCAGCTGGTCGACGGTGACCTCCGAAACGCCGATGTGGCGAATCTTGCCTTCCCGCTGCAGCTCCACCAACGCGCCGAGCTGGTCGGCGAGCGGCACCTGCCGATCGATCCGATGCAGCTGGTAGAGATCGATGCGATCGACGCCGAGGTGGCGCAGGCTCAGATGCAGTTGCTGACGCAGGTATTCGGGGCGACCGACGGGGCGCCAGTCGCCGGGCCCGGAGCGGGTGAGCCCGGCCTTGGTGGCGATGACGAGGTCGTCGGCATAGGGGTGCAATGCTTTTCGAATCAGCTGCTCGCTGACGAAAGGTCCGTAGGAGTCGGCGGTGTCGATGAAATTCACCCCGAGTTCGACGGCCCGCCGCAGGACGCGGACGGCCTCGTCGGGATCGGCCGGGTCGCCCCAGACTCCGGGGCCGGTGAGCTGCATGGCGCCGTAGCCGAGCCGGTGGATGGGCAGATCACCACCCAGGGCGTGGACGCCGGATGCTGTGGCGGGTTGTGCTGTGGTCATCGTGAGATCCCTTGGGTAGCAGAGAGACACCAGCATCTTGCCGGTATTCGCGCCATTCATCATGGCAGTGAACGCATCGAGGGGTACGCAGTGTGGTGATCGTAGAAGCCGCCGAGCAGGGCGACGGTGGCGCGGCGTAGCAAGTCCGGCCGGCCGGTCGACAGCAGGCCGATGGTTGTGGCCAGCAGGATTCGCGCAGCGTCGGCCGGGCGGTCGATGTGTTCGGCGGCGAGACTCGTGGTGAGCAGGGAGTGCAGTTCGTCGGTGAACTCCCGGCAGATGTCACCGCACAGCCGGGCTTGTTCATCGAAAAGCTCGGTGGCGTGCGGAGATTCGGTAAACGGCCCGGTGGCGAGCTCGACCTTGGCCGACAGGATGCCGTGCACGCGCTCCGCGAGGGGTGCGTCGGCTACGGCAGCCTCGCGGGCATGCGTGAGTGCCCGTCGGTGCAGCCGGTCCGCCACCCGGCGCACGGCGTCGTCCTTACCGCGGACGTACTGGTAGACCGCCGACCGGGAGACGCCGACCTCGGCGGCGATATCGTCCACGGTGGTCCGGCGCACGCCATAGCGCAGCAGGCAACGGAGGGTGGCGTCCAGGACGTCCGCGGTGCGGTCGGCGGCCATGGGTATCAGAGCGCCTTCAGTATCTCCGCGGCCAGCGGTGCGGAGGAGGCCGGGTTCTGGCCGGTGTAGAGGTTGCGGTCGACCTCGATGTGCGGGGCCCAGGGCTCGCCCTCACGGTAGTCGACACCGAGCTCGATCAGACGGTCCTGCAACAGCCATTTGGCCTTGTCCGCGAACCCGGCCTGGGTCTCCTCCGCATTGGTGAAGGCCGCGACGCGGTAGCCCGCGAACGGGGACTTGCCGTCCGCGTCGGCGGTGGCCAGCAGCGCGGCGGGCGCGTGGCACACCACACCGAGCGGCTTGCCGGAGGCGAGAGCGTCGGTCAGCAGCTTGCCGGAGACGGCGTCGACGGCCAGATCCTCCATCGGGCCGTGGCCGCCCGGGTAGTAGACCGCGTCGTAGGCGGCGAGGTCGGCGTCCTCGAGATTGATCGGCTGGGTCAATTCGGTTGCCGCTCGCAGGGTTTCGGCGATCTTCTCGGCACCCTCGGCGCCGCCGTTGACCTCGGGCGCCAGGCTGCCGCGGTCGACCGACGGGATGACGCTACCCGGGGTTGCCACCACGACGGTATGTCCGGCCGCCTTGAACGCCTCGTAGGGCGCGGCGAATTCTTCGGCCCAGTACCCGGTGGGGTGCTTGGTGCCGTCGGCGAGCGTCCAGTAGTCGACGCCGGTCATGACGAACAGGATGTGTGCCATCGGAAGCTCCTCGCGTGAGTGGTTCGAATTCGACGGGCTGACACTTTGTGCGCGTTTCGTCAGGCCGTCGTGAACACCACGCTAGGGGCAGAGCCATCATCTGACCAATAGAATCTGCTATATGGGACATAGGGAATCCAATAGCTCCATGGATTTGGTGCACCTCAGGACGTTTCTGGCCGTCTACCGGGCCGGATCGCTCACCGCCGGCGCGGCCCAGGTGGGTTTGTCCCAGCCCACGGTGACGACGCAGTTGCAGGCGCTCGAACGGCACCTGGGACGGCCATTGTTCGAACGACTGCCTCGTGGGGTCGCGCCCACCGCGGCGGCCCTCGACTTGGCCGCGCGGGTGGCCGATCCATTGGACGACCTCGAAGCGGTCATCGGAGGTTCGTCGACGCGGAGCACGCCGTTGCCGGAGCCACCGGTTCTCTTGGGAGGTCCGGCCGAACTCCTCGCGACTCAGGCGCTGCCCGCATTGGCGCCCTTGGTCGCCGACGGTATCCGGCTGACCGTCACCACCGGGCTCACCGACGATCTCCTGACCGACCTGCGGGCCGGCAAGCTCGACTTGGTCATTGCTACCACCCGCCCCCGCGGCCGGTCGGTGCTCGCGGAACCTCTGGCGGACGAAGAGTTCGTGCTCATCGCGGCACCAGAGGTCGCCGAGCGCATCGATCTCGATCGGCTACAGGCCGGTGACTTCACCGCCCTCGACCAAATTCCGCTGATCAGCTACGCCGCGGATCTGCCGATCGTGCGCCGCTACTGGCGTCACGTCTTCGGCGCCCGACTGGAGGCCCGACCCGCCTTGATCGTGGCCGACCTGCGCGCGGTTCTCGCCGCGGTCGTCGCCGGTGCCGGTTACAGTGTGCTGCCGCGCTATCTCTGCACACGCGACCTCGTCGCCGGAACTGCCGTGATGCTCACGGACCCCGCTGACCCACCGATCAACACCGGATTCCTGGCCCGCCGCGTCGGTGGTCCGGTCCGCCCGCACGTCGAACGCGTCCGCACCCGGCTGCTGACCGCGGCGGAGATCTGGTAAGCGTGAACCGGGTCCGGACCATTTCTGTTGGGCGCTATGACCTTCCGTGCCCATTGTTCGAGCCGTGACCGCCCCGGGCGGGATCGAAGGTGATCTTCTGGGATTGCGGAATTGTTGCGAGACAAGGGTTTCGATGACTCGCGAGTGACCGTGCTCGAGCAGCTGGGCGGTACGTGTGAACGGGCCGTGGCCGGTTCCGCCGCGCCCGATACGGTTTTCGTCGGTGGTGGAATCACCCGGGATGGCCTGCTCGAGACATGTTGGTCGCATTTGCGCCATGACGGCGCGCCGGTGGCTGATGCGGTGACCGCGGGGTCGCAGGCACTGCTGTTGACCTGGGCATCCGTGCACGGTGGTGCACTGCGGAGGTTTCACATCTATCGGTCGGAGCCGCTCGGTGGGTTCACCGCGTGGCGGCCGCAATTGCCGGTGACCCGGTGGTCGATGGTCGAACGAGGCTGGTGCCTCGCTGTGAAAACCTCGGTTCACGGGTGAAACGGGTCGACCTGCGCGGTAGGGTCGGTGGCCGAGATCCGATGGTTATCGGATCTTCGGTTCCTATTGGGGAGATGTATGAAGTACAAGAAGTTTGCCGCCACCGCGATGATGGCGGTTGCCGCCACGGGTATTGCCGCAGGTACCTCCGGCGCCGCACCCTCGGCGCCCGCGCCGGTCGTGCAGAACCAGGCGGCGCCTGCCGTGCAGGGCGAGGACCACGGTGTGAACTACGCGGTGCAGATGGTCGACAAGTCGATCGTCGCCGCCGTCACCGGTGGTGCGTTCAGCCTCGACGCCGACAAGAAGTATGTGACGGTCAAGAACAACGAGGGTGCGGTCGTCACCTCGATTCCGCTGCAGGCCAAGGTCGGTGAGCAGCTGATCCCGATCGCCGCCACCATCGACCCGTCGGCGCAGCAGCTGACCCTGACCCCCGAGGTCACGCCGACCGCCAACGCGGTGGCCGCGAGCGCCGAGGCGATCTCGTCGCAGCAGTGGTTCTTCAGCGAATTGCAGCGCGCGTCGCTCGGTGCGGTCATCGGCGGCATCATCGGGTTCTTCTTCTTCGGTATCGGCCTGCCGGTGGGTGCGCTGATCGGCCTGCTCATCGCGGGCGGCCCGAACCTGATCAACGCGGGCATCGCCTACTTCAGCGGCCAGCCCTGAAAATCCTGATTCTGGGCGGCACCCGGGAGGCCCGGGAACTCGCCCACCTGACCGCCGGCGAGCGAGGATTCGATACCGTTTCCTCGCTCGCCGGTCGTGTCCGCGACCCGCTGCTCCCGGAAGGCGAGGTGCGCGTCGGCGGATTCGGCGGGGCGACCGGGCTCCGGGACTGGTTGGCGGAGAACCGCATTGCGGTCGTGATCGATGCGACACATCCCTTTGCCGCCACCATCAGCGCGAATGCCGCCGCGGCCGCCACGGAACTCGGTCTCGAGCTGGTGCAGGTGCGCAGGCCCGGCTGGTCCGAGCGCCCGGGCGACCGCTGGATCCGGGTCGCCGACCTCGATGCCGCCGCCCGTGCACTCACCGATCTCGGTGAACGCGTATTTCTCACCATCGGCCGCCAGGGCGTGGGCGCTTTCGCCGGTCTGGAACAGCACTGGTTCCTCATCCGCGCTATCGATCCACCCGAGGCGCCCCTGCCGCCGCGGCATGAATTGCTGCTGGCGCGTGGACCTTTCACGATCGATGACGAAACCGAGCTACTGTCCGCGCACCGCATCGATGTAATGGTGACCAAGGACAGCGGCGGCGATCAGACCGACGCCAAGCTGGCGGCGGCGCGTGTGGCCGGACTCCCGGTCGTCGTCATCGACCGGCCGCGGCTCCCGCCCGGTGGCATCGAGGTCGCGGGGGTATCGCAAGCGTGGGACTGGTTGCGCCGGAACATCACTCGTTTCGACGCGGGGATGTAACCGTGTTGCGTACGGCATGCTCGCGCCTGCCGTACGCGGAATTCACCGGGACAGCAAACCGGGCAGCCGGTCGAACCACTCCAGCACCGCGCGCTCGTAACCGAGGCCGAAGTCCAGGGTGGCGCGTTGATGCGAGTTCATGGCGGAGATGTCCTGGGCGAGATATCTGTCGAGGCGTTCCTGATGGATGGTTCTGTTCGCGGCGATGATCCGGTCGAGGTGGCCGGGGTCGAGGTGATCGCCGAACGAGAGTGTCAGCAGCAGCGGAACCCGAATGGTCTCGCCGCCGGGGTCGCGCGTGATCCATTCCAGGAACGCCTCGCGGCCCGCGTCGGTGATCCGGTACGGCGTGCGTTCACGGGCGCCGGTCTCGCCCTTCTCGACCAACCCCGTCGCATCCATGGCGGCCAGTTCGCGGTAGACCTGGCTCTGGGTGATGGTCCAGAAGTCGCCGATCCGGTCCTGTGCGATTGCCACCAGATCCCATCCGGACATCGGGCCCTCGTGCAGGAAGCCGAGCAGGGAGGCCGCCGTGGAGTTCAGCGGCTTGCGACGGGTACTCAGCATGGGTTCGCTCCCTCTACCCTCACGTTCCATAATGGAATGTTATAGGACCGGCCACCGAAGTCGCCGGGTGATCGTCAGCGGGTATAGCGGCGGGACGTGTAGACCTTGGGGCCGTGCTCGGTCTCGATGGTCGCGGTCGTGGACGCGCCGATGATGAGCAGCGTGCGCATATCGACATCGGCCGGATTCAGCTCGGCCAGCGTGACGACCCGGACCGACTCGGTGGGTCCGCCCACATCGCGGCCGATCACCACGGGCGTGTCCGGCTTGCGGTGCTCCAGCAGGATATCCCGCATGGCGCCCACCTGCCAGGTGCGCTGCGAGGAAGCCGGATTGTAGATCGCGATAGCCATATCGGCCGCGGCGACCGCCGAAAGACGTTGTGCGACAACCTCCCACGGCTTGAGCCGATCGGACAGCGAAATCATCGCGTAGTCGTGGCCGAGCGGCGCGCCCACCCGGCTGGCGACCGCGTTGGCGGCGGTCATTCCGGGTAGCACCCGTACCGGGACGCCGCTCCACTGCGGATCCGCGGATTCCTCCAATACCGCCGCCGCCATCGCGAAGACGCCGGGGTCGCCCGAGGAGATGACCGCGACCCTGGCGCCCTGTTTGGCCAGATCCAGTGCCATGGCGGCTCTTTCGGATTCCACCCGGTTGTCGCTGGCGTGCCTGCGCTGCCCTGCCCTTGTCGGCACCCGATTGATGTAAGTGGTGTATCCGACGAGATCGGTGGCTTCGTCCAGTGCTCGCCGTACCTCGGGAGTGGTCCAGTCCGCGGACCCCGGGCCGAGCCCGACCACGACCACCTCGCCGGTCGAACCGGGGTTGAGCGCCGTATCGGCATCCGTTGCGGTCGAGGCATTTTCGGCAGAGACGATCGCATCCGCGGTCGCGCCGACGCGGGGGAGTGGGCCGGTGGGACGTGGCCCCGGCACCAGGGTGATGGAGAAGTAGGGAACGTCGGCGTCCTCGACGTCGGCGGCGCGCATGACCCGTTGTCGGGTGCTGCTCGCGCGTTCCACGTAGTAGGCGTCGTCGAGCCGACCCGCATCCGAAAGCGCCTGGCGCACACCGGGATAGGTGCGCCCGAGCTTCATGATGGCGGCGGCCTCGGTATCGCGCAGCCTGCGGGTCAGCTCCGCGGTGGACATGGTTCCCGGCAGCACCGTGAGGACCTGCTCACCCTCGACCAGCGGGGTGCCGAGCGCGGCCGAGGCGGCGCTGACCGAGGTGATGCCGGGGATGATCTCGGCGTCGAAGCGGTCGGCGAGCCTGCGGTGCATATGCATATAGGAGCTGTAGAACAGTGGGTCGCCCGCGGCCAGCAGCGCGACCGACCGGCCCGCCGTCAGATGTGTAGCCAGCCGTTCGGCCGCCTGCTCGTAGAACTCGTCGATGGCGCCCTGGTAGCCGCCGGGATGGTCGGTGGTCTCGGTGGTCACCGGGTAGACCAGGTGTTCCTCCAACTGACCCGCGCGCATGTAGGGCGCCGCGATACCCCGCGAAATACTGTGTCCGTGCCGCGCGCTGTGGAAGGCGATCACATCGGCCGCCCCGATCACCCTGGCGGCCTTCACCGTGACGAGTTCGGGGTCGCCGGGCCCGAGACCCACACCCCACAATTTGCCCGGCGTCACATTGTCTGTCATTCCTGTTCGCTCGCAATCGCATTCAGCGCCGACGCGGTGATGGCGCTGCCGCCGCGCCTGCCGCGCACCGTCAGATATTCGATCCCGCCGAAATCGATCAGCGCGTCCTTGGATTCCGCGGCGCCGATGAAGCCCACCGGGATGCCGAGCACCGCGGCGGGGCGGGGCGCGCCCGCGTCCAGCATGTCGAGCAGGTGGAATAGTGCGGTGGGCGCGTTGCCGATGGCGACCACCGCGCCGTCGAGCCGATCACGCCACAGTTCCAGTGCGGCCGCCGAACGCGTATTGCCCAGGGCGGCAGCGAGTTCCGGCACCCGGGGATCGGTCAGCGTGCAGATGACCGCATTGTCGGCAGGCAGGCGTTTGCGCGTCACGCCCGAGGCCACCATATTCGCGTCGCACAGAATCGGTGCGCCCGCGCGCAGGGCGGACCGGGCGGCGGCGACCACACCCGGGGAAAACGCGATGTCCTCGGCCAGATCGACCTGTCCGCACCCGTGGATCATCCGCACCACCACCTGCGCGACATCCGCCGGGAACCGGCGCAGATCCGCCTCGTCGCGAATCGTCGCGAACGAGCGCCGATAGATCTCGGCCCCGTCGGTGAGGTAGCTGGCACGCACATCGGACATGCGCACCACACTAGGAGGAGGTTGCCCGGCCGGTCGCGCCCGGGTGTCGGCCGGTGCGGCCGACTTCGGCTCGGGGCCGTCACGGTTCGGCTCGGGGTGCGGTGTTCGGACGGGCGGTCGCCTCGTTCAGGTGCGCGGCCGCTCGAGGATTCGGGACATGACGATCGAGCTGCGGGTGCGGCCCACGCGGGTGTTCTCGCGGATCCGCTCCACGGTCGACTCGATCTCGGCCATATCGGTGGCCATGACGTGCACGAGTGCGTCCGCCTCGCCCGCGATGGTCCAGACGCCGACGACCTGGGGGATCGGTTCCAGGCTGCGCCGCAGCTCGGCCGGGGTGATGTTGTCGCGGTAGTACACCTCGACGTAGGCCTCGGTGGTCCAGCCGAGTGCGGCCGGGTTGACCAGCGCGGTGAATCCGGTGATCTGCCCGCTGGCGACCATGCGGTCCACCCTGCGCTTCACCGCGGGCGCCGAGAGCCCGACCGCGGAGCCGATTTCCTGAAACGATGCGCGCGCCGATTTCAGCAGATGGCCGAGGATTCGCCGATCTATGTCATCCACGTCACATCACTCCGTCCCACACGCAACAATCAGCGATTTCAGCGATCAATTACGCAATGAATTGATGTTTCTGACGCAATGGTAGGCCACTTACCTTCGTGGCAGTGAAACGATTCGCACCTACCTCGGGAGCCCCGTTGACCTCTGTAGCCACTCTGCACACGCCCGAGCCCACCCCCGCTCGGCAGTCGACACCCCGCCGTTTCGTCATGTGCCGCCCGGACCACTTCGACGTCTTCTACTCCATCAACCCCTGGATGAACCCGGCCGAACCGGTCGACCGGACCCTGGCGCTGGCCCAGTGGGAGACCCTGCGCACGACCTTCGAGCGCTACGGCCACGACATCGATCTGGTCCCCGGCGAACCGGGCCTGCCCGATATGGTCTTCGCCGCGAACAGCGGCCTGGTGATCGGCGGCCGCGCCATGTCGGCCCGCTTCACCCACCCCGAACGCGCCGCGGAGGGCCCCGCCTACCACGACTGGTTCGCCCGGTGCGGCTTCACCGAACTCGTCGCGGCACACGAAATCAATGAGGGCGAAGGGGATTTCCTACGGGTCGGCCCACGCATCCTGGCCGCGACCGGCTTCCGCAGTTCGCCCGCCGCGCACCGGGAGGTGGCGCGCTACTTCGGTCGCCCCGTCGTCTCGCTGGAATTGGTCGACCCGCGCTTCTACCACCTGGACACCGCTTTGATGGCGCTCGACGAGGACAATATCGCCTACTTCCCGGCGGCCTTCAGCGCCGACAGCCGAGCCATCCTCACCGCCCTCTATCCCGACGCCATCGTCGCCACCGACGCCGATGCGGTGGTACTCGGTTTGAACGGCGTCTCCGACGGATTCAACGTCTTCGTCAGCAACCGTGCGGCGGGTCTGAGCGCCGCCCTGCGCGCTCGCGGGTATAACCCCGTCGGCATCGACCTGTCCGAGCTGCTGAAGGCGGGCGGCGGCGTGAAGTGCTGCACGCTGGAATTGCACTAGCCACGCACACGATTGGTTACCGGCGATGGGGTCGGACTCGCCCGGCTGTGTGGGGAGGCGTTCGGTCGTCTGCACTTCCGGTGCGCGCGGTCGAGGGTCGCCGCGCCGGTGGCTCTGTCGAGCGCGGTCGAACGTGCCGGATCACCGCCGCATCGTTGGGGCGACGGAACTTCCGTGACGGCCGTCAACGGCCGACGTGTTCGGCCACTTCCGCCTGAGCGAGCGGAACCGACGGGTCGGCGCACGCGCCGGTATCGAGGACTGCGCCCCGACCGATGAGGCCGCGTGCCGCGCGCAGATCCGCGGGCCGGGCGATCGCGATGGCGCCGACCAGTCTGCGTTCACGCAGGGCGAGGACCGTGAAGGCGGGCTCGTCGAGCGAACCACGCAACACGAATGCGTCGTCCGGGCGTATCCGACCGGCGAATTGCAGGTTCAGGCCGTACTGGGTGGACCAGCCCCACGGCACCTCCGGGCAGGCGGGCGGTGCGCCGAGCATGGACCGCGCCGCCGCCGCGCCCTGTGCCTGCGCACTGTTCCAGTGTTCGGTGCGCTCGTGCGCGCCGAGTTCGGGGTCGAAGCGGTTGGCCGCGTCCCCTGCCGCGTACACACCCGGTGCGGAGGTCCGATAGTGCTCGTCGACGAGGATGCCATTGTCGACATCCAGCCCCGCCACGGTGGCGAGTTCGGTATCGGGGACCGAGCCGATGGCCACCAGCGCCGCCGCGGCGGTCCAGGTGCGCCCATCGCTGCCGGTCGCCGTCACCCCGTCGCTGTCGCCCGCCAGACCGGTCAAGGTGACGGCGTCGTGGATCGCGACCCCGTTGTCCGCGTGCAGCTTTCGGTAGAACGCGCCGACCGCGGGCGGGGCGACCCGCTCGAGCGGCGCGGATCCGGCGTGCACGACGGTCACCCGGGCGCCGAGGGTGCGGGCGGTGGCCGCCACCTCGCAGCCGATCAGCCCGCCGCCGACGATCAGCAGTGAACCGCCGGTGTCGAGTGCGCTGCGCAGCGGGGCGACATCGGCCGCGTGGCGCAGCGTATGCACGTTGCGCTGCGGTCCGGGCAGTGTGCGGGCGCGTGCGCCGGTCGCCATCAGGAGGCTGTCGTAGCCGAGCCATTCGCCGTCGGCCAGGCGTACCCGCCTGCCCGCGGAGTCGATCTCGGTCGCGCGGGTGCCGGTGCGTATGTCGATCGTGCCCACCCGCCAGGATTCCGCGGTGTCGAGCAGCGTGCGACGTTCGACCACCGTGCCCGCGAGCAATTCCTTCGACACCATCGGACGCCGATAGGGCAGTCCGTCCTCGGCGCCGACGAGGACGATACGGCCGGTATAGCCTTCGGCGCGTAGGGTTTTGGCCGCGGTCGCACCGGCGACGCCGGTGCCGACGATGACGATCTGCCCGGTCACGCCCGGCTCACCTCCACCATCGCGAAGTCGCTCTTGGCCGCTCCACAGTCCGGGCACGACCAGTCCTCGGGGATGTCGTCCCACCGGGTGCCCGGTTCGATGCCGTCCTCGGGCCAGCCGAGCGCCTCGTCGTATTCGAAGCCGCATTGCACGCAGCGAAACAGTTTGAAATCGGTATTCATCGGTTGTGTCCTGTTCTGATAGTTCGGGATTCGAAGTCCGGCTGCTCCCGGACTCGGGCAGCCGTAGGAGGCCATCACCGTGCCCCGTACTTCGCCAGCACCCGATTCCGCTTACCCGGTTGGATATTCACCCGCGTGATGTCGCCGTTGTAGTGGGCCAGGACGCGGTGGTCCATCACCTTGCGCCACAGCGGCGTCAGGTAGGCCAGGCCGATCATGCTGGCGTAGCCGCTCGGCAGGTTCGGCGCGCCGTCCATGCTGCGCAGGGTCTGATACCGCCGGGTGGGGTTGGCGTGATGGTCGCTGTGCCGCTGGAGGATCGGCAACAGCACGAAGACCAGCAGTGGACCGATCCACCACCACACCGGTGACACCCGCTGCCAACCGAGCTGACCGAACGCCCACACCAGCCCTATCGCGAGCAGCACCGCGGTCGGCGGCACCAGGCCGAACAGCCACAGGTATCGCTTGCGATCGCGCCACTGCAGCGTCGGCATGGGCGCGCCGATTCGAGATGTCGTCATTGTCGATCTCCTTGTGAACCCGACGAGCCGGTCGGGGGAACACCGCACGTGACGGTCGGCGTGTTTACAAATAGTCTGATATGTCCAATTCAAATACAGATAGTCATCCATTGTCAATGTTCTGAACAAATTCACATTCTCTGTATGATCGAAGCGTGGCCCAAGCGTCGAGATTTCACATCCAGATGCGCCAGTTACTGCGCGAGCGGGTCATCGCGACCGCCCGCGAGGTCGTCTGTGCCGAGGGGTGGGGTGCGGTGAATATGTCGCGGCTGGCCAAGGAGGTCGGAGTCAGCCGTCCCGTGCTCTACAACGAAATCGGCACCAAACAGGATTTGGCCGACGTGGTCATCCGGCACGAGGTCGAAACCTTCCTGGTCGGCATCGCCGAAAGCCTCGCCGATCACCCCGACGATGTCATCGCGGGCCTGACCGGGGCGGTCGAATTCACCCTCCGCGGGGGCGCGGACAATCCGTTGCTCGCCGCGGTCCTGTCCGGACGCTCCGACGACGCCGCCCTGCTGCCGACGCTGATGACCGACCCCGACCCGGTGCTCGGCCGGGCACTGGCCGCGGTCACCGCGGCGGTGCGCGCCCAGTACGGACTCGACGACCTGAGCGACGACGAATTGGCGTCGAAGACGGAGATCATCATCCGCCTCACGCTGAGCCACCTGTTCCAGCCGCTCGGCCCGATCGACCGCGCGGCGCGTCAGATCGCCGTGGTCGTCGCGTGCGTCTTCATGCCCGTTCCGGAATCGGCACTACCGCGCGTCTAGCTGGCCGAGTTGGCCGAGAGACGTTCCAGCCCTGGAAGATTCGGCGACAAACCATCCACCGACCGGCGGTTGTCAGTTGATCAGGTAGCCGTCGGAGGTCGCGACGATATCTGTGACCGCGCCGCGCGGGCGGCCACAGCGTCGATCGCAGCCCGACCAGTGCTGGCGTCCGCCGGCGCGTACCTCGGCGCGCGGGACCGGCTCGGCCGGGTGTGCCGCTGTCGGCGAAAGGGGTAGCACGCGGCCGGATTCGACGGCATCGGTGACGTCCGAACGGACATCGGTGCGCGATTTGGCACAGCCGGGTTGTCCGGCGCACGCGCTGACCAGCAGCCAGGGTGAATCGGCGTCGAAGATCAGACCCATCGGGGCCAGGACGCGGACCACCTGTTCGGCGGGCCATTCTTCGAGATCCGCCACGACCAGGCTGCGCCACGGGGTGACGAAGATCGGGCGCTCGACGGCGGCGAGGAATTCGGCGGTGCGAGCGGGCAGCGCGCCGAGGCGGACGCCCGCGCCCAGGCTCACCAGTCCGTTGTCCTGATCCAGCCAGCCGATCGGAATATCCTGGGTGGCACCGAATTCCATTCGCTCGGCCACCGGTTCCAGGCCCAGGTGGTCGGCGAGACGGGCGGCGCCGTCATCGATGTCGTGCAGCCGCCACTCTCCGGAGCTGAGGTCGAGGAAGCCGTCCGCCGCGGCGAGCATGACATCGACCGCGTCGGCGGAGCCGATCCGGATACCGGTATCGGCGCCGGCCAGTACGAGCGCGAATGTATCGGAGTCGACGGCGTGTACGCCGATATCGCCCGATAGGCCGCTCACGTCGCCGCGCCCGTCGTCCAGCGTGAAGAGGATGCGTCCCGGCAGGTCCGCCAAGCGCGGCGCCGTGCGCAATCCCTCATCGAGCGAGGCGACCAGCCGGTGCACATCGGCGCGGCCGCCGACCCGCCCCGACAGTGGGGAAGCGACGATATTGCGTACCCGTTCGTGCGTCCGGCTGGGCAGCAGCCCCGCGGCGTCGAGCCGGTCGGTCAGGGCGCTCGCATCCCGCACCCGACGCAACTGCAGATTCCCGCGCGAGGTCAGCTCGATATTCCCGTCGGCCAGTTCGAGCGTGATCTCGGCCAGGTCGCGCAGCTGATCGGGTTCCAGCCGGCCGCCGGGCACACGAATGCGCGCCAGCGGGCCGTCGGCCGCCTGATGCAGCCGCAACACGCCGGGGCAGGAGTCGGGAACGGGTCGCGTCATAACCACCCCAGACTACGACGCGCCGACGAGCCGGAACCGTCGGCCGCCTCGGAGTCGTATCGGACCGCGCGGTCCGGCCGGGGGGTTGTGGGATCCGCGTCCCACGCGGACCTTGCCGTGGTGATCACCCAGGTGATGTGCACCGCCCCGGCGAGGCGGTTCGGCGGGATGCTCAGTGGGGTTGGGTCCATGACCGAAACCTCCGATATCGCAGATTGTTTGGCGATCATCGATGTCATCACACGCATGTTCGTCTACACCGATCAGAAGCGCTGGGATGACCTGCTCGCGGTGTTCACCGCGAAGGTGGATTTCGACGGTGGTTTCGGTGGGCCGGTCGAGGTGCGGCCCGCCGCCGATATCGTCGGGGACTGGCGCGCCGGACTCTCGGATCTGGACGGCATCCACCACCAAGCCGGCAACTATCTGATCGACCTGCACGCCGATACCGCCGCCGTGCATGCCGACGCCATCGCGATGCATGTGAAGAACGACGCCGTCAACGGCAAAACCCGGACGTTCGTCGGCAGCTACCGGATCGGCGCCGAACGCACGCCCGCGGGCTGGCGTGTCAATCGGTTCCACTATCAACTCAAAGTCATCGACGGGAACGCCGACCTGACCTGATCCCCGCTCCGGATCGAGTCCGGATGGTGTGCGGGAACTTTCACACGTGGATACCGTCGTCGCGCTCAGCGCGGTGCGGACGTCGGCTCCGGAACCTCAGCGGCCGACGGTTTCCGCGAACCGCGCCTGCGCCCCGGCGCCCACGCCCCGATGAGTAAGGCGGCGACCAATGCCACGCATCCGACCGCGAACGCGGACTGCTGTGCCCCGTGCATGAACGCCTCTTTCGCGAATGCGGCGAGCGGCTCCGCTTGCGGCCCGGCGCGCTCGGTGACGTGCAGGGCGGCGGCCAGCGAATCCCCGACGGGTTCGCGGGCCGCCTCGGGAAGCCGGGGGAGGACCGGGGCGATGCGATCGCTGTACCCCGCGGCCAGGATGCTGCCCGCGATCGCGATGCCCACGGCGGCGCCGACTTCGCGGGCGGCATCGTTGACCGCCGCCGCGACGCCGTGCTTTTCGACCGGCGTCCCGGCGATAATGGCCGCAGTGGCGGGCGCGGTGCACAGCCCGAGCCCGGTGCTCATGATCAGCAATGGCGCCAGCACATCGACGTAGCCGCTGTCGACGTCGAGGCGCGACATCGCGATCAGCGCCGCTCCGATGGTCACCAGTCCTACGAGAGTCGGCAGGCGCAGTCCGAGCCGTTCGGCCAACCAGGGCGCCATGGCTGAGATCGCCACCATCGGCACGATCATCGGCGCCATCGCCAGCGCCGACATCAGTGGCCGATAGCCGAGAATCAGCTGCAGGAACTGCACCAGCAGCATGAACACCCCGAACGACACCAGGAATTGAACCGTCACCGAGGCGGTCCCGCTGCCGAACCCTCGATCGGCGAACAACCGCACATCCAATAGCGGGTGGTCCACCCGCACTTCGATCAACGCGAAGATGCCCCCGGCCAGCACACCGGCGGCGAAAAGCCCGATCACCAGCGGATCCGACCAGCCGCGCTCCGGCGCTTCGACGGCCGCCACCACGATCGACCCGACCGCCAGCGCCGCGCTGAGCGCACCCCACAGATCGAACGCGGGCCGGGACCCGTCCACCGACTCGGGCACCGTGCACGAAGCCACCGAAAGTGCCAGTCCCGCAACGGTCATCGCGACGAAGATAGACATCCACGACCAATGTTCCAGCAGCAGGCCGGATCCGAGGATGCCGAGAACCGCACCGGCGCCCGCGATCCCGGCCCACAGCCCGACCGCATTGCCGCGCCGTTCCTTGGGGAATCCGGCCGTCAGCAGTGACAGCGTCGAGGGCATCACGAGCGCGGCCCCGACCCCGGCCGCGGCCCGCGCGACGATCAACCAGATCGGGGTGTCGAGCAATATCGGCGCGGCGGAGGCGAGGGAGAACACGATCAATCCCGCGATCAGCATCTTGCGCCGCCCGAACCGGTCGCCGAGCGCACCCGCGGGCAGAACCAGGCAGGCGAGCGCGAGGGTGTACCCGTCGACGATCCAGGTCAGCTGGCGCTGGCTGGCGCCGGTGGCCGCCGCGATCTCCGGCAATGCGGTGTACAGCGCGGCCATCGACGCGATCACCAGCGCCACCGCGAGGCAGGACAGTGTGAGCAGCCAGCGTTGGGCGGCGGACAGGCCGGCGCGTTCAGTGGAATCCATCGGTCCTCCGCAACGGTTGGTATCGCTCCGCTACTATCAGTAGCATAAGTGGCGTGGGTCGCGGTAGCCCCGGTCGAGGAGGAATGCTTTCCGGATATGAGCGGTATCGATGACGATGAGGTCGACCCCCGCAGGCTGCGTTCCCGTGCGCGACTACTCGACGCCGCCACCGCGCTGCTGAAATCCGGTGGCCTCGAAGCGGTCACCGTCGAGGCGGTCACCAAACTGTCGAAGGTCGCCAAGACCACCCTGTATCGGCACTTCGACAACGGGGTGCAGTTGCGGGCCGCAACAATCGAACGGCTGCTGCCCGCCGTCGTCGAAACCCCCGCCGCGGGGCCGCTGCGGGAACGCCTGATCGCCCTGCTGGTGGGCCAGGCCGACGCCATCCGCGATGCGCCACTACAGGTCTCGACGCTGGCCTGGCTCGCGACCGGCACCGAACGCGCCGATACCCCCGACGCCCCCGTGCTCACCTCACTGCGGCAGCGCCTCATCGACCGATACCGGGTGCCGTTCGACCGGGTGCTCGACACCCCGGAGGCCCGTGCCGAGTTCGGCGATTTCGACCTCACCCTGGCACTGGCCCAGCTGGTCGGCCCACTGGTCTTCACCAAACTGGTCGGCCTCGGCGCGCCGAATCCGGCCGACTGCGCCCGCATCGTCGATGACTTCCTGGTGGCGCGCACCGGCAACCGCGCGGCATCCTGACCGACCGGCCGGACGCCCGGGCGGAGCCGGCCGGCGCGGCAGGTAGCATCTGGATGCTCGGCGGGCGTCGAGGAAACCGGTGGAAATCCGGTGCGGTCGCGCCACTGTGAACAGCCAGACCCTCTCCGGCGAGCACCACACCCCCCGATGGGCGCGTCACCCGAGGAAGGTCACCCGTGATCCTGCTGCTGTCCACGTCCGACACCGATCTGCTGAGTGCGCGCGCCAGCGGCGCCGACTACCGGTGGGGCAACCCCGCCCGGCTGCTGGTGGACGATCTTCCCGCGCTGCTGGAGGGCGCCGATCTGGTGATCGTGCGGATCCTCGGCGGCAAGCGGGCCTGGGAGGAGGGTCTGGAAGCGGTCCGCGTCAGCGGAGTTCCGATGGTAGCCCTCGGTGGCGAGATCGCACCGGACGCGGAGCTGATGGAATGCTCGACGGTTCCGGGCGGCGTGGCCGCCGATGCGCACAACTACCTGGCCGCGGGTGGTGCGGATAATCTGCGTCAGCTGCACAACTTCCTGTCCGATACCGTGCTGCTCACAGGGCACGGTTTCGAGCCTCCGGTGCAGCTGTCCAGCTGGGGCGAGCTCGAGCGGACCGCGCGTGAGTCGGCACCGGGCGCGCCCGCCGTCGCGGTGATCTACTACCGCGCACAGCATCTCGCGGGCAATACCGGCTATATCGATGCCCTCTGCACCGCGATCGAGGACGCGGGCGCCCGTGCGATCCCGCTGTACTGCGCCTCGCTGCGCACCGCCGAACCCGAATTGCTCGATACCCTGCGCCAGGCCGACGCCCTGGTGGTGACGGTGCTCGCGGCGGGCGGCGCCAAACCCGCGACCGCGTCGGCGGGCGGCGACGACGAAGCCTGGGATGTGGCCGCGCTGGCCGAGCTGGATGTGCCGATCCTGCAGGGTCTGTGCCTGACCAGCGGCCGCGCTCAGTGGGAGGCCAACGACGACGGCCTCTCGCCGCTGGACGTCGCGACCCAGGTGGCGGTGCCGGAATTCGACGGCCGCATCATCACGGTTCCGTTCTCGTTCAAGGAGTTCGACGCCGACGGCCTGTCCACCTATGTACCGGACGCCGAGCGGGCCGCGCGGGTGGCGGGCATCGCCGTCCGGTACGCGCGGTTGCGCCATATTCCGGCGGCGGATAAGCGCATCGCCCTGATGCTCTCGGCCTATCCGACCAAACATGCCCGCATCGGCAATGCGGTCGGTCTGGACACCCCGGCCAGCGCGATCCAGCTGCTCACCGAATTGGGTTCGGCGGGTTACGATCTCGGCGCGCCGGGCGAGATCCCGGGTCTGGCCGAACATGACGGTGACGCGCTGATCCACGCGTTGATCGCCGCGGGTGGACAGGATCCCGACTGGTTGACCGCGGAACAGTTGGAGGGCAACCCGATCCGCATCGGCGCCGACACCTACACCGCATGGTTCGAGACACTGCCGGAGGATCTGCGCACCGGCGTGGTCGAGGCGTGGGGCCCACCGCCGGGTGAGCTGTATGTGGACCGCTCGCGGGATCCGAAGGGCGAGATCGTCATCGCCGCATTGCGTTTCGGCAATGTGGTGCTGATGGTACAGCCGCCGCGCGGATTCGGTGAGAACCCGGTAGCGATCTACCACGATCCGGACCTGCCGCCCAGTCACCACTACTTGGCCGCGTACCGCTGGCTCAGCGCGCCGGACGGTTTCGGCGCCGACGCCATGGTGCACCTCGGCAAGCACGGCAATCTGGAGTGGCTGCCCGGTAAGACCCTCGGCATGTCCGCCTCCTGCGGTACCGATGCCGCGCTCGGCGATCTGCCGCTGATCTACCCGTTCCTGGTCAACGACCCGGGTGAAGGCACCCAGGCCAAGCGCCGGGCCCACGCCACCCTGGTCGACCATCTGATCCCACCGATGGCGCGCGCCGAAAGCTACGGCGATATCTCGCGTTTGGAGCAGCTGCTCGACGAGCACGCGAATATCTCGACGCTGGATCCGGCCAAGCTGCCCGCGATCCGCCAGCAGATCTGGACCCTGATGCGCGCGGCCAAGATGGACCACGACCTCGGGTTGGCCGAACGCCCGGACGAGGACTCCTTCGACGATATGCTGCTGCACGTCGACGGCTGGCTGTGCGAGATCAAGGATGTGCAGATCCGCGACGGGCTGCATGTGCTCGGCCAGGCGCCCGCGGGGGAGACCGAACTCGACCTCGTGCTCGCCATGCTGCGCGCCCGTCAGCTGTGGGGCGGCGAGCGCAATGTGCCCGGCCTGCGAGAGGCGTTGGGGCTCGATGAATCCGGGGGCGAGGCTCGCGAGCGCGTCGACGTGGTGGAGCGCAAGGCCCGGCATCTCGTCGAGGCGCTACAGGCCACCGGCTGGTCGGTGGCGGCCGTCGACGAAGTGGTCGGGGATTTCGCCGACTCGATCGTCGAACCGACCCTCGCTGCCGATGCGGCGGAAGCGCGCATGGCCGCGGTGCGGTCGGTATTGCGCTTCGCCGCCGCCGAGGTCGCACCGCGCCTGCGTCAGACGGGGATCGAGATCGAGCGGGTGCTGCACGCGCTCAATGGTGGTTTCATCCCGGCCGGCCCGAGTGGTTCCCCGCTGCGCGGCCTGATCAATGTCCTGCCGACCGGTCGCAACTTCTACTCCGTCGACCCGAAGGCGGTGCCCTCGCGCCTGGCCTGGGAAACCGGTCAGGCCATGGCGGATTCGCTGCTGGAGCGTTATCTCGCAGATCACGGTGAGTACCCGCGCTCGGTGGGACTGTCGGTGTGGGGCACCTCGGCCATGCGCACCTCCGGCGACGATATCGCCGAAGTGCTTGCGCTGCTCGGTGTTCGGCCCGTGTGGGATGAGGCCAGCCGTCGCGTCACCACACTCGAGGTGATCTCGCTCGAAGAGCTGGCGCGGCCGCGAGTGGACGTCACGGTGCGCATCAGCGGCTTTTTCCGCGATGCCTTCCCGCACGTGCTCGCGCTGCTCGACGACGCGGTCCGGTTGGTGGCCGACCTGGACGAACCCGCAGAGTCGAATTATGTACGGGCCCACGCCCAATCGGACCTGGCCGCGCACGGCGACCAGCGCCGCGCCACCACCCGCATCTTCGGATCCAAGCCAGGCACCTACGGTGCGGGCCTGTTGCAGCTGATCGACTCCAAGAGTTGGCGCACCGACGACGATCTCGCGCAGGTGTACACCGCGTGGGGCGGTTTCGCCTACGGCCGCGATCTGGACGGCGTACCCGCGGCCGACGATATGCGCACCGCCTACCGTCGAATCGCGGTGGCCGCCAAGAACACCGACACTCGCGAGCACGATATCGCCGACTCCGACGACTACTTCCAATACCACGGCGGTATGGTCGCCACCGTGCGCGCGCTGACGGGTAAGAACCCCGAGGCATACATCGGCGACAGCACCCGCCCCGACGCGGTGCGCACCCGCACTCTCTCCGAGGAGACCTCGCGGGTGTTCCGGGCCCGCGTGGTGAATCCGCGCTGGCTCGAGGCGATGCGCAGGCACGGCTACAAGGGCGCGTTCGAAATGGCCGCGACCGTCGACTACCTGTTCGGCTACGACGCCACCACGGATGTAGTGGCCGACTGGATGTACGAAAAGCTCTCCGAGAGTTATGTATTCGATGACGTGAATCGCAAGTTCATGGAACAGTCGAACCCGTGGGCGTTGCACGGCATCACCGAGCGTCTGCTGGAAGCCGCCGAACGTGGCATGTGGTCCGCGCCGGAGCAGGAGACGCTGGATCGGTTGCGCGAGGTGTACCTGGAGACCGAGGGCGAGCTGGAGTAGTCCGGTATGGGGCGGCGGCCGGTCTGCCGCCCCTCCTGGACAGGCGATTTCGTTGTTCGCTCCGCGCCATCGGGGGTGGACCGGTCCGGCCGCACATCTGGCCGTCATCGAAGTGTGACAAAATAACGACGCGTCGGTTTATCCGTCCGCGAACATGATTCACCGAGCCCGTCGCGGTATTCGAATAGCAGCGAGGAAATCAACCCCCCAATTCTCGGGCCAATTATTTGATCTTGCAGTGTAATTCGATTTCCGGAATCCCTTCCCGTACGCCGGTGCGGAGGCGCATCATGATTGATGTCCCAGGTCCGTTTCTCGGGGAACATCATTCGATTCGGCTGGAGGATTGGAACCTCATGAAGATCAGAAAATTGGTAGCGGCAACGGTATTGACGGTCGCCGCCACCGGAATCACCGCCGCCACCGCGTACGGCTCACCTGTCACCTCCGATACGGTGATCACCGGTGTCGATCGAGGCGTCGAGTACACCGGCGCGGTGGCGTCCGACCACTCGAGCGCGACCATGACGCTGGCCTCCGGCCGGTTCGTGGTGACGCCGGAGGCGGGTATCACCGTGCTCGCACCGGACGGCGCGGTGCTGGCCACGGTGCCGACGGCGCTGCAGACCGCGGCGGGTCAGGTCGAGGTGACGCCGGAAGTCGACGCCACCGCAACGACATTGACATTGACGCCGGTCGGCGCACCGGTTCCGCAGGCGCAGTTCATCGGTGATGCGGGCACCACGGTGGCGGGCGTGTTGATCGGGTGCGCGGTCGGCGCGCTGATCGGATTGCTCTTCTTCGTCGCCGGGTTCATTCCCGGGTGCATCGTCGGCGGCATCATCGGAGGTATAGTAGGCGCCAACCAATAACCCCGAACGGATATCCCCCGGCCGCACTCTTGACGTAAATCCCGAGCGGCCGGGGGTGTTCGTATACGTGAATTCGCGGACATCGGCATTTCAATTCACACCGGTGGACCGTTGGAAACGCTCGGCGGTGTGTCCGAACCGACCCGAACCACACAGAGATTCGGGCCACCGGCTCCGAACGCGGCGGCCGGAGTCAGTGGGTGCCATCCCGGCGAAATGTCGCGCGCCACCGGTAGCCGCCGGGCTGTTCGACACCGGACACCTGTTCGACATCGACGGCATGCAATCCGCCGACGGCGAACGCGTCGATCTCCGACCGGCTGAGCGGCCACGGCGGGCCGTCGACCGGCTCGCCCTCGGCGCGAATCTTGGCGATCACCAACAGTTCCCCGCCGGGCGACCTATTCGACATCGCGCCCGAGCCCGCAACCGACGATCAGCGCGCTCCGGTCGGCCCCTTCGGGCTGCATTCGCGAGATCCGCTCGACCAGAAGCGGATTCGGCTCGGCGACATCCCATGGCACGATCGCGGCCCCGTCGGCCGCCGCCGCGTAGAGTGGTTCGAACCATCCCGTCGGATCGCCCTGCTCGGGTGCTCGGGCGGCGAATCGGGACGCGTCCTCATCACGGGGTTGCTCATCCCGACCAGTCTGCCAGCTCCATCCGGCGGGATCGGTAATCGTGGCCGGGCATATTCGCCATCGGGCGACGCACGGTGCGGCGGGACCCGACACGCACCGGACGGTTGTTTCGATAGGTATGGCGCGGGCACGCTCGGCGAGATAGTCTCCGGGACACCGGGCGACGGGAAGGTGGGGTCCTGGACACACTGTGGAATTTCGTCGTGACTCGGCGGCAGCAGCTGCTCATCGACTCGTATCTGCATGTGTCGGCGGTGCTGCAATCCCTGGTGGTCGCCACGCTGATCGCGGTGCTGATCGGGGTGCTGGTCTACCGGAGTCCGCTCGGCTCGTCGGCGGCGACCGCCGCGGCGAGCGCCATTCTCACGGTGCCGTCGTTCGCCCTGCTCGGCCTGTTGATTCCGGTACTCGGTCTCGGTGTCGGGCCGACCGTGACGGCATTGGTCGTCTACGCGCTGCTGCCGATCCTGCGCAACACCATCATCGGACTCGCGTCGGTCGATCCCGCGGTGATCGACGCCGCGCGCGGGGTCGGGATGAACCGGATGCGGGTGCTGGCCGCCATCGAACTCCCGCTGGCCTGGCCGTCCATCCTGACCGGTATGCGGGTCAGCACCCAGATGATCATGGGCATCCTCGCGCTCGCCGCCTACGCGAAGGGCCCCGGCCTCGGCAATCTGATCTTTTCCGGGCTGTCCCGGCTGGGCAGTCCGAACGCGGTGCCGCAGGCGCTGACCGGGACCGTGCTCATCATCGTGCTGGCACTGGTTCTCGACGGGTTGTTCGTACTCGTCGGCCGTCTCACCACCTCGAGGGGAATGCGTGACTGACACCGAAACCCGACGCGCCGCCGCCGCATCCGCGGTGTCGGGGGTCGAGATCGTGCTCGACGCCGTCACCAAACACTATCCGGGACAGCGCGATCCGGCCGTCGACCGGGTCTCGCTGACGATTCCGGCTGGCGAGATCGTGGTGTTCGTCGGACCGTCCGGCTGCGGCAAGACCACGACGATGCGGATGATCAACCGGCTGATCGAGCCGAGTTCGGGGACGATCACCATCGGCGGGCGCGACGTCGCCGGGATGAATCCCGATCACCTGCGGCGCGGCATCGGGTATTCGATCCAGCAGGCCGGGCTGTTCCCGCATCTGACGGTGGCGAAGAATATCGCGACGGTGCCGGGCCTGCTCGGATGGGATCGAGCCAGGATCGCCGCCCGCGTCGACGAGATGTTGGATCTGGTCGGCCTCGATCCCGACACCTACCGGCGCCGCTACCCCCGCCAGCTCTCGGGTGGCCAGCAGCAGCGCGTCGGAGTGGCGCGCGCATTGGCCGCGGATCCTCCGGTTCTGCTGATGGACGAACCCTTCGGCGCGGTCGACCCGATCACCCGCGGATCGTTGCAGGACGAACTGCTGCGGCTGCAAGCCGAATTGGGCAAGACCATTGTCTTCGTCACCCACGATTTCACCGAGGCCGTGAAGCTCGGCGATCGAATCGCGGTGCTGGGCAATCAATCCCGCATTCTGCAATACGACACCCCGGCGGCGATCCTCGCCGACCCGGCCGATGAGACGGTCGCGGGCTTCGTCGGAGCGGACGCCTCCCTCAAACAGCTCACCCTCACCCGGGTGCGGGATGTGGCGCTCGGCGAATGCCCGACGGCGGTGGAATCCGAGCCGGTGACCGCCCTGCGCGCCGCACTCGCGGGCCGGGACCGGCCGTGGGCGTTGATCCTCGACACCCAGCGGCGCCCGCTGCGCTGGGTGTCGGCCGAGCAACTCGCGCACGCGGATTCACTGCGTGACGCAGGTGCGCCCGTCGGTGCGCCGCTGTCGTTGCGGTCGACCTTGCAGGATGCGCTGGAGGCCTTGCTCGCCGAGCAGACGGCGACCGCCGTCGTCACCGGATCCCGGGGTGAATACGCGGGATTGATCACAATCGACACGCTGGTCGCGCACCTGTCCGCGTTGCGGGCCGAGCACGGTGGCGGTCACGCCGAGTCGGAGATTCCGACATGACCGCGGCCATCGGCGCGGAGGCCGCCGCGTCGCTGTCCAGTCCGACCACCGAACGCCGTGCCGAACATCTGCGCCTGCTGGTTCAGCCCGTGCTCGTGCTGCTGCTCACCCTCGGTGTGCTGGTGTGGGCCTTTCGGCGCGACCTCACCGCCACCCAGCGGGCCAGCCTCAACGCGAGCAATATCGCGACGGTCACCTGGCAGCACGTGGTGATCACCGCGACCGTCGTACTCATTGTCGTCACCGTCGCGGTGCCGCTCGGTACTCTGTTGACCCGGCCCGGATACGGTCGTCTCGCACCGGTTTTCATCGGGATCGCCAATGTCGGCGCCGCCGCGCCCGCGATCGGGCTTATCGTGTTGTGCTACCTGGCGACCCGGACGACCGGCTTCTGGATCGGTGTCGCGCCGATCGCCTTCTATTCACTGCTTCCGGTGCTGCGCAATACGATTCTCGGCTACCAGCAGGTGGACCCCGCGCTCATCGATGCCGGGCGCGGCCAGGGCATGTCGGCGGGAACGGTATTGCGCCGCATCGAATTTCCACTCGCCGTGCCGTATATCCTGGCGGGCCTGCGGACCTCGCTGGTATTGGCGGTCGGCACCGCGACGCTGTCGTTCCTGGTGAGCGCGGGCGGGCTCGGCATCCTCATCGACACCGGCTACAAGTTGCGCGACAACGTCACCCTGGTGGTCGGTGCGGTCCTGGCCGTCGCGCTGGCGTTGCTCGTCGACTGGCTCGGAGCGCTGGCCGAACAGTTCCTCGGACCGCGGGGGCTGAAGTGAGGACGGGTCTGCGGCGGCTCGTTCCGCTGTTCGGGTTGGTGCTGGTCGCCGCGTGTGGGCTGCAATCCGGTGGCGCGGTGCCGCTGCCGGTGGGACCCGGAAGTATCCGCCCGGTGCCGGAACTGGATGGGGTCGCGATCACCGTGGGGTCGAAGGACTTCAGCGAGCAGAACATCCTCGGCTATCTCATCGAGTTCGCCATGGTCGCGGCCGGTGCCGATGTACGGGATCTGACGAATATCCAGGGCTCCAACAGTTTGCGCGACGCGCAGCTGCACGGGCAGATCGATATCGCCTACGACTACACCGGCACCGGCTGGATCAACTACCTCGGCAACGAGACCCCGGTGCCGGACGAGGTCGGCCAGTTCGAGGCGGTGCGCGAGGCCGATCTCGCGGCCCACGGCATGGTGTGGACGGCGATGGCCCCGATGAACAACACCTACGCCCTGGTGACGAGTCGGCGTACCGCCCAGGAGACCGGCGTCGCGACCCTGTCCGACTACGCGAAACTGATCGAGACCGATCCGGCCGCGGCGGCGACCTGCGTCGGCACCGAATTCAATGTGCGCCAGGACGGTTACCCGGGCATGGCGCGCAAATACGGCATCGACACCGGCAAGGTGCGCAAGCAGATCGTGCAGGATGCCCTCGTCTATCAGGCCACCGCCGACGCCGGACAGTGCCGCTTCGGCTCCGTCGCCGCCACCGACGGCCGTATCCCGGCACTGGATCTGGTGCTGTTGCGCGACGATCGGGCGTTCTTCCCGAAATACAATGCGGCACTGGTGATGCGCAGTGATTTCGCCGAGGCCAATCCGCAGGTCGCCACCATCATGGCCAGCATCTCGGCGCGCCTGACCAACGAGACCATTACCGAACTGAACCGTCAGGTTGATGTCGACGGCCGCGAACCCGCCGAGGTGGCGAGGGACTGGATGGTGGCCGAGGGATTCGTGACCGCGGGCTGAGGTCCCGGATCAGGGCTGCATTTTTGCGGATTCGTCTGGCACGCCGCTGGATTCGCGGGGGTGGCGGAGGCGGGCCGCTAGGCCGTCGAGGACGCAGAGCAGGCCGTAGTCGAAGGCCAGTGCGCGGGCGGTGGCGACGGACATCGGTGGTGTCGCTCGATATTCCTCGACCATTTCGGGGTATTCGTGCGCCAACTCGAGCACATCCTCGATGAGCGCGTCGCGGTCGGGTTCCGCGTCGCCGTAGGCGTTGCTCCAGGCGAGCTCCGGCATCACCTGGCCGAGAACGAAACACATCACGGTGCCGCTCGACAGGTAGATGTCGGTGCCGGTGAACCCCGCCTGCACGAAGGCGCGGCGCAGCCGATCGGTGAGTCGCAATGAATTCGGGCCCATGCTCGGCAACTGCCCGATCAGGGTGGCCGCCCACGGGTGGGCCAGCAGGGTTTCCCGGAAGCTGTAGGCGAATGTCGTGACCACCTCGCGCCACGATGCCTCGCCGGGATCGGCGCCATCGAGCATGCCCCAGAATTCGTCGAGCGCCAGCTCCAGCAGTTCGCCTTTGTTGGCGACGTACCAGTACAGGCTGGTCGCGCCGGAGTCGAGCTTGGCGCCGAGCTTGCGCATGCTGAGCGCGGACAGTCCCTCGGCGTCGAGTATCTCGACAGCGGCCGTGACGATCTGGTCGCGTCGCAGCCCGGAGGTTTTGGGCTGGCGCATTTCACGAGTCCATACCGATGAGAACTGCTTGGTCACGCAGACAATCCTATATCCACTCGCACATCGTTCGAGTTTATCGTACAGTGTGCGAGTGGAATCGAACACTGTACGAGACCCTCGCCGCTGGTGGATCCTAGGGGTGCTGTGTCTATCGCTGCTGGTGCTGATGATCGACGGCACTGTACTCAATCTCGCTATCCCGTCCCTGATCCGGGAACTGGGGGCCACTCCGGCCGATATCCAGTGGATTCTGGACGCCTACGTCCTTGTTTTCGCCGGACTGCTACTCACCGCGGGCAGCCTGTCCGACCGGTTCGGCAGGCGGCGGATGCTGATCCTCGGGCTGGCCGTCTTCGGTGTGTCGTCGCTGGCCGCCGTGCTGGCCACCGAACCGTGGCAGGTGGTGGCCGCCCGCGCCGCGATGGGCGTCGGCGGGTCGCTGCTGATGCCCTCGACCCTGTCCATCCTCATGACCACCTTCGCCGAGGATGAGCGCCGCACCGCCATGGCGGCCTGGTCGACGGTCTCGATGGTCGGCATCGTCGCCGGCCCGACACTGGGTGGCTTTCTGCTCCAGCACTATTGGTGGGGCTCGGTGTTCCTGCTCAATATCCCGGTCGCCGCGCTGGCGATCGTCGCAGCCGTGGTGCTGATGCCGGAGTCCAAGGGCGATCAGCGGCCGATCGACCCGGTCGGCGTGCTGCTGTCCATCGCGGCGCTCGGCTCGATCGTCTACGTGATCATCGAGCGCGAGTGGAATATCGGCATGATTGTGCTCGCCGCCGTCGCGGCGATCGGCTTCGTGGTCTGGGAGGCGCGCTCCGTACACCCCATGCTGCCGCTCGGTGTCTTCCGCAACCGGGACTTCACCGGCACCGCGCTGACACTGCTGCTGATGGTGTTCGGCATGGGCGCGATCATGCTCATGCTCACCCAGTACCTGCAGTTCGTACTCGGCTACGGCCCGATGAAGGCGGGCCTGGCGCTGCTGCCGTACGCGGTCGCGGCCGCCGTCTGCAACGGGCTCGGCGCGACCCTGGGCAAGACGTTGAGTAATAAGACCCTGATCGTCTCCGGTCTACTGGTTATGGGCGTGGCCTTCGCCGTGCTCGCGGTCGGTGAGGGTTACGTGTGGGTTCTGGTCAGCATGCTGGTCATGGGTGTCGGCGGCGGTCTGGCCGGACCCGCCGCGTACGCCGCCATCATGAACGCTATTCCGCTCGAGCACGCGGGCGTCGGCTCCGCCATGAACGACACCCTGCAACAGGTCGGTATGGCGATCAGCATCGCCGTGCTGGGTAGCGTGCTGGCCGGTGTGTTCACCTCCGAAATGCCCGGCGACGCACCCGAGGCCGCGCGCGAATCCATCGGCGCCGCATTCCAACTCGGTTACATCGAACCCGCGAAGGCGGCGTTCACCACCGCCATGTCCACCGGCGCGTGGATCAGCGCGGGTTTCAGCATCGCCGCCGCTCTCCTCGGTGTGGTCCTGCTGCGTTCGCGTCCGGTGAGCACCCCGGCGCCCGACCAGCCGGAGGCCGCCACGGTCTCCTGAGCCCGCCGAACCGTCGTCGGCCGCCCTCGCGGTCGGCGACGGTTCAGCGGGCTGGTCCGTGTCTATACGCCGCCGCAGGGGGCTGAATGATGAACGCGCGGACCCATGGTTCAGTGGTCGAACTGGGCGCGCTTGTGGTCGCCGTAGGGTTCGTCGCGTTCGCGGACCGCTTCGCGGAAACCCACTGTGGCGGAACGTAGTTGGAAGGCGTAGCCCTCGCGGGTGTGCCGGGAGATGCCGTCGAAGACGGTGCTGATCATCCCGGAGTTGGTGACGCCCTGGGAGTGCAGCGCGGAGTTGAGAGCGAGCTTGGCCATCATGAGTTGGTTGATCGGCATCCGGGCGATGCGCTCGACCAGGGCCTCGGTGCGGGCGTCGAGTTCGTCGGCGGGGCAGGATTCGACCGCGAGGCCCCATTCGGCGGCTTGCTTTCCGCTGATGCAGTCGCCGGTGAACAGCAGTCGTTTGGCGCGCTGGTCGCCCAGGCGGTGGGCCCACATGCCCGCGGCGGGAATGCCCCAGACACGGGTGGGTGGGTAGCCGATTTTGGTGTCGTCGGCGCAGATGATCTGGTCCGAATACAGGGCGATATCGGTGCCGCCCGCGACGGCGAAGCCGTGCAATTTGGCGACGGTGGGTTTATTGGCGTTCATGAGGCTGGAGAAGCCGCGGTTGAAGCGGCTCATCATGGCGTAGTCGATCATGGGATCCCAGGTGCCCCAGGGATTGTGGTTGACCGCCTGCACGACCGGATCGATGACGGTGCCGGTGAGCTCATCGGCTCCGTCGCCGGTCCGGAAGCCCTGTTCGGCGAACATATCCAGGTCGTAGCCGCCGCAGAAGCCTTTGCCTCGTCCTGAGACCAGGATGACGTGCACGCGCGGGTCGAGGTCGGCGCGTTCCACCGCGTGCGCGATATCGCGCGGGGTGTCGGGGGTGATGGTGTTGCCCTTCTCCGGGCGGTTGAAGGTGATGCGGGCGATGCGGCCGTCGCGCTCGTAGGTGAGGGTGCGGTACTCGCGGTCATCGGCCGGTTCCGGCCGGTGCTGCCAGGGGGAGTCTGGTCCCTCTGTCCAATTCTCGTACCACGCGGCGGGGTGCTGTCCTGAGTGAGTTCGATTGTCGGTCATGGTTTTCCCTTTCGAGGAGCCGAGAACGGCAGATCCGGGGCGGGCCGTTGGGAGGCGGGCGGCCACGGCGGGATACGCATGCAGCTTGACCGATTCACCCATTGACAGTCAATAGTGACTGTGAAATTCTCGGTGCATCGGCTGCCGGAATGCCCAGGAAAGGTCGGCTTTGACCACACGCGACGAACAGAAGCGAGCCACCAGGGCGCGCATCCTCGGCGTGGCAACCGAACTGCTGGTCGAGCGCGGGTACTCGGCATTGACCACCGTGGCCGTGCAGAACGCGGCCGGAATCAGTCGCGGCGCGCTGCTGCACCACTTCCCGACCATCCACGAGTTGTCCAAGGCCCTGGTCGCCGATCTGGTGGAGCGGAACGAAGCGGCCGCGCGGACGGCCGCGCAGCGGCTGGGTGGCGCCGCGGACCCGGTCGAGCGGGCGCTGACGGCGTTGTACGAGACGATGACGCGACCGCCCGCACAGGCGGAGTACGAGCTGTGGGCGGCCGCGCGCACCGACCCGCGGTTGGCGGTAGCCCTGCTGGAAGCCGAACGCGCGGCGGGCCGCGACCTGTTCCGCGTCGTCGACGATCTCTTCGGTCCGCAAGTCGCCGCACATCCGCGATATCCCGTGATTCGCGATCTCACCATCGCAATGCTGCGCGGTACCGCGATGTCCCGGGTGCTGCACACCACCGACAAAGCCGCCGAGGCCACACTGCGCAACTGGGCCGATACCATCCGGATCCTGCTCGCCGCCGACGGCGAACCGCTGTCGCAGCTACCGGACTCCTGATGTGTACTGCGGCACAACATATTTCGATGCCACGACGGAGAGGCTGATCATGGATTTCGCACATTCGGAGCGAGCGGCGGACTACCTCGTCGAGGTGCGGCGCTTCGTCCGCGAACGGATCGAACCGCAGGAGGCGTCCGTCGCGGCGGCATTGGCGGCGGCGCCGTGGACCGTGCCGCCGGTTGTCGAGGAACTCAAGTCCGCGGCTCGCGCCGCCAATCTGTGGAATCTGTTCCTTCCGAATCACGATCACGGCGCCGGGTTGAGCAATGTCGACTACGCCCCGCTGGCCGAGGCGATGGGCGCCTCCGCGTTGGCACCGGAGATCTTCAATTGCAATGCGCCCGACACCGGTAACGCCGAAGTGCTGGTGCAGTACGGCAGCGCGCAACAGCAGCAGGACTGGCTGCTGCCGCTGCTCGACGGCACGATCCGGTCGGCCTTCTGTATGACCGAACCCGATGTCGCCTCCTCCGACGCCACGAATATGGCGGCCCGCGCCGTGGTCGACGGCGCCGATATCGTGCTCAACGGCCGCAAATGGTGGAGCACCGGAATCGGCCACCCGAATTGCAAGTTCGTGATCTTTATGGGAGTGACCGATCCGGACGCGCACCCCTACATGCGCCATTCGATGGTCCTGGTACCACTGGATACGCCGGGGGTGAAGGTCGAGCGCATGCTGACGACCTTCGGCTATTTCGATGAGCCCTACGGCCACGGCGAGGTGTCCTTCACCGATGTCCGGCTCCCGCTCGACGCCGTAATCGGCGGCCCGGGAAGAGGATTCGAAATCGCCCAGGGGCGCCTGGGTCCCGGACGCATCCACCACTGCATGCGCGCCATCGGGCTCGCCGAACGCGCATTGGAACTGGCATGCCGACGTGGATTGTCCCGCACGGCATTCGGCAAGCCACTGGTGAATCTGGGCGGCAATCGCGAGCGCATCGCACAGGCGCGCATCGCGATCGACCAGGCTCGGCTGCTGGTACTGCATACGGCCTGGCTGCTCGACACCAAGGGCATCGCGGGCGCGCGCAGTGAGGTGTCGCAGATCAAGGCGGTGGTACCGCGCATGACCCAGGAGGTGATCGACATGGCCATCCAATTGCACGGTGGCGCGGGCATGTCCGATGACTTCCCGCTGGCGCGAGCCTTCACCGGCGCTCGCGCGCTGCGACTGGCGGACGGCCCGGACGAGGTCCACCTCGGCGTCGTCGCCCGGCAAGAACTGCGGCGTTACCAGGACTCCTGAGCCCGGAGGCGCCGTGCCGGTGTTTGTCGGGTAGCTGGAGGGTAACCTCCAAAGCATCCACTCCCGCGGGAGGTGCGATGGTCAACGACGTCGAGAAGCGGTGGCCCGACGGGGGAACATTTCGCCGGGCGTCGAGCTATGTGCTCGCGATTATCGTGATCGCGGCGCTGGTCGCGGCGGCGGGCATGATTTGGGCGGACCATCGTGCGCGCTGCGCCGCCGCGGAGGTGGTGCTCTGTGATTCCGCCGCCCGTTTCGCGGTGCTGTTCGGCCCGGTGATTGTGTTGATGCTCGGTGGTATCGGCGCCTTCGTCATCACCTATCGCGTGTGGCGGCGCCGCGGGGGTTGGCCGATCTGGCAGGGCGCGGGGTGGTTCCTGTTCGTCCTGATGACCATGTATATGGCGATCGGTGGAAGTGCCGTGGCGCCCAGCTAGTCGGTCGGCGGCGAGCGAAATTCCGTCGAAGCTGTCCGACAGATTTGTGGTTAACGCGATGTCCCGGTGGGAAACCGTATGCGCATGGGATCGAGAGAAGTTGCCTTCCGGCTGCTGGAGAGCGTCCTTGCCCGCTACGGGACGATCGAGGAGTTCATTGTTTCCCTGCGCGTCGACCCGATGACCGACACCGTCGAACTACCGGTGATCGACCGGCCGGTGCGTCTCTGAACCCACCGAGTACCTCGCGCCGTTCGGGAGCTCAGCCGCGTCGGCTGGGTCAGGCGAAAGGCGATCTGCCCGATCTCGAGCAGTACGCACACCGTGTGCGTCCCCATGGTGCCCGGTACCAGGGGCGGTTCGCTGAGCGTGCGGGCACTCCTTCGCGTGCCGCCGGATCGGCGCTCGAATTCCGCCGCTGCTCGATTCGGGCTGCGGGCCCGCTTCGGTATCTTCTGCGAGCTCTGCGACGAGAAGTTCATCGAACTGACATTGCCGGTGTCGCCGTCCGCACCACTCGATGCGATTCGCGATCTCGCGTCTGGTGCGTCTCTCGCTGGCGACGTCGAGCGCGGCGGACACCTACCGAATCGGAGAATCACGCCGAGCGATGGACGTGCACGGGTACGTCATCCGCCCACGGCTGGCGGACAACCATGTCCGCGACGTGGACGACACCGCGCTCGAACTCACCGGTGGCAGCGTCGACGAGACGGTATTCCTGGGTCTGCTTGTGGATCGGCTGGGCATCGAGCAGCACCACGCGCACTTCCCCCGGTTCGAACCGGCACCGCTGCTGTATCGCGGCGATGAGTTGCTCGTTGTGCATATGACCGTCCCCGAAGTTCCAGCCGACCGCGGTGCTACAGATGCGTTCGCCGTCGGTGATGGTGTAGTCGTCCTCGTGACCGGCGGGCATCGCGCGATGAACCAGGGTGAACAGCGCTCGACCGTGGGTGTTCATGGCGCGGAAGGCATATCCCATATACATCGGGATCTGCGCCCGATCCTTGCCGTAGAACCGCTCCAACTGGGCCTGCGGCATACTCGCGATCGCGACGATGCCGCGGCCGATCTTCTCGGCGGCCGACGGTGTGACGCACCACAGCGTCGTATCCCAATTGCCCGCGTAATACCGCATGCCCGGCAGAAATGAGATCTTGCGCGGGAAGAGGTTTCCGGCGATCACGATGCCCGCGATCACGACGAACAACAACGCCACCGGTACGGGTTCGGTCAGGTCGGCCAAGCCCTGATCGGCGTGCGCGACGAACAACACCAACACGCCGAAGATCATGAAGACATTCCATTCCAGGGGCACCCCCATCGGAATGGCCGTCAGGATCGCCAGGTGGAAGCCCACCATCATCGCCGCGGCGATCGCCGTCGGCACACCACCGTGCGAGAAGAACAGCACCAAGGGCACCCCCATCTCGACGGCCGTCCCCGTGTGGGCGACGACGCGCGACAGCCGACCGGGTCGAAGGTCGTCCGGGAAGTTCTCGAAGAACATGCGCTTGAACGACTTTCGCCGGATCACCGGGCTGTTGGACATCATCGTCGAGACGACGAATGGGAAATGCTTGTTCAGCTTGGATGTCGCCGCGCCCATCCAGATCACCACGAAGACCACCTTCGCGGCGACGATCATGTCGGCGCCGAAGAGGAAGGTGACCGCCAGCGTGGCATAGACCTCACCGCGCGCCGCCAGGAAAATCACCTTATCGCGCACTCCGATGGCCGCGAGCAGACCGAGGATCACCGCGATCTGCCATACCGGCAGCAGTCCCACGGAGGTGTCCAACCGCGATACCGGACCGGTGCCGTCGGATAGCAACGCGACCGAGATCAGTACCAGCAGTGCCGCGTACAGCGCGATATCTGCCGCCGTCCGGGTCGTACCCGCGGTCAGCGGAACCCGCCCCGGCCACGGCGGCAGCCGAATCGTCCTCGGCCGCAACCAATACAGTGCCGAGCCCAGCGGTGGGAAGAACCGGTTGTTCAACGGACCGAATCCGCAGCCGAGCCCGACCACCTCGAACAGCAGCGTGTACAGCACGACTTTCTGGAAGACGATCGGCTCCGACCACCAATCCCCGACGCTGGTGAACCCGTCGATTCCCGTGGTGGACAGTACGATCAGCCAGCCGCCGAGGATGTAGAGCAGGACCTTGGCGACATAGAACAGGTGCAGCGCGATCGGTGTCCCGAAGCCGACCTCGGCCCAATGCCGGGCCATCGGTCGAATCCGTTCGCTACGGGTGCTTTTACTCCATTCCGCCATATCGACCACTGGCAGGTCGGGTTCGAGAAACCCCATCGGGCACGCTCCGATTCACTGACACCGCGCAAGTGTCCTTGCACTAACGAACTGACGGTAGCGGCGAAATGCGGCGCCCGTAGACGAATTGAACGAATGCCGATCCGCGTGTGGCGAGTCAGCCCGGGTCCGGTTCGAGTTCGTAGACCGCGTACGCCGATCGGATCACCGGTTGGGCGACATTGCGCACCCTGATGCCTCCGGGGGTGGTGCCGCGTTCGATGCCCGCATGGGCGTGTCCATGCAGAGCCAAGTCGGCTCCGTTGTCGTCGATCGCTTCTCCCAGGAGATAGGAACCCAGGAACGGGTAGATCTCGCGCGGCTCGCCGTGCAACGTATCGCTGATGGGCGAATAATGCGTCAGTGCCACGGTGATATCGGTGCTCAATTCGGCAAGCGCCGCACCGAGGCCATTGGCCATATCAACGGTGTGGCAAGCGAATTCGCGCATGATCCGTTCACCGAAGATGCTGGCGCATTTACCCGCGAATCCGCCGCCGAACCCCTTGGTGCCCGCGACACCGAGGGTATATCCGTCGACGGTGAAGGTCGCCGAACTGCCCTCCAATACCGTAATGCCGTGATCGGTCAGCAGTTTCGCGATATCGTCGGCCGCATCGCTGTGGTGGTCGTGGTTGCCGAGTACGGCGACCACCGGCACGTCGAGGTCGGCGAATTCCTGCGCGACGATCCCGGCCTCGTCCAGGGTGCCATGTCTGGTCAGATCGCCTGCGAGCAACAGAATATCGGCTCGCCGCGAAAGATCACGCAAGCTCGGACGCAGGTTGTCGGCGGAATCCGCGCCCAGATGGACATCACCGACGGCGGCGATTCGCATCGCTACTCACCTTCTTTCGGCCGATGTGTCACCGGTCCGAGCTCCTCGAAGTCGGCAGGAGGCGCCGGTTTGGTGACGTGTATGTCATTGTGAATCACCGAATCCGGAAGCTGTTCGCGTACAACGGCTTCGATCTGTCTCTTTAGTTCCGGCGTATTCACCTCACCGTCCAGGGCCACCACGTCACCCCGGATGGTCACCTGCACACCGAGTTCGGCCGTGCGCGGATCCTCGGCCAGCGCCCGGTGCAATTGCGCTACGAGATATTGCGGATGCTCCATTCACTCCACCTTTCCGGTGTCGGTGATGCCCAGATCGTCGACCAGACCGAGAAAAGCCCTGGCGTACGGTGAGTGCGCGGTCTGCTCGCGTACCGTCGGCCAATCCACCTGTTCCCGCAGGTCGCGCGCGATGTGGAGCAGTGGGCTCAGATCCAGTCGGTGCGCGTCGAAGACCAGCAGTTTGTCGACGATCAGATCTGTTCCGGAGACCACCGGAGCCCGGGCGGGCCCGATCCGCATCACGGTCGCGCGGTCCAACAGCTCATCGGTGACGTCGCGGTCATTCGGACGATAGATCAGGTCGATCATCGTGTCGCCGTCGTACACCTTACGCAGCCAGTTCTCGGGCGGTTCCGACGCGCGCAAACCGGCGCGGGTCAGCGCCCTGACCGCTCGCGCCACATCGAGGGGTTTGACGAACAGATCGACGTCGTGGTGCGTGGCGGGCCCACCCCGCGCGTAGACGGCACAGCCGCCCGCCACCGCGAATTTGATGTCGGCATCGGACAGCGAATTCACCGCACGCGTCAACGCATGCAGCAACCTGTCCGTAGTCGCATCCATACTGCGGCGGTACCCGCCATGTACTCGGCTAATCAGTTCCTGTCATGTTGCCCGAACTCAGGTGAGGCCGGTTGGGTCAGATCGGCGACCGCCGGAATGGTGGTGCCGCGGGAACGCTGCCGTGCAGGTAGGCGCTGTGCAGTCGATCGGGTCCCAAGCTGTCGACGATTGCCGCACATGCGCCGTCGACGACCGGAGCGAATCGCGGCTGAACTCGACTCAGCGAGCCATCCCTGGCGATGAACCCATCGGCATCCAGTCCCTCGATCCCCGTGTGGGGCACTATGCCCGCACGCACCGGCTACGAGCCACCGGGTTTCGCGGATCAGTCGGCCGATGCCGCGAGGCGGTGGCGCATCGGCTGCGTGGCCGTGCGGCTGGTGTCGCCGCTCCGGGGAGGCATTTGCTGAAAGGTTGCCATGACTCTTCGGGTTGGTTATGGTCGGCGCGCACGCGGTGGATGGTCGCCCCGAAGGGTGCGCGAATCGGAGGGTTGAGATGAGCCACGACGAAGTTACTTTTGCCCTGTCGGCATCGAACCGACCGGTGCCATGATCATCGCGGGCATGGTGGGAGACGACTTCTGGGTAACGAAGGAGTTCGACAAGGGCGGCACCCGTATTCGCGTGGAGATCGGGCGCCCCACCCGCTACCCGGCCGGACCCGGTTGGCGGTGCCAGGTCCGGATCGAACGCGGAGATTCGCGCTTCGAGCAGTCGCAAGTGGTCGCGCCGACCGAACAGGCGGTGGCCCGTATGGCCTTGGATCTGGTCACCTCTCGCCTCGCACTGACCGAAGCGGCATTCTTCCGCGGCGCGACCGTCTGCCCCGGCTCGGCCTCGCTGCGGCGCACCCCGCGCACCCGCATCAGCGTCTTGTTCGGCGCATTGAACGATCTGGGGCGCCGGTAACGGTCAGCTGCCCCAGCAGACAGCCCTCGCCGGTCAGCTGCAGCCCGCTGGCGCGGGCCTGGCCCACCAGCTCGCATTTGCCGACGGTTCAGGTGTTTCAGCAATTCGATCGGCGCCGACATATGTGCAGGGCGATGTCGGGCGCCTCGCGAGCAGCGACGGTCGTCGGCGAGTAGAGGTAGTGCCTTCGTGTGCTGCCCGACATCGAGCTGTCTTAGATCGATGCGAGTTCGCCGGAATAGACACCGTCACGAAGGTCGATGTGCCGCGCTGCGGGTACTTCGCCTGTCGGGTGTCGGGTCTTACTGCAATCCGTGCCGAGAGCGGTAGGCCGCACCTGGGCGCGCGCCACGTGGGGGGAAGACGAATTCGGGTCTGGTCGTTGTCGCTCGGGATGAGGGCCGAGAGCGGGTTGGTAGCCGTACTTACTGGTTCGGGTCCGGCCGCAGGACGGCGGGGCCGTACCAGTGGCATACCAGCAGTGCGAGTTCGACGTCGAGCCGGTCGGCGCCGATCGGTCGCCCGCGTCGGGCGACGGCGCGTCCGATCCGGTATTTGACGGAGTTGGAATGCAGATTCAGCTCGGTGGCGGCGGCTTTGTAGCTGGATCCGGTGCCCAGGAATATCCGCAGGGTGTCACGCAAGCGTTCGTCGTGCTCGTCGTCACCGGCCAGGTCGCCGAGCACCTCGCTCACCCAGTCGCGAGTCTCGGCGACAGTGCCGCCCAGTAGTGCAGCAGTCGTCAGACCGGGGTCGTCGGCGGCGACGACGGTGGACGAGGACTGTCCACGTGCCAGGGCGACGGAGCAGGCGCGCTGAGCGCTGTGATGGGAGTTGCGGAAGCCATCGATTCCCGCGGCGACGGTGCCGATCGCAACGTTCGGGTGGTCGCGGTGGGCGGTCACGAATGTGCGTACATCGGCGACCAGGCTTCCCGGCGCAGTCCGGTACGGCAGCCAGGCCCAGATGCTGACCTGATCCGACCCGACGACCAGCGGGCTCGACGCGGCGGCAACCGCGTCCCCGAGTTCGCGGACGAACCGCTGCAGACGCGGTATCGCATCGCTGTCGGTCTCGGCGTCGGGGTACCACAGCACAAGCGCCAGGTGTTGCCAGCGCAGCGGATACCGGATCGCCTCGGTCACCGCGTCGACATCAATGCTCTTGCGGCCATCGATTACCTCGCGAACCCGCACTGCTCGGACGCTGTTCTGGCTTTCCAGCCAGCGCTCCCGCTCGTCGTCGTAGATCGCCACGACCTGTTCGGTGACGCGGTCACTGAAGTCGAAAAGAGTCACGGTGATGCGTTCGATCACGCTGATCCGCTCGGCCGGGGGGATGGCCAGTGTCTGCAGTTCAGCGAAGACCAGCTCGGTCATGCGCCGCTGCCCGAGCCGGTAGGCGCGGATAAGGGCATTGGCGGGCACCCCTTGCCGAGCCAGGCGTCTGGCGTACTCCACGGCGGCGAGCGGAGCTCGGACGTCTGCGGCGGGAAGGTCGTAGCGCAAGGCGCGCAGAATGGTGGCGACGTTGGATTCGACGCTGGCGGCGAGCAGATCAGAGGTGCGCGGATCGCCGCGAAGCTCGGTGATGCCGTCTTCGAGGTAAGCGCAGATGGCCGCGCCGACGTCGGTCACCCGGTCATTCATCCGGGCGGCTATCGCCGCGATGAAGCGGTCTGCATCGACATCGTCGTGACGCGCGATCGTCACGCTCTCAACCCTAATCTCCTGCCCACTCTCGTGGCAGCGTTCGATCGGCTTGTTCTCCCGCGACGAAATCGCCATGAACTCCCTCCCTCATTGCATGACCGGACCCAGCGACTGCCCATTCCCACCATTGGCGCTCGACAGCTGCACCACTGCCTCGCGAGTGCCCCCACATCGACATTGCGCAGCGACGAAGCGTCTGTTACATCGCGACTACCACCCAGCAGATCAAGGCGTCGGCATTGTCCTCGAGCAACAACACACGCCGCGAAGTTCATACCCGCACGACGGTGTCGAGCGACGTCGGGTATTCCTACCGTTGGTGGCATTCCCGCACCTCGCTCCCCAGGATCGACCATGAACCTTGCGACACTCCCGGACTGCCGTGCCGACAACGCACCACACGCCGCTGCGGTCGCCGATGACAGCACCGACCTGAACAACACCGGATTCCTGACCGCCGTACGGCGGGCCACCACTTCCCTACGCGACGCGGGAGTCTCGACGGGCGACGTGGTCGCGATCATGCTGCCCAACACAGCCGCCTTCGTCGTATCCCTGTTCGCCACCTGGCGCCTAGGTGCCACTGCGACCCCCATAGACCCAGCGCTGCCCGCCGAAGACGCCAGCCACCAAATGGCCTACACGAGAGCCAAAGTCGTCATCGCCGTGCACGAACCCGCCTACGCCTTTCCGGTCCAAACCGTGATACCCGCAGACCGGCTCACCACAGCACAGCCCGACACCGCCAAACCCGCCCGGTCCCGCGACGACGCACTGGCACTACTCATCCACACCAACAACGCCGCCAGCAATCCGAAGATCGTGACGCTCGACCACCTGAACCTCAATGCCCTATGCCGATTGGCGATCGAGATATTCGCACTCACCGACACCGACCACAGCCTGTCGATCCTGCCGCTGTTCCATGTCAACGGCATTGCACTGGGCACCGTGTCACCACTGCTCGCCGGTGGCCGCACCACCGTCGCTGGCCTATTCAGTCCCACCACATTCTTCGACCGGATCGAATGCAGCCGGGCCACCTACTTCACCGCCGACCCGACCATGTACACACAGCTGTCCGATCTGCCCGCAGAGATGCGGCCGAACACCTCGTCCGTGCGGTTCGCTATCTGCGGCGCGGCGCGAGTTGGCGTTGAACTGCGGACCAAGTTCGAACACCGCTACGGCATACCGATCATCCACGACCACGGACTGACCGAGGTACCTGGACGAGCGTGTTCCATCCGCCCTGCAGCACCCTCGAAACACTCCTACCAATCTGAATGATCCGACCCGCCGCCCCCGGCTCAGCTCTTCACTGTCAAATGAAATGCTCAGGGCCGGACAATGATTGACCGACCGGGGCTGAGCCATCGAGGGCTGTAACGGTATCGGCTGTCACCTGGCACACCGCTTGGTCCACGACGGCGAAACTGTCATCGACATCCCGACGAAACTCTCGGCGCAGGTGCGAGTGTTCGCGACCGGCAACGGCGGCAAGACCGACCCGGTTGACTCACACTCGGTCGCGCTCGGCCCTGCACGCGCCGAACCTGTATCGCGCCGAAGCCGATCCGGAATTGATCGCGCTCAGGATGCGCGCCGACCGACGGGACGGACTCGGCTGCCCGCACCGTCACGCTCAACCGCCTGCACCGGCGACATCCACCGCTTCGACAACCCGGACCGGTTCGCCTCCTGGAACGGCACCACCGCCTGGACGCGTCCTCGGGCGAGCAGCAGCGATATCGGCGCTCCCGCGCCGACAACCGCAAGATCAACCGAGTCCTCCACATCATGGCCGTGGTCCAGTTGCGCCACCGCATCGCCGGTCGTGCCTACCACAAAAGGCTGCCTGGCACGTTGACCCACAGCGCGGGTTCATATTGCGATGTGGACACGATATCGCGGGACTGCCACATCAGCTCACGGCACCCAGCACACACTCGTACGGGCCAAAGATCCAGTGATCACCTTTCATGCTTGGACACCTGTAAGGGTTACTAACTCGAAAGGAACTGCGATATGAGCGCTCTGGGCACCTTGCTGAAGAAGATTCTCGCTACCGGCGCGATAATCGGCGGGGCCGGTATAGCATCCATTGGCCAAGCTTCCGCCGCTACCGACCAGGAATGGGACAGCCTGGCCGCATGTGAGTCGGGTGGAAATTGGAGTATCAACACCGGCAATGGGTTTCATGGTGGCCTACAGTTCTCGCCGGGCACATGGATTGCCTATGGTGGTGCCGCGTATGCGCCGACTGCCGACAAAGCCACCCGGGAACAGCAGATCGCGGTCGCCGAGCAGGTACTCGCCGCACAGGGCTGGGGGCCCTGGGCGGGTTGTTCGGCGGCGCTTGGCCATTTCCAATGAGACAGCGGAGTTGCCCTGCGGGCACAACCGAATCGGAAGCTCATCGGCCAATGATCGGAACCGATTTATCGGTGGGCCCGGAAATAGTGACGGGTCGGGCGCCGGACCGAACGACTCAGACCGCGACCTCCCATTCGAACCCGTCCGGGTCGGTGAATGACCCGAAACCGCTGCCGATGATGATTCGGTGTGATCCGGTGCCTTCCGGGGCGACGCCGGCGTCCTTGGCGGCGGCGCGGCGTCCGTAGAGGGCCAGTTTGACCGTGGACGGTGGGGTGTCGAACTCGACGTATTTGCTGCCGAAGCTTTTGCC